>NC_009675.1:1490000-2980000 GCF_000017505.1 Anaeromyxobacter sp. Fw109-5
CCCACGCGCTGCGGAGCCACAGGGGCGGACGTTACCTGTACCCGGACCCTCCGGAGCGCGACCTGACCTGCCCCTACGAGCGCGTCTTCTACGGGGAGAGCGAGGGCTGAAGGGCCGGACGCCCGCGGCCTCGCTACAGGTCGCTCCGGCCCTCGACCGCCCGCTGCTCGGCGGCCGCGCGGCGGCGGGCGCGCAGGTACTCGACGATCCCGGGCGCGATCGACACGAGCACCACCACCACGATGACCTTCTCGATGTGGTGCTCGAGGTTCGGGATCGAGTTCCCCAGCCCGTAGCCGAGCAGCGTCATGGAAAGCACCCACGCCGCGCCGCCGACGACGTTGTAGCTCGCGAACCTCCGGTAGCTCATCTGCGCGACGCCGGCCACGACCGGCACGAACGTGCGGACGAGCGGCATGAAGCGGGCGATGATGATCGCCTTGCCGCCGTGCTTCTCGTAGAAGTCGTGCGCCGCCTTCAGGTGCTCGGGGCGGAACAGGCGCGAGCGGGGGCGGTTGAAGATGTGGGGGCCGGCGCGGGCGCCGATGGTGTAGCTCACCGCGTCCCCGACGACCGCCATCGGGATGAGGAGCAGGTTGAGCGCCCAGATGGAGAGGTCGCCCTTCGCCGCGTACACTCCTGCCATGACGAGCAGCGAGTCCCCGGGCAGGAAGAACACGAGCGCGCCGGTCTCGAGGAAGACGATGAGCGCGAGGGCGGGGTAGCCACCCCATCGGATCAGCTCGCCCGGATCCCGGATGAGCTCGACGAACCACCGGATGATCTGCACCGCTGACGTATACACATCGCGCACCCGGGCCGCCAAGCGCGGGGCGCGCCCGGCCGGACCCGCGCGGCGCCGGGCGGCGCTCGTCCGCACGGTCGCCCTCGGGCTCGCGCTCGCCGGGGCGGCGGGGGCGCGGGGGGAGGAGCTCATCCGCGTGCGCGTGTCGGAGTCGCCCGAGCGGATCGAGGAGCTCCGGCTCGAGGACTACGTCGCCGGCGTGGTCTCCGGCGAGATGCCCGCCTCCTTCCCCGCGGAGGCCCTGAAGGCGCAGGCGGTGGCGGCGCGCAGCTACGCGCTCACGCGCAAGATCGAGGCGCAGGCCGCCAACCGGCGCTGGGACATCGCGACCGGCGTGCTCGCGCAGGTCTACCGGCAAGGCGCGAGCGGCCCTGCCCGCGCGGCGACGGCGGCGACCGCGGGCGAGGTGATGGTGGCGGGCGTGGAGCCGCTGGAGGCGTACTTCCACGCGTCGTGCGGGGGCACCACCGAGGCCGGCCTGGCGGCGCTGGGGCGCGGCCACCCCTATCTCCCCTCGGTGGAGTGCGGGCGATGCGCGCGCGCCCCCGGCGCGCGCTGGTCGGTCCGGATCGACGCCCGCGCGCTCGCCTCGGCGGCGCGCCTGCGCGGCGCCGCCACGGACGCGCGCGTGACGTCGCGCACGCCGAGCGGGCGCGCGGAGCGGATCGAGATCTCCGCCGGGCCGCGGCGCGCCACGGTGGCGGCCACCGATCTGCGCCAGCGCCTCGGCTACGGCCGCCTCCCGTCGCTCGCCTTCGCGGTGCGCGCCGAGCGCGGCGCGTTCGTCTTCGAGGGCCGCGGCCACGGGCACGGCGCCGGCCTGTGCCAGTGGGGCGCCGCCGGGCTCGCCCGCGAGGGGCGGGGCTACCGCGAGATCCTCGGCCACTACTACCCGGGCGCGGACGTGGTTCGGATGTACTAGGACGAATCGTGAGGCTATCGGACTTCGACTACGAGCTCCCCGAGGAGCTGGTCGCGCAGGAGCCGGTCACGCCGCGCGACGCGTCGCGGCTGCTCGTCCTCCCGCGCGAGGGCGCCGCCGAGCACCGCGCGTTCACGGACCTCCCGGACCTGCTCGCCCCGGGCGATCTGCTGGTGTTCAACGACACGAAGGTCATCCCGGCGCGGCTCGTCGGGACGAAGCCGACCGGGGGCAAGGTGGAGCTGCTCCTGTGCGAGCCGCTCGGCGGCGGGCTCGGGAGCCGCTGGCGCGCGATGGGGCAGGCCTCGAAGCCCATCCGCGAGGGCACGACGCTCCTGTTCGAGGGGCTCGAGGCGCGCGTCGAGGCGAGCGAGGGGGAGGGCTTCTACGTCGTGACGCTCGACCGCGAGGGCGAGGCCCTCGAGGCGGCGCTCGCGCGCGCCGGCCGGATCCCGCTGCCACCCTACATCCGCCGCGCCCCTTCCGACGTGGACCGCGAGCGCTACCAGACCATCTGGGCGCGCGCGCCCGGCAGCGCGGCGGCGCCCACCGCCGGGCTGCACTTCACGGAGGCGATCCTCGCGCGGCTCGCCGCGCGCGGGGTGGAGCGGACCGCCGTCACGCTCCACGTCGGTCCGGGCACCTTCCTCCCGGTCCGCGGTGACTCGGTGGAGGGGCACCGCATGCACGCCGAGCAATACGAGGTCCGTCCGGAGGCGGCGGCGGCCATCGCGGCCTGCCGCGCGCGTGGGAGCCGCGTGGTGGCGGTCGGGACGACCTCGGTGCGGACGCTGGAGAGCGCGTGGCGCGGGGGAGCGGTCGCGGCGGGGGCGGGGCGCACGGCGCTCTTCGTGCGTCCCGGCCACGCCTTCCGCGCGGTGGACGCCCTCGTCACGAACTTCCACCTGCCCCGCTCGACGCTGCTCATGCTGGTGTGCGCGTTCGGTGGAACCCACCGGGTCCTCGCCGCCTACCGCGACGCCGTCGCGCGCCGATATCGCTTCTTCAGCTACGGCGACGCGATGCTCCTGGCGCGTGCGGATTGACCCACCGTCCGGCCCGGCGTCTGCCCGTGCTATAGGATTCTCTCGGCGAAAGGAGCGGGGGGGCCACGATTGCACAGCGTCTCGGTGAACCTGGAGCCGGCCCAGTTCCTCGCTGGGTTCCGGCCGGAGAACGGCAGCCTGTTCGTCCCCGCGCTGTCGGACTCGCGCGTCGGGGACGAGGTGGCGCTCCGGATCGGCATCTACGGCCAGACCATCCGCGCCACGATCTTCGGGAAGGTCTCGCTCGTCCGGCGCGTCGGCCGCCCCGCGCTCCCGCCCGGCGTCGAGATCCAGCTCGACCGCGGGAGCCTCGCGGCGGCGGGCTTCCTCGCGTCGGCGGCGCGAGGGGACGCCATCAGCTTCCGCGAGCGCGCGCCGCGCTACGCGGTGGCGCGCCGCCTCGTCGTCGAGCACGGCGGAAACCTGTTCGAGACGGCGACGGTCAACGTCTCGGAGGGCGGCTGCGCCATGCGCTGGACGGGAGCGCTCCCGGTCGTCGGCGACGTGGTCGAGCTGAAGCTGCGGGCCGGGTTCTTCCCTCCCAGGGCGCGGGCGATCGTCTGCTGGAACCAGGCGGGCGGCGCCGGCGAGCGGAGCGTGGGCCTGCGCGTCGTCATGCAGGGGCGGGGAGGGCGCGCGTGGCGGGCGCTCGTGGCGGACGTGGCGAGGAGCGGCGCCCGCGCGGCTTGACAGGCGGCGGCGCGCGTACGAAACCCGCCGCGTGATCCGGTTCGAGCTCCTCGCGCAGGACGGTCCCGCCCGCCGGGGCCGGCTGTCGACCCCGCACGGCGTCATCGAGACGCCGGTGTTCATGCCGGTCGGCACCGCCGCCACGGTGAAGACGCTCGAGCCCCGCGACCTCGAGGCGCTCGGCGCGCGCATCATCCTCGCGAACACGTACCACCTGTTCCTCCGCCCCGGACACGAGCGGGTGCGGCGGCTCGGTGGGCTGCACCGCTTCATGTCGTGGGGCGGCGCCGTGCTCACCGACTCCGGCGGCTTCCAGGTGTTCAGCCTCGGGGAGCGCGGCGCGGCGGGGCGCGACCGCGCCGGCCCCGGGCTCGTCACCATCGCCGAGGAGGGCGTCACGTTCCGCTCCCACCTCGACGGCTCGCGCCACTTCCTCTCGCCGGAGCGGGCGATCGAGGTTCAGGAGGCGCTCGGCGCCGACGTCATCATGGCCTTCGACGAGTGCCCCCCCGCGCTCGCGGACCGCGCCTACCACGAGACGTCGCTCGCGCGGACGCAGCGCTGGCTGGTGCGCTGCCGCGACGCCTGGCTCCGTCACGAGGCCGAGAAGGAGGGGGCCGGCGCCACCCCCTGCGCGCTCTTCGGCATCGCGCAGGGTGGGCTCCACGCGGAGCTGCGCGCCCGCGCCATCGCCGACGCGGCCGCGCTCGAGCTGCCGGGGTACGCCCTCGGCGGCTACGCCGTGGGGGAGGAGCCCGCGCAGATGTGGGACGGGGTCGCGCGCGACGCGCCGCTCCTGCCGGCCGACAAGCCGCGCTACCTCATGGGCGTCGGCACGCCGGAGGACCTGCTCGCCGGCGTGGCGGCCGGGGTGGACATGTTCGACTGCGTGCTGCCGACGCGGACCGCCCGGAACGGGCTGCTCTTCACGAGCCGCGGCAAGCTCGTCATCCGCAACGCCCGCTACGCGGACGACGACGGTCCGGTCGACCCGTCGTGCGGCTGCTACACGTGCAGCACGTTCACCCGCGCCTACCTGCGCCACCTCTTCAAGGCCGGCGAGATCCTGGCGCTCCGCCTCAACACCTTGCACAACCTGCACTTCTACCTGTCGCTCATGCGCGACGCGCGAGCGGCCATCGAGGCGGGGAGCTACGAGACGTTCCGGCGAGGGCGGCTCGAGGCGTGGCGAGAGGCCGCAGGGTAGGACCCCGGCGCCGGGCGAGCGTGCGGGCCCACGGCCGGAAAGGGGTTGCGGGTAGGCGCCAACTCAGGCTAAAAGACGGCGCTTTTCCCTTTCCGTACCCAGCGGAGACCTATGCATCCCGTCCTGCACGCGTTCCTGTCGCAGACCGCTCCCGAGGGGCAGGCGCAGAACCCGATCATGGGGTTCCTGCCCTTCATCCTCATCGCGGTGGTCTTCTACTTCGTCTTCTTCCGCCCCCAGGCGAAGCAGGCGAAGAAGCACCAGTCGTTCCTCTCGGAGCTGAAGAAGGGGGACGAGGTGGTGACCCAGGGCGGAATCATCGGCACGGTGGTCCTGGTCGAGGATCGCACCGTGCTCGTCGACGTGGGCGGGGGGACCAAGCTGAAGATCCTCAAGGCCCAGATCGCCGGACAGTGGAACCCTGTCGCGACCACGCCGGCCAAGGCGGAGGCGAAGAAGTAGATGGAACGCTCCTGGTACTGGCGCGTGGGGCTCGTCGTCGCCGCCACGCTCTTCTCGCTCTGGCAGCTCGTCCCGAGCTGGTTCTACTTCAAGCTCGCGCCCGAGCAGCGCAGCACCGAGGCGGTCGCGGAGGCGGTGCCCGGCTGGGCGCCCGACTCGGCGAAGCACCTCAACCTCGGGCTCGACCTGCAGGGCGGCATCCACCTCGCCATGGGCGTGGACGTCGAGCGGGCCGTGAAGGCCAAGGTCGCGCGCCGCGGCGACGAGATCGCCGAGTTCCTGAAGTCCAAGAGCGTTCCGGCGGAGTCCGTGACGACCACCGCCGGCGGCACTCGCATCGCGGTGAAGACCTCGGCGCCCGATCAGGTCGAGTCGGCGGTCCTCGACGCGGGCTACGGCGACGAGATGTTCTCGCCCGGCACGGAAGGTGACGTGGTCACCTTCGCGTTCAAGGACAGCGCGCTCCGCGACTTCCAGGTGAAGGCGGTCGAGCAGGCGGAGAAGACGATCCGCAACCGCGTCGACAAGTGGGGCGTCTCCGAGCCCGACATCAAGCGCAAGGCGAACAACCAGATCCAGATCCAGCTGCCGGGCTTCAAGGATCCGGAGAAGGCGAAGGAGCTGCTCGGCCGCACCGCGCAGCTCGAGTTCAAGATCACGGACGACGAGAACCCGGCCCTCGATCCGCTGCGCGGGCAGCTCCCCGCCTGCTCCGAGGCCGAAGGCCTCCGCCTCCCCCTCCCGCAGGCCGGCTGCTGGGCCACGGAGACCGTCGAGCTCCCGAACGGCGGGGCTCGCGCCGTCACCCTCCTCGCCGCCAACACCCGCGCCGAGCTCGAGAAGCTCATCCAGGAGAAGGCGGCCCCGCTGCTCGACCCGCAGAAGAACGTGATCGGGATCGGCGAGGACTCGCTGCCCACGGGCGCGGTCCGCACGCCGTACTACCGGACCTACCTGCTGCGCGCGAAGACCGAGCTCACCGGCGACTACATCGCCGACGCGCGGGCGGCCATCGACCAGTCCCAGCAGTTCGGCCAGCAGGGGCGGCCGCTCGTGCAGTTCACCATGACCGCCGAGGGCGGGCGGCTCATGCAGAAGCTCACGAGCGAGAACATGCGGCGCCGCATGGCGACGGTCCTCGACGACAAGGTCGAGACGGCGCCGTACATCCAGGGCGAGATCTCCACCAACGGGCAGATCACGCTCGGGTCCGGCCGGAACCCGCAGGAGATGTTCGAGGAGGCGAACGAGATCGCGCTCGTGCTCAAGGCCGGGGCGCTCCCGGCGCCGGTGACCATCTCGGAGGAGCGGACCGTCGGCGCGACCCTCGGGCCCGAGCTCGTGAAGCGCGGCACCGTCGCGGCCCTCGTCGGCCTCGGGCTCGTGCTCCTCTTCATGGTCGCGTACTACCGCGCGAGCGGGCTCATCGCGGACGTGGCGCTCGTGCTGAACGGCCTCCTCGTCCTCGCCATCATGGCGATGATCGGCTCGACGCTCACGCTCCCCGGGATCGCCGGCTTCGTCCTCACCCTCGGCATGGCCGTCGACGCGAACGTGCTCATCAACGAGCGCATCCGCGAGGAGCTCCGCGCCGGAAGGACCATCAAGCTGGCGGTCCAGCAGGGCTACGACAAGGTGTTCTGGACGATCGTGGACTCCCACGTGACCACGCTCGTCGCGGCCCTCGTCCTCATGAACTACGGCTCCGGTCCGGTGCGCGGCTTCGCCGTGACCCTCACGATCGGCCTCGTGGCCTCGATGTTCACCTCCATCGTCGTGACCCGCGTCATGATGGAGTACTTCACGCGCCACGAGACGGCGCGGCTGAGCGTGTGATGCGATTCAAGAGCTTCGACATCGTCCCCCACGGCACGAAGTTCGACTTCGTCGGGAAGCGCCACATCGCGGTGGTGCTCTCGCTCATCGTCAACGCGGCCGTCCTCCTCTGGGCGGTGCCCGCCATCCACGGCCTCAACTTCGGCGTGGACTTCGCGGGCGGCACCGAGATGGAGGTGAAGTTCGCGCAGCCCGTCGACGCGGGCGCGATCCGCAAGAGCGTCGAGGACCTCGGCTTCAAGGGCGCGTCCGTCCAGACCTACGGCGACGAGGAGGAGCACGCGTTCCTCATCCGCGTCGAGCGCATCGCGCTCATGGGCGAGGAGGACGTGAAGCGCGTCGTCGACGCGGTCCAGGCGAAGTTCCCCGTCGAGCGCTGGAGCTTCAACCCCGAGATCGGCGACAAGATCGACTTCGAGTTCAAGCAGCCGCCGAGCCCGCAGGCGCTCCAGGCCGCGGTCGAGGGCGCCGGCGTGGGCGTCCGCGAGGTGCGCGCCGAGCAGGGCCTCGCGGCCGGCACCCGGTCGTTCGCGGTCATCACGCAGGGCATCCGCGAGAAGATCGAGCGCGACCTCTCGACGCACTTCGCCCAGGCGCAGCCGGAGGTGCGGCGCGTCGAGTACGTCGGCCCGGCGGTCGGCCGCGAGCTGCGCAACCAGGGCTTCAAGGCCGTGCTGTACGCGATGGCGCTCATCGTCGTGTACGTCGGCCTGCGGTTCGACTTCCGCTTCAGCCCCGGCGTGATCATCGCCATCCTCCACGACGCCATCGTCACCCTGGGCTACTTCGCCTTCACCGGGCGCGAGTTCAACCTCACCTCCATCGCGGTGCTCCTCACGGTGGTCGGCTACTCGGTGAACGACACCGTCGTGGTCTACGACCGCATCCGCGAGAACCAGGCGAAGTACAAGGGCAAGTCCCTCGCCGAGATCGTGAACCTCTCGATCAACGAGACCCTGGGCCGGACCTTCCTCACCTCGTTCGCGACGGCCCTCTCGCTGGTCGGCCTGCTCGTCTACGGCGTCGGGACGCTCTTCGACTTCTCCGCCGCCATGCTCGTCGGAATCGTCTCCGGCACCTACTCGACGTGGTTCATCGCCGCTCCGATGACGATCTGGTTCGAGGAGCGGGCGGCCAAGAAGAAGGCCTCGACCCCCGCCGCCGCGGCGCCGTCCGCGCCCGGGCGCGCCGCCCAGAAGTAGCGCGTCCTCGCGGCCATCTCCGGGGCCCCGTCGCCGAGGAGGCGGCGGGGCCTCGCCGCTTCGAGGGGCTCGTCACACGAGGGCGAGCAGCACCGTCAGCGTCGGCAGGCTGCAGAGCGTCGTGAAGATCACCGCCGTCGTGACGAACGACGGCGCGATGCCGTGCTCGACGGCGATGATGGCGACGAGGATGGCGGCGGGGGTGCCTGCCTGCAGCACGCCCGTGGCGCGCTCGACCTCGCCGAGCCCGAAGGGGCCGACGATGGCCGCGGCGAGCAGGGGCGCCGCGACGAGGCGCAGCCCCGTCACGGCGAACACGTCGGGGGTGACGCGCAGCCGGCCGGCCTCGGCGAGCTGGAGCCCGAGCGCGAGGAGCATGGCCGGGATCATCGCGCTCCCGAGCAGGCCCACGGATCGCGAGACCGAGAGCGGCAGCGCGACGACGTCGCCCGCGACGAGCATGGCGGGCGGGACGACCCACAGCGCGGGCGTGCGGAGCACCGACGTGATGGCGGAGAGGCCGCCCCCGCGGACCCAGGCGGCGGCGCCCACGCAGACCACGAACGAGGTGACCAGGATCGCGATGTAGTAGATGGTCGCGGGCGCGAGCGCTCCGGGGCCGAACCGGAACTGCACGAGCGCGAGGCCGAAGTTGCCGACGTTGCCGAAGACGGCCAGCATCACGTACGCGGCGGTGACCTCCGGCGTGCGACGCAGCGCGCGCGCCACCGCGAAGCCGAGGAGCGCGAAGGCAGCGTGCGCGACCACGGCGAAGGCCACCATGCGAGCGGCGCTCCCGAGCGGCACGTCGGAGCGGGCGATCACGTCGAAGGTGAAGGCCGGGACGAACAGGTAGTAGGCCGCGCGCGAGACGGTGCGCGCCTCCAGCGCCAGGCGGGGCCCGAGGGCCCAGCCGAGGGCGACGATCGCGAAGACCGGGGCGACGACGTCGAGGAACACGGCGGGCAGCTGGCCGAGCATGGCGGTCCCGATGGTACCCGGCAGACCTGATTGGTGACCAGTCGGGCGGCCGCCGGCGTCCCTGAGCAGCGCCGCAGGGTTGAGGTCCAAGCCGATCCACGACCCGGCGTGCGCAAGTTCGCACGCTGATCTCACCGAGGGTACGAAGAAAGAGCGGCGGGTGATCCTAGCCGATCACCCGCCGCGAACGGCCTGTCGCTGGGTAGGAGCCCGGCGTGAGCCAACGACCCCGAGATCTTACGGGAGGAGATCGGTGAGGGAAAGACGAGTTCGCCGGGTGGCCGGGCTGCTGCGTGCCCGCCTCCCGGAGCTGGACCTTGAGGCGGTGCCCGACGTCCGCGCCAGGGAGGGACGCTGGTCGCTGGCGGAGATCCTCACGGGGGTCCTTCTCGGCATCGTGGCCGGGGCGCGGAGCTTGGCCGAGGCCGAGGAGCTGACCGACGGGATGAGCCCCGCGGCACGCCGGCTCGCCAGCGTGCCACGACGGCTTCCGGACACCACGGCGCGCGACGCGCTCTGCGCCGTGCCGCTCGACGGGCTTCGCGCGGCGCTGCACCGGCTCGTGCGGGCCGCGTGGCGCCGCAAAGCGCTCACGCCGGTGGACCTGCCGGTCGGGGTGGTCGCGCTCGACGGCAAGGTCACGGCGTTGCCGACGCTGAACCATCCGCTCATCCAGAACCAGCACCCCGACGTCGGGCTGCCCTACGGCCTCGCCCGCACGGTCACCTGCGCGCTCGTCTCGGCGCCGGGGCGGCCGTGCATCGACGCGGTCCCGATCCCGGCGGAGACAAACGAGGCGGGTCACTTCCAGCACGTCCTCGCGGGCCTCGTTGAGACCTACGGCGCGTTGTTCCAGGTGGTGACCTACGACGCGGGCGCGCTGTCCGAAGCCAACGGCGCTGCGGTAGTCGCGGCGGGCAAGGACTACGTGTTCGCCCTAAAGAACGATCACTTCACGATGGTGAAGCTCGCGACCGAGCTGCTCGACCCGCACGAGATCGCGGCGCGGCGCGAGGACGTCCTCGACAACGCGACGACGGCAACGCGCGAGATCCAGATCCTCGCCGTGGACCCGAGCCACGGATACGGCGCGGGCAAAGGGCCCGAGGAGTCGGTCTGGTCGCATGCGAGGACCTTCCTGCGCGTGACCTCGACGGTGCGCCGCTCCGGCGTCGTGATCGAGCGTGACAGTCGGCTCTTCGTGTCGAGCCGAGCGGCCGACCAGCTCACGCCGGACCAGTGGCTCCAGGTCGTCCGCGCGCACTGGGGTGTCGAGAACAACAACCACCACACGCTCGACACCGCCTTCGCCGAGGACGAGCGGCCGTGGATCGCCGCCGACGCGAACGGCATGCTGGCGGTGCTCCTGCTCCGCCGCATCGCGTACACGCTGCTCGCGCTCTTCCGGGCGGTGACGCTCCGCTCGGACGACCACCGCGCGATGCGCTGGCTCGCCCTGCTGCGCTGGGTGCGCGACGCGCTCATCGTCCTCTCCGCGGAGCACGTCGAGAACCTGCGTCTTCGCTCGCTCGCCGTCGCCACACGCTGACATCGCCGGGCTCCTACCCGCGGCGAGCGAACATCGAAGGGACCTGAGGGCGGGCGGCGGGCGCGTCGGCGCCGGCCGGCTGCGGCCGCTGCTTGCCTCGACGTCCAGGCCGACCGCCGGCCCGGCACCCCGGAACGAGAGCCTAACCCTGGGATCGGCGTGACCGATCAGGTCTGTGGTACCCGGGCCGGCGGGCGGGCGCTGTCACCCTCCTGTGCTATCGACCGGAGCCGTGGACGCCAACGCGCGGAGGCGGTGGATCGAGACGGCGGTGGACGCCGCTGCCGCCGCGCGCCTCGCGGAGGCGCTGCGGCTCCATCCCGTGGCGGCGCGGGTGCTCGCCGGGCGGGGGCTCGCGGACCCCGCCGACGCCGAGGCGTTCCTGGCCTCGCGGCTCTCCGAGCTCCCGGATCCCTTCACGATGAAGGGGATGGACGCCGCCGTGTCGCGGCTCGTCCAGGCGGTGGAGGCGGGCGAGCGGATCGCCTGCTACGGCGACTACGACGTGGACGGCGTCACCTCCACCGCGCTCCTGTGCGGCTTCCTCCGCGCCGCGGGCGCCGACGTCGTGACCTACACCCCTCACCGGCTCGTCGAGGGCTACGGCCTCAACACGGAGGCGGTCCGCAAGCTCGCCGCGCAGGGGGCGCGGCTCCTCGTCACGCTCGACTGTGGCATCACCAGCGTCGAGGAGGTCCGCGCGGCCGCGGCGCTCGGGCTCGACACGGTGGTCGTGGACCACCACACCGTGCCGGTGGAGCTGCCCGCCGCGCGCGCGATCCTGAACCCGCACCAGCCGGGCTGCGCCTACCCGTCGAAGGGGCTCGCCGCCGTGGGCGTCACCTTCGCGCTCGCGATGGCGCTGCGGCGGACCCTGCGCGAGCGCGGCCGCTTCGGCGGCGGACGCGCGGAGCCGAACCTGAAGGACGCGCTGGACCTCGTGGCGCTCGGCACCATCGCCGACGTGGTGCCGCTCGTCGGGGCGAACCGGATCCTCGTCCGCTGGGGGCTCGAGGCGATCGCCAAGAGCCGGCGGCCGGGCCTGTGCGCGCTGAAGCGGGTGGCCGGGATCGCCGAGGGCGGCGAGGTCACCGCGGGCCAGGTCGGGTTCCGCCTCGCCCCGCGCATCAACGCCGCGGGGCGGCTCGACGACGCCGGGCGGGGCGTGCGGCTCCTGCTGTCCGACGACGAGGCGACCGCGCGGGCGCTGGCCGAGGAGCTCGACCGCGAGAACGCGGCGCGGCAGGAGATAGAGCGGCGGATCCTCGACGAGGCGACCGAGGACGCGCGCGCGCGGGTCGGGGCGGGCGTCCGCGGTCTCGTCCTCGCGCGCGACGGGTGGCACGCGGGGGTGGTGGGGATCGTCGCGTCGCGGATCGTGGAGCGCTTCCACCGCCCGGCGGTGCTGGTCGCCCTGGAGGAGGGCTCGGGGAAGGGGAGCGGACGCTCGATCGAGGCGTTCCACCTCTACGACGCGCTCGCCGCCTGCTCGGGGCACCTGGCGCGCTTCGGCGGTCACCGCCACGCCGCGGGGGTCACGGTCGAGCGCGGGAGCCTCGCCGCGTTCCGGGCGGCCTTCGAGGCGCACGCTGCGGCGCAGCTCGCCGAGGAGGACCTGGTCCCGCGCTGCCGCATCGACGGCTGGCTCGAGGAGCGGGACGTGACCGAGCGGATCGCGGAGGACCTCGCGAAGCTGGGACCGTTCGGCGCGGGTCACCCGGAGCCGGTGTTCGCGCTGCGCGGCGCTGCCACCCGGGCCCGCACCGTCGGGGCGGGGAACGCGCACCTCAAGCTCGCGCTCGGACGCGGCATCGACGCCATCGGGTTCGGCATGGGCGACCGGCTCGCCGCGTGCGCGGGGCCGGTCGAGGCTGCGTTCACGCTGGGCTTCGACGCGTGGGACGGCGCGCGCCGGCTGCAGCTCAAGCTCCGCGACGTCCGTCCCGCCGCGGCCGGCGTTCGCGCGGCAGACTGAGCGCGCCTGTCAGGCGAGTCCCCAGCTCGCCTTCCGGTCCGTGAAGAGCGTCCCGAGCCTCGCGAGCTCGTTCACGTGGATCCTCTCGGCGTGCTGCTCGAAGCGCGCGCGGCACCGGCCGGAGCAGAAGAAGTAGCGCCGCCGCTTGTACTCGAGCTCCTGAGCGTCCGCCTCGATGACGGGTCTCCCGCAGATGGGGTCGACCGAAACGCCGCCTTCGTCTGCCCTCATGGCCGCTGCCTCCTCGCCACAGGAGCTTTCTGCAATGGAGGGGCCACGCGGTGCGGACTGGCGCAGACACTGGCGCGGCGTCGCGCGCCCGCCCGGCTGTCGGAATTGCAGGCGCGTCCCTGAAAAATCGTCACGCCTGCTCGCTGTCGAGGCGCGCCCGCCCGGGTGCGGTCCAGCCCGCACGGGCGCGTGGGATCGTGACACCTGCCGCGCTTGACCTGCCAGGTTCCGCGATGTTAGCTGCCGGATCCACTGCAGGGAGGCTGCCATTGGCGCGCTTCATCACCGAGCTCAAGCGAACCCACACGTGCGGTGAACTCACGAAGGCCGACGTCGGGAAGGACGTCGTCCTTTTCGGGTGGGTGAACAACCGGCGCGACCACGGCGGAGCGGTGTTCATCGACCTCAGGGACCGGACGGGTGTCACCCAGGTCGTGTTCGAGGCGGACGTCCGACCGGAGGTGCACGACCTCGCCGGGCAGCTCCGCCTCGAGTACTGCGTGGGCCTCCGCGGGAAGGTCGTCTCGCGTGGCGCGAACGCGAACCCGAAGCTCCGCACGGGGGACATCGAGGTCCACGCGACCGAGCTGGAGCTCTTCAACCGCTCGGAGCCCACGCCGTTCCAGATCGAGGACAAGCTCGACACGAGCGAGGAGAAGCGGCTCCAGTACCGTTACCTCGATCTCCGCCGCGCGCCCCTCCAGAAGACGCTCATGACCCGCGCGCGCGTGAACCACCTCACGCGCAACTACTTCACCGACCTGGCCTTCCTCGAGCTCGAGACGCCGTTCATGGTGAAGTACACGCCCGGCGGGGCGCGCAACTTCCTCGTCCCCTCGCGCCTCAACCCCGGCAAGTTCTACGCGCTGGCGGAGAGCCCGCAGCTCTTCAAGCAGCTGTACATGATGGCCGGCTTCGACCGGTACTTCCAGATCGTGCGGTGCTTCCGCGACGAGGACCTCCGCCTCGATCGCCAGCCCGAGTTCACCCAGATCGACGTGGAGATGTCGTTCGTCGAGCAGAACGACGTGTTCGACGTGATCGAGGGGCTCGTCGTCCGCCTCTGGAAGGAGGTCCTCGGGGTCGAGCTCCCGCGGCCGTTCCCGCGCATGCCCTTCGACGAGTCGATGGCGAAGTACGGCAACGACAAGCCGGATCTCCGCTTCGACATGCCGCACGTGGTGCTCACCGAGCTGGTGCGTCAGCACGACGGCGGGGGGCTGCCGCTCCTCGAGGAGGCGGTGAAGGCGAAGGGCATCGTCAAGGCGATGCGCGTGCCCGCCTCGGCGAACCTGTCCCGGACCGAGATCGACAAGCTCGAGGAGTACGTGAAGGGGATGGGCGCGAAGGGGCTCGCGCGCGCCAAGATCGGCGACGGCGGCGAGTGGACCCAGTCGCCGTTCGCGAAGACCGTCACGCCGGCGCTGCGGGAGGCGGTCAACGCCGCGTGCGGCGCGCAGCCGGGTGACCTCCTGCTCTTCCAGTTCGGCAAGGAGTCCGTCGTCCACACCGTCATGGCCAACCTCCGCGTGCACCTCGCGAAGCGGATGGGGCTCATCCCGGAGTACGGCTCCGGCGGGCAATGGCGCTTCCTGTGGGTCGTGAACCCGCCGCTCTTCGAGTTCGACGAGGAGTCCGGCCAGTGGGCCGCGGCGCACCACGCGTTCACGCGCCCGCACGACACCGACGTGCAGTACCTCGAGACCGATCCGGGCAAGGTGAACTGCTACCGGTACGACCTCGTGCTGAACGGCTTCGAGATCGGCGGCGGCTCCATCCGCCTGCACGATCCCGCCGTCCAGGCGCGCGTGTTCAAGGCGATGGGCATCTCGGACGAGGAGGCGAAGAACAAGTTCGGCTTCCTCCTCGAGGCGCTCAAGATGGGGGCGCCGCCCCACGGCGGAATCGCGCTCGGCATGGACCGGCTCGTGATGCTGCTCACCGGCGCCGAGTCGCTGCGCGACGTCGTGGCCTGGCCCAAGACGCAGAAGGGCACGGATCTCATGACCGGCGCCCCCGGCGACGTGGACGCGAAGCAGCTCCGCGAGGTGTACGTCAAGTCGACCTACGACCCGGGCAAGTAGCGGGGCCGCCCGGGGCAGGGCTGGCGCACGGCGAGGCGGTTCCGGTACCGTTCCGGACATGGCCTACCTCGTCCGCTTCGCCTCCACGCCCGAGGATCGCGACGCCGCCTTCGCGCTGCGGCGCGCGGTGTTCGAGGAGGAGCAGAACATCCCGCGCCCGCTCGATCGGGATCCGCACGACTCGAGCGCCGACCACGTGGTCGCGTTCGACGACGGCGGTCGCTGCGTCGGCACCGGGCGCATCGTCCGGCTGGACTCGCGTACCTGCCAGGTGGGCCGGCAGGCGACCGCTCCGTCGTATCGCAAGCAGGGGGTGGGCGCCGCGGTGCTCGAGTGCCTCGAGCGGATGGCGCGCCTCCGGGGCATCGCCGAGCTGACGGTGCACGCCCAGCTGCCGGCGGAGCCGTTCTACCGGGGCCACGGCTTCGTCCGCGAGGGCGAGGTCTTCCGGGATCAGGGCGTCCCGCACGTCCTCATGCGCAAGCGGCTCGCGGGCTGAGAGAGCGTGAAGAAATCGGCCGCGCCCCATCGATGGGGGGGGTGGCCGTGATCTGCTCGGAGCGTGAGCGAACGGTTGATCGCCGCGGCCTCGTGGCACCGACCCTCGGCCAACGTCGAACCCGACGCACACCTGGACTCCGGCCTCGACGCCGACGCCGACGCCGACGCCCGACCCCGACCCCGACCCCGACCCCCGACGCCGACCTCGACCTAGACCCCGACCCCGCGACCGCGACCGCGACCCCGACCGCGACCGCGACCCCGACCGCGACCGCGACCCCGACCGCGACACCCCACCTCGACCCCGACCTCGACCCCGACGTCGACCGCGACCTCGTCATTCATCACATCGGCTCGTCCTGGACTCGGGACGAGGTGCCGACCGCGCGACCGCGGTGGGCACGCGCGAGGGAGCAGTACGAGCCAGGGAAAGCGGGCTACGAGCGGCGGAGGGGGGGGCGTCGCCGCGCCGCGCTGCGGTCGGCTTAGCTCCCGTTCCGCCGTCCGCGGTCACGTTGCCCACAACGGCTGAATGGCACCCGGTACGGCTCCGCCGTACCCCGTCCGCCCGGAGACGCTCTCGCGCCGGAAGCGATCCATGTGCTCGCGCCCGTAGGTCTGTTCGGCGTGCAACAGGTTGTGGGACTTGCAGGCGACTCGGAGGTTCTCGACCGTCGAGGGTCCGCCCAGGGCCTGCGGGTGGATGTGGTCGAGCTCCAGCTGCCAGCGGCTGTCGCAGCGCCGCCCGTCCGGAGCGACCCAGGCGCAGCGTCCGCCGTCGCGCTTCCAGACCTCGCGCCGCACTATCGCCGGGATCGTGCCCGTGGGCGCGGCGCGCTCGGCAGAGGGCCGTGGGTCCCCGTCTGCTTTCCGCTGCCGCTCCGGCGCGATCGCGCCCTTGCGCTTGCCGTGCTTGTCGATGGCGCAGCGGATGGCCTCGCGGAGCACCGCCGCGAGATCGCCGTCCGGGATCTTGTGCGAGAGCAGCGCGGTGAGCGTCTCGAGGTCCTCCTTGCAGGACGCGTCGATGGTGACCCGCAGCGACCAGTCGCTCTCGCTCACCGCGCGGGTCTCCGCCCGCGCCTTCTGGCGAGGAACGTCGGGCAGCGCGGAGACCGTGGGCGGCAGCGACCCACCAGCAGCCGCCCGAGGCGCGTGGATCGCCTCCTGCGGCTCGGCAGGTCCGGCATCCACTGCCGCCAGCGGCAGCGCCGGGGCGCTCGCGGCTGAGGCGCGGTCGGGCAGCTTGCGCACGCCCGCCCGCGGAGCGGTGCGCGCCTGGAGCGAGGCGACGAGGTGATCCACCTCCGCCTTGGTGCGGTACGCGGCCCCGGGCGACGAGGTCGCGCAAGTTCTCCTCGGTCAGCACCTGGCCGAGCAGCTGGACGGTGGAGATGCAAAGGCGGCCATCCCGAAGCGCGCCCTCGAGGCTGGGGAACCGGCGCAGCACCCGCATCGCCTGGATGCGTCGCCCGGCCGCGCCCTCGCGCAGGTGGAGCACCTCCAGGCAATACGCCCAGAGCGAGGGGTACCCGGCGTCCACGTACGCGCGGCGGCGATCGAACACCTCGAGGTGGAGGAGGAACTCGACCTGGACGTCGCGCTCCTGGCCTGCGAGCTCGCGCAGGCGCTGGGCGAGGAGGGTCGAGTCGAGGGCGGAAGGGGCGATCGCGGGCATGGTGCACCTCCTGTGCACCCTTCGTAACACGCGATGTCGGCCCCTTCGGAAACGCACCAGGATCGCGCCTGCGCCGTTTTCCGGCCCCGCCCCTTCGCCGTCCACGCGGCGCGCCGGACGCGCACGGCGCGGCCTGCCTGCGCTCGCGAGGTACGTGCTCTCGACGTACCGCGGACGTCGAAGCGCGTTTCGCCTCGAACCTCGTCAAGAGGGCAACGTTCACCCACCGCAACTGGGACTCGCGTGGCTCGCAAGAGCTGTCGCTGGGGATAGCAGGTACTAATAGTGAATACCGCCGTCGACCGAGCGTGCGCGCACCTCCTCGGACCTGGTCCGCCCGCTGCCCAGTCCTCGCGCCGCCGGCGACGAAGACCCGCCCGTGCGATGCGCGAGGCGCGCCGGGAAGGACCGAGCGCTTCCCCCCTCGATGCCCGAGCCCCTCTCCGTCGACCGACGGCACACGACCACCCCACGCGCGTGCTGTCGCCGTGGGATGTGATGGATGAAGAGACCTCGACCCACCTCGACCCCCGCCCCGACCTCGACCCCGACCCCCGACCTCGACCGCGACCTCGACCTCGACCGCGACCTCGACCTCGACCTCGACCTCGACCTCGACCTCGACCTCGACCTCGACCTCGACCTCGACCTCGACCGCGACCGCGACCCCGACCTCGACCCCGACCCCGACGTCGACCTCGCCCCTCGACCTGCCGCCCCTCGACTACGCGCTCCTGCGGAGCGCTACGCTGGGGCGAGCGGATTCATTCACGGTCTCTGAGCGGGCGGCGGGCCCCGCGGGCGTGACCGGCGGCGCGGCCCGGCGCGGCCTGGGGGCCTAGCTCGCTCCGACACCCGTGCCGATCGGACAGGAGACCCCCGTGCCGCCCAGCCCGCAGTAACCGGCGGGGTTCTTCGCCAGGTACTGCTGGTGATACTCCTCGGCGTAGTAGAAGGGCGGGGCGTCGAGGATCTCGGTGGTGATGGGGCCGTGGCCGGCGGCGCGCAGCGCGGCGGCGTACGCCTCGCGCGACGCCTCGGCGCTGCGGCGCTGGGCGGCCGAGTGCACGTAGATCCCGGAGCGGTACTGCGTCCCCGTGTCGTTGCCCTGCCGCATCCCCTGCGTCGGGTCGTGCGACTCCCAGAACACGCGGAGCAGCGTCTCGTACTCGAGCCGGGCGGGGTCGTAGATCACGCGCACCGCCTCGGCGTGGCCCGTCCGTCCCGTGCAGACCTCCCGGTACGTCGGGTTCGGAGTGAGCCCGGCCTGGTAGCCGACCGCCGTCGCGTAGACGCCGGGGAGGCTCCAGAACACCCGCTCCGCGCCCCAGAAGCAGCCGAGCGCGAAGTCCGCCACGGCGTGGCCCTCCGGGAACGGCGGCACGATCCGGTTGCCATTCACGAAGTGCCGCTCCGGCACCTCCAGGGGCTCGGCGCGGCCCGGCAGCGCCTCGGCGGGGGTGGGGAGCTCGAGCGACCTTCCGACCATGGAACCTCCTCGGCGGATCTAAGCCGCGCCCTGCCTGGGCGCAGGACCGCCGCCGGCGCCCCTGCGCGGGCAGGCGCCGTGCCGCTCGGGAGCGCGGCCCTCGCCGGCGTGCGCGCGCCCAGCAGATTAGGGGCGTCCTCCCCCCGGCGGCGCGTTACGCTGGGCGCGGCACGGACTTCATGGACTTCGACGTCATCATCCTGGGCGGGGGCGTGAACGGGACGGGCACGGCGCGCGACTGCGCCATGCGCGGGCTGCGCGTCCTGCTCCTCGAGAAGGCCGACTTCGGCGTGGGGGCGAGCGGAAACTCGTCCGGCATGATCCACGGCGGCATCCGCTACATGCTCTCGGACCGGCACGTCACCGCGCTCGCCGCCCGCGACTCCGGGTACATCCAGCGGATCGCCCCGCACCTGCTCTTCCGCATCCCCTTCCTCCTGCCGTTCACCTCGCGGAGGGAGGGGGCGACCCTCCGCGACCGCGCGGCGTGGTACGCGACCGAGGTCTACGTCGGCACGTACGATCTCTTCCAGCCGCTGAAGCGCGGGAAGCCCTCGACCCGGCTCTCCGCCGAGGAGCTGTACCGGCTCGAGCCGGGGCTCCGCCCGGGCCTCCACGGCGCGGTGACGCTCGACGAGTGGGGCATCGACGCGTTCAGGCTCTGCGCCCTGAACGCGCTCTCCGCCCGGGCCCACGGGGCCGAGCTCCGCACCTGGACCGAGGCGCGCGAGCTCCTCGCCGAGGGCGGGCGCGTCCGCGGGGTGCGCTTCCGGGACGTGCTCACCGGCGAGACCGGCGAGGCGCGCGCGCCCGTGGTGTTCAACGCCGCCGGCGCCTGGTCGCCCGCGCTCGCGCGCCGCAGCGGCGCGGAGGTCCCGATGCGGCCGGGGAAGGGCGTCCACCTCACCCTCGACCGCCGCTACTCCAACTACGGCGTCATCCTCTCCGCGGTGGACGGGCGGCAGATGTTCGTGATGCCGCACGAGAGCGAGTCCATCGTCGGGACGACGGACGACGACTACTACGGCGATCCGGACGACCTCGAGGCGACGAACGACGAGGTCGAGTACCTCATGGAGGGAGCGGCGTCGCTCCTGCCCGGCGTCCGCAACGCCCGCATCACGCGCGCGTGGTGCGGCCTGCGCACGACGATCTACGCCTACGGCCCCAACGAGGACGCGCTCTCCCGCGAGCACCAGCTCCACGACGGCGCCCCCACCGGCCACGCCGGGCTCCTCTCGCTCGTGGGCGGGAAGCTCGCGAGCTACCGCGCCCAGGCGGAGGAGGCGACGGACCGCATCCTCTCCCTGCTCGGGCGGAGCGGCGCGCCGTGCCGGACGCACGAGGAGCCGCTCCCGGGCGGCGACGCCGTGCCCGATCCGGCGGCGCTCGCCCGCGCCCATCCGGTGGCCGCGCCGGTGGCGGCGCGGCTCGTCTACCGGCACGGCAGCCGCGCCGGGGAGATCCTCCGCCTCGTGGAGGAGGACCCGCGGCTGGGGCTCGTGCTGTGCCGCGACGAGGGCGTCCTCGCCGCCGAGGTGGTGCACTGCGTGCGTCACGAGCAGGTCAGGCGGCTGCAAGACCTCCGCCGGCGGTGCCGCATCGCGGTCGGCGGGTGCGCCGGGCTCGACTGCGCCCGGGGAGCGGCGCAGCTCGCCGCGCGGGAGCTCGGCTGGTCTCCGGAGCGGGCGCGTGCGGAGCTCGCCGACCTCCTCGACGCAGGCTGGCGCGAGCGGCGGGCGATCCTCGACGGCGCACAGCTCGTCCAGGAGGAGCTCGTGCGCGGGGCCCACGCCGGCGCGGGGGTCCCGTGGTGATCCCGGCCGCCGCCGGGGCGGACGTGCTCGTGGTGGGCGGCGGCATGGCCGGGACGATCGCCGCGCTCGCGGCGCGCGACGCGGGCGCGCGCGTGGTGCTCGTCCGCCGCGCGCCGGGCGCGACCGCGCTCTCCTCCGGCGCGATCGGCGTGGCGCCCGACTTGCTCGCCCTGCCGGGCGAGCCGTTCTCCTCCGCGCTCGGCCCCGTCGAGGCGGCGCGGCGGATCGCGCGCCTCCGGCCGGACCACCCGTACGCCGTGCTCGGGCCCCAGCTGGAGGCGCTCACCGCGGCGCTCGACTTCGCGTCGCGGGCGCTCGCGCCGCTCCTCGCGCCGCCGCTCGACCGCCCGCGCTTCCTCGCGACGCCCTTCGGCACCGCGGTCCCGGCGGCGCTCTGCCAGCGCTCCCAGGCCGGCGGCGACCTCGCGGCGGTGGAGGGCACGCTCGTCGTCGCCGGCCTGCGCGGCCACGCCGGCTTCGACGCCGCGCAGGTCGGGAAGGGGCTCGAGCGCCAGCGAGCGCGCGGGGGGCCGGCGGTGATCGCGGTGGAGGCCGACCCCGGGCTCGCGGGGCTCGCGCTGCTGCGGCCGCACGAGCTCGCCCGCGCGCTCGAGGCGCCCGGCGCGGCGGAGGCGCTCGGCGCGTCCATCCGGGCCGCCTTGCCCGCGGGGGCGGGGGCCGTGCTGGCGCCGCCCGTGCTCGGCCTCGATCCCCGGGCGCGGGTGCCGGAGCGCGTCGCCGCAGCGGCGGGGCTGCCGGTCGCGGAGACGCTGTCCGACGTGCCCAGCGTGCCCGGGCTCCGGCTCCAGGCGGCGCTCGACGCCGCGCTCCGGGCCGCGGGGGTGGAGCTCGTCCAGGGAACGGTCGAGGACGCCTCGGGGCCCGGCGCGCCCGCCACCGTCGGCGGGGCGCGGATCACGGCGGCGCGCTGGGTCCTCGCCACGGGGCGCTTCGTGGGCGGAGGCATCGCCCGCCGCGGCACGCTGCGCGAGACGACGCTCGGGCTCCCGGTGCAGGCGGCGGAGGGGCGCGAGGCGGGCATCGATCTCGCGGCCCGTCCCGCCGCCTCGCTCACCCTCCGCGCCCGCACCGGCCCGCAGCCACTCCTCTCCGCGGGGGTGGGGATCGACGCCGGGCTCCGGCCGCTCGACGCGGGCGGCCGCCCCGCCGCAGAGGGGCTCTTCGCCGCGGGAGCCGTGGTGGGGGGCCACGAGCAGGCCAGCGACGGCACCGGGCTCGGAGTGGCGATCCTGACGGGCTGGCTGGCCGGCCGGGCGGCGGCGCGCGCCGGGGAAGGGGGCTGAGGATGGCGACGCGGGCCGCCGCGCTCTCGTACCTCGCGTGGCGCGCGCTCGTCGCGCACCCGCTGCGGCGGCTCTTCCGGCGGCGGGGCACCGGCCTCGAGCGGTTCACGGCCGCCTACGTCGCGGAGGGGCTCGGGCCGACGACGGCGGAGGACCGCGCCGTCGCCGAGGCGGCCTCCTCGTGCGTGTCCTGCGGGCTGTGCGAGCCGCGGTGCGAGCTCGCCGGCGCGGCGCCGGCGGTCCGCGCCCTCGGGCTCCACGCCGCCTTCCGGCTCTATTCTCGCAGCGCCGCCGCGCTGCCCCTCGCGGCCGAGGCGCTCTCCGCGTGCGCGGGCTGCGCGGGCTGCGACGCGCTCTGCCCGACGGGGGTGCCGATCTCGCGGATCGTTCGCCACCTGCGCGCGAAGGTCGTGCCGGGCGCCGCGGCCGAGGCGCCGGAGGAGCCCGATGACGCGGCGCGGCGGCGCGCCGGCGACGATCGCCTGCTATCCTCTCGCACGTGAAGCCCTTCCTGATCGTGAACCCGCAGAGCGCCGCCGGGGGGACCGGCCGGCACTTCGACGCCATCGCCCGGGCGGTGCGCGCCGAGGTGGGCGAGTTCGAGTGCTCCTTCACCGTCGCGCCGGGCGACGGAGCGCGGCTCGCGCGCGAGGCGGTCGCCGCGGGCGCGGGGCTCGTGGTGGCGGTCGGGGGAGACGGGACGGCGAGCGAGGTCATCCACGGATTGGTGAACGGGGACGCCGCGGCGCCCGGGGACGTGGTGTTCGGCTTCATCCCGCGCGGCACCGGGGGCGATCTCCGCAAGACGCTCGGGATCGGCCGCGACCTGGGCTCCGCGGCGCGCGTGCTCGCGGGGCGCACCGTCGCGGTGTGCGACCTCGGCCGCGTCACCTTCGCCGGGCACGACGGGACGACGCGGGTCCAGCACTTCGCCAACGTCGCCGGCTGCGGCGTCTCCGGCGAGGTGTCGCGCCTCGTCAACGAAGGCCTGAGGCTCCCGAGCGGGAGGCTCTCGTTCATGCTCGCGTCGGCGCGCGCGCTGATCGGCTGGACGGACCGGAGCGTCCGCTGGCGGGTGGACGGCGGCGAGTGGACCGAGGAGCGCATCACCGCGCTCTCCGTCTGCAACGGACGCTACTTCGGCGGCGGCATGCAGGTCGCGCCGGACGCGAGGATGGACGACGGCCTGTTCGACGTGGTGGTCTGGTCCGGCCTCGGCCTCGGCGACTTCGTCACCAAGAAGCGGATGCTCTACGACGGCACCCACGTGCGGCTCCCGAACACCCGCGTGCTGCGGGCGCGGACCGTCGAGGTGGAGCCCGCCGGAGACGCGCGGGTGCTGCTCGACGTGGACGGCGAGGCCCCGGGCACGCTGCCGGCGCGCTTCGAGCTCCTGCCGGGGGCGCTCCGGATCCGGGTGGGTTAGTCGCCTCACGGTGAACGGAGGCGTGCTTACCCTGGGGACCATGGTCCCAGCGCTCGCCCTCCTGCTCCTCGCCCTCGCCGGGTCCGGCCCGGCCGGGGCCGTGCCCCCCGACGCGACCGCCAGCGCAGACGGCTCGACGGTGCACCTCGAGGCTCCGGACGACGTGAAGCGGCTCTGCGACGCGCTGGCCCCGGTGGAGCGGCTGCGGACGAAGGGCGACGCGGTCGCGCGCGGCGAGGCGGAGCGCGCGCACGAGCGCGCGCGCCGGCGCGCCCTCGCGGCTCGCTACGCCGCGACGGTCCCCGCCGCCGGGCTCGCGCTCGCCTTCGATCCCGCCGAGGGTACCCTGGCGCTCTCCGAGCCCGCTCAGCTCCCGGTGGCGCACGGCACGGCGCGCCTGTGGCCGGCGCTGGACGGGGGCCTCCCCGTCGAGGCGAGCGCCGACGCCGCGCGCCGGATCGTGGAGGCGCAGCGCGCCGGACATCTCGCCCTCGCGCTCGAGTTCGCGCTCCCCGACGAGGCGACGTGTGGAACGGGCGCGCGCGGCACCCGGTTCGTCCTGCCCGTGGAGCCGGTCGCGTGGCGCTGGACGAACGACACGAAGGTGGTCGCCGCCGGCGGCGCCGCCGCGGAGCGGCCGCTCGCCACGGCGGCGCAGGGGGCGGCCCCGCGGATCACGGTGGGCGCCCCGATCGCCGGCAACGCCGGCGCGCGCCGCGGCGTGGCCGATCGCTCGGGGGAGCTCGAGGCCTGCTACGCCGAGGCGCTCCGTCGCGCTCCTGGGCTGGACGGCGTGCTGGTCGCGCAGGTGGGCGGCGGCCGCACGCACATCGCCGCCGACTCGGTCGGCGACGCCGAGCTCGCGGCGTGCGTGGTCCGCGCGCTCGGCTCCCTGGGGAGCGGCGCGGCGGCGGTGCCGATCCGCTTCGACCTCGTGGCGACGAGCCCCGGCCCGTCGCCCACCCCGGCCGTGCGCTGAGGGTCGTGATCCGGTCCCCGCACCGAGCCGGCGCGGGCGCCCCGCGTCACGGCGCGCGCCAGTAGGCGGTGGCGACGAGGGTGCGCTTCTCGCGGATCTCCGCGCGCTTCTTCAGCTCGGCGATGGCCCGGTCCTTCTCGGCGTACCGGTGCCCCTCGGTCGCGCGCAGGTCGTCGAGCTTGCGGCGGTACTCGCGCTCCGCGCGCTCGCACAGGGCGCGGCGGTCGCGGAGCGGGGTCTCCGACCGGTCGTGCAGCGCGGCGCGCGCCTTCGCCCACGCCGCGCGCGCGTCCTCGACCGACTTGCGCGGCGCCGCGAGGGCGTCCTCGATCGAGCGGTCCCAGCGGTCACGCGACTCGTCGTAGGCCGCGGCGATCCGCTCCTGGAGGTCCTGCGTGAGGCGGAGGTGGATCGTCTGGAGCGCCTCCTCCTGCGCCGTCCCGATCGACACCGTCGCGCCGCGCGGTCCGGCCTTCGCCTCCTCGGCGGGCAGCGCCGCGAACACCTCGGCCTCCTCCGGCGTGAGCGCGTGGAAGCGCTCGCCGTCGTGCCAGAGGATGAGGTGGATCACCTTCTCCTCCGAGACCAGCGCGTCGAAGGCGAACTTGTAGGCGAACCACCAGCCCTCGCGGCCGGCGAGGCGTCCGAGCTTCGCCGGGAGGTTCACCGCCGGGAGCTCCAGGAACGAGACCGCGTCCTGCGGGCGCGAGCGCACCTTCTCGGCCGCCTCGCGCACCAGCTTCGCGCGCCGGGTCCGTCCCTTCCCGGCCGGCTCCGGCGCGGGGGCCTCGGCCGGGAGGGCTGGACCTTCGTCCTCGAGGACGGCCGCGACGAGCGCGTCCTCCTCGGCCTCGCGGCGCGCGACGGCCTCCTTCGCCTTCTGCTCCGCGACCCGCAGCCGGCCGCGGACCTCGCCGTCGAAGCGCTCGAACAGCAGCGCGCGCGCCGCGGCGAAGCGGGCGGAGATCCGGTCGTCGAGCTCGCCGCGGAGCTTCTGGAAGGCGGCGTCGATCTGCTCGCCCGAGCGGCAGGACTGGTAGATGTCGAGGACCCGCTTCTCGAAGTCGATGCCCGTGCCGAGCGCGCCGAGGATCTCGTCGGACGAGCCGAAGACGCCGTCGAAGAGCGCGAGCTTCTGCGAGAGGAGCTCGTAGAGCCGGTTGTCGGCGGCGTTCTGCCGGTTCAGGAAGTTCAGGACGAGCACGTCCCGCTGCTGCCCGTAGCGGTGGCAGCGCCCGATGCGCTGCTCCACGCGCTGCGGGTTCCAGGGCAGGTCGTAGTTCACGACGAGGTTGCAGAACTGGAGGTTCAGGCCCTCCGCGCCCGCCTCGGTCATGATCAGGATCTGCGTCCGGTTCCGGAACTCCTCCACGAGCGCCTGGCGCTTGTCCGTCCCGCCCACGTCGCCCGAGAGGCAGGTGACGGTGTAGCCCTTCGCCTTGAGCAGGCGCGCGAGGTAGTCCTGCGTCCGCCGGAACTCGGTGAACACCACCGCCTTGTCGGGCCAGTTGCAGGCCTTCGCCACCGTGAAGCAGCGATCGAGCCCGCGCACGAGGGCGTCGCCCTTCGCGTTCACCTGGATCTCGCGGGCGAGCCGCGCGCAGGCGCGGAGCTCGGAGAGCTCGTCGTTCATCCGGCGGAGCGCCGCCTGCCCCTTGGGCCGCGCGCTGCCCCCCTGATCGTCGAAGAGCTCCTCCACCTCCTCGGCGAACCCGTCCATCTCGAGGAGCAGCTCCGCCTGGGCGGAGCACTCCACGCCCGCGATCTTCTGGTCGAGCGTGTCGGCGAGCCGGTCGAGCGTCGCCGCGAGCGCGAAGGACGAGGACGCGAGGATCTTCCGGTAGACGAGGACGAACAGCTGCCGCCGCGCGGCCGGGATGGCGAAGGCGTCGTCGCGGCGCAGGTACTCGGAGACGCGATCGTAGAGCTCCTGCTCCTGGGCGGTCGGCGCGAAGTCCTCCACGATGGAGCGTCGCGCGGTGTACTTGACGTACTCCTTCACCTGTCGCCGCAGGGTGCGGATGAACACCGGCGCGAGCCGCGCCTTCAGGTCCGCCGCCCGGTCCTCGGTGAGCTCGCCCGAGGCGTACTGAGACCGGAACGCCTCCTCGTTCCCGAGCAGCGCGTCGTCGATGAAGGCGGCGAGCCCGAGCAGCTCCATGAGGTCGTTCTGGAGCGGCGTGGCGGTGAGGAGCAGCTTCGGGGCCTTGCGGAGCGCCTTGCGGAGCGCCTGGCCGGTGCGGTGGTCCTTGCGGTACGCGTTCCGCAGCCGGTGCGCCTCGTCGATCACGGCCACGTCCCAGGGGACGCGCTCGATGTCCGCCTGGCGCAGGGCCGCGAACGGGTGGGAGCAGATCACGATCCCGCCCGTGTCGAACGGGTTCGTCCGCAGCCCCTGCCGCTCCTTCTCCCTGACCGAGTCGCCGTCGACGACCTCCGCCTCGAGCCCGAACTTGGAGCGCAGCTCCTCGCGCCACTGGGCGCGCAAGGAGGCGGGGACGAGGATGACGGCGCGCCCCTTGCCCTCGGCGGCGAGCTGGGCCAGCACGATGCCCGCCTCGACGGTCTTCCCGAGGCCCACCTCGTCGGCGAGCACGGCGCCGCCGGTCGGCAGCGCGGCCAGCGCGAACGCCGCGGCCTCGATCTGGTGCGGGTTGAGATCCACCGCGGAGTGGGCGAGGGCGCCGGCGAGCCGGGTGGTCCCGCCGCCGCCGCGCGCCGTCAGCGCCTCGGCGGCGATCCGCTGGTGGAACGGGGTGAGCTGGGGCTTGTCCGCTCGAGAACGCGACGCCACGTGAGACACCCCGCCCATCCCGCCGACCTCCCCGCGCCGCGCGCTGCGGCACTCCGCCGCCCGTTCCCGGGACCGCGCGAGCGCCATGCGCCCAACCACCCGGCCGTGGCTCCACGCGCTTCCCTCGCGTCGCGGCGCAAACGGCAGTATCCCCTGATATCGGCGGCACTGTAGCAGCAACTCGATCGAGGGGGCAGTCCCGATGTACCGTCGCGGTCGGGTCGGGGAGGAGCGCGGGAGTGAAGTTCGCGTGTGACCGCTGCGCAAAGCGCTATGCGAGCGTCGACGAGCCGGCGCCCGGACGCGTGTACCGTGTCCGGTGCAAGTGTGGGCACGTCATCGTGGTGCGCGGGACCGGCGCGCCGCGGGGCGCTGCCGAGGCGCGGCGCAGCGGGGTGGAGGCGCCGCCGCTGCCGCCGCCGCTGGAGGCGCCTCGCGCCGCCGCCCCGCCGCCCCGCGAGTCGCATCGGCTCGAACCGCAGCCGCCGCCGCCCGGGGAGCCGCCGCCCCTGCGCGCGTCCGACGAGGCCGCGCGCCCGCGCGAGGGAGATCCGGAGGTAGTCCCCGCGCCGGCGCTGGGCCCGCCCGACGAGGCGCCGTCGGTGGTCGAGCCCGTTCGACACGATCCAGGCGACACGGAGCCCACGATCGCCGACGACCCGTTCCTGCGCGGCGGGGGCGAGCCGGAGGCGCGCGGGTCCGCCAGGCTCGTCGGGGGGGAGCGCGCCGCGGCGCCCGTGCCCACGCCGTTCGGCCCCGCCCCGGGAGCGCTGGCGGCCACCGACGCGCGGCCGGTCCTCTCGCTCGGCCTCGACGACGGCGCGAGCGCCGCGCGCCGGCGGATCCTCGCCGCGGCGATCCTCGCGATGCTGGCGATCGGCGCGGCGCTCGCGGTGTGGAGGCCGTGACGAGGCGCGGTCGCCCTCTCAGCGCGCGAACACCTCCGAGACGGGGGTGACGCGCACCGCCTCGCGGCGGATGCCGAGCTTCGTCGCGCCGATCGCGCGGTCCTCCTCCAGCAGCGCGGCCGGCTTCTCCGCCTCGTAGGTCACGGTCGTCGCACCGTCGGCGACGAGCGCGCCGGCGAGCGCCCGGGCGTCCTTCGCGACGATGACGAAGGAGAGCTCCCGCGCGGACAGGTGGCGCTTGATCGCGGCGTTCACGTCGTCGCGGGTGAGCCTGGCGAGCCCCTCCCGCATGTAGCGCGTGAACTCGGGGATGCCGTACCAGCGCGAGTCCAGCGCGTAGCCGACCTGCTCGTCCTGGCGCGCCGTCATGACGAACACGTTCTTCACGAGGTACTCGCGGGTGGCCTCGAACTGCTCCTGCGTGAGCCCCTCGCGGACGAGCCGGCCGAGCTCGTGGAGCGCTATCCGGATCGCCATCTGCGCGTTGGCGGGCACCACCGGCCTGATCCACACCTCGAAGAGCTGGGCGCGCCGCGCGACGTTGGGATCCGGGAAGAACTGGAACATGCCGCCCGGGAACGCCTCCACGTAGGCGTAGTCGCCGTAGTTCATCCCGCGCTCCTCGCGGATCCGCTGGTAGAGGTGCGAGCTCGAGGAGCGGTGCTCGCCCAGCCAGGTCTTCGCGAGCCAGAGCGCGACGAAGTCCGGGTGGCCGCGCACGACCTCGATGGGATGGCCGAAGGAGATGGCCACTCCGCGCGTGTCCTTCTCGACGATCTCGACCTCGAGGCCCTTCGGGCGGCGGCCGGCGACGGTCGTCGGCGGGAGCTTCTCGCCGGCGGGGAGCTTCGCGAGCTCGGCCTGGAGCCGGGTCCGGAGCGGCGCGGGGGCGTCGCCGCCGAGCCCCAGGGCGACGTTGGCGCGGGTGTAGTGCGCGCGCACGAACGCCTTCACGTCGTCGAGCGTCACCGCGCGCAGCCCCTCGACGGTGCCGAGCGCCGGGTGGCCGTAGGGCGTGCCGGCGAAGACGTTCGCCTGGAGCCGCTCCTTCCCGAGCTCCTCGTCGTTCGTCTCGCGCAGGTCCTGCACGAGGGCGTTGAGGCGCTCGTCCTTCACGCGGCGGAAGTCCTCCTCGCGGAACCCCGGATCCGTGAGCTGCGGGAGGGCGACGTCGGCGAAGCGCTCCCAGCCGTCCCTCGGGAACGTGCCGGTGAGCGTCACCAGCTCCTTGTCCACCTGCGCCTCGAAGCTGGCGGCGAGGGGGTGGAGCGCCTCGCGGATCTCGTCGATGCGCATGCGGCGCGAGCCCGCGTCGGCGAGCATCGCCGCGGCGAGCCCGGCGAGCCCCTCCTTGCCCTTCGGATCGCGCGCGCTGCCCGCCTCGAACAGCAGCTTCACGGTCACGACCGGCAGCTTGGAGGGGACCGCCACCACCGGCACCTCCTGCGCGGCGGGCGCGGCGCCTCCCGCGCCGGCGCGCGCGGCCTGGAGCGTGGCGAGCGCCGGCGCATCCCCCACGCCGGCGGGGAGGGGATCCTTGGAGAGGGTGGTGACGACGAGCCGCTCGTCGGTGAAGTACCTGCGCGCCGCGGCCAGGAGGTCGTCCGGCGTCAGCGCGTCGTAGGTCCGGTACAGCCGGTTCGCCGTCCGGTACGACCGATCGTACATCGCGTAGCGCGCGACGGTCCCGGCGATGGCGTCGGTCGAGTCGAGCCCGCGCAGGAACGCGTTGCGCTTGTGCGCCTTCTGCTCGGCGAGCCGGGTCCGCGGCGCCGCCTCGGCGCGGGCGCGCGCGAAGGTCCCCAGGATGGCGTCGCGGACGTAGACCGCGTCGGCGGGCGACTTGAGCCGCGCGTACACGGTGACGAGCCCCGGATCGACGTTGGCGCCCGAGTCCGCGAAGAGCGCGTCCACCTTCTGCTCCTCGACGACGAGCCGCTCGTAGAGGTCGCTCGTCTCGCCGAAGTGGAGGTCGAAGAGGAGGTCCACGGCCGGCCAGTCCTTGCGCACGTCGGAGAACGCGGGGCCGTGGAACGCCACCGCCACCCACGGGAGGGTGGGGGTCGCCCACGGGACGTGGGCGTAGACCGGTCCCTGCGGCGGCGGCTCGCGCGGGACCTCGGCGCGGTGCGAGCCGCGCCTCCACTTCCCGAAGTGGCGCTCGACGAGCGGGAGGACCTTGCGCGGGTCGACGTCGCCGGCCACCACGAGGGTCGCGTGCTCGGGGCGGTACCAGCGCGCGTAGAAGGTCTTCGAGTACTCGTACTGGTTGGGCATGTCCTCGATGTCGGCGAGGAAGCCCATCGTCGTGTGCTTGTAGGTGTGGGCGCGGAAGGCGCTGTCCCGCTGGACCTCGTCGAGCTTGCGCAGCGGGTTCGAGGCGTTCTTGTCGTACTCGCCCAGGATCGCGCGCGACTCCGTCTTGAAGGCCGCCACGGAGTAGTCGAGGTTCATGAAGCGGTCCGCCTCGATCTCGAGGACCTTCTCGAGGTCCTGCTTCGCGAACGTGAGGTGGTAGTTCGTGAGGTCGTCCGAGGTGTACGCGTTCTGCCGCGCGCCGATGCGCGTGACCACCGCCTGGTAGGCGTCGGGCGGGTAGGCCTTCGTGCCGCGGAACATCATGTGCTCGAAGAAGTGGGCGAAGCCCGACTTCCCCGGCTCGACCTCGTTCCGCGAGCCGGTCTGGATCGCGATCTGGACCGACACGATGTCGGGGAAGCCGGTCGGGACGACGAGCACCTTCAGGCCGTTCGGGAGCGTGCGCTCGACGGCCGGAAAGGCCAGGACGTCGCGGGCGGCGGAGGGCGGCGCGGCGAACGCCGTGGCCGCCGGAGCCACGACGGCGAGGGACAGCAGGAGGGCGGGGGTGCGCATCACGTTCACCTCGAGTGCTCAGCGGGCGCCGACCTGCGCGGGGACGCCGAGCTCCTGGAGCAGGTTCGGCGCCTTCGCGACGTCGCCGAGGAACCAGAGCAGGTAGCGGGAGTCGACCTGGATGGAGCGGGTGGACTCCGCGTCGAAGAGGAAGTCGGACGCGATCGTCTCCCAGGTCCCGTCGAAGAGCAGGCCCACCAGCTCGCCGCGGGAGTTCAGCACGGCCGAGCCGGAGTTGCCGCCGGTCGTGTCGACGCTGGAGAGGAAGTCCACGGGCACGTCGCCGAGCTTCGCATCGACGAACGGGCCGCCCCCCCGCGCGCGCTGCGCGCGGATCGCCTCGCGCACGGGCGCCGGCACGTCGAACTCCTCGTCGCCGGCGCGGTGCTTCGCGAGCACGCCCGCGAGCGTGGTCTGGGGCAGGTAGTAGAGCCCGTCGCGCGGCGACACCCCCTTCACCACCCCGTACGTCACGCGGAGGGTCGAGTTCGCGTCGGGCGCGAGCACGCCGCCCGCCCTGGCGACGAGGGCGCGCGCGTAGAGCGGGCCCACGCGCGAGCGCGCGCCGTCGCGCGCATACTGCTCCTCACGCAGCTGCCGCTCGAACGGCCGGAGCGCCGCGAACAGCTCGAGGAAGCGGTCCTTCCGGCCGGTGAGGTCCTTCGTGGACGCCCGCTCGAGCAGCGCGAGGCGGGTCTTCCGGTCCGCCAGCCGCGTCCCGGCGTAGAGCCGGTCGAGGAACGCGTCGATCCGCCGGGCGGCCTCGTCCGGCGGCGCGCCGGGGGTGAGCCCGACGGCGGCGTCGAGCGGCGGGATGCGCTGGTCCGCGGGGAGCGCCGCCGCCTCCACGAGGGCGTAGCGGAGCTGCGCGCGATCCGCGCCCAGGTCGAGCGTGCGCTCGAGCCGCTCGAGCGACTCCCGGAGGCGGGGCCACTCGCGCTGCTGGTACGCCGGGTCGCGCTCGAGGTCCTTCTTCGGGCGCTCCTCCGCGACGCGCGAGATCGCTCGCGCCGCGGAGAGGAGCGAGGAGTTCATGGTGAGCGACTGGAACACGAGATCGCGCTCGCGGGTCCGCTCCTTCGCCGCCTGGAGCCGGTCGAGCGCAGGGAGCGCGGCGCCGAGCTCGGCCTGGCGCGCGGGCTCCGCCTGGAGCCACGCCACGAGCGCCTGCTCGTCCCGGGCCTTCTTCTCGAGGAGCCCGCCCCTGGCGGCGCCCTCGAGCACGCCCTCGCGGTTCTTCATCGAGTTCGCGAGCCCCCGCACGCGGGGGTTCACGCGGATCGCGGTCTCCGGCGACTCGCGGGAGAGCCGCTCGAGGATGGCGAGGAGGTCCTTGTTGCGGCGCACCGTGCCCGGGTACGCCCACTCCATCTGCTCCTTCACCTCGCGCAGCGTCTTGAGCCGCTGCGTCCGCCCGGGATAGCCGGCCACGAACACGAGGTCCCCCTCGGACGCGCCCTTCGGGGACACCTTCAGCCAGCGCCTCGGACGGTAGGGGACGTTGTCCTTCGCGTGCGGTCGCGGCGCGCCGTCCTTGCCCACGTACGCGCGGTACAGCGCGAAGTCGCCCGAGTGGCGGGGCCACATCCAGTTGTCGGTCTCGCCGCCGAAGTTCCCGACGTTGCCGGGCGGAGCGAACACGAGCCGCACGTCCTGGATCTCGAGCTGGCCGATCTCGAACCAGCGCGCGCCCTCGAAGAAGGAGGCCACCGTGCAGCGGAGGCCCGGCTTCTCGCAGCGCGCGGTGCGCGCCTTCACGCGGCGCTCGAGGAGCTTGCCCCGCTCCGCGTCGCCCACCCTCGCGTCGATGCCTCCCGCGATCTCCGCCGTGACCTCCTTCACGGACACGGTCACGAACACGCGCGCGCCTGGGCCGCTCCACAGCTCCTCCGCGCGCGCGCGCGCCACGAACCCGTCCTCGAGGAGGTTCCGCTCGGGCGTCGAGTTGAACTGGAGCGTGCCGATGACGCAGTGGTGGTTGGTGGCGACGAGGCCGTCGGGCGAGACGAACGAGGCGCTGCACCCGCCGAGCGAGACGATCGCGCCCATCGGCTGGCCGGTCAGGTCCGCGAACTGGCGCGCGTCGCCGTCGAAGCCGAGCTGCTGGAGACGCGGGGCCAGGTCGGGGATCTGCTGCGGCATCCACATGCCCTCGTCGGCAGGAGCGAGGACGGGGAGCGCGAGCGCGAGCAAGGCGGCGAGGCGAGCTTTCACCATCGTCATCTCCTCTTCGGGGGACCGCGACGTAACCATGCAGGCGGCCTGCGGGCAAGCCATCCCGCGCGCGCGGCGCCGGCCCGCGCGCGAGGCGGGAGCACCGGCTTCGTGACGTGCGGGCCCCGAGGGGAGAGGGGCGCCGCGCCGTGAAATAGCCGCGCCGGGTGCGCGTAACCCAGCTCGACGGAGGTCACGGATCATGAAGGGTTTCGCGCTTCTCGCACTCGCTCTCGCGCTCCAGGCGGCGTTCTTCTTCAGCGTGATGATGACGCCCACCGCGTCGGAGGCCGCCGCCCGCCTCCCGGCGGTCGACGACGAGCCGGAGCTCGTCCACTACGCGGCGCCGATCGTGGTGCGCTCGTGATCGCCGGTGCGACGCTCGCGCTCGCCGGCGATGCGCGCGGGCGCGGCCGAGCTCCAGCGCCGCGCGGGAGAGGCCGCCCGGACGCGCTGCTCTCGGCCGCTCGGGTCGAGCTCCCGGCGTGAGCGGTCTCCCGCGGCTGCGCCGTCGCGTGCGCCGGAGCCGGCGGCCCGGCGCGGCGTGCGTTGACGCGGGCGCGCCTACGTTCTAAGTGTGCGGTCATGCAGGTGAGACTCAATGGGGAGCTCCGGGAGGTGCCGGAGGGCGTCACCGTCGCCGGGCTCCTCGGCCACCTCGGCGTGAAGGCGCAGCGCGTCGCCGTCGAGGTGAACGACACGGTGGTCACGAAGGACCGCTACGAGTCGCAGCGGATCGGCCCCGGCGACTCCATCGAGATCGTCGCATTCGTCGGCGGAGGGTAGGCGATGGCGGACACCTGGAGCATCGGCGCGCACACGTTCACGAGCCGCCTGCTGGTGGGGACGGGCAAGTACCCGGACTTCACCACCATGCAGCGGGCGCTCGTCGCCTCGGGCGCCGAGGTGGTGACCGTGGCGGTCCGTCGCCTCGAGCTCTCGAAGAGCGGCGAGGCCTCCTTGCTCGAGTGGATCCCGAAGGGCATGAAGCTCCTGCCGAACACGGCCGCGTGCTTCACGGCCGAGGAGGCCATCCGGACGGCCAGGCTCGGGCGCGAGCTGGAGATGGGCGATCTGGTGAAGCTGGAGGTGATCGGCGATCGCCGGACGCTCTTCCCCGACGTCGAGGGGCTGGTGGCGGCCGCGAAGGTCCTCGTGAAGGAGGGCTTCACGGTCCTGCCGTACACGAACGACGACCCGGTGACGGCCAAGAAGCTCGAGGACGCCGGCTGCGCAGCGGTCATGCCGCTCGGCGCGCCCATCGGCTCGGGCCTCGGGATCCGGAACCCGTACAACCTCCGCATCATCATGGAGACGGTGAAGGTCCCGGTCCTCGTGGACGCGGGCGTCGGCACGGCGAGCGACGCCGCGGTCGCGATGGAGCTCGGCGCCGTGGCCGTCCTCATGAACACCGCCATCGCCGAGGCGAGGGATCCGGTGCTGATGGCGGAGGCGATGCGGGCGGGCGTCGAGGGGGGGCGCAAGGCGTACCTCGCCGGGCGAATCCCGACGAAGCTGCACGCCTCGGCGTCGAGCCCGATGACCGGGCTCATCGGCACCTAGCCGTCACCGCGATCGGCGGGTGGGGCGCAGCCCCGCGAGCTCCCTCAGCCCACCGGCGCGATGCGCGCGACGGACCGGATCTGCGAGCGGAACACGCGCGAGGGCTTGCCCCAGCTCCCCGCGGCGAACCCCTGGCAGATCCGCTCGTAGGCCTCCGGGTGCTGGTGGGGAGCGAACTCCTCCACCACGCCCTGCAGCACGTACCCGTGGAAGTCGTCGAGGTCGAGGACGAGCCGCGTCTCGTGCCGGTTCGCCTTCAGGTTCATGTACGTCTTCAGCGCGAGCCCGTCGCCGTGGAACAGCGACAGCCGATCGCCCTCGACCTGGTGGTGGAAGATGAACCGCGGAGAGATGTTGGCGGTCTCACCCACCCCGACGAGCGCGTACCGGACGCCCGCGAGCGTCTCCTGCAGCTCCTCGAAGGGGACGTTCTCGAAGAACTTGAGCGTGTAGGGGCTGTGGTGGACGGTGAAGATCTGCGCTCCCTTCACCAGCAGCGCCCCGCCGTCGAGCTCCTCGACGAGGTCCCGCTCGCTCGCGCCCGCCGAGAGCACGCGGGTCTTCACCTGGTACCCCTGGTACTGCTCGACCCGCGTCATGTGGACGGTGAGCGACTCGCCTTTCTGCGGCCGGCGCGCGAGCGGCCCGGAGAGGCGGATCTCGAGGTCTCGGCCGGTCGTGCCGGGGGCGATCTCGCGGATGCGGTTCACGGAGACGGTCGCGAACGTCCCGGCGAGGCTCGTCGTCCCCATGAACGACAGCGCCTTGTCGTACTTGACCGTCGGGAAACGGCTCGCCTGCTTCGCCTTCTGCTCCTCCAGGAACGCGAGGAAGCTGTGAAGGTCGCTCGACACGTGATCACCTCTGGGCGCAGGATGGCGAGCGCGAGCTTACGAATGGCCGTTCCCGTTGTCCACCTGATCACCGACCGCCGTCTCGCTCGGGATCTCCCCGCGCGCCTCGCCGCGGCGCTCGCCGGTCTGCCGCCCGGACGGGTGCTCGTCCAGCTGCGGGAGAAGGATCTCGGCGGGCGCGACCTGCTCGCGCTCGCGCGCGCGGTTGCGGCGGCGTGTCGCGCCGCGGGCCAGCGGATCGTGGTGAACGATCGCGTCGACGTGGCGCTCGCCGCGGGCGCGGACGGCGTGCACCTGCCGGCCGCCGGGATCCCGGCGGCGGACGCCCGTCGCCTGCTCGGCCCGGACGCGCTCGTGGGCGTCTCGTGCCACTCCGCGGCGGAGGTGCGGCGCGCGCGCGACGCCGGGGCGAGCTTCGCGACCGTGAGCCCGATCTACGACACGCCCTCGAAGAGGGGGTACGGACCGCCGGTGGGGCTCGCGGTGCTGCGCGAGGCCGCCGCGCTCGGGCTGCCGATCGTCGCGCTCGGCGGGATTACCCCGGCGCGCGTGCCGGAGGTGATCGCCGCGGGCGCGCACGGAGTCGCCGCCATCCGCGCCTGGCTGGAGGGCGGCGACCCGGCCGCGGCCGTTCGCGCCCTGCTCCCGGCCACGAGGAGCTAGTGCCGTGGAACGAAGATAGCTAGCAAAACGCTGCCGCCTGTGATCTTGTCGATGTATGGCAACCATCGGCCGCCCGAAAGCTCTGCTCGTCGTGAGCGACGACGAGCGCGAGGTTCTCGAGCGTTACGCCCGTCGAGGTCGCGCGAACCGGCACCTCTCATTTCGGGCGCGCATCGTCGTGCGTTGTGCGGCAGGCGAATCGAACTGCGACGTCGCTCGCGAGCTGCGGACGACGAATGCGACGGTTGGCAAGTGGCGCAAGCGCTTCATCGATCAGCGCCTCGACGGTCTCCTCGACGAGCCGCGGCCGGGGGCCGAGCGGACGATCACAGACGACCAGGTCGAGCGCGTCGTCGTCCAGACGCTCGAGACCACGCCGAAGGGCCGCACGCACTGGAGCACGCGGTCGATGGCGAAGAGCGTCGGGTTGAGCCACACGACGATTGGCCGCATCTGGCGGACCTTCGGCCTGAAGCCGCACCGCACCGACGACTTCCGACTCTCCGACGATCCGCTGCTCATCGAGAAGGTGCGCGACGTCGTCGGCCTCTACATGGCGCCCCCCCACAACGCCGTGGTGCTCTGCGTCGACGAGAAGTCGCAGATTCAGGCCCTTGCCCGCGCCACGCCCGTCTTGCCGATGGACCTCGGTCAACCCGAGCGGCGCACGCACAACTACGCGCGCCACGGCACGACCGACCTCTTCGCCGCCCTCGACATGAAGACCGGGAAGGTCACGAGCGCCCTGTACGCGAGGCATCGCGCCGTCGAGTTCATCAAGTTCCTCGGCACCATCGACGACGACGTGCCGGCTCAGTACGCCGTTCACGTCGTCCTCGACAACCTGTCGACGCACAAGACGCCAGCAGTGAAGCGCTGGCTCCTGCGGCACCCGCGGTTCTGCCTGCACTTCACGCCGACGCACGCGTCTTGGCTGAACATGGTCGAGCGCTTCTTCGGCCTGCTCACGGAGCACGCGCTTCGCCGCGGGTCGCACGACAGCGTCAAGCAGCTCCGCGCCGCCATCGTCGAGTACATCGAGACTCACAACGACGCGCCGAAGCCCTTCCGCTGGACGAAGAGCGCCGACGACATCCTCGCGTCGCTTGCTCGCTTCGGCGGGCGCACCCTCGCGGCGCACCCGACGTGAGCTCCTTATTCAACAAATCACCGATCCACGGCACTAGCAGGCCGTTGGAATTGTCCGGCCAGAGATCGACAGCCCGGACGGTTCATGATCTGGTCCGCGCACGGAGGTTCGCCGTGCGCGGACGCAAGACCCCGCAGACCACGATGCTGAGCCTGGTCGCGCCCGAGCAGCGGGTGCCCGAGGCGCACCCGCTCCGCCGAATCTAAGGAGTTGGCCGACGCGGCGCTCCAGGCCCTCTCTCCGAGCGGTTGCAGAAGTCGACGTGGCTGAGGGCGCTCTACAGCGTCCGCAGCGACCGGCTCTTTTGCGAGCAGCTCCTGCTCCGGTGTTCGGCTGGGCGAAACGGTCGCGTGCTTCCGGAAGGCGAGGTTCAGAGCGTGGGCGCGCACTCGGCTCGCCGCCCACTTCGTCGCCGCCGCTTACAACCTGCTGAGGATCTCGAAGCTGCTGCCCGCCTAACGACCGCTCGTGGTGAGCTCGTCGAACCACGAGCGGGACCCCGGTCGCCCTTCGACAGTGAGCGGCCAACTCGTTCACACGGCCGCCCCTCGACTCCGCCCGCCTGCGGCGGGCTACGCTCGGGGCGAGCGGGGTTGTGAAGCGCGTTCTTCAACGGCCTCTAGGAGAGGCACGGGCGCGCGCGATCCCACGCTTCAGGCTCCAGGCTTCGGGAACGGCGCTTGCGCGCCTCCCTGTGGCCCGTAGCCCGAAAGCCGTCAGGGCGCGGCGCGGGGTCTCATCGCGAGGAAGTACTGGTACGGCAGGAACGATCGCTCCTCGGCGACCTCCAGCCCCGCGGCCGCGGCAGCGGAGAGGAACGCCTCGCGCGAGACCTTGTGATCCGCAGGCGGGCCGACGGGCAGCTCCCCGGCGTGGAAGTCCACGTTCACGATCCGTCCGCCGGGCTTCAGCCGGTCGGCGAGCCGGCGCAGGTAGCCGGGGCCGTCGGGGAAGTGGTGGAACGTGTTCACCACCAGGATCGCGTCGCACGGCTCGGGCGGCAGCCCCTCGCCCTCGGGCGCGTGCAGGGGCCGGACGTTCGTGACCCCCGCCTCCCTCGCGCGCTGCTCGAGCAGCGCGATCATCCTCGCGTCGACGTCGATCGCGTGGACGCGGCCGGTCGGCCCCACGGCGCGCGCGAGGCGGATGGCGAAGTAGCCCGGCCCCGCGCCCGCGTCGCAGGCGACGTCGCCCGGGCGGAGGCCCAGCGCCGACACCACCTCGTCCGGCTTCTGCCACTCGACGCGCGACGGGTCCTCGAGCCGCGCCAGGTAGGCGTCGAGGTTCTCGGGGTTCCCGTGGCGGTCGCGGCCCTCGCCGTGGCCACCGGGGCCCGCGCCGCGCTCGTGTCCCTCGCCGTGTCCGCTCATGGAGGAGGAGAGCCAGCCCGGGCCGTGCCGGTTCAGCCGTTCGCCGCCGTGGCGCCCTCCTGGGCGGAACGCGCGGCGCGCGCGCGCGCGGGGAAGAGTCTCCCCGGGCCGCGCACGAGCAGGGCGAGGGCCGCGAGGAGCATCGCCCCGTCGCGCGCGACGGTGAGCCAGGTCGCGCTCTCGGTCCCGCCGAAGCAGCCGCAGCGGAGGTCGATCCCGCGCAGCAGCGCCTGCGAGAGACCGATCGTGAACACGGCGAGGAGCGCGGTCGCCACGAGCGCCGCGCCGCGGGCGAGCCGGCCGGAGACGAGCAGCGCCCCGAGGACGAGCTCGACCCCGATCACGCCCGCGGCCACGGCGGGCACGAGCGCCGCCGGGACCAGCCGGTAGTTCGCGACGGACTCGGCGAACGCGGCCATGTCCGGCAGCTTGGTGAGGGCCGCGTAGAGGAAGGTGCCGCCGAGGGCGACGCGGAGCAGGGCGAGGACGACGCTCATCGGTGAGCCTCGGCGTGGTCGTGGCAAGCGGGGCAGAAGCCGGAGGTCCCGGCGCCGCCTCCCGCGACCCAGGCCGGCCACGCGCCCTCGAGGACGCGAACGTCCGGGAGCCCCTCGCGGAGGAGCCGCTGGGCGACCTCGTCCGCGAGCGCGCAGGAGTAGTCGCCGTCGTAGACGACCACCATCGGGTAAGCGCGCAGCGCGGCGACGGCGGCGGCCTCGTCCGGATGCCCGGCGGGCGGCAGGTGGATGGCGTTGGTCACGTGGCCGGCGGCGAATTCGGTCGCCCCGCGCGCGTCCGCGAAGCCGGCCTTGCACGCGTCGCACAGCCCCTTCGCCTCGTCGACGGCGATGCGCGGAGAGCGGGCGACCGGCGCGGCGCCGGGCACGGCGCACATGCCCGTGCCGCTCTCCGCCGCCGAATGCACCGAGCGGGCGAGCGCCGCGGGCCTCGGGCTCGCGGCGTTTCCGGCGAGCCCGAGGAGCGCTCCGGCGGCGAGGACGAGGGCGGCTTCCGACAGCGTGCGCACGGAGGGGATGCTAACGCGGGAGCGCCCGCGGAGCGATCCGAAGGCACGAGTGCGCTCCCTCGCCAAGGCGGCTATATTGCGCCGCGCATGGGTGTCCCCGTCTTCGAGATCTCCAAGGAGTTCCTGTTCAGCGCCGCGCACCAGATCCGCTTCCACGGCGGCAAGTGCGAGCGGTTGCACGGTCACAACTGGCGGATCCGCGTCCACGCGCGCGCGTCGGAGCTGAATCGCATCGGCATGGTGATCGACTTCGCGGACCTCCAGCGGATCGTCGCCGACATCGGTGGGCGCTTCGACCACCAGAACGTGAACGAGATCCCGCCGTTCGACGAGCTGAACACCACCGCGGAGCTCCTCGCGCGCCACTTCTACGAGGAGGCGAACCGGGCCGTCCTCGAGCGCGAGGGCGGACGCGTCCGCGTCTCGAAGGTGGAGGTCTGGGAGAACGAGGGCTCGCTCGCCGTCTACCGGGAAGACTGAACCTGGCCTCGGCGCGCGCGGAGCTCGCGCACGATCTCCGCCCGCGCGCCGTCGCCCAGCACCGCTCGGACGGCGGGGAACACGACCTCCTCCTCCAGGGCGAGGTGCCGCTCGAAGTGCTCCCGGACCGAGGCCGCCGCGCCCGCGAGCGCGGGAGCCAGCTCGCCGTGGCGGCCGGGGGCGCAGGCGAGCTCCCCGCACAGCTCGACCATCCGCGCCAGCGCCGCGCTCTGGCCCTCGTGATCCCGGTGCATGGTCACGAGGGCGGCGTCCACCTGCCGATCTCGCCCGGCCAGGCGCGGGAGGAGCGACTCCTCCTCGTCCTGCATGTGCAGCGGGAGGGCCTCGGCGAAGTAGCGGCGCACGCCGGCCGCGGCCCCGGCGATCTCCTCCTCCGTCGCTCCCTCGGCCATCGCCAGGCGGGTCGCCAGCTCCGTGAACGTGCGGATGCGCCCGTGGCACTCCAGGAGCAGCTCCACCGCGTCCTCCGCGATCGCCAGCGCGCCGATGTGGGTGAGCATGCCTCTTCGAACGCGGCGGGGGACGTCAGTGTTCCCCGGTATCCTGGGGGTCGTGGCCGCGCTCATCCTCGCCCGGACGTCCCTCGCCGCGGCAAGGGCAGCGCGACGTCTCTGCGACGCGCAGGACGGCGTCCTGTTCGGGCCGCAGGTCGCGACCCTCGAGCGGCTCGTCCTCCCGCTCCTCGCCGCCTCGGGGGACCGGCGCGCGGTCATCGACCCGCCGACCGAGCGGCTCGTCGCGGTCGAGGCGGCACGCGAGGCGGGCGGTCCCTTCGGATCGCTGGAGGCGCACGACGGGAACGCGGCGGTGCTGGCGGCCACGCTGGCGGAGCTCCGGCGCGCCGAGGTCTCGGTGGACGACGCGCGCGCGGCGGCGCGGAGCCTCGCCGGCGCCGCCGCGCAGCGTCTGCTCGCCCTCGCCGAGGCGCTCGCGGCGTTCGAGGGACGGCTCGTCGCGGCGGGTGCGCTCGACCGGGCGGGAGCGCTGCGGGTCGCGGCGGACGCGGCCGCGCGGGGAGCGACCTGCCCGGAGACGGTCGATCTCGACCTGCTCGTGGTGGCGGGGATCGCGGAGGCGAGCCCCGCCGAGTGGGACCTGCTCGCGACCCTCGTCGCGCGCGCGCGCCGCTCCCGGCTGCTCCTGCCGTACTTTCCCGAGCGCGCCGACGCGTGCGCGCCCGTGGAGCCGCTCCTTCGCCGGGTGGAGGCGCTCCACGAGCTCGCCGGACGGCGCGAGATCGAGGTCGTGCTCGGGCGCCTGGAAGGGGACGGCCGCGCCCCGCTGCCGGCCGCGCTGCTCGCGAGCATGGGCCGCGGGCGGGCCGCGCGAGCCGTCGCTGGCGGCCAGCTCCTCGCGGTCGCGGCCGCGGGGGAGGAGGGGGAGGCGGACGCCGCCGCGCACACCGTCGCGAGGCTGGTCGAGGACGGCGTGCCGGCCGAGGAGGTCGCGGTGATCGCGGCCGCGCCGCGGCGCGTGGCGGCGCCGCTCGCGCGCGCGCTCGCCGCCCGAGGCATCCCGTTCGCCTCCGGGCGCGGCGCCGGGCTCGCCGACCTGCCGCCGGTGCGCGCCGCCCTCGACGCGATCGTCGCCGCGGGGTCGCCCACCCGCGCCGTCGTGGAGCGGCTCGCGGCCTCGAGCTACCTGGCCTCCGCCGGCCCGGGGCTCGCGCTCGGTGCGCTGCTCGACCGGGCCGGGGCGCTCGACGGGCGGGCCACGCCGCTCGCCGCGCTCCGCCGCCGCGCCGCCGCGCTGCGCGCGCCCGCCGCCGCCCGCGAGCGGGCCGCGCTCGAGCGCGCGGCGAGCGGGCTCGAGGAGCTCTCCGCGCTGCTCGCGCCGCTCGGCGTGGCGGCGACGCCGCGCGAGCACGCACGCAGGCTCGGCGGCTTCCTCGACGCGGCGGGGGTTCGCCGGCGCGCGGCGCGCGGCCCGCGGGACCTCGCCGCGCGCGATCTCGCCGCGCTGCGCGCGCTCGAGGAGGCGGCGGACGCGCTCGCGCGGGGGCTCGCGATCGCCGGGCGCGGTGAGGCACGGCTCGAGGCGGGCGCGTGGAGCGCCCTGCTCCGCGTCGCCGTGGAGGGCGGGGCGTTGCCGGCGCCTCCCGAGCCGGCCGCGGGCGCGGTGGAGCTGTGGGGGCTCGACGAGGCGCCGGGGTTCTCGATCCACGCCGCCGTCCTCATGGGCTGCGCCGAGGGCGCGTTCCCGCCTTCCGCCCCGCCCGACCCGCTGCTCCGCGACCCGGAGCGGATCGCTCTCGCGCGCCAGGTCCGCCGGGTCGCGGTCCCGACCGCCGCCGCGCGGCGCGCCGAGGCGCAGCACCGCGCGCTCTGCGCGGTCGCCGCGGGCCGCGAGGTCCTCGCGTTCGTATGGGCGGCGCCCGGGCCGTCGGGGCGGGGCGGATCGCTGGCGCCGGTGCTCGCCGACGCCCTCGCCGTGCTCGGCGTGCCCGTGTCGCCGGTGGCGGCTCCCGAGCCGGGGCTCGCCGCCGCCCGCACCGAGCGCGAGGCGCTCCGGGCGGCGGTCCGCGCCGGAGCGACGGGCGTCGCCGCGCTCGCGGGGACGACGCTCGCGAGGCGCGCGCAGGCCGCGCTCGACCTGGGCGCGGTGGAGGCGTCCCGCGGCGAGGCGCTCCGCGGTCGCCGGGCCGCGCCATACGCGGGGGCGATCTCGGGACCTGCCGGCGACGCGCTCCGGGCGATGCTCCCCGCCGAGTGGGCCCCCACGCAGCTCGAGGGCTACGCGCGCTGCCCGTTCCGGCTCTTCCTCCATTCCGCCGCGCGGCTGCCCGATCCTGCCGCGGGCGACCTCGATCAGGAGCCACGCGACGAGGGGAGCCTGCTGCACGCCGCGCTGGAGCGGTTCGTGGCGGCGCGGCGCGCGCGCGGCGCGTGGCCGCCGGCGGGCGACGCCGCCGACGTGGCGGAGGCGCAGGCGGCCGCCGAGGCGGTGTTCCTGCGCTTCGAGGCGGAAGGCCGCACCGGAGACCCCGCGGTGTGGGCGGCGCGGCGCGAGGCGGTGCTGGCGCGCATCGCGCGCGTGGTTCAGGCGGAGGCGCGCGACCACGACGGGCTCGTGCCGGCGCTCCTCGAGCACCGCTTCGGCGGGACCTCCGGCAACCCCCCGCTCGAGGTGCGGGCGAGCGGCGAGACCGTGCGCCTCCAGGGACGGATCGACCGCGTGGACGCGTCGGGCGAGCGGCTCCTCGTCATCGACTACAAGAACGCGCGCGACGGGAAGGCGTACGCGGAGCTGCTCGCCCCGGACGCGATGGGCGTGACGAGCTTCCAGGTGCCGGCGTACCTCGCGGTGGCGGCGCGCGACCTGCCCGGGCGGGAGCGGCTCGAGGCCACCTACGCGCTCCTGCGGCGGGCGGCGCGGACCGAGCCCTTCACCACCGAGGCGTCGGCGGCGTCTGTCGCGCTCGAGGCGGCGGCCGGCGAGGCGGGCTCGCCGGCCGGGGCGTACGGGTTCGCGCTGGGTGTCGTCGAGGTCGTGCGGCGCATCCGGGTGGGCGAGTTCCCGATCGCGCCGCGCGCGTGCGAGGGCTGCCCGTACGGCGCGGTGTGCCGCGCCGAGGGCAGCGCCGGCGAGCCGGACGACGCGGGAGGCGGCGCGTGACCGCGCGGGGACGGATCGAGTTCGGGCGGGCTGCCACCGCCCTCTTCCAGCTCGACGCGCCGACCGCGGTGTCGGCCGGCGCGGGGTCCGGCAAGACGACGGCGCTCGTCGAGCTGTGCGCGCGGCTCCTCTCCGGAGAGGCGCTCGGGACGCCGTGCGCGCCCGCCGAGATCGCCGCCATCACCTTCACCGAGAAGGCCGCCGAGGAGCTCGCGCAGCGGCTGCGCGGGGCCGTGGCGGAGCGGGCGCGCGCCGCCTGCGAGGCGGACCCCGGGTCGGAGGCCGCGCGGGCCTGGCTGGAGCGCCTCGACGGCCTCGAGCGGCTTTCGGCCGGCACGATCCACGGCTTCTGCGGGCGGCTGCTGCGCGAGCACGCGCCGGAGGCGGGGCTCGATCCGGAGTTCGCCGTCGCGGACGAGGAGCGCTCCTCCGGGTGGCTGACCGCGGCCGCGCGCGCCGCGACCATCGCCGCGCTCGACGCGGGACGGCCGGCGGCGCGCACGCTCGCGGCGGGCCTGGGGGCCGCCGGCGCGCGAGGGGGGCTCGCCGGGGTCGTGGCGGAGCTCGTTCGCGCTCGTGCCACCCGCGGCGACATCGGTCCGCTCGTGCCCGCTCCGGCGCGCCCCGCGGACGTGGACGCGGCGCGGGCGAGGCTCCTCGCGGCGGCGGAGGCGATCGCCTCCTCGGGACCGCAGGCGACCGGGGCGGGGGCGCGGGACCTCGTCGAGGCCGTCCGCCGCGCGCTCGACGCCCTCGCGCCGGACGACGTACGAGGAGAGGTCGACGCGGAGGGGCTCCGACGGCTGCTCGCGCTGGGCGCGGCCGCGAAGGGGAAGCGGCTCGGGAAGGCCGACGGCCCGTTGCGCGAGCTGAAGGACGCCCTCGCCGCCGCCGCCGAGGAGCTCGGGCCGCTCGCCGCCGAGGGGCTCGCCGCCGCGACGAAGGAGGAGCTCTGCCTGCTCGTGGCGGAGGCCGAGGCGCGCTACGCGGCGACCAAGCGCGCCGCCCGGGCGGTCGACTTCGACGACCTGCTGGTCCGAGCGCGGGATCTCCTGCGCCACGACGGCGCGCTCCGCGCGGAGCTGCGCGCCCGCTACCGGGCGCTCCTCGTGGACGAGTACCAGGACGTGAACGGCGTCCAGCAGGAGCTGTTCGAGCTGCTCTCGGGGCCGGGCGGCCCGGCGGGCCCGCTGCTGGTGGCGGTCGGCGATCTCAAGCAGTCCATCTACCGGTTCCGCGGCGCGGACGTCGCCGTGTTCGCGCGCCTGATCCGGCGGCTCGAGGCGGGCGACGGGCGCGTGCTCCACCTGTCCGACAACCACCGTTCGGCGCCGGCGGTGGTGGAGCTCGTGAACGAGGTGTTCGCGCGCTGCATGCGGCCGCCCGACGGCGCCCCGCCGCGCGACGACGAGATCCGCTTCTCCGACGCGGATCGGCTCGTCCCGCGCCGGCCCGAGGGGGCGCGGCCGGCCTGCGAGCTGCTGGAGGACCACGAGGACGGGAACGCGGCCGAGCGGCGGCGGCGTGAGGCGGGCGCCATCGCCCGGCGCATCCGTGCGGTCGTCTCGGGCGCCGCCGGCGTCGCGGTGCGCGAGCGAGGCGAGGGCGGGGCCGAGCGCGTCCGGCGCCCTCGCCTGAGCGACGTCGCGATCCTGTTCCGCCGCCTGACGCAGATCGGTGAGTACGAGCGGGCCCTGCGCGCCGCGGGGATCCCCTACCGGCTCGCGCGCGGCGGCGGCTTCTACCAGGCGCCGGAGGTGCGCGACCTCGGCGAGCTGCTCGCCACCCTGGCCGACCCGTCGGACGCGATCGGCTGGGCCGCCGTGCTCCGCTCGCCCATGTGCGGCGTCTCCGACGCCACGCTCTTCCTCCTCGCGCGCGCCGGCCTGGCCCGGCTCGCGCGGGTTTCCCCGGAGCGCCTCGCCGCCGAGGTCGCCCGGGCGCTCGGCGAAGGCGGCGCAGGGGCGCTCGCGCCGGAGGCGGCGGAGCGCGCCGTGGCGTCGGTGCCCGCGGAGGACTGGGCGCGGCTCACCCGGCTCCTCGACGCGTGGCGCGAGCTGCACGCGCTGCGCGATCGGCTGGCGCCGGACGCGCTGCTCACGCGCGCGGTGGAGCGGCTGGACCTCGACGCGGTGCTGCTCGCCGGCCCCGACGGCGAGCGACGCGCGGTGAACGTCGCGAAGGCCATCGCGCTCGCCGCGCGCTTCGGCTCGGACGGCGGGACCGCGGCGGAGCTGGCGCGCCACCTGCGGGCGCAGGCGTCGAGGCCGCCGCGCGAGCCGGAGGCCGAGGTCGAGGCGGGCGACGCGGTGGCGCTCCTCACCGTGCACCAGGCGAAGGGGCTCGAGTGGCCGGTGGTGTTCGTGCCGGACCTGGGCGCGCGCCCCCGCAGCGACGCACGCCGGGCGCTGCTGGACGCGGAGGGGCGCCTCTGCGCGATGCGCTACGACCCGGCGGCGGATCGCTTCGAAGAGACCGCCTCCGTGCGCGACGCGCGCGCGCACGAGCGGCGCGCGGCGGCGGCGGAGTCGAGGCGCCTCCTCTACGTGGCCATGACGCGCGCCCGCGATCGGCTCGTCCTGTCGGGGGAGGCCTCGAACGGCGCGGAGAGCTGGCGCGGCCTCGTGGAGGTCGCGGCGGAGGCGCGGGCGGAGCTGGTGCGCCGGATCGCGCTCGAGGAAGCCGGCTCCGCGCCGGCGTGCGGCCCGCCCGTGGACGGCGACGACGCGCCGGCGCCGGCGGAGCCTCCCGCGGTAGCGCCGCCGCGCCTCGCCGGCGCCCCGCGCGTGGCCGCGGTCCGCGTGGCCGTGACGGAGCTCGCCGAGTACGCGCGCTGCCCGCGACGGCACCTCCTCGGCCGCGTGCTCGGGCTGCCCGAGCCACACGGCGCGCGCGGCGCGCCCGCGGACGATCCGGGCCGGGCGACCGCGCGCGGCACGCTCGCGCACGCCATGCTCGCAGAGGCGGATCTCGCCGCGCCGCCGCTGGAGCGGCGCGCGCAGCTCGCCGCCGCGGCGGCCCGGCGCGGCTACGACCCGCGGTCCCCCGGCGTGCGCCGCATCCTGGGCGAGGTGGCCCGCTTCGCCAACGCCGAGGGCGGGCGCGCGCTCGCCGAGGCGGCCCGCGACGGCCGCCTCCGCCGCGAGGTGCCGTTCCTGCTGCGCCTGCCGTCGCGGACGCGCGGAGACCCTTCCGTCTACCTCGTCGGCGCCATCGACGCGCTCATGGTGGACCGGCGGGCGCGCGCGCTCACCGTCGTCGACTACAAGTACGCGACCTGGCGGCCGGACGCGGCGGACCGCTACCGGCTGCAGCTCCTCGCCTACGTGCTCGCCGCCCGCCGCGCGCACCCCGACGCCCGCGTCCGCGCGCGGCTCCAGTTCCTCCGCGGCGACTGCCGCGCGGTGGACGTGACGCCCGGTGAGCGCGAGCTCACCCGCTTCGCCGCCGACGCGCCGCGCCTGGCGTGGGAGGCGTTCCGCGGCGACGGCGACCGTCCCCCCGCCGAGCTCGGCCGCGACGAGCCGCGCTGCCGCGCCGAGGCCTGCGGCTACGTCTCGCGCTGCTATCCGCCTCGGCGGGGTTGACGCGGGGACGGACTCCAAGCTCTGGGGAGAGCTCCGTCGCAATCGGGCGGGGAACCTGCGCGCAGGCCGCGCCAGCGGGCGCGTCCCTCGACTCCGCTCCGCCGCGATCGCGTCGGAGCGACGCTCGGGATGAGCGGCCGTTCACGGCCCCCGCCGAGCAGGGGGCGGAGGACGCAGTCCCCCGTCCCTACGAATGCTTGGTGGGAACCGCGCCCGTCTCCGTCGCCTCCTTGCCGATGTTCCCGCGGTGCCGCACGTCGGTCGAGAACAGGCCGAAGCGCGCGCCCGCCTCGCCGAACTGGCGCATCACGTCGTTCGGGCTCGTATAGATCCGGTCGGGGAGCGATCTGAGGAAGTTGATCGCGTCCGCCGGCGCGTCGTTCTCCGCCGCCGCCTGTGCGAGGTCATCGCGTGAGATGGGGTACTCCACCGCGGACAGGATCGCCGCGGGGCTCCGCTCCGGCCGCTCACCGACTCCACGCGCCATGGGACCTTCCTTTTCGGGGGTTCACGGTGAACCTGCGCAGCGCGCCGCGCGCCGGCCACCGCCCGGCGGGCGAGCGGCGGCTTTTCCCCTTGCCTCCCGATCCCGGCGGTCTCTAGATTGCGCGTCGACTCGAAGCGGGACTCGTCCTAGAGAACCCGAACACCTCGCGACCTCTTGGGAGAACCGAAATGCCGGAGCGAACCACCGCGCGCGTGAAAGAGATCCTCTCCTGGTACCAGAGCGACAACCCCGGGACGCTCGCCAACCTCCACCGCCTCCTCATGACCGGGACCCTGGGCGGCACCGGCAAGCTCGTGATCCTCCCGGTGGACCAGGGGTTCGAGCACGGGCCGGCGCGCTCGTTCGCGCCGAACCCCGAGGGCTACGACCCGCAGTACCACTTCCAGCTCGCGATCGACGCGGGGTGCAACGCGTACGCGGCGCCGCTCGGCTTCATCGAGGCGGGGGCGGCGAGGTACGCGGGCCAGATCCCCACCATCCTCAAGCTCAACAACTCCGACTCGCTCTCGAAGCTCGGCGGCGCGCCCATCTCCGCCGTCACCGGCTCGGTGAAGGAGGCGGTGCGGCTCGGGTGCTCGGCGATCGGCTACACCATCTATCCGGCGTCCGACGCCCGTAACGAGCAGTACGAGCACCTGCGCGAGCTCACCGAGGAGGCGAAGGCGCACGGCCTCGTGGTGGTGGTGTGGAGCTACCCCCGCGGCTCCGGCGTCTCGAAGGAGGGCGAGACCGCCGTCGACATCGCCGCGTACGCCGCGCAGATCGCGGCGCAGCTCGGCGCGCACATCATCAAGGTGAAGCCGCCGAAGGACCTCGTCGAGCATCCCGAGGCGAAGAAGGTCTACGAGAAGTACCAGATCCCGACGAAGACCATGGCCGACCGCGTGCGCCACGTCGTGCAGTCCGCGTTCAACGGGAAGCGCATCGTGATCTTCTCGGGCGGTGAGGCGAAGGGCACCGAGGACGTGCTGAACGAGATCCGGGGCATCAAGGAGGGCGGCGGCTTCGGGTCCATCATGGGCCGCAACGCCTTCCAGCGTCCCAAGGCGGAGGCCCTGAAGCTCCTCTCCGACGTGATGAAGATCTACCAGGGCTAGCGAGCGCGCCCGGGCGGCGCCGCGCGCGTCGGTCATCGCCGCGGGGTCGACGTCGGCTGCCACCGTGCGTTCGGGAGAGCGGCGCCTCCAGGGGCGCCGCTCTCGTCGTCTCCGGGTGGCGCCGCGCGCCTCCGCGGGGGCCGGTCGAGGGACGGGGAGCGCCTCCGTGCCCGTGAGGGGACGGGCCCACGGGGGCGGGTGGCGGGGCCCCGGATCGCGTGGAACCATGCTGCAGCCGAGGCCTTTTTTTCTTGCCACCCCTGGCGGCCGGGGTTTATACGGCTTTACCTTTTGTTTCGCGGTCTTCGCAACGGCACTCGGCCCGCGGCGCGGTCCGCGGCCGTCCAGGCGAGGAACATCCATGCGGCTTTACCCCAAGGTCATCCCCACGATCGCCCGCGAGGTCATCCAGACCCTCATGCAGGACGGCGACATCGAGGTCGAGACCCTGCGCATCGCCGACGCCGAGATGGACATGGCGGCGATCATGAAGGAGTACCTCGCCGCCGAGGAGCGCGTGAACGCCGCGACCCGCGAGGCGCTGGAGCGCCGCGGCTACGATCACTCCAAGTTCAGCCAGGTGAAGCGCGAGATGGCGGACGTCCGCGGCTTCAAGATGGGCGACGAGGGGATCGAGTACGTCATCGGCCAGATGATCGAGTTCCTCCTCATCTCGCGGAACGTCGAGGAGGTCTACTCCGAGGATCACGCCCTCCGGAAGAAGGTCTTCGGCATCTTCAAGAAGCACCTCGACGTCGACGACGAGATCGATCGCGAGGCGCGCGCCCGCCTGAAGCACCTGCAGGAGGGGACCAGCGCCTGGGACGTCGAGTATCAGAAGACGGTCGAGCTCCTCCGCCGCTCCCGCGGCCTGATCTGATCCGCCGGGGACTGCGTCCCCCCCAGCAGCCGCGCCGCAGTGAGTCCACGCCCGCGGACGCGGCGCGCGGGGTCTCCTCGCCGGCGAGGCCTCTCGAGCTGCCCTCCGGGATTCACTTCGGGTGACTGGCGTGAGCCGCCGCGAACGCGCGCGGCGCGAGCGGTCAGCGCGCGCCCCGCACCGACGCGAGCTCGGCGCGGACGGACCCGAGATCGATCTCCGACGTCGCGGCCACCAGCAGGCGCCGCGCGTCCCGCGTGATCCAGAGCGTGATCGGGCGCGGGCGCGCGTCGGGGCGATCGACACGGCGCGCGACCGCGTCGAGCCGCAGGGTGTCGAAGTCCCCGGCCGGCGTCTCCACTCGCTCCGGCTCCGCGGCGACGCTCCCCTCCACGTGCCAGAAGCGGCGGACCGCGATCATGTCGAAGCAGAACGGCTCGCCCGGCGCGAGCCGCGCCGCGCGCAGGTAGTACACGGCGGAGAGCGCGTCGAGCACCTCGCCCGTCGCGCCGTAGGTCGTCTCGCTCGGGCGATCCCCCCTGCGGGTGAAGATGGTGATCCGCTCGGCGTCCTCCGGGATCCGCGTGTCGCTCGTCTTGCGGACGCCGGCGTCGTCGAGGTCGTCGAGGTAGCGCTCGGGCAGCAGCGTGCCGACGTCGATCCACGAGAGCGCCACGCCCGCGAACCTCCGGATGGCGTCGAGGGGCGCGCTGGTGCGGGCGCGGGCCCGGAGCGGGACGATGCGCCCGCCGGACATGGGCCGCTCCACCGAGAGCTGGAGCGTGCCCGCCTTCAGCGCCCCGAGGATGGCCAGCTGGAGCTCGAGCGTCTCGCCCGCGCGCCACGGGCGCTGGCCGTCCGAGAGCGGCGGCAGCCCGCAGGCGGGGCCGGCCGCGAGCGTCAGGGCGACGATCGGCCCGATCACCGGCGCGCTCCGTGCTGCGCCGCCGCGAGCGTCCGCCGGGCGAGCGCCTCGCCGAGCGCGAAGCGCGCGTCGAGCCACGGCCGCGGCGCGCGCTCGAACCCGCGGGCGGTCGGGATCAGCCGCGCCGCGGTCCTCTGCGCGAGCGCGCCGAGCCCGGCGGCGTCGGCCATGCGCAGCAGCTCCACGTCCTCGAGGGCGTCTCGGATGACCTTGAGCCGGATCGACTCCACCGGGAACCCGTGCTCGCCGCCGAGCTCCGCCGGCCGGCCGGGGTAGAGGAGCGTCCCGTCCCCGTTCCCCGCGAAGGCGCGGACGTCGTGCCAGGGGTCCGCGTCGATCCAGGCGTGCAGCACGTCGTAGTAGAGCTCGCCCGAGAGCCCGCGCCGCCAGCCGAGCCACGGCACCGCGCGAGCGGCGGTGGCCGGGCGGTCGATGGCGTACCCGGGCCAGCCGCGGAAGTCGCGCAGCATCGCCGTGCGGGTCGGCCCGCCGGGGGGGATCTCGTCGCAGCCGTGGGACATGCACGAGGCGTAGGAGAACGAGACGCCGCGCTCCGGACGCTCCGGCGCCAGCGTGAGGTTCGGCGCGAACGCGTCGACCGCGCCGGCGAGCGCGGGATGAGGCGCCAGCGTCGCGAACACCCGGATCCCGGCCTGCCGGGCGAGGCGGGCGCGACGGCGCAGCTCGGGGAACTGCTCGGGCCGCGGCTCGTCGAGCGTGTAGAGCCAGAGCCGGTCGCCCCAGCCGCGCGCGTCGAAGTGACGCTTCCAGGCGCGGAGCGTCGCGGCGAGGTCCTGCTCCGGTCCGTCCCAGACCTTCGCGGAGATCCGCACCTCGGCGAACGTGCCCTTCACCCCCGGCACCAGCGTGCCGTCGAGCACCGGGCCGAGCTCGGCGTCGAAGCGCGACCAGTCGAGGTCGCAGCGGCGCGCCGTGCAGGTGCCGTCCGGCGGATCGGCCGAGAGCGTATAGGGCGAGATCCGGTGGCGCAGGAGCACCGCAGCCAGGGCGCGCCCGAGCTCCGGATCGTCCGGGCGCCCCAGCGCGCGCGTACCGACGCGCGTGGGGAGCCCGAAGGCCGCGGTGAAGGTCCCGGTGGCGGGGAGCGCGAACGGCCAGACACGCAGGCGTACCGGCACGGCCGCCAGCGCGCGATCGCCGTCCCGGAGGCGCACCTCGCCTCGGTACTCGCCCGGCGCCGCGCCGGCTGGGACGCAGACCTCCACCCAGATCGCCTGCAGGCGCCCGGACGCGACCTCCACGGGGAACGCACGGCGAGCCTCGCCGAAGAAGGCATCGCGCGCCGGCACGAGCGGGTCCGGCCACTCGCCCGCGGTGCCCTCGGGACCCGACCCGCGGGGGAGCGCGAGCGTCGCCACCCGGTAGAGCTGCACCGAGACGGCGCCGGGCCCGCGGAGCGGCGCGGCCGCGGCCGAGAGCAACGCGATCCGGTGGGTCGCGCGAACCGCGATCTGGGCGGACTCGCACTCTCCGCGGGCCGCGACGAGCGAGACCTGGCGCTGCCCGGGGACGGGATCCCCCGGCCGCAGCTTCTCGAGCCCGCTCGCGACCCCGATCTCGACCGGGGCACCGCGGGAGGCGGCCGGTGCAGCCGCCGCCGACGACCGGACGGGAGTGCTCCCCGAGCACGCCGCGAGGAGGAGGAGGGGAAGGGCGGCACGCATCGACGCGAAGTTGCGATGCGGCGCCCGGGGATGCAACGCGCGGCTCGGCCGGGGCGTGCAGGAGACGCGGCGCGCGACGTCGCCACGGAGTGGACGCGCACGCGCGCCGCCGAGGCGCCTCCCGCAGCAGTCGGGCCCCGATGCCCGGGATCGTAGCGGAGCCCGGAGCGGCGCGTCAGCGCGCGGCGACCTCGCCGCCCGGGGTGTACCTGCTCAGCTCCGCGACGATGCTCCCCACCGCGAAGTCCGCCTCGGCGCGGAGCAGCACGTGCCGCCCGTCGTCGGAGAGCCACATCCACGAGTCGCGCTTGGTCGAGAACTTCCCCTGGAGCGCGGTGCCGATCTTCACCTTGAGCCCGGGGAACGTGCCCGCGGGCGTCTCGACCTGCTCGCGGCCGACGACCTCGGCCACGAGCGTGAACTGGTGGGTGCCGGACGCGACCGGGACGTCGAAGCGGCGGCCGACGGCGAGCGGCTGGAGTCGCAGCCACATGAACGCGCTCGTCAGGTCCTGCACGTCGCGCGGGACGTCGATGGTCTTCTCCTTCTTCTTGCCCTTGCGCTGGACCGTGACCGTCGCCTGACCGCGCTCGCGGTCGAAGCGCGCGCTGTCCTGGTGGAAGTCGCCCACCTCGTACGCCTTGAGGTCGGACCCACGGGTGAGCCGCGTGCGCGCATCCCAGTAGCTGACGAGGTGCTCGCGGATGTCGATGAGCCCTGCGATGCCCTGGGTCTTGGCCTGGAAGATCACCGGCCAGATGTCGCCCTCCGGCTTGCCGACCACGATCCGTCCCTCGCCGGTGGGCAGGCTGAGATACGTGATCCGGAACACGGTCTCCTCGCCCGGAGCGAACCCCCGCGCCGCCGCGGGGGCGACGAGGAGGGCGAGGGCGAGGGCGAGGGCGAGGGTGGCGAGGCGCTGGTGCAAGTAGGCTCCCGTTTCCGCGTAGGAGTTCGTTCCGCGAGGGACCGGTTCAGCAAGCGGGGTGCCATCTTCGGCCACCCCCGGTTTTCCGGCCATCCGGCGGTCCCACCGCGCCGCGCAGCGGCACGACTGCGACACGGGTGTCGGTTTCCCGCACGCTCCCCGCGGATCGCGTGCTCCCGCCGCATACAATGGAGCGCGGCCGGACGCTATTCCGCGGCCGAAACTCACGCTGAGTCCTACATCGGAGCCTCGGCGCTCGCTCGCACGCTCGCCGTCCCTGGCGTACGCTCCTGCCCGGCACGGCGCCCGGCGTGGCGGGCGCGCAGGGAAGGGGCGGACGATGGGCATCGATCCGGGGAACGACGAAGACGAGCAGCCCGAGGGGGAGGACGCGGGGAGGGGACGGCGCTTCGGCGACTTCGACTGCCCCGACTGCTCTGCGAACAACCCGTGGGACGACGGCTTCGGCGGCGGCGACGAGATCCGCTGCTTCTACTGCGGCCAGGAGTTCCGCGCGGACGTGAACGACTCGGGCCGGCTGCGGCTCAAGCCGGTCTGAGTCGTTGGCGCGAGCTCAACCCGCCCTGGGCGCGCGCGCACCGAAGATCGCCGACCCGATCCGCACGAACGTCGCGCCTTCCTCGACGGCGACGCGCCAGTCGCCGCTCATGCCCATCGACAGCTCGCGGACGCCGAGCGCGTCCCGCAGGGCGCGCAGGGCGCGGAAGTGCGGGCGCGGGTCGTCTTCCGGCGGCGGGATGCCCATCACGCCGACGAGCTCGAGCGAGGGCAGGTCGCGGATCGCGGCCGCGAGCGCGGGGACCTCGCCGGGCGCGCAGCCCGCCTTCGAGGCCTCGCCGCCGGTGTTCACCTCGACGAAGACCCGCGCGACCGCGCCCTTCTGGGCGAAGCGGCGCGAGAGCTCGCGGGCGAGCTCCTCGCGATCCACGGTGTGCACGTAGGCGACGCGGCCGGCGAGGTACTTCACCTTGTTCGTCTGCAGGGCGCCGATGAAGTGCCAGCGGAGCTCCGGCAGGTCGGCGAGCGCGTCCGCCTTCTCGCGCCATTCCTGCGCGTAGTTCTCGCCGAAGTCGCGCTGACCCGCCTCGTACGCCTCGCGGATCGCCGCGGCGGGCTGCGTCTTCGAGACCGCCACCAGCGTCACGCCGGCGGGGAGGTCCGCCCGCAGCGCGGCGAGGCGCGCGGCGACGCTCACGGCGCTCCCCCGCCCTGCGCCGGGCCGCCGGGCGCGTCCCAGGGGAGGGGGTGGCCGGCGCGGCGGAGCAGCTCGGCGGTCTCCGCGAGCGGCAGGCCGACGACGTTGGAGACGCTCCCCTCCACGCCGAGGACGAACGCTCCCCCGACGCCCTGGATGGCGTAGGCGCCGGCCTTGTCCAGCGGCTCGCCGGTCGCGACGTACCAGGAGATCTCGGCGGGCCCGAGCGGCGCGAAGCGCACCGCCGTCGACACCACCGCGTCGAGCTCCACGGCGGACCCGCGGCCGGGGCGGCGCCGGACGCAGACGCCCGTCAGCACCTCGTGGGCGGTGCCGGACAGCGCTGCGAGCATGCGGCGCGCGTCCTCCGCGTCGCGGGGCTTGCCGAGCACCTCCCCCCGGAGCACCACGGCGGTGTCGGCCGCGAGGACGAGCTCCCCCTCCACGGCGCGCGCCTTCTCGCGGGCGACCCGCAGGACGTAGGCGCGAGCGGGCTCCCCCGGGTGCACCGACTCGTCGGTGTTCGCCGGGCGCACCTCGTGGGCGACGCCGAGCTGGTCGAGCAGCTCGCGCCGGCGCGGGCTCTGCGACGCGAGGACGAGCCGGAACGCCATGGGAGGCCTACTGCGCGGCGGCGGCGCTCCCGAGCAGCGAGAGGTTGCGCTCGATCTCGGCGTCCTTGCGGAGGCCCTCGAGCCACCGCGAGACCACCTGCGCCTCCTTCTCGTTGCGCAGCCGCTCGGCCACCTGGTCCCGCGCGCCCTCGAACGCCTTCTCGTCCGGCGTCTCGCGCGCGGTCACCACCGCGACGACCGGCCCGGCGGGCAGGTCGTACACCTTCGGGAGGACCTCGCCGGCCTTCGCCGCGCGGGCGGCGCCGACGAGCTCGGCCGCTGGGCCCAGCTTCGGCACGAACGGGCTCGAGGCGGTGAACGTGCCCGTCTCCTCGGCGGCGATCGTCTGGCCGCCGACCTTCACGGGCGTCGCCTTCGCCTTCTTGGCCGCCTCCGCGTCCGGGAACTGCTGGGCGAGCGGCTTGCCGCTGCGGGCGGCGGCGTGCGCGGCCTGGGCGCGCTCGGCGGCGAGCTTGCGCGCCCGGTCCTGCTGGAGGAGCTCGCGCGCGATGTCCAGGCGGGCGTCGGCGAGCGAGACCTTCTTGGCCGGGACGACCTCCTCCGCCTTGACGAGGTGCCAGCCGGAGGCGCTGCGGACCGGCGCCGAGACCTGCCCCTGCTCGAGGGCGAGCGCCGCCTTCGCGAACTGCTCGTCGAACAGGCCCTCGGTCACGAAGCCGAGATCCCCGCCGCGGGCCTTCGTCCCCTCGTCGTCGGAGAGCGCCGCGACGACCTTCTCGAAGGCCTCGCCCTGCTTCACGCGGGCGGCGGCCTCCTCGATCTTCTTCCGCGCCGCCGCGTCGTCCGCGCCCGGGGTCACGCGCGCGAGGACGTGGCGCACCCGGACCTTCTTCTGCTGGTCGAAGCGGGCGGCGTTGTCCTTGTGGAACTGCTCGATGCGCGCGCCGTCCTTCTCCGCGAACGCCTTCACCTCGGCGTCGGAGGGCTTCACCTCGGCCTGGAAGGCGGCGAGCGGGAAGCGGACGAACGAGAGCGAGAGCTTGTCGGCGTCGGCCTGCCACGCCTCCTTGACCTCGGCGCCGGAGACCTTCACCGTCTCGCCGACGGCGGCGAGCATCTTGCCGTAGAGGAGCTGCTCGCGGTACCAGCTCTCGAACTTGGCGGGCGACCCGAAGTTCTGGCGCGCCGCCGCCTCGTAGGTCTCGAAGTGGAAGGCACCGCTCCGGTGGAAGGCGGGGATCGCGTGGATGGCGCTCGAGAGCTCCTCGTCGGAGACGACGATGCCGCGCTCCTTCGCCTCCTGGATCACCAGCTCGCGATCGACGAGCTGGCTCAGCGCCTGCTCGGCCAGGCCGAGCTGGGCCGCGAGCTCGCGGGTGAACCCGCCGCCCATCTGCGACTGGTAGAGGTCGTACAGCTGCGAGTACTGCCGCTCCCACTCCACCGCCGGGATGGTCTTCCCGTTGACCTTCGCGGCGTAGGAGGCTCCCGCCCCCGCGCAGCCGCCGCCCTGGTTGAGGCTGCCCGGACCGAAGCTGATCACGAACACGAGGATGATCGCCCCGAGGAAGATCCAGGTGATGATGCCGCCCTTGTTTGCCCGCAGGCCTTCCAGCATGAACCGGTGCTCCGAGTTGTTGTAGGTCGGCAGCCCCGCGTGGGAGGGGGCGCCGCGAAGTTGAACACCCTAGTCGAAATGGGCTAAAATGCAAGGGTTTCTGGCCCCGCCGGAGTGTCCGTGTTCGCACTGCTGAGGCGGTACCGCGAGCTCATCCTCGTCGCGGTGCTGCTCGTCGTACCGCTCGGTGTCTACTTCGCGCACGCGAGGAAGCCGAGCGAGCGCTCGAGGCTCGATCGCGCCATCCTGTGGCTCACCACCCCGGTGGAGCGGGCCGTGGGCTGGACGGTCTCGGGCGCGGTCGGCGCGTGGGACGGGTATCTCGCGCTCCGTCACGCGCGCGAGAAGGCGACGGCGCTGTCTCAGAAGGTGAACGAGCTCGAGATCGAGCGGCAGCAGCTCCTCGCGGAGCGGGCGGAGGTGGAGCGCCTGCGGAAGCTGCTCGGGTTCGCGCAGGCGTCGCCGGACCGCAAGTACGTCGGCGGACGGATCGTGGGCGTTCGGCTCGCGCCCGCGGGGCTCCAGGTCGTGACGATCGATCGCGGCGCCGAGGACGGCGTGGAGAAGTTGATGCCGGTCGTGGTCGCCGACGGAGTGGTGGGGCGCGTCCACGCGGTCTCCGCGCACACGGCGGACGTGCTCGTGGTCACCGACCGCAACAGCTCGATCGCCGCGGTGGTGGAGCGCACGCGCGCCCGCGCCAACGTGCGGGGGCTCGGCAAGCCGGACGCGTGCAAGCTCGACTACGCGCTGCGCGTCGAGGACATGATCGAGGGCGACGTGCTCGTCACCTCGGGCACCGACGGCGTGTTCCCGCGCGGCCTCCCCATCGGCAAGGTGACGAAGCTCGAGCGGAACCAGCACGGTCTGTTCCAGGAGGCGCGCGTGGTCCCCTCGGTCGACGTCACTCGCCTCGAGGAGGTGCTCGTGGTCACCGACTGGGAGCGGACCGCGGACATCCTCCCGGCCGCCTACGTGCCCGGACACGCCCCGTGAAGCCCCTCGCGCACGTCGTCTTCGCCCTCCTCCTCGCCGCCCTGCAGTCCGCCGTCCTCCGCTGGGCCGGGGGCGGGGGCTTCTCCGTCCTGCTCCTCGCCGCCTGCGTGGTCTACCTCGGCCTCCACGGCGGCAACGTGGAGGGCTCGGTGGCCGCGGCGGGGATCGGGTACGTGCTCGACCTCGTGACCGGCTCGCCCAAGGGGCTCATGACCTTCCTCGCGGTCCTCCTCTTCGTCCTCGTGCGCGCGGTGAGCGCGGGCTTCGACGTCCGGGGCAGGAGCGGGTTCGCGCTGCTCTCGGGGGCCGGCGCCCTCGTGCTGTCCCTGGGCGCGCTCGTGCTCACGCGCCTCACCGCCACGCCCGAGACGGCGCCGGGCCTGGGGCTCCTGCCGCGCATGCTCCTCGAGGCCGTCCTGACGGCGCTCGCCGCGCCGCTGCTCTACCCGGGACTCCGGCTGGTGGACCGGCTGTTCCACCGCGAGGAGCACGGGCTCCTCCGCTGACACGCGATGTCACTCATTCCTCCCAGCGCGCCGGGGACGGCGCAGAAGGACTTCCGGCCGCGGCTCGCCTGGGCGACGGGGCTCGCGGTCCTGACGTTCCTCACGCTCGTCGGGCGGCTGTACCTGCTGCAGATCCTGAAGGGCGACGAGTACAAGGAGAAGGCCGAGGAGAACTTCGTGAAGGAGATCCGCCAGCCGGCGGATCGCGGCCACGTCCTCGACCGTCACGGCCGCATCCTCGTCGACTCGCGCCCCTCGTACGACGTGACGCTGACGCCGTACTTCTGCGGGAAGCAGTGCGACGAGGTCCTCTCGCGCCTCGCGACCATGCTGGCGATGACGCCGGAGGAGGTGGAGCGGGCGCGGGGGCAGCTCGCCGGCGCCCGGAAGCTCGAGCGGTTCCGGCCCTTCACGGTGAAGGTCGACATCGCGCGCGAGGAGCTGGACCTCTTCCTCGCGCGCCAGATGGATCTGCCCGGCGTCGACGTGCAGGCGATCCCGCACCGGAACTACCGGTTCGGCGGGCTCGGCGGGCACCTCATCGGCTACATGAACGAGGCCGGCCCCGAGGAGCTGAAGCGGCTCAACGAGGAGGTGCAGCGCTCGGGCACGGGTCAGGGGCCGTACCTGCTCGGCGACTACACCGGGCGGCGCGGCCTCGAGCGGAGGTTCGAGCGGCAGCTGCGCGGCATCGACGGCAAGGAGCGCGTCCCGGTCGACGCGAAGGGGCGCCGGAAGGAGGACGCGGACGAGCTCATCCCCGAGGATCAGCGCGTCGTGCCGAGCGTCCCCGGGCACAACCTCGTGCTCTCGATCGACTGGCGCCTGCAGGAGGCGGCGGAGGCGGCGTTCCCCGCGACGGCGGGCGTCGTGCTCGCCATGGACGCGAAGACCGGGTTCCTCCTCGCCCTCGTCGACCGGCCCGCGCCGGACCCGAACAAGATGTCGGGCCGCATCACCTCGGCGGAGCTCGCCGCCATCCACTCCGACCCGCTGGAGCCCGAGCTGTTCCGCGCGATCCAGCAGCACTACCACCCCGGCTCGACCTTCAAGGCGCTCACCGCGATCGCCGCGCTGGAGGAGAAGCACTACCACCCCGGCACCACCGTGTTCTGCCCGGGCCACTTCAAGATGGGCAGGCACCGCTGGCGGTGCGACAAGGACTCGGGGCACGGGTACGTCGACTTCGCGCACGCGCTCGGCGCGAGCTGCGACGTCTTCTTCTACGAGGCCGGCGCGCGGCTCGGCGCCGACGCCCTCGCGCGCTGGGCGCGCGAGTTCGGCCTGGGCGTGCCGACGGAGTTCGGGCTGCCGGGCGAGGTCCCCGGCGTCGTGCCCGACGTCGCCTGGCACGATCGCCACCTCCGCGGCGGCTACCAGCGCGGCATGCCGGTCAACCTCGCCATCGGGCAGGGCGACGTGAACGTGACGCCCATGCAGCAGGTCGTCTTCTACGGAGCCCTCGCCACGGGCATCGTCTGGAAGCCGCAGGTGGTGCTGCGCGTCGAGGACGCGGACGGGAAGGTGCTGCAGGAGTTCGCGCCCCAGGAGCGCAGCCGCCCGCAGGTGAAGAAGTCGACCCGCGACACGGTCATGAAGGGCCTGCTCGCCGCGGTCAACGAGCCCTACGGGACCGCCTACTGGCAGCGCATCAAGGAGTTCACCGTCGCCGGGAAGACGGGCACCGCCCAGGTCGTGAAGATGGGCAAGCGCCTGCGCGCCGACCAGGTGCCGTACTTCGAGCGCGACCACGCCTGGTTCGCGGCGTTCGCGCCGGCGGAGGACCCGGAGATCGTGGTGGTGGTGCTGAACGAGCACTCGGGGTTCGGCTCCACGAACGCCGCGCCGACCGCGATGGCGGTCATCCGCAAGTACCTGGAGCTGAAGGCGCAGGACGCCGCGGAGCGGGCCGGCGTCGCGCTCTCGCCGCCCGCGCTCGGGGCTGCCCCGGGCGCGGCCCCGGCGGCGACCGCTCCCGCCCCGGCGGCGGCCGTCGCGGGCCCCGCGGCCCTTCGCGGCGCGAAGCCCGCTCCGACGGGAGCTCCCGCGGCGGCTCCGCCGCCCAGCCGGGGCGCCCAGGTCGTCCCCACGCCGCTCGCCACCTCCGGCGCCGCGGCGGTGGCGCCCGCGGCGATGAAGCCGAAGGCTACGCCGGTCGAGGCGAAGAGCCCGCCGGCCGCGGCGAAGCCGAGCACGCCGGTCGAGGCGAAGCCGAGCACGCCGGCCCCGGCGAAGCCCAGCGCGCCGGTCGCGAAGCCGAGCCCGCCCGTCGAGACGGAGCCGGTCGCCCCGGCCGCCTCGAAGCCGCTCGCGCCGGAGGCCCCGCCGCTCGAGCCCGCTTCGCCGCCGGTCGCCGCTCCGGCGGGCGCGGCCCCGGCGGCTCCCACGCGGTCGCACGGCGAACGACAGGGAGGGAACGACGGTGGCGCCTGACGTCTCGCTCTCGGCGACGCCGCACCGGCGGCTGTTCGCCCACTTCCCCTGGCACCTCGCGTTCGTCACGCTCGCCATCTCGGCGATCGGCGTGTGGAACCTGGCGTCGGCGTCGCGGAGCGCCCACGCGCCGGTCTGGATCTCCCAGGCCGCGTGGATGGGGCTCGGCGTCCTCGTCGCGCTGTCCCTCACGCTGTTCGATCAGCGCACCTTCCACCGCTTCGCGTGGGTGTTCTACGCGGTGGTGATCGTCCTGCTGGTGCTCGTCTACGTGAAGGGCCGCTACGTGATGGGGGCGCGGCGCTGGCTCACCATCGGACCCGTGAACTTCCAGCCCTCCGAGCTCGCCAAGCTGTCCGTCGCGCTCGCGCTGGCGAGCTGGTTCCACGGCGACGCCGAGCGGCGCAAGGACGGCTACGGCCTCGTCGGCCTGCTCATCCCGTTCGCGATCATCCTCGTCCCGGCCGCGCTCGTGCTGAAGCAGCCGGACCTGGGCACCTCGCTCATCGTGATGTCCGTCGGCTTCACGCAGATCCTGTTCGCGCGGGTCCGCTGGAAGACGCTCGCGCTGCTCGCGGGCGTGGCGGTCGTCTCGGCGGGGCTCCTCTACCCGCACCTGAAGCCGTACCAGAAGAAGCGGGTGGAGACGTTCCTGAACCCCCAGTCGGACGTGCTCGGCGCGGGCTATCACGCCACGCAGTCGATGATCGCCGTCGGCTCCGGGCAGGCGCTCGGGAAGGGCTGGGGGCAGGGCACGCAGACGTACCTGTCGTTCCTCCCGGAGCAGCACACCGACTTCATCTTCTCGGTGTGGGCGGAGGAGCACGGGTTCCTGGGCTGCCTCCTGCTGCTCGCCCTCTACTTCGTGCTGGTCGCGAGCGCGATCGACATCTGCGGCAACGCGCGCGATCGCTTCGGCCACTTCCTCGCCGCTGGGCTCACCGGGATGCTCTTCTGGCACGTCGCCATCAACATCGGGATGGTGATCGGGCTCCTGCCGGTGGTGGGCGTGACGCTGCCGCTCATGAGCTACGGCGGCTCGTCCGTCATCGCGATCTACACCGGGATCGGGCTGCTCGCGAACGTCGGGATGCGACGGTTTGTCAATTAGACGGGGGACTGCGTCCCCCGCCCCAGCAGCGAAGCTGCTGGGGCCCCACCCCCTGCTCGGCGGGGCCCGTGAACCTGCGCGCCCGCTGGCGCGGGTACGCGCAGGTTCCCCGCCGGGAGGGGCTTCGCCCCTCCCCGCGCGTTGCGCGGGGCCCCTCCCGCAGGTTCCCCGCGCGTTGCGCGGCCCCTCCGGCAGTGAGGTTCGACCGCGAGACGCGAACGCCCGCGGTCCTCGAGGGGCCGCGGGCGTCGGAGCTCCAGGGGATCGGGAGCGGGAGGCAGTCCGTCAGCCGATCGCCTTCTTCAGGCTCTCCTCCAGCTTCGCCTTGGGGACGGCGCCGACGATGGTGTCGACCACGCGGCCGCCCTTGAACACGAGGAGGGTGGGGATGGAGCGGATGCCGTACTGCTGCGGGACGTTCTGGTGCTGGTCCACGTCCATCTTGGCGACCTTGACCTTGCCCTTGTACTGGCTCGCCAGCTCCTCGACCGTGGGGGCGATCGCCTTGCAGGGCCCACACCACACCGCCCAGAAGTCGACGAGGACGGGCACGTCGCTCTTCAGGACCTCCGTCTCGAAGGTGGAGTCCTGCAGGATGACGAGGTCGCTCGAGGCCATGTGTTCTCCTTACGCTCCGGTCGGTCGGGCGGTCTAATTAGCGGCACACCCCGATCCTGGCAAGCGCCTCGCGCGCCGTGGTAGGTTTCGCCCCATCGGTCACCTCCGCGCTCGATGACGCGCCCCGGCGGAGGCCGCGCCGCGATATCCTCTCCGACCATGGCAGGGCTCCACCTCGATCGCCGGGCGCGCCCGGTCCGCCTTGCCGCTGACCCGTCGAACCGTGCGGAGGGGGGTGCGGCACGATGCCGCTCTCGCCGCGCCGAGCGATCGGACCGGCGCCCGGCGAGCGGGCGGCCGGGCCGCTCGAAGGGCCGGCAATTGCGGACGTTTCGTGGAAGGAGGAGGGGGCTCCCGCCCGTTTACTCCTCGACGATCTTCGGTATGAGAAGGGACGCATGAGCATCGTCATCCTCCGCATCGCCGCCGCCCTCTACGCGGCCGCCGCGGCCGCGTACATCGTGTACTTCGCGCGGCCGCGTCACAAGCGGTCGGCCACCATCGGCTTCTGGGTGCTCGCGGCGGCGTTCCTCGTTCACGCGGCGGCGATCGGCGTGGGCTGCAGCGAGTTCGGCGGCGCGGAGTTCTTCGGCCTGCGCGGCGGCCTCGTCCTGCTCGTGTGGCTGCTCACCGGCGCGTACCTGTTCCTGCAGCGCTACTACAAGCTCCCCACCATCGGCGCGTTCGTCACGCCCCTCGCCCTGGTCGTGCTCCTGCCCACGCTGTTCGGCACGCCGGGTCACCCGGGCGTCGCGCCGGCCACGGTGCGCCACCCGAGCGTCACCCTCCACATCCTCTCCGCGGTCGGCGGCGTGGCGCTCTTCGCGATCGCGTTCGGCGTCGCCATCATGTACCTGCTGCAGGAGCGCGAGGTGAAGGGGAAGCGGTTCGGGGCGCTGTTCTCCCGCCTGCCCTCGCTCGACGCGCTCGATCAGATGATCCAGCGGCTCGTCCGGGCCGGGTTCGTCGTCTACACCGTCGCGCTCGTCGCCGGCACCATCACGGCGACCGCGGTCTGGGAGAGCGCCTGGTCGTGGGATCCGCAGCAGGTGATCTCGCTCGGCATCTGGATCCTGTACGGCGCGATGGTGCAGCTCCGCCACAGCGGCTGGCACGGCCGGCGCTACGCGCTCATGACCCTGGTCGGGTTCGTCATCCTCCTCTCCTCGATGGTCTCGCTGAAGATCGTCCCAGGGGTCACGCGCCACGCCGGCGACTACGGCCCGCGCGCGGCGGAGGTCTCGCAGTGAACGGGAAGGAGATCTTCCTCGTCGGGCTCTCGCACAAGAGCGCGCCCATCGAGGTGCGCGAGCGGGTGGCGTTGACGGGCGATCTCCTCAAGGCCGCGCTCTGCGAGCTCAGGGCCGCCGAGAGCGTCGCCGAGGCGTTCGTCGTCTCCACCTGCAACCGCGTCGAGGTCTACGTCCAGGCGGACGGGATCGAGCCGGCGCGCCGCTTCTTCACGGAGCGCGCGCCCGACGCGGACGAGCACCTGTACGCCAAGATCGGCGTCGAGGCGATCCGCCACCTGTTCCGGGTCTCGGCGAGCCTCGACTCGATGGTGGTCGGCGAGCAGCAGATCCTCGGCCAGGTGAAGGAGGCGTACGGCCTCGCGAGCGCCGCGGAGGCCGCCGGTCCGTTCATGTCGCGCCTCTGCAACCGCGCCTTCGCGACCGCCAAGCGCGTCCGCACCGAGACCGACATCGGCCGGGGCGCGACGAGCATGTCGCAGGTCGCGGTGGAGCTCGTCGAGAAGATCTTCGGCGACCTGAAGGGCAGGGCCATCCTGCTCGTCGGCGCGGGCAAGATGGGGGCGCTCTCGGCGAAGGCGCTCGCCGTGCTCGGCGCGGACCGCATCCTCGTGACGAACCGCTCGCCCGAGCGCGGGCTGGCGCTCGCGGAGCAGGTCGGCGGCGCCTTCCGCGGCTGGGACGAGCTGCCGCGCCTGCTCGTCGAGGCGGACGTCGTCATCGTCTCCACCGGCGCCCCGACCTACGTGGTGACGCGCGACCTGGTGCAGCAGGCGATGAAGGCCCGTCGCCGCCGCTCCCTGTGCCTCATCGATCTCGCCGTGCCGCGCAACGTCGACCCCGCGTGCGCCGATCTCGGCGAGGTCTTCGCCTACGACGTGGACGACATGGAGAAGGTCGTCACGGCGACGCAGGAGGCCCGCCGCGGCGAGGCGCTCCGCGCCGAGGCGATCGTCGAGGCGGAGGTGATGGCCTTCGCGAAGGAGCGGGACGCCCGGGCGGCGCTCCCGGTCCTCGCGCAGCTCCGGCGGCACGCGGAGCAGATCGCCCGGGCGGAGGCGGAGCGGACGCTCTCGCACCTCGGCCCGAAGCTGGACGAGAAGGGCAAGAAGAGCGTGGAGGCGATGGCGCAGGCCATCGTGAACAAGCTCCTGCACGGTCCCACGGCGCGGCTCAAGGCCGCCGCCGCCACGGGCGACGGCGATCTCCCGGGGGCCGCCGCGGAGCTGTTCGGCATCGACAACGACCCGGCGCGTCCCGAGGGCGCGCCGGCCCAGCCCGCCGAGGGCCGCGCCGCGGCCTCGTCGGAGCGCAGCTAGGAGAGTTCCGCAGATGATCCGCATCGCGACCCGCCGCAGCCCGCTCGCCAAGTGGCAGGCGAACCACGTCGCGGACCTCCTCCGGGCGAAGGAGCCCGGCCTCGAGGTCCGCCTGCACGAGCTCGTCACCAAGGGCGACCGGATCCTCGAGGTCCCGCTCGCGGAGGTCGGCGGCAAGGGCCTCTTCGTGAAGGAGATCGAGGACGCGCTCCTCGCCAGCGACGCGGAGATCGCGGTCCACTCGATGAAGGACCTGCCCGCCGAGCTCGCCCCGGGCCTCGCCATCGGCGCGGTGCCGGAGCGCGAGGATCCGCGCGACGCCCTCTGCTCCCCCCGCTACAAGACGCTCGCCGGGCTTCCGCGTGGTGCGAAGGTCGGGACCTCCAGCCTCCGCCGCGGCGCGCAGCTCAAGGCGCTCCGGCCGGACCTCCAGCTCGAGATGGTCCGCGGCAACGTCGAGACGCGCCTCCGCAAGGCGTCCGAGGCGCTCGACGCGGTGGTGCTCGCCTACGCGGGGCTCCGCCGCCTCGGCCTCGCCGAGCACGCGACCTACGTCTTCCCCGCGGAGGAGATGCTCCCCGCCGTCGCCCAGGGGGCGCTCGCCCTCGAGGCGCGCGCCGCCGACGCGCCGACGATGGCCCGCCTCGCGGCGCTCGAGCACCCGGAGACGCGCGTCCGCATCGAGGCCGAGCGCGGCTTCCTCGGGCGCATCGAGGGCGGCTGCCAGGTGCCGATCGCCGGCCACGCGACGGTCCAGGGCGGGCGGGTGTCGATGCGCGCGCTCGTCGCCTCGCTCGACGGGACGCGGGTCATCCGCGGGGAGCGGAGCGGCCCCGCCGCCGACGCGCGCCAGCTCGGGATCGCCCTCGCCGAGGAGCTCCTCTCGAAGGGCGCCGCCGAGATCCTCCGCGAGTGCGAGGGGAAGGCCCCGGGCCTCGCGGCCCCCAGGCGCTAGAGCCGTGGGCGCCCGGCTCGATCGGCGCACCGTCGTCGTCACCCGCGGGAAGGGAGGCGAGGACACGCTCTCGGCGCGCCTGCGCGCCCTCGGGGCCGCGGTGCGCGAGGTCCCCTCGATCGCCTTCGCCGATCCCGCCGATCCCGGGCCGCTCGACGCCGCGCTGCGCGCCCTGGACCGCTTCGAGTGGGCGGTCTTCACGAGCGCCACCGCCGTGGACCGCACCGTGGCGCGGCTGCGGGCGCTCGGGCTCGACGTCGCGGCGCTCGCGCGGCTGAGGCTCGCCGCGGTCGGCCCGGCCACGGCCGAGCGGCTCGCGGGCGTGGTGCGCGAGCCGGATCTCGTGCCGGGCGAGGCGAAGGGCGACGCGCTCGCGCGGGCGCTCGCGCCGCACGTCAGCGGGCGCCCGGTCCTCTTCCCCCGCCCGGCGGAGGGCCGCCCTGAGACGGTGGCCGGGCTCCTCGCCGCCGGCGCCGACCTGACCGGGGTCGAGGCGTACCGGACGGTGCCCGCGCCCGCGAGCGACATCGCTCCCCTCGGCGACTGGCTCGCGCGAGGCGAGGTGGACGCCGTCGCGTTCGCCTCCCCGTCCGCGGTGCGGGCGGTCACGGGGGCTCTGGGCGAGCGGGCGGCGCTCCTGAGGGGGGTGCTCCTCGCCGCCATCGGCCCTACCACCGCGGAGGCCCTGCGCGAGCAGGGGCTCGAGGCCGGGGTGCAGCCGGAGCGCTACACCGGCGCCGACCTCGCGGAGGCGGTCGCGGTGAGGCTCGGCCCCGGATAGATTCAGCGGCGAGGACCGGCCAGGCATGACGACGGAGCTGGACATCGCGGAGGGGCTGATCCGGATCCGGGTCCCGCTCGAGCGCTCGGACGGCGAGGACGGGCCCCCCGACGACTGGGTGTGGGCGGAGCCGCTCGGCGCGAACCGCTACCGCATCGAGAGCTGCCCGTTCTTCGCTTACGGGATCTCCCGAGACGACGTCGTCCAGGCGCTCGACGCCGCGGGAGAGGAGGAGCCCCGGCTCGACGACGTGGTGGAGAAGAGCGGGCATCGCACCCTCCGCCTCGCGCTCGATCCCGGCGCGGAGCTGTCCGACGGCGGCGTCCAGGCGTTCCTCGAGCGGCTGCTCGAGCACGGGTGCACGCACGAGGCGCTGCGTCCGAAGCTCGTGGCGGTCGACGTCCCACCGGAGGTGGACGTCGGGCGCGTCGCCGAGGTCCTGCAGGGCCGCGCCGAGGAAGGGCTGCTCGTCTGGGAGTGGGCCGACCCGCGCCCCTGCTGAGCGGCGCCCGCGGGGCGCGATCGAAACCGCCGTCAGGATCTCTTCTTCGCGGCCTCGCGCCGCTGCTGCCGCGCCTCCTTCTCGGCGCGGCGGCGGGCGAGGAAGCCCTGCTTCGCGGCGCGGGGAGCGGCCGGCTCGGGGGGGGCGGCCTGCGCCCCCGGGCGCGCGGGCGCCGCGCGACGGGCAGCGGCGGTGCCCGGCGCGGCTACCGGCGTGGCGCGGCGCCCCGGCGCGAGCGTCCAGTGGAAGAGCCGCTTCACGACCAGCGTGGCGTAGGCGCCGGGCGGGAGCGTGAACGCGACGTTCACGCGAAGCCGGCCGCGGTTCAGCTCGTCGGGCTTCGCCTCGCCGACCGCGAGCCGGCCGGGGAACACGAGGAGCGGGCGCTCCTCCGGCTCGAAGTGGATCTCGGGGGTGCCCGGCACGGAGAGATCCGCGAGCTCCTGGCCCTCACGCCCGAGCACCGAGAGCGCGGCCTTCTCGATCGCCGGATCTGAGAAGCGCGTGCCGGGGGCGAGGAGCGGGAACGTCCGGTCGTGGAGCTGACGCGCCTGCGCCGCGTCGAGCTCGCGCGGGAACAGGAGCGAGCCCGCCTGGTAGCGGATCGACACGAGGCGCGCCATCCCGACCACGTCCTTCAGGAGCTGCTTCACGCCCTCGTTCCACAGCCAGCTCTGGTAGGCGAACACCTGGAGCGCGCGCCAGCGCGGCTCGGTACGGAGGATGGCTCCGCGGTGATCGGTGGGGTGCGCCTTGAGCCACTTGACCACCGCCTGGTAGCGCTCCGCTCCCGGGTACGGGTTGCGGCGGTCCCACTCCCCCCAGTGCTCCTTCCAGAACGCCTTCACGCGCGCGTCGCCCGACTGATCGAGATCGCTCGGCCTGGCGAGGATGTTCCTCAGCGCGACCTCGAAGTCGCCGCGCATCAGGTCCTTCACGATGAAGCCCTGGCCGTGCTTCAGCGATCCGAAGCGCTGCGAGTCGAAGTAGTTCACGACGCCGAGGCGCCGGACCTCCGCGATGGACGCGGTCAGCCGGGCGACGTCGTCCTCGCCGAGGTCGCGCACCGTCACCGCGAAGCGGTTGGAGGTGGTGTTCGCCGCCGAGAGCGGCTCAGCCGCGCGGCCGAGCGGCTTCAGGCGGAGGTCGGGGTCCTGCAGCTCGATCTCCCGGCCCTGGATCGCGATGAGCTGGGTGGTGCGTCCCTGCTTGTCCTTGAGGCCGCAGTAGCTCACCGCCGCGCGCGGGATCTTGAACCCGGCGCAGATCCGTTCGACCGCCTCGAACGTGGAGAGCTTCTGCTTGTCCATCAGGTACACGAAGTGCGCGCCTCGCGGGTCCTCCTCGAAACGCCACGACTCGGTGACCTGGAAGTCCTCCGGCCTCTGCTTGAGCTTCATCCGCGCTCCCTACCACGCGCCGGGCGGTCGGTGCGCGGGAACTCCTCCGCGCGGGCATCGCGAGGGTGGCGCGGCTCCCCTGGGCGGGTGTATGGAGCGCGTCCGTCTTCAGCTAGCCACGCCGCGGAGGTCCGGATGGGCATCGTCGAGCTGCTTGCCGTCCTGTTCGTCGTCCTGCTTTTCTTCGGCGGGAGTCGCCTGCCCGCGCTGGGCGCGGGCCTCGGCAAGGCCCTGCGCAACCTCAAGGGCGCGGTGCACGGCGACGGCGTGTCGGGGAGCGGCTCGAAGCCCCCGCCGCGCGAGCTGCCGCCGGGCGGGGAGGGTGGGACCGGGGGCGAAGGGCGCTAGCTACCCCGCCCGTTGACGGAAGAACAGCACGATCGACAGGCAGTGGAACTCGTCGTCGCTCGACTGGGTGACCACCCGGTCCACCACCTCGAGGTCGGCGTTGGTGCGAAGCCAGCGCGTGACGGTCTCGCCCAGCTCCTCCCGCTCCTTCGCCTTCGTGGCGGAGAAGACCTTCACGCCGGTGAACTCCTGCATCGCGCTCTCCCCGTGTCTCTCTGACGCCTCGCCCTCACGGCGCGACCGACCCGAAAAAGTATTGCCGACGCATTTTGCAGTGTCAAACGCGCGGTCGCGATAACACCCGATGTCTCCTCGTGGTTTTGGGCGCGCGCTCCCCCTCCGCGGCTTTTGCTCGGCGCGCCGGCCGTCCCTACGTTCAGCCCACCGGAGGCGTCATGCGGGCGAAGAAGGGCTTCGCTGTCGAGTTCATCAACCGGATTCGCACGATGGATCCCTCGGAGCTGAACGCGCTCATCGTGCGGGAGGCGGGGGAGGATCTCGCGCAGTTCTTCCTCTCGTACAGCGCGAGCCTCATCTCGCGGGATCCCGAGAAGGTCCTCGAGAACACCTCGAGCCTCATGCTCATGGGCTATCTCATCCGCGCCGCGGAGGATCGCCGCGAGCTCCGCCACGAGCAGGCGATCGCGCTCGCCTGACGGCTTCTCAGCCCCCGCGCCCCGTGCTAAGCACGCGACGGCCCAAGGCGGCCGGGGGCGCCATGCTCATCGATCTCCACGTCCACAGCCACCACTCCCGCGGCAGCACGCTCGCGCCGCGCGAGGCGCTGCGCCGGGCGAAGCAGGCCGGGCTCGACGGCGTGGTGTTCACGGATCTCAACACGCTCGACGGGCTCGAGGAGATCCGCGCCGCGGGCCGCGAGGAGGGCATCCTCGCGCTCGTGGGCGTCGAGGTCGCCACCGACCACGGGCACTACCTCTGCTTCTTCCCCGATCCGGCCAGGGTCCCGGCGCCGCCGCAGGCCTTCGGCTCCGCGACGCCCTGGCCGGCCCGCGAGGTGCTCGCGAGGGTGCGGGAGCTCGGCGGCGTCGCCGTCGCGGCGCACCCCTACGACAAGACGATCGATCGGCCCAGCGGTGACTTCATCTTCACCATCGACGGGCTCGCCGCGATCGAGGCGCTGAACGCGAGCGTGAAGGGCCCCGCGAACGACCTCGCGGTCGAGGCGGCGGACCACATGAGCCTCCCCTGCACCGGCGCGTCCGGCGCGCACGCGTCCCTCGACGCGATCGGCAAGGCGGCGACGCTGTTCCGCGATCCGGTCGCGAGCGAGGCCGACCTCGTGGCGCAGCTCCGGGCCGGGACGGTGTTCTGCGTCGCCATCGGCGTGTCGCCGCAGCCCGCCGGGCGGGACGGTGGCGAGCGGCGCGAGCGGCGGCGCGACGACCGCGGCGAGCGCGACCGGGGCGGCCACGGCCACCGCGGCCATGGCGGGCACCGTGAGCGTGGTGGCCGTCGCGACCGTGGTGGCCGCCGGTAGGTCGAGCGCAGGCGCACGAGCTCGAGCCGAGCCGGGCGCAAGAGGAGCGGAGCAGCGCAGGCCCTCGACTCCGGTCCCGCTGTGCGGGCCCTGCGCTGGGGGATGAACGGACCGCCGCTCACGCCGAGCAGCGGAGCGACGAGTCCGCAGCCGGCGCGCCGCCTCGGGCGGCGGGTCACCTCTCCCAGCGCACCAGCCGCTCGTCCTGCAGGAACGCGCGGCGCTTCCCGCCCGCCCAGCTCCACTCCTCAGTTCCCGCGGGGCGGTCGATGCGCTTCTTCTCCGGGAGGCCCCACGCCATCTCCAGCGCGCGCGGGCTCATGCCCTCGACCGGCTCCTTCTTCGCGATCGCGGCGCGCTGCTCCTGGGGGAGGCTCCGGAAGAAAGAGGAGGGATCGTCGGCCGAGAGGATCTGCTCCAGCTCGAGCCGCACGTCCTCGTAGCTCGCGGCGGTCTGCGGGAGGACGACGACGAGGGGGCGCGACTCGCCGGCGGCCTCCACGTAGACCCACGGGCTGTACCGGGGCGTCATCACCACGCGGCGAGCGATGAGCCAGCCGGTCGGGAACTCCACCTCGCGCAGCCGCACCGGCGTGCCGGGCGGCAGCACGCGCTCCGGCGTGGGCGGCGCGATGGGCGTCCCCCCGGTCGTCTCGATGAAGTCGAGATCGGCGGGAGCCCGGTCCGAGAGCAGCAGCTTCGTCCGGTCGCCCCAGAACGGCGCGACGTAGGCTGCGACGCGCAGGTAGCGCTGCTGGCCGTCGAGCTCCTGGTGGACGCGGCTGCGCTCGGCGTCCGGGATGGCCGCGTGCGGCGCGCAGGCCGCGAGCGCGAGGAGGGCGGGGGCGAGGAGGAGGGCGCGTCGCATCCTCCAGTTCTCGCAGAGGCCCGGCCGGCGCACAAGCCGTGGGTTCGGGCCGTCGATCGGACGGGCGAGACGCGAGCGAGCGCGGTTCGCGCTCGCACCCGGCCCTACTTCCGCTCGGCGTTCTTGCCCTCCTCGATGAGCTCGCGGACCCGCTGTCCGCCCTTGTGGCCGAGCTCGGAGTAGCCCTTCGAGCCCAGCTGCTCCTTGCGTGCCTCGCCGCCGAGGCGGCCGGCCTCCCGCACCGTCATGTTGCCGCTCGCGCGGCGCTGTCCCTTGTCCCGGTCCGGCATGTGCGACTCCCTGTCCTACTGCGGATGGGCCTAACCTGAGGGCCTCCCCTGCGCGGGGCAAGGGCGCGCGCGCATAAGCTCCGCGCGCCGCCATACCGGACGCGCCGGCTGGCGCTCCCAGGCGCGAGCGGCGAAGGGACGCGAGCCTCGTTACGCTCACCCAATGGCGCGGCTGACCGACAACGCCCTGCACGTCCTGGAGCGCCGCTACCTGCTCCGCGACGAGAGAGGCGCGGTGGTGGAGACCCCCGGAGCGCTGTTCCGGCGCGTCGCCCGCGCGGTGGCGGCGGCGGAGCCTCCGGCGGAGCGCGACCGTGCCGCCGAGCGGTTCGAGGCCCGCATGTCGGCGCTGGAGTTCCTGCCCAACTCGCCCACGCTCATGAACGCCGGGCGAGCGCACGGGCAGCTCGCCGCGTGCTTCGTGCTGCCGGTGGAGGACGACCTCGCCGCGATCTTCGACGCGCTCAAGTGGGCGGCGCTCATCCATCAGTCGGGCGGCGGGACCGGGTTCGCGTTCTCGCGGCTCCGCCCGCGCGGCGACGTGGTGAAGACCACGCACGGCGTCGCGAGCGGTCCCGTGTCGTTCATGCGCGTCTACGACGCCGCGACGGAGATCATCAAGCAGGGCGGGGTACGCCGCGGCGCCAACATGGCGGTCCTGTCGGCCGAGCACCCGGACATCCTCGAGTTCGTGGACGCGAAGCGCTCCCACGGCCTCGAGAACTTCAACCTGTCGGTGGCCGCGCCCGACGCGCTCTTCCGGGCGGCGTCGCGGGGCGACCCCTGGCCGCTGCGGCATCCTCGCGGCGGGATCGTGAGGAACATCGATCCCCGCGCGCTGCTGGCCCGCATCGCGGACTCGGCGTGGGCGTCCGGGGAGCCGGGGCTCGTGTTCCTCGATCGCGTCGAGGCCGCGAACCCCACGCCGGACCTCGGGCACTTCGAGGCCGTGAATCCGTGCGGTGAGCAGCCGCTCCTGCCCTTCGAGGCGTGCACGCTGGGCTCGGTGAACCTCGCCTGCTTCGAGCGCAGCGGGCGGGTCGACTGGGACGGGCTCGGGGCGTGCGTGCGGGACGGCGTGCGGTTCCTCGACGACGTGCTCGACGTGAACGTGTGGCCGCTCCCGCAGATCGCGGAGATCTCGCACCGCAACCGCAAGGTCGGGCTCGGCGTCATGGGGTGGGCCGACCTGCTCGTCCGGCTGGGGATCCCGTACGATTCCCCGGACGCGCTCGCCAAGGCCGACGAGGTGATGGGGTTCGTCACCCGCGAGGCGCACGCCGCGAGCGAGGCGCTCGCGCGCGAGCGGGGCGCCTTCCCGGGGTTCCCGACGAGCGCCCTCGCCCACGCCGGCCGCCCGAGGAGGAACGCCACCGTCACGACCATCGCGCCGACCGGCACGCTGGCGCTCATCGCCGGGTGCTCGTCCGGGATCGAGCCGCTGTTCGCGCTCGCGTACGTCCGCCGCGCGCTCGACGACTCGGAGCTCCGCGAGGAGCACCCGCTCGTCGCGGAGGCGCTGCGCGCTGCAGGCGCCGACGCCGCGCTCGCGGCCGTCCGCGCCGCGGGACGCGCCCGAGGGGTCCCGGGCGTTCCGCCCGCGGTCGCGCGGCTGTTCGCGACCGCGCACGACGTCGCGCCGGAGGCGCACGTGCGGATGCAGGCGGCCTTCCAGCGCCACACCGACAACGGCGTGTCGAAGACCATCAACCTGCCGCGCTCGGCCGCGGTGGACGACGTCGCGCGGGCCTACGCCCTCGCGTACGAGCTGGGGTGCAAGGGGATCACCGTCTATCGTGACGGCTCGCGCGAGCGCCAGGTGCTCACGAGCGGGGCGACGCGGAACGGCGAGGAGTGTCCGCAGTGCGCCTCCCCGCTGTCGCGCACCGGCGGCTGCATGACGTGTGCGCGCTGCGGCTGGGCCAGCTGCGAGACGACCGAGTAGACGCGCCCACCCCCGCCTTGGAGCGGCCGCGGCGCCGGCTCCCGCGTCCTGCGGTGACGCGTCACGCCGCCACGGGAGTGGTGGGTCGGGTGAAGCCGCCTTACACAAGAAGCCTGACGGCGTTGGGGTCGCCCGGAGGTGCCCATGCGCGCGGTGGTCGCGGACGATCACGAGGTGGTTCGGCGAGGCGTTCGAGCGCTCGTCGAGTCGCATCCGGGGTGGACGGTGTGTGGCGAGGCCTCGAACGGGCGAGAGGCCGTCCGGCTCGCGCAGGAGCTCAGGCCCGACGTGGTGGTCCTCGACGTCACGATGCCGGAGCTGAACGGGCTCGAGGCGACCCGCGAGATCCGCGCCTCGGTGCCGGACACCGAGATCATCCTCCTGACGGTCCACGACTCCGATCAGCTCCTGGGCCAGGCGCTCGACGCCGGCGCCCGCGGCTACGTGCTGAAGGAGGACGCCGCCCGTCACCTGGTCGACGCGATCGACGCCCTCTCGAAGCACGCCCCCTACGTCCCTTCGCGCGCCGCGGAGCGGCCCGGGAACGCGGCGGCGCAGGAGCGGAACACGGTCGTGTCGCGCGGCGGGCGCGTCACCTCGCTCACGCAGCGCGAGCGCGAGGTGCTCCGGCTCCTGGCCCAGGGCGACTCGAACCGCGAGGTCGCCGGCCAGCTCTCCATCAGCGCGAAGACGGTCGAGACGCACCGTGCGAACGTGATGCGCAAGCTCGGCGCCAGCTCGATCGTGGACCTCGTGCACTACGCCATCCGCAACGGCATCGTCGAGCCCTGACCTCCGATCGCGGTGGCCGGCGCACGGGGCGCGCCCTCCCCGGCACCCTCGGGCGCATCCACCCGCGCGCTCCCGGATGGCTCCAGACGGGGCGCGTCACCCGCGCGGACGGAGCGTAAGAGAGCGAGATGCCGCCCGAGCCCCGGTCGACCAGCGCGCCCCGCGCCGACCCGATCGCGGCCGCCACCGAGCAGCTCCTGGCGGTCGGCGCCGCCGACCTCGATCGGGCCGTCGACGCCGTGCTGAGGGAGGCCGGCCTGCACGTGCGGGCCGACCGCGCGGCGGTGTTCCTGTTCGGGACCGGCGAGAGCCTGGCGCTCGAGCGGAGCTGGTCCACGCCCGGCATGCCGCCGCCCGCGACGCAGCTCGACGCGCCGTGGGTGCGCGGCGAGATCGAGGCCGGGCGAGTGGTCGCGCTCTCGTCGCTCGACGACCTCCCATCCTCCGCCGAGGCCGAACGGCGCTTCGCGGAGGCGAACGGCATCCACGCGGCGCTGTTCGTGCCCCTCTCCTGCGCCGGTCACCCGGTGCTCGGGTGGGCGGGGTTCGTGAGCCTCTCGCAGGAGCGCTCCTGGGAGCGGGAGCTCATCGCCGACGCGCGGCGGTTCGGGATGCTCCTCGCGGCGGCCCTGCTGCGGCTGCGGGCGGAGCGGGAGCGCGACGAGCAGGGGCGGCTGCAGGCGCTTGCGCTGGAGGTCTCGGCGGGGTTCATGGAGCTGCCGGCCGAGCGCGTCGGCGAGGGCGTCCGCCGCGCCCTGCGCCTCGCGGCGTGTGCGCTCGCCGCGGAGCGCGCCTCCGCGTGGTTGCTCGACGAGGACGGCGCCGGGGTCCGGCGCGTGGTCTCCTGGCCGGAGGACCCGGCAGATCCCGACCCGCGCAGGATGCACCAGGAGAAGCCCTGGCTGGATCCGGTCCTCCTGCGGCACCTGCGCGAGCACCGCGCCTACGCGCTGGCCGCGCTCGAGCACCTCCCGCCGGCGGCCACGGCCGAGCGCGCGCAGCTGCGTGCGCTCGGCGTCGGCTCGCTCGCGGCGATCCCGCTCCGCGCCGGCGAGCGCGCCCTGGGCTGGCTCGCCTTCTCCTGCCGGGGGCCGCACGCGTGGCCGGAGCGCACGCTCTCGAACGCCCTCATCGTCGGCGACATCGTCGCGGCGGCGCTCGCGCGCGCCCGCGACGCGGAGCGGATGCGCGCGAGCGAGCTCGGCGCGCTCGCCTCGCGCGACCTGCTCCAGTCCACCATCGACGCGCTCTCGGCCCACGTCGCCATCACCGACGCCGCGGGGACGATCGTCGCGGTGAACGCCGCGTGGCGTCGCTTCGCCGACGAGAACGGGCTCGCGCTGCCGCGACACGCGCTCGCCGCGAGCTACCTCGGGGAGTGCGACGCGGCGGCGCAGAACGGCTGCGCGGAGGCGGCGGCGGTGGGCGCGGCGATCCGCGCCCTCGCGGACGCCCGGCGCGAGGACTTCCGGCTCGAGTACGCGTGCCACGGCGCGCAGCGCCCGCGCTGGTTCCAGCTGCGGATCACCCGCTTCGAGGCCGGCGGGGCCACCCGGCTCGTGTTCGCGCACGAGGAGGTCACCGAGCTGAAGCAGTCGGAGGAGCGGCTCCACGCGCTCACGGGACAGATCCTGCACGTGCAGGACGCCGAGCGGAGGCGCATCGCGCGGGAGCTGCACGACGGCGTGGCCCAGCAGGTGTTCGCCCTGTCGCTCGAGATCGCGCGCGCGCGGGGGCGCAGCGAGGACGAGGAGACGAGCCGCTCGCTCGACGAGTGCGAGGCGCTCTGCCGGACCGTGCTCCAGGACCTCCGCACCGTGTCCCACGTGCTGCACCCCCCGATGCTCGACGTCACCGGCCTCGTCCCCGCGCTCGACTGGTTCGTGCGCGGGTTCGCGACCCGCAGCGGGATCGACGTGACGTTCACCTCGGAGGGGGTCGCGCGGCTCTCCCCCGAGACCGAGCTCGCGCTGTTCCGGGTGGTCCAGGAGTCGCTCGCGAACGTGCAGCGGCACTCCGGCAGCCGCTTCGCGCAGGTGGGCCTGACCCAGGCGGACGGCGAGGTGGTGCTCGTCATCCGCGACCAGGGGAGGGGGATCCGGCTCGGGCCGGAGTCGCTCGTCGGGGTGGGCGTGGGCGGGATGCGCGAGCGCATCCGCCAGCTCGGCGGGACCCTCCGGATCCGCGGCGGCGACGAGGGGACCGAGATCCGCGCGGTCGTCCCGGCGCGGCTGCCGTGATCAGTCGCCGCGCACCGCCCGCTCGCCGAGCTCGCGCGATCGGCGCGTCGCGGCCTCGACCGCGGCGATGAGCGCTGCGCGCAGCCCTCCCTGCTCGAGCGCGTGGACCCCGGCGATCGCCGTTCCTCCCGGGCTCGTCACCTGGTCCTTGAGCCGGCCCGGGTGCTCCCCCGTCTCGAGCACGAGCTTCGCCGAGCCGAGCACCGTCTGGGCCGCGAGCGTCATGGCCACGGAGCGTGCGAGCCCGACCTTCACCCCGCCGTCGGCGAGCGCCTCGATGACGAGGAAGAGGAACGCCGGCCCGGAGCCGGACAGGCCGGTGACCGCGTCGAGGTGGTGCTCCTCCACGATCACGGTCGTGCCGACCGCCTGGAACAGGCTCCGCGCCTGCTCGAGGTCCCAGTCCGTGGCGTGCGCGCCGCGCGCGAGGGCGGTCGCCCCGGCGCCCACCAGCGCGGGCGTGTTGGGCATCGTCCGTACGATGCGGACGCCGGCACCCAGCTTGCGCGCGATCGCCGCGATGGAGACGCCGGCGGCGATCGAGACGACGAGCTTGCGGTGGTCCACCGCCGGCGCGATCTCGTCGAGCAGCTGCTCCATGGTCTGGGGCTTCACGGACAGGACGACGACATCCGCCTGCTCGGTCGCCTCGAGGTTGGAGCCGATCACCTTCACGCCGTACCGGAGCGCGAGCTCCTCGCGCCGCTCCAGGCGCGGCTCGGCGCACACGATCTCCTCGGCCGACGCGGTGCCGGCGCCCAGGAGGCCCTTCACGAGCGCCTCGGCCATGTTCCCGCTGCCGAGGAACGCGATCTTCTTCCCGAGTGGCATCGGGGCAGCTTATCTCTAGCCGATGATGAAGTCTTCCCTCGCCACGGGGCCACGCGTGAACCGATCGAGCGTGAACTGCTCGAAGAGCTCGTGCTTGCCACGTCCGGTGAGCCAGTCGGCGTACAGCTCGGCGACGGCGGGGGCCATCATGAAGCCGTGCCCGACGAAGCCCGAGAGCTGGTGGAAGTTCTCGAAGCCGGCGGGGCCGAGCACGGGGTTGTTGTCCGGCGTGACGTCGTAACACCCCGCCCACTGCCGCAACACGCGGGTCCCGGCCAGCAGCGGGATGCAGTCGATCGCCGCGCGCGCGAAGCGCGCCAGGAAGCGCAGGGTCGACCCCTGCACCACGCCCTCGGGCTCGAGCGGATCGCCCATGCCGCCCACGAGCTCCCCGCGCTGCGACTGAGAGAAGTAGAGCCCGTTGCCGAGGACCGACACGAGCGGGTCGAGCCAGGGCTTCATCGGCTCGGTGACCAGGATCTCGTGGCGGGTGGGCCGGTTCGGGAGCGCGACGCCCGCCAGCGCCGCCACCTCCTTGGACCACGCCCCCGCCGCCACGACGACGAGGTCGCAGGCCACGCGGCCGCGGTCGGTCACCACCGCGGTGACGCGCTTCTCCGCCCGCTCGAACCCGGTCACCGTCGTGAACGTGGCGACCCGGGCGCCGGCGGCCTCCGCCCTGCCCGCGTAGCCCCACAGGAACGGCCAGGGGAAGACCACGCCGTCATCCGGGTTGTAGGAGGCGGCCAGGAAGCGCGCCGGATCGAGCTGCGGGACCACCTCGAGCGCCTCGGCCCGGCCGAGCACGCGGGTGCGCAGCCCCTCGCGCCGGTGGAAGTCGGCGTTCCGCTCGATGCGCTCCACCTGCTCGGGCGTGGGGGCGAGGAAGAGGTACCCGCCGCGGCGGAACCAGACGTTCACGCCCATCTCGACGGCGAACCGATCGCACAGCTCGAGCGAGCGGCGGGCGAGGCGGATCATCGTGGGCGTGGTCCACTGCGCGCGGACCCCGCCGCCGTTCCTGCCGGAGGCGCCGGCGTTCAGGTAGGCGCGCTCGAGCACGAGCACGTCCCGCGTGCCGCGCCGGGTGAGCTCGTAGGCGAGGGCGAGGCCCATGATGCCGCCGCCGACGATGACGACGTCGGCGCGGGCGGGGAGCGGAGCGAGCTCCGCCGCCGGCGTGCGCGCCTCGGCGGGGGCGACGGGCACGCCGTCGTCGAGCGGCAGCTCGTCCGGCGCGATCGCCGCGAGCGCGCCGAGCGGCACCGGCCGGTAGGGGGGCCGGACCGTGAAGGGCAGCACCTCCGCGGGCGTCGCCCCCAGGCGCAGCAGCTCGCGGGCGACGAGGGAGACGCAGCTCTTCCCCTGACAGGGGCCGGTGCCGAAGCCGGTGTAGCGCTTCACGGACTCGAGGTCGCGATTGCCCGCGAGGAAGGCGCGCCGGACCTCCTCGACGAGCACGTCCTCGCAGGCGCAGACGATGGACTTGGTCACCGCGCTGCCTCCCCCGCGCGCCGCCCGGACTCCGCCGCGCGCGCCCCGTCCATCTCCCCCGTCACCTCGCCCGCCGCGAAGAGCCCGTCCACGCCGGTCCGGCCGTCCGCCGCGACCTTCAGCCGGAACACGCCCGCGGCGACGTCGAGGGCGACCTCCGCCCCGAGCTCGCGGGCGAGCTCCGCGGCGGGTGCCGGAGCCGTCGCCACCGCCACGACGTCGCAGAGGATCCGCTCCCCGCCGAGCTCGATCGCCCGGACCCGCGCGCGCCCGAGCGCCCGCGCGCCGTCCGCCCGCGGGAGCCGGCGCACCTCGACCCCGGCCGCCGCCAGCCGCGCGGCCAGCGCCTCCGGCTCGGCGCCCTCTCCGACGACGACCGCGCGCCGTCCCGGGAGCACGCCGTGCTCGGCGAGCGCCACCGCGAGGCCTCGGCCGCCGTAGACCCCCGGTCGATCGCCGTTCTCGATCGCTGGCGGCTGCGGGTGCCCGCCGGTCGCCACGACGACGCGGCGCGGCCGGACGAGGCGGAGTCGCCGGGGCGGCCCGTCCGCGTCGAGCGCGGCGAGGGGGCTGCCGCCGTCGCGCCAGAGGCCGAGCACCGTCGTGCCGAGCGCGACCTCCCCGCCCGCCGCCGCCACGCGGGTCGCGACGCGCTCGGCCCAGGCGAGGTCCGGCTCGCCGGGGAGCTCGTAGCGGCAGCGCAGGCGGCCGCCGACGGCGGGCTCCGCGTCGGCCACGAGGACCTGCCGGCCGGCGCCGGCGAGCGCCTCCGCAGCGGCGAGGCCGGCGGGGCCGGCGCCGACGACCAGCACCTCGACGCGCTCCTCCGCGGCGGGCGGGGCGCGCTCGGCGTCGAGCGCCTCCGGGTCGGGGAGCCTCCCCAGGCCGGCGAGCCGGCGCGAGAACGCGACGGCAGCGCGGTTCGCGAGGCCGCTCCACGTCATGAGGTGGTGATGGTCGAGGCCGTGCGGGTAGGCGAGGTCGATGACCCCGAGCACGTCGTGGGCGGCGTTCGGGACGGCGTTCTGCGTCTCGATGGCGAGGCCGTCGCGGCAGGGCGTCCGGCACGCGCGCTGGTTCGGGAGCCCGCCGGCGCGCACGAGGCAGGAGCCGCACGAGCCGGCGAGGCAGAACGCACCGCGCGGGCGGTGGTACTTCGCGCTGCGCGAGACGAGCGGGCGCCCCGCGGCGAGGAGCGCGGCGGCGATCGGCTCTCCTCGCCTCGCGGGGATGGGCTGGCCGTCCAGGAAGATGGTGCAGTCGGGCTCGAAGGTCGATAGGCGGGGCATGGTGCTCGGGCGAGGAAGGGCGCGCGGAGGATAGCGCCAGGCCGGGCCGGCGTCTCGCACATGCACGGGTGGGGCGCTCCCGGGGCGCCGGCGCTCCGCCGCCGCGTTATGACGGGGGAGTGGCGGTGATCTTCGTGTTCGTCGACGGCGTCGGCGCCGGGCTCCCGGATCCGGACCGCAACCCGCTCGCCCGGTCCGAGCTGCTCCTCTCGCGCTTCGCCGACGGGAGCGGATCGCCGCTGCCCGCGGGGGGGCGGGCGGTCCTCGCCGACGCGTGCCTCGGCGTCCCGGGCCGCCCGCAATCGGCCACCGGCCAGACGACGATCTTCACGGGCGAGAACGCGCCCGCGCAGGTGGGCCGCCACGTGCTCGGGTTCCCGAACGCGCCGCTGCGCGAGCTCCTCCGGGCCCGCTCGCTGTTCCGCGCCCTCGCCGCGGCCGGGCGCACGGCGGTGTTCGCGAACGCGTACCCGCTCGCCTACCTGCGCGCCCTCGGGCTCGAGGCGGACGGCGAGCCCGAGCCGCTGCGCGTCGGCCGCCGCGCGCGCGCCGGGGCCACCACCCTCGCGTACGCGGCGGGCGGGTTCCGCTTCCGGACCTGGGCCGACGCGCGCGCGGGGCGGGCCCTCACGCACGATCTCACCGGGCGGCAGGCGCGGGCGCACGGCGCGGGGCTGCCGGAGCGCGGCCCCGAGGAGGCGGCGGAGATCCTGCGGGGGCTCGCGGCCGGAGCGGACCTCGCGCTCGTCGAGTTCTTCGAGACCGACGAGGCGGGCCACGCGCGCTCGATGGAGGCCGCCCTCGACGCGCTGCACCGCATCGACGCCTTCCTCCGCGCGCTGGTCGGCGGGCTCGGGCCGGACGACGCGCTCGTCGTCGCGAGCGACCACGGCAACGTCGAGGACCTGTCGATCCGCAACCACACCCGCGCACCCGTCCCGGTGCTCGGCTTCGGGCGGGCGGCCGGGGCGCTCGACGGCGTGCGGGACCTCACCGATCTCGCGCCGCTCCTCCTCCGCCTCGCCGGTGCGCTTGCGCCGGCGTCGCGCTGAACGGTACACGAGGGCGTGCCCCGCGCCGCGCTCGCCGTCGCGTTCGCGCTCCTCGCCGCCTGCGCGCCGCGCTCGCTCCCCGGGCCCATCTCGGGCGGGTCGCGCGTCCTCGACGTCGCTGCGGGGGGCGCTCGGTTCCGCATCGTCCACGACGCCGCGGACGCGAGGGCGGCGCGCCTCGTGGCGGACGCGCTCGCCGAGGCGGCGCCGCGCGCGCAGCGCTTCGGCGCGCTCGCCGTCCCCGTCACGATCGCGCTCCACCCGAGCCACGCCGCGCTGGAGCGCGCGGCCTCGCGCCCCGGCTACCCCTGGCTGCGTGCCTGGGCGCGCTACGCCACCGTGGACCTGCAGTCCCCGCGCACGTGGGGGCTCCTCGGCGCGCGCCGGGCCCGGGTCGCGGAGCTCCTCGCCCACGAGCTCGCGCACTGCGCCATGTGGCAGCGAGCGGGCGACGCGCAGACCTGGATGTACAAGGGCATCCCGCGCTGGTTCACGGAGGGGCTCGCGAGCCTCGCGGCGGGCCAGGCCGAGCGGCACGGCGATCTCGCGGCGCTCGCGGGCTACTACGCCGGCGTGGCCGGCGGCGGCGCGGACCCGCTCTCGGAGTCCGAGGCGCTGTACCTCGGCCGCGCGGAGGTGGTGTACGGCGCCGCGCACCACGCGGTGGCGTTCCTCGTCGCGCGCTACGGCGAGGCGCGCGTGCGCGCCGTGCTGGACGGGATGGCCGCGGGGCGCGGCTTCCCGTCCGCCTTCAGGGAAGGCGTCGGCATCGAGCCGGCCGCCTTCGCGGCGGAGTTCCGCCGCTACGTCGTCTGGCGCGGGTGGGAGCGGTGACCGCGCGTCGGCTCGTTCAGGCCCGCCGGACGACGCTCGCCACGAGCCAGAGCCGGTCGCCGTAGGCGCGCTCCGCGCACATCCACAGCCGCACCGGCTCGCCCTCCACCTCGAGCGTCGCGCCCGACTCGGGGCCCCACACCCACTCGCGCGCGTCGCCGCCGCCGCCCGTCCGCGGCGCGCCACCCTCCGCGCCGAGCAGCGCGAGCGACACGCGCACCGGGTCGGCCGGCTCGGCGCCGACCACCTCCACGAGCGTCACCAGCCCGGCGCGATCCGTCTCGACGTGCGCGACCGCCTCGAGGTCGCCGTCCTTCAGGAAGCACACGTCGGGCTCGGAGAGATCGACGTTGAGGAGCCGCCGCCGCTCGGCGTCGAGGCCACCCTGCGCGGCGTACGTCGCCCAGCCGGCGCGCAGGAACGCGTCCAGCGCGGCGCGGCGCGGCTTCAGGAGCACGGAGTCGAGCGTGGGGACGGGGAGGGGGAGGCTCACGGCGCCACCCCCGGCGCCCGCGGTGGCGCGGCCGGCCGCTCCGCCTCGGACCACGGCGCGGGCAGGATGGGGCTCCGCTCGCTGGCGCGCGCGACGCGCTGCAGCTCGATCTCGCCGACGAGGACCGCGGGCGCGACCGTCGCCACCGGCACGTAGCCGCTCTCCGCGCCGCAGTAGCCGTTGAAGGTCTTCACGTCGCGTGACGTCGCCATCACCTTGTTCACGCTGGCGAGCGGCGTGCCCACGAGCTCCACGCCGCGCACGAGCTCCTCCGCGCCGGTCCTGGCGTCCACGCGGTACACGAGCCGGGGCGTCCCCTTGAACGCCTGGTAGCCGTACGACATCGTGTTCGTGTTACCGCCGGTGATGTCGCGGATGACCAGCCCGTAGGGCTTCCCCTGGCGGCGGGCCTCCTTCATGAGCAGGCGCTTCAGCTCGTCAGGAGACACCGCGCGCCGCGACTCCACGACCAGGTTCGCCATCCGGGCCATCGGGCTGCGCGCGCCCTGGCTGCGCCCGTGGCCGTTCGATCGCTCGAACGGCCGCACCGGCTTGCGCGAGAGCAGGTACGTCGCGAGGCGGCCGTCCTCCACGAGCACCGTGCGCTGCGCGGCCACGCCCTGCTCGTCGAAGGCGTAGCTCCCGTTCAGCGCCGTCCCGCCCGCGGAGTCGAGGGTAGGGTCGTCGACGATCGACAGGAAGGCGGGGAGGATCCGCTGCCCGACCTGTCCCTTGTACGTCTGACCCTCCTTGTCGTCGTCGACGCGCTCTCCCTCGAGCCGGTGGCCCACCGCCTCGTGGAACAGGACCCCCGCCGCCTCGGGCTCGAGGATCGCGGGACCGGTGTAGGGATCGATCGCCGGGGCCTTGCGGAGCGCCTCGAGCTCGCCGATGACCGCCTGCGCCGCGCGGCCGAGCTCCTCGGGCGACGGGAGCGCTGCCTCGGCGCGGGCGTAGAAGTCGCGTCCGTCCTCGAGGAGCTGCCCGTCCGGCGCGCGCGTCACCGCCTGCAGGTGGACGCCGTAGATCGTCTGCTCGGTGACGAGGGCCGATCCCTCGCTGGAGGCGAACCAGCGGATCTGCTTCTCGGCGACGATCCGCAGCGAGGCGTCGAAGATGGCGGGGTGCGCCCGGAAGCGGGCGGTGGCCTCGCGGGCGATCGCCTTCCACCGCTCGCGGTCGAGCGGGAACGGGCGGGGCGACTCGACGGCGCGGGAGGGCGCCTCGCGGGTGAAGCTCGGCGCTCGACGAGGGTCGTCCTGGCGGTAGACGTCCCGGGAGCGCTTCTTGAAGTACGAGGAGAGCGCCTCCTTCAGCCGCTCGTCGGTCGCGAGCCAGAGGGCGCTGCGCAGCGCCTCGGTGTCGTCCTCGAGCGGCGCCTCCTTGGGGGCGTACCAGCTCGGCCCCTCGCCTGCCATCAGGAACGGTCCCTCGTCGGGCGCGGAGGAGTCGAACTCGTACGATCCCACGCGCAGATCGACGAACAGCGTCCTGTCTCGGCGGGAGTCGTCGTCGAAGACCGCGCCGTGGCGCGCCCCGATCTCGTGCCGCGTCACGTCCTTCAGCTGGTACGCCACGAAGTACGGGGCCTCGTAGCCTTCGATGCGGAGTCGCTGCATCGAGCGGGAGAGCTCGGCCTGCATCGCCCCGAGGATCGCGAGCCTGCGGTCCACGCTCGCCTCCTGAGCCGGAGGCGGGGGCGGGGTGGCGATCGCGAGGGCGAGGAGCGCGGCGAGCATGAGCGTCACTTAGCACGCCAGGGGGGCCGTGCGCCGGGGGTGCTCGCTCGCGCTGGCTGCGAGCGGTCGGGCGAGCCCGCTCCCGTGACCCGGCGTGCACGCCGTCCGTCCACCGGCGGCACGCCTGCCTGGGCGGTGGACGAGCGGTTGACTCGGGGCCCCGCGAACGTGGCGAGCCGCTGGGCGCCGGAGTTCCGCGGATGCGCTCGCACTTCACCGTTTGGGAAATCCGTTTCCCCTTGCGGCGGGCACGCCCGCGATCGGTCGGGCGCCGAGGGGGAGGTTCGCGCTGGCAGGTCCGTTGCTATCTCGATGCGAGGGGTCCGGCCGGTTCCGGGCCGAGGATCTCGAAGGCGACGGGAGGGCGGGGCGTGACAGCGGTGGCGGTGGGACTCCTCATCGAGGAGCATCGAAGCGAGATGGCGTCGGCGTGGCGCGGCTCGGCCGAGCGCGAGCTCGGCGGGGAGCCTGCGATCGGGTTCGCGGTGGGCCCGCTGCTGAGGGAGATGGCGCTCGCGCTCCGCGGGGACGGATCCCGCGTGCGGTCCGGTGAGGACGCCCTGCACCGGTGCGCGGTGCTGGTCCGCTCGGGCGCGCAGGGGGCGCGCGTCGCGCGCGAGTTCAAGCTCCTGCACCGCGCCGTCTGGGACACCCTGCGGGCGGCCGGGCGTATCGTCGCGGCGGACGAGCGGCGCGCGGTGGACGAGTGGCTCGACGAGGCGCTCGCGGCGTCGCTCGATCGGCTCGACCGCGTGCGTGCCCGGGTGGATCTCCTCGAGCGCACGCCAGCGGTGGTCCCCGCCCGGCCCACCCCCGCCGCGGCATCGCGGCCTCCGCCGCTGCCCGCGGGAGGGCGCCCGCGGCCAGCGGCGCGTCCGCCGCCCCTCCCCGTGGCGCCGGCGGCGCCTCACGGCGGAGAGTGACGCCGCGTTCGACCCTGAAATGACCGGGCGGTAGGTCCGCCCGCGTACCGCGCGCCGCGGGGCCCGACGGCCTCGCGGCGCGCTGCTTTCTTCGGGACGGCCCGTCGCGGCGCGTCCCTCCCTAGAAGCGACCCCAAATTCGCCACGGCCTGGGCACCGCCTGGAAGGCGCCCGTGCGAGCAGGGCCCGCCCTGCGCGCGCGCCCAGGCTGCAGGCACCCACGGATCGCCTTAGAGCCGCGCTCAGATCGCGAGCAGGCGAGCTCGCTGTGGGCTTCCGCTCACCCTGGCGCCAGGCGTCGGATGGCGTGGGTGGGCGTCCGAGCCACGCCCCCTCCGCGGCACCTTCCCTCACCAGGGGGCGAGAAATTCGCTCGCTTGGGCCTCCGTTCCCGGATTCGAAACCCGAACGGGAAGGAGCCCCGAACGATGAGTCCCCGCCGAGCCCTCCTCGCCGCCGCCCTCTCGACCGCCCCGCTGTTCGCCGCTGCCGCGGACGTCTGGGTGGCCGGCGCGACGGAGAAGATCCGGCCCGACGCTCAGCCGCGCCAGACGACCGAGGCGCGCATCGCGGCGGCCCGCAACGAGTTCGAGGCTTTCCAGGTGGTGGTGACCGGCCCGGCGCGCGGCGTGTCCGCTCGGGCGACGAGCCTCGAGGGCGCGGGCGTCGTGGACGACGTGAAGCTCTACCGCGTCGACGCCATCGACGTGCACACGGCCTCCGCGCTCGACGGGGCGACGGGCCGGTGGCCCGACGCGCTCGTGCCCGACGTGGACGACGTCGTGGGCGAGAAGCGCAACGCGTTCCCGTTCGACGTCCCGGCCGGCGAGAGCCGCGCGATCTGGGTCGAGGTGCGCGTGCCACCGGACGCGAAGCCGGGCACCCACTTCGGCGAGGTGACGATCGCCTCCGAGGAGGGCGAGGCGAAGATCCCGGTCATGCTCACGGTGTGGGACTTCGAGCTGCCCTCGACGGCCTCCCTCAAGACGCACTTCGGCCTGTCCTGGGGGCTCATCCCGAGCGGCCACGGCGTGTCGCCGGAGACCGACGCCTCCATCCGCGCGCGCTACGCGGCGCTCGGTCTCGACCACCGCGTCTCCCTCTCGGGCGTCGCCGACGACGGCTATCACGGCGACTTCGACCACTTCGAGCGCAACTACGCCCCCCTCGTGGACGGCACGGCGAAGACCCGCCTCCCGGGCGCGAAGCTCACGACCGTGAAGTACGTCGGCAACCAGACGTCGGTCGACGAGCACCGCCGCTGGGCGGAGCACTTCCGCGCGAAGGGCTGGTTCGATCGTCTCTTCGACTACACCTGCGACGAGCCGCCCCTCACCTGCAGCTGGGACGAGCTCCCCCAGCGCACGAAGGCCGTGCACGAGGCGGATCCGGAGTTCAGGACGCTCGTCACGACGCAGATCTGGGACGCCGAGGAGCACGGGGTCGCGGACGAGATCGACATCATGGTCCCGGTGGTGAACTGGATGGACGACAGGCCCGGCGCCGGGAGCCTGGGCCAGAACCGGGCGAAGTACGACGGCTTCCTCGCCAAGTCCGAGAAGAAGGAGCTCTGGCTCTACCAGAGCTGCATGAGCCACGGCTGCGGCGGGACCGTGAACATCGGCAACCCCTCGGAGTGGGACCGCTACAACACCGGCTGGCCGAGCTACATGATCGACTCCTCCGCCGTGCGGAACCGGGCGATGGAGTGGATCTCGTTCCTCGAGGACGCGACGGGCGAGCTGTACTGGGAGACCGCGTTCGCGTTCACCCACGACGCGTGGTCGAACCAGTGGGACTTCTCGGGCAACGGCGACGGCACGCTCTTCTACCCCGGCACGCCGGCGCGCATCGGCGGGTCCACCGACATCCCGGTCGCCTCGATCCGGCTCAAGATGATCCGCGAGGGCATGGAGGACTACGAGTACCTGAAGCTCCTCGCCGACGCGGGCCAGCGGGACGCGGCCGCGAAGATCGCGCGCGAGCTCTTCCCCTCCGCGTGGCAGACCGAGGTCGAGCCGGAGCGGGTGATGGCCGCCCGCGAGGCGCTGGCGATGCAGATCCTGGCGCTCGGCGGGAAGCCGCTCGCGACGGCGACGGGCATGCCGGAGGTGCCGGGCATGCCGGACTTCCCGCGCGTCCAGGGCGGCGGCTGCGGCTCCGCGGGCGGGTTCGGCGGGGGCGCGCTCCTCGCGCTCCCCGCGCTCGTGGGGCTGGCGCTCCGCCGCCGCCGGGGCCGCTGAGCGGCCTCCGCCATCCCACCGTCACGCACCCCTCGGGCGCGGCCGGCTCTCCGGTCGCGCCCTTTCCTTTTCGTGACACGACACGCACCGTAGAATCCGCGGCGCGTGCGCCCGTTCGGCAAGTACCGGCTCCTCGAGCCGCTCGCCTCGGGCGGGATGGCCGACGTGTGGCGCGCGGAGGTGTCGCTCGCGGCCGGGGTCGTGAAGGAGGTCGCGCTGAAGCTCGTGCGCGGCGAGCACGAGGCGGACGGCGACTTCGTCCGGATGTTCATCGAGGAGGCGCGGCTCGCCTCGCGCCTCGGGCACGCCAACGTCGTCCAGGTCTTCGAGTTCGATCAGGTCGACGGTCGGTACTACATCGCCATGGAGCTCGTCCGCGGGCACCACCTCGGCCGCGTCGTCGAGCGCGCGCGCGAGCGCGGCGAGCGGCTCGGCCTCGCGCGCGCCGTGCACCTCGGCGCCGAGGTCGCGAAGGCGCTCGCCTACGCGCACCGCCTGTCCGAGGGCGGGCGCCCGCTCGGCCTCGTCCACCGCGACGTCTCCCCCCACAACGTGCTCGTGTCGTTCGAGGGCGAGGTGAAGCTCGCCGACTTCGGGATCGCGCGCGCGATGGGGCAGGCGGGGCTCACCGCGCCCGGCACGCTCAAGGGGAAGCTCGCGTACATGGCGCCGGAGCAGGCGCGCGGCGAGGCCGTGGACGCCCGCGCGGACGTGTTCGCGCTGGGGGTGGTCCTCTGGGAGCTGTGCGCCGGCCGCCGCCTGTTCGCGCGCGAGTCGGAGGCGGCGACCCTCGGGGCCGTGCTCGAGGACGCCGCGGTGTCGCCGCCGTCGGCCTGGAACGAGGAGGTGCCGCCCGAGCTGGACGCGGCGGTGCTCGGCGCGCTCGAGCGCGATCCCGCGCGGAGGACCCGGTCCGCGGAAGACCTGGCGCGCGCGCTCGCGGACGTGCTCCTCCGCATCACGCGCTCGGCCGCGGACGTCGATCTGCGGACCTTCATGCATCGCCTCTGGCCCGAGGGTCCCGCGGCGGCGCGGCCGCCCGAACGCACGCGGGTGCGTCCGGTGCCCGTCGCCGCCGAGCCGGTCGCGGGGGCGACGCGGGTGTCCGCTCCGGCCGCCGCGGTGCTCGCCGCGGAGGCGAGCGCGCGGGGGGACGACGAGGAAGCCGCGACGCGCACCGTCCCGCCGGCGGCCGGCGAGGCGCGCCGGTCGCGGCGCTCGCGCCCCGTGGCGATCGCGATCGCGGTCGTGGCCGCCGCCGCGCTGCTGGCCGGAGCGCTCCTGCTCCGCGGCGGGAGCGCAGCGTCCCGCGCCGCGTCCACGGACACCGCGGGGCACGCTCCCGCGGCGCCCGAGCGGACGCCCCCGCCGGCCGGCGCCGGCGGTCCGTCGCCTGCGCCCACGCCGGCGCCGCAGGCCGCGCCGGTGCTCGCGGCGCCCGCCCAGCTCGAGCCCGCCGCGCCGCCAGCGCGTGTCTCCGAGCTCGCGCCGCTGCCCGCCGTGGAGACGCTCCGGATCGCGGCGCGCCTCAACGGCCTGGCCGTGCCGCCGGCGTCGTCGGGACATGGGGTGCTGGGCGTGAACGCGGTGCCCTGGGGCACGGTCTTCGTCAACGGCGTGCGCGTCGGCGAGACGCCGCTCGACGTGCGGCTCCCGGCCGGCCGTTACCGCGTGCGGGTGGAGCACCCGAAGGGCGCCGACACGCGAGTGATCGACGTCGCTCCGGGGCGGCGAACGCAGGTGCTCGCGCGGCCTCGGGCGCGCTGAGCGACGCGCCGCCCGCCGGACTCTCCTGAGGCCGGTCACCCTGTAGCGACGCGGCCTCGCCGCAGCGCGAAGTCGAAGGGCGTGGGCCGCGGCGCGAGTTGTGGGGCCTCGCCCCCGGCTCGACCTCGACCTCGACCTCGACCTCGACCTCGACCTCGACCTCGACCGCGACCGCGACCGCGACCGCGACCGCGACCGCGCTCGTGACCCTCGGTCGCTTTCCAGTCCCACCCCTGCGACCCGATGCCGCTCCCTCCGGGTGCCCAGGTGCCGGTTGACTCGCGGCACTCAGTGGACTACTTTCCAAATCAAGTTTCCAAAAGAAGATTTTCGATCCATGACACGAGTGGAGTACCTCCGAACCGAAGAGATCGCCCGCGTCGAGCGGGAGCGCGCGGGTGGGATCACCAGCGGTGAGGTGGTGCGCCTGTTCGAGTCGAAGGGCGCGCGGCTCTCGGCCTCGACGTTCCGGAAGTACGTGCAGATGGGGCTGCTGCCGCGGAGCCGGCGGGTGGGCCGCAAGGGCAAGCACACCGGCTCGACCGGGCTCTACCCGGTCTCGGTGGTGCGGCGGATCGCGCTCATCAAGCGGATGATGGCGGAGGGCTACACCGTCGAGGACATCCGCGGCAGCTTCGTGACGGTGCGGAACCAGCTCGAGGACGTGGAGAAGGGGCTCACGGATCTCGTGGCGCAGCTCTCGCAGAAGGCGCGGGAGCACCCGCGCCGCAAGCAGTTCGAGGAGGAGCTCTCACGCGCGGAGCGCGAGGCGCGCAGCGCGCTGGAGAGGCTGGAGAAGGTGGGAGGCGCGGTCGCGACGGTCCCGGGGGAGGCCTTCGGGGCGTAGCGATCGCCGGCGCCGGCCCGGCGCCCTGGTGGACGGTGTGCGGCGCTCGGGCGCCGCTGGGTGGGTAAGGGAGGGCAGGGGATGAGCGAAGCGAAGCGGAGCGAGCCGCAGGTCCGGTCCGATCACGAGGCGCGCGACGACGGGGAAGAGCTGCTGCTCGGCCCGGTGGACGACGCGACGGGGGACGCAGACGACGAGCTCGACGCCGACGGCAAGCGCGGCCGGCGCCGATCGAAGACGATGTCTCGCAAGGAGATCGCGCGCGAGCTCCGTCGGCAGCGGGCGTTCGGCATCGTCGACCCGGAGCTCGACGCGACCATCCGCGAGATCGAGGCGAGCCGGCCGCGCTCCCGGGCCGACTGCGCCAACGGGCCGCGGCCGTGCATGTTCATCGCGTGCAAGCACCACCTCTATCTCGACGTGAACCCGGCCACCGGGTCCATCAAGCTGAATTTCCCGGACCGCGAGGTCTGGGAGCTCGACGAGACGTGCGCCCTCGACGTGGCCGATCGCGGCGGGATCACGCTCGAGGAGGTCGGGTCGATCATGAACCTGACCCGCGAGCGCATCCGCCAGGTCGAGACGCGCGGCCTGGCGAAGCTGCGGACCATCGCCGAGGACGAGCCGCGGTCGCCCCCCTGCGGGGCAGACGACCTCCTGGACTGACGCCCATCACGGTGGCGGGACGGCCGCGGCCGCCCGCCGCGACGGCGCGGGACCCGCCGCTCACCCGTTGAAACGGCGCGCGCCGCGGGCTACAAGGGCACCCCCTCCTGGAGGTGCTCGAAATGGTCCGCCGCGCTCTCGTCTCCGTCTCCGACAAGACGGGCCTCGTCCCGTTCGCGAAGCGGCTCGCCGCGCTCGGCGTCGAGATTCTCTCCACCGGCGGCACGCAGCGCGCGCTCGCCGACGCCGGCGTGCCCGTCGTCTCGGTGGGTGACTACACGCAGGCTCCGGAGATCCTGGCCGGGCGCGTGAAGACCCTCCACCCGCGCGTGCACGGCGGCATCCTCTACCGGCGCGGCCTCGCGTCCGACGAGGCCGACGTGAAGGCCCGGGACATCCCCCCCATCGACCTCGTGGTGGTGAACCTCTACCCGTTCCGCGAGGCGGTCGCGGCCGGGAAGCCGTTCTGGGACTGCGTCGAGGAGATCGACATCGGCGGGCCGACCATGGTGCGCAGCGCGGCGAAGAACGCGGCGCACGTGGGCGTGGTGGTCGACCCCGCGGACTACGAGCGCGTCGCGGCCGAGCTCGAGGCCTCGCGCGCGCTGTCGGATCAGACGCGCTTCGAGCTCATGAAGAAGGCCTTCGCCCACACGGCCGCCTACGACGCCGCCATCTCCGAGTTCCTCACGGCGCGCGAGAGCACGGACGCGCAGGCGAAGCGCTTCCCCGCCACGCTCGCCGCCGTCTACTCGAAGGCGGGGGACCTCCGCTACGGCGAGAACCCCCACCAGGCGGGCGCCTTCTACCGCGCCGGCCGCGAGCCGGACGAGCCGACGGTCGCCTTCGCGAAGGTGCTGCAGGGCAAGGAGCTCAGCTACAACAACCTCCTCGACCTCGAGGCGGCCCTCGCCGCCGTCAAGGAGCACGACGAGGTCGCCTGCGTCGTCATCAAGCACAACACCCCCTGCGGCGTGTCGCTCGGGAAGACGCCCGCGGAGGCGTTCGCGCGCGCCCGCGCGTGCGACCCGGTCTCCGCGTTCGGCGGCATCGTCGCGCTCAACCGCCCCGTCGACGCCGCGGCCGCGAAGGAGCTGACCGATCTCTTCCTCGAGTGCGTGATCGCGCCCGGCTACGACGAGGCCGCGCGCGCCGCCCTCGGCGCGAAGAAGAACCTGCGGCTGCTCGAGGCGCCGCGGCTCGCCGAGCCGCGCACGAGCTGGACGCGCCGGCCCGAGGAGCTCCGCGAGCTCCGCTCGATCCCCGGCGGCCTGCTCGTCATGGACCGCGATCTCGGCGCCATCCGCCGCGACGACTGCAAGGTGATGACGAAGCGCGCGCCGACCGACGCCGAGTGGGAGGATCTCCTCTTCGCGTGGAAGGTCGTGAAGCACGTGAAGTCGAACGCGATCGTCTTCGCGAAGGAGAAGCGCACGGTCGGCATCGGGGGCGGGCAGACGAGCCGGGTCGAGTCGGTGAAGACGGCCGTCATGAAGGCCCAGCTCGAGCTCGTCGGGTCGACGGTCGGCTCGGACGCCTTCTTCCCGTTCAAGGACGGCGTCGAGGAGATCATCAAGGCCGGCGCGACCGCCATCATCCAGCCCGGCGGCTCGGTGCGCGACCCCGAGGTGATCGAGGCCGCGGACGCGGCGAACGTGGCGATGGTGGCCACCGGGATGCGCCACTTCCGGCACTGAGCGATCGGGGCGGGGGAGCCCGCCCGGAGGCTCCGCCCGGGGGGCCTGGCGGACGAGCCGCGGCAGGGCGAGGGCGCTTTTCGCGCCCGGGAGACGGCCCCGCCCGCCCGCCGCGACGCCCCGCCGCGGGGCGCGGACGTGCTATAAGCCCGGGTCTCCATGCGCGTCCTCGTCGTCGGATCGGGCGGGCGCGAGCACGCCCTCGCCTGGAAGATCTCGCGGAGCCCGCTCGTCCGCGAGCTGTTCGCAGCCCCTGGCAACCCCGGCATCGCCGAGGTCGCGACGCTCGTCGCGCTCGACGCGCTGGACGTCGAGGGCATCGCGCACTGGTCGCGCGAGAACCAGATCGACCTCGTGGTCATCGGCCCCGAGGCGCCGCTCGTGGCCGGCCTCGCCGATCGGCTCGCCCGCGAGGGGATCCCGGCGTTCGGCCCCAGCGCCGCCGCCGCCGAGATCGAGGGCTCGAAGGCCTTCGCGAAGGAGATCATGGAGGCGGCGGGCATCCCGACCGCGGGCCACGGCACCTTCTCGGACCTCGACCCCGCGCTCGCGTTCGCCCGGGCTCGCGGCGGGCGCGTCGTCGTGAAGGCGGACGGGCTCGCCGCCGGGAAGGGCGTGGTCGTCTGCGCCGACCTCCGCGAGGCGGAGGAGGCGCTCCGCGCGATGCTGGTGGACAAGGTCCACGGCGGCGCCGGCGCCCGCGTCGTGGTGGAGGACCGGCTCGAGGGGCCCGAGGCGAGCTGCATCGCCTTCACGGACGGCGCGCGCGTCCGCCTCCTCGCCGCCGCGCAGGACCACAAGCGGATCTTCGACGGCGACCGCGGCCCGAACACCGGCGGCATGGGCGCCTTCTCGCCCACGCCGACCGTGACGCCCGAGGTCGAGGCGATGGTGGAGCGGGACGTGCTGCTCCCCGCGGTGCGAGAGCTCGCCCGGCGGGGCCGTCCGTTCCGTGGCGCGCTCTACGCCGGGCTCATGCTCACGCCCGCCGGCCCGCGCGTGCTCGAGTTCAACGCGCGGCTCGGCGACCCCGAGACGCAGCCCATCCTGCTCCGCATGACGAGCGACGTCGTCCCGGCGCTCCTCGCCGCCGCGGAGGGCGATCTCTCCGGCGTGACGCTCGAGTTCGACCGCCGCGCGGCGGTGGGCGTGGTGCTCGCGGCAGAGAACTACCCGGCGAAGCCGGCGGCGGGCGACGCCATCGACGGCCTCGCGGGGCCGTTCGAGGAGGGCGTGCAGGTGTTCCACGCCGGCACGGCGCGGGCGCGAGACGGCCGCGTCGTGACCGCTGGGGGACGCGTCCTCACGGTGTGCGCGCTCGGCGACGGGCTCGACGACGCCGCCCGTCGCGCATACGCGGCCGCGGCGCGCATCCGCTTCCGGGGCATGCAGCTCCGCACGGACATCGGCAAGAGGGCGTGATGGACCCGAAGGTGCTGATCCTCATGGGCTCGGACTCCGACTGGGAGGTCATGTCGGAGGCGAAGAAGGCGCTCGACGATCTGGGGGTGCCGGCGGAGGTGCACGTCTCGTCCGCGCACCGCACGCCGGAGCGAACGGGCAAGCTCGCGCGCGAGGCCGCCGGCCGTGGGGTGCAGGTGATCGTCTGCGGCGCCGGCGCGGCGGCGCACCTCGCCGGCGTCTGCGCCGCGGAGACCGAGCTGCCGGTCCTCGGCGTGCCGCTCGCCGCGAGCGACCTGAAGGGGCTCGACGCGCTGCTCGCGACCGCGCAGATGCCCGCGGGCGTGCCGGTGGGCACGCTCGCCATCGGCAAGGCTGGCGCGCGCAACGCCGGGCTCCTCGCCGCGCGCATCGTCGCCCGCACGGACGCGCAGGTCGCCGAGCGCGTGCGGGTGCAGCGCCGCAAGATGGCCGAGGAGGTCGAGGCCAAGGACGCCGCGCTCCAGGCGAAGCTGGCGGCGCCGAAGGGCTGACGGCTTGCGGCTGCTCCACCGGTACCTGGCGAAGGAGATCCTGCTTCCGTTCGCGGCGGGCCTGCTGTTCCTGACGCAGATCCTGCTCGCGACGCAGCTCCTCGCCCAGGCGGACGTGCTGTTCGGCTCGGGCGTGTCGCTCGTGGACGTGGGCGCGGTGGTGCTGTACCTGCTGCCCTACTTCCTCGGGTACGTGCTGCCCATCGCGTTCCTCCTCGGGGCGGTGCTCGGGGTCGGTCGGCTCGCGGAGGATCGCGAGGTGGTCGCGCTGGGCGCGGCGGGGTTCTCGCCGGCCTTCCTCGTGCCGGTGCCGCTCGCGATCGGCGTCGCGGTGGCGGGGCTCGGGCTCTGGCTGTCGCTCGACGTGGTGCCGAGGAGCCTCGACGCGGCGCGCCTGCGCCTGAACGAGATCGTGAAGCGCAACGTCATGAACGACGTCCGCCCCGGCACCTTCTACGATCAGATCCCCGGCTACACGCTCTACGCCGAGCGGGTCCACGGCGGCCGGTGGGGGAACGTCCTCATCAGCGACCGGTCCGATCCGGCCGCGCCGGTGCTCGCGCTCGCGCGCGCCGGCGGGCTCGAGCCGGTGGGCGCCGGTGAGGAGATGCGGCTCGTCCTCGACGACGGCGAGGTCCACCGCGAGCAGGTGGACGCGGACGAGTACGTGCTCGCCACCTTCCGCCGCGCCGACGTCGTGCTCGGGCTCGGGACCGCGCTCTCGGACCGGAACGCGGTCTCCCGCACCGGGCGCGACGACCTGGCGGGGCTGCAGGCCCGGGTGGCCGAGGCGCGCGCGAAGGGCGACGCCGCCGCCGCGCGCCGCGCCGAGGGGAGCCTCCACCGGAGGATCGCCTCGCCGCTCGCGGTGATCCCGTTCGCCCTCCTCGCCGTGCCGCTGGGCGCCTCGCGCCGGGCCGGCCGCGCCTTCGGGGTGGGCGCGACCTTCCTCGTGGTGGTGGCGCACTACCTGCTGCTGCGCAGCGGCGAGGTGATGGCCCAGCGCGGGGTGCTGCCCGCGCCGCTCGCGCTGCAGCTGCCGACCCTCGTCCTCTCGGCGATCGCCCTGGCCCTCATCGCCCTGCAGGTCCGCCGCGGCACGGGGGCGGTGCGTTGATCCTGTTCGGCTACGTCGCGCGCCGGACCCTCAACGCGTTCGTCGGCGCCCTCGCGGGGGTCGTCGCGATCTTCCTCGCCGTCGACTTCGTCGACAACTCCGCGGCGTTCACCGGCCCGGGCTGGGCCCCGGCGGTGCTCGAGCTGTACGTGAACAAGGCCGCGGTGGTCGTGCGCCAGGTGGCGCCCGCCGCGATGATCCTCGGCGCCGGCATCGCGGTCTCCACCTTCCGGCGGACGCGCGAGTACACGGCCATGCGCGCGGTGGGGCTCGGGCCCTGGCGGCTCGCTGTGCCCGTGGTCGCGGTGACGCTCCTCGCCGGCGGCGCGCTGCTGCTCGTCCACGACCTGTGGGGCGTGGAGGCCGCGCAGCGCGCCGAGGAGATCCAGGCGCTCCGCTTCGGGCGCGGCGGCGACCGACGGCGGTTCGAGGCCGCGCGCGAGCCGAAGCGCTGGTTCCGCGGCGGGGACGGGCGGCGCGTGTACCACCTGCGCGGCACCTCGCCGGAGGGCGGGTTCGCGCACGTGACGGTGCTCGAGGTGTCGGAGGCGTTCCGGCTCGTTCGCCGCGTGGACGCCGAGCGCATGCGGCCGGAGGGCGACCGCTGGCTGCTCGAGCACGTCGAGGATCGGACCTTCCTCCCGGACGGGACCGTCCGCGTCGAGCGCGCCGCCTCGCGCCGCTACGACTTCCCCGAGCCGCCCGACGCCTTCGCGGTGGTGCCCGGGAGGCCCACGCAGATGCGCTGGCAGACGCTGCTGTCGCAGATCGGCATCCGCCGCCGGCTGGGGCTCCCGGTCGCCGAGCTCCAGCTCGAGCGGTACAACCGGCTGGCGTACCCGTTCGCCGGCGTCCCCGGCGCCATGCTCGCGCTCGCGCTCGCGCTGCGCCGCAACCGCAAGGGCCACATCGCCGCCGCGCTCGTCGAGTCGGTCGGCGTGTCACTCCTGTTCTGGGGCACGCAGGGCGTGACCTGGGCGATGGGGCTGTCGGGCCACGTCGCGCCCTGGGTGGCGGCCTGGGCGCCGAACCTGGTGTTCCTGGTGGTGGGCGCGCTCGCGGTCAGGCGGGCGGGGTAGCGGTGGCGCGCTCGTGCTCCGCCGATGAGGCGCTCCGAGGGGTTGTGTAATAATGTTGGGCTTCATGCGCGGGGGCGAGGTGGCGGTCGGTCCGGGTGACGAGGCCCGGCACGGGGGGCTCGTACGCTCCCTGCTCGGGCGCGCCGCGCTCGTGGGGGTCGTCGCCCACGCGGCCTTCCTGCCGATCTCCATCGCCGGGATGCAGATCGGGCTCGCGGTCGCGGCCGGCGCGGTGGCGGGGCTGTGGGCCCTCGGCGAGCGGCCGCCGGCGCCGCGGCTCGCGCTGCCCGTGCTCCTCCTCGCGGGGGCGGCGGCAGCCTCCGTCGCGGTCGCCTGGGCGACCGGCCTGCCGCCGAGGTCCACCTCGACCGCGCTGCACTGGCGCTACCTGCTCACCCCGCTCCTCGTCGCGCTCGCGCTCGAGGCGGGCGGGGCGGAGCGTGGGCCGGACGGCGCGCGCCGCGCGGCGCTGCTCGTGCTCGTGGTGTGGAGCGCGGCCGCGCTCGCGCCCGCGCTGTTCGCCTGGGTGCAGGTCCGCACCGGGATCGATCCGATGCACGCGCTGGGGTTCCGGGCCCACCCGCTGCCCGAGGCGCACCGCCTGCCGTTCGCGCCCGGCGCGCCCGAGCGCTTCCCGGTCGTCGGCTTCTTCAGCTGGTACACCCGGCTCGCGCACGCGCTCACGCCCGTCGCCGTCCTCGCCGGCACGATGGCCGCCCTCGCGCCGGTCGCCCGTCGCACGCGCGGGTTCCTCGCGTTCGCCGCGGCCGCGTCGGCCGCCGCCGTCCTCCTCTCTGGCGCTCGCTCGGCGTGGGCCGGGCTCGCGCTGGCGGCCGCGGCGGTCGTCGCCCTTGCGATGAAGCGGCGCGCCCGGCGGGTGGCGCTCGCCGTCTCCGCCGCCGCGGCGCTCGCCGCGACGCCGCTGCTTCCGATGGCGTGGGGGTGGCTCGAGGAGACCCGCTCCGCCAGCGGCGGCAACGGACGCGCGACGATCTGGCTGGTCTGCGCCGACGTGATCCGCGATCACCCGCTCACCGGCGTGGGGTACGGCGCGCTGCCGCGCTGGTCCGCGCCATACTGGCAGCAGCGCGATCCCGGCTTCGGAGTGCAGGCCTGGTGTCACGACGCGCTGCTCACCTCGGTGGCGGAGGGCGGGCCGCTCCTCGGCGGGGCGCTCGTGGCCTGGTTCGCGCTGCTCGCGATGGCCTTCGTGCGCTGGCGCCGCACCGGAGACGCGCTCGGCCGCGCGGGCGCCGCCGGTGGGCTCGCGGTGCTCGTCGCGCTGGCGATCAACTCCGTCGTGCACGACGTGTTCTGGACCGCGGAGCCGGCGCTCGCGTTCGGCTGCGCCATCGGCGTCGCCGCGGTCCTCGCGCGGCCGCGGGAGGTCCACACGTGAGCGGAGCCACGATCGAGGAGCGGCCCGGAGCACCACGCACGAGCGCCGTGGCCAGCTCCGTCCGCGACGTCTTCAAGTACCGCGAGCTGCTGATGCTGCTCGTCGCGCGCGATCTCAAGGTCCGCTACAAGCGCAGCTCCGTGGGGATGCTCTGGACGCTCCTCAACCCGCTGCTGCAGATGATCGTCTACACGCTCGTCTTCTCGACCATCATGCGCATCGGGATCGAGGGCTACCCGGTCTTCCTCCTCTCCGGGCTGTTGCCGTGGACCCTCGTCTCGGTGGGATCCGTCTCCGCCTCGATGTCGCTGCTCGGGAACCAGAGCCTCATCCGCAAGGTCGCCGTCCCGCAGGCGGTCTACCCGCTCGCGGCCGTGGGCTCGAAGCTCACCGACGCCGTGCTCTCCCTCCCGGCGCTGGCGCTCCTCGCCGTGGCGCTCGGCCGTCCACCGGGGGTGTCGTGGCTCGTCGTCCCGCTCGCGTTCGTGCTCGCGGCCGCGTTCACGACGGGGCTCGCGCTGCTGTTCAGCTCGCTGTCGGTGTTCTTCCGGGACGTCCGCCACCTGATCGACGTGCTGTTCCAGATCTGGTTCTACGTGACGCCGGTGATCTACCCGGCGTCGTTCCTCGAGGGGCTGCACCCCCTCCTGCGCACCGCGCTGGCGCTGAACCCCGCCTCGCCGATCGTGCGGGTGTTCCAGATGAGCATCTACGAGGGGCGGATCCCGCCCGCGTCCACCCTGGGGCTCGCGGTGCTCGCCGCGGCCGCTTCGCTCGCCGTCGGCGGCACCTTCTTCGTGCGGTCCGAGCACCGCCACATCCACAACTTCTGACCATGTCCGGCTCGCTCACGTTCGAGAACGTCGGGATGCGCTTCCGCATGTACCGGGAGCGGGTGACGACGCTGAAGGAGGCGGTGCTCGGCCGCTTCCGCCACCTGCGCACGGCCGACGAGTTCTGGGCCCTGCGCGACGTCTCCTTCCGCGTCGGCCCGGGCGAGGCCGTCGGCCTCATCGGCCACAACGGCTCCGGCAAGAGCACGCTCCTCAAGATCGCGGCCGGGGTGCTCCGCGCCTCGGAGGGACGGGCGGACGTCCGGGGGCGGGTGTCGCCCATGATCGAGCTCGCCGCGGGCTTCGACCCGGAGCTCACCGGCCGCGACAACGTCTTCCTGAACGGCGCGCTCATGGGCCACTCCCGCAAGGAGATGGCGCAGAAGTTCGATCGCATCGTCGAGTTCAGCGAGCTCGGCGAGTTCATCGACATGCCGGTGAAGAACTACAGCTCGGGCATGTACGCGCGGCTCGGCTTCGCCATCGCGGTCGACGTGGAGCCGGAGATCCTCATGATCGACGAGGTGCTCGCCGTCGGCGACGAGCGCTTCCAGGCGAAGTGCATGGACCGGATCCGGGCGATCAAGCAGGCGGGGTGCACCATCTTCTACGTCTCGCACGCCATGGACCAGGTGGAGGAGCTCTGCGAGCGCGTCATCGTCCTGCACCACGGCCGGGTCGAGTTCGACGGCGCCCCGGTGCCCGCGATCGCGCGCTATCGCGAGCTCCAGGGGTTCGTCCCCCACGCGGCGACGCGGGCGGGGTGAGGGGCGCGAGCCGCGCGATGACGGTACCTCCCGTGAACTCGCCCGAGTACTGGGAGGCGCGCTTCGCCAGCGGAGACTGGGAGACGCGGCACGGGCCCGAGCAGTCGCGCTTCTTCGCAGAGCTGGCGCTCTCGCTCGTGGCGCCGTCCGTCCGCGACGATCTGCGGGAGCGCCGCGCCAGCGTGTGCGACTGGGGCTGCGGTGAGGGAGAGGGCACCGCCGCGCTCGCAGCCGCGTGGGGAGGACGCGCCACGGGCGTCGACGTCTCCCCGACGGCGGTGGCGCGCGCGCGCGCGCGGCACCCCGGCGTCTCGTTCGCCGTGTCCGTCTCCGGCCTCGATCGCGAGTACGACGTGCTCTTCACGTCGAACACGCTCGAGCACTTCTCCGATCCGTGGGGCGTGCTCTCGTCGATGCTGGCGCGAGTGACCCGGTACGCGATCGTGCTCGTGCCGTTCGAGGAGCGCGACCGGATCGAGGAGCACGCGTTCACCTTCGAGCTCGAGAGCTTCCCGCTCACCCTCGGCGGGTTCGAGCTCGTGGATCTGCGGATCGCGCGCTGCGCGGGCATGCCGGGCTCGTTCTGGGCGGGAGATCAGGCACTCGCGATCTACGCGCGGAGCGGCGCGGACGGGAGGCCGCTGCGCCTCGATCCCGCGATCGAGGCGGCGGTGAGGCGCACCGCCGAGCTCGCCGCTGACCGGCGCGCGCTCGCGGCGGAGCGGGACGCGCTTCGAGGCGAGCGGGACGCGCTCACCGCCCGGGCGGTCCGCTCCACCCCTGCGCCGCCGCCGGAGTGAGCCCGACGTCGCCGTCCGGACGCCGGCGCTCAGGCGCGCCGCGCCCCGGTCTTCCGCAGCCAGCGGTACGCGTCGGCGTAGGCGCGGGCGTACGCGTCCGCCATCGCGCGGACGTGGAACGGACCGGTCACCTTGTCACGGCCACGCGCGCCGCGCTCCCGCCAGACGTCCCTGTGGAGCGCCACCTCGCGCATCGCCGCGGCGAGCACCTCGACGTACTCCTCCGGCGGCCGCTCCCCGAGCGCGACGAGGTGCTCGAGGGTGAGCTCCGACAACCGCTCGTAGGGGCACGGGATGACGATCCCGATGTCGCCGTCGCGGATCACCTCCCGCGCCGATCCCACGTCGGAGACGACGAGCGGGAGGCCGAAGTACATGGCCTCCATGACCGCGATGCTCCACCCCTCGACGAGCGATGGGAGGACGAAGCAGTCGGCGGCGCCCATGAGACCTGCGATCGAATCGCGACTTCCCCATGGCAGGATACGTACGCGGTCGGTCAATCCTCCGGCGCGGACGGCGTCCTCGACCTCACGCGCGTAGCGGGGATCGAAGGCGTTCCCGACGAGGACGAGCCGAGCCTCCGGCACCCCGGTGCACACGCGGGCGAACGCCTCGACGGTGGTGCGCTGCAGCTTGTTGGGCGAGAACGACCCCACCTGCAGGAAGACGAAGTCCGTCTCGGAGAGGCCCAGGCCCTCGCGGGACGCCCGGTGGGCGTCCTCCAGCTCGCTCGGATCGAGCCCGTTCGGCACGATGCGGACCCGCCGGGGATCCACCTCGAAGGTCTCCTCGAAGAAGCGCCCGACTTGCGGCGACACGGCGAGATGCAGATCGACGGAGCGCAGCCGCTCGGCGCGCGCCCTCCGGGCGAGCGGATCCAGCCACACGTAGCTCGAGTGCACGGTGTACACGGTCGCTACGCCGAGGTCGCGATAGGCGGAGAGGCCGGCGACGCTGTGGTGCAGGTTCACCACCTGGAGATTTCGCTCCCGGACCGCCTCGACCAGCCGTCGCTCGTCGCGCCCCGTGACGACGACCTCCAGCCCGTTCTCCCTCAGCGCGCGGCCGGCGGTGCCGCAGTCGGAGGCGTGAACGAGCAGGGTCGGAAGCACTCGGGACCGGTCGACGTTGCGAACGAGATCCGAGACGATCTGCTCGAGCCCGCCGCGGTCCATCCCGTCGACCTGGAAGCCGACGCGCAGCGGCTCGCGCACGGGCAGGACCCGGGCGGCCGGCTGGCGACCCGGATGCGCGCTGCGCTTCTCGAACAGGCGCAGGCTCGCGATCCGGCGGGCGAGCGCGGGATCGCGGGCGAGATCGAGGAGGAACGCGCGGCCCGGCAGCTCGCGATCGAGGTGCGCCTGGACGATCGGGTCGATGACGAACAGCAGATCCGCACGCGCGGCCACCGCTTCGTCCACCTCGTCGAGCGGCAGGTCCACGACGCAGACGCGCAGTGAGCGGCCCGCGTCCGCGGGCTCGCGCAGGGCGGGATCGCCCGCGCGCGACAGCGGGTAGGCCACGATGTCGGCCGTCTCGCCGGCGGCCGCGGGCCGCGCCCCCGGGATCTCGAGGCCGAGCTGCAGCCACGACGGCGAGGACGCGAGGAACGCGAGCCGCTCGCCGTGCCGTTCGAGCAGGCGGCGAACGCTCTCCCCGATGCGCAGCTCTCTCGCGCGCGCGTTGAGCGTGTTGTCGTGGACGCGGTACCGGTAGAGCACCTCGTCGACGTGGCCGATCCCGAAGAGCGCGTGGACCCGGAGCCAGTAGTCGTAGTCCTCCCCGCCGAAGGTGTCCTCCGCGTAAGCGCCGACGACGCGGGCCGCGTCGCGCCGATAGAGGAAGCTGGCCCCGATGAAGTTGTCGCCGCTTCGGTGGAGGTTCGCGACCGTGACCTCGCGCGGGAGCCTCATCCGGCTGCGATCGTGCGGGTCCTGGTTCTGCGGGCGGAAGGAGGCGTCGTCGAGCGGAAGCCCGCGATCGTCGATCGCCTGGTAATCGGAGAAGACCATGGCCTGCTCCGGGTGCGCGCGGAGATACCCCACGAGCACCTCGAGCTGGCGAGGCAGCATCACGTTGTCCGCCGAGGTCCAGGTGTAGAACTCGCCGGTGGCGAAGTCGAACCCGTTGTTGAGGGCGGACGGGAGCTTCTGGTTCGGCTGAGTGACGACGACGACGCGGGGGTCGTCGGCGAAGCGCTCGAGGATCGACTCCACGCCGTCCGTCGACCCGTCGTTCACCACGATGAGCTCGAGATCGCGGTACGTCTGGCCGAGGACGCTCTCGATGGACTCGGCGAGCATCGACGCCTGGTTGTAGACCGGGAGCACGACGCTCACGCGGTCGCGGCGCCCCAGGGTGAGGCCGGTCAGCTGGCCTCCGCCGTTGGGCAGGAGCGAGCGGGCCTGCGCGACCGCGCTGCGAAGCCCGCCGAGCCGGGCCTTGAGCCTGCGGGCGGCGCGGTGCGCCACCCGCAGCGGCCAGAAGTCGTCCCGGACACGGTAGTAGATCCGCGCCGCCCTCCACGCGGTGCTCGCCTGGATACCCTCGAGCTCGGCCTCCGTGCGCTGCAGCCGCTCCTCGACGCGCTGGAGATCCTGGCGGAGCTGGAGGGAGCGGGAGCGCTCCCGCACCAGCGCGAGCCGCGCCTCCGCGAGCGCCGCCTCGAGCCCCTTGGCGTGGTCGCGATCGCGGGGCGCGGTCGCCTCCTCGCGACGATCGTTTCGAGGGGAGGAGCCTGGCGAACTCGTCCGGTCAAAAGGGGGAGAGGTCACGGGAGCGCTCATGCAGTGCGCACTTTGCCACGAGTGCCGGTCCATTGACACCGCTCCGGGGGACGCGGGCGACGAACGGCGGCTCGCTCGGCGCTCGGTTCGCTGCGACGGCGGCGCCCCACGATCGCGGACGCCGCCCGGCGCGCGCGCATCATCGACGCCCCGTCACCCGCCGGTACACCTCGAGCGTCAGCCGCGCCGTGTCCTCCCAGCGGAACCGCCGCGCCCGGCCGCGCGCCGCGGCGGCGCGCAGGCGCGAGCCTTCCCGGTCGTCGAGCGCCGCGCGGATGGCCGCCGCGAACGCCTCCGGATCCGACGGGGCGGCGTACCGCACGGTCTCGCCACCCACCTCCCGCAGGGCGGGGATGTCGCTCGCCACCGCGGGCGTGCCCGCCGCCATCGCCTCGGCGAGCGGCAGCCCGAAGCCCTCCCGCACCGAGGGGATGACGAAGCAAGCCGCCCCCGCGTAGAGGGCGGGCAGATCGACGTCGGGCACCGCCCCGGCGAGCCGCACATGGGGCGCGAGATCGCCGAGCGGCAGGGACTGGGTCAGCGGGCGCCTCCCCGCGATGACGAGCTGCAGATCCCGGCCCTCCCGCCGCAGCATGCGGAGCGCGTCGAGCAGCACGGGCAGGTTCTTGCGCGGCTCGAGGGTCCCGACCGCGAGCAGGTAGGGCGCGCGGGGGCCCTCCGGCGCGCGCGCCTCGAAGAAGACGGGGTCGACGCCGTTCGGCGTCACGTGCACGCGCTCGCGCGGCACCCCCGCCGCGCGCACGAGGTCCTCGCGCGCGGCGTTCGACGGGGTGAACACCGCGGCGGCGCGCGCGAGCGCCTGGGGATAGAGCGGACGCGCGTACCAGCGCTGGTCCACCGGGAGCGCGTCCGGCTCGAGCCAGGGCGTCGCGTCGTGGATCGTCACCACGGAGCGCCCGCGCCAGAGGAGCGGGGTGGGGGAGCCCGGCGAGTGCAGCAGGTCGACGCGCGCGCCCGCCGCGGCGAGCGGGAGCCAGGCCTGGTCCAGCGCGACGCGCGTGCGGAGCGGCGCGGGGCGCTGCTCGACGTCGAGCTCCGCGATGGCCGGAGGGGGATCGGGGCGGGTGAAGAGGACGATCTCCCCGGCCGCGAGCGCCGCGAGCGCGCGGGCGAGCCCGATCGCGTGGCGCTCCGGTCCAGCGAGGCGATCCGGCCGCAGCCAGGTGAAGGCGATGCCGACGCGCACGGGAGCTCTGCCGGTCGGGGTCCTCAGGCCGCCGCCCACTCCCGCGAGGCGCCCGAGGGCGGAAGCCCCAGGGCGTCGCCGATGCGCGCGCTGGCCTTCCCGTCGCCGTAGAGGTCCACCCGGCGCGCCATCCGCGCGTACGTCGCCTCGTCGCGCAGGAGCGAGTTGCACGCCTCGCGGATCACCTCGCGGCTCGTCCCCACCAGGCGAGAGACGCCCGCCTCGACGCTCTCCTGCCGCTCGGTGACGTCACGCATGACGAGCACCGGCTTCCCGAGCGCCGAGGCCTCTTCCTGGATGCCGCCGGAGTCCGTCAGGATGAAGCGGCTCCGCTGGGCGAGCCAGACGAGCGCCGGATACTCGACGGGCTCGACGAGGTGGACGTTCGACAGGCCGGAGAGGATGCGGAACACGGGCTCGCGCACGTTCGGGTTGAGGTGCACCGGGTACACCACGTCCACGTCGTCGCCGGTCGCGACGTCGCGGATCGCCTCGCACAGCTCCTCGAACGGCTGGCCGAAGCTCTCGCGGCGGTGGCCGGTGACGAGCACGAGCGGCCGGCTCGGGCGGAGGAACGGGAAGCGCGCCCCGTAGGTCGCGTCGAGCCCCCTGTCGCGGAGCGTCTGGACGGCGAGGAGGAGCGCGTCGATGCCGGTGTTGCCCACCACGCGGATGCGGTCCTCGGGGACGCGCTCCGCGCGCAGGTTCGCCTTGGCGCGCGAGGTGGGAGCGAGGTGCAGCGAGGCGATGGGCGTCGTGAGCACCCGGTTCATCTCCTCCGGGAAGGGAGCGTGCGGATCGCCGCTGCGCAGGCCGGCCTCGACGTGCGCCACCCGCACCTTGCGGTGGAAGGCGGCGAGCGCGGTGGCGAGGCAGGTGCTCGTGTCGCCCTGCACGATCACCCAGTCCGGGCGGCGCGACTCGAGGATTCGATCGACCCCCGTGAGCGTGCGGGCCGCGACGTCGGACAGCGTCTGGTTCGGCCGCATGATCTCCAGGTCGTGATCTACGTCAACCCCGAAGAAGGAGACCACCTGGGTCACCATCTCGCGGTGCTGTCCGGTGAGGCACACCTCCACATCGGCGCCGGGGCGCTGGCGCAGATCGTGTATGAGAGGGGCCAGCTTGACGGCCTCGGGCCGGGTGCCGAAGACGATCAGGATGCGCATGTAGCCCAGACGTTACCAAGAGTATCGCCGTGAGGATATAAGGACTTGGGGACGCAACGGGCGGTCGTCGCAGGTCGCGCGAGGCGGCTGGTTGGCGTCAGGGCCTCACGAATGGCCGCTGCCTGGGGGAATGGATGATTCTGTTGCACGCGCTCGAGTGGGTGCTCCTCGCGCTCGGAGCGTATACATTCGGCGTCGCCCTGTGCGGATTCCTCCCGCGCCGGAGAGTCCCCGCGGTCGCGCCCCTCCACCGCTTCGTGGTGCTCGTACCGGCCCACGACGAGGCGGCGGTGGTCGGCGAGGCCGTGCGAGCGCTGACGCTGCTCGATTACCCGCGCCGGATGTTCCGCCTGGTGGTGGTCGCGGACAACTGCACCGACGACACGGCGGAGCGGGCCCGGGCCGCGGGCGCCGACGAGGTGCTGGAGCGGACGGATCCGGTGCAGACCGGCAAGGGCTACGCCCTCCGCTGGGCGCTCGAGCGCGTGGCCTTGCGGTGGACGCCGGACGCGGTCTGCGTGTTCGACGCGGACAACGTCATGACGCCGAACTTCCTCTCCGTCATGAACGCGCGCCTGGCGGCCGGCGCGCACGTCGTGCAGGGCTACCTCGACACCAAGAACCCGGACGACAGCTGGGTGACCAAGGCCATCTCGACCGGCTACTCGGTGTCCTCGCGGCTCTTCCAGCTGTCGCGCGAGAACGTGGGCATGTCGGCGGCGCTCGGCGGCACGGGGTACTGCATCCGCGTCGCCACGCTGCGCGCCTTCCCGCCCGATCCCGCCTGCGTGACCGACGACGCGGAGCTGCAGATGCGGCTCCTCCGCGAGGGCATCCGGGTGGAGTGGGCGCACGACGCCGTCACCTTCGACGAGAAGCCGCTCACGCTCCAGGCGTCGAACGCGCAGCGCACGCGCTGGATGCAGGGGCGCTGGGACGTGGCGCGCCGGCACCTCCTGCCGCTGCTGGCGAGGGCCTTCCGGCGCGCGGACCACGCGGCGCTCGACGGCGCCATCGCGTGCGTGCAGCCCTCGCGCTCCGCGGTCGCCGTCCTCGCGACGGGCGTCGCCGCCGCGCACGCGCTCGCCGCGCTCGCCGGCTGGCCCGCGGCCGCGTGGTTCTCGGTCCCGCTCGCGGCCTGGGGGGTCCTCCTCCCCTGCTACGCGATCCTCCCGGCTGCCGCGATGCGCGCGGAGGGCATGCGGACTCGGGAGCTGGCGCGGTACGTCTACACGGCGCTGTTCAACTCGACCTGGCTCCCCATCCTCGTGCGCGGGCTCGTCCGCAGCGGGGAGCGCCGCTGGGTGCCGACGCGCCACACGAGGAGCATCTCGGCCGAGGCGCGGCTCGCGGCGCGGCGCGGCGACCCCGATCGCGAGGGCCCCGACCGGTCGGAGCGGGTCGCCTGAATGCTGAAGCAGCGCGCACGCGCGGTGGCCGGCGGGCTGCGAGCGCTCGATCTCGCCCTGCTGTGCTCCGCCTTCGGCCTGGCCTACGTCACCCGGCGCGCCCTGCCGGGGACGCTGCCGGACCTCTACGCGCCGGAGCGCTACCTCGCGTGGGTGGCGGCGGCGCTGCTCCTCTGGAGCCCGGCGGCGGCCGCCTCGCGGGTGTACGGTGCCTACCGCACCCGCTCGCTCTTCGAGGAGCTGTGGCGCCTCTCGCGCGCGGTCGCGACCCTGGCGCTCCTGCTCGGCACGGCCACGTTCGTCGCCCACGATCAGCAGCTCTCGCGGCTGCTCGTGGCGATCTGGCTCGCGGCGTCCCTCGCGCTCCTCGCGGCGAGCCGCGTCGTGCTCCGGACGACCGCGCACGCCGTCCGGCGCCGCGGCCGCAACACCCGCAACTTCGCGGTCGTCGGCAGCGGCCCGATGGCGGCGGCGATGGCGCGGCGCCTCTCGAGGCGGCCGGAGTGGGGCTTCCGGTTCTGCGGCTACATCGTGGACGCCCAGGCGCCGGCCCGGAGCCGCGCGCCGGTGCTCGGCCAGATCGAGGACATGGGCCGGATCCTCGACCTGCACGTGCTGGATCTGGTCGTGTTCGCGGTCGGGCGCGATCGCCTCGGCGACGTCGAGGAGGCCATCGCGCTGTGCGGCGAGCAGGGCGTGCCCGCCAAGATCGCCCTCGACCTGTTCCCCGCGCTCGACGCGCCGCTGGAGATCGAGGAGCTCGACGGGATCCCGCTCCTGTCGATCGCGTCCGGACCGCAGGAGGTCATCCCGCTCCTGGGCAAGCGCGCCTTCGACGTCGTGCTGAGCACCCTCGGCCTCGTCCTGCTCTCGCCCGTGCTGGTGCTCGTGGCGCTCGCCGTGCGGCTGGACTCCCCCGGGCCGGTGCTGTTCCGCCAGCGGCGCATGGGCCTCAACGGCCGCGAGTTCACGCTCTACAAGTTCCGCTCGATGCGCGTCGGCGCCGAGGACGAGTTGCACGGGCTGCGCCCGCGCAACGAGGCGGACGGCCCGGTGTTCAAGATGCGGGACGATCCCCGCGTCACCCGCGTCGGTCGGTTCATCCGCCGCACCTCGATCGACGAGCTGCCGCAGCTCTGGAACGTGCTGAAGGGCGAGATGAGCATCGTCGGCCCGCGCCCGCCGCTGCCGGAGGAGGTGCGCCGCTACGAGCGGTGGCAGCGCCGGCGCCTGTCGATGAAGCCGGGCATCACCTGCACCTGGCAGGTCTCGGGCCGCTCGGACGTGGAGTTCGAGCGCTGGATGGAGCTCGACCTCGCGTACATCGACGAGTGGTCGCTGTGGCGCGACCTGCGCATCGTGGCGCGCACCATCCCGGCCGTACTGCTCCGGCGCGGCGCGCGCTGACGGCGCCCCGCGCGAGCAATATCTTCCCGCCGTGCCGCTCCCCCACCAGCTCCAGTCCCGCGCCGCCGCCGCCGCGGCGGTGCTGCGGCGCGGCGGCCTCGTCGCGTACCCGACCGAGACGTTCTACGGCCTCGGCGCGCTCGCGAGGGATCCGGCGGCGCTCGAGCGCCTGGCGCGGGCCAAGCTCCGTCCGGAGGGGAAGCCCCTGCCGCTCCTCGCGGCGGACGCGGACCAGGTGCGCGAGGTCGCCCGGCTGGACGGCCTCGCCTCCAGGCTCGCCGAGCGCTTCTGGCCGGGACCGCTGACGCTCGTGCTGCCCGCGCTGCCCGGCCTGGACGCGGCCGTCACCGCGGGGTCGCGCACCGTCGCCGTGCGGGTGCCAGGCAGCGAGCTCGCGCGGGCGCTCGCCCGCCAGGCCGGGGGGGCCATCGTGTCCACCTCGGCGAACCTCTCCGGCGACCCGCCGCCCAGCTCCGCCGCGCAGCTCTCGCCATCGCTCGTCGCGCGCATCGACCACGTGCTCGACGGAGGAAGCACGCCGGGGGGGCGGCCGAGCACGATCGTGGAGGTCGTGGGCGAGCGGGTGCGGCTCGTGCGCGACGGCGTCATCCCCTTCGAGGAGGTGCAGGCCGCCTGCGCGGCCGTGTGACCGGGCCCGCGACGAGGGCGCGCGCCCCGTCACCTCGGGCTCCTTGCACCCCGCGGGGCGGTGATCTAGCGTCCCACCCCCATGGCGGAAATCGCCCCGTTCCGCGGCATCCGGTACGCGGCCTCCCGAGGCCGCGAGCTCGGTCAGCTCATCGCTCCTCCTTACGACCTCGTGTCGCAGGAGCAGCGGGACGACCTGCTCCGGCGCAGCCCGCAGAACGTCATCCACCTGACGCTCGGGGAGGAGCGGCAGGGCGACGGACCCGGCCAGAACCGTTATACGCGCGCCGCGGAGTACTTCCGCCGCTGGCTCGCGGACGACGTGCTCCGCCGCGATCCCACCCCCTCGCTCTACCCGCTGGAGCAGAGCTTCTGGGCGCCGGACGGGCGGCACCTGCGCCGCCGCGGGTTCATGGCGGCGGTGCGGCTGCACGAGTTCCGGGAGGGCATCATCGTCCCTCACGAGAAGACCCTCGTCGCGCCCAAGGCGGATCGGCTCGAGATCCTCCGCCACGTGGGGGCGAACCTCTCGCCCATCTTCGGCCTGTACCGCGACGAGGCTCAGGTCACCGAGCGGACGCTCGACGCGGCGGCGGCCACCGAGCCGGTCGCCGAGACCGACTCGGACGACGGCGTGCACCACCGGCTGTGGCGCACCGACGACCCCGCGCACGTCTCGGCGCTCGCCGAGCTCGTCGCCCGCCAGCGCGTGTTCATCGCCGACGGCCACCACCGGTACGAGACCGCGCTCGTCTACCAGCGCCAGCTCGAGGAGGCGAACCCCGGCCTCCCCGAGTACGGCGGGCACCACTACATCCTCATGTTCCTCTGCCCGATGAACGATCCGGGCCTGTTCCTCTTCCCGACGCACCGGCTGCTGTTCGGGCTCCAGGGCTTCTCCGCCGCGCGCTTCCTCGAGGGGCTCGCGCGCTACTTCACCATCGAGACGCTGCCGGAGGACATCCGGCGGCCGGCGGGGCGTGCCTGGGCGATCTCCAAGCTCGCCGAGCACGGCGGCAAGGCCAGCACCTTCCTCGTGGTCTCCGCGGAGGACCAGAAGGCGCGGGTGGTGACGCTGCGCGACGACGTGGACCTCTCCGAGGCCGAGCTGCCCGCGAACGAGACCCTGCGCGCGCTCGACGTCACGGTGCTCCACTCGATCGTGTTCCAGCACCTCCTCGGCCTCTCGCCCCACGCCCAGGAGAACCAGGAGAACCTCACCTACGTGCGCGACGCCGGCGAGGCGGTGAACCGGGTGCTGTCCGGCGAGCACCAGATCGGCTTCCTCCTCAACCCGACGCCCATGTGGCAGGTCGAGGCGATCGGCGATCAGGGCGAGACGATGCCGCAGAAGAGCACGCTCTTCTATCCGCGGCTCCAGAGCGGCCTCGTCATGCGCGAGGTGAACCCCCGGGAACGGCCGTAGCGCGGCCGCCGGCTTTGTCGAAACCCGCCGTCTGCGATAGAAAAACGCCATGCCCTTCCCCCAGGACCGCCCCCGCCGCATGCGCCGCAACGAGGTGCTGCGCAGCCTCGTCCGCGAGACGATCCTCGCGCCGGACGACCTCGTCTGGCCGCTGTTCGTCCTCCCGGGCAAGCGCGTGCGCAACCCCGTCAAGTCCATGCCGGGCGTCTTCCAGCTCTCGGTGGACGAGCTCGTCGCGGAGGCGCAGGCCGGCTACGAGGCGGGCGTCCGCTCGGTGATCCTGTTCGGGATCCCGGAGCACAAGGACGAGATCGGCAGCGGCGCGTACGACGAGGACGGCATCGTCCCGCAGGCGATCCGCGCGCTGAAGGCGCAGGTCCCGGGCCTCGTCGTGATGACCGACGTGTGCATGTGCGAGTACACCGACCACGGCCACTGCGGCATCCTCAAGGCGCCGCGGGCCGGCGGTCCCGGCCAGGACCTCGGGGTCGACAACGACGCGACCCTGCCGCTGCTCGCGAAGGAGGCGGTCGCGCACGCCAAGGCCGGCGCGGACATCGTCGCCCCCTCCGACATGATGGACGGCCGGGTGGCCGCGATCCGGAAGGGGCTCGACGCCGAGGGGTACGGGGACGTGCCCGTCCTGTCGTACGCGGCGAAGTTCGCGGGCGCGTTCTACGGTCCGTTCCGCGACGCGGCCGAGAGCGCGCCGCGCGAGGGCGCCGGCATCCCGAAGGACCGCAAGGGCTACCAGATGGATCCCGGCAACTGGCGGGAGGCGCTGCGGGAGGTCGCCCTCGACGTGGCCGAGGGCGCCGACATGGTGATGGTGAAGCCCGCCGTCCCGTACCTCGACATCGTGCGGCTCGTCCGCGATCGGTTCGAGCTCCCGGTGGCCGCGTACCACGTCTCCGGTGAGTACGCGATGATCAAGGCCGCCGCGGAGCGGGGCTGGATCGACGAGGCGCGCGTCGTGCTCGAGACGCTGCTCTGCTGCCGCCGCGCGGGCGCCGACCTCGTCCTCACCTACTACGCGAAGGAGGCGGCCGGCCTCCTCACGGGGAAGCGGCGGTGACGCCGGGGGCGCTCCGGGGCGTCGAGCCGGGCGGGACGGCCTCCTACAAGGTCGTCGAGGTCTCGCCCGTCGGCGAGGAGAGCCTGGAGGGCGCCCTGAACCGCTGGACGAAGGAGGGCTTCGCCTTCGAGTCCGTGCACTTCGTCATGCGCGAGGGCTCGCACCGGCCGGCGATGGCGTACCTGTTCTTCGTGCGGGGGAGCTCCTAGCGGATGCGCGACGCGCGGCGAGAGGGCAGCCCTTACCCGAAGGCGGACCTGTCGCTCCGCGGCCTGGCGCGGCTCGCCGACTTCACGCTCGCGCTGGTGCTCGCCCAGACCTCGCCGCAGGTGGGGCCGCTCCTCGCGGCGCTCTACCTGCTCGTGGCCGACGGGCTCCTCTCCGGCCAGTCCATCGGCAAGAAGATCTTCGGCGTGCGCACCGTCGTCGTGCCGCGCCGGGCGCCGGCCGGCTACCGCGAGTCGATGCTCCGCAACGCGCCCTTCGCGCTGGTGGCGATCTTCTACGCCGTGCCGCTGCTCTGGCCGGTGCTCTTCGTGGCCGGCGTGCCGATCGTCGCCTTCGAGGCGTACATGATCTACACCGACCGCCTCGGCGTCCGGATCGGGGACATCTTCGCCGACACGCAGGTCGTGGACGGCAAGGTGCTCGCGAAGGGGGACGCGGTCGCGCCCGATCTCGCCGCCACGCCCGCGCCGCCCGGTCCGTCGGCGAGCGCGACGCGGGGCGGCGCCGCGCGCTCCGCGGCCTAGACGTCGCCCGCGTCCCACGCCCCGCCGCCCAGGAGCCGGCCCACGATGCGCATCGCGCTCACGCACAACCTCCGGCTGTCCGACTCCGAGGAGGAGGCCGAGTTCGACACCCGCGAGACGGTCGACGCCCTGGCCGCCGCCCTCGAGCGGCTCGGCCACCGCGTGGAGCGCCTCGAGGTCTCCGGGCCCGCGTCCCGCACCGTCGCGCGCCTCGAGGCGTTCGGGCCGGACCTCATCTTCAACACCGCGGAGGGCCGCCGCGGGCGCTTCCGCGAGGCCTTCTTCCCGGCGCTGTTCGACGAGCTCGGGATGCCGTACACCGGCTCCGACGCCTACGCGCTCGCGCTCACGCTCGACAAGCAGCTCACGAAGCTCGTGCTCGCCCAGCACGGCGTCGCCACGCCCCGCTGGCAGTACGTGGAGGAGGCGCGCCAGCTCCAGCCCAACGCGCTCCGCTACCCGGTCATCGTGAAGCCGAACTTCGAGGGGAGCTCGAAGGGGATCACCCAGGACTCGGTGGTCGAGGACTCGCTCCGCCTGCACGAGGTGGTGCGCGAGGCGCTGCGCCGTTACCCCGCCGGCCTGCTCGTGGAGGAGTTCATCGTCGGGCGCGACGTGACGGTGCCGTACCTGGAGGCGGCGGCGCCGGAGCGCCACGGCGTCCTCCAGCCGGTGGAGTACGTCATCGACGAGGCCGCCGCGGCGACCCGCCGCTACGCCATCTACGACTACGAGCTCAAGACGAAGCTCGACCGCTACGTCTCCGTCCGGGCGCCGGCGAAGCTGAAGCGGAGCCAGGCCGAGCGCATCCAGCAGCTCTGCGAGACGGTGTACCGCCAGCTCGGCATCCGCGACCTGGGCCGCATCGACCTGCGCCTCGGCGAGGACGGCGCCATCTACTTCCTCGAGATCAACGCGCTGCCCTCGCTCGAGCCCGGCGCCGGCATCTACGCCTCCGCGGCGCTGGAGGGGCTCCACGCCGACGCCGTGCTCGGCGCGGTGATCGAGAGCGCCACGCGCCGCTTCAACATCGCCGAGCCGCGCGGGCGGCGGGGCCGGCCGAAGCGCACCGAGCGGCTCAAGGTCGGGTTCACCTTCAACGTGAAGCGGGTCAACCCCGAGCCGACGGGCGAGGGCGACGAGGAGGCCGAGTACGACTCGCCCAAGACGCTCCAGGCGATCCGCGAGGCCATCGCGAGCTACGGCCACGAGGTGGTGGACCTCGAGGCCACCACCGAGCTCCCCTTCGTGCTGGCCGCGACGCCGGTGGACGTCGTCTTCAACATCGCCGAGGGCTTCCGTGGCCGGAACCGCGAGTCGGCGGTGCCCGCCCTGCTCGAGCTGCTCGACATCCCGTACACCGGGTCCGATCCCGCCGCGCTCTCCGTCTCGCTCGACAAGGCGCTCGCGAAGCGAATGGTCCGGACCCACGGCGTGCTCACGCCCGACTACGCGGTCATGCACACCGGCAAGGAGCGGCTGCCGCGGGAGCTCTCGTTCCCGCTCCTCGTGAAGCCGGTCGCCGAGGGCACCTCGAAGGGCGTCACGAAGAAGTCCATCGTCCGCGACGAGCTGGAGCTGCGAGAGGTGGCGCGCGAGCTCATCGCCAAGTACCGGCAGCCCGCGCTCGTGGAGGCCTACGTCGCCGGGCGCGAGTTCACCGTCGGGCTCCTCGGCGAGCGACGCCCTCGCGTGCTGCCGCCGATGGAGATCGTCTTCCTCGACGCGAGCGATCCCACCCCGATCTACTCGTTCGAGATGAAGCAGGACTGGAACGACAAGATCCGCTACGAGGTGCCCGCCAGGCTCTCGCCCAGGGAGCTCGACCGCCTCGAGCGGGCCGCGCGCGAGTGCTTCACGGCGCTCGGCTGCCGCGACATCGCCCGCGTCGACTTCCGCATGGACGCCGAGGGCCGGATCTACTTCATCGAGTGCAACCCGCTGCCGGGCCTCGCGCCGGGGTGGTCGGACCTCGTGCTCATCGCGCAGGCGGCGGGCATCGAGTACCGGGCGCTCATCGGCGAGATCCTCGCCTTCGCGATCCGCCGGTACCAGGAGCGCGAGCGCGAGCGGGAGCGCGCGCGCCGCGCCCAGGCGGCCGCGGAGCGGGAGGCGCTGGAGCGCGCGGCGGCGGAGCGGGCCGCGCCGGCGCCGGCGCCGGCGCCCGCGGGCCCCGCGGCGGGCGCGAACGGACCGGAGAGGCCTTCCGGGACCTCCGGGGACGGCGCGCCCCCCGTATAATCGGGCGATGCCCGACGACCGTGCCACGAACGAGCCTCGCCGCCGCGCGCGCGAGCTGGGGATCCCGCTCGGCCGGTACAAGCCCGGCCGCTGGAACGCCATCACCGACGTGGCGGGCGTGAAGGTGGGCCACGCGACGATCATCCGCGGCGCGGCCGGTCCGCTGAAGGTGGGCAAGGGACCGGTCCGCACCGGCGTCACCGCCATCCTCCCGAACCCGGCGAACGTGTTCGAGGAGCGGGTGGTGGGGGGCGGCTTCATCCTCAACGGCGCCGGCGAGGTCTCGGGCATGACGCAGCTGCTCGAGTGGGGGCTCATCGAGACCCCGATCTTCCTCACCAACACCCTCTCGGTCGGGGCGGTCTCGGACGCGGCCGTGAAGTGGATGGTGGACCGGTTCCCCGGGATCGGCCACGAGCACGACGTCATCATCCCGCTCGTCGGCGAGTGCGACGACTCCTGGCTGAACGACATCGCCGGGCGCCACGTGAAGGAGGAGCACGTCTCCGAGGCGCTCCGCACCGCGAGCGACGGGCCGGTCGCGGAGGGGAGCGTCGGTGGCGGCACGGGCATGATCACCTGCGACTTCAAGGCGGGGATCGGCACCTCGAGCCGCAAGCTCCCGGAGGCGCTCGGCGGCTACACCGTGGGCGTGCTGGTGATGTCGAACTTCGGCGTGATGCGGCAGCTCAGGGTGGGCGGGCTGCCGGTGGGCGAGGTGCTCGAGGGGCGCTACCAGTCGGTCCCGCGCCGCACCCAGAACTACGGCTCCATCATCGCGGTCATCGCGACCGACGCGCCGCTCATCACCCACCAGCTCAACCGCATCGCGAAGCGCGCCGCGCTCGGCATCGGCCGCGTCGGCTCGACCGCGATGCACGGCTCCGGCGAGATCGTCCTCGCGTTCTCGACGGCCAACAAGGTGCCGCGCGAGACGCGCAAGATGGTCTACCGCGTGAAGATCCTGCTCGACCAGCGGCTCGACCCCCTGTACGAGGCGGTCATCGAGGCGACGGAGGAGGCGATCCTCAACTCCCTGTGCATGGCGCGCGACCTCGAAGGCGCGAACGGGCACGTGTCCCGGGCGCTGCCGCTGAGCGACGTGAAGGAGCTCGTCGAGCACTGGCTCTCCCGCGAGGGGCGGGAGCCCGCCCCGGCGGCCCCGCGGGCCGGGGACTTCCCCGCGTCGCGCCCCAGGAGCCCTGCCGCCCCGGCTCGCCCGAGCGCGGTGCGCGGCGCCGAGGGCATGCCGCGACCGGCGCGGACCCCCGGCGCTCCCCCGGCGACGCGCATCGATCGGAATGACGCGCGCAGCGACTCCCAGGAGGCGAAGGCGGAGGCGGCGGGAGGGGAGGGCGCCCCTCGCCCGGACGGCCGCGCGCCCGGCGACGGCGATTAGCGCCCCTGGCGCGGAGGGCCCCGGCGTGCGATACACCGTCGCCGCAGGATCTTCTCGCGATCGAGACGACTCACGGAGGAAGCATGGCCAACTCGAAGAGCAAGCACATGCGGATGAAGAGCGAGCGGCGCCAGAAGTGGAAGGCCCGCAAGAGGCGCCAGAAGGCCGCCAAGGCGAAGAAGTAGCGCTCCACGCGCACGGCCGGAAGCTGCGCGAACGGCGGGACGGCTCGTAGCGGCCGTGCCCGCCGCTTTCGTTCGGGCCGCCCGGCGGACGCGCCCTCAGAACAGCAACGAGAGCCCCAGCTCCGGGCCGGAGTAGCGGAGCTGAGGCCCGTCCTCCGGGTCGCCGGACACGTCGATCGCGCGCCAGCCCGCCGCGAAGCCGAACGGGCCGGCGTGGAGCACCGCCGCCGCCCGGGTGTCGGCCACCGGCACCGGCAGCGGCGTCACGCGCACGTGCCCCTCGAACCCGAGCGGCCCGACGAGGCGCGTGTGGCCGGAGACCCCCAGGCTCGGTCCCACGGCGACCGTCCCCGCGTAGGGCTGTCCGGCGAGCGCGTCCGAGTCCGGCATGTACAGCATCGACGCCCCGCCCTCGAGCCGGATGCGGTAGCGCTGCGTGGCGAGGAGCGACCAGGTCGCGTGCGCGGTGCCCCAGCCGACGATGGGCTCCTCGTCCACCGGCACTCCGCGAAGCTCGTCCGCTCCGATCCCGCCGACGCTGCCCTGGAACCCGAACCGCCGTCCGTCCACGCCGATCGCGAACGCTCCGGCGCCGGCCCCGCTGTAGGCGCCACCCTGGAACGAGATGACGGTGGCGCCCGGCGCGGGCGGCGCGGCGGCCCGAGGGGCGGACGCGGCCGGCTGAGGCGGCGCGTGAGGCGGAGACGGTGCGTACGGCCCGTAGTATCCGTACGGCGGGTAATCCCGGTAGTACGGGTCCCAGGGATAGTAGGAGGAGTAGCCCAGACCCCAGCCAAGCCCGAACCCGACCCCGAAGCCGAACCCCCAGTACGGATAGTACGGATAGTAAGAATACGGATAGTGCGAGTACGGGTAGTAGGGGAAGCCGTGGTGGGGGTAGCCGTAGTACGGACCGTACCGGACGCTCCCCGGGGCGGGCGCGGGCCGGACGCCGGCGGCGCCGGCGCGAGGCGTCGGAGCGGGCCTCACTGCCCCGGAAGGCCGCGGAGCCGGGGCGCCCTGCCTGGACGGCGCGGCTCGGGCCGAAGGCGCGGGCGCGGCGCGCACCGATGGAGAAGGGGCGCGGGCCGCCGGTGCAGGCGCGGGTCGCGCGGGCGCTGACGCGGCGAGGGCGCGGGCGGGGTACGGGCGAGCGGACGCCGGATCGGCTGCCGCCGGGACGGCGGGACTGGCGATGACCCCGACGGCCGCCAGGGCGATCAGCGCGCGCATGAAGGACCTCCTAGACGAGCAGCTAGCATCAGGGGTGCCACGCAGAGGTGTCGGGACGCTCGCCCCGCTCCTCGTGGATCTAGCGAACTCCGGGCCGGGCCGCCCTCGCGCGACGCGCGCGGGTGACCTCGCGCCGCACGGGCGTGAATCGACGCGTCGCCGGGCGGCCTCGTGGGCGGCCCCCTCGCCACGCCCGCCGCGGCTCACGACGTCCTTGACGCCGCCCTCGCGCTCGCGCTAATCACTGCCCTCCCTCGCGGTCACCAGGGCCGCGCGGGCGAGAGGTGCAGCCGGTAAAGTTCTTCGAGACCCTGCGAGATCGGATCGTCCTCCGCTCGCAGATCGGGAAGCGGAAGCTGGATCGTTCCGCCACCCGTCGGGAGCTGGACCAGGCCTCTCGGGAGCTCGGCGAGCGCTTCGCGGCGCTCGCGCGCATCGGGAAGGCAGAGGTTCCCGGCGAGCTCTCGGTGTTCCTGGACGCGGTGCGACTCCTCGAGGAGAAGCTCGTGGTGCAGGAGAGGGAGATCGCGGAGCTGGAGGGAGAGTCTCCGCGGCGAAAATAGAAGACCTATGGGCCCGTGGCGCAGCTGGGAGCGCGTCTGAATGGCATTCAGAAGGTCACCGGTTCGATCCCGGTCGGGTCCACCAGCAAAGGCGTAAATATCGAAGGGGCTACGGGAAACCGTGGCCCCTTCTTCTTTTTGTCGGCGTCCCGTCTGCTCCGATGCCCTGCCCGCGATCCGTCGCGCGGCTCGGAGCCGGCACCGGGCGAGAACGGGCCGGGGTTCCTCGCCGGTCCTCTCCCACTGCTCCTCGAGGCGAAGGGCTGACGCGCCGTCGCGCTGCGCGCATCGCTGGGATCCGCTCGCACTGAGCGGGGCAGCGTCCCCGGCGCCGTCCGTCAACGTCCTCCGTACCCGAATTCTCCACGGACGTGCAGGCGCCTTCTGAGACGACGTCCCTCCGTGCCCACGCTCGCTCGGGTGGAGGGGCGGGCGACCAGCGCGTGAAGCTCAACTCCAGCTGAGAAAAAACGAGCGACCGAGCGCGGTGTGCGCGCTCGATGACGCACGTCGGCATCGGTGAGCGGACGGGGGTGCACGCACCATCCACACCCCCTCCTCCTCACCCCTGCCCACCTGCCTGTGGGAAATGCGGTCGGTAGCCCTCCCGTTCCATCGCCGAAACCCGGAACGGAAGGAGCCGACCTGTTGAGAAAGCCCGCCATCCTCGCCGCAGTGCTCTCGCTCACCTCTCTCGCCAGCGCGTGCGGAGGGGGCGCCTCCTCGTGCCCCGACGACGACGTGACCTGTGCGGCCGCGGCTGGCCCTGTCGTGGGCGCCGCGGTCGGGGACGATCCCGCCGCGGGCGGTAGCCCTGAGGGGGGCAGCACGACCTTCCGCGGCGACGGCTCGCCGACGCCGTCGTTCGGAGGCTGGGCGTGGGGCGACGTGCCGGCGGACGCGGTCGCGCGCGCCGGCTTCGACTGGTTCGAGACCGGCTACCCCGGCGACGTTCGGACGAACGAGGTCCTCACGCAGGCGGGCGTGCGCCCCTTCGCGTACGTCAACCTGGGCGAGCTGCACGACGACCTGCGCGACGAGTCGGGGTACAGCGGCGAGATCCTGCGGACGAACGGCGACTGGGGGACGCACCTCATCGACGTGACGCACCCCTCGTGGCAGGACTGGCTCGTCCGTCGCGCGGACGAGGCCTATCGCTCCGGCTCCAGGGGGATCAAGTGGGACGTGGCGACGCCCGACGTGCCGCCCGGCAAGACGCGCGCGGACGTGAACGACGCGATCGCGTCGGTGATGCAGCGGATCCTCGACCAGCACCCCGACATGAAGTTCATCTTCAACCAGGGGTGCGAGTTCGCCCTCGCGTATCCGCAGCTCGTCCACGGCGTCGAGACCGAGGGCCTCTTCTCCGCCTCGAGCTATCCCGAGGCGTACCTCGAGCCGTGGCAGGACCCGTTCTACTGGGGCCCGCAGTTCGAGCAGCTGAAGACGCTCCGCGAGCGCGGCATCCCGGTCTTCGTCGCGGAGTACGCCGACCCCTTCAGCCAGGAGGCGCGCGCGCTCCACGACGCCATCGCGGCGCAGGGCTTCGTCCCGTACATCACGAGCGAGCGCTGGGACATCCGCGGCCGCGGCTACCAGATCGAGCCCGGCTGGTGACGAACGCGTGAGACGGGTCGTCAGGCGCTCCCTGCGGCCCGTCGAGCCCTGGCGAGGGTCCGCGCCTGCGCTGACGGTGACTGGCGGCGGCGCTCCGGCGCTCCAGAACGGGTGGAGAGCTTCTCTGCACCCGAGATCTCCACGGGCGTGTCGTCGCCCGGGGTGAGGGCGCGATCCCGTGCGCGCGCCTGCTCCCATGCCGAGGCGGGGGCCCTGCGCAGCTCCGTCAATGTTCGCTGGAGGAAAACGGGCGACCGAGCGCGGTGTGCGCACGGGGCGTCAAGGTAGGCGCAGGTAGGCTTCACTGTTCGCGTAACGCATGGAAGCCTACTCCGGATCACGTTTGTCCACCTCTTGGTGGGAAATGTGGTCGGAGCACCTTCCGTTCCGTCGCAGAACCCGGAAACGGAAGGAGCACGCCTCTGACTCGACAGCCAGCCGTCCTCGCCACAGCGGTCTCGCTCGTCTCGATCGCCGCCGCCGCGTGCGGTGGCGGTTCCCAGCAACCCTCCGCGTGCGGTGACGGCGCCGCGTGCCCCCCCGCCGCCAGCGACCTCGCCGGCGCCTCCACCGCCGCCGAGGGCGGCTCGCAGGCCGCGCTCGAGGCGACGTTCCGAGGCGACGGCTCCACGATGCCGTCGTTCGGCGGCTGGGCCGGGGCCGACCTGCCGGCGGAGGCCGTCGCCCGCGCGGGCTTCGAGTGGTTCGAGACCGGCTATCCCGGTGACTCGCGGACGAACGAGGTCCTCGCGAACGCGGGGGTGCGCCCCTTCGCGTACATCAACCTGGGCGAGCTGAAGGACGACGTGTGGGCGGCGGCGGAGTACGGCGGAGAGATCCTGCGGACGAACTCCGCATGGGGGACGCACCTCGTCGACGTGACGCACCCGTCGTGGCAGGACTGGCTCGTCCGCCGCGCCGACGAGGCGTATCGCTCCGGCTCCCGCGGCATCAAGTGGGACGTCGGGACGCCCGACGTGCCACCCGGCAAGACGCGCGAGGACGTGAACGCCGCCATGGCGTCGGTGATGCAACGGATCCTCGACCAGCACCCCGACCTGAAGTTCCTCTTCAACCAGGCCTTCGAGTTCGCCCTCGCGTATCCGCACCTCGTCCACGGCATCGAGACCGAGGGGCTCTTCTCGGCCAGGAGCTTTCCCGCCGCGTACCTTCAGCCGTGGGAGGACCCGTGGTACTGGGGGCCGCAGTTCCACCAGCTGAAGGCGCTGCAGGCCCTCGGGATCCCCGTCATCGTCGCGGAGTACGCCGACCCCTCCAGCCAGGAGGCGCGCGAGCTGTACGACGCCATCGCGGCGGAGGGTTTCGTCCCGTACATCACGAGCGAGGAGTGGAACGTCCGCGGCTGGGGCTACGACGTGCCGCCCGGCTGGTGAGCCGCGTCGGGCCCCGCTCCCCGAGGCGAGCTGGCCGTCCAGGGCCTCCCGGCGGCCCGCCGGCGCTCACGCGGAGGGCGGCTCCGCGGCGCCGCCCTACGCACCGGGGGTCAGGGTGCGGGGGCGCTTCGGCTCCGCCCGAGCGCCGCTGCGCGGCGCGAGCGGGATGGGCTGCGCGCGGGCGCCCCCGGCGCCGTTCCGCCGTCTCGCGCTCCGCGCCGACCCTCCGCCGATGAACTCCGAGAACCTCTCGAGCAGCAGCGCCCCGTTCCGCTCGAGGGTGAACTCGCGCAGCACTGCGCGCCGGCCGGCGAGCGCCAGCCTGCGCGCGAGCGCCGGGTCCTCGACGAGCCGCTGGATCGCGTCGGCGAGCCCCGCCGCGTCGCGCTGCTCCACGAGCAGCCCTGTCTTCCCATCCCGCACGAGCTCCGGGATGCCCGAGACGCGCGTCGAGACGACCGGGCAGGCCATCGCCATCGCCTCCATCAGCGCCACGGGGATGCCGTCCATCATCCCCGCTCCGGTCACGACGCTCGGGTGGACGACCACGTCGGCGGCGCCGAGGAGCTCGCGCACCTTGTCCTGCGGCATCGCCCCGAGGAGCTCCACCTGCTCGAGCTGCAGCGCCGCGAGCTGGCGCTGGAGCGCGGCGCGCTCGGGCCCGTCGCCCACCAGGACGCAGCGGAACGCGACGCCGCGGTCGCGCAGCAGCGCGCAGGCGTCCAGGAGGTGGCGGTGGCCCTTGTAGTCGCGCAGCCCGGCGACGCAGGCGATGATCGGCGGGCCCTGCCGCACCGGCTGGGGGCGCGGCTGGAAGCGCGTCGGGTCCACGCCGCAGCGGATGACGGTGGTCTTGGCCGCCGCCTCCTCGCCATACAGATCGCGCAGGAAGGCGCGGTTGTACTCGGAGATCGTGACGACGAAGCGCGCCTCCCGGACCTTCTCGTCGAGCATGGCGCGGTCGAGGTACAGGTCGTGCGCGTGGGCGGTGAAGCTGTAGCCCGTGCCGGTGAGCTCCTTCACCACGAGCGCCGCGAGGGCGGGGTGCGTCGCCCAGTGGGCGTGGACGTGCGCGTGGCCTCCCGCCTCGACCTCGCGCGCGATGAACGCCGCCCGCGGCACCACCACCGCCGCGCGGGCGAGGAACCCGGGGGAGCGCAGGTTCCCGCGCAGGGCGCGGGCCCAGGCGCGCAGGTAGGCGATCGGTCGCCTCCTGAGCCAGTGCAGCTGCGCGGCGACGACCTCGCCCGAGAGCCCGCGGTGGTAGCGCGTCCGGGCCACCATCTCCTCGGCGCCCGGATGGCGTGGCCCGGGCGCGGCGCCCAGCAGCGGGTAGACGTCGATGTCCAGCCCCTGGCGCCGGAGCTCGAGCAGCTCGTGCAGGATGAAGGTCTCGGTCGGCGCCGGGAACCAGGACATCAGGTACGCGACGCGCCCGCGGCGCGCCTTCGGCTTCGGCTCGGTGTCGGGCATCGGCTCTCTGCTCCCCCGCCGGCCGCCGGCTCGTTCCGGCGAAGCCGCGAGTAGACCTCCAGGAAGGTGTCGGCGACGCGATCGAGCCCATAGCGGGCGGCGACCTCGTCGCGCGCGGCCCGCGCCCGCTCGCGCGCGTCCGGCTCGCGCAGGGCCTCGAGCAGTCCCGCCGCCAGCGCGTCCGGGCGCTCGGGGGGCACGAGCCGGCCGGTCACTCCGTCGCGCAGCACCTCGACCGAGCCGCCCACCGCGGTCGCCACGGCGGGCACCCCGCACGCCATCGCCTCGAGCAGCGCGACCGGCATCCCCTCGGTGCGCGACGGCAGCACCGCCGCGTCCGCGGCCCGCACGAAGGGCGCCACGTCGGGGGCGGCGCCGGGGAGGGCGACGGAGTCGGCGACGCCGGTCCGGCGCGCGGCCTCCTCGAGGCGCGCGCGCTCCGTCCCCTCGCCGAGCAGCCACAGCCGGGCCGCGGGGAGCCGCGCGACGACCGCCGGCCACGCCGCGAGGAGCAGGTCCACGCCCTTCTCCGGCGCCAGCCGTCCGGTGTAGACGACGAGCGGTCCCGGGGGGAGGCCGAGCGCCCGGCGGAGCGCGCCGCGCTCGTCCGGATCGGCAGGCCGGAAGCGATCGAGCTCCACGCCGTTCGGGATCGTGAGGATGCGCTCCTCCGGGACCCCGGCTCCGCGCAGCTCGGCGTGGATCGGTCCGCTGATGGCGACGAAGGCGTCCGCCCGAGCCACCGTCGCGCGCAGCCGCAGCCGGCCGAGGGCCGTCGACGAGAGGACTCCCACGTCGCCGATGGTCCCGCAGGCGTGCGGGTTCAGCAGGACGGGCGTCCCGGCGAGCGCCTTGACGAGGAGGGCCGCCGACGAGGGCGACAGGAGCTGGTGCGCGTGGACCACGTCCACGCGGGGCGTGAGCGACGCCACGAGGCGCGCCGCGCCGGCGACGTACGCCAGCGTCGCGAGCGGCCCGGACGAGCCCGGCGGAGCCCCCACGCGGTGCACGTGAAGGCGCCCCTCGACGGCGTGGAGCGGATGGCCAGCCGCGCGGCGGGTCACGACGTGCACCTCCGCGCCCTTCGCCGCGAGCGCGCGGGACAGCGAGAACGTGTGGCTCTGGATGCCGCCGACGGACGGCGGATAGAGGGCGGTCAGCATGGCCACCCGGACGATCGGGCGCGCCGAGCTCCCCGCGCCGGTCGCGTCGGTCACGGCCCCGCCGGGCGCTGCGCAAAGCTCGGCTCGAAGCATCGGTCTCCCTGTCGAGGTGAACGCTCGTCTGCTGACGCCGTGAAAGGAAGGACCATCTTCGGGAAGGGCGGGTCGTGCACGGCGTGCCGAGATTCGTCCGGGAGGGGGGACCTGCCGTTTGCGCATCGCCGAGATCATCAACTCGTTCGACATCGGAGGCGGAGAGGTCCAGCTGCTCGAGCTCCTGCGGGGGCTGATGCGGCGACATCGACTCTCCGTGCACGCGCTCGAGCTGCGCGGGCCGCTCCTCCCCAGCGTCCGCTCTCTCGGCTTCGAGCCGGACGGGCATCCGCTCGGCGGCTCGCTCGCCAGCAGGGGGGCCCTGAGGGCCATCGCGGAGCTCGCGCGCACCTTTCGCCGGGACGCGGTGCAGGTCGTGCACGCGCATGACTTCTACTCCGCGTTCGTCGCCGTCCCCGCCGCGCGGCTGGCCGGGGCCGGGGTGGTGGTGGGGCGGCTCGACCTGGGGCACCTGCAGAGCCCCGCGCAGCGGGCGGTCCTCGCCGGGCTGTCACACGCCGCGGACGCGGTGATCGCCAACTGCGGCGCCATCTTCGACCTCGTCATCGGCGACGAGCGGGTGCCGCCCGAGCGAGTCTCGCTCATCCGGAACGGGATCGACCTCGCCGCGTTCGACGCCGCGCGCGAGCGTCCGCTCGCGCTGCCGCTGCCGGAGACGACCGGGCGTCCGCTCGCCGTCATCGTCGCGAACATGCGCCACGAGGTGAAGCGGCAGGAGGACTTCCTCCGCGCGGTATCCCTGGCGCGCCGCGAGCGGCCGGAGCTCGCCGCGTTCCTCGTCGGCGAAGGTGAGCGCGTCGACGGGCTGAAGGCGCTGGCGGCGAGGCTCGGCCTGGAGGGCCACGCGTTCTTCCTCGGCCGGCGCCCCGACGTGCCGGCCGTGCTCGCCCGCGCCGCCGTGGGCGTGCTGTCGTCGGCCCAGGAAGGGCTCTCGAACGCCGTCATCGAGGGGATGGCGGCTGGACTGCCGATGGTGGTCACCGACGCGGGCGGGAACGGCGAGCTCGTCCGGGACGGGGAGCGCGGCCTCGTCGTCCCGGTCGGCCAGCCGGAGGCGCTCGCGCGCGCCATCGTCGAGGTGATCTCGGAGCCGGAGCGCGCGCGGGCCTTCGGCCAGGCCGGCCGGCGGTTCGTGGAGCGCGAGATCACCGTGGACCGGATGGTCGCCGAGCACGAGCGGCTGTACCGGCGCGTCGCGGCGGAGCGTCCCGGCCTGGCGCGCTCCGTGGCGCGGGCCGGCGGCGGCGCGCGGCGGGTCGCCACCGGCGGACTCGGCTTCCTGCGACACCGGGCGGCGGCGCGGGCGGTCGGCGATGGCTCCGCGCGCGACCTGCGCTGACCCTCACGCGGTGGGGCCGACCCCGGGCGCCGCGAGCGCGCGCTCGATGTCGCGGCGCGCGTATCCCTCGGGCCTGTCCGAGGGAGGGTGGGCGAGGAAGCTCGCGACGATCTTGCCGAGGTAGATCTCGAGCGCCTCGTGCCGGAAGCCGAGCTCGGCGTGCGCGCGCGACGGGTCGAGGAACGACATCCACCGGCCGCTGTAGGGGGAGAGCCGCAGCGGCTCGAGGCCTGCTGCCCGGATCTTCTCGGAGGGGATCGCGACCACGTCGGCGCGGCTGCCGAGGTGGTGCCGCAGGATCGCCATGAGCTCGGCGAGGGTCGGCGTCTCGTGCTGCGCGACGTTGTAGGCCTTCCCGAACGTCTCGGTGCGGCCGAGGAGCTCCGCGAGGAAGCGCGCCACCTCGCCGCCGTAGACGTGCCGGACGCGGTGCTCGCCCCCGTCCGGCAGGATGACGGGACCGCCGTCCACGAGCCGCCAGAGGTACGTCTCCAGGCGGCGGTGGTAGTCGCGCTCGCCGTTCACCATCGGGATGCGCACGCGCGTCGCCGGGAACCCGCTCGCGGCGTGGGCCTCGGCGAGCGCGTCCTCGCAGGCGCGCTTGCCGAGCCCGTACTCCCAGTCGGCGATGTCGGCGGGATCCGGAGGCCTTCCCATCACCCGCCCGTCGTAGTCCTCCTCCCGCGCCGGCCGCGGCGCCTCCTCGCGCACCAGGTAGACCTGGCCCGTCGAGACCATCACGTAGTGGCCGCAGCCGGCGAAGAGCTGCGAGGCGCGCCGGCCGTCCTCTCCCGTGAACGCGGCGAGATCCACGACGGCGTCGAAGCGGCGGCCCTGCAGCAGGCGGTCGAGGTCGCGCGAGGTGCGGTCGGCGACGATGCGATCGACGCGCCCGCCGAACGGGTCCGCCAGGCGGCCGCGGTTGAGGAGCGTGACCTGGTGGCCAGCGGCGAGGAGCCTGAACCCCAGGAGCCAGCCGACGAACCGGTTGCCGCCGATGACGAGGACGTCCACGCAGGGTCCCCTCCTCGCTCGTACGTGCCCCCGCGCCCGGGCTGGCGTCAAGGAGGAAAGCGGTCCCCCCGGCGAGCCGGGGATGGGGCAGACTCCGCGGATGACCCCCGAAGAGTTTCGGCGCCTCGGCCACGCGCTCGTCGACTGGATCGCCGCGTACCGGGATCGCCTCCCCACGCTGCCGGTGATGAGCCAGGTCGAGCCCGGCGCCATCCGGGCGCGCTTCCCCGAGGAGCCGCCCGCGGAGGGCGGCCGGCTCGCCGAGGCGGTCGCCGCGCTCGACGACGCGGTCCTCCCCGGCATCACGCACTGGAACCACCCCGGCTTCTTCGCCTACTTCCCCTCGAACACGAGCCTCGCCTCGGTGCTCGGCGACCTCGTCGCCGCCGGGCTGGGGGCGCAGGGGATGAGCTGGCAGACCTCGCCCGCCGCGACCGAGGTCGAGGAGGTGGTGATGGGCTGGCTCCGGCGGATGATCGGGCTACCGCCCGCGTTCGCGGGGGTCGTGCAGGACACCGCCTCGACCGCGACGTTCACCGCCCTGCTGTGCGCCCGCGAGCGGACGAGCGGCTTCTCCCAGAACGGCGCGGGCCTGCAGGGGGGCGGGGCGCCCCTCGTCGTCTACGCCTCGGACCAGGCGCACAGCTCGATCGAGAAGGGCGCGCTCCTCGCCGGCTTCGGGAAGGCCCACCTGCGGCTCGTTCCGACGGACGACGCGCACGCGCTCCGGCTCGACCTCCTGGGGCGCGCCATCGCCGACGACCTCGCCGCGGGCCTTCGCCCGTGCGCGCTGGTCGCGGCCACGGGCACCACCGCCACGACCGCCCTCGATCCGGTGGCCGGGATGGCGGACCTCGCCGAGCGCCACGGGCTGTGGCTGCACGTCGACGCCGCGCTCGCCGGGACCGCGATGGTGCTGCCGGAGTGCCGCTGGATGTGGGCCGGCGTGGAGCGGGCGGACTCGGTGGTCTTCAACCCGCACAAGTGGATGGGGATCGGCTTCGACTTCAGCGCCTACTTCGTGCGCGACCCGCAGCACCTCGTGCGCGTCATGAGCACGAACCCGTCCTACCTGCGCACCGCCCACGACGCCGTGGTCAACAACTTCCGGGACTGGGGCATCCCGCTCGGCCGCCGCTTCCGGGCGCTGAAAGGCTGGTTCCACCTCGTCGACGAGGGCGTCGCGGCGATGCAGGCGCGCCTCCGCCGCGACCTCGCGAACGCGGCGTGGCTGAAGGAGCAGGTGGACGCGGCGCCCGGCTGGGAGCGGCTCGCGCCGGTGCCGCTCCAGACCGTCTGCCTGCGCCACGTGCCCGCCGGCGTCGCCGACGAGCGCGCCCTCGCGGAGCACAACCTCGCCATCGCGCGGCGGGTGAACGAGGGCGGCCGGGCGTACGTGACGCCGAGCGTCCTCAAGGGGCGCCAGATGATCCGCGTGTCCGTCGGCGCGGCGGCCACGGAGCGCCCCGACGTCGAGCGGGTGTGGAGGGAGCTGCGGGAGGCGGCGGGGTAGGGGGGACGATGCGTCTCGACTCGGAGCTGCAGCGGCTGCTCGTCGGCCGTTGCTCCGATCCGATGATCCCGTTCGGAACGAGCGGCGTCCGGCTTCACCGAGAGGTGATCCCGCCGCTCGAAGCGCTGGTCGCCGCCGCGGCCGGCGAAGGCATCGGGCTCGAGGTGGCGAGCGGGTTCCGCGAGTTCGATCGGCAGGCGAAGATCTGGAACGAGAAGGCACGCGGAGAGCGTCCGCTGCTCGACGCCGCCGAGTCTCCGGTCGATGCGAGCCAGCTGTCACCCGAGCAGCGCGTCTTCGCCCTCCTTCGGTGGACCGCGCTCCCCGGAGCGAGCCGCCACCACTGGGGCACCGATCTCGACGTGTTCGACCGAAGCGCGTTGTCGCCCGGGGCCGAACCGCTGCTCGAGCGGCGCGAGGCGGAGCACGGCGGGACGTTCGCGCGTCTACATGCGTGGCTCGACGAGAACCTCGATCGCTTCGGGTTCTTCCGGCCCTATGACCGGGACCGGGGAGGCGTGAGGCCCGAGCCGTGGCACCTCAGTTACGCTCCTGTGTCGCGTCACCTGCAGGAGGCGTTCTCGCTCGAGCTCCTGCAAGGCGTCCTGGGAGGTACCGAGCTCGAGTTGAAGGAAGTGGTGCTCCGGCACATCGAGACCATCTACGCACGATACGTGGACAACGTAGCGACCTCCTCCCGAGCGTAGCCTACGGAGCGGAGTCGAGGGACCCCCGACCTCGACCTTGTCACTCATCGCGAGGACGTGGGAGCGCGTTTCCCCTCGAACCTCGTCAAGCGGGCAACGTTAACCCACCGCAACGGTGACTCGCGTGGCTCGCAAGAGCTACCGCTGGAGATAGCAAGAACGCATAGTGAATGCCGCGAGACGCTTGCGCGACTTTCCTCGGACCTGCTCTCGGGGTGGGGGTGGGGGTCGGGGTCGGGGTCGGGGTCGCGGTCGGGGTCGAGGTCGAGGTCGAGGTCGGGGTCGGGGTCGGGGTCGGGGTCGCGGTCGGGGTCGAGGTCGAGGTCGAGGTCGGGGTCGGGGTCGGGGTCTCTTCATTCGTCACATCCCACGGCGACAGCACGCGCGCGCGGGGTTGTGTGCCGCCGCTCGACGCAGAGGGCTCGGGCATCGAGGGGAGAAGCGCCCGGTTCCCGGCGCGCCTCGGGCATGGCACGCGGCGGGTCTTCGTCGCCGTCGGCGCGAGGACTGGACGAGCGGGCAGAGCAGGTCCGAGGAAGTTGCGCGCACGTCTCCGCCCATGCCGGCGTTCACTAATAGTCCCCGCTATCTCCAGCGATAGCTCTTGCGAGCCACGCGAGTCCCAGTTGCGGTGGGTGAATGTTGCCCTCTTGACGAGGTTCGAGGCGAAACGTGCTTCGACGTCCGCGGCACGTCGAGAGCACGCTCCTCGCGAGCGCAGGCAGGTCGCACCGTGCGCGTCCGGCGCACCGCGTGGACGGCGAAGGGGCGGGCCCGGAACGCAGCGCAGGCGCGAGCCTGGTGCGTTCCAGGAGAGCCGCAAATCGCGTGTTACGAAGTGCACAGGAGGTGCACCATGCCCGCGATCGCCCCTTCCGCCCTCGACTCGACCCTGCTCGCCCAGCGCCTGCGCGAGCTCGCCGGCCAGGAGCGCGACGTCCAGGTCGAGTTCCTCCTCCACCTCGAGGTGTTCGATCGCCGCCGCGCCTACGTGGAGGCCGGCTACCCCTCGCTCTGGGCGTATTGCCTGGAGGTGCTCCACCTGCGCGAGGGCGCGGCCGGGCGACGCATCCAGGCGATGCGGGTGCTGCGCCGGTTCCCCAGTCTCGAGGGCGCGCTTCGGGATGGCCGCCTTTGCATCTCCACCGTCCAGCTGCTCGGCCAGGTGCTGACCGAGGAGAACCTGCCCGACCTCGTCGCCCGGGCCGCCTACCGCACCAAGGCCGAGGTGGATCACCTCGTCGCCTCGCTCCAGGCGCGCACGGCTCCGCGGACGGGCCTGCGCAAGCTGCCCGACCGCGCCTCAGCCGCGAGCGCCCCGGCGCTGCCGCTGGCGACAGTCCATGCCGGACCTGCCGAGCCGCAGGAGGCGATCCCCGCGCCGGCGGCGGCTGGTGGGTCGCTGCCGCCCACGGTCTCCGCGCTGCCCGACGTTCCTCGCCCGAAGGCGCGGGCGGAGACCCGCGCCGTGAGCGAGAGCGGCTGGTCGCTGCGGGTCACCATCGACCGGGGCTGCAAGGAGGACCTCGAGACGCTCACCGCGCTGCTCTCGCACAAGATCCCGGACGGCGATCTCGCGGCGGTGCTCCGCGAGGCCATCCGCTGCGCCATCGAGACGCACGGCAAGCGCAAGGGCGCGATCGCGCCGGAGCGGCAGCGGAAAGCGGACGGGGACCCACGGCCCTCTGCCGAGCGCGCCGCGCCCACGGGCACGATCCCGGCGATAGTGCGGCGCGAGGTCTGGAAGCGCGACGGCGGACGCTGCGCCTGGGTCGCTCCGGACGGGCGGCGCTGCAACAGCCGCTGGCAGCTGGAGCTCGACCACATCCACCCGCAGGCCCTGGGCGGACCCTCGACGGTCGAGAACCTCCGAGTCGCCTGCAAGTCGCACAACCTGTTGCACGCCGAACAGACCTACGGGCGCGAGCACATGGACCGCTTCCGTCGCATGGGCGTCGCCGGGGTGACGCCAGATGCCAGCGGGGCGCCACCAGCGCCGCAGCAGGCCCTGTGGGGACCGTGACCCGGGCCTACGGAACGGGAGCAAAGCCGACCGCAGCGTCTTCCGGCGACGCCGATCCGCGGCGACTCCGCCCCTCGGGCCTCCTCGTAGCCCGCCTTTCCCTCGCTCGTACTGCTCCGTCGCGCGTGCCCACCACGCTCGCGCGGTCGGCACCTCGTCCCGAGTCCAGCGCGAGCCGATGTGACGAATGACAAGGTCGGGGTCGGGGTCGCGGGGCTCGGGCATCGAGGGGAGAAGCGCTCGGCTGCGGGCGCACCTCGCGCATCGCACCGGCGGCCGCCTGGATCCCTGACGCCGGCCACCCCGAGCCCTTCGAGCACTCCGCGGCCCGAAGGCCTCGGGGCCCGTCGGGGTGGGGCTGCGGTTGCCCTCCGCCCGTCTCCGTCGCATAACTCCGCGCGATGACGACCTCCGCTGGCGAGCTCCTCCTCCTCGTCCCCACCACGAGCTACCGGCTCGACGACTTCCAGGCCGCCGCACGGCGGCTGGGGGTGCCGCTCCTGGTCGGGAGCGATCTCTGCCACAAGATCGAGGACACCTTCGGGGCGCAGCCGGACCTCATCCCGCTCGACTACCGCCGGCCGGCGCGCGCGGCGGAGCAGGTCGCCGAGGCGGCGGCGGGGCGTCACATCCGCGGGATCGTTCCGGCGAGCGACGCGACGGCGGTCATCGCGGCGCTCGCGGCGGAGCGGCTGGGGCTCCCGTACAACCCCCCGGAGGCGGCGCGCCGCGCCGCGAACAAGCACGCGATGCGCAGCGCGCTGCGGGCCGCCGGGGTGGCGGTGCCGGACTTCGCGCTGCACGACCTCCACTCCGACCCGGAGATCGCGGCGCGGGCGACGCCGTATCCGTGCGTCCTGAAGCCGCTCATCTTCTCGGCCAGCCGCGGGGTCATCCGCGCGGACGATCCCGCCGGGTTCGTGGCCGCCTGGCGGCGCATCGCGCGGCTGCTCTCCGACACGAAGGCAGAGCGGCGGCCGCGCGAGGAGGACGAGTCGCGCGAGGTGCTCGTCGAGTCGTTCGTGCCCGGCGCGGAGGTGGCGCTGGAGGGGCTCCTCCGCGGCGGCGCGCTGGAGGTGCTGGCGCTCTTCGACAAGCCCGATCCGCTCGACGGCCCGTACTTCGAGGAGACCCTCTACGTCACCCCGTCGCGCCACCCGGCCACGCTGCAGCGCGAGATCGAGCGCGTGGTCGCCGACGGCGCGCGCGCCCTCGGCCTGCGAGAGGGGCCGCTGCACGCCGAGCTGCGGCTCTCGCCCGCGGGTCCGGTGGTGCTGGAGATCGCGGCCCGCTCCATCGGCGGGCTCTGCTCGCGGGCGCTGCGCTTCGGCGCGGGGCTCACGCTCGAGGAGGTGCTGGTGGCGCACGCGATGGGGCTGCCGCTCGAGTCGCTCCACCGCGAGCAGCGCGCGTCGGGCGTCATGATGATCCCGATCCCGCGGCGCGGGATCCTCCACGCCGTGCGCGGCGTGGAGGCGGCGCGAGCGGTGCCGGGCGTCGTGGACCTCGTCGTCACCGCCGAGCCGGGTCGCGAGGTGGTGCCGCTGCCGGAGGGGGAGGCGTACCTGGGCTTCCTGTTCGCGAAGGCCGAGACGCCCGCCGAGGTGGAGGCGGCGCTCCGCGAGGCGCACCGCCGGCTCGAGCTCGACATCCGCGCGCCGCTGCCGACCGTCTGACGGAGCTCGAGCTCAGCGCCGCGCGAGCTGCGCCCGGAGCGCCAGCGCCTCTTGCAGCATCGGGAGATCGGCGTCTGCGCCACGCCACAGGGACAGCAGGCGCTCGACCTCGGCGCGCGCCTCGTCGCGTTCCCCGAGCCGCGCGTGCGCGAGCGCCGTGCGCAGGATGGACCGCGGGTAGGTCCACGCGAGGAACGCGTGGATGAACGGCGCGGGATCCGCGAGCGCGCGTCGCGACGCGGCGTACCCCTCCAGCGCGCACCGCCAGTCGCCCGCCGCGAAGCACAGGTCGGCGGTCAGGTACGCCGCGGTCGCGCCCTGCACCACGTCGCGCTTCGCGACGGCGCGCGCGCGGGCGACGGCCGCCACGGCGTTGCCCGCGTGGAGCTGGTCCCACGCGTCGACGAAGGCGCGGTACCAGGCGGCGCTCGGGAGCGGCGTCGCGCGGACGCTCTCTCGCGCGAGCTCGACGTCGCCCGCGAGGAGCCCGCTCAGCGCGGTGAGGCCGCACTGGTCCTCCATCTCGCGGCAGTGGCGCCGCGCCGCCGCGCGGTGCTGCTCGGGCGTGGCGATCCCGCCGAGGAGGAAGACGTGGCGCGCTGCGGCGTCCGGGACGCGGTAGCCGCTCGACCAGTCCCCCTTCAGGACCCGGCGCGCCTCGGCCCACCGCCCCTCGGCGACGCGCATGAAGGCCAGGACGAGCGGGGGCGCGTCCGCGACGCTCGCGACGACCTCGTCGGCGCCGGCGTAGTCGTCGTTCGCCCACAGCGCCGCGGCGATCGGGTAGTGAGACTGCCACGGTACCGTCTCGTGAATGGCGGCGATGCGTCGCCCCACGTCGAGGAGCGCCTCACGATCGCCGCGCCACAGGTGCACGGAGTAGAGCAGCCTCAGGTCCGAGTAGGACGCGACGTGAGCGACGCCCTCCCGCGCGAGCGCCAGCGCCTCGTCGCACCGCCCCGCGCCGCAGAGGAGCCGGTAGTGGAGCCGCCGTGTCCTGCGATCGTGCGGGTCCAGCCGGAGGGCCTGCTCGACGAGCGGCACCGCCTCGGGACGAAAGCCGCCGTCGAGCCAGAGCATCGTCGCCGCCTCGAGGTACGCCTCCTTCTCCTCCGGAAAGCGGGCGATGGCCTCGCGGTAGAGCGCGAGCGCGCCATCGAGGTCGAGGCGCATCCGCGCGTCGAACGCGCGGGCGAGGAGCCGCTCCCTCTCGGGGAGCACGCCGGCCCCGTCCATCACGCGGGACATCATGTCGCGGATCGCCGCCCGCGCGAGCGTCCCGTCGGACTCGATGAGGGCGAGCTCGAGCCGCGCGAGCGCGAAGCGTGGATCGATCGTGAGGGCGCGCTCGAGGAGTGAGCGGAGCCGCGTCGAGTCGAGGCGCCCCCACCGCTCGTCGCGGGCGCACGCGTAGAGCGCGTAGGCCGCCAGGCTCGGGGTGACGGACTGCGCGACCCTCACCGATGACCGCGCGATCTCGTCGCGCGGCTCCCCGAGGCGCACGCGGATCCGCGCCCCGAGCTCGTCCACCAGCGCGGGGACGTCCTGCACGTGGCGCGCGTAGGCGACCTCGGAGAACAGGCGTAGGTTGCGGACGCTGTCGCGAGCCTCGAGCACCAACGCGTACCCGCCATTCGCTCTTCTGAACACGGGCGTCAGCAAGATCCGGGCGCCCGCGCGGCGCGCCACCGCGAGGGAGGTCGTGACGTCGAGCTCGAGGCCGCCCTCGTCTCCCTCGCGCCCGAGCAGGTCGAGCATCCGGCTACGCGTCATGACCCTGAGGCGACGGGATTGCTCGAGGGAGGTGATGAGGAGGCCGGAGACGGCGTCCACCTCCGCATGATCCGTCTCGTTGGACACGTCGGCGACCGCGAGCGCGACCACGTCGCCCGTCGGCAGCGCGTCGCCGCCCCAGCGGGAGGAGAACGCCATCGCCAGGACGGTGAGCGCCCCCAGCGCCAGCAGGGCGAGGCGCCGTTGCCGCCGACGCGTCGCGTGGCCCTCCACGGCGGTGAGCGCCGCCTGCACCGACCGGAAATCGGGCAGCCGATCTTCTGCGGCAGGAGCGATCATCCGCTCGACGACGCCTGCGAGCGTCCTGGGCACGTCGTTCGGCACGCCCGCGCGTGAGCGCTCCGTGCCGCCCGCGCCGCCGTCGCGCCGGTGCGGGAGCGTGCCCCTGATCATCTCGTGCAGCATCACGCCCAGCGCGAAGACGTCGGCGCGGGCGTCCTCGGGCTCACCGCGCCACTGCTCGGGCGCGACGTAAGCTGGCGTGCCCCCGCGCTTGGCCTCTGCGCCGACGAGCTGCGCGAGCCCGAAGTCGAGCACCTTCACCGATCCCTCGTCCGTCAGAAACACGTTCCCGGGCTTCAGGTCCCGGTGCATCACGCCGTGGCGGTGCGCGTGCGCGACCGCGGACGCGACGCCGAGCGCGATCCGGAGCGCCTCGCGCGGCGGCAGCGGCCCGCGCCGCAGCCGTCGCTCCAGCGTCTCCCCGGTGAGCAGCTCGAACACGAGGTACGGCTGTCCGCGGTACATCCCGAGGTCGTGGAGGGCGACGATGTTGGGGTGCTGGAGCTGCGCGGCGGCCTCGGCCTCCTCGACGAGCCAGCGCGCCTCCGGCGCGCCGCGCGATCGGTCCGGCCTCAGCATCTTCAGCGCGACTCGGCGTCCGAGCGCTTCGTCCCGCGCTTCGTACACGACGCCGAAGCCGCCCGTACCGAGCTCACGAAGCACCTGAAACCTGCCGACGGACGTGCCTGGCACGAGCGACGAGGCGTCGTGGCCGCCATCGTCCGGAGCAGCGGCGATCGCCGCGAGCAGCGCGGTCACGGTCCCGTGAGCGATCCCGCCGCCGGTCCGGCGGCCGGAGCGCTCCGCGTCCTCCGACCCGAGCTCCACGACGTCGCCTCCCCGTTGGCTCGCATCATGGCACGCCCGGACGACGCGCCGGTGGGGCTCATCTCTGAGGGGGCTACGGAAGTGACTTGGCCAGGTCGCGCCTTACGATGGGCGATGGGATGGACCGTGCGATGGACGAGAGGCGCACGCGTCCTACGGTGAACGGTGTACCTGGATCCGGCGAACCTCGAGGCGAGGAGCCGCGCGCTCCTGGCGGCGGGAGACGACCGAGCGGCAGCCACGATGGTCCTGCGCGAGCTGGGCCCCCAGGTGGTGCGCTACCTGCGCTCCGTGCTTCGCCACGAGGACGACGCCGCGGAGGCGTTCTCCTCCTTCGCCGAGGATCTCTGGCGCGGGCTCCCGGCGTTTCGCTGGGAGGCCCCCCTGCGCAGCTGGGTGTTCCGCGTCGCCTGGCACGCGGCGCTCGCGGTGCGGAACGACGCCTTCCGGCGGCACGGCCGGCGGCTCGAGACCGGGGAGGCGTCCGCCCTGGCGGCGGAGATCCACACGACGGCCGCGCGCGTCGAGCTGCAGCGCCGCGCGCTCGGCGCGCTCCGCGACGCGCTCTCTCCCGAGGAGCAGTCGCTGCTCGCCCTGCGGGTGGATCAGCAGCTGCCGTGGGAGGAGGTCGCGGTCGTCCTGACGGGAGAGGCCGACGCGCGGAGCGTCGCGGCGCTGCGGAAGCGCTTCGAGCGGCTGAAGGAGCGCATCGCCCGGCTCGCGCGAGAGCGCGGCGTCCTCGAGTGAGCCGCTACCCCACCAGGAACACGGTGCACGATCGCGCGCCGTGCGCGCCGATGACGAGCGCCTGCTCGATGTCCGCGGTCTTCGACGGTCCGGCGATGAACAGGCCGTAGCTCCTCGGCAGCGCGGCGATCCGCGCGTAGGCGGCGTGCATGTCGGTCACGACCTCGCGCGCGGGGAGCACGAGCGCGAGGTGCTGCGTGACGACGAACACGCCGCGATGGGGGAGCGCGGCCGCGTTCACCCAGATCGCGCCGTTCTCCGCGACCCCGAACTCACCGGGCAGGATCGCGAGATCCAGCCCCTCCAGCTCGTGCGGATCCGCGAGCTCCTCCGGGCGGACGGTCCCGGGCGCGGCGCCCGGCACGGCGGACGCGATCCGTGTCGCCCCGAGCTGCGCCACGACCGCGGCGACGGCCTCGGGGAGCGCGGCGACGCCCGCGACCCGCACGGGCACGGCGGCGACCGCCTGGAGCGCGGCCTCGAGCTGGGCGAGCGGGTCCGCGTACGGCACGGTCTCGCTGCGCGGGTCGGGGAGCGGCGCCGGCGGGGGCGCGGCGGCGCGCAGCCGCTTCAGGATCTCGCTGCGGCTATCCACGGCGCTCGCTCCTGTGCTGCCGGTAGAGGTCGCGGAAGCTCTCCCGCGGCAAGGGCGGCAGCTCCCGCTGACGGCCCCACACGTTCCAGCGGCCGTACAGGATCCGGCGGGGCAGCGCGCGGCCGAGGAGCTTCCCCAGGCGGCTGGCGAGCAGGTACAGGAAGCCGGAGCGCAGCACCATCCCCGCGAGCCTCATGCCGAGCCGCTTCCCGGAGGAGAGGAGCCCGGCGCGGGCGGCGTCGCGGCGTCGCGCGAGGAGCTGGTCGTGGAGCGGGATGCGGACCGGGCAGACGTCGTCGCACGAGCCGCATAGGCTCGACGCGAACGGGAGCGAGGCGTGCGCGCGCGGGTCGACGGAGGGCGCGAGGACGGAGCCGATGGGGCCGGGGATGGTGTACGCGTAGCTGTAGCCGCCGCTGCGCCTGAAGACGGGGCAGGTGTTCATGCAGGCGCCGCACCGGATGCAGTGCAGCGCGCGCCGGAAGGTCTCGTCCGCGAGCAGCCGGCTCCGGCCGTTGTCCACCACGACGATGTGCAGCTCGCCCCCGCGGAGCGGGCCCAGGAAGTGGGTGGTGTACGTGGTCGTCGGCTGGCCGGTGGCGCTGCGCGCCAGCAGCCGCAGGAAGACCGCCAGATCCGCGAGGCGCGGGACGAGCTTCTCCACCCCCATGCACGCGATGTGGATGGGCGGCAGCGAGGTGCCCATGTCCGCGTTGCCCTCGTTCGTGCAGACGACGACGTGGCCGGTCTCGGCGACCGCGAAGTTCACGCCGGTGAGCCCGGCCTGCGCGCGCATGAACCGCTCGCGCAGGTGACCCCGGGCGGCCTCGGTGAGGACCTTCGGGTCGGAGAGCCCCGCCGCCGTCCCGAGCTTGTGGTGGAACAGCTCGCCGATCTCCTCCTTCTTGCGGTGGATGGCGGGGAGCACGATGTGCGAGGGGGGCTCGTGCGCGAGCTGGACGATTCGCTCGCCGAGATCCGTGTCCACGACCTCGATGCCCCGCGCCTCGAGGTACGGGTTGAGGTGGCACTCCTCGGTGAGCATCGACTTCGACTTCACGAGGCGCGTCGCGCCGCGATCCGCGAGGATGCGGTGGACGATGGCGTTGTGCTCCTCCGCGTCGCGCGCCCAGTGGACCCGGGCGCCCGCGGCGGTGGCGTTCCGCTCGAACTCCTCGAGGTAGTCGGCGAGGCGCGACTGGGTGTGCGCCTTGATGGCGGAGGCGAGCCCGCGCAGCCGCTCCCAGTCCGGGACCGCCGAGGCCGCCTTGTCGCGCTTCGCCCGCACCCACCAGAGCGCCTGGTCGTGCCAGTGCGCCCTCGCGTCGTCCGCCGCGAACCGCGCCGCTCGCTCCGCGTGGCCGATCATCTGCGCCTCCCGCCGGGGTGCCGGATCATGCCATGGCCTCCGCGAGGATCTCCGCCACGTGGCGGAACCGGACCCGCTCGCCGGCGCGGCGGGCGAGGCCGTCCATGTGCATGAGGCAGGAGACGTCCGTGCCGGTGACCACCTCGGCGCCCGCCTTCACGTGGTCGGCGATCCGGTCGCGCCCCATCATGCAGGAGACCGCCTCCTCCGCCACCGCGAAGGTGCCGCCGAACCCGCAGCACTCGTCCGGCCGCGCCAGCGGGACGAGCTCGATCCCCTCGAGCGACGAGAGCAGGCTCGCGACCTTGCTGTAGCGCGGCACGAGCAGCTCGCTCGCGCTGCCGAGCCGGAGCTCGCGCAGCCCGTGGCAGCTCTGGTGGAGCCCCACCTTGAGCGGGTAGCGCCCCGGGATGCGGGCGACCTTCAGGACGTCGGTGATGAACTCGCAGAGCTCGAACGTGCCCTGCTTCAGCGCCTCGAAGCCGGGCGCTCCGGCGAGGTACGGGTCGTAGTGGTTCCGCACCATCGAGGTGCAGCTCCCCGACGGGCAGACCACGTGCTCGAAGCGCCCGAACACCTCGAGGAACTTCCGGGCGAGCGGCGCCGCGTCGTCGGCGAACCCGGCGTTGGCCATGGGCTGGCCGCAGCAGGTCTGCTCCTCCGGGTAGACGATCTCGACGCCGAGCTTCTCGAGCACGCGCACGGTGGCCATGCCCACGTGCGGGTAGAGCTGGTCCACGTAGCACGGGATGAACAGCGCGACCTTCATCGGGCCACCTCGCGGAGGCGGCGCCGCCGGCCCGGAGAGCGGGCCGGCGCGCCGCGCCGTCTACTTCGGGACCATGCCCGTGAGCCAGTAGGCTTGCAAGAACGTGACGACGCCGACCAGGCAGGCGAGCACGAGGGAGTGCCAGAAGACGTAGCGCAGGATGACCCCCTCCTGGCCGTGCTGGTTCGTCGCGACGCTCGCGACGACGATGCTCTGCGCGTCGATCATCTTGCCCATCACGCCGCCGGTGCTGTTGGAGGCCGCGGCGAGGATGGGGCTCATGCCGATCTGCTGCGCGGAGACGACCTGGAGGTTCCCGAAGAGCACGTTCGAGGAGGTGTCGGAGCCGGTGAGCGCGACGCCGAGCCAGCCGAGGAGCGGCGAGAAGAACGGGAACATCCAGCCCGTGGAGGCGAACGCGAGCCCCATCGTCGAGTCGGAGCCGGAGTAGCGCGTCGTGAACCCGAGCGCGAGCATCGCGGCGATCGTCAGGAGCGAGAACCGGACGCGCTTCAGCGTGTGCAGGTAGGTCTTCACGAGCTCCCGGACCCCGAGCTTCAGCCACAGGCCCGCGACCACGCCGGCGAGGAGGAGGCTCGTGCCGGTGGCGGAGAGCAGGTTCAGGCTGAACTTCGCGGCCTCGGGGTGGAGCGCCTTCGCGACCGGCGGCGCCTTCAGCACGAGGTTGTGGAGGAACGGGACGTCCCAGGTCGGGTTGAAGATCCCGTTGAGCCAGGTCTTCACGGACGGCATGCCCCAGATGAACACGAGCACGGAGAGCACGATCCAGGGCATCCAGCCCATGAACGCGTCGCGCGGCGAGTGCTTGCGGTGCGGCGCGGTCCCGGCGGCGCCGAGGGACGGGCGGACCCCCGCCGGCGCGGCCGCTCTCTCGTCGGCGAAGCGCCACTCCTCCTTCGGCTGCCAGACCTTCAGGAACAGGTAGGTCGAGACGATGCAGGAGGCGGCCGCGACGATGTCGACGAGGGACGGGCCGAAGAAGTTGGAGACGACGAACTGCGGGATCGCGAACGAGAGCCCGGCGACGAGGCACGCCGGCCATACGCCGAGCATGCCGCGGAAGCCGGCCATCGCCCACACGAGCCAGAAGGGCACGATGAGCGAGAACAGGGGGAGCTGCCGGCCGGCCATCGCGGAGAGCGAGAGCTCGGGGAGGCCGGTCACCTTGGCGAGCGTGATGATGGGCGTGCCGAGCGCGCCGTAGGCCACCGGCGCGGTGTTGCCGATCAGGGCGAGGCCGGCCGCCGCGAGCGGCTTGAAGCCGAGGCCGATCAGCATCGCCGCAGAGATCGCCACCGGCGTGCCGAAGCCCGCGGCGCCCTCGATGAACGCGCCGAAGGCGAAGGCGATGAGGAGCACCTGGATGCGCCGGTCGCCGGCGAGGCCCGCGATGGTGTCCTTCACCACCTCGAACTTCCCCGTCTTGACCGTGATGTCGTAGACGAAGATCGCGTTCAGCACGATCCAGCCGATGGGCAAAAGCCCGAACGCCGCTCCGTACAGCGCGGTGGCGCCCGCCATCTGCGCGGGCATGCCGTACACGAAGATCGCGATCGCGAGCGCCAGCACGAGGCCGAGCACCGCCGCGACGTGCGCCTTCACGTGGAAGAACGCGAGCGCCCCGAGCAGCACCACGACGGGCAAAGCCGCGACGAGCGCGGAGAGGAACAGGTTTCCGAGGGGCGTGTACCCTTGAATCCAGGGACTCATACGAGCGGCTCCTACTGGGTGGGGTCGGCGATGCGCACCGCGGCGTGCGCGACTTCGGGTGGGGACGCGCGCACCGGCCGCGGCGACGCGCAGCGGTCCACGAGGACCGCGAGGGAGCGGTAGGGGATCCCGGAGTGCAGCGAGAGCCCGATCTCGCAGGTGCGCGAGGCGGAGAAGCCCTCGCGGCAGTCGGCCGGCAGCGCGGCGGCGAGCGGGGCGAGGGCCGCCGCGTTCAGCTCCGGGTGCGTGAACCCCCGGTCCCCCGCGAAGCCGCAACAGCCGACGCCGCTCGGGACGACGACGCGCTCGGCGCACGCGACGGCGACGCGCCGGTAGGTCTCCGCGAGCCCCGTCTTGGTCGCGCTGCAGGTCACGTGGAGTGCGATGGGCCCGGGCGCGCGCACGATCTCCAGCCGCGGGAGCAGGAAGCGGTCGATGAACTCGACCGGATCGAGGATGCGCAGCTTCCCCTGGGTCACGCTCTTCATGCGGTAGGTGCAGGGGCTCGTGTCGAAGACCACGGGGAGCGCCCCGTCGTCGCTCGCCGCGAGGAGCGCCTCCTCGAGCTGGCGCGCCTTCTCCTCCGCCTGGACGGGGAAGCCCTTCGACTCGAAGGGCATCCCGCAGCACAGGTCGGCCATGCCGTCCGGGAAGACCACGTCGCAGCGCGCCTTCGCGAAGAGCGACAGGAGCGCGGCGTACACCGGCGGCGCCTCGTCGCCGCGCGCGGGCCCCATCGTGCGGGCGATGCAGCTCGGGAAGTACACCGCCCGGAGATCCGCGCCGGTGGAGGTGCCGGTGAGGCGCGGCTTCACGGCGCGCGGCATGGCCGGGTTCCAGAGCGGCAGCCTCCCTCCGGTCGCCGCGCGCACGCCGCGCGCGACGGCGCCCATGGCGCCGGCACCCAGCACCGCGTGGGCCGCGTCGGCGGCCCGCAGGGCCGCCCGCGCCACCGAGCCCACCACGGCGAAGTGCTCGGCGGCGGAGGCCGCGATCCCCGGGTCGTCTCCGCGCCGCTGGGCGCGCAGCCACTTCGTGTGCGCGCCGGTGTCGATGCCGACCGGGCACGCGGTGGCGCACAGGCCGTCCGTCGCGCAGGTCTGGTCGCCCATGTACTCGTAGTCGGCCTCCAGGCGCTGGAGCAGGTCGGGATCCTCCGCGGTGACGCGCAGCCGCGCCAGCTCGCGCTGGACGACGATCCGCTGCCGCGGGGTGGTGGTGAGGTCGCGCGACGGGCAGCGCGGCTCGCAGAAGCCGCACTCGATGCAGCGGTCGATGATCGGGTGCGCCCGGGGGAGCGGCTTCAGCGCCTGGAGGTGGGCGCGCGGGTCGCCGTTGATGATCACCCCGGGGTTGAGCAGCGTGTGCGGGTCGAGCAGCGACTTGATGCGGCGCATGAGGCCGTACGCCTTCTCGCCCCACTCGAGCTCGACGAACGGCGCCATGTTCCGGCCGGTGCCGTGCTCGGCCTTGAGCGAGCCGTCGTACTTGCGCGCCACCATCTGGCAGACGTCGTCCATGAAGCGTGCGTAGCGCGTCACCTCCTGGACGTCCCCGAACTCCGGGGTGAAGACGAAGTGGAGGTTCCCGTCGAGCGCGTGGCCGAAGATGATCGCGTCGGAGTAGCCGTGCGCGGTCAGGAGCCGGCGCAGGTCGACCGTGCCCTCCGCCATGCGGGCGATCGGGAACGCCACGTCCTCGATGACCACCGTGGAGCCGATCGGGCGCGCCGCCCCCACGGCGGGGAAGAGGCCGCGGCGGATGTCCCACAGCCGCTCGTACTCCGCCTTCACCGGCGTGAAGGCGACCGGGGAGAGGGTGGGGACCGGCGCCAGGCGCGCGAGGCACTCGGCGATCTGCGCGTGGAGCGCGGCCGGATCGGGGGCGCGCGTCTCGATGAGGAGCGCCGCCGCGTCCTCCACGAGGCCGCGCAGCTCGGCGGGCATGCCGGGCTTCCCCTCGACCGCGCGGAGCGAGGCGCGATCCATGAGCTCCACCGCCGACACCGGGCCGCCGGCCAGGAGCTGCGTCGCCCGCGCGGCCTCGCCGATGTCCGGGAAGAACGCCAGCGCGCTCGCCTTGTGCGGCTGCTCGACCACGGTGCGGTAGGTGATCTCGGCGATGAAGGCGAGGGTGCCCTCCGAGCCGACGAGGAGGTGCAGCAGGATGTCGACGGGGTCGTCGAAGTCCACGAACGCGTTGAGCGAGTAGCCCGTCGTGTTCTTGATGCGGAACTTCTCGGCGATCCGGGCGCGCAGCGCGGGGTCCGCGCGGAGCTCGTCGCGGACGGCGGCGAGCCCGCGGAGGAGCTCGGGGTGGCTCCCGGCGAGGCGCGCGCGCGAGGCCGCGTCGGCGGTGTCGACGAAGGTCCCGTCCCAGAGGACGAGCTTCATGCTCTCCACGGTCCGGTACGTGTTCTGCGCGGTGCCGCAGCACATCCCGGACGAGTTGTTCGCGGCGATGCCGCCCACCATGCACGAGCCGATGGAGGCGGGGTCGGGCCCGAGCTTGCGCCCGAAGGGCGCGAGGGCGAGGTTCACGTCGGCGCCGATCACGCCCGGCTCGCAGGCCACCCGCTCCCCGCCGTCGAGCACGGTGAGCCCGCGGAACCCTCCCGCCACCAGCACGAGCACGGAGTCGGAGATGGCCTGGCCGGAGAGGCTCGTGCCGGCGGCGCGGAACGTGACGGGCAGCCCGAGCGCGGCGGCCTCGCGCAGCACCCTCGCCACCTCGTCGGCCGAGCGCGCCTGCACGACCAGCTTCGGGATCAGCCGGTAGAAGCTCGCGTCGGTGCCGAAGGCGAGCCGGCGCAGGGGATCGGCGATGATCCGATCCCCGGGGAGGTGAGGGGCGAGCGCGTCGTGCAGGCGCCGGTACGGCTCGGGCAGCGCGCGAAGGTCCTTCCGCTTGGGCATGGCCGCCGAACTCCAGCAAATCCGGAGGGGTCCGCACGGGGGAACTGCGCGACCGGCGTCCCCCGCCTCCCGTGCGGTCGCAGGGGAGGGGTGAGCGGTGGACGGGCGGACGAATGACGCTCTGCGTGATCGGGTGGCGCCTCGGCCGGAGACGAGCGGATCGGGGAACGCCGCTCGCGGTGAGCATGTCGAACCGCGGGCGAGCCCGATCGACTCGAGCGGGCACGGCCATCACAGCCCCAGCCGCTCCCTGAGCGCCGCGAGGAACCTCCGGCTCACCGGCACGAGATGCCCGGCGCGGGTGCGGACGGTGGCGGCGGGATCCTCGCCGGGCCGGATCTCGTCGATGCGCTCGAGGTTCACGAGGTGCTGCTTGTGGCAGCGCACGAGGCCGCCGCGCTCCTCCAGCACGCGCAGCGTGAGGTCGGTGAGGAACTCGCCCGCGGCGGTCACGACGTACACGCCCGCCGCGCTCGAGCGGACGTGATCCACCTCGGCGAGCGGGACGAGCTTGATCGCCTTGCCCGCCAGGCATGGGACGCGCGTGAGCGGGGGCGCGGGGACGGTCGGGCGCGGCGCCGGGGAGGTGCGGCGGGCGAGCTTCTCGACCGTCTTCGCGAGCCGCTCGCGCGTGACGGGCTTCAGGAGGTAGTCCGCCGCGCTCTCCTCGAACGCCCGCAGCGCGAAGGCGTCGTGCGCGGTCACGAACACGACCGCCGGCAAGACGTCCTCGTCGAGCATGGCGAGGAGCTCGAACCCGTTCACGACCGGCATCTGCACGTCCAGGAACAGGACGTCCGGCCGCTCGCGCTGGACGGCGTTCAGGGCCTCCACGGCGTTCGGGCACTCGCCCGCGATCTCGACGGCCCCGGTCTGCTCGAGCAGCGCGCGCAGCTCCGCGCGCGCGCCGGGCTCGTCGTCCACGATGAGCGCTCGCATCATGCCGCGCGCGCCTCCAGCGGGACGCGCACCGTCACCCGCGTCAGCTCGGCCGGCACGCACGAGACGCTCACCCCGAAGGCGCCGCCCATGAGGCTCTTGATGCGCCGGTCGACGAGGGTCATCCCGAGCCCGTCGCCGGCGAGCGGAGCGCGCCAGGTCCCGGCGTTGTCCTCGACGTCGATGAGGGCGACGTCTCCCTCGCGCCGGGCGCGAATGCGGGCCACCCCGCGGTCGAGGGTGGCGGCGAGCCCGTGCTTCACGGCGTTCTCGATGAGCGGCTGCAGCGTGAAGGTGGGCAGCTCGACCGCCAGGAGCTCCGGGTCCACGTCGATCTCGACGACGAGCCGGTCCGGGAAGCGGGCCCGCTCGATCTCGAGGTAGGAGCGCACGTGATCGAGCTCCTCCTCGAGGGTGGAGAGCTCGGCAGAGCGCTTCAGGTTCTTGCGGAAGAAGTTGGAGAGGTGCACGAGCAGCGCGCGCGCCTGCTCCGGCGCCGTGCGGGTCGCGGCGATGATGGTGTTCAGCGCGTTGAACAGGAAGTGCGGGTTCACCTGCGCCTGGACGAGCTTCAGCTCGGCGCGGACGAGCAGGTTCTTCTGGCTCTCGTAGCGCGCGCGCAGGAGCTGCTCGGAGAGGAGGTGGGCGAGCCCCTCTCCGAGGGAGCGGTTCATGCTGCGGAACCGCTTCGCGCGCGGCTCGAAGAGCTGGACCGTCCCGATGATCTGGCCGTCCACCTCGAGCGGCACCACGAGCGCCGAGGCGATCGGGCAGGTCGGCGAGAGGGGGCAGCGGTAGCGCTCGCGGCGCCCGTCGGCGAACACCACCTCGCGTCCCTCGATGGCGCGGCGCGTGAGCGGGGAGGCGATCGGGGCGCCCGGGCGGTGGTGATCGAACCCTGCCCCGACGAAGGAGAGGATCGTGTCGCCGTCGGTGATCGCGACGGCGCCGACCCCGGTCTCCTCCTGGATGATGGTCGCGAGCTCCACCGCGACCTCGCGGTTGAAGCCCTTGGCGAGCGGCTCGAGCGTGCGCTCCGCGACCCGGAGCGCCTTCGCGGAGGTCATCGCCCCGACCTTGTCGTAGAGGTTCGCGCGATCCCGCAGCACCGTCATGAACAGCGCGGCGCCGGCGGCGTTCGCGAGGATCATGGGCCCCGCGATGATCCGGATGAGGGCGATCACGTCCGCGGTCGGCCGCGAGACGAGGAGCAGCATCCCCATGTGGCCGACCTCGCCGAGCGCGGTGAGCGCGCCGGCGAGCCTCCAGCTGATGATCCGCTCGGGCGTCCCGCGCCGCGTGAAGTAGAGGTGCACGAGCCCCGCGATCAGCCCCTCGAGCGAGGTCGAGATGGCGCCGGACATCGCCGTGATTCCGCCCAGCGAGATGCGGTGCAGGCCGGCGGTCACGCCCACGGCCCCGCCCAGCGCCGGTCCGCCGAGGAGGCCCGCGAGCACGGCGCCCATCGCGCGCGTGTTCGCGACCGCGCCGCCCTCCAGGCGCAGGCCGAGGTAGGTGCCGAGGATCGAGATCCCCGAGAAGAACAGGTAGAGCGAGAGCCTCGCGCGGGGGCGCAGCCAGTCGGTGCGCTGCGGCCGGAACGCGGGCGAGCGGCTGTACAGGTGGAACAGCACGAAGAAGACGGACATCGCCTGGAGGAGCGAGAGGAGGAGTCGCATGGCGAGGCCGGTTCGGGGTGCCGGGGGGCGACGATAGCCAGGGCGGCGCTCCGAGCGCAAATGCGGCCGTCGGCGGTCCGCCGCGGTGCGTCGGTCACTCGAGCGGAGCCAACTGCCCCGCGGTGGGCTCCGATCAGCAGAACCAGGACTCGGTGAGGCGCGGGACGCGCCGGCGGTCCGGAGAGAGCACGCGGACGTGGCCGTCGGGGAGCCCCGCCGCCGCGAGCGCGAGCGACCGCACGCGCGCGATCGTGGCGAGCGCTGGCTCGCCCGCCCCGACGCCGGCCTCGACCGCCGCCGCGACCCGCGTCTGCAGCGCGTCCATCCGCGGATCGGGGTGGCGCCACCGCCAGGTGAGCGCGGCGGGGTCGAGCCCGTCGAACGGGATCGTCGGATCGCCCTCGAGCAGCGACCCGGGCGGCACGAGCAGCCGGATCGTGAGCTGGACGGGGTCGAGGTTCTCGAGCCAGGCGCGCGCCTCGAGCAGCTCGAGGAGCTCGAGGTAGTCGTCGAGCGTCGCCCAGGGGGTGAACGGCAGGAGCGAGGGGCGCAGGGGCACGCCGGCCGCGTCGGCGAGATCGAACGCGGCGAGCGCGTCGGCGCGGGTGTGACCCTTCGCGAGCCTGGCGAGCACCTCGTCGGAGAGCGACTCCACGGCGGAGGTGACGAAGAGCGCGCCGAGGCCGGCGAGCTCGCCGAGCGCGTCCCCCGCGCGGAGGAGGTGCTCGACCTTCGCGGTGAAGTCGAACGTGAGGGCCGGGAACCGGGCGTGCATCGCGCGCGCGACGCGGAGGGCGTGCTCCGGGCCGTTCAGGAAGTCGGGGTCGCCGAAGGTGACGTGCTCGACGCCGCGCGCCACCTGCTGGGCGACGTCCTCCACGACGGCGTCGACGGGAACCGCGAAGAACCGCCCGTCGTAGACGGCCGGGAGCGGACAGTGCCGGCAGCGGTGCTTGCAGCCGCGGCTCGCCTCCGCGTAGCCGGCGAGCCGGAGCGAGCCGTCCGCGGCGGCGAGCCGGGCGTAGCGCTCGGCCGGCGGGAGCCCCTCGCGGCTCGGGATGGGGTAGTCGAGCCGGCGCCGGAGGGCGGCGGCGCCGCCGCGCTGGACGAACCGCGCGAGCGGCTCCCCCCGCTCGACCGCGCGGGCGAGCGAGACGAGCTCCTCGTCGGACTCGCCGCCGAGCACCGCGGCGGCGCCGGCGGCGAGGAGGAGGTCGGCGTGGAGGGGCGCGTACACGCCGTGGAAGCAGAGGACGGCCTCCGGCGCGAGGGTCCGGATCCGCGCCGCGGCCTGCAGGCCGAGCCGGAGGGCGGTGTGCATCGGGACCGACAGGGCGACGAGCCGTGCGCGCCGCACGCGGCTCGGGTCGAGCGGCTCGACTGCCAGATCGAGCGCCGCGGGGGAGAACCCGGCGCGCTCCAGGAACGCCTTCGGGAGCGCCACGCCGTGGGGCGCGTGCCCGAGCTCGTAGGTGGAGACGAGGAGGATGTCGCCGGGGGATCGCACGCGAGGAGGCCCGCCGGAGCCCTCGGGGCCCGCCGACGGGCGCTAGCCCTTGGAGCGGGGGGGGCGGTAGTCGGGCGGGAGCTGCGCGCCCTCGCTGAAGAAGAACTGCTCCGCCTGCTGGTACAGGATCTCCTGCGAGCGCGGATCGGCGGGAGAGAGCCGGTACTCGTTCATGATCATCTTGAAGTGCTCGAGCCAGAGCTTCCAGGCGTCCTGCGAGACCGAGTCGTAGATCCGCTGCCCGAGCTCGTTCGGGAACGGCTTGAAGGTGAGCCCCGGCAGCTCCTTGCCGAGCTTCTTGCACATCACCATGCGAGCCATTCCGTCTCCCTTTTCCGGTGGGTTCGTGGACCGTAAGAGGCTGGGAACATAAGCGATCTCCCGGTGGGATGCACGCCCGCGCGCTCCGGGGCGTGTACCGGGCCTCACCGGAACGCACCGCGGCCCCGGCCGAGCGCCCGATTGGCGCTCGGCCGGAGCCGCGGGAAGGCGACCGTCTTCAGGAGAGCAGAGAGGTCGGCGAGACGGCCAGCGCCTTTGCGAGCGACTCGAGCGTGTCGAGCGGCGGCGTGCGCTGCCCGCGCTCGAGCATGGAGATGTAGGAGACCGAGAGGCCTGCCTTGGCGGCGAGGGCCTCCTGGGAGAGCTTGCGGCGGAGCCGCTCGCTCTTGAGGTTCACGGCGAACTTGTCTGCGAGACCAGGCATCTATGCGACTCCTGCGAGCTGCCCCCGGAGGTGAGTTGCGGATTCCGCAACGCCGAATGGCGCGTTCCGCAGCGTCAGCCATACCATTCCACGCCGAGTCTGGCCAGCGTCGTTCCCACGCATAGTGTGTCCGTGTACTTGCGGCTCCCGGAGCGGCGGCGCTCCCGGAGTCACGGACGGCCGAGGCGAACGCGCCGCGCCGCGCGGTCTCTCGCGAGCGACCCGCGGTGCGTGCACGCGCACCGGAAGACGCGGAGCGCCTCGCCTGCCGCTCGAGCGCGGCCGGACCTCCCCCATCATGGCTCCGGGGGAGCCTGTAGCAGCACGGCCTCGATCTCGGTGCCGCGGGCCAGCCGCGCGCGGCCGGCGGGGAGCACCGCGAGCGCGTCGTGCCCCGCGACCGAGGTCAGGTGGCCGGAGAGCTGCGTCGGGAGCGGCTCGACCACGAGGCCGGTCCGGCTCCGCCGCACGCGGGCGCGGACGAACACCGCCAGCTCCGCCGGCTTCTCCTGCGCGACCGCGAGGCGCGCGGGGACGGTGACGCGGCCGGTGCCCGCGAGCCCGGCGAGCGCGCGGAGCGCCGGACGGGCGAACAGCTCGAAGGTGACGAGCGCGCTCGCCGGGTTGCCGGGGAGCCCGAAGACCGCGGTCCGCTCCCAGCGACCGAAGGTGAACGGCTTGCCGGGGCGCATCGCGACCTTCCAGAAGTCGAGCCGGGCGCCGGCCCGCACGAGCGCGTCGCGGACGAGATCGCGCGTCCCGACCGACACGCCACCCGTGGTGACGAGCGCGTCGAGCCCGCGCGCCGCCTCCAGCGCGCGCGCCAGGGTCTCCGGGTCGTCGCCCGCGATGGGCAGGAGCACGGGATCCCCGCCCGCCTCTCTCACCGCCGCGGCCAGCGCGGGGCCGTTCGACTCGTGGATCTGCCCAGGGCCTGGGACCCTGCCGGCGGGCACGACCTCGTCGCCCGTCGGCAGGATCGCCACCCGCGGCCGTCGCCGGACCGCGAGCTCGGTGCGGCCGAGGCCGGCCGCGAGCCCGATGACGCCCGCGTCGATGACGGCCCCCGCGGCCAGGGCGACCGCGCCGGCGGCCACGTCGGAGCCGGCGCGGCGCACGAAGCGGCCGGCCTCGGCGGCGCGCCGGAAGGCCGCCGGACCGCGACCGGCGCGGCGGACCTCCTCCTGCATCTCGACGGCGTCGGCGCCCTCGGGCAGGGGCGCGCCGGTGAAGATCCGGCAGCAGCTCCCGGGGGGCAGCGGCGCCGGCGCCGGCCGGCCGGCGTACACCTCGAACGCCACGGGGAGCCTCGCGCCCGCGCGCGGCGCGTCGGCGGCGCGCAGCGCGTACCCGTCCATCGTCGCGGCGTCGAACCCGGGGACGTCGCGGGCGGCGGTGAGCTCCTCGGCGAGGGCGCGGCCGAGCGCGTCGGCGAGCGGTACGCGCTCGGCGGCGAGGGGGGCGACGTCGGAGAGCGCGGCGAGGATACGGGCGCGGGCGGCGGCGGGCGTGAGCACGACCGCGTTATACCGCGCCGGCGCCCTTCTTCCCGCCGTGCGCGCCTCGCCGCGCGTGTACACTCCCGCGCCATGACGTGTCCCTCCTGTGGCGCCGCCGCGTCGAGCGGTGCCTACTGCTCAGCGTGCGGCGCGCGCCTGGCCCCCGTGTCCACGGTCGGCGAGGGCGCCGTGCTGACGACGACCACGGCCGGGTCCGCCTTGCGTTACCAGCTCGTCGGCGGCAGCGCCTTCGCCGCGGCGCGCGTGGAGCTCGCGCCCGACCAGGCGATCCGGGCCGAGGCCGGCGCGATGGTGTCGATGAGCGGCAACGTCGACCTCCAGTCGCAGCTGCAGGGCGGGCTGCTCGGCGCGCTCAAGCGGGTGGTGTCGCGCGAGTCGCTGTTCGTCTCCACGTTCACCGCGCAGGGCGGCGCGGGCGAGGTCATCCTGGCGCCCCCGGTGCCGGGCGACCTCGTGGGCGTCGAGCTCGCCGGCCGCGCGCTCCTCGTGCAGTCGTCCTCCTGGCTCGCCTCGGAGCCGGAGGTCCAGCTCGACACCGAGTTCGCCGGCTTCCGCGGGCTGTTCGCCGGCGAGGGGCTCTTCTTCATCCGCGCGTCGGGGCAGGGCACCGTCCTGCTCTCGTCGTTCGGCGCCATCGTGCGCCGGCCGCTGCCGGCCGGCGCGCGGTACGTGGTGGACACCGGGCACGTGGTGGCGTTCGACGCGCGCATGCCGTTCCAGGTGCGCAAGGCGAGCCGCCGCGGGTGGATGCGCTCGCTGCTCTCGGGCGAGGCGCTCGTGGCGGAGTTCACCGGCCCTGGCGAGGTTTACCTGCAGACACGCAACCTGCGCTCCCTCGCGGGCGCGCTCTTCCCGTTCTTCCCGACCCAGCAGAAGGGCGGGGGGCTCGGCCAGCTGTTCGGAGAATAGGCATGGGGCACGAAGGCCAGGAGCGGCGGCGCACGGCGCTCGTCGAGGAGCTGCGTCGCGCGGCGGGAAAGCCGCTCTCCATCCGGGAGCTCATGCAGCGGGCGAGGATCCACCCCGGCGAGCGGACGGACGTGAAGCGGGCGCTGCGCGACCTCACGCGCGAGGGCGTCCTGCTCCGCGACGGGAAGCGCTTCTCGCTGCCCGGCGCACGCCCCGCGGCCGCGCCGGCGGCCGCGCTCGCCCCCGTGGGCGAGCGGCGCGGGATGCGCCGGGCCGGCCGCGGCAACGAGGTGGTGGGCACCCTCAAGAAGCACCGGGACGGCTACGGGTTCGTCGCCAGGATCGACCGCAAGGGCGACGACGTGTTCGTCCCGCCCGGCGAGGCGGCCCAGGCGCTGGACGGCGACCTCGTGCGGGTCGAGATCGTCCCCGCGCGCGGCGGGCGCACCGCCGGGCGGCTCGTCGAGGTGATCGAGCGGCGCCGGCGCCTGCTCATCGGCACCTACCACGCCCGGGGCGCGCGCAGCTTCGTCGTCCCGGCGGACGAGGAGCTGGGCGAGGCGGTGCCGGTGCCGGAGACCGCGGCGGCGCAGGACGGAGACGTCGTGAAGGTCGCGCTCGAGCCCGGGACGGCGCGGCTGCAGGGCGCGGTGGTGGAGGCCATCGGGCGTCCCGGCGAGCCGCGCGTCGAGGTGCTGAAGGTCGCCTACGCGAAGGGCTTCGCCGACGTGTTTCCGGAGCCCGTCCGCGCCGAGGCGGAGGCGACGCCGGATCGGGTCCGCCCCGAGGATCGCCAGGGCCGGCGCGATCTCACCGCCCTCCCGCTCGTCACCATCGACGGCGAGGACGCGCGCGACTTCGACGACGCCGTTCACGTCGAGCGCCTCGAGGGCCGGAAGGGGCTCTACCGGCTGGTCGTCGCCATCGCCGACGTGGCGCACTACGTGCGACCCGGCGCGGCGCTCGACGCCGAGGCGGGGCGGCGCGGGACGAGCGTGTACTTCCCGATGCAGGTGCTGCCGATGCTGCCGGAGCGGCTCTCGAACGGCATCTGCTCGCTCAACCCCGACGTGGACCGCCTGTGCATGGTGGCGGACCTCGTGGTGGACGAGCACGGCGAGACCCGCTCGGCCGAGGTGTACGAGGGCGTGATGCGGAGCGCCGCGCGCTGCACGTACACCGAGGTGGCGAACGTCGTCGCGGGCCAGTCGGTCCCCGGCCGCGATCGCTTCCGGGAGCGGTTCCTGCTCATGGCGGAGCTGCAGGAGAAGCTCACCGCGATGCGCGGCCGCCGCGGCGCCCTGGACTTCGACCTGCCCGAGGCGAAGATCGTGCTCGGCGAGGGCGGCGAGGTCGTCGCCATCGAGAAGCGCCCCCGCAACCGCGCGCACCGGATCGTCGAGGAGTTCATGCTCGCGGCGAACGAGGCCGTCGCGCGCTGGTTCGGCTCGCGCGAGCTGCCCACCATCTACCGGATCCACGACGTGCCGGACGAGGAGAAGCTCCAGGCCTTCCTGGACCTCGCCGAGTCGCACGGCTTCGAGGTGCCGGAGGTGCCGGGCCCGCGCGCGCTGAACGCGCTCCTCGGGCGGTTCCAGGGCCACGCGCAGCAGCGCGCGCTGAACCAGCTCCTGCTGCGCGCGATGATGCAGGCGGTCTACGCCACCGAGAACATCGGCCACTACGGGCTCGCCGCCCAGCACTACCTGCACTTCACCTCGCCCATCCGCCGCTACCCGGACCTCGTCGTGCACCGGCTCCTGAAGGAGGAGTGGGCGCGGCGGCAGGGGCAGCCGGTGCGCGAGCCGTCGCCCGCGGCCCTGGCGGAGATGGCGGCGGTCTCCTCGGAGCGCGAGCGCGCGGCGATGGAGGCGGAGCGGGACATCGCCGCCTTCTACGCGGCGCTGTTCATGAAAGACAAGGTCGGCGAGCGCTACGAGGGCGTGATCTCTGCCGTCGTCGAGTTCGGGCTGTTCGTCGAGCTGAAGCGCTGGTTCGTGGAGGGGCTCGTGCGCCTCGAGGACCTCGGGGGCGCGCCGGAGCTCGACACCGAGCTGCACGCGCTCGTGGATCGCACCACGGGTCGCGCCTTCCGCGTGGGCGACGAGGTCACCGTCGACGTGGTCTCCGCGAGCCCGATCCGCCGCCGCATCGAGCTGAAGCTCGTCGAGGAGGCGAAGGCCATCGGGAAGCCCGCGGCGAAGGGTCGGCGGCGGCGCGAGGCGGAGCCGGTCCTCGCAGAGGCGGGGCCGGAGGAGGCCGATGCCCGGGGAGCCCGCGCCCCGCGACGCGGGAAGCCCGCCCCGGCGAGCGCGCCGCCAGCGGCCGGTCGCCGGCAGCGCAGCGGCGAGGGGCATCGCGAGCACGGGGTGAAGCAGGGACCGCGGGCGCGCACCGGCGGAGGGCGGGAGCAGCAGGGCGAGCGGCGTGGCCGGGGAGGAGAGGGGCGCGGCCGCGGAGGTGAGGGGCGCGGTCGCGGAGGAGGAGAGGGGCGCGGTCGGGGAGGAGAGGCGCGCGGTCGCCGAGGTGAGGGGCGCGGTCGGGGAGGAGAGGCGCGCGGTCGGGGAGGAGAGGCGCGCGGTCGGGGGCCGTCCGAGCGAGCCGGGGGTGCGCCGGGCAAGGTCGGCTCGCGCCGCGGTCCTCCCGGCAGGAAGGGTGGAGCCGGGAAGGGGGCCGCGAAGCCGTCCAAGGGTGCCAAGGGCCGGGGCGGCGGGCGGCGCCGGCGGGGGCGGTAGAGCGCTCGGCTCGCCGCAGGGCGGCGACACGTCAAGCCGAAGGCGGCTTCCCGCGAAGCGCGGCGAGGAAGCGTCGCGCCTCCTCGAGCGGGCCGGGGCCGTGCCCGAGGTGCGGCTCCGCCTCGGCGCGCGGGACGAGGCGCACGTCGCCCGGCGCCTCCGGGTCGAACGCGACCGCGAGGTGCCGCGCGGAGAGCGCCCGGAAGAAGGGCTCCCACCCGCAGCGGCCGGAGACGTCGCCGTGCCCCACCAGGAGCGGCGTGCCGTCGCGCACCGCCGGCGAGAGGCGGCTCCGCCCTGCGGCGTGGATGATCTCGCCCCGGTCGACGGTCGTACGCATCGGGACCTCCGCGCGGGATCTGCCGCGGCTCGCCGGCGCCTGCAATCGCCCTGCGGGGGCTGCGCGCCAGGCGCGTTCCTGTTACTCACGTAGCGTGACGCTCGGCGACGGCTTCCTCGTGACCGCCTCGGCCGCCGCCGCCGGCCTCATCAACGCGGTCGCGGGCGGCGGGACGCTCCTCACCTTCCCGGCGCTGCTCGCGGCAGGGCTCGGCCCCGTCCACGCCAACGCGACGAGCACGGTCGCGCTGTGGCCAGGGCAGCTCTCCTCGGTCTGGGCCTACCGCCGCCACGTCGGCGAGGAGCGGCGGCGCGCCGTGGTGCTCGGCGTACCGGCCGTGCTCGGCGGCGCCATCGGCTCGACGCTGCTCCTCGCGCTCCCCGAGACGGCGTTCGCGGCGGTGGTCCCCTGGCTCATCCTGTTCGCCTGCGCGCTGCTGGCGCTGCAGCGACCCATCGGGCTGTTCGTGCGGGGGCACGCGGTGGGGAATCACCCCGTGGCGCACTGGGTGATCCAGCTGCTCATCTCGATCTACGGCGGCTACTTCGGCGCGGGCATCGGCATCCTGATGCTCGCCGCGATGGGCATCCTCGTGCCGTCCTCGATGCAGCACGCCAACGCGCTCAAGGTGCTGCTCGCTCTCCTCACGAACGGGGTGGCGACCCTGCTCTTCGCCGCCAGCGGGAAGGTCGATCTGCGCGTCGCGGCGCTGATGGCGGTGGCGTCGCTGGCGGGCGGCTGGATCGGCGCGCTGCTGGCGCAGCGGCTGCCCCCCGCCGGGATGCGCGCGTTCGCCATCGCCGTCGGCCTGTTCGCGGCGGGGAAGATGTTCTTCCGGTAGGGGCGGACTCGACCCCGACCCCGACCTTGTCATTCATCACATCGGCACGCCCCGGGCTCGGGACGAGGTGCCGACCGCGCGACCGCGGTGGGCACGCGAGAGGGAGCAGTACGAGCGAAAAGATGCGGGCACGAGGGGCCGGAGAGGCGGCGTCGCCGCGCGTCCGCCGCGTCGCCGCGCCGCGCTGCGGTCGGCTTAGCTCTCGTTCCGCCGTCAGCGGTCACGTTGCCCACAAGCCCTGCTGAATGGCAGCTGGGGCGGTGCCGGCATGCCCCGTCCGCTCGGAGACGCTCTCACGCCGGAAGCGATCCATGTGCTCGCGCCCGTAGGTCTGTTCGGCGTGCAACAGGTTGTGCGACTTGCAGGCGACTCGGAGGTTCTCGACCGTCGAGGGTCCGCCCAGGGCCTGCGGGTGGATGTGGTCGAGCTCCAGCTGCCAGCGGCTGTTGCAGCGCCGCCCGTCCGGAGCGACCCAGGCGCAGCGTCCGCCGTCGCGCTTCCAGACCTCGCGCCGCACTATCGCCGGGATCGTGCTCGTGGGCGCGGCGGACTCGGCGGAGGGACGTGGCTCCCGGTCGGTCCCCCGCTGCCGCTGCGGCGCGACCGCGCCCTTGCGCCTGCCGTGCTTCTCGATGGCGCAGCGGATGGCCTCCCGGAGCACCCCCGCGAGATCGCCGTCCGGGAACTTGTGCGAGAGCAGCGCGGTGAGCGTCTCGAGGTCCTCCTTGCAGGCCCGGTCGATGGTGACCCGCAGCGACCAGCCGCTCTCGCTCACCGCACGGGTGACCGCCCGCGTCCTCTGGCGAGACGGGTCGGACGGCGCGGGCATCGTGGCGGGGGACACCCCGGCAGCAGCGGCCGACGACGGCGGCGCGAGCGGCGACTCCTGCGGCTCGGCAGGTCCGGCATCCACTGCCGCCAGCGGCAGCGCCGGGGCGCTCGCGGCTGCAGCGCGGTCGGGCAGCTTGCGCAGGCCCGCCCGCGGAGCGGTGCGCGCCTGGAGCGAGGCGACGAGGTGATCCACCTCCGCCTTGGTGCGGTACGCGGCCCGGCCGACGAGGTCGGGCAGGTTCTCCTCGGTCAGCACCTGGCCGAGCAGCTGGACGGTGGAGATGCAAAGGCGGCCATCTCGCAGGGCGTCCTCGAGGCTGGGGAACCGGCGCAGCACCCGCATCGCCTGGATGCGTCGCCCGGCCGCGCCCTCGCGCAGGTGGAGCACCTCCAGGCAATACGCCCAGAGCGAGGGGTAGCCGGCGTCCACGTACGCGCGGCGGCGATCGAACACCTCGAGGTGGAGGAGGAACTCGACCTGGACGTCGCGCTCCTGGCCTGCGAGCTCGCGCAGGCGCTGGGCGAGGAGGGTCGAGTCGAGGGCGGAAGGGGCGATCGCGGGCATGGTGCACCTCCTGTGCACCCTTCGTAACACGCGATGTGCGGCTCGCCTGGAACGCACCAGGCTCGCGCCTGCGCTGCGTTCCGGCCCCGCCCCTTCGCCGTCCATGCGGCGCGCCGGACGCGCACGGCGCGGCCTGCCTGCGCTCGCGAGGTACGTGCTCTCGACGTACCGCGGACGTCGAAGCGCGCTTCGCCTCGAACCTCGTCAAGAGGGCGACGTTCACCCACCGCAACTGGGACTCGCGGGGCTCGCAAGAGCTGTCGCTGGAGATAGCAGGGACTATTAGTGAATGCCGCTAGACGGTTGCGCGACCTTCCTCGGACCTGCTCCGCCCGCTCCCCAGTCCTCGCGTCGACGGCGACGAAGACCCGCCCGTGCGATGCGCGAGGCGCGCCGGGAACCGAGCGCCTCTCCCCTCGATGCCCGAGCCCTCTGCGTCGAGCGGCGGCACACAACCCCGCGCGCGCGCGTGCTGTCGCCGTGGGATGTGACGAATGAAGAGACCCCGACCCCGACCTTGTCATTCATCACATCGGCTCGTCCTGGACTCGGGACGAGGTGCCGACCGCGCGACCGCGGTGGGCACGCGAGAGGGAGCAGTACGCGCGAGCGAAAGGCGGGCGGAGTCGCCGCGCTCCGCCGCGTCGCCGCCTTTTCCTACGGCGCGCGCGCCGAGAAATGAATGAGCGCCTCGAGCGCGTTGGTCGTCGTCAGGATACCGACGAGGTCGCCGCGGTCGTCCACCACGATGACGCCGTTCAGCTTCCGGTCGTGGAGGAGCTTCGCCGCCTCCGAGAGCGGTGTCCCGACCTTGACCGCGTGCGGGCTCGGGTTCATCGCCGCGGTCACGGGCGTCTTCGAGAGCAGGTAGTGGAGCTCCCACTGGTCGAGACTCGTCGCCTTCGCCGGCATGTAGCCGAGCAGCATCTTCTCCGTGACGAGGCCGACGAGCTTGCCGCCCTTCATCACCGGCAGGCGCCGGATGTTCTTCTCTCGCAGGAGGTGGATCGCCTCCACGATCGACGCGTCGTCCCCGATGGTGATCGGGTTCCGCGTCATCCAGTCGCCGACCGTGAGCTTCGTGTCCGCCATGATCACATCCCCAGGAAGGCCTTCTTCACGTGCGCGTTGTCGAGCAGCTCGGCCCCGGTGCCGGAGAGTACCACCCGGCCCGTCTCGAGCACGTAGGCCCGATGGGAGATGCGCAGCGACTGGAACACGTTCTGCTCGACGAGGAGGATGGTCGTCCCCTGACGGTTGATCTCCTTGATGATCTCGAAGATGTTCCGCACGAGCAGCGGCGACAGCCCGAGCGAGGGCTCGTCGAGGAGCAGGACGCGGGGGTTGCCCATGAGCCCGCGGCCGATCGCCAGCATCTGCTGCTCTCCGCCGGACATCGTGCCGCCGAGCTGGCTCTTGCGCTCCGCGAGGCGCGGGAAGAGCGAGAACACCCGCTCCATGTTGCGCTCGCGGTCCTTGCGCGTGGCCTTCACGAACGAGCCCATGCGCAGGTTCTCGGTGACCGTCATCTCCGGGAAGATGCGGCGCGCCTCCGGCACCTGCACGATCCCCAGCTCCACCACCTTGTGGGAGGGGACGTGCGAGAGCTCGTGACCCTCGAACATGATGGACCCGTCCGTCGGGCGGACGAGGCGGGAGACGTTCTTCAGGATGGTCGACTTGCCGGCGCCGTTCGAGCCGACCACCGTGACGATCTCGCCCTGCTTCACCTCGAGGTCGACGTCCCAGAGGACCTGCAGGTCGCCGTAGGCGAAGTTGAGCTTGCGGATCTGCAGCATGGGGTCTCCCGTCACTCGACCCGCTCGCCCAGATAGGCGGCGATGACGTCGGGGTTGTCGGCGATCTCGCGGGGCCCGCCCTCGGCGAGCTTCTCGCCCGAGTTCAGGACCACGATGCGGTCGGAGATCCGCATGATGGCCTTCATGTCGTGCTCGATGACCATCTGCGTGAGCCCGCGCTTCTTGAGCTCGAGGATGAGCTGGATGATCTCCTCCGACTCGGCGGGGTTGAGGCCGCCCATCACCTCGTCGAGGAGCAGGAGCTCGGGCTTCGTGGCGAGGGCGCGCGCGACCTCCAGCTTCTTGCGGTCGCCGATGGGGAGCCCGCCCGCGGGGAACTCCGGCTTGTGCTCCATGCGGACGACCTTGAGCTGCTCCATCGCGAGCTCGCGCGCGACCTTCAGGCTCGAGGTGCGGGCGAGGGCGCCGACCATCACGTTGTCCAGCACCGAGAGCTTCGCGAGCGGACGGACCTTCTGCCAGGTCCGCACCATGCCGAGCCGGCAGACCTGATCCGGCTGGAGCCCGTTCAGCCGCGTGCCCTTGAACGTCACCTCGCCCTTCGAGGGCGGGTAGTAGCCGGTGATGCAGTTGAAGAGGGTGGTCTTGCCCGCGCCGTTCGGGCCGATGAGGCCCATGATCATCCCCTGCTCCATGGAGAAGGAGACGTCGGAGTTCGCCGCGAGCCCGCCGAAGAACTTGGAGACGTGCTTGATTTCGAGGATCGCCATGGTCGCCTCCGTCAGGCCGTCGCGGCCGGCTCGGTCCGTCCCCGCGCGGCCGTGCGGCGCACGCGCGCCGCGATGCGCCGGATCACGCCGAGCACGCCCTCGGGGGCGAAGAGGATCACGATCACCACGAGGATGCCGTACACGAGCAGGTGCGCGTTGGAGAGGTTCGCCTCGACGAACCGCACGAACCCGGAGTCCGAGGAGAGGATCCCGAGCTGAACGAGCCCCTTGGGGTTGCGGAGCACCTCGGAGAGGGGGACGAGGACCATGGCGCCGATGACCGGCCCGAGGATCGTCCCGATCCCGCCGATGATGCAGATGAGGACGAACTGCACCGAGACGTCGAGGCCGAACACCGTGTTCGGGTCGATGAACTTCACGAACATCGCGTAGAAGCCACCCGCCCACGCGGTGAACGCCGCGGAGATGGCGAGGGCCACGTTCTTGTAGAAGGCCGGGTTGATGCCGAGCGAGTGCGCCGCGTCCTGGTCCTCGCGGATCGCCTGGAAGTAGTACCCGAGCTTCGAGTGCTGGACGAGGTAGTTCGCCACGATGGTGATCACCGCGAGCCCGAGCGCGGCGAAGTAGAACGGCCGCTTCGTGAAGAACTCGATCTCGGTCGCGCCGATCTTCAGGGCAGGGATGTCCGACAGCAGGAAGCCCTCGGCGCCGCGCGTGAAGTCCTTGAAGTGGAGGGCCGCGAGCCGGATGATCTCGGCCACCGAGATGGAGGCGAGCACGAAGTACGGGCCGCGCAGGCGGAACGTGATGCTGCCGATGACGAGCGACAGCGCCACCGCCGCCGCGATCGCCGCCCAGATCCCGATCCAGGGGGCGATCTTGTTCAGCTCGAGCAGCATCGTCGTGACGTAGGCGCCGATGCCGAAGTACGCGGCGTGGCCCACCGAGTACTGGCCGGCGTAGCCGCCGACGACGTTCCAGGCCTGGCCCTGGATGATGGCGAGGAACAGCACGACGCCCATGTGCAGGACGTACGGCTTCTTCACGAAGCTCGGGAACGCCCACAGCGCCGCGACCGCGGCGACGAACAGGACGAGCCCGAGGACGGAGAAGCCGCGCGGTGCGCGGGAGAGCAGAGGAGGCCTATCCATGGAGTGCTCCCTTAGGCCCGGGTCTTCCCGAGGAGGCCGGACGGCTTGAACAGGAGGAGGCCGAGGAACAGCACGAAGGTGACGAGCTCCTTCAGGCCCGACGCGATGTACACCGCCGAGAGCGACTCGGTGACTCCGATGATGAGGCCGCCGAGCGTCGCGCCGATGACGCTGCCCATGCCGCCCAGCACCACGATCACGAACGCCTTCAGCGTGAACGCGCTGCCGACCTGGGGGAAGATGTAGTAGGTGGGCGAGATGAGCGCGCCCGCCACCCCGGCGAGCGCGGACCCCAGGCCGAACGCCAGCACCGACATCGCCTTCACGTTGATGCCCATGAGCTGCGCCGCGTCGCGGTCCTGCGCGGTGGCGCGGATCGCCTGGCCGGTGTCCGTCTTGAGGAGGAACCAGTAGAGCGCGCCGGTGATCGCCGCGGTGATGAGGAAGGCGTAGAGCAGCGGCTGCGAGATCGAGATCCCGCCCACGGAGAAGCTCGAGGACGAGTAGGAGGTGGTCAGGATCCGGTAGTCGGACGTGAAGGCCAGCATGATCGAGTTCGACATGATGAGGCCGAGCCCGATCGTGAGCAGGATCTGGTTCTGCGGGAGCGCGTTGAGCACGCGGTTGATGATCGTCTTCTGCAGGAACGCGCCCCACAGGAACAGGAGCGGGGCGGTGATCACGATCGAGAGGAACGGATCGATCCCGAGCCAGGAGAAGACGATCCAGGTCGCGTACATCCCCAGCATGAGCAGCTCGCCTTGCGCGAAGTTGATGATGCGCATGACGCCGAAGATGATCGTGAGACCGATCCCGATGAGCGCGTAGACGCCGCCCACGAGGATCCCGCTGATCACCGATTGCATGAACACGGTCATTCGGCTGGCTCCGCGATGCTCCGTTCGAGGGTGAGACACGGACGAGAAGGCGGGCGAGCGTACCCAAACAGGCGCGCCGACTTCAATATCCGTCGGCTCGCCGCGCGCCGAAAATTCGCGACCGGCGCTCGGCGGAAGGTGACCGGCGCCGGAAAACGACGGGGCGGCGGGCCCGCGTCCGGCCCGCCGCCCCGAGAGCTTCAGCTTCGCCAGGCGCGGCTCGTGCCGCGCCGCGGCGGGACGATCACTTCCAGGTGAACGGGAAGACCGCCTTCTTCTTCGCGAGCTGCTTCGGGTAGACGGTCACCGACTTGCCGCCCTGGTACTGGATGACCGGCATGATGAGCTTGTTCTGGTTCGTGAACCCCTCGTAATCCTGGAAGTCCACCTCGCCCATGATGCCGGTCCACTTGCCGGCCTTGAGCTCCTCCTGGATCTTCTTGCGGTCGCCGCCCGCCTTCTGCGCCGCCTCGCCGACGACCATCATGGCCGCGTACGCGCAGGCCGCGTGATAGGTCGGCTTCTTGCCGTACTTCTGGCGATAGCGGTTCGCGAACTCCTCCGCCCCCGGCGTGCTCTCCGGCGTCCACTGGGTCACCGAGAAGACGAGGTTGGAGATGTCCTTCTCGCTCTCGAACTGTGCGGTGTCGAACCCGGCGCCGCCGCCGAGGAACGCCTGCGGCTTCAGGCCGACCTCGCGCGACTGCCGCATGAGCAGGATGGCGTCCGCGACGTAGGACACCATGAAGACGAGGTCGGGGTTCGCCGCCTTGACCTTCGTGAGGGTCGAGCGGTAGTCCGGCGCGCCCTTCTGGTAGGCCTCGTCCCCGACGACCTTGAGGCCCTTCTTCTGCGCGTAGTCCTTCCCCGCGGTCGCCACGGAGGTCCCGAAGTCGGTGGACTCGTAGATGAAGGCGATCGTCTTCGGCTTGCCGAACTCGAGCGCCGCGTCGAGGAGCGACTGCGCGTACTGGTGCGCCGGCGCGTTGAGCCGGAAGACCCAGTCGTACCCCTGGCGCGTGATCTCCTCCTTCGCGGCCGCGGGCACGACCTGGGGCACCTTGTACTGGTTCGCGAGCTTCGCGACCGCGTTCGCCGTCGCCGAGGTGTAGGGGCCGACCACCGCCGCGACCTCGTCACCCGTCGCGAGCTGCTCCATCGCGCTCATCGACACCTGGGGCTTGCCGGTGTCGTCCTGCTTGATGAGCTGTACGTTCACGCCCTTCTTCTTGAGATCCTCGACGGCCATGTCGACGCCGTTCGTGAGGTTCTCGCCGATGGGGGCCTCGGGGCCGGTGATGGAGTTGATGAACCCGATCTTCACCTGCGCCTGGCCCGCGCCCGGAAGGGCGAGGCTGAGCGCGGCGAGGGCCGGGGCGAGCATCTTCTTCATGTGCCGCTCCTTGCGAGAGGGTGAAACCCTTTGACGTACGAAGGCGTCCGCGGAATTCAACCTCCGCGGACGCCCCCGATGTGACCCCGACTAGAACTTCAGCTGCGAGGAGACCGCGATCTGGCTGGCGTCGAAGTCGGCGCCGTTGCCGTACGTGGTCTCGGTCCGCATGAACTCCACGCCGAACCGCCAGGCCTTCCCGGCGTTCACGAGCGCGCCGAAGGCGAGCTGCGTGTTCTCCTCGCGGGCGGTCGCGGCGGTGACGAACTCCGGCTCGTCGCTCTCGGCCGAGCCGTAACCGGCGGTGAGCCAGAGGTACGGGACCGGCTTGATGATGGCCTGCGCCCACCAGCCCTTCGTGTCGAGCGCCTCACGCGCCCCCGCGTCGCCGCGGGTGCTCGGGTCCGGGGCGTTGTACGTATCGCTCGCGCCGGAGCCCATGTAGTACTCGCCCTTCGCCGCCAGGAACTGCGTCAGGTTCAGCTCGGCGTCGACGCCGAACATCCAGGTGTCGAGCTCGTCGTCCGTGCCGCCCGTGGCGTTCAGGTACTTCCGCTCCTGCCGGTGGTAGCTCACGCCCACCGTGCCGCCCATGTCCGGGGCGAACTTCGCGTTCACGGCCGCGCGCGCCTCGAGGTCCGGCACGCCGGAGGCGTTGCCGGGGCCGAAGTCGGTGCCGTGCGGCCCGTCGCCGTCGGTGAAGCCGTCGGCCGGCGAGAGCACCGCGCCCTGGAGCGTCAGGCCCATGTCACCGAACTTCCCGTTGAACGTGGCGCGCACCTGGGGAGAGCGGCGCCACAGGTTGCCGGCCTGCCAGAAGAGCGGATCCGCGACCCAGGCCAGCGACTCCGCGAAGAGCGGGTTCACGAGGCCGTACTCCTGGCCGGCGAGGACGGCGAACGAGGAGCCGTTCGCGAACTTCCAGCTCGCCGTGGCCGCGGCGAGGCGGAGCCGCATGACGCCGTTGTACCAGTTGGTGCTCGCCGCGTTCGCGCCGGCGATGTGACCGGCCTTGAAGTCGAACTCGATGACGCCGGACAGGTCGGCGCCGGTGAGCATGGTGTCCTTGCCGCCGAGCCGCACGCCGAAGCGGGACTGGCGCGCGCTCATCAGGAACGCCTCGCCGGTGTCCAGCGACGACGCCTGGCCCGGGTAGTCCTTGGTCGCGAACGCGTCCAGGTCGTAGAACGCGTTCAGCAGCACGAAGCCGTACGGGGTGACCTTGATCGCGTCGTCTGCGGGCTTCGTCGCCGGGACCTTCTCGGCGACGGGGGCACCGGCGGGCGCCGCCTGCTCGGCGGGCTTCGCCGGCTCGGCGGGCGTGGTCTGCGCGAGCGCCGAGAGCGGCAGCGCGAGCGCGAGGCCTGCAGCGACCAGCTTCTTGAAAGCCTTCATGCAGTTCCTCCGGAAATCGACTTGCTTTGCGTTTTGCGCGAGAGCCCGGGCCGGTTCAGCGGGGAGCGCCAGCTCGGACGAGTGCCTCCTCTCTACCACACCGTGCGGACCGCCGAGCGCAGAAAAGTTCGCTAGCCCCGCAGGAATTGCGGACTCGTGAAGACGGGTTCGGCGGTCCCTCGCACGAACGAGGCAAACGCTGGCCCTGGATCGACCGGGCGCCCGCACGGCCGGAGCTCCCGCCGTCGCGCGCGATTTGCGTGCGCGGGCGCACGCCTGGCAGCGGCGCTAGCGCCGGAGGCTGACGACCGTCACCGCGTCGCCGCCCTCGTGCCGGTCGCCGGCGCGGAAGGCGCCGACGTAGGGCGAGGCGGAGAGGTGATCGCGCAGCGCCTGCTTCAGCGCGCCGGTGCCGTGGCCGTGGAGGATGAGGCAGTCGGCCTCGCCGTCCGAGTAGAGGCGATCGAGGAATCGCTCCACCTCCCGGAGCAGCTCCTCGACGCGCAGGCCGCGCACGTCGAGCCGCCGCTCGAGGCCGGGCGGCGCGCTCGGGCGGGCCTCCGAGGCCGCCTGGAGCTTCTCCGAGCGCGAGCGCCCGAGCTTCGCCGCGTCCTTCGCCTTGCCGAGGAGCGGCACGAGATCCGCGACCGGCCGGCGGACCTTCAGCGGCCCGGCCCGCACGAGCGCGTCCTTGCCGTCCACCTCGACCACCTCGCCCTCCTGGCCGAGCGAGACGATCCGCACGCGCACGCCCGGCCTCACCTCGCCGCCCGGGAGCGCCTCCGCGCCGGCGTCGGCGCGCGCCTGCGTCGCCTTCGCCGCCTGGGCGACCGTCGCGCGCCAGGCGTCGAGCTGGCGGGCGGCGTCGGTCGCCGCCTTCACGGTGGGCCGCGCCTGCAGGCCGGCGAGCAGCTCCGCCACCTCCGCGCGCGCGGCCTCGAGCTCGTCCGCGAGCGCCTCGCCCATGCGCGCCGCCGCCTCGCGCTGGGCGCGCCGCGCGACCTCCTCGGCGGCCCGGGCGCGCTCCTCGGCCTTCCGCGCCGCGTCCCGCGCGCTCTCCGCGGCGCGCCGCTCCTCCGCGAGCCGCGCGCGCTCGTCGTCGAGGGCGCGGAGCGCCTGCCCGAGCGCGCCGCCGTGCCCGGTGAGCGCCGCCCGCGCCCGCTCGACGAGCGGCGCCGGCAGGCCCACCCGCGCGGCGACCTCGATCGCCGACGAGCTGCCCGGGCTCCCGAGGTGCAGCTGGTAGGTGGGCGCGAGCCGCTCGGCGTCGAAGCCGACGCGGGCGTTCGCGTAGCGCGGGTCCGTGAGAGCGAGCGCCTTCAGCTCGTCGAGGTGCGTGGTCACGAGCACCGCCGCGCCGCGCTCGACCAGGGACTCCAGGATCGCCGCGGCGAGGGCCGCCCCCTCGCGCGGATCGGTGTCGGCGGCGATCTCGTCCACGAGGATGAGGGAGCCGGGCACCGCGCCCGCGAGCATCTCCTTCACGGCCGCGAGGTGGGCGGTGAAGGTGGAGAGGTCCTTCGCGAGATCGCCCCGCTCGTCCACCGCCGCCTTCACCTCCAGGAAGAACGGCAGCCGCGACCCCTCGGCGGCCGCGACCGGCAGGCCGGCGCGGAGCATGAGCGCGGACAGCCCGACCGCGGTGATGGCGACCGTCTTCCCGCCGCCGTTCGGCCCCGACACGATGAGCGCGCGCGCGGGCGCGTCGAGCCGGACGTGGCTCGGGACCACCTTCTTGCCCTGGAGGACGAGCAGGGGATGGCGGAGCGACAGCAGCTCGAAGCCGGCGCCAGCGCCGCCCACCCTGAGCCCGTCGAAGGGGGAGAGCACCTCGGGGGCGTGCGCGTCGAGATCGGAGGCGAGCAGCGCCGAGCCCTCGAGCACGTCGAGCGCGGCCAGGATCCCGAGGTCGCGGGCGAGCGCGCCCGAGTCGGCCATGAGCGCGCCGGTGAGCTCGCGCAGGATGCGCTGCTCCTCCTCGGCGGCGACGGCGTTCGCGATCGAGAGCTCGTTGCCGAGCTCGACCATCGAATCCGGCTCGACGAAGAGCGTCTGGCCGGACTGCGAGGCGTTGTGGACGATGCCGGGGACGGCGCGGCGCGCGCTCGCGAGCACCGGGAGGACGTAGCGCTCGTTGCGGATGGTGAAGTAGGTGTCGCGCAGGTGGCGCTGCATGTCCGCGTCCGCGAGGAGCGTCTCGACCTGGGCCTTGAGCGCGCGGTGGAGGCCGCGGGATCGCTCGCGGGCCTGGGCGAGCTCCGCGCTCGCCCGGTCCGAGATCGCGCCCGAGGGCTCGATGGCGCGCTCGATCCGATCGGCGAGCGCCGCCGAGGGCGACAGCGGCTCCGCGAGCGCCCACAGCCGCGGCGTCTCCGACGCCCGGGCCTCGAGCAGGCCCCGGGTCCGGGCGGCGGCGCGTGCGAGCGCGGCGCACTCGCGCAGCGCGAGCGGCTCGAGGACGCCCCCCTTGCTCGCCCGCTCGAGGTGCCCCTCCACGTCGCCGACGCCCCCGAGCGGCAGCGCGAGGGCGAGCTCCGACAGTCGCCGCGCCTCTCCCACCAAGGCGAGCGCCTCGCGCGCGGCCTCCGCGGTCGGCTGGAAGGGGAGGGCGAGCGCCCGGTTGCGGCCCGCCGGCAGCCGGCAGCGGGCCGCGAGGGCGTTGAGGATCTCGGGCCAGCCGAGCTCTCGTTGCGTGCGGTCGGTCATCGGTCGGTGCTCCACTTACCCGTTCCGGGCGCGACGCGCCACCGACCGGATTACCGGCGCGTCCGCGTGGTTATATGACCTCGTGAAGCGCCTGCCCCTCGCCTCGTCCATCGCGCTGGTCGCGCTGCTGCTCGCCTGCGCCTCGACTCCCCCCCTGCCGTCCGGGCCCCTGCCCGCCGCCGCGGTCCCGGCCGCCGTCCCGCTGCCGGGCTCCGACGCGCTCCTCGCCGAGGGTCGTGCCCTGCGCGAGGCGGGCGACGTGGCCGGCGCGGTGGCCCGGCTCGAGGAGGCGCACGCCGCCGCGCCAGCGCGCGACGACGTCCGGATCGAGCTCGCCGAGCTGCTCGTCGCGGACGGCAAGGAGCTCGACCGCGCCGGGGCGGTCCTCGCCGGCGTGCGCCGGAGGACCGTGGACGCGCGATGGGACCTCGCGAGCGCTGGCCTCGCGGAGCTGCGCGGCGACGACGAGGCGGCCCAGGCGGCTTACGGGCGCGCCCTCATGGTCCGCGAGGATCCCGACGTGCGCCTCCGCCGCGCGCGCGCGCTCGAGCGGCTCGGACGCGTCGCCGACGCGGCGCAGGAGCTGGAGCGGGCACGCTCCTCCCGGCCTCGCGACACGGTCGTGAGGGCACGCCTGGCGGAGCTGTACGAGGCGGCGGGTCGCCTCACCGAGGCCGAGACCGAGCTGCTCGGCGTGGCGCGCGCGGCGCCCGAGCGGTCGGCAGGGTGGACCCAGCTCGCGCGCTTCTACGAGCGCAACGGCCGGACCGCCGACGCCGAGAAGGCCGACGCGAAGGCGCGGGCGACGGGGCGGCCGGGCCGGAACCTCAGGCCGCTGCTGCCTTCCCGCCGGTGAGCCTCGCACGGCGTCGTGGCAGCCCGGCTCCCGCTCCCGATGGGGGCGGTCGCCTCAAGGCTCGTTCAGAATGCCGGGGACCGAGCCAGGCGAGCGAAACGCGAGCAACGCAGCGATGCGACGCGGATCGTTCGCCGCGGCGACGGGACCGGCGTTCTGCGGCCCTCATCGCCTGAAGCGCTCGGCCAGCCAGGCGACCGCGAACGACCGCGGGATCCCAGCGGCGAGACTCCCGGCGAGGATCCCGAGGGGCGCCGACAGATAGATGAGCGCCAGCAACCCGCCCGACAGCCCCCACAGCGCGGAGAGGAGCAGGCCGAGGCCCCGCACCCGCCGAGCGGCGTCGTCCAGGGCGGCCGCGAGCGTGGCCGTGATGAGGCCGTTCACCGAGGAGGCCGCGATCGCCACGGCGATCGAGACGGCGGTGCGGTCGATCGCGACGATGTCCCGGAACGGGCCCGCCACGTAATCCACCAGGAGGTAGGGGGGGGTGGTCCAGGGCAGCCGGGTCGACAGCACGTCGAAAGCGAGGTGCGCGGCCGCCGCGATCACGGCGGTGACGGGCACCCTGGTGCGGAGGGTCCGCTCGGACATCCGCGCGTGCTTAGCAAAATCCGGCCACTGGGCGCCAGCGGACCGAGCGGGCCCACCGCCGGGGCCGGTTGGCCGGCTCGGGAGCGGGTGTCTACGTTGGCCAGAGGAGGAAGTCCTCGTGCCTCACTCTGGTCCGACCGTCTCACGAGGCCACCTGCGCCTGGCCAGCGCCCCCGCACCGCATCGCGTCGAAGGGCGCGCGGTCCTGCTCGTCCGTGCCGCCGGGGCGGCGCTCGCGCTGCTCTGGCTCACAGCCGCGGCGTGGATCTCCGCAGCCCTCGCCCTCGCGCCGCTGGCGTGGCGCCGCGCGCCGCTCGGAAGACGCGTGCGCCCCATCCCGCCGCGCGAGGCGCGCGTCATCCCGTTCCAGCCACGCCGCCAGGCGCTGACGCGCTGAGCGGCTCCGCCCCAGGAGGCGGCCCTTGCGCATCGGCGTCGTCACCGAGGAGTACTACCCCAGCCTCGGCGGCATCCCCGAGCACGTCCACAACTTCGCGCGCGAGGCCCGCCGCCTCGGGCACACGGTCAAGATCGTCACGAGCGTGATGCCGGACGTGGCGAAGGGCGCGCCGCCTCCCACGGAAGCCCAGTCCTCTGACGTGCTGCGGGTAGGGGCGAGCCGGCCGCTCGCCCAGCGCGGCGCGGTCGGGCGGGTGACGGGCGGGACGGGCGTGGGGGCAGCCCTGCGCGACCTCTTCGCGCGCGAGCGGTTCGACGTGGTCCACGTGCACGCGCCCCTCTCGCCGGTCCTCCCGCTGCTCGCGATCCACCACGCGACCGGGCCGGTCGTCGGCACCTTCCACCCCGGCGCGCGCCCCGGGCTCCTGTTCCGGCTCGCGCGCGGCGTGCTCCAGCGGTACGTGGATCGGCTGGACGCGACGATCGCCGTGTCGCGGGCCGCGCTGGCGCCTTACGGCGATCGGCTCGGCGCGGACGTCCGGATGATCCCGCACGGCGTGGACTACGACCGGCTCTCGCGCGGACGGAGGCTGCGTCGCTTCGACGACGGCAAGCTGAACGTGCTGTGGCTCGGGCGCGTCGAGCCGCGGAACGGGCTCGACTGCATGATCGGCGCCTTCCACCGGGCCTGGCGGCAGATCGACGCGCGGCTGATCGTGGTCGGCGACGGGCCCGGGCTCGCCCGCGCTCGCGCGCGCCTGCCGCGCGAGCTGGAGGAGGACGTGGTCTTCGTGGGCCGCGTCCAGGACGAGCGGCCGGACTGGTACGCCACGGCCGACGTCTTCTGCGCGCCGTCGCAGGCCCCGAGCGCCGGGGTGACGCTCCTCGAGGCGATGGCGGCCGGCAAGCCGGTCCTCGCCTCCGACGTCGAGGGGTACCGCGAGATCGTGCAGCACGGGCGGGAGGGCGAGATCCTGCCCGCGACCGACGAGGCGGCCTGGGCGCGGGCCCTGCTGCGCCTCGCGCGGGAGCCCGCTCGCGGCGCGGCGTACGGCGAGCGCGGGCGTGTGACCGCGCAGCGGTTCGCCTGGCCGTCCGTCGCGCGCGAGGTGCTCGGGGTGTACCGCGCGATCGGCGTCCGCGGGTGAATCCCCGGAGCGCCCTTTCGCTCCGGCGGATCCGCGGCTAGTCTGTCGCGCCGTGTCCGCCCTCTGGCAGCGCCTCCGCGGCATCGCCGCCACGCCCGAAGGGCGCCCCGGACGCCAGCGGCTGCTCCGGCTCGCCGGCCTCGCGATCATCGCGGCGTTCGGCGCCGTGGCGCTCGCGCGGGTCGACCTGCGCGAGGTCCTCCGCAGCCTCGCCTCCGCGCGGCCCGAGGCCTTGCTCCTCGCCATGGGCGCGAACGTGCTGTCGCAGTGGCTGCACGCCGGCCGCTGGGCCGCGGTGGTGCGGCCGCCCGGCGTTCGGGTCCGGGCGCGCGACGCGTTCGGGCCCCTCGTCGCCGGCTACGCGGTCGGCGTCGCCGTGCCGGCGCGCGCCGGCGACTTCGTCCGGTCGCACCTCCTCGCCCGCCGGACCGGCCTCGCCACCACCTCGGTGCTCGCCGCGGCGATCCTCGACTACGTGGTCGGGACGGCCACCCTCGTGCCGCTCATCGCCGGGCTCGCCTTCGCCGCGCCGCTCCCGCCGTGGGCGCGCCAGGCGCTGCTCGCGTTCGCGGTCATCGCAGGAGCGGGGCTCGCCGCCTCGTGGCTCGCGCGGCCGCGCGCCGGTCACGACGCCTCGGGCCGGGGGCTCGCCGGCCTGTGGGCCCGGCTGCGGGCGGGTCTCGGCGCCGCGCACGAGCCGCGCGCCCTCGGCAAGTCGTTCGCGTGGGGGCTCGCCGGGTGGGGGGCGGAGCTCCTCGTGGCCTGGTTCTCGCTGGTGTCGCTCGGCCTGCCGGCGACGCTCCAGCTCGCGGGTCTCCTCGTCGTCGCCACCACGGCCGCGAACGTGATCTCGCTCTCGCCCGGCAACGCCGGTCCGTTCGAGGCCGCCGCCGCGCTCGTGGTGGCCGGCGTGGGCGTCGCCGCCGCGCCGGCGCTCGCGTTCGCGCTCCTCTATCACGCGGCCCACCTCGCCCCGATGTTCGCCCTGGGCGCGATGGCGCTCGTGCGCGAGGCGCGCGATCCCCGCCGATCGCGGCTCGGCGAGGGCGCGGAGCCCCGTGACGCGAGCGCGCCCGGCGCCACCGGGAACTGAGCCCAGCCCGAGGGAGCTTCCATGCCTCGCCGCGCGAACGCCCGCCGGAAAGCCGCCGCCCCCCGGGGGGCCGAGCGCGGACGCGCGCGCGCGGCCGTGGTTCGCTCCGGCCTCGACGTGCTCGCCCGCGGCCGCTTCCGGGCGCTGCGGGGACGGCGGGTCGGCCTCGTCTGCAACCCCACGGCGGTCACGGCCGAGCTCGTGCACGCGGCGGACCTGCTCCACGGCGCGTCCGGCGTCGAGCTCGCCGCGCTGTTCGGCCCCGAGCACGGCGTCCGGGGCGACGCGCAGTACATGGCGGCGGTCGGGGGCGAGCGCGACCCGCGCACCGGCGTCGCGGTCCACTCGCTCTACGGCGAGACCCCCGAGTCGCTGAAGCCGTCTCCCGAGGCCCTCGACGGGCTCGACGCGCTCGTCTTCGACATCCAGGACGTCGGCGCCCGCTACTACACGTACCAGGCGACGATGATGCTCTGCATGGAGGCGGCCGCCGACGCGCGGGTGCCGTTCGTCGTGCTCGACCGGCCGAATCCGATCGGCGGTGTGCTGGTCGAGGGGCCGCGCCTCACGCCGGGGTTCGAGAGCTTCTGCGGCCTGCACGACCTCGCGCCGCGCCACGGCATGACCGTCGCCGAGCTCGCGCTGCTGTTCCGCGCGGAGCGGAGGCTCGACCTCGAGCTCGAGCTCGTGGCCTGCGAGGGCTGGCGGCGGGAGAGGTCGTTCCGCGAGACGGGGCTCCCCTGGGTGTTCCCGTCGCCGAACATGCCGACGCCGGAGGCGGCGCTCGTGTACCCGGGCATGTGCCTCCTCGAGGGGACGAACCTCTCCGAGGCGCGGGGCACCACCCGCCCCTTCGAGCTGTTCGGGGCGCCCTGGCTCGACGCGCCCCGGCTCGTCGCCGACCTCGCGCGCGAGCGGCTCCCCGGCGTCCGCTTCCGCCCGGCGAGCTTCGTGCCGACCTGGGACAAGCACACGGGCGTCCGGTGCCACGGCGTCGAGCTGTTCGTCACGGACGCCGAGCGCTTCCGGCCGTTCCGGACCGGCCTCGCCTGCGTGCTCCACGCGCGGGCCCAGGATCCCGCGCGGTTCGCCTGGCGCACCGAGCCGTACGAGTTCGTCGCCGGCGTGCCCGCCTTCGACCTGCTCTGCGGCTCGGCGCGAGAGCGCGAGGGGATCGAGGCGGGGGCCACGCTGGCGGAGCTCGCGCGGGCGTTCGCGCCGGAGGAGCGCTCCTTCGCGCGGCGGCGGGCGCCCTACCTCCGGTACGCGGGCTGAGGGCCGTGAATCAGTCCCCGGACCGAGCCAGGCGGACGAGACGCGAGCAGCGCGAGGCGCGACGACCGAGCATACCCGTAGGGTATGTGAGGGAGGAGCAACGAAGCGATGCGACGCGGATCGGCCGCCGCGGCGATGGGAGGGGACTGTTTCACGGCCCTGGGGTAGGCTCCGCCGGCTGGGAAATGCTGTGGAGGAGGCGTCTCCTTGAGGATCGGGCTCGCAAGCGACACTCACGGCAACCTCGACGCGCTCGCGCGCGCCTTCGAGCGCTTCGAGCGCGCCGGCGCGGAGCAGGTCTTCTTCCTGGGCGGGCGGCACGCGGACGTGGACGGCGTGCTGGCCCGGCGCCGGCGCGGCACGCCCGATCCCATCGCCGCGCGCATCGTGCGCGTCGCGAGCCGGGCTTGCCCGGAGGGCGTGAGCGGCGAGGTCCCCCGCACTCACGTCGATCTCGTCGAGGGGCGCATCTGCTGCCTGGTCCACGACAAGGCGGACCTCTCGCGGGACGACATCGCGAACGCCTCCGTCTTCTTCCACGGCAACAGCGCGCGCGCCGGCATCGTGCAGATCGGGCCGCGCTGCTTCGTGACGCCGGGGCACCTCCGCGGCGACGCGCCCCCGGACGCGCCGGCCACCTTCGCGATCGCCGAGCTCACGGACCGCGACGTCGTCCTCACCGTCTATTCGGCCGGCGGCGCGGAGCTGCGCACCGAGCGCTGCGCGCCCACGGCGCAGGGCCGGATGTCGGTGAAGTGATGGCGCGGCGGACGCCGGGCGGCGCGCGCGCGCGCGCGGGCGGAGGGCGAGCGGTCGCGATCCTCGGCGGCTCCTTCAACCCGCCGCACGTGGCCCACCTCATGGCGGCGTACTGGGCGCTCGCGACGCAGGACGTCTCGGAGGTCTGGCTCCTCCCCTCGTACCAGCACCCGTTCGGCAAGGCGCTCGCGCCGTTCGACGACCGGGTCCGGATGTGCGAGCTCGCCGCGCGCGCGATCCGCGGCGTGGCCGTGTGCACCGCCGAGGCCGAGCTCGCCGGCGATCCGCTGGTGGGGAAGACCGCGCGCACCCTCGAGCACCTCCACGCGAAGCATCCGGATCACCGCTTCACGCTCGTGGTCGGCGCGGACATCCTGCCGGACACGGACAAGTGGTACCGCTGGGACCGCGTCCAGGAGCTGGCGCGCGTGGTGGTGGTGGGGAGGGAGGGGTACCCGCCGGTGCCGGGAGCCCCCACGCTGCCGGCCATCTCGTCCACCCTGGTGCGCGAGCGGCTCGCCCGGGGGGAGGACGTCTCGGGGCTCGTCGCGCGGAGCGTGCGGGAGTACGTCGAGCAGCGCGGGCTGTATCGCTAGGGCGCCGCGCGCTCTCTCGGCCTCGTGCGGGGGCGGCGTTCACGCGAGGAGCGTTGCGGCGGCGGGCGGCGCCGTCAAACTGGCGCGCATGGGCGAATCCCTCCGCACCCGCGTCGAACGCCTCGGCTTCAACCTGTTCCCCGCCTACCGGGGGAGCGGCGGCCGGGTGACGTTCATCGCGCACGACTGGCGCGAGGTGCGGGTGGAGCTGCCGCTCTCGCGCCGCACGCGCAACTACGTGGGCACCATCTTCGGCGGCTCGATCTACGCCGCCGTCGATCCCATCTACATGCTCATGCTCATCCGGTGCCTGGGCGCTGGCTTCGTCGTGTGGGACAAGGCCGCGGCGATCCGGTTCCTGCGGCCGGGCCGCTCCACGCTGCGCGCCACGTTCACGCTGCCGGAGGAGGAGACCGATGCCATCCGGACGGCGCTCGAGGCCGCGCGCTCGGTGGACCGCGTCTATACGGTGCGGCTCGTGGACGGGCAGGGGACCGTCTGCGCCGAGGTCGACAAGACGCTGTATGTCCGCCGGAGGGAGGGCGGCACCGGGCGCTGACGGTCAGGCGCGCGCGGCGCGGTCGAAGCGCAGCCCGCCCGCGGCGTCCACGTCCACGATGGCGACGTCGCCCGGGCCGAGCTCGCCGGCGAGGATCCGCTCCGCGAGCGGGGCCTCCACGAGCCGCTGGATGGCGCCGCGCATCGGGCGCGCGCCGAGCGCCGCGTCGAACCCGCCGTTCTCCACGAGGTGCGCGATCGCCCCGTCGGTGGCCTCGAAGCGGATCCGCCGCTCCGCCTCCAGCCGCCGGGACGAGCCGGCGACGAGGAGGCGCGCGACCTTCGCCACGTCCTCGCGGGACAGGGGCGAGAAGCAGACGCGCTCGTCGAGGCGGTTCCACAGCTCCGGCGGCACGGCGCCGCGCGCGGCCTGCAGGACGCGGTCGGTCCTGGGCTGGACCCGCTCCGCTGCGCCGAACCCCATCGCGCCGGTGGAGGTGCGCGTCGCCTCCTCGGCGCCGAGGTTCGAGGTGAGGACGACGACCGCGTTGGAGAAGTCCACCTGGCGGCCGCGCCCGTCGGTGAGCCGCCCCTCCTCGAGCACCTGCAGGAGCAGCATCTGCACGTCGCGGTGGGCCTTCTCGATCTCGTCGAGCACCACCACGGAGGCCGGGCGGCGGCGGACGGCGTCGGTGAGCTGGCCGCCCTCGCCGTAGCCGACGTAGCCCGGCGCGGCGCCGACCAGGCGCGCGACCCCGGTCGTCTCGGCGCACTCGCTCATGTCGAGCTGGACCAGCGCGTCGGGGGCGCCGTAGAGCGCGTCGGCGAGCGCGCGGGCGAGCTCGGTCTTGCCGACGCCCGTGGGGCCGAGGAAGAGGAACGAGCCCATGGGCCGGCGGGTGGCGAACCCGGCGAAGTTGCGCTTCAGCACCGCCGCGACGCGCGCGATGGCGTCCGCGTGGCCGACCACTCTGTCGCGCAGCGCGACCTCGAGCCCGAGGATCCGCTCCCGGTCGGAGGCGAGCAGGCGGGACTCGGGGATGCCGGCCATCTTCGCGACGGTGCGGGCGACGTCCGCGGCGTCCACCTCGGCCGCGCCCGCGCGCGAGGCGCGGGAGCCGGCGAGATCGAGGGCGCTCACCGCCTTGTCGGGCAGGAAGCGGTCGGTGACGTAGCGGGCGGAGAGGGACGCTGCGGCCTCGAGCGCGCCGTCGGCGAACCGCACCCGGTGGTGCTTCTCGTAGCGCGGCGCGAGGCCGCGCAGGATCGTGACCGTGTCCGCCACGGACGGCTCGCGCACCAGCACCGGCGTGAAGCGGCGCTCGAGCGCGGGATCCTTCTCGATGTGCTGGCGGTACTCGTCGTGCGTGGTGGCGCCGATGCAGGGGAACTCGCCGCGGCCGAGCGCCGCCTTGAGCTCGTTCGCCGCGTCCTGCGGCCCCTCGCCCGCCTGGCCCGCGCCCATGAGCGTGTGGATCTCGTCGATGAAGACCACGACCCGGCCCGCGGCGCGGCGCACCTCCTCCTGGATGCCGAGGAGCTTCTCCGAGAACGCCCCGCGGAGCGACGTGCCCGCCACCACGCTCGCCATGTCGATCTCGACGATCACCCGCTCGCGCGCGGACTGGAGGAGCCGCTGCGCGATCCCCTCGACGATGGCGGTCTTGCCGACGCCGGGCTCGCCGACGAGGAGCGGGTTGTTCGTGCGCCGCTTGCCGAGGACGTCGATCGCCTCCTCGACCTCCTGCTCGCGGCCGACGAGCGGGTCGAGGCGGCCGGCGGCGGCGAGCTCGGTCAGGTTCCGCCCGAGCTGCGAGAGCCAGGGGAGCTCCTTGGGATCGAGCGCGTGCGGGGAGCGGCGCGCGCGGGTCCCTCGACTGCGCGTCTCCGCGTCCGCGGAGACGCTACGCTCGGGATGAGCGGCCTCGGGAGCGTCGGTCGAGGTCGGGGGCGGGGTGGTCCCTCGACTCCGTGTGTCCGCTGCCGCGGACACACCACGCTCGGGATGAACGGCCTCTCCATCCGTCGCGGTCGCGTCTCCGAGCGCCTGCTCGAGGTGGGCGTCGAGCTGGAGGTCCCGGCTCGGGTCGGCCGCGCGAGCGCGCGGCTCGCTCCGCCGCGGGGGCGTGAGGGGCTGCGCCGGCCGCACCTGCACCGGCTGCAGCTCGCGCAGCCGGCGCGGCATGCTGGCGGTGAAGTAGGAGAGGGCGACGTTCCGCAGGGTCGAGAGCTGGAGCCCGCACGCGCCGAGGAGCTGGTGGGCGGCGCTCGCGCGGACGCGCCCCATCGCGATGAGGAGGTGCAGGCAGTCGACCTCCTCCGCCCCGACCGACTCCGCCACCTCGCGCGACCGCTCGCGCAGGTCGCGCAGGACGCCCTCCGGCTCCTTCGGCTTGCCGGTCATCGCCGCGAGGAGCCGGTCCTCGTCGATGCCGCGCTCCTTGAGGAGGATCTCCGCCCGGTTCGGCACCGTGAAGAAGGCCAGGAGCTGATGGGCGCTCGTGAGCTTCTGCTTGACGCTCGCCGCGATGTCCGCTGCTTCGGCGATGACCTGCGCCAGCTCCATCGACTCGATGACCGGGGGCATTCGGCGCGACGATGCGATATCGGCCCATAGGGGTCAATTTTCCGGCCGATCCGCTATGTTTCAGGGTCATGCGCCGCCCTCTCGCCGCCGCCGTCCTGCTCCTCGCCGCCTGCCGCACCGCGGCGCCCACGCTCGTCACCGAGCGCCAGCCGCCGCGGGTCCTCGAGGCGCCCCCCGCGCCGGTCCCCGAGCCGCGCGTCGCCCTCGTCCTGGGCGGCGGCGCGGCGCGCGGCTTCGCCCACATCGGCGTCATCCGGGTGCTCGAGCAGGAGCGCATCCCGGTGGACCTCGTCGTCGGCACGAGCGTGGGGAGCCTCATCGGCGCGGTCTACGCGAGCCACAAGGACAGCTTCGAGCTGGAGTGGACCGCCTTCCAGCTCGATCAGGACGACCTCTTCGACTTCGGGATCGTGAACGCCGTGGTCGGGATGGGCTACGCCAAGGGCGAGAAGCTCGAGCGGTTCGTGCGCGAGAGCGTGAAGCAGAGGGACATCGAGCAGCTCCGCGTCCCGTTCGCGGCGGTGGCGACGGACCTGAACTGGGGGCAGCGGGTGGTGCTCGACAAGGGGTCGGTCTCGCGCGCGGTCCGCGCGTCGTCGGCCATCCCGGGCGTGTTCGAGCCCGTGCAGCACCAGGGGAAGCTCCTCGTGGACGGTGGCGTCGTCGACAACATCCCCATCGACGTGGCGAAGGCGAAGGGAGCGGACCTCGTCATCGCCGTGGACATCTCCGCCGACGTCGGGAACACGGACCTCCGCAACGTCGTGGACGTCATGCTCCAGGCGACGAACATCATGTTCGCCGTGAACGTCGGGTTCCGTCGCCAGGGCGCGGACGTCCTCGTGCAGCCGAAGGTCGGGAACCTGGGGATGCTCGACTTCTCGAAGAAGAAGGAGTGCATGCTCGCCGGCATCGAGGCGGCGCGCGAGGCGGTGCCGCGCATCCGCGCCGCCATCGACCAGTGGAAGGCGCGCAAGGCGCTCGAGGGGACGCCGCGAGGGTGAGCTCGCCCGCGGCCCGCGCGTCGCACCCCGGAACGGCTCCCCCTCCGGGAGCGGCGTCCGCGCCGGGCAGCGAGGGTAGGCTCGACGTGGAGGTCCGCCATGTCCGAGGCCAAGGTGCCTGGCTACAGCTCCGACGAGAGGGCGCCGCTGCCGCCGCCGCGCGACCTGCTCATCCGCGCGGAGGATCGCGTCCGGCTCCAGGAGGAGTCCGCTCGCCATCCCTGGAACCCGAGGTCGGAGATCCACGGCTACATGCTCGGGCGGAGGGCGGGGCTCGCGCGCGTCGGCGTGAACCTGCTCCGCGTGCCGCCCGGCAAGGAGTCGTTCGCGTTCCACCGCCACCTGCGGGAGGAGGAGTTCGCGTTCGTCCTGTCCGGCAAGGGCGTCGTGGACGTCGGCGACGAGACCTTCGAGATCGGCCCGGGCGACTTCCTCGGCTTCCCGGCCGGCAGCCACCCGCACAACCTCCGCAACACCGGGAGGGAGGACCTCGTGTATCTCTCGGGCGGCGAGAACCGGAACGCCGAGATCGCCGAGTTCCCGCGCGACGGCAAGGTGATGGTGCGGGTGGGACGCGACGTGACCGTCTACCCGCGGGCGGCCGGGGAGCCGTTCTGGCCGAGGCACGGGGGCGCGGAGGGGAGTGACGACGTCGGGCCGCATGAAGGGTGAGCGTTGACGGCTCCCCTCGCAGCGCTCGTCCTGGCGGTCGCCACGGCGGGGGCCGACCGCGCCGTGGAGCCGAGCCGTCCCGCGCCGCCCGTTCGGCTCCGCGTCGAGGCCGGCCCGGACGGCGCCCCCGTCGCGTTCCGGGAGGGCGATCCGTCGCCCCTGCGCGGCGTGGCCATCTACCGCGCCGTGCTCCGGCTCGACCTCGTGGAGCGGCACGACCGCGCCCGGATCACCCGGCGGGCGCTCCTCGTGGGCGGCGCGGTCGCGCTCCTCGGAGGCCCCGCGCTCGGCTATGCGTTCGGCTCGGCCGCGGCGCGGCCGACCGTGAACTGCTGGGTGATGGGCGACGACGGCCAGCCGATCCCGCAGTGCCGGCCGAACGCGGACATCGAGCGCGAGAACGACCAGAAGCTGCGCCGCGGGGTGCTCGTGGGCACGGGCGTCGGCGTCGCCCTCTCGGCGCTGCTCGTCACCGCCGGCCTCTCGGTGGACCCGGCCGTCCCGGACCTCGCCGAGGCGCAGGCGCTGGTGGCGCGCTTCAACGCGCGGCTCGAGCGCCCCGCGGGCGTGACGGCGCCGCGGGCGCGGCTGCGGCTCGAGCCGCTCGAGGGCGGCGGGTGGGTCGGGGTGGTGGGGACGTTCTAGGCGTGCGGCCCGCGAGCGCGACCGCGCCCTTCGCCGAGCGCGGGGCGAGCGGATCCATGTCTGCTCCGCTCGCGATGCCCCTCGACGACGGCTTCGGGGAGCCGCGCGCGGGATCCGGTCCGCCGTGAGGCCGCGCTCGAGGCCGAGCACCCTGGACCGCGCCGTCCACCTGGGTTAAGGAGCCGCCGATGCCCGCGCGCTCCCGCTTCGACGCCGACTACTTCCGCCGCTTCTACGACGGACCCGGCAAGACCCACTCCGCCGCCGAGATCGGGCGGCTCGCGTGCGGGGTCGACGGGCTCGCCGCCTGGCTGGGCGTCGAGATCCGCTCCGTGCTCGACGTCGGCGCCGGGACGGGCCTGTGGCGGACCTGGTTCCGCAAGCACCGCCCCGGCGTGCGCTACCGCTCGATCGACGTCTCGCCCTTCGCCTGCGAGCGCTACGGCCACGAGCTGCGCGACATCGCGCGGTGGCGCTCCCGCGAGCGCTTCGACCTCGTGGTGTGCCACAGCGTGCTGCAGTACCTCGACGACGCCGCGGCGGCGCAGGCGCTCGAAAACATCGGCCGGATGTGCCGTGGGTTGCTGTACCTCGAGGCCGTGACGAGGAGCGACGTCCCGATCCTGGATCTCGAGAAGTCGGACACGCAGATGCACGTGCGCAGCGGCGCCTGGTACCGGCGCGAGCTCGGGCGTCACTTCTTCCAGATCGGCGCCGGGCTGTGGGGATCGCGGCGCAGCCCGGTCCAGCTCTTCGATCTGGAGGGCCCGGGGGCGCTCGCGAGCCGCGGCTAGACCGCGCGGGCCGCGCAGGGGCATCCGCCGGAGCGAGCGAAGCGAGCGCCCGGAGCCCCGGCGGCGTCGCCCGTCTGGATCAATCCAGCCCCCGCGCCCACAGCTCGTCCTCGTCGAGCCCGAGGAAGTGCCCCACCTCGTGGACGAGCGTCACGCCGATCTCCTGGATCAGCTCCTCCCGGCTGCGCGCGAAGCGCTCCAGGTTCTTCTGGAAGAGGACGATGGCGGACGGGAGGTGGCTCCAGGGATCCATGGAGACCTTCTGGCCGTACGGTGCGCCGCGGAAGAGGCCGAGGATGGCGGGAGAGAGGGGCGGGTCGGAGGCGAGGAGATCGTCGGAGGTGGGCAGGTCCTCCACGGTGATGGCGACGTTCGCGAGGTAGCGCCGGACCTGCTCCGGGATCTCCGCGAGCGCGTCCTCCACCGCGCGCTCGAACTCCGCGGGCGTGAGCGCGATCGGCTCGGGGAAGGCCTTCGGGTCGAGCCGGTGGGCGCGGGCGAAGCGGCGGCGCGCCTCGGCGGCGTCGCCGCGGCGCTCGGCGACGAGGCCGAGGTGGTGCTGCGTCCAGGGCTCCTCGGGATCGAGGGCCTCGGCGCGGAGCAGCACCGCGAGCGCCTCGTCGAAGCGGCACAGCTCGTAGAGCGCGAACCCCTGCTCCACCCGCACCTCGACCGAGTCGGGCAGCGCGTCCTCCGCCTCGGTGAGCCGCGCGAGGGCGGCGCGCGACTCGCCGAGCTGGTTCAGGCCCGCGCCCTCCAGCCAGGCGAACTCGCCCGCGAGGGCGGGATCGCCGGCCTTCCTCGCGAGCTTCGCCCCGCGCCGCGCCAGGACGAGGCCACGCTCCACGAGCTCGCGATCGGTGTCCTCCTCCTGGAGGACGTTCACGTGGAAGTCGGCCGCGCCGAACAGCAGGTCGAGGTCGTCCTTGCCCACCGCCAGCGCGGCGTCGTACGCCGCGCGCGCCTCGTCGAGCCGGCCCAGCTCGGCGAGCGCCGCGGCCCGGTACTGCAGCGCGCCCACCGAGCGTGGCGACGCGCGGAGCGCTTCCTCGGCGTGCGCCAGCGCGTCCTCGAAGCGGGCGTCCTCGAAGGCCTCGCCGGCGGCCTCCACGAGCGCCTCCCCGGGATCCGGGCGGGCAGGTGGCATCTCAGCGCTCCTCTCGGCGGCACGTCATCGGGGCCGGCCTATCGGTCGCTCCGGCCGTTGTCAAACCCGGCTCGCCCCGCGTGGGGCGGCCGGCGGACCGGCTCCGTTCACGATGAGCGCGTCTGCGGCGGGGCCCGGGAGCCCGCTTGACCGGGGTCCTCGCGCGGTTATCTTAGCGGCCGCTCCGGGCGACTGCCAGCGCGCAGACCGGGCGAACAAATCGAAACCACGAGGATTTTCGACAAAGGAGCCTTCGCCATGCCGGCCAAGGAGATCGCATTCCACCAGGGGGCCCGCGAAGCCATCCTCCGCGGCGTCCAAACGCTCGCCGAGGCTGTCGCCGTGACCCTCGGCCCCAAGGGCCGCAACGTCGTCATCGAGAAGAGCTTCGGCTCGCCGACCATCACCAAGGACGGCGTCACGGTCGCGAAGGAGATCGAGGTCGAGAACAAGTTCGAGAACATGGGCGCGCAGATGGTCCGCGAGGTCGCGTCCCAGACCTCGGACAAGGCGGGCGACGGCACCACCACCGCCACCGTGCTCGCGCGCGCCCTCTTCGAGGAGGGCCTGAAGCTCGTGGCGGCGGGCCACAACCCGATGGACCTCAAGCGCGGCATCGACCGGGCCGTCGAGGTGATCGTCGCCGAGCTGAAGAAGCTCTCGAAGCCCACGCAGGGGAAGAAGGACATCGCCCAGGTCGGCACCATCTCCGCGAACGGCGACGAGACGATCGGCAACATCATCGCCGAGGCGATGGAGAAGGTGGGCAAGGAGGGCGTCATCACGGTCGAGGAGGCGAAGGGCCTCGAGACGACGCTCGACGTGGTCGAGGGCATGCAGTTCGACCGCGGCTACTCCTCCCCCTACTTCGTCACGAACCCGGATCGCATGGAGGCCGTGCTCGAGGATCCGTTCATCCTCATCACCGAGAAGAAGATCTCGGCGATGGCCGACCTCATCCCGGTGCTCGAGCAGGTCGCCCGCTCCGGCAAGCCGCTCCTCATCGTCGCCGAGGACGTGGAGGGCGAGGCGCTCGCGACGCTCGTCGTGAACAAGCTGCGCGGCACGCTCCACGTGTGCGCGGTGAAGGCGCCCGGCTTCGGCGACCGCCGCAAGGAGATGCTGAAGGACATCGCGACGCTCACCGGCGGCAACGTGGTCGCCGAGGAGCTCGGCATCAAGCTCGAGCAGCTCACCGTGAAGGATCTCGGGCGCGCGAAGCGCATCACGATCGACAAGGAGAACACCACGATCGTGGACGGCGAGGGGAAGCGCGAGGACATCGAGGCGCGCATCAAGCAGATCCGCGCGCAGATCGAGGAGACCACGAGCGACTACGATCGCGAGAAGCTGCAGGAGCGGCTCGCGAAGCTCGTGGGCGGCGTCGCCGTGATCAACGTCGGCGCGGCCACCGAGACCGAGATGAAGGAGAAGAAGGCCCGCGTCGAGGACGCGCTCCACGCGACCCGCGCGGCCGTCGAGGAGGGCATCGTCCCCGGCGGCGGCGTCGCCTACCTCCGCGCGCTGCAGGCGCTGAAGAAGCTCGAGGTGCCCGAGGGCGATCAGCGCTTCGGCGTGGCGATCGTGCAGAAGGCGCTCGAGTACCCGGCGCGCCGCATCGCCGAGAACGCCGGCTGGGACGGCGCGGTGGTCGTCTCGAGGATCAACGACGGCAAGGCGGCCCACGGCTTCAACGCCGCGAGCGAGGTGTTCGAGGATCTCGAGAAGGCGGGAGTCATCGATCCGACCAAGGTGTCCCGCACCGCGCTCCAGAACGCCGCGTCCGTCGCGAGCCTCCTCCTCACCACCGAGGCGATGGTGGCCGAGAAGCCGAAGAAGAAGGGCGCGCCCGCCGGCGGCGGCATGGGCGGCATGGGCGGCATGGACGAGATGGATTACTGACGCGCGCGCGCCGGTGACCGTCGCACCACGGCGGAGGCCACCCGGCCTCCGCCGTCTCTTTTCGCGCGCTGGTCAGCGGCGTCCCCCCATGCCGCCGCCTGGCCCAGTGCCACCGCCGTGCATCGGACCCGTGCCGCCGCCGTACGGCCCCGGACCCGTGCCATCGCCGTACGGCCCCGGCCCCATGCCATCGCCGCAGAACCCGCCTGGCCCGGTGCCCGCAGCCCCCGTCCCAGCCGGGCAGTCCCCGATCGCGACGCAGTCCCCGTACCAATCGCACCGCCATGTCTGCATCGACGCGATCTCGGCGGACTGCGCCTCGATGATCGACGCGCAGAGATCCGTGAGCTCCTGGTGCGTCGCGTGCGCGAGGCACCCCTGGCTCATGTGCACGGCCTGCTGGTGGTGGGGGATCATCTCCTCGAGGAACGCCACCTCGAAGGCGTCTCCCCGGAGCCCCGACAGGTCGGCGTCGCCCCGCATCATCATCCCGCCGGATCCCGCCTCGTACGTGACGCCGTACCAATCGGCGAGCCACTCGGTCATCGACGCAATCTCCGCGGTCTGCGTCGTGATGACATCGCCGCAGAGCTCGAGCAGCTCGGGGTGATACGCGGCCCCTGGCTGGACGCAGGCCATGCCCATCTCGACCGCCATCGCGTGGTGATCGATCATCTGCGTCATCCACATCACCTCGAACCCGGAGCGGTTTCCCGTCGGCAAACCGGGTCCGGGGCCCTGCGCGGATTCGGCGTCGGTCGCCGGGGGAGCCTCGCCTCCGCAAGCCACTGCGGTGAGCACCGCCCCGGCCAAGATCATCGTGTTGCGATTCATCGCGTGTCCTCCGCTGTAGGACCCCCACTCTGGGCTGGTTGGGTATGGGTCAGGGCTGCCCCATGCACGTCGGCCCCAACTTGGCCGCGGCCGATCCGGGGGTTGCTTGCGACAGATTGTCGCGCCCCGCGCGCACGCCGCGGACCTCGCGGAAGCACACGCCGGCGCAGGGATCCGGTGCCGCGACCGTCGCGGGGGTGGGGACGAAGCCCCACGAAGCGCTCCGCCCGGCGCGCCGGAGCGGGCGCGCAGCCTTGACGCTCCGCGGCGAGGTCGGTATGTACCCAAATCAACGGACGCGCCGCCTGAGAGAGCACGCGTCCGGATGACGAGGGCAACCGCTACTACGTGCTGAAACGGGCGGAACCCGGGTGTCGTCGTCAGCGGGGCCAAGGACGAGAGTCCTTGGCCCCGTTCTTTTTCTCTCCCGCGTCAGGCGAACGAGTCCGCCGCCCGCGCATCCCGAGCGTAGGGCCCGCGGCCCGGGGGCCGGAGTCGAAGGACGCAGGCGGGCCTCGTGCGCCGCTCTACGCCCGCTCTCGCTCCCGCTCCCCCACCGGCACCGGCGGCAAGTCCTTCGACGCCATGTAGACCACGTTCCGGTTGGAGCGCTTGCCGCGGTACATGGCGCGATCCGCGAGGTCGAGCAGCTCGGCCTTGGCGCTCGCGTGCTCGGGGAAGCTGGCGAGGCCGATGGAGGCGGTGACGCGCACGCGCTGCCCCTCGCGCGACAGGAAGCGGTGGTCCTCGATGGCGCGGCGGATCCGCTCCGCCACCTTGAGGGCGCCCCCCGAGTCGATGCCGGAGAGGATGACGACGTACTCGTCGCCGCCGTAGCGGACGATGACGTCCTCCTCGCGCACGCAGGAGCGCAGGACCCGCCCCACCTCCACGAGCAGGCGCGAGCCGGACAGGTGCCCGTGCTGGTCGTTCACGGCCTTGAAGTGGTCGAGGTCCATGAACAGGACCGAGAACGCGCGGCCGCCGCCCAGCTCGCGCTGCAGCGCGACCTCCAGGTACCGCGTGTTGTAGAGGTGGGTGAGGTCGTCGAGGTAGGCGAGGTGCTCGACCTTGCGGAGCCGGCCGAGGTTCGTGAGGGCGAGGCCGAGGTGGCGCGCGAGGAAGGCGGCGCCCTCGGCGCAGTCCTCCGAGAGGGGGCCGGGCACCACCACCGCCGCGGCGCCCAGCACCTCGCCGTCGTCCGCCACCGGCAGGCACACCACGCGCCGGTGCGCGGTGGGCCCGACGCCGGCGGGCGCGCGGGCCTCGACGGCGCGCTCGCGCCCCAGCTCGGCGAGCGCGGGCCGCACCGCCTCCAGCACCGCCCGGGCCTCCTCGGGCTCGAGGCCGTGCGCGCCGGCGACGCTCCAGCCGCCCGCCACCGGCTCGAGGAGCGCGCAGGCGGGGGTCACGCACTGCGCGGAGAGGGCGGCGAGCGCCATGGGCACGAGCCGCTCGCGGTCGAGCGTCCCCGCGATGCGCTGCCCGGTCTCGAACAGCCGCAGGTGCTCGCGCAGCGAGCGGTTCTCGGCGAGCACCTCGCGCATCGACAGGCAGCGCTGCACCGCCACCTGGAGCTGCTCGGGCGTGACGGGCTTCACGAGGTAGTCGCTCGCGCCCGCGCGCATCGCGCGCACCGCGGTGTCCACCTTGTCGAGCGCCGTGACGACGACGACGCCGATGCCCGGGTCGAGCTGCTTCGCGGCGTCGAGGAGCTCGAGGCCGTCCTTGTCGCCGGGGAGGATGACGTCGGTGAGGAGGACGTCGAAGCGGCGCCGCGCGAGCTGCGCCAGCGCGGTGTCCGCGCCGTCCGCGACCTCCACGTCGTAGCCCGCCGCGCGCAGGTAGTCGCCGTAGACGGTACGCGCGAACCGCTCGTCGTCGACGAGGAGGACGGCGTTTCCCATGGCCGGCCATCGTATCATGGCGTCCGTGGGCTCCCTCGCGTCCGACGGCAAGGCGCTGATCTTCTCCGCGGGCGGGGTGCGCCTCGCGCTCCGGCTCTCGCACGTGCGCGAGCTCCTCGCCGTGCCGCCCGACGCGGGAGAGGTGAGCGTCCGCGGCGAGCCGGTGCCGACCGCCTTCGTGTCCACGGTGCTCGGCCTCCCCGCCGGCCCCTCGCCCTACGCGCTCCTCACCGAGGACCCCGCGCGCGCCGCGCTGCGCGTCGAGGCGCTGCACGGGATCGTCGATCTCGCCGAGGCGGAGGTGTTCCAGCTCCCCGCGCGCACGCCGCTGCCGCAGCCGGCGCCGTTCGCGGGCGCGATCGTGGCGCGGGGCGAGCTGGCGCTCGAGCTCGCCGTCTCCACGCTCGGCTTCGCACCGCTCGAGCCCGCCGAGGAGCTGCCGGAGCCGCCGCCCGACGCCGCGCTCGGCGCCGGGGCGGAGCGCGAGCTTCGCTTCGCCCGCGGCGGCCGCACCTACGCCGTCCCGCTGTCGCTGCTCGTCCAGATCCTCGAGGCGCCGGAGGTCGCGCGCGTGCCGCTCACGCCGCAGTCGCACCGCGGCCTCCTCCACCACGCGCGCGCGCTCCACCCGGTCGTCGACGTCGGCGTCCTCTACGGCGACGCGCCGGGGGAGGGGAGGACCGTGCTGCTCGTGGACGCGGGCGGCGCCGGGGTGGGCGTCGTCGCCGATCGCGTGCTCGGTGTCGCCGAGGGTGAGGCGGAGGTCACCCGGCCACCGTGGGACGCGCTCTTCGGCGTGTAGCCGAGGGGGCCGACCGGCGCCGGTGTGGGCCTCGCGGGATCACCTCCAGGCGCCCGTAAAGCCTCGCGAACGTTGACATTCGGGCGATCGCGGCGTTACTGGTTACGGTCTTCCTCCCCTCCGCTCCCCCGGGATCCCCGATGCCCAAGAACCTGCTCCTCGCGGACGACTCGATCACGATCCAGAAGGTCGTGGGCATCACCTTCGCGAACGAGGACTACCAGGTCGTCGCGGTGGGGAACGGGGAGGACGCCGTCCTGCGGGCGCGCGAGCTGAAGCCGGACGTCATCCTCGCCGACGTCGTCATGCCGAAGCGCAACGGCTACGAGGTGTGCGAGGCGGTGAAGGCGGATCCGGCGCTGGCGCACATCCCGGTGATCCTGCTCGCCGGCACGTTCGAGGCGTTCGACGAGGCGCGCGCTCGCGGCGCGCGCGCCGACGGGCACATCGCGAAGCCCTTCGAGAGCCAGGCGCTCATCAACAAGGTGCGCGAGCTGGTCGAGGGGAAGGCGGCGGCGGCGGCCGCGCCCCAGGCTCCGCGCCCGTTCGCGTCCGCCGCCGCGCCCCGGCCCGCCGCTCCGTCGCCCGGCGCGCCCGCCCCTGCGTCGACCCGCCCGACGGCGCCCGGCGCCATCCCTCCCGGCGCGCGTCCGGGCGGACCGATCCCCGCGCCCGGCGCCCGTCCGTCGGCACCCGGCTATCCGCCCGCAGGCGTGCCCCGGCCCGGGATGGCCGCGCCGCCCGCCGGAGCGCGGCCCGCCGGACCTTTCCCCGGCCCCGCCGCCCAGGCGCGTCCCGGAGTGCCCGGCCCCGGCGTTCCGCCGGGCGCTCGACCCGGCGCGTTCCCGTCCGGCGCCGTCCCCGGTGCGCGTCCCGGAGCGATGCCCCCGGGCGCGGTCCCGGCTCCCGGCGCCTTCCGGCCCGCGGCGCCGGGGGTGCCTCCGCCCGGCGCCCGCCCCACGGCACCCTTCCCCGGCGCGCCGGCGCCGCAGGCCCGCCCCGCCGCGCCCGTCCAGCCGGTGCGTCCGGCGGCGCCGGCCGCGCCCCTGCCGCAGCAGGCGCGCCCCGCGCCCGCCGTGCAGCCTCCGGTCCAGGCCCCTGCGGCGCGCAAGGATCCCTTCGGCTTCGGCACGCCCGCCCCCCCGCCGCCCGCAGCCCGCGACGACGACTGGAGCGACGTGGACATGGGCGAGGCGGCGGGTGCGCCGTCGGTGGGGGCGCCGTTCGTCCGCGCGGCGGCGCCCGCGCCGCTCGCGCTGCCGCCCGAGAGCGCCGCGCCCGAGCTGGCGCCGATGCACGAGTTCGTACCGCCCGCGGCGGCCACCGGCCACGCGCCCGCCGCGGCCGCCCCGGCCGACGGCGGCGAGGCGGTGCTCCGCGACGCGCTCTCGAAGGCCTCGCGCGAGGTGATCGAGCGCGTCGTATGGGAGGTGGTACCCGAGCTCGCGGAGACCATCATCCGCGAGAACCTCGACCGCCTCGTGAAGTCGCGCCAGGGCTAGACCGGGCGCATCCCTCCCACCGCACCTTCCTTGACCTCCGGTCCGCACGCCGGGCCGCAGGGCGAATCGAGACGTCATGGAGAACGACAACCGCACCGAGCTCGCGAAGGGCTACGAGCACCGCGAGGTCGAGGCACGCTGGTATCCCTTCTGGCTCGAGCGCGGCTACTTCCACGGCGACGAGCACGACCGCAGCCGGCCGCCGTTCTCGATCGTGCTGCCGCCGCCGAACGTCACCGGGTCGCTGCACCTCGGCCACGCGCTGACCGCGACCCTGCAGGACGTGCTCATCCGCTGGAAGCGCATGAGCGGCTTCAACACCCTCTGGCTCCCCGGCACCGACCACGCCGGCATCGCGACGCAGATGATCGTCGAGAAGGAGCTGAGGAAGACCGAGAAGCTGAGCCGCCACGACCTCGGGCGCGAGGAGTTCCTGAAGCGCGTGTGGGCGTGGAAGGAGCGCTACGGCTCGCGCATCGGAGAGCAGCACCAGGCGCTCGGCGCGTCCCTCGACTGGGAGCGCGAGCGCTTCACCATGGACGAGCGGTCCTCGCGCGCCGTGCGCGAGGTCTTCGTGCGCCTCCACGAGGAGGGGCTCGTCTACCGCGAGAAGAAGCTCATCAACTGGTGCCCCGACTGCCACACCGCGCTCTCCGACCTCGAGGTCGAGCACGAGGAGGCCCACGCGGGCGAGCTCTGGTCCTTCGCCTATCCGCTCGTCGATCCCGTCGGCGGGCTGAGCGAGATCGTGGTGGCGACCACGCGGCCCGAGACGATGCTGGGCGACACCGCCGTCGCGGTCCACCCCGACGACGAGCGCTACCGCGCGCTCGTCGGCCGGAAGGTCCGCCACCCCATCCTCGACCGGGAGCTCCCGATCGTCGCCGACGCGATCCTCGTCGATCCCAAGTTCGGCACGGGCGCGGTGAAGGTCACGCCGGCGCACGACTTCAACGACTTCGAGGTCGGCAAGCGCCACGGGCTCGAGCAGATCACCGTCATCGGCCCCGACGGGCGGATGACCGAGGCGGCCGGACCGCTCGCCGGCAGGGACCGCTTCGAGGCGCGCCCGGAGGTGAAGCGGATCATCGCCGAGCAGGGGCTCGACCGGGGGACGAAGCCGCACCTGCTCCCGCTCGGCCGCTGCCAGCGCTCGCAGACCGTCCTCGAGCCGCTCCTCTCCGACCAGTGGTACGTGAGGATCGAGCCGCTCGCGCGCCCCGCGATCGAGGCGGTGGAGCAGGGCCGGACGCGCTTCATCCCGGAGCAGTGGACGAACACGTACATGGCGTGGATGCGCAACATCCACGACTGGTGCATCAGCCGCCAGCTCTGGTGGGGCCACCAGATCCCGGCCTGGTACTGCCCCGACGGCCACGTCACCGTCGCGCGGGAGACCCCGTCCGCCTGCCGGATCTGCGCGAGCGCCGAGCTGCGCCAGGACGAGGACGTGCTCGACACCTGGTTCTCCTCGGCGCTGTGGCCGTTCTCGACCATGGGCTGGCCCGAGGACACCGACACGCTGCGGACCTTCTACCCGACCTCCGTCATGGAGACGGGCCACGACATCATCTTCTTCTGGGTCGCCCGGATGATGATGATGGGCATCCACTTCATGGGCGAGGTGCCTTTCCGGACGGTGTACCTGCACCCGATGGTGCGGGACGAGAAGGGCCAGAAGATGTCGAAGACGAAGGGGAACGTCATCGACCCCCTCGTCATCACCGAGCAGTACGGCGCCGACGCCCTGCGCTTCACGCTCGCCGCGCTCACCGCGCAGGGCCGCGACATCAAGCTCGCGAAGGACCGCATCGAGGGCTATCGCGCGTTCGCGAACAAGCTCTGGAACGCGACGCGCTTCGCGCTCATGAACCTCGAGGGCCACGTCCACCAGGCGGTCGATCCGACGAAGCTCGCGATGACGCCGGCGGACCGCTGGATCCTCGCGCGCACGCAGCGCGCGGTGAACGACACCGTCACGGCGCTCGAGGGGCTCCGCTTCAACGAGGCGGCGAACACGGTCTACCAGTTCGTGTGGGGCGAGCTCTGCGACTGGTACATCGAGCTCGCGAAGGAGGCGCTCTACGGCGACGACGCCGGCAAGAAGGCCGCGGCGCAGGCGACGCTCACCCACGCGCTCAAGACCGCGCTGCTGCTCCTCCATCCGTTCATGCCGTTCATCACCGAGGAGCTCTGGCACGTGCTCCGCGCGCGCGTGCGCGCCGAGGGGTGGCCGGACTCGATCCTCGCCGGCCGCTACCCGCACGTCGGCGAGGTCGACGAGGAGGCCGAGGCCGCGTTCGGCCCGGTGATCGGCATCGTGGACGCCATCCGCAACATCCGCGGCGAGATGAACGTTCCGTTCAAGGTGGTCCTCGAGGACGTGGAGATCGGCTCGCTCGCGCCGGAGGCCGAGGCGACCGTGCGTGAAGAGCTCGGCCGCGTGCACCGGCTCGCCAACGTGAAGGACGCGCGCGTGCTCTCCGACGGGGCGGCCCCCGCCAAGCGCGGGCAGAGCGCGGTCGCGGTCGGCGCCGGCTTCGAGGTGCGCGTCGGTCTCGCCGGCGCGGTCGACGTCGCGGCGGAGTCGACCAGAATCGACAAGGAAATCGGCAAGTTGGACCAGGATCTCGCGTCCGTCTCGAGGAAGCTGGAGAATCCGAGCTTCGTCGCGAAGGCGCCGCCGGAGGTGGTCGAGAAGGACCGCGCTCGGCTCGTCGAGCTGCGCGAAAAAAAGCACAAGCTCGAGGCGCATCGTGCAATGCTCTCGGGCTCGGAACCGGTTTCCACGAGGAGGCAAACCATGGAGAACCAGAACGAGCAGAAGCCCACGACCGAGGAGACGACGCCGGCGCCGGCGGCGGCGGTGCAGGAGGCCGCGGGCCAGGTGCAGACGGCCGTCGCCGGGGCGGTCGAGAAGGTCGTCGCCACGGCCACCGAGATCGCGAAGGCCGCGTCGAACGCGGTGGTCTCCGGGATCGAGGGGCTCCGCAAGGAGCGCAAGCCGGCGCGGCGTCCGGCGCGCAAGGCGGCGGCGAAGCCCGCGCGCGGCGCGAAGAAGGTGGCGAAGAAGGCCGCCGCCAAGAAGGTGCCCGCCAGGAAGGCTCCCGCGAGGAAGGCGGCGGCGCGCGGCGGCAAGAAGACGGCGGCCAAGCGCGTGGCGAAGGCGCCGGTGCGCAAGACCGCCGCGAAGAAGGGCGCCCGCAAGGCGGCGGCGCGGCGCGGCAAGAAGTAGCTTCGGGGATGCCCCGGCTCTCGGCCCACGCGGAGCGCCTCGTCGAGCTCGCGCTGGAGGAGGACCTCCTCCTCGGCGACGTGACCAGCGAGGCCACGATCGACCCGGCGGCGAAGGGGGAGGGGAAGTTCCTCGTGAAGGAGGAGCTGACCCTCGCCGGGACCGCCGTCGCCGTCCGGGTCTTCGAGCAGCTCGGCGCGGCGTGCCGGTTCGACCGGGCGGATGGTGCGCGCGCTGCGCGCGGCGAGGTGGTCGGGGTCGCCACCGGGTCCGTGCGCGCCCTCCTCGCCGCCGAGCGGACCGCGCTCAACTTCCTGCAGCGACTCTCCGGGGTGGCGACCGCGACGCGGCGCTGCGCCGACGCCCTCGCCGCGGGCGGCGGGCGGACGCGGCTCCTCGACACGCGCAAGACGACGCCGGGCTGGCGCATGCTCGAGAAGGCGGCGGTGCGCGCCGGCGGCGGCAAGAACCACCGCTTCGCGCTCGGCGACGGCATCCTCATCAAGGACAATCACGTCGCGGCGTGCGGCGGCGTCGCCGAGGCCGTGCGCCGCGCCCGCGCCGAGGCGGGGGCCATGCTCAAGATCGAGGTCGAGGTGGTGGACCTCGCCGGCCTCGAGGCCGCCATCGCCGCCGCGGCCGACATCGTCCTGCTCGACAACATGGACGAATCGACCATGGCGGAGGCGGTGCGGCTCGCGCGCGGGCGCGTCCTGCTCGAGGCGAGCGGGAACATGACCCTGGAGCGGCTCCCCCGGGTGGCCGCCACCGGCGTCGACTTCGTCTCGATGGGCGCCATCACGCACTCGGCGCGGGCGGTGGACATCTCGTTCGAGCTGACGCCCTCGGGGTGACCGGGAGATCGCGATGGCGGAGACCTCGAGCAGCGAGGAGCTCGTCCTCGCCTTCCTCGCGGAGGCGGGCGACGAGTTCGTCTCCGGCGAGGCGATCTCCGGCAAGCTCGGGCTCACCCGGGCGGCGGTCTGGAAGCACGTGAACGCGCTGCGCGCCGCCGGGTACCGCATCGACGCGCTGCCCGCGCGCGGCTACCGGCTCGCCGAGGTACCCGACCGGCTCACCGCGCTCGAGCTTCGCCCGCTGCTCGACACCCACGATCTGGGCCGGGAGCTGCACTGCTACGACGAGCTCGGCTCGACCAACGACCGCGCGAAGGAGCTCGCCGACGCGGGCGCGGAGCACGGCGAGGTCGTGGTGGCGGAGGCGCAGACCGCCGGCCGCGGACGCCGCGGGCGCGAGTGGGTGTCGCCCCCCCGGCGCAACCTGTACTTCTCGGTCGTGCTCCGCCCCGACCTCCCGCCCGCGCGCGCGGCCGAGCTGACGCTCGTCGCCTCCATCGCGGTGTGCGACGCGGCGCGTCAGGCCGGGGTGGCCGCCGGCATCAAGTGGCCGAACGACGTGCTCGTCGGCGGGAAGAAGCTCGCAGGGATCCTCACCGAGCTCGCGGCCGAGCCGGACCGGGTGCACTGGGTGGTGATCGGCGTCGGCGTGAACGTGAACGCGCGCGCAGAGGACTTCCCGGAGGAGCTCCGCGGCGACGCCACGAGCCTCCTCATCGAGCGGCGCCGCCCCGTACCCCGCGCGCTCTTCGCGGCCGCCTGCCTGACCGGGCTCGAGGGCTGGCTCGACCGTCACGCGGAGGAGGGATTCGGCACCATCCGCGACGCCTGGCGCGAGCGGTCCGTGACCCTCGGGCGCGAGGTGGTGGTGCGGACGGAGGGGCGCGAGATCGCGGGCGTCGCGGAGGACATCGACGCCCAGGGGGCGCTCCTCGTGCGCGGCCGCGCCGGCGTGGAGCGGATCCTGGCAGGGGACGTCACCCTGCTCCGCCCGCGATAGCGGCCGATAGAGCGACACCGGGCAGCGCACCCGCGTTGACCCAGGCGGGGAGGCGACGCTAGGCTCCGGCCGTGCTGCTCGCCATCGACGTCGGCAACACCAACACCGTGCTCGGCGCCTACGAGGGCCCGTCGCTCCGCCAGCACTGGCGGATCGAGACGAGCCACACGCGGACCTACGACGAGTACGGCATCCTCGTCCGCCAGCTGTTCCAGGTCGCCGGCCTCGACCCCGCCGCGGTGACCGCGGTCGCCGTCTCGAGCGTCGTCCCGCCCCTCGCCTTCACCCTGGAGCAGATGTCGCTCCGCTACTTCAAGGTGAAGCCGCTCTTCGTCGGCCCGGGCGTGAAGACCGGGATGTCGATCCTCTACGAGAACCCCCGCGAGGTCGGCGCGGACCGGGTGGTGAACGCGGTCGCGGCCTTCGAGCGCTGGCGGTGCGGCCTCATCGTGGTGGACTTCGGGACCGCCACCACCTTCGACGCGGTCTCGCCGAAGGGCGAGTACCTGGGCGGCGCGATCTGCCCGGGCATCGCCATCTCGATGGACGCGCTGTTCCGCCACGCCTCCAAGCTCCCGCGGGTGGAGTTCCAGAGGCCGCCGCACGTGATCGGCAAGAACACCGTGGCGTCGATCCAGAGCGGGCTCGTGTACGGCTACGTCGGCCTCGTGGACGGCATCTGCGCGCGCATGGCGGACGAGCTGGGCTTCGCGCCCAAGGTGGTCGCCACGGGCGGGCTCGCCGCGCTCATCGCCGGGGTGTCGAAGACCGTCTCCGAGGTGGACGAGCACCTCACCCTGGACGGGCTCCGCCTGCTCCACGAGCGAAACCGGTGAGCGAGGCCTCCCCCGCGCCGTCCGCGCCTCTGCCCCCGGGCGATCCGGACCTCGACGAGGGGCTCTCCGCCTTCGCCGCCCGCGATCCGGAGGCCGCGCACGCCGCCTTCGGGCGGGCGTACCGCCGCGACTCGCGCTCGCCGCGGGCGATGTCCTGGTACGGCGTCACCCTGGTGCTCGTCGAGCGGAACTCGAACCTCGGCGTCGCCCTCTGCGACCAGGCCGTCCGCGCGGCGGGCCCGGACCCCGAGCTCCTGCTCAACCTGGCGCGGGTGCACCTCGCCTTGAATCAGCGCGAGCGCTCGGTGCGCGCCATCTCCCGCGGCCTCGAGCTGTGGCCGCGCGACGCGCGGCTGCTCGCGGCGCGCGACGCGCTCGGCACCCGCAGCGCGCCCGTCCTGCCGTTCCTCTCGCGCTCCAACCCGCTCAACCGGACGCTCGGCAAGCTGCGCCACCGCTGGCGCCAGCGCCGCGCGCCGGCGTACGAGCTCTCCCCCCTCGCGCTCGGCCTCCCCGGCGACGCGCCGGGGCCCTAGGAGCCTCATGCCGGGCTGTCCGCTTCCGCTCGACACGCTCCCGAAGCCGCTGCAGAAGCACGCGGACGAGAAGGCGCCGCCGCCGCTCCGGATGATGGGCGCGAAGGGGCTCGTCCCCGCGGTCGCGCCGGCCGACCTCGTCACGCTGCTCTGGTTCCTGTCCTTCGACGGCGACGCGGCGGTCGCCGGCGCCGCGGTGAAGACCGCGGAGGGGCTGCCCGACAAGCTCTGGAGCGCCGCGCTCCGCGCGGAGGGCGTCCCCGGGGACGTCCTCGACTGGCTCGCCGACCGGTTCGCGGGCAAGGACCCCGCGCTCGAGCTCGTGCTCCTGAACCCGGCGACGCCGGACGCGACCTTCGCCCGGCTCGCCTCGTCCGTCTCGCAGAAGCTCGCCGACATCGTCCGCCAGAACGAGCTGCGCCTCCTGCGCTGCGACGACGTCATCCGGGCGCTGTGCCGGAACCCGAACGCGCTCGCCTCCACCCTGGACGGCGCCTGCGACTTCTGCGTCCGGAACGGCCTCACGCTCCTCGACGTGCCGCAGCTCGTGGCGGCCCACGTGCGGATCCACCGCGTCGACCCGACCGTCCGCCAGGCCGCGCCGGTCGAGACCGCCGCCGCGCTCATGAGCGACTACGGGGCGGAGCTCGCCCAGGAGCGGCCGGAGGGCGCGCCCCCGCCGGCCGACGCGGCCGAGGACGCGACGAAGAGGCTCAACATCACGCAGCGGGTCATGCGGATGTCGGTGGCCGAGAAGATCAAGCTCGCGACCCTCGGCAACAAGGAGGCGCGCACGCTCCTCCTCCGCGACTCGAACAAGCTGGTCTCCATGGCGGCCGCCACGAGCCCGCGCATCACCGACGGCGAGATCCTCGGCCTCGCCAACTCGCGCACCGTGAACGCCGACGTGCTCCGGTACATCTACTCGAACCGGGAGTTCACGCGGACCTACGCGATCAAGATCTCGCTCGTGAAGAACCCGAAGGTCCCGCTACCGACCGCGCTGAAGATGATGTACACGCTGCAGGAGAAGGACATCAAGGAGCTCGCCCGCGACCGGAACGTGCCGCAGACGATCCAGGCGCAGGCGAAGGCCCTCATGATGAAGAAGGAGGCCGCCGCGCGCGGCCCCACGATGGGGAAGCACTGACGCGCGCCGCCCGCGGGTGGCCGGACCGATCCGAATGAAGCCGCCGACGCAGGCGCCCCCGGGCGCACCCCCGGCCGCGCCCGCAGCTGCGCCCGTGCGGGTGGGGCGCGCGCTCTGGCTGTCGGGCGCGACCATGATCTCGCGCGTCCTCGGGCTGGCGCGCGATCAGCTCTTCGCCATCCTCATCGGCGCGAATCGGTACTCGGACGCCTTCGTGGTGGCCTTCCGGATCCCCAACCTCCTGCGCGATCTCTTCGCGGAGGGGGCGCTCTCCTCGGCGTTCGTCCCCGCGTTCGCCGACGCCCACCGCAACCGCGGCCGCGACGCCGCGTACCGGCTCGCCAACGCGGTGGTCGGGGTGGTGCTCGTGGCGGTGGGCGTCCTCACCGCGCTGGGCGTCGTCTTCGCGGACGGGCTCGTGGCGGCGATCGCGCCGGGGCTCGAGTCGCCCGGCCTCGCCGCGCTGCTCGCGCGCATCATGATGCCGTTCCTGCTCCTCGTGTCGCTCGCCGCGGTCGCGATGGGGATGCTGAACGCGCAGAGCCGCTTCGGCGCCCCGGCCATCGCGCCCGCGCTGTTCAACGTGGGCTCGCTCGCGGTGGGCCTCGGGCTGTGGGCGTCGGGCTGGCCGCCCGAGCGCGCGGTGGTGGGCTGGGCGGTGGGGACGATGGTGGGCGGGGTCCTGCAGCTCGGCGCGCAGCTCCCCGCGCTGCACGCGCTCGGCTTCCGGGCGCGGCCGGTCCTCTCCCGCGAGGCGCTCCGTGACCCGGGCATGCGGCGCATCGGCAGGCTCATGGGCGCCGCCGTCGTGGGGCTCTCGGCGACGCAGGTGAACATCCTCGTGAACACCATCTTCGCCTCGCACCAGGTGGGCGCGAACACCTGGCTGCAGATGGCGTTCCGGCTCATGCAGCTGCCGCTCGGCGTCTTCGGGGTGGCCATCGCCACGGTCGCGGGGGCGGGGGTCGCGCAGCGCGCCGCCGCGCGGGACATGCCGGCGGTGAAGGCGACGCTCGGGGCGGCGATGCGGCACGTGGCGTTCCTGAACGTGCCCTCGGCGGTGGGGCTCGCGGTGCTCGCCGGGCCCATCATCTCGATGATCTACGAGCACGGCCGCTTCGGGCCGGAGGACACCGCCGCCACCGCGCAGGCGCTGGTCTTCTACGCCGTCGGCCTCTACGCCTACTCGGGGGTGAAGGTGTTCGCCCCCGCCTTCTACGCGCTCGACGAGGCGCGCGTGCCGGTCGTCGGCAGCGTGCTCGGCATGGCCTCCAACGTGGCGCTCAACGTGACGCTCTGGCCCGTGCTGGGGTTCCGCGGCGTCGCGCTCGGCACGTCGCTCGCCGCCGGCGTGAACTTCCTCGTCCTCGCGCTGGTCTGGAGGCGGCGCCACGGCGGGCTCGGCGGCGCCGGCATCGTGGCGCAGCTCGGGCGCGTGATGGCGGCGACGGTCGTGCTCGGGTTCGCCGCCTGGGCGGCCCTGCGGGGGCTCCAGCGCGTGCTCCCCCACGACGGCGGCCTGGCCCGCCAGCTCGCCCTCGGGCTCCTCCCGGTCCTGGCGGGCGGCCTCGCCTACCTGGCCGCCGCGCGAGCGCTGGGCATCTCCGAGCTGACCGAGCTGCTCGGCGCCGTTCGACGGCGGCGCGCCCGCCGATCCTGATCCGGGACCGCCCCCGCCGCCCTCGCGGCGCGAGCCGGTGGGCCCATGGGTGGCCGCCGGGGACCCGCCTCCTCCCACGACGCCCGTCCGGACCGCCGGCTTCGCCTCCGAGGGGCTTTGGCGCGCCCGACGCGTTGCCTACCTTCCCACAGGGAACCCTTCAACCCCGTGAGGTCGGCACATGGAGAACGGCGGCGGCGTCTCGCAGGTGAAGCAGAGCGCGGGAGACATCGCGCAGGACATGCAGGACCGGATCGAGGAGCTCCGCGGCTACGCGGAGGACGCCGGCGAGGTGATCCGCAACTTCGCGCGGGAGCGGCCGGTCGCGGCGTGCGCCATCGCCGCCGGGATCGGGTTCCTGCTCGGTCGGCTCATGTCGCGGACGTGAGCGGGGCGCGGACTCGGATGGACCATCGAGGGACGAGGGAGGTGAGGGGTATGGCGGCGATGGACGACATGGGCGAGGTCGGCGAGACGCTGAAGTCGGTCACGGAGCAGGCGCGCGAGGCGGTCACGCGCTTCGCGCAGGAGATCCAGCTCGAGCGGCGCATGCAGGAGAACCCGATCGCCGTCCTGGGGGCCGCGGCTGCCGCGGGCTTCGTGCTCGGCGGCGGGCTCTGGCCGCTCATGCGCCCGTTCGTGAAGGCCGCGGCGCGCACGGCGCTCTCGCCCACGAACCTGCTCGCCATCGGCGCCGCGTTCGGCGCGATGCGCGCCGCGAGCGGGCAGGACGAGATGCCGCAGGGAATCCCTGCACCCGACACGCACTAGGGAAACCGCGTGACGTCGCGAGACCGGGTCTCTGCGCGAACTCGGTTGGGGTCGTGGGTTGACCGTCCGGAACGGCGATCACACCCTAGGCGCTCGCGAACCATGAGGTGACCCAGAGATGATGGACGTGACGCGCGGCGCACGTGGCGAGCTGGTCATCCGCATCGCCGGAACGTTCGATGGGATGGCCGCGTCCCGCCTCGCCGGCTGGCTCGGCGAGATCTCCAGCGACGACGAGCTCGTCGTCGACTTCTCGCAGGTCCGCGACTGCCACGACCTCGGCCTCGCGGCCGTGGCGTGCGACCTCGCCCAGCGCGGTCCACACCTCCAGCTGCGCGGGCTCACGCGGCACCAGCAGCGGATGCTCCGCTACTTCGGGCTCGACCTCGAGCCCGGCGAGCTCCAGGGAGAGGAAGAGGCGCTCGGGTGAGCGGAGCCCGCCCGGTCTGAGCCGCAGCGGCGATTCAGGCTAGGTGGTCTCCGCCTCAGGGGCGCGGCGGCGGCGTCGCCGCCCTCGGCTCGCGCGCGCCGAGCGTGTCCTGCGGCGCCTCCTCGTCGAGGAGCTGCGCGGCGATGGCGAGCGCCTTTCGCACCTTCTCGCGCACCTTCTCGTCGCCCTTGATCTTCTGGTAGGCGCGCAGCACGCGGTCCTCGTTCTTGGCGTTCGCCGCCTCGAGCTCCTGGACGCGCTTGCGCAGCTCGCCGGTGCGCTTCTCCACCTCGCCGTGCGCGCCCGCGGCCTCCTCGCGCGCGACGAGCAGATCCGCGCGGAGCCCCTCGAGCTCCTGCTCGAGCTGCGCCGCGCGAGCGACCGCGCCTGCCGCCTCGTCGGCCTTCTTCCGCGCCTCGGCCTCGGCGAGGCTCGCCCGCCGCTCCGCGTCCTCTGCGCGGCGGCGCGCCTCGGCGGCGTCCACCTCGGCCCGGCGCGCCCGCGCCGCGAGCCCTTCGAGCTCGCCGCGCGCGCCGGCGAGCGCCACCTCGGACTCGTCCGCGCGCGCGCGAACGTCCTCGAGCTCCCGCTCGAGGCGCGCCGTGTCGCCGTTCGCGCTCGCCCTCGCCTGCCTCGGCGGGTCGTCGTCGAGCAGCGGGATGCCCGCCGCGCGGAGCAGGTCGGCGCTCGCACCGCGCAGCGGGCCGCGGGCCGGCGGCGCCGGCTCGGGCGCGCGGTCCTCTTCCTCCGGGAGCGGCAGCCCGGCCCCCTCGTCGCCGAGCGCGTCGAGCGCGAGCTCGGCGTCGGGCCGATCCTCCTCGTCCCGCTCGGCGGCCAGATCGTCCAGGCCGAGCGGCTCCGAGTCCTCCTGCGCGTCGAGCCCCAGCCCGAGCTCGAGCTCCAGGTCGTCCTCGTCGGCGGCCGCGGCGGCGGACGGAGCGGCGAGCTCCTCGAAGGCGTCGTCGAGCAGGCGCAGCTCGTCGTCCACGCTGCCGGCCGCCCCTCGCCCGCCCGCGATCGGCTCGTCGTCGGGGAGCGCCGACAGGTCGAGCGCAGGCAGGTCCTCGACCGGCTCGGTCGGGAGCGCCTCGAGCCCCATCGAGTCCTCGAGGCTGACGAGCTCTTCCTCCCCGAGGTCGTCGTCGTCGGGGCGGGGGATCTCGTCGTCGACGGGCGGCTCGGCCAGCCCGACGACGCGCTCCACGGCGTCCACGAGCGCCTGCGGCCCGTAGGGCTTGAAGAGGTACTCGTCCGCGCGGACCTTCAGCGCCCGGTGCTTCTCGAACGTCTCCTCGGTCGCCTCGGCGCTGGTCAGGACGAGCGGGATGGCCTTCAGCGACTCGTCCTTCTTGAGCCGCTGGCAGACGAGGTAGCCGCTCATGCCCGGCAGCTCGACGCAGAGGACGATGCCCTGCGGGCTCCACTCGCGCGCGAGGTCGAGCCCGTCCTTCCCGTCGGCGGTGTCGCGGACCTCGAAGCCTCGCGACTCGAGCGCCTGGGTGAGCGCCGACGCGAGGGCGGCGTCGTTCTCGATGAGGAGGATCTTCGTGGGCATCGCGCGTTCCGGGGGGCGGACGGGGGCGCGGCGATGCGGCAACCGCGCGGAAAAGGCTGGGAAACTCTACCCCAGCCCGCGCGCGGGTCAAAATGACGGTCCGGGCGGACGGCTACCGGGCCGCGTCGGCCTGGGCCGTCTGCACGAGCTCGAAGAGCTGGCCCTCGTCGAGATCGGAGACGAGGGAGTAGACGATCTCGTCCTGGCGCCAGACCGCCACGTTGTATCCGCGGGCGGCCGCGATCCGGACCTTGTGCGAGCCGATCTTCACCTCGCGCCCGGACGTGTCGAAGCGGCCGTCGGGGTCGTCCACGATGAACAGGCCGGCCTGGCCGCGCGGGAGCTGGTACCGGATGTACGCCGCCGGCCACGCGCCGATGTGCGAGAGGCGCGCGCCGAGCACCTGCACGCCTGCGGTGCGGAAGCGGGGCGGCGCGGGGTTGAAGTCGAGCTTCCCGGCGAACCAGCCGGGGATGCCGCTCTCCGGATCCGTGAAGGTCACCTCGAGCGGGAGCTCGCGGTGGTGCTTGCGGATGGCGTCCTCGACGAGCGGGCTGTCGCCGTGGCCGAGCGGGTCGAGCCAGAGCACGAGCAGCACGCCCGCGACGCAGGCCGCGAGGGTGGCGAGGGGAACGGGCGAGAGGGCCCGGCGCCAGAGCGGGAGGCGTCTCCGCGCGAGGGACTCCTCGATGCGGGCGCGCAGGGCGGGCGGGGCACGTCCGGCGGGCGAGTCGCTGCCGAGCGCCTCGCGGAGCTTCGCGCGGACGGCGGCGCGGACGCGCGCCTGCCGCTCCACCATCGACCGGCAGCGCGGGCACGCGGTGAGGTGGACGTCCATCTCGGCCCGCTCGCGCTCGTCGAACTCGCGGTCGAGGTACGGATCGACCGAGCGCTCGACGTCGCTGCATTCGAGGGCCGCGATGAGCGTGGGTTCGATCGCCATGGGCGCGTTTCCGCCGGGGAGCCTTACGCCGACTTTCCGCGGCGCTTCCGGTACGTCTCGAGATCGATGCTGCCGTCCTCACCGACCTCCTGCAGCACGCCGGACAGCACCGCGTAGCTCGCCAGCGCCTTCTGGAGCAGGCGGCGCCCGCGGTAGAGCCGGCTCATCACGGTGCCGACGGGGACGTCGAGGATCTCGGCGATCTCCTTGTACGAGAACTCCTGGAGGTCCGCGAGGATCACGACGAGCCGGAAGTCGATGGGGAGCGAGTCGACGGCCTTGAGCACGTCGTCGGACAGCAGCCGGTCGAAGAAGTACTGCTCCGGGTTCGCGGCGAACTCCGCCGCCTCTCTCGACACGAAGCGCTCGTGCACGGCGTCGCGCTCCGAGCCCTCGACGATGTTCCGCTCCTTCACCGATCGCCGGTATCGGTTGATGAAGGTGTTCGTGAGGATCTTGAACAGCCACGCCTTCATGTTCGTTCCGCGCTCGAACTTGTCGAAGAAGCGGTAGGCGCGGAGGAAGGTGTCCTGGACGAGATCCTCGGCGTCACGATCGTTCTTCGTGAGGCGCAGCGCCGCGGAGTAGAGGGGATCGAGGTGCTTGAGCGCGAGCTCCTCGAACTCGCCACGCGTGAGGTCGGTCTGTCTCAGATCGAACATCAGGGGTTCGTCTCTCCCACCGGGGTTCTATTCCGCTCGTCCGTGCACCGCTTCCCTCGTACCACGTACCAGGGAACGAGCAGCCGGTCGAACCGATTCCCGCCGCCCACCCCCGCGCCCGGTCGTCGGGGGGGCCTGCGGTCGAGATGGCGGAAAGGACGTAAGAATTCTAATCGGACCTGTGCGGGGGGCGCATGCCTCCGAGGCGCGATCCAAATCGGAGGCTCGGCCGTGCGGACGCGCTCCCGCGAGCTGGTCCGCGTGGTATGAGGCGGGCCCCTCGCCGTCGAGCCTCTGCCCGGGCGGGGCAGCCCGAGGCGCCCTTACACTATAGAGCCCGATGCCGAAGCTCCTCTTCGCGGACGATCGCGGGAACGTCTACGACCACCCCGAGCTGGACGCGGCCGTCCGCAGCGGTGACGCTGCGACCGGCACGCGCGAGCGGCCGATCGACCTGCCGGAGGGCGCGTCGCTCTGCATGCTCCCGGGGCGCCGCCCGGTCGGGATCGACCCGTCCTCCGGCGCGCTGGTCGTCCTCCACGAGATCAAGCTGGGGCGCAGGCGGGTGAAGCCGCACGCGGTGGGCGCCACCCTGCCGCCCGGATACACCCGGACGTTCCTGCCCGCGGCGGCCCGCGCCGCGCTCCCGACGACAGGGGAGGCGCCGATCCTGCCGCAGTGGGCGTACACCGCCGCGGCGCTCGGTCCGCGCGGGCCGGTCGCCTGGGCGCTGCACACCGATCGCCGAAGCCACTGGAGCCCGACGGCGCACTCGACCGAGGACCTGCCGGAGCTGGTGGAGCGCACCCTCGAGGAGACGGACAACCCGATCTACCGGCAGCTCGCGCGCTGCGCCCTCGAGTGGCGCTGCTTCACCGCGCAGAACACGTTCTACGCGCGCGACGAGGGGGCGATCCCCGCGTCCGCCTCGTGCAACGCCTCCTGCGTGGGCTGCCTCTCCGAGCAGCAGGAAGGGATGCCGCCGTCGAGCCACGAGCGCATCGCCCGCCCCCCGACCGCGGAGGAGATGGCGGAGGTGGCGCTCCGGCACCTCGCCCGCGCGACCGGGCGCATCATGGTGAGCTTCGGGCAGGGGTGCGAGGGGGAGCCGCTCACGCGCTGGAAGGAGATCGAGCGGGCGCTGCGGCGCGTGCGGGCGGAGACGCGCCGCGGCTCCCTGCACGCGAACACGAACGGCTCGCTCCCGGACGCGTTGGGACGCCTGATCGACGCCGGGCTCGACTCGGTGCGGATCTCGACGAACTCGGCCTCGCCGGATCTCTACGCGGCGTACTACCGGCCGAGCGGCTACGGGCTGGCGGACGTGGTCCGCTCGATCCGCGTCGCGAAGGAGAGGGGCGCCTACGTCGCCCTGAACCTGCTCACCTTCCCCGGCGTCACCGACCGCGAGGGCGAGGCGGAGCGGCTCTGCCGGCTGGTCGCGGAGACGGGCGTGGACCAGGTGCAGACGCGGCCGCTGGCGCTCGATCCCGACGTGTACGTCGAGCTCTCGCGCGGCCTGGGCGGCGGCGGGCCGGCCCTCGGGATCCGCCGGCTCGTCGCGGAGCTGAAGCGGGCGCGGCCGGGGCTGGTGGTGGGGAACTTCTCACGCGCGCGGCGAGAGCGCGCGAAGCCGGAGCGCCGCGCGCGGCGGGGCCGGCCGGAGGCGCGATGAGGGCAGCGGGGAGCGTCGTGCGCGGCGAGGCGGAGCTCGAGCTGCGGAAGGACCTGGCGCGCCACCTCCGCGCCGGGCACCCGTGGGTGTTCCGCAAGGCGGTGGACCGGGCGCCGAAGGGGCTCCCCCCAGGCGCCATCGTGGACGTGACGGAGGAGGGACGGTTCGTGGCGCGCGGGTACTACGATCCGCACTCCGCGATCTCGGTGCGGATCCTGACGCGCGAGCCGGCGGAGGCGATCGACGCCGCGTACTGGCGACGCCGGGTGGCCCGCGCCGTCGCGCTCCGGCGCGAGCTCGTCCACGGCACGACGGGCTACCGGCTCGTCCACGGGGAGTCGGACGGGCTGCCCGGCGTGGTCGCCGATCGCTACGACCGCTTCGCCGTGCTGAAGCTGTACTCGGCGGGGCTCACCCCCCACCGCGGCGCGATCGTCGAGGCGCTCCGCGCCGAGGCGGAGGGGCTCGCCGGCGTCTACGGGCGCGACGAGATCCCGCGCGACGACCTCGACGACGCCGAGGCGGGCGCGCCGCAGGGGCGGGTCCTGTGGGGCGCCGAGCCCCCGGAGCGGATCGCCTACGACGAGCACGGGATGCAGGTCCTGGTCGACGTGCGGCGCGGCCAGAAGACGGGCCACTTCCTCGACCAGCGCGAGAACCGCCGCCGCGTGCGGGCGCTCGCCGCGGGCCGGCCGGAGGTGCTGAACCTGTTCGGCTACACCGGCGGCTTCTCCGTGGCGGCGGCGCTCGGGGGCGCGCGCCACGTGGTGACGGTGGACGTGGATCGCGACGCCATCGCGCTCGCGCGCGAGAACTTCCGCGCGAACGGCCTCGACCCCGCCGACCACGCGTTCGCCTCCGAGGACGCCTTCGAGCTCCTCGCGCGCTACAAGCGCGAGGGGCGCCGGTTCGACCTCGTGGTCTGCGATCCCCCCGCGTTCGCCAAGTCGCAGAAGGCGGTGGACGCGGCGCTCGCCGGCTACGCCTCCCTGAACCGCGCCGCGCTCGCCGTGGTCGCCCCCGGCGGCCTGCTCGTCACCGCGAGCTGCTCCGCCCGCGTCTCCGCCGAGCAGTTCACGGACGCGGTGAAGGAGGCGGCGTACAAGGCGAAGGTGGAGCTGCAGCTCGTCGAGGAGACGAGGCAGCCGGCGGATCACCCGGTGGCGCTGCAGTTCCGGGAGGGGAGGTACCTCAAGTGCCTCGTCCTCCGGCGGGTGGGGTAGGGCGGGACGCCGACGGGCCGCTCGCGCCGGGCATGTCGAAGCCCGCGCGGGGGTGCCGCGACGCTAGCCCGCGGCGGCGTCGAGGGGCGACAGGCACGCGCCGGGCTTGAACAGGCGGAACAGCGTGTCGTAGTCGACCGGCTTCGTGAGGTGCTGGTCGAAGCCGGCCGCGATGGCGCGGCGGCGGTCCTCGGGCTGGCCGTAGCCGGTGACCGCCACGAGCTTCACTCCCTGGCCGAGGGCGGTCCGCACGCGGCGCGCGACCTCGTAGCCGTCGAGGCCGGGCAGGCCGATGTCCACGAGCATCACGTCGGGGTGGTCGGAGAGGGCGCGCGAGACGCCGCGCAGGCCGTCCTCCACGGCGTCCACCTCGTGGCCGAGGTGCTCCACGAGGAGCCGCAACGCGTCGCGGTTGTCCTCGTTGTCCTCGACGACGAGGACTCGCAGCTTCCCGCCGCGCGGCTCGTGCCGCGACGGGGTCCGCTCGCGGCTCTCCGCCACCGCGGCGATGGGGAGGGACACCTCGAACTCGCTGCCCTGGCCGGGTCCCGGACTGCGTGCCTCGACGGTGCCGCCGTGCTGGTCCACGAGCCGCTTCACGAGCGCCAGCCCGAGCCCGAGGCCGCCCTGGGCGCGGTCGATGGTGGTCGCGGCCTGCGTGAACGGCTCGAAGATGCGCGCGATCATGTCGGCGGGGATGCCGATGCCGTCGTCGCTGACGCGGATCGAGGCCTTCTCGTTGCGCCGCGCGACGAGCACGGTCACCCGGCCGCCGGACGGGGTGTACTTGAGGGCGTTCGCGAGGAGGTTCGCGACGATCTGCTCGACGCGGACGGGGTCGGCGTGGATGGGGACCGGCTCGCGCCAGAGCGACACGGCGAGGTCCAGCCCCTGCAGCCGGGCGGCCTCCGCGAGCCCCGCCACCGCCTCGCCGACGAGCTCGTTCAGGTCCACGACCTCGCGCCGGAGGGTGATCTGCCCGCGCGTGACGCGCGAGACCTCCAGGAGATCGTCGACCAGCCGCGCGAGGCGGCGCGCCTGGCGGTCGATGATCCCGCGCGGGCGCTCGTCGTCGGAGGAGCGGAAGAGGGGCAGGGCGAGGAGGATGGCGCCGAGCGGGTTGCGCAGCTCGTGGCCCAGCATCGCGAGGAACTCGTCGCGCGCGTCCACCGCCCGTCCGAGCTGACGCATGAGGTCGCGCGCGGCGTACTGGCGCCGGCGCGTGCGCTCCGCGCTCTTCACGGCGCCGACCAGGGTGAGCACCTGGGCGGGCCGCTCCACGAGCGTCACGTTCCCCAGCGCGTCGAGCGCATCCGGCGCGGGGGAGGCGGCCGGGAGGCGCAGGCCGTCCCGGCAGAGCAGGATGATCGGCAGGTCCGACCAGGGCTCCTGCAGCGCGAGGGCGCCCGAGAGGCCGGTGAGCGCGTCCTGCGAGAGGCACTCGGACTCGATCACGGCGGTCGCCGCCCCGCGCCCGATCTCGGTCGCGAGCGTGGTCGCGTCCGGGACGGCGACGACGTTCAGGCCGGCGCGGCGGAGCGCCGGACCGGCGAGGTCGGCGCCGTGGCCGGTGGGCATGAGCAGGAGGACTCGATCTTCGAGTGGCGAGCCTTCGTTCCCCATCGATGCCTCCGGTCCCACCCGCCCCCGCCCGACCCGCGTGCGCTCACGCACGACCGCCGTGGTGGGGATTGCTCTCCTACCTGCACCTCATTGTCGAGGGGCCTACCGAGGTTCCGCCCCAAGGAGGAGACGGAGAGGACGCGCTCGACGCCTGGCACGAACCGTGGTCCGATCCGACGTCCTCGACGGAGGTGCCCGTGATTCGCCCGCTTCTCGCCGCCGCGTCGCTCGCGCTCGTCGTCCCTGCCCTCGCCGGCGCGCGCGGCCCATCTACCCCCGAGGAGCGGCGCCGGGCCGTCGAGACCACCCGGAGGCTCGAGAAGGCGCCGCTCGCGAAGGACGCGAACGCGGCGCGACGGAGGCTGCTCGACTGGATCGTGGAGATCCCGGACATCCAGGTGCGGAGCTGCTCGGGCCCCCTCGACGTGCTCGTGGAGGACCCCGGCCCGTACGGGCGGATCCTGTACCTCCAGTCGATCTTCGGGATGGCCACGTTCCTCATCGAGCACCCGCGGGCGAAGGACGACTGGGCCACGGTCCAGTCCGCCGGGATCGAGAGCGTCCTCCGGGCGTACCGCGCGATCGTACGCGCCGACTCCGACGCGCGCCGGGAGGAGCTCGACGGGCTCGTCGAGATCCAGCGGCGGGGCCGGCTGAAGCAGCTCGTGCAGGAGACGATGGGCGAGTGCGGCAAGCCGCAGGACGAGGAAGGCGAGGGGATGGGGCCCGTCCCGCGGGACTCCATCTGACCTCCCGCTGACCCCTCCGCTCAGCGCCCGGGCCCGGGCAGCGCCCCCATCCGGACCGCGAGGAACAGCGCGAGCAGGAGCAGCGCCCCCGCGAGCATCGCGAGATGGAGCCTCGCGGGCACGCGGCTCAGCCGGAAGCGGGTCGAGGGGTCCGAAGGTTCGCGCCGCACGATCGCCGCCTCGGGCGGGATGGGCCCCTCGCTGACGGTCCGGAAGGCGGTCAGGAGCGGGGCGAGGGCCGCCGCGCCGAGCAGCAGCGCGCCGACGATCGCGACGACCGGCGGCTGCTCCACCTCGCGCGCCGCGCGCGGGGCCGCGAGGGCGAACAGCGAGACGATGCCGTTGTTCACGGCGTGCGCCGCGACCGCCGGCCAGATGGAGCCCGAGCGCCAGGCGAGCCAACCGAACACCCCGCCGAGCACCAGCAGCGCCGGGAACCTCACGGGGTCGAGGTGGATGACCGCGAAGAGCAGCGTGGACGCGGCGAGCGCCGCGGCGGGCCGCCGGCGCGAGAGCAGGGTCGTCTGGAGATAGCCGCGGAAGGCGATCTCCTCGCAGACGGGCGCGACGAGCGTCGCGACGACGGCGAGCACCACGCGCTCGGCGAGCGAGCGGTCGAAGAGCTTCGCCACGTCGAAGGTCTCGATCCAGGAGCGCGGCATGAGCCGCTGCGCGCCGGCCATCACCCCCATCGCGAGCAGGGTCCCGGCGGCGCCGGCGAGCGCGCCGAGCACGAGCGGCGCCGGCCGCACGCGGCCGAGGCGCAGGTAGGGCACCGCCTTCAGGTTCGAGCCGGTGGCGAGCACCAGCGCGGGCAGCAGGAAGACGAACAGCTCCGACCAGACGAGCCCCACGAAGACGTGGATCGCCTGCGCGAGCAGCCCCGGCAGGAAGAGCGCGAGCAGCACCGCGAAGAACGCGAGCGCGCTCTTGGGCGCCGGGGGCGCGGGGGTCGGCTCGGCGGCCTCGGGGCTGGCATCCACGCCCGCGCAGGATGGCACCGCCGGCCCTCACCGCAAAGCGTTCGAGGGTAATATGGCCCGCATGAACTTCCGAAACCGCACGGTGCTCCTGTGCGTCGGCGGCGGCATCGCCGCGTACAAGGCCTGCGAGGTCGCTCGCCTGGTCGTGAAGGGCGGCGGGACGGTGCGCGTGGCGATGACGCCGGCGGCGACCCGCTTCGTCGGGCCGCTCACGTTCCAGGCGATCTCCGGCGCGCCCGTGCTGGTCGACCTGCTCGACCCGGCGGCGGATCTCGCCTACGGGCACCTCGGCCTGGCCCGCGTGGCGGACCTCGCCGTCGTCGCGCCGGCCACGGCGGACCTCATCGCGCGCATCCGGGCGGGGATGGGCGACGACGGGGTCACGACGACGCTGCTCGCCGTCACCTGCCCGGTGCTCCTCGCGCCGGCGATGAACACGCGCATGTGGGGAAACGCGGCGGTGCAGGAGAACCTCGCGGCGCTCCGCGCCCGCGGGATGCACGTCGTCGGCCCCGAGGCCGGGGAGCTCGCCGACGGCGACGTCGGGGAGGGGCGCCTCGCCGATCCGGCGAAGATCGCCCTCGCGGCGGCGCGCCTCCTGGGCCGGCAGGACCTGGCCGGCCGGCGCGTGCTCGTCACGGCCGGGCCGACGCGCGAGCCGATCGACCCGGTGCGCTTCATCTCGAACCCCTCGACCGGGAAGATGGGCTACGCCGTCGCGGCGGTGGCGGCGCGGCGCGGCGCGGACGTGACGCTCGTCTCCGGCCCCACCGGGCTCGCGGACCCCGCGGGCGCGCGGGTGGTGCGCGTCGAGACCGCCGAGCAGATGGCCGAGGCGGTGGACGCGGCGACGGACGGGATGGACGTCTTCGTCGGCGCGGCGGCCGTCTCCGACTACCGGCCCCGCGACGTCGCGGCGCAGAAGCGCAAGAAGTCCGCGGGCGACGAGACGCTCGTGCTGGCGCGCACCCCGGACATCCTCGCGGGGCTCGGCGCGCGGCTGGCGGGGCGCCCCGACGCGCCGGTGCTGGTCGGGTTCGCGGCCGAGACCGAGGACGTCATCGCCCACGCGCGCGAGAAGCTGAAGGCGAAGCGCTGCGACGTCGTGGTCGCGAACAAGGTCGGCGCGCCAGGGACAGGCTTCGGCTCGGACACCAACCGCGTGGCGCTGGTCTCCGCGGACGAGCTCGCGGAGATCGAGGGCCCCAAGGAGCAGGTCGCCGAGGCCATCCTGGACTGGATCCTGCCGGTGCTGGACGCGCGTCGCCCGCGCGGGGGGTGACCCACGGTCCGCTCACCCCCCGGGCGTCGCCTCTGCGAGGGCGGGCGCGAGGCCGAGGGGGCGCGACGGGGAGGGGCCGCCCGCTGGAGGAGGGAGGCGGCGAGCGGACGACGCTTGCCGCGACGTGCAGCAAGCAGGGCACGATGACGAGCGCGTCACCGGTCCGCGCGCATGGAGACCCTCGACATCCTCGTAGTCGACGACGACGCGGACATCCGCGAGGCCCTCGGCCTCGCGCTGGAGCTCGAGGGGTACAGCGTCGGGCTCGCGCGCGACGGCGGCGCCGCCTGGGCGCTCCTCGCCGGCGGCGCGAGGCCCGCGCTCGTGCTGCTCGATCTCGCCATGCCCGTGCTCGACGGGGCGGCGCTGCTCGCGCGCATCCGCGCCGACGACCGCCTTCGCCACCTGTGCGTCGTCCTCGTCACGGCGTTCGCGTCGCCGGCGGACGCGACCCGCGCGCAGGCGGACGGGGTGCTCCACAAGCCGGTGAGCCTGTCGGACGTCCTCGCCCTGGTGACGTCGACCTGCGGCGACCGGGTCGCGGAGCGGCCGTGAGGCCCGGGTCGGAGCGTGCCCGGATCGGCCGGGTGCTGCGGCAGCGCGCGTTCGCGGCGGGGTTCCTCGTCACCGGGGTGCTCGTGCTCGCCTGGCCCTTCGTGCGCGCGCCCAGGTTCCACCTCCTGCCCGCGTTCCTCCACCTCGTGGTGGCGTGGAGCGCCATCGTGGTGGGGCTCGCCGCCATGGCGCGCGCCCTCGCGCTCGGGGACGGCGACGCCCGCGAAGGCGACGACCAGGACGCGCGCCGTGGGTGACCTCGGCGTCCCGGCCGCCATCGTCGGCGCGTACTTGGCCGCCCTCTTCGGCGTCGCGGCGTGGGCGGAGCGGCCCGCCGGCCGCAGGCTGGCGGCCACGCCGCTCGTCTACGCGCTCTCCATGGGCGTGTACGCGACCACGTGGACGTTCTACGGCAGCGTCGGCTTCGCCGCCGAGAACGGGGTCCTCTTCCTCACCGTGTACCTCGGCCCCACGCTCTGCGCGATCGCGTGGTGGTGGACGGTCCGCAAGCTCATCCGGATCAAGGCGGAGTACCGCGTGACCGGGCTGCCCGATCTCCTCGCCCTGCGCTACGAGCGATCGCACCGGGTGTCACTGCTCGCCACCGGCCTGCTCGTGGTCGGGCTCGTGCCCTACCTCGCGCTCCAGCTGAAGACGCTGTCGGCGACGCTCGGCCTCGTGGCGGGCGGGACCGGTGCGCTCGCGTACCCGCGGGTCGGAGATCGCGTCGGCCCGCCGCTGGTCGCCTTGCTCGTGCTGTTCACGGTGCTGTTCGGGCTGAGGCGGGTCCGCCCGACGGAGCGCCACCCGGGCCTCATGGTCGCGCTCGCGGCGGAGTCCGCCGTGAAGCTCGTCGCGTTCATCGCCGCCGGCCTGTACGTGACGTACGGTCGCTACGACGGGCTGACCGACGTGTTCCAGCGCGCGGCGGCGGCGCCGGCGCCGCTGGTGCCGGACCTCCTCGGGGGCCAGGGGGTGGTCACCTGGCTGCTGCACCTGCTCGTCGCCGGCGTCGCGGTCGTCCTCCTGCCGCGCCAGTTCCACGTCGCGGTCGTCGAGGCCTCCGACGAGCGCCACCTGCGCACCGCGATGTGGCTGTTCCCGGCCTACCTGCTCGCGATGAACGTCTTCGTCCTGCCGATCGCCCTCGGCGGGCTCCTCCTCGGCCTCCCCGTGGCGCAGGCGGACTCGTTCGTCCTGTCGCTGCCGCTCGAGGAGGGACGCAACGCGCTCTCGTGGCTCGTCTTCCTCGGCGGGTTCTCCGCGGGGACGGGGATGATCATCGTCGAGACGACGGCGCTGGCCACGATGATCTCGAACGACGTGGTGGTGCCAGCCGCCGACCGGTTCCGTCCGCTCGCGGGCCTGGGCCGGCACCTCCGGCCCGTGCGGTGGGTCAGCGCCGCGGCGATCCTCGCCGCCGCGTTCGCGTACGAGCGCGCGTTCGGCGCGCAGTACTCGCTCGCGTCGATCGGGTTCGTGTCCTTCGTGGCGGTGCTCCAGCTCGCGCCCGCGGTGGTGGGGGTCCTCTTCTGGCCGGGCGCGAGCCGCACCGGCGCCGTCGCCGGCATGTCCCTGGGGATCGCGGCGTGGGTGTACACGCTCGTGGTGCCGGTCCTGGCGCGCTCCGGATGGCTCCCGGAGTCGATCCTCACCCTGGGGCCGTTCGGGATCGAGCCGCTCCGTCCCGAGGGGCTCCTCGACGTGCACCTCGACGCCGTCTCCCACGCGGTGCTGTGGACGCTGGTCCTGAACGGCGGCGCGTTCGCCGTGGGGTCGCTCCTGTTCCCGCCCTCGTCCGAGGAGCTCGCCCGGGCCGAGCGCATCGTCGGCCTCCGCGCCCCGCCGCTCGCGCGCGACGCGGACGAGAGCCCGAGGGTGGCGCGCGTCGAGGACAAGCGCGCCGCCGCAGCGGCGCTCCTCGCGCGGTACCACGGAGAGGAGGACGGCGCCCGCCTCGCCGAGGAGTGCCTCGCCCGGGCAGGCGCGCCGCGGGAGGGCGGGCTCTCGGCGATCCAGCTCGCGCAGCTGCAGGCCGAGGTCGAGACGACGCTCGCCGCCGCCATCGGCAGCGCCGGCGCGCACGCGGCGCTCCGGCGCAACCCGCTCGTGCTCCCCGAGGAGTCCCGCGCCATCTCGGCGGCGTACGCCGAGATCCTCACCTCGCTCCAGGTCTCGCCCGCCGAGCTCGAGCGCAAGCGGGAGTACCACCGCGAGCGCGAGCGACTCCTCCTCCACGAGGCCGAGGCGCAGCGGCTCCTCGCGGAGATCAGCGGCCGGCTCGGCGCGTCGCTCGCGCTCGAGGACGTGGCGCGCGCGGCGGTGCGGCTGCCGGTCCCGCAGCTCGCGCAGGCGGCGGTGCTGTGGCTCGCCCCCGCCGGCGGGAGGCCGGGGCGAGCGTGGGTGGCGCACCCCGATCCGGAGCGCGAGGGGGCGGCGCGGGAGGCGGCGGAGCGCGCGGCGGCGCACCTCGAGGAGGTGACGAGCGTCTCGCGCGCGCTCGCGACGGGGCGGCCCGTCGTGCGCCCGGAGGGGCCGGATCCGGGGTGGCCGGAGCCGCTGCGCGCGGCGGTCGGGCGCATGCGCGAGCTGACGCTGCCGCTGCTCGCCGGCCGGAAGCCCCTCGGCTCGCTCACGCTCCTCGGTGCGCCGCGGTCGGAGGGCGCGGACGACATCGCCCTCGCGGAGGAGGTCGCGCGGAGGCTCGCCATCGCGCTCGAGAACGCCCGCCTCTACGAGCGCGCGGAGGAGGCGGTGCGGGCGCGCGACGAGTTCCTCGCCGTGGCCTCGCACGAGCTGAAGACCCCGCTCACGCCGCTCCGGATCCGGATCCACGCCCTCGAGCGGCTCGTCGCGCGGGACGAGCTCGCGAGCGTCCCCCGCGAGAAGCTCGTCCAGCTCCTCTGCGGCGCCGAGGAGCAGGTGCTGCGCGTCGTGGGCCTCGTCGACGATCTGCTCGACGCCACTCGCATCTCCGCCCGGCGGCTGAAGCTCCGGCCCGAGCCGATGGACCTGGTGGCGAGCGTGCGCGCGGTCGTCGAGCGCCACGCGACGGAGCTCGCCGAGGCGCGCTGCGCGGTCCACGTGGACGCGCCCGACGAGGCGCGGGGCGTCTGGGACCGCCTGCGGGTGGAGCAGGTGATCACGAACCTCCTGCTCAACGCGGCGAAGTACGCGCCGGGGACGCGCGTGGACGTGCGCGTTCGATCCGACGGCGCGCGCGCCTGCGTCGCGGTGCACGACGGGGGGGCCGGCATCTCGCCGGAGGATCAGGAGCGCATCTTCCTGCCCTTCGAGCGGGCCGCGCGCTACCTGGAGGTGAGCGGGTTCGGGCTCGGGCTGTTCATCGTGCGCCAGATCGTCGAGGCGCACGGGGGCCGCGTGACGCTCGCGAGCGCCCCCGGGCAGGGGACGACGTTCACGATCGAGCTGCCGCGCGCCACCGCGCCGCCCCCTGCGTGACCCGCCGCCGGCGCGCGTCGATCAGGCCGCCGACAGCTTCGCGAGCGACCGCGGCAGCACGAGCTTGCCGCGGATCGCCTCGCGGAAGCTCTCGCGGGTCTCGGCGGCGATCTCGTGCGCCTCGCGGCGCAGGATGTGGCCGCGCGCGGAGCGCTCCTTGAGCTGCTTGCGCAGATCCGTCGCGAGGCGGATGTTGCGCGCGCCGGTCGCGTCCGCGCGGGCGGCCTCGCTGCGCTCGCCCTCCGCGAGCATCCCGACGATCGCCTCCACGGCGAGCACGTCCGTCTCGGTCACGAGGTCCGCCTCGAGCACGAGGTTCCGCTCGGGCGCGAGCACCGAGCGGGACACGTGGTGGAAGCGGCTCATGCGCGCGCTCGCGAGCAGCGACCGGAAGAGCTGCTTGGAGACGCCGAAGGGGAGCACGGAGGCGCCCGCCAGCGTCCGATCGAGGAAGTCGTCGTGCTCCCGCAGCGCGCGGGTCGAGACCTGGCGGGCGAGCTGCGAGAGCGCGCGATCCATGCGCTGGTCGTAGCGCAGCTCCCAGTAGGCGTGGCGGGTGCGCGCCTTGTGGAACGAGGCCACGGTCTTGAACGGCACGTAGTAGTTGTGCGCGACCGTGTCGGCGGCGAGGTGGGCGAGGAAGCCGAGCGAGAACGCCTGCTCCGCTCCGGGCTTGGCCTGCTTGAACACGTTGAAGCCGACGCGCCAGTTGTGACAGTGGTACAGGTACCTCGCCATGTTCTTGCCCACGACGATGTCCGCGGCGAGGGACCCGTACAGGAAGTCGTGGCCGAAGTCCTGGAGCAGGCCGCGCAGCGACGGCTGCACCACCCCGAGGCTCGAGAGCGCCTGCGCGGAGAAGTTGAGGTGCGCGAGCGGGCCCCACGCCTGGGCGTCGGACGGGAGGGCGAGGATGAGGATCGCGACGGCGGCGAGGGGCAGAGCGGCGAGCAGGCGCTTCATGTTCATCGAGCTGGGATTGTAGGGGTCGGCGTCCGAGCGCCGCAACGCGGCCTTCGGGAATTCGTGAGGGGTGGAACGGTCGTGAGCAAGCACGCACATCTGGGGAGCGAGGAGGTGGTCGAGGTGGCGCGCGAGGCGCTGCGTCACCTCGCCTGGCTCCGCTCGGCGGGGGTCTCCGAGGTGCCCGCTCCGGCGCTCGCTCCCGACATCGCCCCGCATGGTCTTCCGGCTGAGCCCGCCGCGCCGCCGAAGGTTCCGGCCCGCGGGGGGGCGCCCGCCGCCGGCCCCTCCGCGGAGCGGGCCGCCCCGGCGCTCGCCACCCCGGCACGCGTCGGGCCGGACGCCCCTCCCGGCGGGTACACCACCGCGGACAAGGGCTGCGGCAGCCCGGCCCTGCTGGGCCTCCGCGGGGAGCTCGGCGAGTGCACTCGCTGCAAGCTGGCGGGCACCCGGACGCACGTCGTGTTCGGCGTGGGGAGCCCGGCCGCCGAGCTCATGTTCGTGGGCGAGGGTCCCGGCGCCGACGAGGATCAGCAGGGAGAGCCCTTCGTCGGCAAGGCGGGGCAGCTGCTCACGAAGATGATCGAGGCGATGGGCTTCCGCCGCGAGGACGTCTACATCGCGAACGTCGTGAAGTGCCGCCCCCCCGGCAACCGCAACCCGGAGCCGGACGAGCTCGCCGCCTGCGAGCCGTTCCTGCGCGCGCAGATCGCGGCCATCTCGCCGAAGGTGATCGTGGCGCTGGGGAAGTTCGCGGCGCAGACGCTGCTGCGGGACACCACGCCCATCTCCAAGCTGCGCGGCCGCTGGTCGAGCTACGAGGGCGTGAAGCTCATGCCCACCTTCCACCCCGCCTACCTGCTCCGCAGCCCGGAGGAGAAGAAGAAGGCCTGGGAGGATCTTCAGCTGGTGATGAAGGAGCTCGGCCGGCCCTTGCCACGGAGGTAGCCATGCGGCGTCCTCGGAGCCCGCGCCTCGTCCTGGCGGCCGTCGCCGCCCTCGCTGCGGCGATCGCGCTCGCCGCTCCGGAGCCGGCGCCGCCGCCGCCTCCTGCCGCGCCGCGCGTGCTCACGCTCGAGATCCGCGGCCCCATCACCGGCGGGACCGCCGAGTACGTGGCGGCGGGGCTCGTGCGGGCCCGCGAGGGCGCGTACGCCGCGCTCGCGATCGAGCTCGACACGCCGGGCGGCGCCCTCGACGCGACGCGCGAGATCGTCCAGGCGATGCTCGCCTCGCCGATCCCGACGGTGGTCTGGGTCGGCCCCGCCGGCGCCCGGGCCGGCTCCGCGGGCGTGTTCCTCACGCTCGCCGCGGACGTCGCCGCGATGCACCCCACCTCCAACATCGGCGCCGCGCACCCCGTCACCGGCAGCGGCCGCGACGTCGCGGAGGAGGCCGGGAAGGACATGGCGAAGAAGGTGGAGAACGACACCGCCGCCTTCGCCCGGAGCGTCGCGGCGGCGCGCGGCCGGAACGCCGACTGGGCCGAGCGCGCGGTGCGCGAGAGCGTGGCCATCACCGCGGCGGACGCGGTGAAGGAGCGCGTCGTGGACTTCACCGCCGCGGAGCTGCGCCTCGCCGTCGAGGGCGCCGACGGGCGGAAGGTGAAGACCACCGCGGGGGAGCGCACGCTGCGCACCCGCGGCGCCGCGCTCGAGCCGTACGAGAAGACCGTCCGGCAGCGCGTCCTCTCCTTCCTCGCCGATCCCAACGTCCTCGCGATCCTGATGCTGGTCGGCACCCTCGGCATCGCGCTCGAGCTCTACAACCCCGGCTCGATCGCACCCGGGGTGATCGGCGCGTTCGCGCTGTTCCTCGCCTTCGTGGGGATGCGCGTCATCCCGGTGAACGCCGGGGCGGTGATCCTGCTCCTCGTCGGGGCGGGCCTCCTCGTCGCCGAGGCGTACGTGACGACCCACGGCATCGCCGCCGTGGCCGGCGCGGCCTGCCTCGTGCTCGGCCTCGCCTTCTTCGTGGATCGCGCCTCGCCCGACTACCGGTTCGCCCCCGGCACGCTCACGATCTCGCCGTGGATCGTCTGGCCGACGCCCGTCGCGGTGGCGCTCGCGCTGGGGTTCATGGCCTGGAAGGTCGCCGGCACGCGCAGGCGCCCCCTGCAGCTCGGCGCGCCCGGGCTCATCGGCAGCGCGGGCGAGGCGCTCTCCGACATCGGCCCCGCCGCCGGCGAGGCCTTCGTGCACGGCGAGTACTGGCAGGCGCGCAGCGCGGACGCGATCCCGGAGGGGGCGCGCGTGCGCGTCGTGTCGGTGGAGGGTCTCACCGTGACGGTGGTCCGGGAGGGGGCGTGAAACAATCCTCCGGAGATTGATTCACAACCCCTGAGGCTCCGACCGCGGGATAGTAGTGAACACGCTCCACGCCGCCGCGCTCGGGCGCCGGCGCACGCCGCACGAACGGCTCCCCGGAGGTCTCACCGTGCCGCTCCTCGGAATCGCGATTCCCGTCGCCGTCATCCTCCTGTGGTTCCTCTCCGGCATCCGCATCATCAACGAGTACGAGCAGGGCGTGGTCCTCCGGCTCGGCCGGTTCTCCGGGACCCGCACCGCCGGGCTCAAGTGGATCATCCCGTTCATCGACCGGATGATCATCATCGACATGCGCATCACCGCCGAGCAGGTGCCGCCGCAGGACGTGATCACCCGCGACAACGTCTCGGTGAAGGTGAACGCGGTCATCTACTTCCGCGTGCTCCAGGCCGACCGCGCCTTCCTCCAGGTGACCGACTTCCTGTTCGCGACGAGCCAGTTCGCGCAGACCACGCTGCGATCCGTGCTCGGCCAGGTCGACCTCGACGATCTCCTGAGCCAGCGCGACAAGATCAACCGCCAGCTCCAGGAGATCATCGACCGGCACACCGAGCCGTGGGGCGTGAAGGTGACGGCCGTCGAGGTCAAGCAGGTGGACCTGCCCGAGGAGATGCGGCGCGCGATGGCGAAGCAGGCGGAGGCGGAGCGCGAGCGCCGCTCGAAGGTGATCGCCGCCGAAGGCGAGTACCAGGCCGCCACGAAGCTCGGTCAGGCCGCCGACGTCATCGCCCGCTCGCCGGGCGCGCTGCAGCTCCGCTACCTGCAGACCCTGGTCGAGATCTCGGCGGAGAAGAACTCCACCATCATGTTCCCGCTCCCCATCGAGCTCGTGAAGCCGTTCATCGACGCGGGGCGGCTGCCCGGTCCGAAATAACGGCGCGGCGCCCGCGTAGAGCGATCCGTCCCTCTGGGGAGAGAGGACCGGCGAGGGGTGTCCGGCGCACGGGCCGGGCATCCCTCGGCCGCATTTCCTCGAAGGGGGAGCGGAACGGGCGAGCCGTCCGGCGCCGTCGCTCGCCCTCTCACAGCTCCGCGACGATCGTCCCGTCCGCGCGCGTCCACGCGCGCGACATGACCGGCGTGTTGTTCGCGAACCCGGGCTCGCCGCGCGGGCCCACCACGATCACGCCTCCCTCGCCCTGGACGCGGCTGCCGAGGGCGGCGACCGCCTCCCGGGCCGCCTCCGTCGCCGCCACTCCACGTCCGACGAGCTCCGCGACGTGGCGCGCCAGCGTGAGCTGGATGATCCGCTCTCCGTGGCCGGTGCAGGAGACGGCGGCGAGCGCGTCGTCGGCGTAGGTGCCGCAGCCGATGAGCGGCGTGTCGCCCACCCGGCCGGGGAGCTTCAGCTGCATCCCGCCCGTCGAGGTCGCCGCGGCGAGGTGGCCCCGCGCGTCCCGGGCGGCCGCCCCGACCGTTCCGGACTTCTCGCCGAGGGGATGAAGACCCCGCGGCGAGAAGCTCCCTGCCGCCGCTCGGGCCGCTTCCCAGCGCGCCCGCTGGCGGGGGGTCACGAGGAGCCCGTTGTCGTGCGGGAGGATGCCGACCTCGCGCGCGAACGCGGACGCGCCGGGGCCGGCGAGCAGCACGTGGTGCGAGCGCTCCATGATGGCGCGGGCGAGGGAGACCGGGTTCCGCACGTCCTTCACCACCGCCACCGCGCCGCAGCGGAGCGTGGCGCCGTCCATGATCGACGCGTCGAGCTCCACGTCTCCGGCGGCGGTGAGCGTCGCGCCCGTCCCGGCGTTGAACGTCGGGTCGTCCTCGAGGATCCGCACGGCGGCCTCGACGGCGTCGAGCGCGCTCCCGCCGGCGAGGAGGATGGCCCAGCCGGCCTCGCAGGCACGGCGTACGCCCTCGAGGCGGGGGGCGTCTGCGCCCCCGTATGAGGCCGGGTCATCGGAACCGAGGCTTCCGGCTCCGCCATGGACGATGATGGCGGACGTCGCGTGCATGACGGGTGGGGAGGGTAGGGAGGCGGGTGCCCGCGATCAAGCCGGCGCGCGGACGCACGTTCGTTGGCGCGCAGGATCGGCGCTTCCTATGTTCCGGGCGCCCGGAGGTCCTCCGGAGCTCCCGACGAGAGGTCATCATGCCCGGACGCGAAGTGGTCATCGTGGGGGCGGCGCGCACGCCCATCGGCTCGTTCCTCGGCTCGCTCGCGAGCGTCACCGCCCCGCGGCTCGGCGCCGTGGCCATCCGCGCGGCGCTCGAGCGCGCCGGCGTCGAGCCGTCGGCGGTGGACGAGGTCGTGATGGGGAACGTGCTGCAGGCGGGGGTTGGCCAGGCGCCCGCGCGACAGGCCGCGCTCCTCGCCGGCCTGCCGGAGAAGACGCCGTGCTGGACGCTCAACAAGGTGTGCGGCTCCGGGCTCAAGGCCGTGATCTCGGGCGCGCAGGCGATCGCGCTCGGCGACGCGGAGGTGGTGGTGGCGGGCGGGATGGAGTCGATGTCGAACGTCCCGTACTACGACCGCTCGGCGCGCACCGGAGCGCGGATGGGCAACGTCGAGCTCGTGGACGGCATGATCCACGACGGCCTCTGGGACGTGTACAACCAGCAGCACATGGGCATGTGCGCCGAGCACTGCGCGACGACCCACGGCATCTCGCGCTCCGCCCAGGACGAGTACGCCCTCGAGTCCACGCGCCGCGCCATCGAGGCCTGGAAGGGCGGGGCGTTCAAGGCCGAGATCGTCCCGGTCGAGGTCGAGGTGAAGCGGGGGGAGAAGTCGCTCGTCGCCGACGACGAAGGCCCCAGGAACGCGCGGCCGGACAAGATCCCCGCCCTGAAGCCGGTCTTCAAGAAGGACGGGACGGTCACGGCCGCGAACGCGTCCTCGATCAACGACGGCGGTGCGGCGCTCGTGCTCATGAGCGCGGAGCGCGCGCAGCGCGAGGGCCGGACCGTGCTCGGGCGGCTCCGGGCCTGGGGCGGTGCGGCGCGCGCGCCGGTGGAGTTCACCATCGCCCCGGCGGACGCCGTGAGGCTCACGCTCGAGAAGGCGAAGCTCCAGGTGAAGGACGTCGATCTCTGGGAGATCAACGAGGCCTTCGCGGTGGTCTCGATCGCGAACAACCGGCTCCTCGACCTCGACGACAGGAGCGTGAACGTCCGCGGCGGCGCCGTGGTGCTCGGCCACCCCATCGGCGCCTCCGGTGCGCGCATCCTCGTGACGCTCCTCCACGCCATGAAGGACCTCGGCAAGCGGCGCGGGCTCGCCTCGCTCTGCATCGGCGGCGGCGAGGCGGTGGCGCTGATCGTCGAGCGTTGACGGAGGCCGGGATGAACAAGCTCGTCGAGTCGGCGGACGCGGCCGTCGCGGACATCCGCGACGGTGCGACCGTCATGGTGGGTGGCTTCGGGCTCTGCGGCAACCCGGAGAACCTGATCGCCGCGCTGCACCGCAAGGGCGTCAAGGACCTCACCGTCATCTCGAACAACTGCGGCACGACGGAGCAGGGGCTCGGGATCCTCCTGAAGGCGCGGCAGATCCGGAAGATGGTCTCGTCGTACGTCGGCGAGAACAAGGAGTTCGAGCGTCAGTACCTCTCCGGCGAGCTCGAGGTCGAGCTCGTGCCGCAGGGAACGCTCGCGGAGCGCATCCGGGCGGGCGGCGCGGGCATCGGCGGCTTCTACACCGCGACGGGCGTCGGGACGCAGGTCGCGGAGGGGAAGGAGACGCGCGTCATCGACGGGCGCGAGTACCTGCTCGAGCGGCCGCTCGTCGCCGACTTCGCCCTGGTGTACGCCTGGAAGGCGGACACCTGGGGGAACCTGCTCTACCGCAAGACCACGCGGCAGTTCGGGCCGATGATGGCGACGGCCGCGAGGATCACGATCGCCGAGGTGGAGCACGTCGTCCAGCCGGGAGAGATCGACCCGGACGTCGTCCACACCCCGAGCATCTACGTGAAGCGGCTCGTGAGGGGCGAGCGGTACGAGAAGTGGATCGAGCGGCGCACGGTGCGCCCGCGGCAGGTCTCGGAGGGACGCTAGATGCCGCTCACCCGCGAGCAGATCGCCACCCGCGTCGCGAGGGAGCTCCGCGACGGTTTCTACGTGAACCTCGGCATCGGCATGCCGACCCTCGTGTCCAACTACGTGCCGGCGGGGATCGAGGTGGTGCTGCAGTCCGAGAACGGCATCCTCGGGGTCGGTCCCTATCCCTACGACGGCGACGAGGACCCGGACCTCATCAACGCCGGCAAGGAGACGGTGACGGTGCTCCCCGGCGCCGCGTTCTTCTCCTCCGCGGAGTCGTTCGCCATGATCCGCGGCGGCCACGTCGACCTCGCCATCCTCGGCGCGCTCGAGGTGTCGGAGCGCGGCGATCTCGCGAACTGGCTCGTGCCCGGGAAGATGGTGAAGGGCATGGGTGGCGGGATGGACCTCGTCGCGGGCGCGAAGCGGGTGGTGGTGATGATGGACCACGCCACGAAGGACGGGCGCCCGAAGATCCTGAAGCAGTGCACGCTGCCCCTCACCGGCCGCCGCTGCGTCTCGGCCATCTGCTCCGACCGCGCCTGGATCGACGTGTCCCAGGACGGGCTCGTCCTGCGCGAGCTCGCGCCGGGGGAGACGGTCGCGTCCGTGCAGGAGCTCACCGAGGCGAAGCTCATCGTCGCGCCCGACGTGAGGACGATGCAGGTCTGACTCACCGCTCCCGTCGCGAAGGGCTACGGGCTCCGGCCGCGGGCTTCAGGAAAGACGCCGCCAAGGTCGTTTCTCCCGTAGCCTGAGGCCCGGAGCCGGAATTTCGTCGATCTGCGTCGAGGTGTCCCGTGGGCCCGCTCTTCACGCTCCTCACCGACTTCGGCGCCGGCTCCGGCTACCCGGCGCAGGTGAAGGCGGTGCTGCTCGCGGCGCACGCGGACGCGCGCCTCGTGGACGTCTCCCATGAGGTCCCCGCCTACGACGTGCTCGCCGGCGCGCTGCTCCTGGAGGCCTGCGTGCCGTGGTTCCCGAGGGAGGCGATCCACCTCGCGGTGGTCGACCCCGGCGTGGGCACCGCGCGCCGCGGGCTGTGCGTGGTCGATCCCGAGGGACGTCGCCTCGTGGGCCCGGACAACGGCCTGTTCACGCCCTTCCTCGGTGACGGCGCGCGCGCGTTCGAGCTCGCGCCGGGAGACGCCCTCCCTCGGCCCCGGAGCGCCACCTTCCACGGCCGCGATCTCTTCGCGCCGGCCGCCGCGCTCCTCGCCGCGGGCCGAGGGCCCGAGCGGCTCGGGCCGCCCGTGGCCGACCCCGTACGGCTCGCCTGGCCGAGCGCGCAGCGGTGCCCCGACTGCCTGCGCGGAGAGACCCTCGCCGCGGATCACTTCGGCAACCTCGTCACCTCGATCCGCGAGGAGGATCTCGGGGGCGCGGCCGTCGCGCACGCGCAGGTGGGGGAGGAGCGGGTGCGCTTCGTGCGCACCTTCGGGGAGGCGGCGCCCGGGGAGCTCGTGGCGTACGTGGGGAGCGGCGGTCGCGTCGAGGTCGCGATCCGCGAGGGGAGCGCGGCGGCGCGGCTCGGGATCCGGGGGGTCCCCGTTCGGCTCGCGCTCGCGTGAGCGCCCGCCGCATCGCCTGCACGCGGGGTGCGCGCGAACCTTGGCCCCCCGGATCGCCCCTGCTACAGTTTCGAGGATGCAACGCCCGCCGGAGAACAAGCGCAAGACCGCGCGCCTCCACCACGAGATCCCGGTGGCGTACCGGACCGTCGGCAGCTTCCTCACCGACTGGGCGACGAACATCAGCCAGGGCGGGCTGTTCATCAACACGCGCGCGCCGCTGCCCGTCGGGACGGCGGTGAAGATCCTCATCCAGCTCCCCGGCGCCTCCTTCCCGTACCAGCTCACCGGCCGCGTCGCTCGCATCACCGAGTTCGGCAACCGAGCGAACCTGGTGCCGGGCATGGGCGTCGAGTTCACCGGCATCGACGACGCCAAGCGGGTGGACATCGAGGCGTTCGTGAACCGCCTCCGGCACCAGCTCGACGAGGCGTGAGCGCCCCCGATGCTGCGAGCGCGGCCGGGGCGCGGTAAGAGTCTCGCCGCAGTGAGAACCGAGCTGACGATCGAGGACCTCGCCCCCGGCGGCGAGGGCGTGGGGCACGCGGGCGCCCGGACGGTGTTCGTGCCTTGGACCGCGCCCGGCGACCGTGCGGTGGTGGACGTCCAGGCCGGCGACGGCACCGCGCACGGCAGCCTCGTGTCGCTGCGGGCGCCCGGGCCCGTACGCGTCCCGGCGCCTTGCGTGCACTTCGGCCCGGGGGAAGTCCCCGGGGTCTCGGCGCGAGGCCAGGCGCGGCCGGATGACGCCGCGCCGGAGGGAGCGGGGGGCCCGGGCGGGCCAGCTTCTCGGCCCCCTCCGTACGACGCCGGCTGCGGCGGCTGCGAGTGGCTGCACGTCGACTATGCCGCGCAGCTCGCCGCGAAGGAGCGAACCGTCCGCGAGGCGCTCCGGCGCATCGCCCGAGTCGACCCCGGCGCGTACGACGCGCGACCCATCGTCGGATCGCCGGCGCCGCTCCGCTACCGCGCGCGCGCGAAGTTCCACCACGACCGCGCGAGCGGCCGGCTCGTCTACTTCCGCCGCCGTTCCCACGCGCCGGTGCGGCTGCGGGAGTGCCACCTCCTCGACGAGCGGCTCGACGCGCTCCGCGAGGCGGTCGGTCCGGCGCTCGGCCGGGCCGGCCTCGCGCCACGCGAGGTCGCGCTCGAGTGGTCCGGTCACGAGGGCCGCGGCGCTGCGTGGCTGCTCCTGCCCGCGATCACGCCCGCGGTGCGAGCGCGCGCGGAGGCCCTGCTCTGCGAGGTCCCCGCGCTCGCCGGCGCCGTCCTCCAGCCGGAGGGCGGCGCGCCGGTGCTCGTCGGGAGCCCGGTGCTCCGCCACGCCCGCGTCCCGGGCGACGCCGCCTCCGGAGTGCAGCGGTCCCGGCCCGACGTCTTCCAGCAGGCCAACCGCGGCGCCAACGCGCTGCTCGTGCGCGCCGCCCTCGACCTCCTCGCCCCCGATGGCCTGGACGTGCTGGAGCTGCACTGCGGGGCCGGGAACTTCACGGGCCCGCTGGCCGCCCGGGCGCGCTGGGTCGCCGCGGTGGAGGTGCAGGGACCCGCGCTCGAGCTCGCCCGCGCGGACCTGGCCGGTGCCGGCAACGTCCGCTTCTTCGCGGGCGACGCGCTGAAGCTCGCGCTCGCGTTCGCGCGCGAGGGGGGCCCCTCGGCGCGGCGTTTCGGCGCGGCGCTCCTCGATCCACCGAGGGAGGGGGCGAAGGGGATCGGCCCCGCGCTGCGCGAGCTGGGGCTGCCGCGCACCGTCTACGTGTCCTGCGATCCGGCGACGTTCGCGCGGGACGTCCGGGCGTGCGTGGAGACCGGCTTCCGCCTCGAGGCGGTGCAGCCCGTGGACATGTTCCCCCAGACGCACCACGTGGAGGCAGTCGCGCTGCTCGTCCCGGCCTGAGGGGAGGCGACCCCGATCCCTCCTCGGCCGTTGCGCGGCCATGACGATTCCATGACAGTCGAGACACACGCTCCCCGATCGGACGGCGTGGGACACGACGAGAGCATGCACCGAAGACTCACGATCGCGCGTTTTGCCGAGCGGACCCTGCCGCGGCTGGTGGTCTCGGCCGCCCGGCGGGTCCCGGGAAAGACCTTCCTCCGCTTCGTCGATCCGGCGCGCCCGGACGCGGCGCCGCGGGCTTTGACCTTCGCCGACTTCGCCGCAGGCGTGGGGCGCGCCGCCGCGTTCCTGCGCGCCACCGGGACGGGACACGGCGCGCGCGTGCTGCTCCTCGCCGACAACTCGCCGGAGTGGCAGATGTTCGCCCTCGGCGCGCAGGCGCTCCGCGCCGAGCCGGCGACCCTCTTCTCCAGCCTCGCGGACGAGCAGGCGCAGGCCATCGCGCTGCGCGTCCGGCCTCGCGTCGTCTTCGTGGGCTCGGCGGCGCACTGGGCGAAGCTGGCGCCGATCGCGGCGGACCTCGCCGCCGCGGGGCTCTCCGCCGTCGTCTCGGGCGAGCCGCTCGACGCGGCCGCCGTCCCCGCGGGCGTCCGTACCGCGGCGGTCGCGGAGGTCTTCTCGGGAGCGGGGCTCGACCTCGACGCGCTCGACTCGCTGGCGCGCGCCGCGAGCGAGGAGGACCCGTTCCTGCTCCTCTTCACGAGCGGCACGACCGGCCGACCCAAGGGCGTCCGCCTCGCGCAGCGCGCCATCGTGCACGCCATCGAGGGCGGCCACGTCGCGGTCGCGCGCACCCCCGAGGACGTCGGGCTCCACTTCCTGCCCTTCGCGCACGTCGCCGGCCACGATCAGTTCGCGCTGGCGCTCGCCGAGACGCACGGGCTCGTGATGGTGGCGCGACGCGAGGACATCGAGCCCGGGCTCGCGCTCGGCCCGACCTACCTGTTCTCCGTGCCGCTCGTGTACGAGCGGATCCGGAACGGAGTCGAGGCGAAGCTCGCGACGCTCCCGCGCCCGGTGCGCGCCCTCGCGAACGCGGCGCTCGCCGCGGCCGGGCGGGCCCGGGTGGACGGCTCGCGCTCCGCGCGGGATCTCGTCCTCGCGCGGCTCGCCGACCGGCTCGTGGGGAGAGCGGTGCGCGCGAAGCTGGGGGGCCGGATCCAGGGACTGTTCTCCGGCGGCGCCCCTGCCTCCCCCGCGCTCTTCCGCTTCTTCGAGTCGCTCGGCATCCCGCTCGTGGAGCTGTACGGGATGAGCGAGACGGCGGGCCTCATCTCGTCGAACCTGTTCTCCGGCGAGCGCCGGCCCGGGAGCGCCGGGGTGATCACGCCCGACCAGGAGATCCGCTTCGAGCCGGACGGCGAGCTCCTCGTGAAGGGACCGCTCCTCCTCACCGGCTACCTCGAGCGCGAGGACGAGCAGGGCGCGTTCACCGACGACGGCTTCTTCCGCACCGGCGACATCGGCCGCGTCGACGCGGAGGGGTTCCTGCGGATCGAGGGCCGCAAGAAGCACCTCATGGTGCTCTCGACCGGCAAGAAGCTCTCGCCCGAGCCGATCGAGCAGGCCATCGCGTCGGCCGCGCCGTTCCAGGGCGCCGTGCTGCTCGGCGAGGGCAAGCCGTTCGTGTCGGCGGCGGTGTTCGTCGCCGCGGAGGAGCTCGCACGGCTCGCGGCGGCCGGGAAGGACGCCGCGCAGGAGCTGCTGCCGCGCGCGCGCGCCGCGCTCGCCGCGTTCAGCGACTTCGAGAAGCCGAAGCGGCTCCTCGTGATCCCCGGCGCGCCGCAGGATCACCCCGCGCTCGTGACCCCGACGCTGAAGGTGAAGCGCGACGCCCTCGTGGCGTTCCTCGGCTCGACCGTGGCGGACCTCTACGCGCCGCAGCCGAGCGCGTAGCGACCGCGCGCCCCGCAGCGGCGACTCGGCCCGGCTCATCCCGCCGGCGCGCGCCGCTCGGCGGCCGCGGTCCGCTGGATCGCCGCGAGCCGCTCCACCAGCACGGGGTGGCTGTAGTGCCAGGCGCTGTACCAGGGGTGCGGGTGGAGGTTCGACAGGTTCTCGCCGTTCAGGCGCAGCAGCGCCGTCTCGAGCGCCTCCGGCGCGCGCGCGAGGCGCACGGCGTAGCGGTCCGCCTCGTACTCGTGGCGGCGGGAGAGGTACGCGGCGAACGGCGCGAGCCAGAACACGAACGCGCCGCCGCCCAGCGAGACCAGCGCGAGCGCGGCGTGCAGGCTCGGTCCGCCGAAGCCGAACGCGGCGTAGAGCGGCGGCCAGGGCACGAGGCGCGAGAGCGCGAACAGCAGGAGGAAGCTCGCCGCGAGGGCCAGCGCCAGGTGGCGGTGCACGTGGTGCGCCCGGTAGTGGCCGATCTCGTGCGCGAGGACGCTCGCCGCCTCGTCCACGCTCATGCGCTCGACGAGCGTGTCGAACAGCACGATGCGCGGGCGGATCAGCCCGGTGAAGTAGGCGTTCGAGTGACCGGAGCGCCGCGAGGCGTCCATCACGTAGAGGCCGCGGTGGGCGAACCCCGCCGCCTGCGCGAGCGCCGCGAGCCGCTCGCGCAGCGGCCCGTCGGGCAGCGGCTCGAAGCGGTTGAACAGCGGCGCGATCACCGAGGGGTAGAGCCACAGCAGCACGAGCTGGACCGCGGCGTAGAACGCGAACAGCCAGACCCACCACAGCGCCCCGGTGAAGCGCATGAAGCCGTAGGTCGCGTACAGCAGGGGGATCCCGAGCGCGGCCTGGAGGAGCAGCGACTTCAGCCGGTCGGTGAGCCATAGCCGCGGCGTGGTGCGGTTGAACCCGAAGCGCTCCTCGAGCACGAAGGTGTGGAAGACGGCGAAGGGGAGGCCCGCCACGGAGAACGCCAGGCTCACGAGGGCGAGGAAGAGCACGAACCGGTGCGCGCCGCGGACGCCCCGTTCGGCGAGCGCGCCGTCGAGGAGCGGGAGCACGCCGGAGAGGAGCACCGCCAGGGTGAGCGCCGCGAAGAACGCGCCCTGGGCGAGGGAGAAGCGGCAGTTCGCGAGGGTGTAGGCGCGGCTTCGCTCGGCCGTCGCGTCGTCCACCCGGCCGGCGAGCGGAGCAGGGACCCCGCGCGCGCGGGCGACGTGGCGCAGGTTGAGCAGGAGGAGGGCGGTCTCGATCGCGTACTGGATGAGGAAGAAGGCCAGGAAGACCGGCAGGACCCAGGAGACCATCGCGGAGAGTGATACTCCGCCCGAGGCGCCCGCGCAGCGCGTGTTCCTGCTCTCGCCGGCGAACAGCGCAGGTGAACGGATGGCGCTGGTCCTGTCGCCGCGCGCCCGGTTCGCGCTGGCGCACTCCGTCCAGGGCCAGGGCGCTCCCATCGGGGAGGTGTTCGCGTTCGCGAGCGGGCTCTACTTCCGCGGAAAGCTCGCGTACGCGCGGTGCTTCGCGCGCCCGCCAGAGGGCGTGCCCGGCGCGCTCGTGATCGCGCCCGGCGCGGGGCTCGTCCCCCCCGACGTCGCCGTCAGGGCCGACGACCTGCGCGCGTTCGGGGCCGTCCCGGTGGACGCGGCCGATCCGCGCTTCCGCCTCCCGCTCGAGCGCGACGCGCGGCTGCTCGCCGATCGCCTCGGGCCGCGCGCCGACGTCGTGCTGCTCGGCAGCATCGCGAGCCCGAAGTACGTGGAGCCGCTCCTCGCCATCCTCGGGAGCCGCCTCGTCTTCCCGCTCGACTTCGTCGGGCGCGGTGACATGAGCCGCGGCGGCCTCATGCTGCGGGCCGTGCGCGCGGGGGTCGAGCTCGGCTACGGGCCCGTGGAAGGGGCGGTGCGGCGCGGGACGCGCCCGCCGCGATTGCCGCCGCTGCCGCGCGCCCCGGGGGGATCGGGCGACGGAGGGTTCCGCTCGGGTTAGGATCCGCGGGTGCACGCGCGCGTCGTCGAGTTCGCGGGGCTGCTCCGCACGAACGGGGTGCGGGTCTCGCCGGCCGAGGTCGCCGACGCGGTCGAGGCCGCGGCGCTGGTGGGCGCGTCGGACCGCGGCAGCTTCCGGGCGGCGCTGCGCGCCACGCTCGTGAAGCGCTCGCGCGACGTCCCCGTCTTCGACGGGCTGTTCGAGCTCTACTTCTCCGCGCTGGGCCGCGTCGTCGAAGGGCTCGAGCGCGGCGTGGTCGGCGAGCTCGCCGCCCGCGGGCTCCTCGAGGGGGACGATCTCGAGGTCGTCGCGCGGACGATGGAGGAGCTCCTGCGCGGCATGAGTCCCCTCGCGCGCGCCGCGCTGGGCGGCGATCCCGCGCTGCTCGCGCGGTTGCTGCGCGGCGCGGCGCTGCAGGTGGACTTCGGCGCGTTCGCGAGCGCCGGCGCCACCGGGTTCCAGGCGCGGCGGCTGCTCGCCGCGGCGGGGGGCGCCGCGCTCGCCGACGACGCCGCCGCGCTCGAGCGGGCGCTGCGCGCGCGCGGGCTCGCTCCCGGCGCGCTCCAGCTCGTGACCGGCTCCCTGGAGGCCGCCCTCCGCAAGGTCGAGGAGGCGGCGCGGAGCTGGGCGGAGCTGGAGGGGAGGGCGCGCACGCTGCGCGAGGACCGGGGCGGCGGCCTCGCGCCGGTGTCGCGCGAGCAGATCGCTCGCATGGAGGTCGCGGTGCGGCGGCTGGCGGAGCGGCTGCGGGCGCGGCTCGTCCGGCGTGAGCGCTCTCGCCGGCGGGGCGCGCTCGCCGTGCGCCGCACCCTTCGCCGCAACCTCGGCCTCGGCGGCGTCCCGGCCCGGCTCGTGTTCCGCCACCGGCGGCCGCAGCGGCCCGACGTGGTGGTGCTGTGCGACGTCTCCGAGTCGGTCCGGCACGTCACCCGGCTCATGCTGCTGTTCCTGTACACGCTGCAGAGCCTCTTCACGCGCGTGCGCACCTTCGTGTTCGTCTCCGACCTCGCGGAGGTGACGGACCAGCTGAGGGCCGAGAAGGACCCGGCGCGCGCCGCCGGGCTCGCCGTCGCCGGGCGCGCGGTGAGCCTCGCCGCGAACTCGAACTACGGGCGGGCGCTGAAGACCTTCCACGACGACTTCCGCGGCGCCGTCACCCGCCGCACCACCGTGATCGTCATCGGGGACGGGCGGAACAACTACAACGCGCCGGAGGCCTGGGTGCTCGACGAGCTCCGGCGGCGGGCGCGGCGCGTGCTGTGGATCTGCCCCGAGGCGCGCGCGGCCTGGGGCATGGGCGACAGCGAGATGCCGCTCTACGCCCCGCGCTGCAGCCGGGTCGCGACCGTGGGCTCGCTCGAGGACCTGGAGGAGCTCGCCGACGCGCTCGTGCCGGGGGGCGGGGGGTAGGCCTCGGGCCTCACTCCTGCCTCGACCTCGACCTCGACCTCGACCTCGACCTCGACCCCGACCTCGACCTCGACCTCGACCTCGACCTCGACCTCGGCCTCGACCTCGGCCGCGACCTTGTCATTCATCACATGGGCTCGTCCTGGACTCGGGACGAGGTGCCGACCGCGCGACCGTGGTGGGCACGCGAGAGGGGGCAGTACGAGCGAGGAAATGCGGGCTACGAGGGGCCGGAGGGGCGGCGTCGCCGCGCGTCCGCCGCGTCGCCGGAAGGCGCTGCGGTCGGCATTGCTCCCGTTCCGCCGACCGCGGTCACGTTGCCCACAACCTGCTGAATGGCAGCTGGCGCGGTGCCGGCATGCCCGTCCGCACGGAGACGCTCTCACGCCGGAAGGGCAGCGCACGGACCGTGGGCGGCAGCGATCCACCAGCAGCCGCCGGCGGCGCGGGGATCGCCTCCTGCGGCTCGGCAGGTCGGGCATGGACTGTCGCCAGCGGCAGCGCCGGGGCGCTCGCGGCAAGCAGGCTGTTGAAGAAGGCGCCTTCTTGGAGCGCCGCTCGCCCTGAGCCTGTCGAAGGGCGATCGGCGCGACCGTTTTCGCCCAGCCGAAGATCTCCTCGACGCGCTTCCGGATGCGCTGGCTCACCGCGTACCCGCGGTGCCGCGTCGTCCGGCCATCGCGGACGTCGAAGCGCGTTTCGCCTCGAACCTCGTCAAGAGGGCAACGTTCACCCGCCGCAACTGGGACTCGCGTGGCTCGCAAGCGCTGTCGCTGGAGATAGCAGGGACTCTAAGTGAATGTCGCGAGATGGTTGTGCGACCTTTCTCGGACCTGCCCCGCCCGCTCCCCAGTCCTCGCGTCGACGGCGACGAAGACCCGCCCGTGCGACGCGCGAGGCGCGCCGGGAAGGAAACCGAGCGCTTCTCCCCTCGATGCCCGAGCCCCTCTCCGTCGATCCGCGACACCCCGACCCCGACGCCGACCCCGCCCTCGACCCCGACCCCGCCCTCGACGCTTGTCATTCGTCACATCGGCTCGCGCTGGACTCGGGACGAGGTGCCGACCGCGCGCCCGCGGTGGGCACGCGCGAGGGAGCGGTACGAGCCAGGGAAAGCGGCCTACGAGGGGGCCGGAGGGCCGGCGTCGCCGCGCGTCCGCCGCGTCGCCGGAAGGCGCTGCGGTCGGCATTGCTCCCGTTCCGCCGACCGCGGTCACGTTGCCCACAAGCCCTGCTGAATGGCAGCTGGCGCGGCGCCGGCGTACCCCGTCCGCTCGGAGGCGCTCTCACGCCGGAAACGATCCATGTGCTCGCGCCCGTAGGTCTGTTCGGCGTGCAACAGGTTGTGCGACCTGCAGGCCAGTCTGAGGTTCTCGACCGTCGAGGGTCCGCCCAGGGCCTGCGGGTGGATGTGGTCGAGCTCCAGCTGCCAGCGGCTGTTGCAGCGCCGCCTGTCCGGAGCGACCCAGGCGCAGCGTCCACCGTCGCGCTTCCAGACCTCGCGCCGCACTGCCGCCGGGATCGTGCTCGTGGGCGCGACGGGCTCGGCAGAGGGCCGTGGGTCCCGGTCCGCCTTCCGCTGACGCTGCAGCTGCGGCGCGACCGCGCCCTTGCGCTTGCCGTGCTTCTCGACGGCGCAGCGGATGGCCTCGCGGAGCACCGCCGCGAGATCGCCGTCCGGGATCTTGTGCGAGAGCAGCGCGGTGAGCGTCTCGAGGTCCTCCTTGCAGGACGCGTCGATGGTGACCCGCAGCGACCAGTCGCTCTCGCTCACCGCACGGGTCTCCGCCCGCGCCTTCGGGCGAGGCGGGTCGAGTGGGCGGAAACCGTGGCCGGCGACCCACCAGCAGCCGCCCGAGGCACGGGGATCGCCTCCTGCGGCTCGGCAGGTCGGGCATCCACTGCCGCCAGCGGCAGCGCCAGGGCGCTCGCGGCTGGAGCGCGGTCGGGCAGCTTGCGCAGGCCCGCCCGCGGAGCGGTGCGCGCCTGGAGCGAGGCGACGAGGTGATCCACCTCGGCCTTGGTGCGGTAGGCGGCCCCGGGCGACGAGGTCGGGCAGGTTCTCCTCGGTCAGCACCTGGCCGAGCAGCTGGACGGTGGAGATGCAAAGGCGGCCATCCCGCAGGGCGCCCTCGAGGCTGGGGAACCGGCGCAGCACCCGCATCGCCTGGATGCGTCGCCCGGCCGCGCCCTCGCGAAGGTGGAGCACCTCCAGGCAATACGCCCAGAGCGAGGGGTAGCCGGCGTCCACGTACGCGCGGCGGCGATCGAACTCCTCGAGGTGGAGGAGGAACTCGACCTGGACGTCGCGCTCCTCGCCGGCGAGCTCGCGCAGGCGCTGGGCGAGCAGGGTCGAGTCGGGGGCGGAAGGGGCGACAGCGGGCATGGTGCACCTCCTTGTGCACCGTTCGTAACACGCGATTTGCGGCTCTCCTGGAACGCACCAGGCTCGCGCCTGCGCCGCGTTCCGGGCCCGCCCCTTCGCCATCCACGCGGTGCGCCGGACGCGCACGGTCCGACCTGCCTGCGCTCGCGAGGAGCGTGCTCTCGACGTGCCGCGGACGTCGAAGCACGTTTCGCCTCGAACCTCGTCAAGAGGGCAACGTTCACCCACCGTAACTGGGCTCGCGTGGCTCGCAAGAGCTATCGCTGGAGATAGCAAGGACTATGAGTGAATGCCGCCGTCGGCCGAGCGTGCGCGCAACTTCCTCGGACCTGCTCTGCCCGCACGTCCAGTCCTCGCGCCGACGGCGACGAAGACCCGCCGCGTGCCATGCCCGAGGCGCGCCGGGAACCGGGCGCTTCTCCCCTCGATGCCCGAGCCCTCTGCGTCGAGCGGCGCCACACAACCCCGCGCGCGCGCGCGCGTGCTGTCGCCGTGGGATGTGACGAATGAAGAGCCCTCGCCCTCGACCCCGCCCTCGACCCCGACCCCGCCCTCGACCCCGACCCCGCCCTCGACGCCCTCGCCCTCGACCCCGCCCTCGACCCCGACCCCGCCCTCGACCCCGCCCTCGACCCCGACCCCGACCCCGACCCCGACCCCGCCCTCGACCCCGACCCCGCCCTCGACCCCGACCCCGACCCCGCCCTCGACCCCGACCCCGCCCTCGACCCCGACCCCGCCCACCCTCGACCCCGCCCTCGACCCCCACCTCGACCCCCACCTCGACCTCGACCCCGCCCCCGACCCCGCCCCCGACCCCGACCTCGCCCCCGCCCTCGCCCCCGACCTCGCCCCCGACCCCGCCCTCGACCCCGCCCTCGAGTTCGCCTCGATCCGGGCCTCGGGTCACCCCATCGGCCTGCCTGTTGACTCAGCGCCCCCCGGTTCCTTAGGTTCCGCCGGCCGTGACCGACCTCGTCTCGCTGTCGCCCAAGCCCGCTTCCGCGCCCGGCACCCGCCCGGCCGCCGCCCGCAAGGTCTACGTCCACACCTTCGGCTGCCAGATGAACGCGTCGGACTCCGACCGGATGATCGAGCTGCTCGGCCGCCACGCCTTCGCGCGCGCGGAGACCCCGGACGACGCAGATCTCATCCTCCTCAACACCTGCGCCGTGCGCGAGAAGGCGGAGCAGAAGCTCCTCTCCGCCCTCGGGCGCTACCGCGAGGTGAAGGCGCGGCGCGGCGCGCTCATCGCGGTGTCGGGCTGCGTCGCGCAGCAGGAGAAGGATCGGCTCCTCGCGCGCGTCCCGTACGTGGACTTCGTGTTCGGGCCCGACAACATCGGGAAGCTGCCGGAGATGGTCGCCCGCGCCGAGCGCGAGCGGTTCGCCGAGACCGGCTGGATGGACTCGCAGGATTACGTCTTCCCGCAGGCCGATCCCGAGGCCGCGCGCGGCCGCCCGACCGCCTTCGTCACCGCGATGAAGGGCTGCGACAACGTCTGCGCGTTCTGCATCGTCCCGCACACCCGCGGCCGCGAGGTGTCGCGCGCCTTCCCCGAGATCGTGGCCGAGTGCGCCTCGCTCGCCGAGGTGGGGGTGCGGGAGGTCACCCTCATCGGCCAGAACGTCAACTCCTACGCCGGCGGCTGCACCTTCGCGGAGCTGCTCCGGCGCGTCGCCGCCGTCCCGGGGATCGCGCGGATCCGCTTCACCACGAGCCACCCGCACGATCTCTCGGACGCGCTCGTCGCGGTGTTCCGCGACGAGCCGAAGGTGATGCCCCACTTCCACCTGCCGGTGCAGTCCGGCTCGGACGCGGTGCTCGCCCGCATGCGCCGCGACTACACGGTGGCGGAGTACCTCGACCGCTTCGACCGCCTGCGCGCGGCGCGCCCGGGCATCGCGATCACCACCGACTTCATCGTCGGCTTCCCCGGCGAGGGGGAGGCGGACTTCGAGGGCTCGCTGGCGCTCCTCGAGCGCGCGCGCTTCGAGCAGAGCTTCAGCTTCCTCTTCAGCCCGCGCCCGAAGACCGTGGCGAACCTGCGGCTCGGCACCGCGCCGGAGTGGCAGGAGATCCCGAGGGCCGTGGCGGTGGAGCGCCTCGAGCGGCTCCAGGCGGCGCAGCGGCGGATCGCCGCGGCGGCCCTCGCGGCCGAGCTGGGCAAGGTCGTCGAGGTCCTCGTCGAGGGCGCCTCCGACGAGCCAGGCGAGCGGCTCGGCCGGACGCCCGAGAACCGCGTCGTGCACCTCGCCGCGGACGAGGCGGGGGCGCCGACCGGCGCGCTCGTGCGCGCCCGGATCACCCGCGCGGGCGGCAGCTCTCTGTCCGGAACGCCGGCGTGACCAACCGCACGCGCACGGCGCTCCTCGCCTCGGCTGCGACCGCCTGGGCCGCGCTCATCTTCTGGGCCTCGTCTCAGCCGAACCCCTTTCCCCAGCTGCCGCGCGGCCTCTTCGACCACGACAAGCTCCTGCACGCGAGCGCCTACGCGGTGCTCGGCGCGCTCGTCCGCGGCGCGCTCGGCGGCGCCCGGCTCCGGCCCTGGATGGCGCTCGCGGCGACCGTGGCGGTGGGCACCGCTTACGGCGCCTCGGACGAGCTCCACCAGGCCTTCGTGCCCAACCGCTCGGCCGATCCGGGGGACCTCGCGGCCGACGCGCTCGGCGCCGCCGCGGGCGCGGCGGTGGCTTCCCTCATCTTGCGGCGTGTGGGGGCGCGGGCTAGCATCCGCGGCTGATGCCCATCATCGCGCCGTACGCCGGGCGGGCGCCCCGCCTGCACGCGTCCGTGTTCGTGGCGGAGAACGCGGTCGTGGTCGGCGACGTGGAGGTGGGCGAGGGCTCCTCCATCTGGTTCGGGACGGTCGTCCGCGGTGACGTGAACCACGTCCGCATCGGCGCGCGCACGAACCTCCAGGACCTCACCGTGGTCCACGTCACCACGGCCACGCACCCGACGGTGATCGGCGACGACGTGACCGTCGGTCATCGCGCGGTGCTGCACGGCTGCACCATCCGCGACCGCTGCCTCGTCGGGATCGGCGCCATCGTGATGGACGGGGCGGTCGTCGGGCCGGACGCGATGGTCGGCGCCGGCGCGCTGGTCGCGCCCGGGACCGTCGTCCCGCCCGGCACGCTGGTGCTGGGATCGCCCGCGAAGCCGCGGCGGGAGCTGACGCCCGAGGAGCTTGCGTTCCTCCGAACGTCGGCGGAGCGGTACGCCGGATACGCCGCCCGCCATCGCGGCGGAGGGGGTGGGGCATGACGGCGTTCGAGGCGCTGAAGCGCACGGCCCTGTTCGGCGACTTCACCGAGACCGGCCTCAGGATCTTCGCGGGCATCGCGGTGGAGAAGGCCATCCCCGCCGGCACCCCGCTGTTCGTCGAGAACATGGTCGGCGAGTCGCTCTTCATCGTGAAGTCGGGCACGGTGCGCATCACGCAGCGCACCGCGGAGGGCGAGAAGGAGCTCGCCGTGGTGGGCGCCGGCGAGCACCTGGGCGAGCTCGCGCTGCTCGGCCGGAGCGTGCGGCTCGTGTCCGCGGTCGCCGCCACCGCCTGCGAGGTGCTGGAGCTCACGCAGCGCGACTTCGTCCGCCTCCAGCCTCAGAAGCCGCAGGCCTGCCTCAAGCTGGCGCTCGCCATCGCGAGCGACCTCGCCACGAAGGTCACCGAGAATCGGGACACGCTGCGGGAGCTCGCGGCGCGGGCCCGATCCGGCTAGGTGCCGATCGCTCCCTCGGCCGTCTCTCCGCGCGACGGCGGGAAGGGCCGGCGTGCGCCCTTCGTTCCTCGTCCGGGGTCCACGCGCCGCGAGCGCGGAAGCTGCGCTGAGCGCGTGACGCGCCGGGCGGTTTCGAGGTAATTCGAGGGGGACGAGACACCGGATGCTCGAACGCCTGGTCGCTATCCTGGGAGGCCACTCCCTCCACGTCGGGTACGGCGTCGTGTTCCTCATCCTGCTGCTCTGCGGCTTCGGCCTGCCCATGCCCGAGGACATCGTCCTCGTGACCGGCGGGGTGCTGGCCTGGTTCGCCTCCGACCTGAGCCACGCCACCTTCTCCGGGATGATCCGAGATCGGGGCTTCCTCACGATGGTGCTGGTCGGGCTCGCCGGCATCCTGGCGGGGGACTCGGTCATCTTCATGGCGGGCCGGCGCTACGGCGCGCGGGTGGCGGACTTCCGGCCCCTGCGCCGCATCATCACGCCGGAGAAGCTGCAGCTCGTGGAGCGGAAGATCCGCACGCGCGGCAACGTGGTCGTGCTGTTCGCGCGGTTCCTGCCCGGCCTGCGCGCCCCCACGTTCTTCACCGTCGGGCACGCCCGGATGCCGTACTGGGAGTTCCTGCTCTTCGACGGCGTCGCCGCGCTCGTCTCCGCGCCGCTGTGGGTGTGCGTCGGCTTCTGGTTCGGCTCGGACCTGCACGCGGCGGCCCGCGTCGCGGCGCGGTTCTCGAACTACATCCTGATCGGCGTCGCCGTCGTGATCGTCGCCTTGGTGTTCCGCTGGGCGCAAGGGCGTCGCGGCGCCCCGCCCGCCCTCGCGTCCGAGGCGGAGCGGGAGTGACCGGACCGACCGGACGCTGAAGCGAGGCGCCCAGGCCGCCGGGTCAGCGCGCCTCGGTGCGCCTCCCGAAGAGCTTCCGCAGGAGCCCGCCGAGCGCGCCGGTGGAGGTGGGGACGGGGTCCTCGTCGCCGCCGGCGGCAGCCGCGGCGGCCTGGAGCCGCGCCGCCGGATCCGGCGCGGGGAAGTTGCCGGTCTCCGCCTTCGCCGCCTCCGCGCCGCCGCCCTGCTCGAGCTTGCGGCGCGCCGCCGCCGCGCCCTCGCGCGCCGACATCACCGCCCGCACCTCGCGGCCGGTGTTGAGCTCGCGGGCGGTCACGGTGAGGAGGCACTCCGCGCCGAGCTCGAAGCCGACGGCGATCTTCACCATGCCGCGCGGGCCCGGCGGCAGCCCCTCGAGCCGCAGGGTCCCGAGGTACTCGCACTCGGCCGCGGCCCCGCTCTCGCCCTGGAACACGGCGAGCTCGAACTCCGTCTGGCCGTCCCGCGTCGTGGAGAGGCCGTACTGCTTGCGCGCCGGCAGCGGGGTGTTCCGCTCGATGATCTTCTTCACCCGCCCGCCCGGCAGCCCGATCCCGATCGACATGGGCAGCACGTCGATGAGGACCACGCCCTCCGCGGAGCCGAGCGAGTGGGCGAGCAGCGCCGCGCCGATGGCCACCGCCTCGTCCGGGTGGACGGCGTGCGACGGCGCCCGGCCGAAGAACGCGGCCACCTTCTCGTGCACGAGCGGCATCCGCGACTGGCCGCCGACGAGGAGCACCTCGTCGATGTCCTTCGTCCCGAGCCCCTTGGCGAGCAGCACCTCCCGGCAGACGTCCAGGGTCCGGTCCACGAGCGGCGCCGCCAGGGCGACGAGCTCGTCGCGCGTCAGCAGCGCCTCGAGGCCGACCGGCTCGCCGTCGCGCAGCGCGAGGTACGGGAGGCTGACCGGGTACTCGGACCGCTCGGAGAGGGCGCACTTCGCGCGCTCCGCCGCGTCCACCACGCGCGAGAGCGCGACCCGGTCCTCGCCCGGGAACGGGGCGCCCGTCGTCTCCTCCCAGCGGGCGAGGAGCCGATCGACGATGCGGTTGTCGAAGTCCACCCCTCCGAGGAAGGTGTCGCCCCCGGTGGACACGACCTCGTAGACGTTGTCGGAGAGCTCGAGCACCGAGGCGTCGAAGGTGCCGCCGCCGAGGTCGTAGACGAGGACCCGCTGGTTGAGGTGGCGCCCGTACGCGTACGCGAGGGCGGCCGCGGTCGGCTCGTTCAGGATGCGCTCGACCTGCAGGCCCGCGAGCGCCGCCGCGTGGCGCACGGCGGCGCGCTGGCGCTCGTTGTAGTAGGCGGGCACCGTGATGACGGCCCGGTTCACCTCCTCGCGGAGGTGGTTCTGCGCCACGTCGCGGACCTCGCGCAGCACGAGCGCGGAGATCTGCTCGAGCGTGACGGTCTCCTCGCCGAGCCGCACCGCCGCGACGCCGTCGTCGCCCGGCACGATCTCGTACGGGAACTTCGCGCGGATCTCCTGGACGACCGGCGTGTCCCAGGCCCGGCCGATGAGCCGCTTCGCGCCCGAGACGGTGGCCTTCGGGTTCGTGAGGAGCTGCGCCTTGGCGAGGTGCCCGACCACCACGCGGTGGCGCGCGTTGAGCGCGACGATCGAGGGGACGGTGTTGTGGCCCTCGCGGGAGGGGATCACGTACGGGCGGCCGTCCTTCACGACGGCGGCGCAGGAGTTGGTCGTGCCGAGGTCGATCCCCACGATGGCGCGCGAGGGGCGGGCGACCGGCTGCGGCGTGGCGGGCAGGCCCAGCTCCACGCGCGCCGGTCCGGCCGCGACCTGCTCGACGCGGTGGGGCGCGGCGAGCTCCGCCTGCGCCGGCGCGGGGGCGGGCGTCGCCCGCGGCGACGGGGCCCGCGTCGGGGCCGGCGTTCCGTCGGGGCGGGCGGCGATGGGGGCCGGCGCGACCACGCCGGGGGCGAGGCCCCGGCGCTCCTTCAGCTCCACCATCCGCTCGACCAGCGCGCGCGAGGCGTCGTCGAGCCTCGTGAACTGGATGCCCATCCCGGGCGCGCGCCGAGGGTGGGCGGCGGGGGCCTCGGCCTGGATCCAGCGGACCACGCCCTCGCCGCGGATGGCGGCCTCGCCGCCGGCGAGCCGGAGCTCGAGGTGGAGCGGCGTGCCGACCGGCTTCGGGTCGCGCGTCCGGATGAAGACGCCGCCGCGGGAGATGTTCACCGCGAAGCGCTCGACGAGCTCGTCGATCGTGCCGTAGGAGAGCCGGACCGCGAGCCCCACCGGCCTCCGGCCGCCGCCGCGCTTGTCGTTCGGTCCCTCCACCGCTCGCGATTATCCCTTCGCGGCGGACGGGCGGGCAAGCGCGGGCTCGCCACGCGCACGCCGGCGATGTGGGCCGGCGCGCACCCGGCGCCGCCGAGCTCCGCAGGGCGGCGCGCCCGGCCCGCGCACCGGGGCTCCGACGGCCGCGGCACGGGCCCGGGGACGCACGGGATTCCGCAGCGGTGACGGGCGCCTTGACCGGTTCGAGCGCGCTCGATTATACGTCCGCATGCTCAACCGCGACGACCTCCGCCTCGCGCTGACGTTCGACGACGTCCTGCTCCTCCCGTCGGAGTCGGACGTCCTCCCGAAGGCGGTGGAGACGTCGACCCGCCTCTCCCGGAACATCCAGATCAACATCCCGATCGTCTCGTCGGCGATGGACACCGTCACCGAGGCCCGGATGGCGATCGCCATGGCGTCGGTGGGCGGCCTCGGCTTCGTCCACAAGAACCTCACGGTCGAGCAGCAGGCGGCCGAGGTCCACAAGGTCAAGAAGTACGAGTCGGCGGTGGTGGGGGATCCGATCACGATCGAGCCGAACGCGCCGATCCACCGCGCCGTGGCGCTCATGCGCGAGAACGGCATCAGCGGGATCCCGGTCGTCCAGAAGGGCCGCCTCGTCGGCATCCTCACGAACCGCGACCTCCGCTTCGAGAAGAACCTCGAGCAGCGGGTGGAGCAGGTGATGACGCGGGAGCTCGTCACGGCCCGCGAGGGCGTGACGATCGAGGAGGCGAAGGATCTGCTGCACCGGCACCGCATCGAGAAGCTCCTCGTCGTGAACGAGGCCTTCGAGCTGCGGGGGCTCATCACCATCAAGGACATCGAGAAGATCCAGAAGCACCCGAACGCCGCGAAGGACAAGCTCGGCCGGCTCCTCTGCGGCGCCGCCGTGGGCGTGGGCGCCGACCGCGAGCAGCGGATCCAGGCGCTCCTCAAGGCGGGCGCGGACGTGATCGCCATCGACACCGCCCACGGCGCGCACCGCGACGTCGTCGAGGCGGTGCGGGCGACCAAGGCGAACTTCCGGAACGTCGAGCTCGTCGCGGGCAACGTCGCCACGGCGGAGGCGGCCGAGGCCCTCTGCAAGGCGGGGGTCGACGCGGTGAAGGTCGGGGTCGGCCCCGGGTCGATCTGCACGACCCGCGTGGTCTCCGGCGTGGGCGTCCCGCAGATCACCGCGGTGGACGACTGCGCGCGCGCCGCGGAGAAGTACGGCGTGCCGGTGATCTCCGACGGCGGCGTGAAGTTCTCCGGCGACCTCGTGAAGGCCCTCGCCGCCGGCGGGTCCTCCGTCATGATCGGCTCGCTGCTCGCCGGCACCGAGGAGGCCCCCGGCGAGGTGATCCTGTACCAGGGGCGCAGCTACAAGTCGTACCGCGGCATGGGCTCGCTCGGGGCGATGAAGCAGGGCTCCAAGGACCGCTACTTCCAGGCGGAGGTGTCCGAGGCCGACAAGCTCGTGCCGGAGGGCATCGAGGGGCGGGTGCCGTACAAGGGCACCGTCGAGATGACCCTCTTCCAGCTCGTGGGCGGGCTCCGCAGCGGCATGGGCTACCTCGGCTGCAAGTCGATCGCCGAGCTGCGGGTGAAGCCGCGCTTCGTCCGCATCTCCGCCGCCGGCCTGCGCGAGAGCCACGTGCACGACGTGATCATCGAGAAGGAAGCGCCGAACTACCGGGCGGACTGAACCCGGTCGACGGCACCGCTCGCCCTTCGACAGGCTCAGGGCGACCGGATCACCCGTGCCCCCCGGGAACGCGCAGGAGCGAGCGGATCACCCGTTGCGCCCGGGGGAGCCGCGCAGGAACGAGCGGATCACCCGATGCCCCGGGGAGCGCGGGGCGACGGATTGGCATTCGACGGAGGCCGGGTTGGACATCCACGCAGAGAAGATCCTCATCCTCGACTTCGGCTCGCAGTACACGCAGCTCATCGCGCGGCGGCTGCGGGAGCTCGGCGTCTACTGCGAGATCCACCCCTGCACGATGACGCCCGAGGCGATGCGCGCGTTCGCGCCGCGGGGCGTCGTGCTCTCCGGCGGCCCGGCGTCGGTGCTGGCCGAGGGGAGCCCGCGCGCCGACCGGCTCGTCTTCGAGCTCGGCGTCCCGGTGCTCGGCATCTGCTACGGCCTGCAGCTCCTCGCGCACGAGCTGGGCGGGCGGGTGGACAAGGCCGCCCACCGCGAGTACGGGCCCGCGACCATCGAGACGCGGGAGGACGCGGAGCTGTTCGAGGGCCTGCCGCGGCGGCTCGACGTCTGGATGAGCCACGGCGACCGCGTGGAGAAGCTGCCGCCGGGCTTCGAGCCCATCGCCTCCACTCCGTCCGCGCCCTTCGCCGCGGTCGAGGACCGCCGCCGCCGCTTCTTCGGCGTGCAGTTCCACCCGGAGGTGGTCCACACGCCGCTCGGCAAGGACGTCCTCCGGAACTTCGCCTACCGCGTGTGCGGCTGCTCCGGCAGCTGGTCGATGCGCGCCTACGCCGAGATCGCCGTGGAGCAGATCCGCGCCCAGGTGAAGGACGGGCACGTCATCTGCGCCCTCTCCGGCGGGGTGGACTCCGCCGTCGCGGCGCTGCTCGTCCACCGCGCCATCGGGGACCGGCTGCGCTGCATCTTCGTGGACAACGGGGTGCTGCGCGCCGGGGAGCGCGCCCAGGTCGAGGAGGTCTTCGGCGGCATGTTCCACCTGCCCCTCGTGACCGTGGACGCCTCCGCGCGCTTCCTCGCGAGGCTCGCGGGCGTCACCGATCCCGAGCAGAAGCGGAAGATCATCGGCCGCGAGTTCATCGCCGTCTTCGAGGAGCAGGTGGAGGACCTCGCCGCGCACGGCGAGCGCGCCCAGTTCCTGGTGCAGGGCACGCTCTACCCCGACGTCATCGAGTCCGTCTCCTTCAAGGGCCCCTCCGCCACCATCAAGAGCCACCACAACGTCGGCGGCCTGCCCGAGGTGATGAAGCTCGGCCTCGTGGAGCCCCTGCGGGAGCTCTTCAAGGACGAGGTGCGCCGGCTCGGCCTCGAGCTCGGGCTGCCCCAGCACATCGTGCAGCGCCAGCCGTTCCCCGGCCCGGGGCTCGCCATCCGCGTGCTCGGCGAGGTCACCGAGGAGCGGCTCGCCCTGCTCCGCAAGGCCGACACGATCGTGCAGGAGGAGATCCGCGCCGCCGGGCTCTACGAGAAGCTCTGGCAGGCGTTCGCCGTGCTCCTCCCGGTGCGGAGCGTCGGCGTCATGGGCGACGAGCGCACCTACGAGGCCACGTGCGCCGTCCGCGCCATCGAGTCCACCGACGGGATGACCGGGGACTGGGCGCGCCTGCCGTACGAGCTCCTCGGCCGGATGTCGTCGCGCATCATCAACGAGGTCCGCGGCATCAACCGCGTGGTGTACGACATCTCTTCCAAGCCGCCCGCCACCATCGAGTGGGAGTAGCGCCCGGGGAGCGGCCGGAGCGCATGTGGCCGGTGTAGGCCCGCGGTCGCCCGCTTCCTTAGTTTGCCGGCCGGCGGGGGAGGGCTATCATCCCGCCGGATCGGAGGCTTCCACGATGGCGCGATCGTCCGCGGTCCGCGCGCTCGCCCCGCTTGCAATGCTCGCGGTGGTCGGGTGCCAGGACTACAACTTCAACCCTGTCGGCCACTGTCTCGTCCAGCCCGGCAACGAGCGCGTGACGCTCTCGGATCTGTCGTCGGCGGACATCTTGTTCGTCGTGGACGACTCGGGATCGATGGGCGCAGAGCAGGCGAAGCTCGCGGCGAACTTCTCCGCGTTCATCAACAACCTCGACGCCTCGAACGCCAACCGCGTCGCCTCGGGCCTCTCGCCGATCGACTTCCACATCGCGGTGACGACGACGTCGGTCTACTGGAACGCGAACTTCGCGAGCTCGTTCGCGTACACGTGCCAGGCGGGCGTGTGCCGGAACAGCGCCGGGGAGGCGCTCCTCGATACCGGGAACCAGCCGGTCACGTGCGACCGCGTGGGGAGCGTCCTTCCGGACCAGGCGAACACCTCCGGAGTCGCGGGGTGCGGGTCCACCTTCGATCGCAGCTACGACTTCACCGGCTGCGCGCAGGCGAACGGCGTCCCGATCGCAGAGGTCCCTCCCGCCGTCGCCGGGGTGGCAGCGCACCTCGCGGCCTATCCGCGCGGCGACTTCGTCTCCTGGAACGGGAACCCCCGCGTCCTCCACTTCGACAAGGAGCTCTACGGACCCACCGGCCGGAACAGGCAGGGGTTCACGCGAGAGCAGCTCATCAACTTCTTCGTCGGCTCCGGCACGAACGGCGGCAACATCGTCGTGGGGACCTGCGGGTCAGGTGAGGAGCAGGCGCTCCAGGCCGCCCGGCTCGCGCTCCAGAAGGCGCTCGACGGCAAGCAGAAGGACACGTACACCATCGCCGGGCAGCCGGCGTGGGACGCGACGACCCGCACCGCCTCGGCGACCGCCGAGTGGCCGCGGCCGAACTCGAAGCTCGTGATCGCCTTCGTCGGCGACGAGGACGACTGCTCGTCGCCGGACGACGCGAGCGCCGGGATCGTGATGCGCGCCGATGACACGGGCGCCGACGCCTGCGTGCGCGACTGGCAGTCGACGGATCCCGCGCGAAAGAAGCAGTTCCCGGTCGGAGAGCTCGTGGACTACCTCGCGGGCCTCGGCCGGCAGCTCGGCGCCGCGTTCATCTTCCCGGCCGAGCAGACGTCGTGCTCCGGCACGAGCTGCACCCCCGGTCTCTGCTGCCAGGAGAACTGCCCCACCGCGGGCGTCTGCACGCAGAGCATCAACCCGGCGAACTACTGCGGCGCGCAGGCTCCGGGCCACCGGCTCTACGACGCGGCGAACCAGCTCCGGAACAGGGGGGCAGACGTCATCGCCGGCTCCGTCTGCGACGGCGACTTCGCGACGCTGCTGAACGAGCTCGCGGAGATCGTGAAGCCGCCCGCCGGGCTCACGCTGCCGACCCAGCCGGCGGAGGGGCAGATCACGTTGCTGCGCATCGCCGCCAGGAACGGGCAGACGCGCAAGACCTGCAACGGCCCGGCGCCCGCGGGCACCACGCTCGACGCCGCGCGGGCCAGCTATGACTGGTGGTTCACGGCCGGCCGCGAGGTCAGCGCCCCCGTCGAGGTCTCGCAGAACGTCTACATCAACCAGGGCACCGGCAACTGCGTGGCCGACGCCGGCGAGACCTACTCGGCGGACTACATCGCGCTGAACCCGCCGAGCGGGTGCACGACCCGGGACGACTGCCAGCGGGTCCTCGGCGGTCGGCCGGAGAACTGGGGCTGCTACACGCCGCCGGGCACCGGCCGCGGCACGTGCGTCTGCTGCGAGGCCGGCTCGACGGCGCCGGAGTGCCAGCCGTGAGCCGCCGCCCGCTGCGCGTCACGCTCCTCGCCGCGCTCGCGCTCGCCTGCGAGTCGGTGCCCACGGACGCGGTGACGCGCTGCGAGGCGACCCGCGTCGTGCCCGCCGCGGTGAAGACGGACATCCTCTTCGTCATCGACGACTCCGGCTCGATGGACGAGGAGCAGGCGAACCTCCGCGACAACCTCGACGCGTTCATCGACGCGCTCGTCGCCGCTCCGATCGCGAACGAGTTCCAGATCGGCGTGACCAACACCTCGGTCGAGGCCTACAACACCGGGACGTCGTATCCGAAGGACACGCCGGCCCAGTACAAGCCGTACCCGGCCGGCGCGCTCATCGCCATCCGCCAGACCGCGCCCGGCGTGGCCAACCCGGGCGACATCCTCTGGACGGCGACCGACGGGTTCACCGGCCCGCGCATCCTGACGGCGGCGTCCCCCTCGCTGGTGGAAGACTTCAAGGCGAACGTGCGGGTCGGCACGTACGGCGCCGGCAAGGAGCAGCCGTTCCGGGCCACGCGCCTCGCGCTCACCGACCGCGTCGCCGACGGCGTCAACGCGGGGTTCCTCCGGCCGGGCGCCCGGCTCGCCGTGGTGTTCGTCTCCGACGAGGACGACTGCACCGACACCGCTGCGCCCTTCGCGACCAGCGACTCCCAGTGCCATGACGCCGCGTTCAAGGACGCGAGCCTCGACGCCGTGGACGACTTCGTCGACTTCCTGCGGGGGACGATCGACGGCGAGCGCCGCGAGGTGACCGTCGCCTCGATCGTCGGCGTGGACGCGGCCACCGGCGATCCGTCCTGCCTCACGTGCGCCAACACGGCGTGCGGGACGGCCTACGACGGCGCGGTCCGCTTCAGCCAGCTGGCGGAGCGCCTCGGCACGCTCCGCACCCGGACCGGCTCCATCTGCGACCCGAGCTTCCGGAGCATCCTGGAGGACATCGCCGGCCTGCTCGTCGCCCAGTCCCTGCCGCTCGACGGCACGCCCGCGGACTGGCGGATGCTCGCCGTCGCGGTGGATCGCGACGGGGTGGAGACCATCCCCTGCCCGGTGGCGCTCGAGGAGAGCGCCGACGCGCTCACGGCCGGCGCCGTCTATACGCCTCCCCTCGAGGGGCGTCCGGCGGCCCTGACCTTCCAGAATGACTGCCGGCTCCAGCAGGGGGATCGGGTCCAGGTGCAGGTGGTCTGCGCCGGTTGAGCCGTTCCGGTCGTCCCGCGCCGGCGCCCGTCAGCGACGCTCGGAGGGGTCGCTCACCCCGGCCGTGCCGGAGACCGATCACCATTCGTGAATGGCTCCGTCCGGAGCCTGCGCGGGCGCGCGCGCGTGTGCAAGAACACGTTTCATGCTCGCCGCGCTCGCCCTCGGCCTCGCCGCCGCGCTCGCCTCGTCGGCCGGCACCCGTGGGGATGACGCGCCGCGGCAGGGCGTGGCCGCCTTGCTCGCCCGGGCGGATGCAGCCTACGAGCGGCGCGCCGACCCGCGAGAGCTGGCTGCGGTCGGCACCGCGCTCGCAGAGGGCGAGCGGCTCGCCCCCGACGATTACGAGGTGCTCTGGCGGCTCGCGCGCCTGCAGTTCTGGCTCGCAGACGACCCGTCCCTGCGCGACGAGGAGAAGAGCCGGATCGGCAAGCGCGGATGGGAGTACGGCGAGCGGGCCATCCGGGCGAACCCCGCCCGCGTCGAGGGGTGGCACTACTCGGCGGCGGGCATGGGCAACTACGCGCTCGGGATCGGGATCTGGCGCGCCCTCCGCGAGGGGATCGAGAAGAAGTTCAAGGACCGGCTCTCGCGGGCGGAGAAGATCGACGCGGACTTCGAGCACGGCGCGATCCAGACCGCCTGGGGCCGGTTCTGGTACGAGCTGCCGTGGCCCAAGCACGACGACCGCAAGTCGGAGCGCGCCCTGAAGGTCGCGCTCGAGAAGAACCCCGACAACGTCCGGGCCCACGTGTACCTCGCCGACACCTACCGGAAGCAGGGGCGACGGGGAGAGGCGCGCGAGCAGCTCGAGATGGCTGCCGGAGGGAAGCCCGGACGCTATGACGAGGCGGAGGAGCGCCGGTGGCAGGAGATCGCCCGCCGCAAGCTCGCCGACCAGCAAGGAGGAGCACGATGATCGCCGAGGCCGAGCTGCTGAGGAAGGGCGCGACCGCCGCGCGCAACCTGGTCGCGCTGTTCGAGTCGCAGGCGCAGGTGCGCGCCGAGCGGACGGCGGTGAAGATGAAGCGCGAGGGGCGCTGGCAGGACGTCTCGTGGGCCGACGTCGCCCGGCGCGCGCGCGACGTGTCGGACGGGCTCGCGGCGATCGGGCTGCGGCCCGGCGACCGCGTGGCGATCATCGGCGAGACCAACCTCGAGTGGATCCTGGCCGACCTCGGCGTCCTCGGCGCCGCAGGGATCACGGTCACGATCTACCAGTCGAACAAGCCGGCGGAGTTCCAGTACATCCTGGCGGACGCGGGCGCGCGCTTCGTCTTCTGCGACACCGACGTGCAGGTGGCCAAGATCCGCGAGGTGCGCGGCAAGCTCCCCGCGCTCGAGGGGATCATCCGCGCGACCGGCACCGCGGCGGATCCGTTCGAGCGAACGCTCGCGGACCTGGAGCGGGCGGGCGCGGAGTGGCGGCGCGCGAACCCCGACGCGCACGCCGCAAGGGTCGCGGCCCTGGGGCCCGACGATCCGGCGAGCTTCATCTACACCTCGGGCACGACCGGCAACCCGAAGGGCGTCGTGCTCACGCACGGCAACTGGGTCTACGAGGGCTACGCGGTCGAGCAGATCGATCTCATCGGCCCGAACGACCTCGTCCTCATGTTCCTGCCGATGGCCCACTCGTTCGCGAAGGTCATCGAGGCGGTCTGGTTCGCCACCGGCGCGACCTGCGCGTTCGTGGAGTCGCTGGAGAAGATCCTCGACAACGCCTCGGAGGTGAGGCCGACGGTGATGCCGTCGGTGCCGCGCATCTTCGAGAAGGCCTACAACACGGTCGTCTCGAAGGGCCTCTCCACCCCCGGGCTCAAGGGCAAGCTGTTCCAGCTCGCCATGGAGAGCTTCGACCAGTACGCCACCGCCGCGGATCAGGGCAAGCCCTACTCGTCGTTCGGGTTCCTCGTCGGGAAGAAGCTGGTGTTCCCGAAGCTCACCCACGCGCTCAACGAGCGCTTCGGCGGACGCATGCGCCTCTTCGTCTCCGGCGGCGCGCCGCTCTCGCCGAAGATCGCGCACTTCTTCGACGTGCTCGGGTTCACCATCCTGGAGGGGTACGGCCTCACCGAGTCCTCGGCGGGCACGTTCGTGAACCGTCCGGGGCGCAACCGGATCGGGACCGTCGGGCCCCCGGTGCCGGGGACGGAGGTTCGCATCGCCGAGGACGGCGAGGTCCTCCTGAGGGGCGGCGGGGTGATGAAGGGCTACTACAACGCCCCGGAGGCCACCGCCGAGGTGCTGAAGGACGGGTGGCTCTACACGGGGGACATCGGCTACCTCGACGAGGCGGGGCACCTCAAGATCACCGACCGCAAGAAGGACATCATCGTCACCGCGGGCGGGAAGAACGTCGCCCCGCAGAACCTCGAGAACGAGCTCAAGACGGAGCCGCTCATCTCGCAGGTGATGGTGCACGGCGACAAGCGGAAGTTCCTCTCCGCGATCGTCACCTTGAACGAGGAGAACGCCCGCAAATGGGCCACGGACAGCGGGGTCCCCGCGGGCGCGGCGCTCCACGAGGCGCCCCAGGTGCGCGCCCAGATCCAGAAGGCCATCGACGCGCTCAACGCGAAGCAGGCGAGCTACTCGACGATCAAGAGGTTCGCGATCGTGCCGAGGGACTTCACCCAGGAGTCGGGCGAGCTGACGCCCACGCTCAAGGTCAAGCGGAAGGTCGTCACGCAGAACTACCGAACCCTCCTCGACTCGTTCTACGCGGAGTAGCCAGGCCGTCCCCCGCCGGGCGCTCGCGCGCGCGTGGGGCCTCTGCTCTACTGGCGTGGCCCCCGCCTGCGGGCGCCCGCCAAAGGGGATCCGTTGGACCAGAACCGCCTGCGCGTCCTCCTCGTGGAGGACGACGACGACAACCGTGAGCTGATGGCCGAGGTCCTCGAGGCCTCCGGCTACCAGGTCCACACGGCCGCGAGCGGGCAGGAAGGCCTGACCACGCTGTCCGAGCATCCGATCGACGCGGTGGTGACGGACGTGGGCATGCCCGGCATGGGCGGGCTCGAGATGGCGCGAGCGGCGAAGGCGATCGCCCCGACGGTGCCCGTCGTGATCGTCACCGGCTGGGCGGAGCGCGACGACATCGCTCGCGCGCGCGGGCGCGAGGTGGACGCGGTGCTCATCAAGCCGGTGGACCCCGACGCGCTCACCTCCGCCGTCGCCGACGTCCTTCGCGGGCGCTCCCGGCCATAGCGGCCGCAGCGCTCGCTTGACAGCGGATCGGCGTCTCAATACGTATCGGACACCGCCGATTCCAGAGTCGATCCGTGCCCACGGAGGCTTCGCCCGATGGCCGAGCAAGTGACGAGCGTGAAGGACGTCTTCGAGCGCCACATCCCGTCCCGGTTCCAGGCGAAGCCGGACGTCGTGCAGAAGATCAACTCGGTCTACGAGTTCAACATCTCCGGCCCCGGCGGCGGGGTCTGGACGGTGGACTGCACCTCGCCGGGCGGCAAGATCGTCGAGGGTCACGCGCCGAACGCGAAGTGCACGGTGGCGGCGACGGACGCCGACTTCCTGAACATCGTGAACGGCAGGCTGAACGCGCAGATGGCGTTCATGTCGGGCAAGCTCAAGATCCAGGGCGACATGGGGCTCGCCATGAAGCTCCAGCAGATCCTCTAGGCGGCGCCTCTGGACGGTGCGTCCGCTCGAGGGTCTCCGCGTGCTCGATCTGTCCCGGCTGCTGCCGGGACCGTTCGCGACGCTCGTCCTCGCCGACCTCGGCGCGGACGTGGTGCTCGTGGAGGATCCGCGGGGCGGGGACGCGCTGCGCAGGCTCCCGCCGCTCGCCGGTGAGGCGTCCGGCGCCTTCCACGCGCTGAACCGCAACAAGTGCTCCGTCGCGCTCGACGTGCGCCGCCCCGAGGGCGCGGCGGTGTTCCTGCGCCTCGCGCGCCGCGCCGACGTGGTGGTCGAGTCCTTCCGCCCGGGCGTCCTCGAGGGGCTCGGCCTCGGCTGGACGGCGCTGCGCGCCGCGAACCCGCGCCTCGTGCTCTGCTCGATCACCGGGTACGGCCAGGACGGCCCTTACGCCGCGCGCGCCGGCCACGACGTGGACTACCTCGCGGTGGCGGGCGTCCTCGGGCTCACCGGCGAGCCCGAGCGGCCCGCCGTGCCGGGGGTGCAGGTCGCCGATCTCGCGGGCGGCTCCTGGCCCGCGGTGGCGGGGATCCTCGCGGCGCTGCTGCGGCGCGCGACCACCGGGGAGGGGGCCCACGTCGACGTGTCGATGGCCGAGGGCGCTGTCTCGCTCATGACGCTCCCCCTGGCGATGGCATGGGCCCGCGGCACGCCGCTGGAGCGCGGGCGGGAGCTCCTCTCCGGGGGCGCCGCCTGCTACGGCGTGTACCGCACGAGCGACGGTCGCTTCGTGGCGCTCGGCGCGCTCGAGCCCAAGTTCTTCGCCGCGTTCTGCGCGGCGGCGGGGAGGCCGGAGCTCGCGCCGCGGCAGTTCGAGGCAGGCGGGGCCGGCCCACGCGCGGAGCTCGAGGCGCTGTTCGCCTCGCGGACCCGCGACGAGTGGGCGGCGCTCGCGGCGGCGCACGACGTGTGCCTCGCGCCGGTGCTCGAGGGCGACGAGCCGCGCTCGGATCCCCACCTCGTCGCGCGCGGCGCGTTCGTGCAGGTGCCGACCCCCTGGGAGGGGAGGGCGATCCCCGGGATCGCGACGCCGGTGCGGCTCCGCGGCGAGCAGGCGCCGCTGGCCCCCGCCCCGCGGCTCGGAGAGCACGGCGAGAGCGTGCTGCGCGAGGCCGGGTTCGGGGACGCGGAGCTCGCGGAGCTCCGGGCGGCAGGCGTTCTCGGAGAGTGAGAGGTGCGGTGGGCGTCCCGCGCGGGCGCTCGGGGATCGACTTGACAGGGCCCCCGCCCCGCGAACATCTTCCCCCACCGATGCGCGCGCTCGTCGCCGCCAGCCTCGCCGCGTACCTGGCGCTCACCGCGCTGGCGCCCCACGTCCACGTCGAGGACGCGGGAGGCAACGACCACCCGTGCGCCGTGTGTGCCTCGCGCACCGGCGACGTCGCGACGGGGGCCACCCCGGACCTCACTCCCTCGCCGGAGGTGGCAGGGGAAGTGGTCCTCGCCCCCGGGCTGCCGCCCGTCACCGGCGCGCCGCTCGGCGCGGTCCCCGGCCAGTCGCCTCCCGTCCCCGCCTAGTTCGCGGCAGGGCCGCGGCGCGTCCATTCACTCGGCGTGCGCCGCATTCGCTTCGGGTCATGGGCGTGGTGCGTCCGTCGGGCGCGCCCGGGAGTGAGCGAGATGAGATCGCAGGTCGTGGCGAGCTGGCTCGCCGCCGTGCTGGCGTTGCCGGCCGTCGGCGGCGCGCAGGAGCCGGTGAAGGACGAGGCTGAAGAGACGGATCGGAAGAAGCTCGAGGAGGACATCGCGCGCGAGCTGGGCGCGCCCCCCGCGCCGGGCGAAGCGCAGGCCTCGCCGCAACCCGGCGCGGCGCAAGGCGGGGCAGGGCAGGGCGCCGCGGGCTCGGGCGACGCCGCGCGCCTCGCGCGGCTGCTGATGCTGCCGGACCTGAGCGCGGTGGTGAGCGGCGCGATGGCGTACGGGACCTACGACATCGAGCAGCGCTCGCCGCGCAGCGGCCCCTTCGGCCCGGAGGGAAAGCCGGCCTTCCTGTTCGAGGAGCTCGAGCTCGGGATCCAGGCGGTGGTCGATCCGTACGCGCGCGCCGACGCCTTCGTCGCGTTCACGCCCGAGGGCGCGGAGATCGAGGAGGCTTACCTCACGACGCTCGCGCTCCCCGCCGGGCTGCAGGTCCGCGCCGGCAAGCTCTTCAGCCCCTTCGGCCGGCAGAACCAGCAGCACCCCCACGCCTGGGAGTTCGTGGACGCGCCGCTCGCGCAGTCGCGGCTCCTCGCCGAGGAGGCGCTCTCCGGCGCCGGCGTCGACGTGAGCTGGCTCGCGCCGCTCCCCTGGTTCGCGACGCTCCACCTGGCCGGCCAGAGCACCGCCCCGGGCGAGGAGGACCCCACCGCGCTGACGGGGCTCGCCCGCCTCGAGCAGTTCTTCTCCCTCGGCGACGCCGTCACGCTGGGCGTCGGCGTCTCGGCGGCGCGCCGCGACGAGCCGGGCGGCGGCGCGTTCAGGGACCTCGGCGGCGTGGACCTGTACCTGCGCTTCCGGCCGCTCCAGAGCCGCTCGTACCTGGCGCTCTCCGGCGAGCTGTACGCGCGCCGCTTCCGCGGGGCCGAGGACGCGCCGGACGGCACCGACACCGGCGGGTGGGCGCAGGCGTTCTGGCGGCACGGCCGCCACCTCGGCTACGGCGCCCGCTACGAGTGGGCGCCCTCGGCAGGCGAGGCGGCCAGCGGGACCGAGCAGCGCGCGGCCGCCCTCCTCGCGTGGCTCCCCTCCGAGTTCCAGCGCCTCCGGCTGCAGGTCGCGTACGACCGCCGGCCCGGCGGCGAGGACGGCCTGGAGACGCTGCTCCAGCTCGAGTTCGGCCTCGGCGCGCACGGCGCGCACCCGTTCTAGGAGACCCGCCATGCGCACGCCTTCCGTCGCCTCGCTCGCCTTGCTGCTGCCGGCGCTCGCCGCCGCCGACCCCAGGATCGTCACCACCACCGAAGGGCTCGCGGCGCTCGCCCGGGAGGTCGCAGGCGGCCGGGCGCGCGTCGAGAGCCTCTCGCGCGGCGTCCAGGACCCGCACTTCGTGGACGCGAACCCCATCCTCGCGGTGAAGCTTCGCGACGCCGACCTCCTCGTCGACGTGGGGCTGGAGCTGGAGGTCGGCTGGCTCCCGCCGCTCGTCACCCAGTCGCGCAACGCGCGGATCCAGCCGGGCGGGCCGGCGCGGCTCACCGCCGCGAGCGCGATCCAGGTCCTCGACGTGCCCACCGGCGTCGTGGATCGCAGCCGCGGCGACCTCCACGCCGGCGGCAACCCGCACTTCCTCACCGATCCGCGCCGCGCGCTCCAGGTGGCGGCCGCGATCGCCGAGCGGCTCGCCGCCCTCGATCCCGGCGGCGCGGACGCCTACCGGGGGAACCTGGCCGCGTTCCGCGCGCGGATCGACGCAGCGATCCCGCGCTGGCAGGCGGCGCTCGCGCCGGTGAAGGGCCGCAAGCTCATCACGCAGCACCGGACGCTGCCTTACTTCCTCGCCTGGACCGGCCTCGAGTCCGCCGGCGAGCTCGAGCCGAAGCCGGGGGTGCCTCCGCCGCCCGCGCACCTCGCCGACCTGGTCCAGGTGGCGAGGCGCGAGGGGGTGAAGGCGATCGTGCTCGAGAACTACTACGACCGGCGTTCGGCGGACGTGGTGGCGCGCCACGCCGGCGCGAAGGTGGTCCAGATCCCGGGCGACGTCGGCGGAGAGCCCGGGGTCGGCGGGTACGAGCAGTACATCGGGGTGCTGGTCGACCGCATCGCGGGAACGGCGCGATGAGCGGACCGCTCGTGCGTCTCCGGGACGCGGCGCTCGGCTACGGCCGCCCGGCCCTGCTCGAGCGGGTCGAGCTCTCGGTCTCACCGGGCGACTTCCTCGCGGTGGTCGGACCCAACGGCGGCGGCAAGACCACGCTGCTGCGGACGCTGCTCGGCGCGCTCGCCCCGCTGGCGGGCCGCGTGGAGCGCCGCGAGGGGCTGCGGGTGGGCTACGTGCCGCAGCGCGAGCACGTGGACACCGTCTGGCCGTTCACCGCCGGAGAGGTGACCCTCATGGGCCGCGTGCCCGCGCTCGGGCCCTGGCGCCGGCCAGGCAACGCGGACCGCGCCGCCGCGCGGCGCGCGCTCGCGCGCGTCGGCGTGGAGCACCTCGCGGAGCGGCGCTTCGGGGAGCTCTCCGGCGGGCAGCGCCAGCGCACGCTCATCGCGCGCGCCCTCGTCGCCGACCCCGAGCTCCTCGCGCTCGACGAGCCGACGAGCGGCATGGATCCGGCCGCGGAGCTCGCGCTCATGGATCTGCTGCGCGACCTGAACGGGAGCGACGCGCTCGCGGTGGTGATGGTGTCCCACCGGCTGGACGCGGTGGCGAACTACGCCGGCGCGCTCGCCTTCGTCGACAAGGATCAGGGGCTCTTCCGCGTGGGCAGCCTCGACGAGATGCTGCGGCCCGAGGCGCTCGGCGCGCTCTACGGCCGGGCGGTGGCGGTGCGCGAGGAGGCGGGGCGGCGGCTCGTGTACCCGCTCCCGGCCGCGGGGGAGGAGCCCCGGTGACGGCGCTCCAGGAGTTCCTCGCCGCGCGCGAGATCTGGCAGGTGCCGCTCGCGGCCTCGATCGTCGCGGGCGCCCTGCTCGGCGCGCTCGGCGTCTACGTCGTGCTCCGCCGCACGGTGTTCGTCTCGGCGGCGCTCACCCAGCTCTCGACCCTCGGGCTCGTCGCCACGCTCCTCCTGGAGGAGCGGTTCCACATCGAGACCGAGCACGCCTCCGAGCAGCTCCTCGTCGCCATCGCCTTCTCGGTGGCCGGGGCGCTCGCGCTCGGCGCCTTCCGCCCCCGGCGGCTCCCCGCGGAGGCGACGGTCGGCGCGGCGTGGGTGGTCTCGTCGGCGCTCGTGGTGCTCGGGGTGAGCCGGCTCGTGCACGCGGCGCACGATCTCGGCGGCATGGTGTTCGGCAACGCGGTCGCGGTGCCGGCGAGCGACCTCGCCGTGATCGTGGTGGTCGCCGCGCTCTGCACCGCCGTGCACGGCCTGTTCGCGAAGGAGCTCGCGTTCACCTCGTTCGACGCCGAGACGGCGCAGGCGGTCGGGATGCGCGTGAAGGCGTGGGACGCGCTGCTGTTCCTCACCGTCGGCCTCGCCATCCCGGTGACCGCGCGGGCGCTGGGGGCGCTGCCGGTGTTCGCGTTCCTCACGCTCCCGGCGGCGGGCGCGCTGCTGCTGGGCGTGCGCTTCCGCCTCGCCTTCCCCCTCGCTGCGGCGCTGGGAGTCGTCGCCGCCGCCGGCGGGTACGTGCTCTCCTGGCTGTGGGAGATCCCCACCGGCGCGACGATGGTGGCGCTCGCGGCGCTGCTCGCCGCTCCGGCCGCGCTGCGGCGACTGGCCGGGTGAGGGACGAGGTGGCCACGCGACGGGGCGAGGTGGCCGACATGACGGGACGAGGTGGCCGACGTGACGGGACGAGACCGGAACCGCTCGCCCTGAGCCTGTCGAAGGGCGGCGGTGCGAGGGAAGCCGCCGTTAACGCGTGCCGCCGACGCGCCCGGGCACGGGCGGCTCGTCGAGGATCTGCGGTAGCGGGGTCTTCGTGTGCTGCGCGCCGCCGCCGGCGGCGCGAAGGGGCAAGGTGACGCTGAAGGTCGTGCCGCGCCCGTCGGCGGAGTCCACGGAGATGTCTCCGCCATGGGCCAGCGCGATCTCGCGGGCGATGTAGAGCCCGAGCCCGAGGCCGCGTCCGTCCTCCGACCCGCTCGCGAAGGCGTCGAAGACCGAGGGGAGCAGCTCGGGGGGGATGGGGGGGCCGGGGTTGTGGACCGTCACCATCGCGCGCTCGGGGCCGTCCTCGAGCGCGACCGTGACGACCGAGCCGGGCTCGGAGTGCTCGCACGCGTTCGCGAGCAGGTTCGTGAGCACCTGCGCGAGCCGATCGCGGTCCCACTCTCCCTCGCAGCGCGGGGGGAGCCGCAGCTCGAACCGGTGCTGCCGGTGCGTGGGCTCCGTCTCCGCGGCCGCCTGGCGGACGAGCTCGCAGAGATCGCTCGCGTCGCGCACGATCGGGATGCCGCGGCCCAGCCGGACGCGGGAGACGTCGAGGAGCTGCTCCACCATCCGCGCCATGCGGCGCGCGCTGCGCAGGACGCGCTCGAGGTGGCCGCGGACCTTGGGATCGTCGCTGCGCCTGAGCGCCAGCGTCGCGCCGGCGACGACGGCGCCGAGGGGGTTTCGCAGATCGTGGCCCAGCACGGCGACGAACGTCTCCGACAGCCGCACGGTGCGGTTCAGCTCCGAGATGAGCCGCTCGCGCTGATCCTCGGCCTCGCGCCGCTGGAGCACCTCGCGGTTCAAGGCCTCGACCTTCTCGGAGAGGAGCGCGAAGATCCCCTGCCGCTCGCGCCCGAGCAGGCGGAGCATGACGAGCGCGTCGGCGCCCGGCAGGCGCGCGCCCTCGCAGCGGACGCGCTCCCCGCGCCCTGCGAAGGTGAACGCGCCGGGGAGCGGCCCCGACGAGCGGACGCAGCGGGCGAGGAACGCCGGGAGCGCCGGGTCACCGAGCAGCTCCGCGAGCGGACGGCCCACGAGCGCGGCCACGGGCGCGCCGAGCCGCTCGCCGGCCGCGGCGTTCGCGGCGATCACCGTCCCGGCGCGCGACAGCAGCAGGAGCGGATCGGGGAGGAGCTGCGCGATGGCGCGGAACGTGGCGATCACGACTCACTCCCGCACGTACTCGCGGCCCTCGGCCGCGGAGGCCCGCTCGGAGGGGCGCAGGTACACGGTGACGAGGCACCCGGCGTCGCCCCGAGCGATCGCCTGCTCGATCTGGACCTTGGCATAGCCCATCGTGTCCGCCGCGATCGACCCGAACACGTTCGAGGTCATCATGCACAGCGATGGCCGGCCGACGACCTTGTCGCCGAAGGGGCAGGCCCCATTGACGAAGACGATGCGGTCCTCGGTCTCCTCCACGACGCGGAAGGTGCCGCCGATGCGCCGCTTGAGGTCCACCAGCACCGCCCCGAGCTGCTCGGCTGGCAGCCGCTCGACGCCGAGCGCCCGCTTGTACTCTGCGCCGAGCTCGTCGCCCATGCGTTGGCCGACGACGGACACGAAGCCCGACGCGTCGCGCACCCCGATCACGTCCTCGAGCGCGCCGGACAGGTGCCGGAGGAGCGTGCGCAGAAAGACGTCGCGCTCGAGGTGGACGTCCGCGTCGCGCGGCGCGAGGTCGGGCTGGGGGGGAGAGGACGAGGGCACCGCGGTCGTATGCGGCCCCCTCGAAACCATGACCGATCCCTTGAGAGGTATGCCCCCGGTGGAGGGAGTGGCGTGCGAGCGGGCGACTCCCGAGTCGGTCCGACCGGGGCCGCCCCGCCCGCCGCCACGAAGGTTCGGCGATCAGGACCTATTCGACTTCCAGAGGCCGAGCGCGGCGCCAGTCGGATCCACGATGATGCTGAACCAGCCCATGCCTGGCACCTCGGTCACTTCCTTCGCCACCGTGGCGCCGAGCGCCTGCGCCTTCTTCGTCGCCGCGGCGATGTCGTCGACGAGGACGTAGGCGAGCCAGGTGGACGGCGCGCCGGGCATCGGGTGCTTCATGAGCCCTCCGCCCGTTCCCTCGCCGACGTCGATCATCGTGTACGTGTCGCCCGGTCCCATCTGGACGTCCTCGAGCTTCCAGTCGAACAGGCTTCCGTAGAACGCCTTCGCCTTGCCGGGATCGGTGGTGTTCAGCTCCACGTGGACGAACGGATTTGCCATGGTGTGGTCCTCCGCGCTGGTCCCCGGTCCACTCCCTCGACGAGCTGCGAGCGCGAGCGCGGCCGGAACCCCGGCGATCCCTAGCGCGAAGGCTCGCGCCCGCCGACACGGCCGCGGGGTCCCTCGTCGGCGCGCGCGAGGAAACGCATCCAGCTCACGCGTCGCCTCCTCGAGCTCCTCCGCCTTGCCTGCATCGCGACGAGCGATCGGGCGCGAGCCCGACGCGCCCGCCGAGGGATCGCTGCCCGCGAATGCAGGAGCGCGCTCGCCGAGAAAGAGGCCTCCCAACCGCACGCGCGCGCCGCTTCATCCGTTCGCTCAGTCGCCTCGGGCACGATCGAAAACCCTTGACCGCATGGCCGTTCGCCAGTAGAAACGCGCCTCCTGACGCGGGGTGGAGCAGCCAGGTAGCTCGTCGGGCTCATAACCCGAAGGTCGCAGGTTCAAATCCTGCCCCCGCAACCATCGTTAGCAGACCCGGCCCGGCCGTCCGAAAGGACGGCCGGGTTCGTATTTAGGGCCCCGCGCGCCTCGTAGCGCCTCGTTCCGTCGGGATCTTTCACGGGGACGAGGGTGATCGGCACGAGGATGCGGGACAGCGACATGCTCGCCCGCTTCGGTGCGCTCTCGGCGATCTCGAGGACCTTCTCGAGGAACCGCGCCACGGCGTCAGGGTCGGGGATCGCGGCCGGCCGGTCGCCTGCGGGGAGCTTCGCGGCGACTCGCTGACGATGGTCGCCACGTAGTGGCCGGCGCCGTTCTCGATCTTGAGCACCACCGCCGGCTTCACCGCGTTGTGGTCGGACCGCATGGTCTCTTCCTCCAGGCCGAGCTGTTCCGCGAGCGCCTCCGAGAACCCAGACCTGGCGATCGCGGCGGTGACGTTCCGGACACGGGCTTCCTGCGCCTTCACCTCCGCCTCGAGCGCGGCGCTTGCGATCGTCCGCGGGCTCTTGTGCTGGAGCCGCTTCGTGAACCCGTCGACGAACCGGGTCTGGATCTCCTTCGAGGCGAGGAGCTTCCGCAGCTCTTCGATGACGGCGCGGTTGAGCTTCCGCTCGGAGATGACGAGGCCGTTCCCGCAGATCGCGGCGCCCTTCCTGTGGGGGGCAGAGCAGCCGAAGTTCGCGTACGCGCGTCCGGCCTTCCACTTCACGCTGACGACGCGCATCGTGCTTCCACATTCGCCGCAGCGGAGGAGACCCGTGAGCAGGTGGCCGTTGCTGCCGCTCCCGCGAGCGCGGCCCTTGGCGACCTTGCGCTCGGCGAACCGCGCCTGGACGCGATCCCAGAGTTCCTTGGAGACGATGGCGAGATGCGACTGCTCGGTCGTGACGCACTCGTCCTCGCCGCGCATCCGGTACGTTCGCGCGCCGGTCGCGGGGTCCGTCACCCACATGCGCTCCTTCCAGACGGACCGGCCGATGTACCGCTCGTTCTTGAGCATGAAGCGGATCGTGCCGGGTCCCCAGCCTCGACCGCCTTGCTTCCGGTAGGCGTCGTCGTACGGCGCGGGCACGCCCTCCTCGTTCAGGAGGGAAGTGATCTGCTTTAGACCGTGGCTCTCGGCGTAGAGCTGGAAGATCCGGCGGACGACCCCAGCTGGACTTCGTCGACGACGGGAATGGCGCGAGGGTGCGGAGGCCGCCCGCCTCGGACGAGATCCGGCACGAGGTCTCCAGCGCCAGCGAGCCGCGCCCCGCGTCGTCGGGGCGTTCTGGAGCGAGGACGCGCAGGCGTCGCGCAACGTGAGTCGTGCGCTCGGCTTGAACGCGCGACGTTCAAGCCGACAAGCGCTAGTCAAGATACGTGATCATCGGGGTACGCCGATGAGGCGACGCGGTACGTTCACATCGGGGTCGAGTCACGGGCGGCGCGGCGCTTCGGCGCCGACGTGCGCGCCGTCGCCCGGCGAAAGCTCGACCTCATCGGGGCGGCCGCAGACGTTCGGGATCTTGCGGTCCCGCCCGGAAACCGACTCGAGAAGCTGAAAGGGCGCCTGGCCGGCTTCTACAGCATCCGGGTGAACGACCAGTTCCGCATCGTGTTCAAGTTCCAGGCGGGCCAGGCGTCGCAGGTCCAGCTCGTCGATTATCACCGAGGAGGAAACCATGCTGACCACTGCGACGATGAAGCGCCGGCCGACGCCTCCCGGCGAGATGCTGCTCGAGGAGTACCTCAAGCCGGCGGGGATCACACAGGTCGCGCTCGCGGCGAAGATGGGTGTCCCGATCCAGCGTGTGAACGGCATCATCGCGGGGCGCAGGGCGGTGACGGCGGAGACGGCGATCCTGCTCTCTCGCGCTCTCGGCACCACGCCCGAGCTGTGGCTCAACCTCCAGGTCGCCGTCGATCTCTGGGACGCCCAGCAGCGCATGCCCCGCGGGCGACTCGTGGCACGCGCGCACGCTCCCGCGCATCCCGCGGGCAATCCAGTTGCGCGGTCCGTCCGGCGTCGAGACCGGTGACCGAGGGTGGCTCGCTCGAAGGCAGACCAGATCCTGCAACTCAAGGTGACGTTGACCGAGGTCGAACCCCCGGTCTGGCGTCGGCTGCTCGTCCCCGCGGACGTGACGCTCGCGAAGCTGCACGACGCCCTGCAGGACGCGATGGGCTGGACGAACTCGCACCTGCACTGCTTCGAGATCGCCGGCAGGCGCATCGGTATGGTCGGGATCGAGGAGGACAGCCCCGAGCTCGAGGACGAGCGCCGGGTGCGGGTCACGAGCGTGCTCCCCAGGAAGGGCGCGAGACTCGTGTACCGGTACGACTACGGCGACGACTGGGAGCACGTGGTGGAGGTCGAGGACGTGACCAGCCGTGACCGCCGCCTTTCGTACCCGGTGTGCATCGCGGGTGCGCGCGCGTGTCCCCCCGAGGACTGCGGAGGCGCCTTCGGCTACGAGGAGCTCATCTCGGCGCTCGCGGACCCGAAGCATGACGAGCACGACCAGATGGTCACCTGGGTCGGCGGGCACTTCGACCCGGATTCGTTCGACGCGAACGCGGTGAACCGTTTGTTGCGCGGCGGCCGATTGCACGCGGCTGGGTCGCCGCCGAAGGCTGACTGCCCTAGCGTCTCCAGGGCGGTGGCCGACGCGTCATGGTACTGGCGGGCTGGCTCGCGGCTGGGCGAGCGCAACGACGTTCTCGGTGGGCGCGCGTCAGAGCCCCTGGAACGGATCAACGACGCGGGCGTGGGGTTCGGACGACAGGGCGTGCACGCGACGAGATCCTTGGTCGCGGGACGAGGAACGAACATGACGACACCGAGAACCTACAGTGCCAGTTGCCATTGTGGGGCCATCCGTTTCACGTTCACTTGCGAGGAGATCACGAGCGGCCGAAGATGCAACTGCTCCATCTGCATCCGCAAAGGGGCGGTCATGTCCTCGAACTACTTCCGCCCATCGGATGTCGAGGTGGAAGGTGAAGAGCGCCTAGCCCTGCATCAGTTCGGGGGCAAGAACGTGAACCACTTCTTCTGCCGCACCTGCGGCATATTTCCGTTCAGCACGGTGGCCTCCGTGCCATCCGACTATCAAGGACCCGCAAGATCGGGGGACTATCGGGTCAACCTCGGCTGCGTTCATGACCTTGATGTGCTCTCGCTAGATATCCAGGTCATCAATGGAAAGGCACTCTAGGGCGATGATGTTGCCGCCCGCGAGGTTCCCGGGAGAGGGCGTGAGGCCTCTGCTGCGCGATTCGTCTTCCGTTGTCGCCGACCTCCGCTGCACGACCGTGAGCCACTGCTGCATCGGCGCACCGCGCGACCACTGATCGGCGGGGTGACTCCAGGACAGATGGACGCCCCCGCAACCATCCGAAGCCCCGGTCGCCGAGAGGTGACCGGGGCTTTCGTGTCTCTGGGTTGGGTCGCGGTCGCAGCAACGAGCTCGACTACGCGCGGACCTCCGCCCGGTGCGCCGTGACGTCGGGCGCCGTGCGCACGGCCCGGAGGCGCGGCGCGAGGACTGCGAGGCCGAGGCCCGCCAGCCCCACGAGCGCGTACACGACCCGCGCAAACCCGCTCGCGTCCGTTGCCGGGTCGTTGCCGAACACGGCGCGCACGAGGTCCCAGTTGAAGATCCCGACGAGGCCCCAGTTCAGCGCCCCGATGATCGCGAGCCACAGGAGTACCTGCGCCAGCGTGTTCGTCCCCTCGTTCATGCGTGCCATTTGCGTCCTTCCTCGTGGAGTAGAGCCTCAAGGTGGCGAGTGGCGGCCGAGTCGGCCCGATCGGACGCCGGAGCCTCGCGGGCTCGCTCGCGGGGAGGTCGCCAAACGCTCCTCGAAGCCCCCAGCAACATGGTCGGCCGCAGAGGCCGACCGCCCGAAGGCGGCCGTCTCGTCTTTGAGGGCCACGCTCGCCTCGCGCTCCCTGCGGCGTGAGGGTCAGTCGCTGCTTGCGGACGTGAAGGTCTGGAACAGAATCGTCCCGTTCCGCACGACGAACGTATCGGTGGCCCGGGAGACGATCGGCCTTCTCTCCCAGAGGATGTACGCAACCTCGCCGATGATCTCCTGACGGTTGATCTTCATCGCGTCGAAGAACCCTGCGGGCAACTCGCTGAAGAGCGCGGTGAAGAAGCGCCGGATCTCGGGCAGCCCGCAGTAGGTGGCGTCATGCGTGATCAGTACGGACCGATCCGTGTAGTCCTGCATGACCGCGTCCACGCCCACCGTGGCGGCGCGAAGATGATTCCGGAGCACAGCTTCGGTGGACCTCGGGCGGACTGCCGTAGCTGCGTGGCTCATGAGTGCTTCCCCCCGAGACCGTCGGAGTGCCACTGAACGTGCGACCGCCCGGCGTGCTCCTGGCCAGCGGTGGCGGTGGATGCGGCGGTCATGACCTTCTCCTTGCGGGTGAGGTGGCGTGATTGCCGAGTGGAAGCTAGGAGCCGGCCACAGTGCGCGGCCATGACCGGGTCGCCGCGTGATTTGTCCGGGCGTCCGCGACGCCGGCCCAACCTCGCAGCGCGTCCGCGCGGCTTGCCTCCGCGTCCTCGAACGAATGCAGGCGAGCGGGTGTGATCGCCCCTGGCGGCGTTCAACACCAGCAGCTGCACGAAGACGCCGGCCGCTTCCGTCGAGCCGCTTGCCGCGAGGATCGGCGGCGCTAGCCAGCACGTCCGTCGACCCGACGCCGATGCAGGCCGCGTTCGCGGGGACGCCTATCTTCAATACGTCTATCTTCAATACTAAAGGGGGAAATTTCCATGATGCATGATCGAAACAGCGTACGAGAAGGAATGACCGTCTTCAGCTCGGACGGGGAGAGGCTGGGCAAGGTGCTGTCCTGCGAGGCGTCGACGTTCACCATCGAGAAGGGCTTCTTCTTCCCGAAGGACTATGTCGCGAGCTACGACGACGTCGCGGCGGTGACCGGCGACGACATTCGCCTGGCCATCACCAAGGAGACGTTCACCCGGATGCGGGAGAGCGGTGCGTACGAGTACGGTCGGAGCACCGGCGCCTCCTCGATCACCGAGCGGACGGACGACATCCGCGTCCCTGTTGCAGAGGAAGAGCTGGACGTGGTCAAGCGCGACCGCGAGGCGGGTGAGGTGCGGCTGCGCAAGGACGTCGTGACCGAGACGAAGCACATCGAGGTGCCCGTCACCCGCGAGGAGGTCCACGTCGAGCGAACTCCGCTGGGCGAGCGACGCGATGCGCTTCCGGGCGAGAAGGCGTTCGAGGAGGAGACGGTCTCGATGCCGATTCGCGAGGAGGAGGTCGAGATACGCAAGCGCCCGGTCGTGAAGGAAGAGGTCCGGCTGCGGAAGGAGCGCGTCACTGAGCAGCGAGCCGCCGAGGCCGACATCCGCAAGGAACGCGTGGAAGTCGAGGGCGAACACACGCGCGGCACGGAGAGCGACTTCTCTCGGTCGGCCACCCGTCGCGACCCGGACGACCCTTACGCTGTCGGGAAGACAGGACGAGACGACGATCTTCCGTAACTCAATCCACGAGCGACACGGACCTCTCGGCGGAACGACGAGAGGATCCCGTGGCGGCCGGAAGCGCTTCAGGGTCGCTCGAGCTCGCACGCTGCTGAGCCCGCCGCCTAAGTAGCCCGACGCCGCGCCGCCGATCACATCGAGACGGGGCGCGGCGAGGACTTACCGATGGTCAGCGCGTTCGCGCAGACCATCGGGGATGTGACGCGCCCCTGGGACGGTGGAACCGGATACCGGGGCCGCCGTCGTAGCCGATGCTCGTGTCGTCCCAGCCCAGTCTAGGACTTGTTCACGCCCCGGATCGCTCCGCTGAAGAACGCCTTCACGGTCCGGTCGTTGCTCATGCTCCCGAGAGTGTAGAACACCCCCGACGCCCAGCTCTTGTCGATCGCTCCGTTGACGGAGGCCAGGTCCTCTTCGCTCATCGCGCACAGCGCCTTCTTCTCGTTCTTGCGCAGCATGACGATCTCCTAGCGGCGACGCGGCGCCATGCCGGTTCGCTCGATCCACGAGGAGACCAGGCTCGACAACAGAGCTGACATTCCGTGTCGCGCTACCATCGGCGGGATGATCAAGCGGAGCGACGACCGGTAGGCGCGGCCCACCTGCGGCGTATCGCGGTGCTGCGTTCTCCGCGTCTTCCCTCGGAGAGAGCTGCCACGGGTCGGCCTGCGGGCCTCTCGTCCCGGTGCCGCGCTCACCGGGGTGGCAGCTTCAGCCGGGCGACGGCGGCCGCGTAGCGCCGGTCATCACGGACGGCCTCGAGCAGCGGGGACGCGAGCAGGTCGCTGACGCCGGCGTCGCGCTGCGCGAACGCGCGGTCCAGCCAGTAGAACGCTCGGGCGCGCTCGCCACGCCACGCGTAGACCTCGGCGATCTGGAACGCCGCCGCCCCCGCGGCCTCGGCGATGAGCGCGTCGAGCGCGCGCTGCGAGCGCGGCCGGTCGCCGAGCGCGTGGTACACGAGCGCCTCGTCCTGCAGCCGCCACGGGCTCCGCGGCCGCTCGAGGAGCGGGATCGCCTCGGCGGCGCGCCCGTCGAGCAGGAGCGTCACCACGATCATGTGGCGGCCGATGTCCGCGCCCGGGTTGAGCTCGACCGCGCGCTCGAACATTCGCAGCGCCTCGGCCCGCTCGTCGCGGGCGAGGAGCGCCGCGCCCAGCCCGCCCCAGGCGAGCGGCCAGAGCGGATCGAGGTCCGCGGTCCGGCGCATGTCCTCGACCGCGGCGTCATACCGTCCGAGCGGCCCCAGCAGGAACTGCCCCCGAAGCCAGTAGACGTCGGCGCTCCCCGGGTTGAGCGACACCGCGCGGTCCATGTCGGCGAGCGCCTCGGACCAGCGCTGCTCGGCCGCGCGGATCGTGCCGCGGACGGCGTACGCCTCGCCGAGCGTCGGCGCGAGCGCGATGGCGCGCTCGACCGCCTCCGCCGCACGGCGCTTGCCGTCGTCTACCTCCTCGATGCGTGAGCGCTCGTTCGCGTACCAGAACCACGCGTTGCCGAGCTCCGCCCAGCCGGACGCGTACCCGGGGTCGAGGGCGACGGCGCGCTCGAAGGCGGCGATCGCGCGGCGCCAGCTTCCCGGCGAGGGGTGCCGCCGGAGCTCCCGTCCGATCAGGTAGTGATCGTAGGCCGCCGCGTTCGCGGTGCCCCGCGCGGAGATCCGCGCGGTCGCGGCCGGCACGAGCTTCGCGCGGAGCGCCTCGACGACCGAGCGCGCGATGTCCTCCTGCACCACGAACACATCCGTCAGCTCGCGATCGTAGGTTTGCGACCAGAGGTGGTACCCGTTCTTCGTGTCCAGGAGCTGGGCAGTGATGCGCACCCGGGAGCCCGCCTTCCGGACGCTGCCCTCGAGGAGCGAGGTGACGTGCAGCTTCGCGGCGATCGCAGCGACGTCGTCGGTCTTCCCCTTGAACGAGAACGAGGAGGTGCGACCCGCCACGTGCAGGCCCTCGATGCGCGCGAGCGCGTTCAGGATCTCCTCCGCCAGCCCGTCGGAGAAGTACTCCTGGTCCTTCTCGGGGCTGAGATCCGCGAACGGCATGACCGCGATGGACGGCGCCGACGGCGCGGCGCTCGCCCGTCGCGGAGGACGGTCGCGCAGGAGGAGCGTCGCAGCGAGCGCGCTGACCATCGCCAGCCCGGCCAGCACGACGAGCGCGCGGCGCCTCGCCTTCCGGGGCGCGCCCGCCGCACGCCGCGCGCCCTCGAGCGCGGCGATCGCGGTCCGCGCGCTCCGCGGACGCGCCGCGGGATCCTCCGCGAGGAGGGCGGCCATGACGCGGCGCGTGGGCGCCGGGATGCGACGATCCGCAGCGGGGGTGGAGCCTGCTCGGGCGCCCGTGATCATCTCCGCCAGCACGAGGCCCAGCGCGTACAGATCGGTGCGCGCGTCCTCCGGCTCGCCCCGGCGCTGCTCGGGCGCCATGTACGTGGGGGTGCCGCCCGACGGCCCCTCGCGCCCGAAGAGCAGGGCGATCCCGAAGTCGAGCACCTTCACGTCGCCGTCGGCGGTGAGGAACACGTTCGCGGGCTTGAGGTCGCGGTGTACGACGCCCTGGGCGTGCGCGTGCGCGAGGGCGCCCGCGATGCCGATCGCCACGGAGACCGCATCGGTCGCGCGGAGCGGTCCGCGGGCGAGACGGCTCTCGAGCGTCTCCCCGTGCAGGAGCTCGTACACGAGGTACGGCGCTCCGCCGACCGTGCCGGCGTCGTGGAGGGCGGCGATGTTCGGGTGCGTGAGCCGCGCAGCGGCTTCCCCCTCGCTCGGAACCCCGGAACGGCGCACGCGCGACGGGTTCAGCACCTTGAGGGCGACCAGCCGGTGGAGGTCGGTGTCGTGCGCCTCGTAGACGAAGCCGAACCCGCCGCGCCCGAGGAGGCGGATGATCTCGTAGCGTCCGACGTGTGTGCCCGGGGTCAGCGACGGAGGCGGCTCGTCGCTCGAGGCCGCTGCGAGCTGCGCGAGGAGCGCCGTCACCGCAGCGCCGCCCTCCCGGACGGTCCCCTCCGACGTCCCGAGCCCGTCGCCCTCGTCACGGAGCGCCACGGCGCCTCCTGCCGCCGCAAACAACGGCAGGCCGGCGCATAACGGCGCCGCGTGGGAGCTGCACGTCGGCAGGGCGGGATTTCGCCCGTTGCCCTGGGACCCCGGCGAGCCCCCGCCCGACACGCCTCACAGGTAGCTCGTGACCGCTGGGGCGCGGTCCTGCCGGTCGCGCTTGCCGTCCTCGAAGATCACGGGCGCGGCGGCCAGCGCCTCCTCCGTCACGTCGTCGAGGCAGGCGACGTTCACCGCCCAGAAGCTTCCGCCCATCTCCTTCTCCAGGTAGCCGCGCGAGAACGGGTGCGCTCCGCAGGTGGGGCAGTAGTAGTGGTTGACGTCGCCGGGCGGCCAGAAGGACGGGGTCGGCCGGTATTCACGCATCGCCTCCTTGTCGGAGACGACGCGGACCGCCTCGTACCGTACGAGCGCCTTTCGATAGCCGAGCTTCCAGCAGAAGCTGCAGTTGCACTTGCGTATCCCCTGATCCAGGTCGACATCAGCCTCGAAGCGGACCGCCCCGCAGTGGCAGCTGCCCCGATAAGTTCGTTCCATGGCGCACTCCTGCCGCCCAATCCTAACCGCTACCGCGCGACGCAGCCGAGGCCGCTCGGGGAGGGGGTCGCCAGCACGCGGCCGGTCAGGTGGACACCGCGGCTCACCGGTCGCGTGGGCGAGGGGCCGGGGGACGCGTAGCATTGTGGGGGGAACGGTCGGGATCCCGGACGCTCAACCGCGTCAGGCGACCGGCGCGCCCTCGACCTCGAGCGAGAGCTGACCGGGCGCCACCTCCGTGAGCGCCCAGCGCGCGACGATCCGAAGGTCGTCGGGGAACCGGTCCTCCTTCCGCGCGACGAGGTCCTCGGCGAGCTGCCGGAGGATGCTACCGCCCGGCCCGGGGACGCGCGCGAGCTGCTCGAGGAGCGTCGCGACGTGGTCGCCGCCGTTCCGATCGAGGATGACGGCGTTCCAGACCAACACGGCGAGCCCGAGCGCTTCTCGCCGGCGCGTGAGCGGCGTGTCGTCGGCGAGCGGCTGGAGGACTGGGCGCGCGAAGTCGGCGAGGGTGGGAGCGAGCTCGTTCACGCGGCGATCCTAGCGCGAGAGAGCCTTCACGGCCTCCGCCACGGCCTCGTTCACGTCGCCGAGGCAGCACGTGCCCGAGGGGTTCGTCACCTCGCACGAGCAGCGTCCCGCCCGAACCTCGGCGGTGATGCGCGCCGGGATGTCCGAGTCCCCGCGCTCGGCCACCTGGCGCCGGACGTCCGCCCGGGAGAAGCCGAAGCAGTAGCAGAGCGGCGCCGGGTCGTCGGTCTCCTTCACTCCGACGCGCACGGAGGCCGCTTCCTTCTCGACGACGCGCCCGTCGGCGCCGTAGTAGAGGACCGAGCACCCAGCCGTCTTGCAGAAGCGGCGCTCGACGGCGAGCAAGCCTTCGGCGTGACCCGGCTTCAGGATCGTCTGGATGGTCTCGTCGCCGACGACCCGACCCACCTCGCCGCAGCGCGGGCAGGCCTTCTCGCCGCTCGCGCGCGTCCTCGCGATCGCGCAACTCTCACCCGAGCAGCAGGAGCTCATGGCGTTTCTCCTACGACCCGCCACCCTGCGTGGCAAGGCTGGCCTGGTGGCCCGTGGCGATGTCCTGATCGCGAGCGCAGCCATTTCGAGCGCCGAGGCGGAGCCGCGGCATCTTGGAGGCGACCTTCCACCGGATCATCGCCCGGGGCGACATTCATCTGGACGACGCGGCGCCCTTGCCGCTCGCCGGGGTGGAGTCGCCGAGGGTGCCGTCCATTACGCGACGCGACCCCGCCCGCCCGGCGACCCTTCGGGGCGGCCGGACGGAGCCGTAATTTCCGAGGGGCTCGCTGGACGGCCGCGTATGACCGAGGCGTTGACTCCTGCTCCGAACGGTGGGCTCGACTCGGAGAGCTCCTTTCTCCCTTGGGTCTCGACGCTCGCCCGCGTGCACTCGCGTGGGCTCGCCGCCGTCGCTCGAAACGAGGGGCTCGGGCCAGAGGACGCGCTCGACGCCGTCCAGGAGGCGTTCCAGACCTTCCTGCTCCTGCCGCACGCCCGGTCGCTCGTGGAGATGCTGCCGAAGGATGCGGCCGTGCTTCTCGGAACGCTGGTTCGGAACGCGGCTCGCAACCTGCGGCGGCGTCACCATCGCGCGGCACCTCACGAGCCGCTCGGCGACGAGAGTCCGCTCGCGGCCGGCGACGTCTCGGTGGATGAGGCGATCGCGCGGGCGGAGGAGCACGTCCGGCTCCTCGGCTGCGTGGACCGGCTGACGGAGACCCAACGCCGGGTCGTGCGGCTTCGGATGCTCGAGGAGCTGTCGGGGATCGAGACCGCCCGGCAACTCGGGCTCGTGCCCGGCCGCGTCGCGGTGCTCCTCCACCGGGCGAAGAAGGCGCTCCTGCAATGTCTGGTCTCGTGACGCGCCGTCCGCTCGGCCGTTCTGACCTGTTTCCCATGGCGAGGCCTCGCGAAAGCCGGCAACATCGACCGACTCCGATGCGGAGCGCGACAGATGCGGGTGGTGCCGGCGAAGGGCACGTGAACGGGCTCGGCGACTCCGAGCTGGTGGCGCTCGTCCGGACCGGCGACCGGACGGCGTTCGGCGCCCTCGTGCGGCGACACGGCGGCGCGCTGCTCCGCTTCGCGCGCGTGTTCGTCAGGGCGAGCTCGGTGGCGGAGGAGGTCGTCCAGGAAACCTGGATGGCCGTCCTCGAGGGCCTCGACGGGTTCGAGGGGCGGGCCTCCTTCAAGACGTGGCTCTACCGGATCCTCGCGAACCAAGCCCGGACGCGGGCGAGCAGGGAGGGCCGGAGCATCCCGTTCTCGGCGCTCGCCGAGACCGGCGGTGACGACCGCGCGGTCGACCCAGACCGGTTCGACGCCGCAGGGATGTGGCGCGATCCACCGGTGGGCTGGACGGACGAGACGCCCGAGCGGCTTGCGCTCGAGGCCGAGACCCGCGGCGTGATGGAATCGGCCGTCGCGGGGCTGCCGCCCGCCCAGCGTGCCGTGCTCGTGCTCCGCGACGAGGATGGCCTCGAGACGGAGGAGATCTGTAATCTCCTGGGTCTCACCGTGACGAACCAGAGGGTGCTCCTCCACCGCGCTCGGACGCGCGTCAGGCAGGCGATCGAGGCGCACATGCGAGGCGAGCGCTGATGCTGACGTGCCAGGAGATCACGGAGCTCGTCACCGACTATGCGGAGGGGAACCTCTCCTTCATGGATCGGATGCGGTTCCGCATGCACATCGGCATGTGCCGGAGCTGCCGCCGTTATGTCCGGCAGGTGAAGGCGACCGCCGCCGCGCTCGGCGAGCTGCCTCCGCCGGAGATGTCCCCCGAGCTCGAGCAGGAGCTCCTCCGGCGCTTCGACAGCTGGAAGGGCACGCGCGGCTCTCGATAGCGCCTGCGCGACGGCAGACCCTCCACAGGCGCTGCGCGAAATGCCGGCTCCGCTCGAGACCTCTCGTCGGGAGCGCTCATGCTCCAAGACGCAGAGAGGTCCCGATGGCAACCCGCATTGCACCCGTCACGATCACCGACGCCCCCGACGCCTCACGGCCGATGCTCGAGAGCCTGAAGGAGGCGCTGGGGTCGGTACCGAACCTCTACGCCACCATCGCCCGCTCGCCGGCGGCGCTCCAGGGCGTCCTCGCGCTGCAAGACGCCCTCGCCAGGGGCGCGCTCTCCCGGAGGGAGGTGGAGGTGCTGAACCTCCACGTCTCCGAGCTGAACGGGTGCGGCTACTGCGTGTCGGCGCACACGATGCGTCCGCTGTTCGCGGCTGGGGGAGCGCCCCGGAATCGCCGGGGCGCTCTCTGGCTGCATCAGGCGTGGATTGCGGCGAGCCAGCCCTCGTCGGTCCAGGACGACAGCGCCGCGAAGGCCGCGGCGGCTGGGTCTTCGCGGTCCTCGAACCAGGCGCAGACGCGCACGAGCGGCTCGTCGGCGAGCGCGGCCTCGAGCGCGTGCGCCTCGTCGAGGTCGATCCGGGCGTGGAACACCTCGTAGCCACGCCGCCAGACGGCGATGGCGGTCACGACCGTCGCCGGCGGGAGGGGCGGGTCGCCGTCCTCGAGCCGCCGCCACACCGCGGCCGCGTCGTGGTCGAGGATCAGCAACCGGACGGCGGGGATCAGCTCGAGCCTCGCGCCGAGGAACGTGTCGGGCCCGAGCGCCTCGAAGCCCGCGTGCGTGGCCGATTGAGCTGGAGCCTCGAAGAACACCTCCGACCGCGCCCACTCGAGCGTGGCGAGGTCGGCGAGGTCGTCGCGGCTCGACGGCTGGAAGGCGCGCAGGAACGCGGGGAGGTGGCGGCCGAACTGCCCGAGGTCGGGGTGATCCGATGGGTGCTCGCGAGCGTACGCCTCGGCGAGCGCGAGAAAGCGCTCGTCACCGAGCAAGGCGGCCGCGTTGGGAAAGTCCTCGCGGAGCGCGTCGGCGAGTCGCCACAGGTACATGTTCGCGTAGATCTCCATCCGCTCGGTGGCGGGCAGGTCGCCGGTGCCGACGAGGAGCTCGTCGGCGGTCCGCGGCGGGGCGGGGGCGTGTGTCGCGAGCGCGTGGAACGCGGTCTGGGCCTCGGCGAGCGTCATGGCAGGGCTCCCTGCTGCAAGGCGGCGAGCGCGGCCGCCTCCACCTCCGCGGCGCGCCGGCTCTCCTGCACGAGCCGCCCGAGCGGTGGAACGTGGTCGTCCCACTCGATCAGCGTGGAGATTCGCCCGAAGCGACGCACCGTCTCGGCGTAGAGCTCCCACACGGCGGCGGGGACCTCCTCGCCGTGCGTGTCGAGCAGGTACCGGCCCTTGTCGGAGTGTCCGGCGAGGTGGATCTGTCCGATCCGGCTCGCTGGGAGGGCCGCCAGGTACGCGTATGGATCGAAGCCGTGGTTCCGGGCGGAGACGTAGACGTTGTTCACGTCGAGCAGGATGCCGCAGTCGGCGCGGCGAGCGACCTCGGCCAGGAATTCCCATTCCGGCATCTCGGACGCTCGGAACGCGACGTACGACGAGACGTTCTCGAGCAGGAGCTGACGGCCGAGCACCTCCTGGACGCGGAGGATGCGCCTGACGACGTGCCGCAGCGCCTCCTCGGTGTACGGCAGCGGCCAGAGGTCGTGCGCGTACCTGCCGCCGTGCGACCCCCAGCAGAGGTGATCGGAGATCCAGGCGGGCTCGATGCGGCTCGTGAGGTCCGTCAGCAGGGCGAGATACCGCTCCGAGAGCGGGTCGGTCGACCCGATGGAGAGCGACACCCCGTGCAGCACCACGGGCACGTCGCGGCGGACCTTCTCCAGCACCGCCAGCGGACGCCCACCCGGCGCCATGAAGTTCTCGCTGATCGCCTCGACCCAGTCGACCGGTGGCTCGACCGCGAGGTGCTCCGCGAAGTGCTTTGCGCGGAGTCCGACGCCGTGGCCGAGAAGCCTGCGCGTGAAAGCCATGAAAGCTCGGGGCCGGCGCACCTGACGGCGCCGGCCCCGCTCCGGATCACATGCTGGCAGCGAGGACCTTGCCGCCCTTGTCGACGCACGCCTTCTCGCTCTTCTCCTCGGTGAAGCCCTTCCCCTTGCAGGAGTTGACGCCGGCGCACTTCACGACCTTCGCGCTCTCCTTCTCCCGCTGGGCGGCCTTCTCGCTTGCGAGCGCGGTGCCGGACGCGAACAGGGAGAACACGGTGGACGCGATGACCGCGCCCTTCATGGCTTCACGGATCATGGTGCTTCCTTTCGTGGCGCTGCTGGTTGGTGCTGCGGTGAGCAGGGCCGCTCGCGCGGCTCCGGGGTGAGATCACTCACTTCCTGGCGCTCTCGGCGCCGTCGGCCGTGGCGAACAGCGAGAGCTCGATCGTCCCCTCCTCGGCGACGACCTGCGCGAGGGATTGGACTCGGGCGAGCCAGCCCTCCGTGTGCTTCGGGCCGATCTGGTAGGCGTCGCGGTCGAAGCCCGCGATCGTGGCGCGGATGCGGACGGTCTTCTTGTCGCCGTATGCGCCGGCGGGAAAGAGGAAGGCGGTGCCGTTCACCTTCTCCTTGCGGCCGTCGATGGGCGCCCTCCCGCAGACGGTGAACGGGATCTCGCCCGTGAAGGACACCGGCCGCTCGGGGGCGAGCGCCCCGATCTTCACGCGGTCGAACGAGGCCACGAACCGGCATTCCCCCGGATCGGTCTTCTTGTTCGTGACCCACTGCTGAAAGTGCTCGGTCTTGGTGTCCTCGTTGTCCACCTTGATGCTCGTGAGGGGGACCGAGCAGCGACCGGAGGCGAGGCCGGTCTTCTCCTCGTAGCGCAGGTCGCAGGCGACCGCGGCGCTCTGGGCGGTGATCCGCTCCCCGAGCTTGGCGTCGAAGACCGCGGTGAACGTGTTGTTCCCCGTGTCGGGATCCACGCGGAGGTCCTCCGCGAGGGCGGCGGACGCGAGGGCGAGCGAAAAGGCCGTTAGAGACGGCGTACGCACCATGAACTCTCCTCCTGCCGGCGACGGCACCGGCGTTCTGGAGGACGGTCCAGCGCGCTTGGCCGTGATTACACGCCTCGCCGGTCTCGATGGGGCCGCTCCGTCGCGGCTCGGGAGCGGGTGAAGACGTGCCACGCGGCGGCGAGAGCTCTGGGAGCGCTCTGCTACCTGCGCTGCCCGCGTGCGGCGGGCGACACGGTGAGCACCGGCGTACTTCGGGCCCGCCGCTCCCACCCCGGCGCACGGTGACGCACGAGGGTCGGTCCGGACCTATGGGATTGTGAATTGCCGACCCAGCCCGGGTCGCCACCGTCCCTGGAGCCTCTCGCACAAGAGCTCCCGGCGCTCGCCGGTGCGGCGGCGTTGTGGATTGTTTGTGGAGCAACGAACTGCTCGTCGAAGCGGACGTCCCCGCCGCGCCCGCGCGGCGCGAGCGAGGGCCGCCCTCACTGGGTGGTCCGCTCGACCCGGCTGGGCGCCAGCTGGCTGGACGCCAACCGCTCCCGGAGCGTCCCGGCGCAGGACCCCGAACCCTCGAACCCACCCCGCGGCTCTGACCACGGCGACCCCGGAGGATCCGCCGTGACGTTCGACCCGACCACCCTCATCATCGCGGCCGTCGCCGCGGTCCTGCTGCTCAAGTTCTTGCTCGCGCGGCGCGCCCCCGCAGCCGTCGTCGCGGAGAAGATCAAGGCGGGCGCGACCGTCGTGGACGTGCGCTCGGAGGCGGAGTTTCGAGGCGGGGCGTACCGCGGCGCGCTCAACCTGCCGCTCCAGGTTCTCTCCGGCAAGCTTCACCGGATCCCGAAGGACCGCCCGGTGGTCGTCTACTGCGCCTCGGGCAGCCGGAGCGCGATGGCGGTCCGGCTGCTCAAGAAGGCCGGCTATGCGGACGTGTGGAACGCAGGCGGCCTTCATCACCTACCGTGAGTAGGCCTGCCGCCCGCAGCGGCTCGGATGCGCTCCACGGAGAGGAGGCCGCGGCGGGCGCACGGTGGCGCCGCCCCGCGGCGAGGGCTACCATCGCGTCGTGATCGAGCTGGCCGACGCGAGCGCTCCTCCGCTCCTCGACGTGGCCCGCGACCTCTTCCGCGAGTACCAGCTCGCGATAGGCGTGGACCTCTGCTTCCAGGGGTTCGAGCGCGAGCTGGCGTCGCTCCCAGGCGCCTACGCTCCACCCGCTGGCCGGCTCCTGGTGGCGCTGGTGGACGGCGCGCCTGCGGGCTGCGGCGCGCTCCGGCCCCTCGCCGGGGGCGTTGGCGAGCTGAAGCGCATGTGGGTCCGTCCCGCCTTCCGGGGCCGGGGGTTGGGGCGGCTCGTCGCCGAAGCGCTGCTCCAGGCGGCCGGCGGCCAGGGCTACCGCGCGGTGCGGCTCGACACCCTCGAGCCGATGAAGGAGGCGCGGGCGCTCTACGCGTCGATGGGCTTCCGCGAGATCCCGCCCTACTACGAGAACCCACTGCCCGGCGTCATCTACATGGAACGGACGTGCAGCGGCGCCGCTCGATGACCGCCTGGCGATCGGACCTCGTCCCGTAACCGGACCTGGCCTGCTGCGTAATTCGCGTAGCGAGGTCCGAATGCACGCCGTCATGGACGAGGATGCCCCCGAGGTCGAGCTCCCCGAGGCGCTCGGCGCCGGGATCGAGGGCCGGAGCCCGGCGCTCAGGCGAGCGCTCCAGGGCGTGGCGCAGGTCGCGGCCACGGACGCGACGGTGCTCCTGCTGGGGGAGACCGGGACCGGGAAGGAGCTCTTCGCGCGCGCGATCCACGACCGGAGCGGCCGCAGCGGCCGCCCGCTCGTCAAGGTGAACTGCGCGGCGATGCCGGCCGCGCTCATCGAGAGCGAGCTCTTCGGGCACGAGCGCGGGGCGTTCACCGGGGCGACCCGGCGGCGCGACGGCCGGTTCGCGATGGCGGACGGAGGGACGATCTTCCTCGACGAGATCGGCGAGCTGCCGCTCGAGCTCCAGGGGAAGCTCCTGCGCGTGCTGCAGGAGGGCGAGTTCGAGCTCGTCGGAGGATCGCAGACGCGGAGGGTCGACGTCCGCGTGATCGCCGCGACGAACCGAGACCTGCAGGAGGCCGTCCGTCGGGGGCAATTCCGGGAGGATCTGTACTATCGGCTCAGCGTGTTCCCGCTCCATCTCCCGCCGCTCCGCGAGCGAGGGGACGACGTGGTGCTGCTCGCCACCGCGATGGCGGAGAGGCTCGCACGCGGCCTCGGCAAGAAGGTCGTGCCGCCCGGCCCGGCCGACGTCGCGGCGCTCCTCAGCCATCCGTGGCCGGGGAACGTCCGCGAGCTGCGGAACGTGATCGAGCGCGCGATCATCACCTCGTCGGACGGCCTGCTGCGCCTCGACCGCTGGCTGTCCACCGCCGCGTTCGCGCAGGGAGACCCGTCCGCCTCGCGAGCCGCCCCGGGACGAAGCGACGGCGAGATCCTCACGGAGCGCCGCCTGCGTCAGCTCGAGCGGGAGAACATGATCGCGGCGCTGACGCGGTCCGGCTGGCGCGTGGGAGGAGAGGGCGGTGCGGCCGCGCTCCTCGACGTGAGCCCGTCGACGTTCAAGTCACGCATGAAGGCCCTCCACATCCAGCGCCCCGCGATGGTCGAGGCCGCCTGAGCGGCCTCGCCCGGCGCGCCGAGCCGAGCCCGAGCCTCCCGTCGTCACGACGTCGCGGCGCGCTCTTCGCGCAGTGAGCGGGAACTATCCCGCGAGGCCGTCGAGGGTCCTCAGCTCCTCGGCCGTCAGGGTGAGCTCCCTGGCCGCGACGTTCTCCTCGAGGTGCGCGAGCGATGACGTCCCGGGAATCGGCAGCATCACGGGTGAACGGTGAAGGAGCCAGGCGATCGCCAGCTGATAGACGCTGACCTTGCGTGCCTTCGCCACGGACTCGAGCGCTCCGCCCTTCAGGGAACCGCCTCCACCGACCGGCGACCAGGGCATGAATCCGAGCCCCTGCTGCTCGCAGTGCTGAAGCGCGCGTTCCCACCTTCGGTTCATCACGTTGTACTGGTTCTGCACGGTCGCGATCGGCACGACCTTCCTCGCGCGCTCGATCTCGGCCGGTCCGACCTCGGAGAGTCCCACGTGACGGATCTTTCCGGCGTCGCGCGCCTCCTTGAGCGCGCCCAGCGAATCCTCGAGCGGCACCTTCGGATCGATCCGGTGCAGCTGGTAGAGGTCGATCCGCTCGAGCCGCAGCCGCTTCAGGCTGCTGTCGACGCATCGCTTGAGGTGATCCGGGCGCCCGTTCACCGTCCACTGGTCGGGACCAGGGCGGGTCAGTCCGCCCTTCGTCGCGATCACGAGGCCTTCGGGGTAGGGGTGCAGCGCCTCTGCGATGAGGAGCTCGCTCGTCTCCGGGCCGTAGGCGTCAGCGGTATCGATGAGGTTCACGCCGAGCGCGACCGCGCGCTTCAGAACTCGCCGCGCTTCATCGCGATCGGGCGGCCAACCCCAGATGCCTTCCCCCGTGATCCGCATCGCGCCGAAGCCAAGGCGGCTCACGGGGAGATCCCCGCCGAGCCTGAAGGTCGCCTCCCGCTCCCGGGTGGCAGCGCCTGCCGCTCGCGCGGACGATGGCGCTCCGGACGCTCCCGTCCCTGCGGCCAGCACCGCCGCTCCACCCGCGACGGTGAGCTCGATGAACCGGCGTCGCGTGAGGTGGGGCCGCTCGGGCCGTTCGTGCGAGCCGGAAGCTCCGTCGTACATGCCGATCTCCTCGAGAGGGCAGCAACGCCCCTGGTCCCGTCTGCTTGCCCCGCCCGCTGTCTCTACTCCTTCCGACGGACCCGAGCTGCGTCCTGACGAGGGCCACGGGCCCACGGTCCCTCGCCCGGTTCGCCGGGCCTGTATCCGGAGGGGCCCGACTGCGTATTGCATGCAGCGAGGTCTCCATGCAGGCAGTGATGGACCAGGTGCTGTCCATGACCGACGGCAGAAGCGACGTCGACGCAGGTGCGTCGCGCGCCGACCGCGCAATGGAACGGTACGCCTGCGGCGACGACGCGGCGTTCGAAGAGATCTACGACGAGCTGGCGCCGCGACTGTACCGGTTCGCCCTCCGCTGGACCCGCAGCCGAACCTCGGCGGAGGACGCGGTGCAGCAGACGCTCCTCCAGCTCCATGCCGCCCGCGATCGCTTCGTGCCCGGCGCCGGCGTCTTGCCCTGGGCCTACGCCATCGCCCGCCGGCTGCTCATCGATCTCGGACGCCGCGGCTCGCGCGAGGAGCTGCGGGCGCATGGCGTCCGCGATCCCGAGGAGCCGGACACGATCCCGTCCCCGGAGGAGGTGCTCCACCGGAAGCGCCTCGAGGCCGGAGCGCAGCGCGACTTCGCGGCGCTCCCGGCGGGCTGGCGAGCGGCCTTCGAGCTCGTGAAGTTCGAGGGGCTGTCCGTGGCCGAGACCGCCGAGACGCTCGGCATCACCCGCGCCATGGTGAAGATCCGCACGCACCGGGCCACGGCGGCGCTCCGCGAGGCGGTGGCCCGGCGGCTCGGCGACTCGCGGGAGCGGGCGATTCGCCCCACGGCGCCCCGTGCGCAGTCGCCCGAGCTGCGCGAGGGAGGAATGCGCACATGATGCCCCCCGACTCCCTGAAGGCTCGCGTCCTGGAGGCGGTCCGGCAGCGCCCGGTGCCGCGCCGGACGGATCGACTCCCGTTCACGGTCGCGCTCGCCGCCCTCGCGGCCGTCGCGATGTCCGCAGTGTTGCAGTGGGCCCCGCGCCTCTTCGGCGACGTCGGAGGCGTGGCTCACGCCGCCGGCCGGCCGGAGGCGAGCGGAGCCTGGATCCTCGCCGGGACCGTGGCGGTGGCCCTCGTCTCCACCGGACTCGTGGTCCGGTTCCGCCGCTCGATGCTCTCTCCGCCGCGCGGTCTGCTCCTGGGGGTCGCGATCGGCGTGCCGCTGCTCGTCGGCGCATGGCTGATGCTCTGGGGCACCACCTACGACGATCCCTTCACCCGCGTCGGCTGGCGCTGCTTCGCGCTCACCTCGCTGTCGGCTCCCTGGCCCTTCGCGGCCCTCGCCTACGCCAGCGGCCGGACGGAGCCGCGGCACCCCGCGACGGTCGGGGCGGCGCTCGGGGCAGTCGCCGGCGCCTGGGCGGCGGTGATGGTCGAGCTCTGGTGCCCGCTGGCAGTGTCCTCCCACGTCCTCGTCGGACACGTCCTGCCCCTCGTCGCCCTCACGCTGGCCGGCTCGGCCGTCGGCGTGCGGATGTTCCGGCTCCGGCCGCTGTAGCCGGCAGCGGGCGTGGCGCCAGCGAGGTCGGTCGGAACGCCGGGTTTCGGGTTCGGCCGACGCCTCCCCGTACCGGCGGTCGCCGCCATCGCGGCGCGACGCAAGCGGCCCGCCGAGCGGGCGTGTCCTTTCGGCCGGCCGCGCGTCCTGCGGTATCCTCGCGCCACATGAGCTCGAGCTTGCCGCCGGTGTGGCGGGATTACCGTACGCGGCGCCGGCTGCTGGCGGCCGCGATCGTGGCCGCCGTGCCGGTCCTGGCCTGGTCGACGAAGGCCCTGCCGGAGCTCACCGGCAGCACCGCGCCCGGTCACTTCCTCCTCGCCGCCTGGATCACCGCCATCGTCGGCGCGGCGGTCAGGTTCGCGTCGTTCCGCTGCCCGTTCTGCGGCGACCACTTCCACTGGACGCTCTGGATCGCGAACCCGTTCTCGGACGAGTGCCTCCACTGCGGATTCCGCAGGTGGCGCGACCCGCACGCGGCGCGGGAGTACGCGCGGCGCTAGACCCGCTCCCCGGCCGCCGAGGCACGCGACGGCGTGAACGGCGCCGGCGCGTTGGGCCGCCCAGACTCCGATCCCACCTCACCGTCCTGCGGCCGGCCCTACGGGCCGCATGGAGAGAAGCATGGCCGATCTCCCGACCCACTACGCGATCGACTTCGGCACCAGCAACTCGCTCCTGGCGGCCGCGAACCCGGAGCGAGTGTTCGATCCGGTGCCGCTCGATCCGGAGGCGTCGGACCCGACGATCTTGCGCAGCATCCTCTGCTTCCCCGACGCGGGCGGCGTGTTCGTGGGCGGCGAGGCTCTTCGCCAGTACGTCGAGCACGGGGCGGAAGGCCGCCTGCTGCGCTCCATCAAGCACCACCTCGGCTCGCGCTCCTTCCGCGGGACGATCATCCGGGGACGGCTGGTCTCCGCGGAGGAGCTGGTCGGCGCGTTGCTGCGCCAGATGCGGCTCCGGGCGGACGCGCACTTCGGGACCGAGGTGCGGCGGGCCCTGCTGGGGCGCCCGGTCCACTTCGACGGCGAGGACGACGCCTTCGCCGAGGGCCGCCTCCGCAAGGCGGCGGAGGTCGCCGAGTTCGAGGAGATCCACTTCCTCCCCGAGCCGGTGGCCGCGGCGCGCGCGTTCGGCGCCGCCGCGCAGCGGGAGGAGCTGGCGCTCATCGGCGACTTCGGCGGCGGCACGTCCGACTTCACGGTGCTCCGCATCGGGCCGCGGGCGCTCGAGCGAGGTGACGTGCTCGCCGTGGGCGGCGTCGCGATCGCCGGGGACGCGCTCGACGCGTCGCTGATGAGGGCCCAGGTCGGCCGCCACTTCGGCGCGGAGGTCCAGTACCGGGCGCCGTTCGGGAACAACGTGCTGCGGATGCCTCAGGGCATCGTGCAGCACCTCTGCTCGCCCGCGCACCTGTCGATCCTCCAGCGGCGCGACATCGCCAGCTTCCTCGCCGACGTGCGCCGCTGGTCGCTCTCCGAGGAGGACCGCGGCAGGATGGATCAGCTCACGGTCCTCGTGGAGGACACGCAGGGCTTCCAGCTGTTCGAGGCGATCGAGCGCGCCAAGCGGACGCTCTCCGCGAGACACGCCTCCGAGATCGTGTTCACGTACCCAGGTATCGAGGTGCGCGAGCCGGTCACGCGGTCCGGCTTCGAGGAGGCGAGCCGCCGGGAGGTGGACGCGATCCTGCGCTGCCTGGACGAAACCGTGCGCGCGGCCGGAGTGGAGCCCGGGGACATCGGCGTCGTCTGCTGTACCGGGGGCACCGCGAAGGTCCCGCGGATCGCCGCCGAGATCCGGCGCCGCCTGCGCGCGGCACGCATGGAGCAGTTCAAGGGTTTCCACTCTGTGGTGGAGGGGCTCGCGCGGGAGGCGCGGGAGGTGGCGCGAGCAGCGCAGGCTCGTTGAAGACGGTCACCTGACGCAGAGTGGGAGGCGCCTCGCGACGGAGCGTACAGGGTGTCCCGGACGGCGCCTCGCCGCTACTCCGTGGTCTCGCCGTCGAAGTGCTCCTCCGAGGCTTCCGCGTCGGCCTTCGTCGCGTCGGTCCCGCGGGCGTGGTCCGGCGGGCCGTAGACCGTGTGGGTCAGGGAGACGTCTCGGGAGCGCACGGCGAATGGCCTGCGCCGAGAGATGGCGCCGCCAGGCGACGCGGAGCGGCCGAGACGGCCGGGGCCGCGCGGTCCTGGTTCGGAGCGAGCGCCTCCGCCGCCGCCTCCCTGAGCCCGCGCGCCGCCACGCCGAGCACCATGCCAGGGATCATGATGATGCCCATGAGGGGGACCGCTATCGCGAGCCCGACGAGGATGCCCATCGCCGCGAACGCCTGACCTAGAGAGAACGAATCCTTCACGACCGTGTTCTGTTGCACCGCTTCCTCCCTGTGGTGGGAAGGGAGCGTGCGCTGGAACGTCCGCGGAGCGTGACGCGCAAGAACGGATGTTCCATCACGGCGGCTTATGGCCCGGTTCCGGGAGCGGGGCCGAGGCTCGCCCCACTGCGATCACCGGTGGGTCGCTTCGGGCCCGGGCGCGGGTGAGCGGACGTGTTCACCGGTGTACGTCTCCGCACACGCCCCCCTTGAGGTGCGCCCGGATCGGTGCGTAAGCATGCCGGCTCGTCCCCTCACCGATGGGAGGCTCATGCGCTCGACCGTCCGGTCGGTACTGCTCTCCGTGCTGCTCGTCCCGGTCGTCGCCGGTGCGGCGGACGTGGCCGGCTTCGACGGCCAGCGCTTCGCGCCCGCGGCGGGCACCGCCGGTGGGTTCACCGTCGAGCGCCCCTTCGTCGCGCCGCACCTCGGCTACGGGTTCGGCCTCTTCCTGAACTACGCCGACGACGCGGTGGTGACGAGGGACGCGACGGGCGAGATCGCGGGACGCCCCCTCGACTCCGCCGCGAGCTTCGACCTCCTCGCTTCGCTCGCGCTCTTCGACTTCCTGGAGCTCGGCGTCGACCTCCCGCTCCACGCACTGTACGAGGGCGATCCGCTCCTCATGAACGGGAGGCTCGTGACCGCGGACTCCGGCATCGGCGACCTCCGCCTCGTGCCGAAGCTCGCGCTCGGGACCGTGGGTGGGCGCGCGCGGTACGCGATCGGGCTCGCCGTCCCGATCACGCTCCCGACCGGGAACGAGCGGGAGCTCCGCGGCGACGGCGTCGTCACGGCGGAGCCGAAGCTGCTCCTCGGGATGCGGGGAGGACGCCTCGGCGTGACGCTCAACGGCGGCGTCCGGCTGCGCCCGGGTCGCCAGCCGCTCGGGCAGGAGGTGACGTTCGGGGGCGCGGCCCAGCTCGCCGTGTTCCCGCGAAGGGACCTCCTCGATCTCACGGTCGAGGCGACCGGCGGCGCGTTCCTGGACCCGGACCTCGCCTCGGTCGAGCAGGTGCCGCTCGAGGTGATCGCCGGCGTGGTCGCGAAGCCCAGCCCGTCCTGGGAGGTCTACCTCGGCGGCGGGCCAGGGCTGACCGACGGCCTCGGCGCCGCGAACTACCGCGTGGTGGCGGGGATCCGGTTCACGCCCCGTCCGACCAGCAGCAGCTACGCGGACGGCGACGGCGACGGCAACCCCGACTTCTCCGACCGGTGCCCTCGCCAGGCGGAGGACGCGGACGGCTTCCAGGACGGTGACGGCTGCCCGGAGGACGACAACGATCGAGACGGCATCGCCGACGACGACGACGAGTGCCCGGACGAGGCCGAGGATCCGGGCGGAGGGGCCCGCGACGGTTGCCCGGACGGCGTCGTCACCTACCGCGAGAACCGGATCACCGTTCGCGGGAAGGTCCAGTTCGAGACGGGATCGGCGCGGCTGAAGCCCGAGAGCCAGCGGCTGCTCGATCAGGTCGCGTCGATCCTCCGGGCCCACCCCGAGATCCGGCGCGTACGGGTGGAGGGTCACACCGACGATGTCGGGCCGGCGCTGACCAACAAGGAGCTGTCGGAGCGCCGCGCCGACTCCGTGAGGGACGCGCTGGTGAGGCGAGGCATCGCCCCGAGCCGGCTGTCCATCCGCGGCTACGGGGAGTCCCGGCCGATCGCGCCCAACAAGACGAAGGCCGGTCGAGCGAAGAATCGCCGGGTGGAATTCGTGATCACCGGATGAGGAAGGGAGCCGTGATGCTCGACCGCCGCTTAGCCGTCGTGGCCGCGCTGGCGCTGGCGCCCTGGCCGCGCGCCTCCGCGCAGCAGTTCCCGGCCGACGAGGCCTACCGGGCATGGCCCTGCGACACGGGCGTCATGACCGACCCGTTCCAGGACGAGTCCGGCGCCATCTTCGAGCGCGATCTCGTCGGCGACGTCGCCGCTCCGACCGGCCTCCGCGCGGCCGACTCCGACTTCCTGTACGTGCGCCTGCGCGTGGATCAGGACCCCGCGCCGGGAGGGAACCCCCGCCCGTTCGCGTGGGGGCTGCTCGTCGACAGCGACGCGGACCCGACCACGTACGAGGCGATGCTGGTCGCGGACGGCGGCACCGGAACGGTGTCCGTCTACCGCAACACCACCGGGATCCCGGGCGACGCGCGCGATCCGCCGGACTCGTCGCCGGCCAGCGTCGCCTCCTGGTCCCTGCGGGTCCGGTCGGTCACCGCGCCCGGCTCCGCCTACGGTGGCTCCGCGGACTACTTCGTCGACGCCGCGTTCTCCTGGCCGGAGCTCCAGGCGGTCGGCATCGGTCCGACCACGCCGGTCCGCGTCTGGGCGGCGACGGCGAGCAACGACGCGGCGAGCGGCATGACGGGAGATTTCGCCTGCAGGAACGGCGGCGCCCCCACGCTCGGGGAGGCCTGGCCGGGAACCGCGCTCGACCCCACGCAGGACAGCGACGGAGACGGCTTCAGCGACGCCACCGAGGTGCAGGGCGGCACGGATCCGAACGACGCGGGCAGCCATCCCCCGGGACCCGGGGACGTTCCGAGCCTGGCCGGCGGCGGCGGCTGTCAGCACGGGTCGGCGGGAGTCCCGGCGCTCGCGACCGCCGCCGCGATGGCGGTGCTCGCGGCCTGGCGCCGGGTGCGCCGACGCATGTGAGCTGGGTCGCCGGGGACGACCGCCACCGTCGGCGGTGGCGGCGCGCCTCCCGGGGGCGCCGGGTCACGCCCTCCTCGGCACGACCCGTACGCTGGGCGCCTTCACCACGGCACAGACGCGCCTGCCGGACGAGAGCCCGAGCCCGTCGGCGCTGGCGCGCGTGACGAGCGCCACGAGGCGGACGCCGCACTCCACGGTGACGCGCACGAGCGGCCCCTCGTCGCGGCGGGATGCGATGGTCCCGGAGAGCCGGTTGCGCGCCGACGAGCGGTGGGCGTCCGGCGGCTCGAGGACGACGTCCTCCGCGCGCACGCAGGCGTAGGCCTCGTCCTCGACGCCGCCCGGATCCACCGCCACGAGCTCCGCCTCTCCGGCGCGGACGACGACGAGGCCGTCCTCGCGCCGGGCGAGCCGCGAGGGGAAGACGTTCTCCGTGCCGACCACGCGCGCCACCTCGGCGTCCACCGGCCCGGAGAAGACCTCGTGCACCGGGCCGACCTGCCGGACGCCGCCCTCCGCGAGCACGACGAGCCGATCGCCGAGGGCGAGGGCCTCGGTGCGATCGTGCGTGACGACGATGGTGGGCACGCCCGAGCGCTCGAGGAGGTGGCGCAGCTCGCCCCGGAGCTCCTCTCGCGAGGGCGCGTCGAGCGCGGACAGGGGCTCGTCCAGGAGCAGGAGCCGCGGGCGCGGCGCGAGGGCGCGCGCGAGCGCGACCCGCTGCCGCTGGCCGCCGGAGAGCTGGGCGGGCCGGCGCTGGAGGAGGTCGGCGAGGCCGAACCTCTCCGCGAGCTCCTCCACGCGCGCCTGCTGCTCCTGGCGCCGGCGCCGGTGGAGGCCGAACGCGACGTTGGCCGCGACGGAGAGGTGGGGGAAGAGCGCGTACTCCTGGAACAGGAACCCGATGCGCCGCTGCTGTGGCGGCACGAAGACGCCCCGCGCCGCGTCGAACCACGTCTCCTCGTCGAACCCGATCGCGCCGGCGTCGGGCCGGTCGAGCCCGGCGAGCGCGCGCAGGACGGTGGTCTTGCCGGAGCCCGACGGCCCGAAGAGGACGGTGACCGGATCGCGGCCGAGGGGCCAGGACGCACGCGCCGAGACCACCGGCCCGCGCGGGAACCGCCGCTCGATCTCGAAGCTCAGCGCTCGTTCCATCGGAAGAAGGGGCGCCGCTGCAGGGCGTAGACGAGGGCCAGGACGGCGAACGAGATGGCGAGGAGGAGCCCCGCGGTGCGGTGCGCGGCGGCGTACTCCAGCGCCTCCACGTGATCGAAGATGGCGACGGAGAGGGTGCGGGTCCGGCCCGGGATGTTCCCGCCGACCATCAGCACCACCCCGAACTCGCCCAGCGTGTGCGCGAAGGTCAGCACCGCGCCGGCGAGGACGCCGGGCCACGCGAGCGGCAGGGTCACCCGCAGGAAGGTGCCGAGCGGCGACACGCCCAGCGTGTGGGAGGCCTCCACGAGCCGGCGATCCACGCTCCCCAGCGCGGCCGAGAACGGCTGGACCGCGAACGGCAGGCTGTAGAGCACCGAGGCCACGAGCAGCCCCGTGAACGAGAAGGGAAACGGGTGACCCGCCACCGCCTCGAAGACGCGGCCGGCCGGGGTGCGCGGGCCGAGCCCGGTGAGCAGGTAGAAGCCGAGCACCGTGGGCGGCAGGACCAGCGGGAGCGCCACCACCGCCTCCACGAGGAACCGGGCGCGGAAGCGGGTCGTGGTGAGCCACCACGCCAGCGGCAGCCCCAGGACCAGCAGGGCGATCGTGGTGAGCGTGGCGAGCTGCGCCGAGAGGGCCAGGGCGGCGGTGTCCATGCGCTAGGGGAGGCCGTAGCCGTACCTCGCCAGGACGGCGCGCCCCTTCGCGCCGGTGACGAAGGCGAGGAAGCGCCGGGCGAGCGCGGGATCCCTCGAGCCCGAGAGCACGATCGCGGACTGCTCGATCCTGGGGTAGAGCGCCTCGGGGACGAGGAAGACCCTCCCGCCGGAGAGCGCCTCGCCGAACGTGAGGGAGTAGGGGAGGAACGCGACGTCGGCTGCCCCGGTGGTCGCGAACTGGGCGGCCTGCGCGACGCTGGTGCCGAGGACGAGCTTCGGCTTCACCGCGCCGTGGACGCCCGCCGACCGGAGCGCCCGCTCGGTGGCGCGACCGAAGGGAGCGACCGCGGGGTTGGCGACGGCGATCCGCTCGATCTCGGGCCTGGCCAGCGCGGCCAGGCCCTGCTCCTCGAGGCCCGGGGCCGACCCCGGCGGCGACCAGACCACGAGCTTGCCGAACGCGTAGACCTTCTCGTCGGCCGCGGCCGCGAGCCCCGCCGCGACGAGCTTCGCCGGGTACTCGCGGTCGGCGGAGAGGAAGACGTCGAACGGCGCGCCCTGCTGGAGCTGCGCGAAGAACGTTCCGGAGGCTCCCAGCGCCAGCCTCACCTCCACGCCCGGCTGCTCCGCCTCGAACCCCCGCTTCAGCTCGTCCGCGGCGCTCTTGAGGTTCGCGGCGGCGGCCACGGAGAGGGTTCGCTTCCCGTCCTGCGCCCCCGCCGCGCCGGCGGCGAAGAGCGCGAGGGCGAGGGGCAGGCCGAGCGTCACGAGAGCTCCGCGATAGGTGCGTTCAGGTAACAACTTGCCTCCAGATACCGCGAGAACGTAGCATCCGGCAACTGCGGCCCCTCCAGGTCCCCGAGGTGGCCGCCTCGTCTCGAGGCGCGCATGCCCGATCCGCTGCTCACGACCGTCGAGGTCGCCGAGCTCCTCCGCGTCCACCCGAAGCACGTCTACCGGCTCCTCAAGAAGGGCCTGCCGGCGCGTCGCGTCGGATCGGAGTGGCGCTTCTCGCGCGCCGACGTCCTCGCCTGGGCGGGGGGCGAGGCGGCCGGGACGCGGGAGGAGCCCTCCGGAGCCCCGGTCCCCCTCGCGAGCGCCTCGGCGGACGCGGCGCCGTCGCTGATCGCGGCGAACGGCGACGTGGCCGTGCTGACGTTGCTGAAGCTCGCGTCCGCGAGGGGACCTCCGCTCCTCGGCTTCGTGCAGGCGGACATGCGGGCCGCGGCGGAGCTCCTGCGCCGCCGGGCGGTGCTGGCGGCCGGCGCCCACGCCGGCGGGTTCCCGAGCCACGTCGGCGAAGAGCGCGTCGCGCGCGTGCACCTCGTCACCCGCGAGATCGGGCTCGTCCATCCCGCCGGGAGGCCGATGCGCCTCGCGCAGCTCGCCAGGAAGCGGCTGGCCTCGAGGCCCGCCACGGCCGGCGTCCGCGACCACCTCGACGTGGCGCTCCGGGGCGCGGGGCTCGATCCGGCGCGGGTCCACGCGAACGCCCTGGTGGTGGACTCCCACCTCGAGGTCGTCCTGGCCGTGGTGGCGGGCCGCGCCGACGCCGGGCTCTGCTCGCGCGCCTGGGGCGAGCGCGCCGGCCTCGCGTTCCAGCCGCTCGCCACGGAGGCGTACGGGCTGATCGTGAAGGCGCGCGATCTCGGCGACGCCCGCGTGGTCCGGCTGTGCGAGGTCGCCCAGGGCGAGGCGTTCCGCGCGGAGGTGGGCGGCATCGCCGGGTACGACGCCGCCGGCGCGGGCGACATCCGCTACGACGCGTGAGCCGGTCCTCTCGTCCTGCCAGCGGGCGCGGCCGCGGGCTGGCCCCATCGGCGTCAGCACTCGAGTGCGTGCGCGACGGCGTCGGGTCAGAGCTCCTTCGCTTCCACGCGGGCGGCGACGCGCGCCCGGGCATTGTGCATGAACGCCTTCCCGGCGCCGCTCCAGATCCGCTCCAGCGCCCGCAGGAAGCGCTCGGCGTCGCCGGCGGTGTCGAACTCGAGGTCGATCATGACGTAGTTCGGGTCGTCCTGCGGGCGCAGGATCTGGTAACGCCGGACACCGGAGCCCTTTCGGTCGGCGGGGTCCCCGTCGAACGCCTGCTTCCACTTCTCGAAGCTCGGAACGGAGTGCTCGATCCTCACCACGAACGGCATGTGCGTCCTCCTCTCGAGACCTCGCCCACGTCCACCTGCGAAACGAGCGGAACGACGAAGGCGCGACCGCGTCGCGCCCGGCCGGAATACGCGAAGAGGTTCTACGGCGCCGGCCCGCCCCCGCCCGGCCTGGCCGCAGCCCGCCGCGGAGGGGGCACGAGCACGCGCTGCCGGTACAGCTCGAGGAGGACGTCGTCGGAGAGGTCGGCGTGCTCCTCCGCCCGGAGCCGCGCGCGCACCGTCGAGATGGGCTCGTCGCCGGTGAACCGCGCGAGCAGGCGGTACGCCGCCCCGGGGAGCGCCACCGCCTCGAGCTCGCTGTACGAGCCGAGCGCGACGCTGCCGTCGGGGAGCCACGCGATCGTGGCCCCGGGATCGAGCCTCAGCACCGGCGGGAGGCTGGGGGAGCGCGCCGTGTCGAGCGCGCGACGGACCGCGCGGCGGGCGAGCCGCCCGTCCAGCCCGAGGAGCCCGTCGAGATCGTGCGCGGAGAGCGACCGCACGTAGGCGTCGCAGGCGGCATAAAGCTCGACCTCGCGGCCCGCCCAGGCGCCCCACGCGGCGAGGTACTCCTCCTCGGGGGGCGCCGCACCGTCGATGTCCTCCGGGCCGACCGGCGTCGCCGAGGCCGGCCGCAGCCCCGGCTCGCGGTCGAGCAGGTCGGGCGCGAGCTCGAGGAGCGCCGCGCGCGCGAGCTGGATCTCCACGAGCGACAGCAGCTCCTTCACGGCCGTCCAGAACCGCCGCCCGTCGGCGCCCGCGACGTACTTGCAGAAGTAGGTGGAGCAGACCGCGTCGCGGTGCGCCCAGATCGTGCATCCCCCCGCGTCCGCCTCGTAGAACGGGCAGCGCAGCCCCCGGGCGCGGCCGAAGGCGCCGCGCGCGCTGTCGTAGAGCAGCGTGAACGTGCGGGGAGGGTGGAGCCACTCGGGCGAGACGCCCACGCGCGAGGCGATCCGCGCCGCGACGCGGCGCCTCCCCTCCGCGAGCGCCGGATCGTCGCTCGTCAGGATCGCGCCGAGGAGATAGTTGGGGAGCCTCGGGTGGAACGTGCAGCACTTCGTGTCCGGGCTGAAGAAGCGGCTGCGCCCGTCCACCGGCGCGACGGCCGACCCCTGGCACCCGCGCTCGAGCATGGCGCACGCGGAGCACGTCGCCTTCGACTCGGGCGGGATCTCCTCGGCGAAGGGCTCTCCGAGGAGCTCGCGGTACAGCGGCGGGAGGGCGTCGCGGAGCTCGGCCATGGTCTCCTCCGGCGCGGGTGATGGCCACGGCCGCGCCTCGGGGCAACCCGAAAGCGAGCCGAGGCAGGCTGCGGCCGGCCGTCAGGTCCGCCGCGCCGACGGGAGGCGTATGTTCCTGGGCCTCGGCGTCCCGCCACGCCGCCCGCGGGACGCGGTGACGCATGGACGTGAAGGTCGAGTGTCACGCAGGGTACCGAGGCGAGGAGACGCCGCGGCGGCTCGAGCTCGGCGACCGGCGCGTCGAGGTCGTGGAGGTGCTCGACCGCTGGTACGGGCCGGACCATCGCTACTTCAAGCTGCGCGGCGATGACGGCGCGGTGTACCTCCTGCGCCACGACGAGCAGGCGGATCGCTGGGAGCTGAGGCTGTACCAGCGGGACGACGCCTGAGGGGAGGCCTCCTTCGTTTCCGCGACGCCGCGCCCGGATCGCGGTAAGTGAGGCCGACCGAGTCACCACCATGTTCCCCTACCGCGACGAGAACCAGACGCAGCGCCGGTCCTACGTCACCCTCGCCTTCATCGCCCTGAACGTCCTCGCGTGGGTGCTCGTGCAGGGCGCGGGCTCGGACCTCCCGCTCATGCAGTCCGTGTGCGACCTCGGGCTCATCCCCGGCGAGCTCACCGGCGCCCTTCCGCCCGGGACGGCCTTCCCGATGGGGGAGGGGATCGCGTGCCTGACGGACCCGGGGACGCAGGCCTCGCACCTCCTCACCTCCATGTTCCTGCACGGCTCCTGGATGCACCTGCTCGGGAACATGTGGTTCCTCTGGATCTTCGGGGACAACGTCGAGGACTCGATGACGCGGCCGCGCTTCCTGGCGTTCTACGTCCTCTGCGGGCTGGCGGCGGCGTTCGCGCAGGTGGTCACGAGCCCGGCCTCGGGCGTCCCGATGGTGGGCGCCTCGGGCGCGATCAGCGGCGTGATGGGCGCCTACCTCGTGCTGTACCCGCGCGTCCGGGTGTTCGCCCTCGTGCCGATCGGCTTCTTCCTCACGTCCATCGCGTTGCCCGCGTGGATGATGCTCGTGTACTGGGCCGGGCTCCAGCTCCTGAGCGGCGTCGCGTCGATGGGGCAGAGCGGCGGCGGCGTCGCCTTCTGGGCGCACGTCGGGGGCTTCGCCGCGGGCGTGGTCCTCGTGAAGCTCTTCGCGCGCGGCGATCACGTCCGCGAGCACCGCACCCACCATTGGCGCCCGAGGCGCGTGCGCGGGTGGTGATCGGTGCGTCAGCTCGGCTGCTGGGCCCCGCCCGCGAGCGCCCGGACGTTCTCCGGCGCGAAGAACGCCGCCCACCCGGCCCGTAGGGCTTGCGGAAGAAGTTCGGGACGCACGCGCCGGCGAACCGCGACTCGCGCCTGGCGCGCCGACGCGGTCCGCGAGCTCGGGCGCGAGCTCGAGCTCCGCAGGTACGGGCGCGCTCGACCGCGGCGGCGCCGGTTCGCGAGCGGCCGCGGATCGCGGCGACCCGACCGTCCTGGACGAGGAGCTCGTCCACCGTGAAGCCTTCCCGCAGCTCCGCGCCCGCCTCTGCCGCGGCGTCCACGAGCAGCTTGTCGAGCACGGTGCGCGGCGGGCAGTAGGCGACCGGCGAGTCCTCGGTGCCGGGCGTGCCGGCGATCGTCCATCGCCGCGCTCCTTCCCGGTTCGCGGCACCCATCGTCGCGGGCCGGGAGAGGTGCAACGCGACCGCGCTCGTCCGGTTGGGGTCGGCCGTTGGGCCGGGGAGGCGGCCGGGTCGGACGCGGGGCGGCGCGCCGCCGTGCGACGGGCGCCGCCCAGCGTTACCCGGTCCTGGGCGGAGCTTCGCGCTCCGCGGAGGGTTCGCACATGGCGCCTTCGCCGTTTCGCAGGCTCACCGCGCGATGCGCCGTTCCGCTCGGGATCTTCCTCCTCGTGCTCGTGGCGGGCTGCCGGACCGCGCGCGGACCGGGAGGCGACGCGGCGCTCGACGGCGCGGGGGAGCAGGGCGCAGACGCCGCGGCGCCCGCCGCGGCGGCCGCGACTCCGGCCGGCGCGATCGACCCCGAGGCGGGCGCCTTTCAGTACCCGTACCCGGTCTCCTACTTCCCGCTCATCTCGCAGCGGCAGCAGCTGCGCATGGCGTACATCGACGCCATGCCCGCGGCGCCGAACGGCCGGACGGTGATGCTCCTGCACGGAAAGAACTTTCACGCCGGCACCTGGGCGACCACGATCGCGTCGCTCAACCGCGCCGGGTTCCGGGTGATCGCCCCCGACCAGATCGGCTTCGGGAAGTCGAGCAAGCCCGAGCGGTACCAGTTCAGCTTCACGCAGCTCGCCGCGAACACGCGGGCGCTGCTCGTGTCGCTGGGGATCTCGCGCTCCGCGGTCGTGGGGCACTCCATGGGCGGGATGCTCGCAGCGCGCTACGCGCTCGACTACCCGGAGGCGACCGAGCGGCTCGTGCTCGTGAACCCCATCGGCCTCGAGGACTACGCCGCGCTCATCCCTCCCCGCACCGTGGACGACTGGTACGCCCAGGAGCTGAAGCAGAACCCGGAGCAGGTCCGCGAGTACCAGCGGAAGGCCTACTACGACGGTGCGTGGAAGCCCGAGTACGAGGAGCACACCAGGCTCCTCGCCGGCTGGACGCTTCACCCGGAGTGGCCGCGCATGGCGTGGATCTCCGCCCTCACGTACGACATGGTGTTCACCCAGCCGATCGTGCCGCACCTCGGCCGCGTGCGCGTGCCCACGCTGCTCGTCATCGGGCTGCGGGATCGCAGCGCGCCGGGACGGCCGCTCGCCGCTCCCGAGGTGCAGAAGACCATGGGCGACTACACGCGGCTCGGGAAGGACACGCAGCGGCGCATCCCGGGCGCGGCGCTCGTCGAGCTCCCGGGGGTCGGTCACGTCCCGCAGGTCGAGGCGTTCCCCGCGTTCGAGAAGGCGCTGCTGGAGTTCCTCCGCTGAGCGCAGCCGTGCCGCCGTGCGTGGCGGTGCGACACACGGCCACGCCCCGCGACGCCGACGCAGGCCTTCCCCTGCAGCGCCCCTCGCTCCTAGACTGCGCCCTGTCCGGCCGCGGGCACGTGAAGCCCGGTCGCGAGAGGAGGTGAAGCGCGTGTTCCGCATCGAGCGCCGCGTCCCGCTGGACCGCTGACGCCGTGAGGCCCGGGGCGAGTTCGCCCCGACGTCCGACGCGCCATGCGGTGCGATGGGTCCCGGCCCGGCGGAGGAGCGCGCTTCGCCTCGTGCACGCCGGCCCGCCTGATCCGTCTCCGCGTGACGCCCAATCGACCTCCGCGCGAGAAGCGCGCGGCGGTCCTCCGTCGCCATTCCCTCGCGCGGCTGCGCGCCGCGGAGACGTCATGGACCATACGAAGCAGGGCGGGACCGTGGTGATCGTGAGCTCGGAGCAGATGGGCGGGGGCGACGACGGGCTGGGCGCGAAGCTCCTCGGGAGCTTCCTCCGCACGCTCGTCACGGTCGAGCCCAAGCCGGACGCGATCGTGTTCTACAACGCGGCGGTGAGGCTCCTCGGGCCCGGCTCGACGAGCCTGGAGGCCCTGAGGCAGCTCGACGACGCCGGCGTGGACCTCCTCGCCTGCGTCACCTGCCTCGAGTTCTTCGAGCTCACCGAGAAGCTCCAGGTCGGGCACGTGAGCAACATGCGAGAGATCGTACGGCGCTCGCTCGACGCGGCGAAGGTGGTCACCGTCTGAACGCCCGGGGGCGGCGGCACGAGCCGCTCAGGGGAGCCGCCCGCGCACCCAGTCGACGATGTCCTGCGTCCCCATCGCCCCGGCCTGGCGGGCGATCTCGCGACCCCCTTGGAAGAGCGCGAGCGTGGGGATGCTCTGGATGCCGTGCCGCGCGGCGAGACCCTGCTCGACGTCGGTGTTCACCTTCACGAGGCGCACGCGCGGCTCGAGCAGGCCGGCGGCCTGGACGAAGTGCGGCGCCATCACCTTGCACGGGCCGCACCACGGCGCCCAGAAGTCCACCAGCACCGGGATGTCGTTCCGGCCGACGTGCCGCTCGAACGCCGCCTGCGCGAGCTCCACCGGCTGCGCGGTGAAGAGGGGGCGGTGGCACTGGCCGCAGCTCGGCGCCTCCACCAGGCGCGCGCCCGGCACGCGGTTGGTGGCCTCGCAGTGGGGACAGACGACGTGGAGCGCGTCCGGCATGGCCGATCCTCAGCGGGCCGTCGCGCTGCCGGTCGCGGCGGGCTGCGCGCGCTGCGAGGACCCGGCGCCCGCGGCCGGCCGGGACGCACAGAGCGCCTCGCTCACCTCCCAGAGCCGCTTCGCGAGCGCCGCGTCGTACGACGCCGGCGTGGAGCGGACCTCGCGGTCCTGGTCGAAGTAGCGGGCCGTGACGCCCTCCAGCTCGGGCGCGCTCGCGAGGCGCACGATGTTGCGAGCTCCCTCCTCCGGGGTCAGGAGCGACCGCTTGAGGAGATTCCGCATCCGTACGCGGAGCCAGCCCTGGAAGAAGCCGTTCTCGTCGCCCAGGTTGGTCGCGACGATGCCCGGGTGCACGGCGTTGACGGTCACGCGCGTCCCCTCGAGCCGCCGCGAGAGCTCGTAGGTGAACATCACGACCGCGAGCTTCGAGCGGGCGTAGGCGTCCATCAGCTCGTAGTGTCGCTCCCCCTGCAGGTTGTCGAGCTCGATCTTCCCGAGGGCGTGGGCGTCGGAGGCGACGTTCACCACCCGCGCGGCGGGGCTCGCGCGCAGGCGGTCGAGCAACAGGTTGGTGAGGAGGAAGTGTGACAGGTAGTTGACCGCGAACGTCTTCTCCAGCCCGTCCTCCGTCACGCTCCGCTGCTCCAGGCGCGTACCGGCGTTGTTCACCAGCACGTCGAGCCGCTCGAACCGGCTCGCGACCTCGGCCGCCATCCTGCGGACCTGAGCGAGGGATCCCAGATCGGCCACGGCGGTCTCGACGCGCGCGCCGGTCTCGCGCCTGATCGCCTCGGCCTGCGAGGCGCAGCTCTCCGCGCTGCGCCCGGAGACGACGACCGTCGCCCCGAGCCGCGCCAGCTCGAGGGCGGTGACCGCGCCCATGCCGGAGGTGGCGCCGGTGACGAGGCAGCACTTGCCGGCGAGCTCCCGAGATCGCGTCGACACGCCTGCCTCCCGGTCCCTTCCGCCCGGCTCCGCGCGGCAGGCGACGCCCGCGACGGCGGCCGCGGCCGCCATCTCGAGGAACGACCGCCGTCCCATCTCGCTCGGGCCATCCATCGGGCAACCGACTAGTTGGATACTTCGGCGAACGATTTCCAAGACCCCGAGGGGACGTACCGCCAGGGCGCGGGACGTCACCGCCGCGCCGGCGGCAGCCGCCCGCCCCGGGCGAGCGCCGGTGCGAGCAGATCGCCCTCCCGCCGCAGCCGCGCGAGCACCTCCGCGGGCCCGAAGCGGAGCGACCCGTCGTCACCACGATCCGCGGCCGTGGCCACCTCGTCCCACCGCACGGGGGTCGCCACGAGCGGCACTGACGCCGCCCTCAGCGAGTAGGGCGCGATGAGCGAGCGGTTGCCGCCGTTCTGGCGCCAGTCCACGAGGACCTTGCCGGCCCGCCCCGCCAGCGGGAGCCGATCGGTCACGCCGCCGGGATCCTCGCGCGCCAGCTCGCGGGCCAGGGCACGGACGAACGCCTTCGTGGCGTCGAAGCCGTCCGCGCCGTCGAGCGGCACGTACAGGTGCAGCCCGGCGCCGCCCGAGGTCTTCGGGAAGCTCGCGAGCCCGTCCGCGTGGAGGCGCTCCCGCAGGCGCAGCGCCAGCCGGGCGCACTCGCGGAGCCCCGCCGGCGGGCGCGCGTCGAGATCGAGGACGAGCGCGCGGGCGGTGGCGGGGGCGTCCAGCGTCGCGAGGAGCGGGTGGAGCTCGATCGCGGCGGCGTTTGCGGCCCAGGCCAGGGCGGCGGCGTCGTCCAGCAAGCAGTAGCGGAGCGTCTGGCCCCGCGCGCCTCGAACCTCTGCGACGGCGAGCCACCCCGGTCGTCCCGCGGGGCAGTTCGTCTGGTACCACCCCGGCGCGTCGACCCCGTCCGGGAACCGGGCGAGCGTGACGGGGCGGCCCGCCAGGTGCGGGAGGATCGCCGCCGCGATCCCGAGGGAGTACTCGACGAGATCGCGCTTGGTGAAGCCGGTGGCGGGGAACAGAAGCTTCTCGGGGTTCGAGAGGAGCACCGTGCGTCCACCCACCTCGAGCGCGCGGCGGCCCGCGCCGTGGCGAGGGTCCGTCATCGCGCGCCGAACGCCTCCGGCGGCTCCGGCGCGTCGCCGGCGAGCTGGTCCAGCGTGCACGAGCGCGCCTCGCGATCCGGCCGCCAGCGGACGAGGCGCGCGGGGTGGCGGAAGCGCAGCGCGTCCAGGCGATCGTAGGCGACCTCCGCCACGCGCTCGGGCGAGAGCGGGGTCCAGTCCAGCGCCATCTCGCGCGGATCCCAGCGGCCGGCGGCGCCGGCGAGCCGGCCCGTCGGGCCGCTCGCGAGGTTGAAGCCGCGCTCCCAGGGATGTCCGGCGAGCGGCGCCTGGAGCGGCCCCAGCGACGCGAAGAGCGCGCGGCGCTCCCGCTCGGGGAAGCTCGAGACGACGCCCACGTGGTGGAGCGCCCCGGTGTGGTCCCAAAGACCGAGGAGGAGGGAGGCGACGACCGGTTCCCCCGCGAAGGTGCGCAGGCCCGCGACCACGCAGTCGGCCGTGAGCTCCCGCTTCACCTTCAGCATGGAGCGCCGCCCGGCCTGGTAGGGCAGCCCGAGTGGCTTCGCGACGACGCCGTCGATCCCGGCGCCCCCAAGCCGCTCCAGCCACGCCCGCGCGACCGAGGGATCGAACGTCGCAGGCGTCAGCCGGAGCGGAGAGCGCGCCCCGGCGAGGAGGGCCTCGAGCCGTGCCCGCCGCTCGCGGAACGGGCGCGGCCGAAGGTCCTCGTCGCCATCGGCGAGCAGGTCGAACGCGACGTAGACCGCCGGGGTCTCCCGGCTGAGCCGCGCCACGCGCGAGGCGGAGGGGTGCAAGCGGGCGAGGAGCGCGGGGAAGTCGAACCCGCGCGCGCTCGCGACCACGATCTCGCCGTCCAGCACGGCCGAGCGCGGCAGGGCGCGGAGCGCCTCCACCAGCTCCGGGAAGTAGCGCGCGAGCGGCCGCTGGTTCCGGCTGCGCAGGTCGACCTCGCCCGCCGGCGCCGCGAAGGCGAGGCAGCGGAACCCGTCCCACTTCGGCTCGTACGAGAGGTCACCCTCCGGCAGCTCGCGCACCGGGCGGGCGAGCATGGGCGGGATCGGTGGCACCACGGGAGGGGCCATTCCCCAAGGTGCGATCCGCGTCGCGTCACCGGCACGGGGATGGCGATCGGCGAGAGGGGCCCCAGGGCCGCGACCGCGCGTGGCCCCGCGTAACCGGGCGGCGGCCGGAGCGTCCGTTAATTGCGATCGTGGAGGGGACCGATGCCGGAGTTCGAGTACGTCATCGTGGGCGCAGGCATGACGGGGCACGCCGCCGCGCAGGGGATCCGCTCGGTGGACGCCAGCGGCTCGATCGCGCTGCTCGGCGAGGAGCCGGTCGCCCCCTACGCGCGACCGCCGCTCTCGAAGGGCCTCTGGTCCGGTCAGGAGGAGAGCTCGATCTGGCTGCCCGAGGTCGAGGGCGTCTCGCTCCGCACCGGCGCCCGGGTCGTCGCGATCGACCGGGCCTCGCGCCGCGTGGCGCTCGAGGGCGGCGAGACCGTGGGGTACGAGCGGCTCCTGCTCGCGACCGGCGGCACGCCGCGGCGCCTGCCCTTCGGCGGCGAGGGAGTCGTCTACTACCGGACGGTCGCGGACTACCGGCGCGTGAGCGCGCTGCGGCCCGGCAAGCACGTGGCGGTCGTCGGGGGAGGCTTCATCGGCTCGGAGGTCGCGGCCTCCCTCGCCACCGCCGGGTATCGCGTCACGCTGCTCTTCCCAGAGGAGGGGATCGGGGCGCGCCTCTTCCCCCGCGAGCTCGCGCTCCACCTGAACGGCTACTACGCCGAGCGCGAGGTCGACGTCCGGCCGGGTGAGAAGGTCACCGGGCTCGCGGAGCACGGCTCCGGCTTCGCGCTGCGGACCGATCGAGGCGAGCTCCGCGCCGATCTGGTGGTGGCGGGCCTGGGCATCGTCCCGAACGACCGTCTGGCCGCGGACGCGGGGCTCGCGGTGGACGACGGCGTCCTCGTGGACGAGGGGCTGCGCACGTCCGACCCGGCGGTGTTCGCCGCCGGGGACGTCGCGCGGTTCTCGAGCCCGGCGCTCGGCCAGCGCCTCAGGGTCGAGCACGAGGACAACGCCAATCGCATGGGGCGTGAGGCGGGCCGAGCGATGGCAGGCGCGGAGGTCGCGTACCGCCACCTCCCGTTCTTCTACTCGGACCTGTTCGACCTCGGGTACGAGGCGGTCGGGGTGCTCGATCCGCGCCTCGAGGTCGTCGCCGACTGGAAGGAGCCGTTCCGCAAGGGCGTCGTCTACTACCTCGCGGACGGCCGCGTGCGCGGCGTGCTGGCCTGGGGCGCCTTCGGCAGGATGGACGCAGCGAGGGCGCTCATTGCGGAGCCCGGGCCCTTCGAGGCGCAGGCGCTCCGCGGGAGGATCCCGGCGTGACCGCGCGGGCTATTGCCTCGCGATGAGCGCCTTCAGCGCCGCCCGGTCCGGCGCGAGCAGCTCCTTCACCCGGTCCTTGGCCACGTCGGCGACGATGATCCGCCCCACCTCCTGCACCACGGTGCCGAAGAGGCCCTGCGCCTTCATCCCCTCCGCCTGCCGCTGGTTGTCCGCGGTCGGCGTGACGAAGTGCACCGAGTCCACCTTGTAGCGGTGGAAGAGGAACAGCAGCGCCAGGGTCATGAGCCGCTTCTGGCGCAGGCGCGCGTCGAAGTTGTTCTGGTCGCGCACCGAGAGGATGCTGCGCCCGCGCCGGTCGTGGATGCTGGCGAAGATGACGTTCAGCTTCTTCTCCCCGTCGGCGGACGTGAGCGCCAGCTCGAGCAGGTCGGACTCGCCGGTGTGCGGCCGCAGCGTCGCCCGCAGCTTGCCCGGGATCGCGTGATGCTCGCGCCAGGCGTCCACCCACTCCTCGAGCAGCCTCGGCGGCACCTCGGTCTGCACGAGGTGCTGGACCTGCGTCGAGCCCTGGCCCATCGCCTTGGTGGTGGAGGTGCGTCCGGAGATGGACATGAGCCCGGCGTCGGCGCGCGGGCCGCCGACCAGCGTCTGCGGCGTGCGGTACCCAGACTCGAGCAGGCGGAACTTCCGCTGGAGGCGCGCCAGCGCGAGCATGCCGTCCTGGCGGAGCGCGGTGGCGAACTCCTCCGCGGCGAGGCCGTCGATCTGGTGGCCCCCGTAGGTGATGAAGTTGAACACGAAGCCCAGCTTCCCGAGCTCCTCCGGGAAGCGGCGCATCTGCTCGTCGTCCATCCCCGTGGTGTCCCAGTTGAACGAGGGCGACAGGTTGTAGGCCAGCATCTTGTCGGGGTAGGCGGCGTGGACGGCGTCGGCGAACCGCTTCGCGTCGTGGAGGTCGGCGGTCTTGGTCTCCATCCAGAGCAGGTCGGCGAACGGCGCCGCCGCCAGCGACTTGGCGATGGCGTAGTCGATGCCCCCTCGCACCTGGTAGTAGCCGTCGGGCGTCTTCGCGTGCTCGCAGTCCCACGTGACGTCGAGGCCGATCGCGCGCGCCCTCTGCCTCGCCTTGTAGAACGGCGCCCGCTCGGCGAACGCCAGCCACTCCGCCTTGCCCATCGCGGCCGGGTCGCCCTCGTGCTCGCGGAAGCCGATGGCCTCGCCCACCGCCTCGGCGTAGGTGGAGACCCCCGCCTCCTGCTGCCAGGCGTCCACGAACGCGTCGAACACCTTGTCGAGGGCGGCGTCGACGCCGCGCAGGGCGCCGCGGTGGAGCTCCGCGGCGGCGGCGGCGATGGCCGCGTCGAAGCCCGCCCCGGCGAGCCAGGCGTCGGCGGCCGCGAGCTCCTCGTCGCAGAGCGCGTAGAGCTCGTGCCCCGAGAGCTCCTCCACCCCGGCGCGCTGGAACTGCCGCAGCATCGCGAGGAACGCCGCCTTGAACGTGGGCAGCGAGAGGTTCCGCACGCCGAGGATGAACGGCTGGTCGCGGTCGTCGCCGCGACCGTCGAGCAGCGTCGCCGACTCGGCGTCGGTGCGGGCCACGATGATGCCCGGCACGCCCATGATGTCGAGCTGGAAGCGCGCCGCGGAGAGTCGCTTCAGCTGCTCGTCCTCGGAGACGAGCACCTTGCCGCCCTGGTGGCCGCACTTCTTCACGCCGGGCTTCTGGTCCTCGATGTGGTATCCGGGCACGCCCACCTCGACGAAGCGCCGGATGAGGTTGCGGACGTGCGCGTCGCCGCCGTGGCCCGTGTCGGCGTCGGCGATGATGAACGGGCGGAAGTCCACCTCGGGCGTGGCCCGGCGCTGCTCCTCCGTCATGCGCGCGCGCGTGTGGAGCTGGTTCTTGTCGGCGGTGAGCAGGGCGCGGACGAGGGTCGCCGCCTCCTCGGGCACCTGGCTCAGCGGGTAGCTGGCGAGGTCGGGCCCCGGGTCCTCGTGCGAAGAGCCCTTGGCGGAGGTGGCCCAGCCGCCCAGGTAGATGGCCTCGATGCCCATCTTCTTGATCGCCACCGCCTGGCCGGGGGAGTAGGGGCCGAAGGTCGTGACGCAGCGCTGCTGCTCGAACAGCTGGCGCAGCCGGTCGTAGAAGGCCTCCGCGGCGCCGCGCGCGACGGCATAGTCCGGGCGGATGGTGCCGCGCTGCTCGACCACCTCGCGGGCCGAGTGGACCCGCCGGATGCCCGCGAAGCGGGGGCTCGCGAACCAGCGCCGGACCTCCTCGACCTCCTTCTCGAAGTCCATCCCTTCCTCCCGTTGCCTCCGGCCAGCGGGCCGGTTCGGAACGGGGAGGTCCTAGTCCCGGGACGCTGCAGCGTCGCGTCACGTCCGAGCAGTGAGAGGTCGTGAATCAATCCCCGGACCGAGCCAGGCGACCGAGACGCGAGCAGCGCGAGGCGCGACGAGCGAGCATACCCGTAGGGTATGTGAGGGAGGAGCAACGAAGCGATGCGACGCGGATCGGCTGCCCGGCGACGGGAGGGGGTTGTTTCACGGCCTCTGAGTCGCCAGACCGCTCGCCCGCCTCAGCCAGGAAAGGATGGCGGGCCGCCGCCCCGAGAGGTCCGCCGTGTCGTTCAGCGAGGAGGGGCAGCCCGCCGCGGGGTTCGCGGAACGCAAGATTTGCGGTCATTCGGACCGCGCGGTCCAGCGGGCGCGGCGGAATCGCGCAGGCGCGGCGACTGTTGCGCCTCGAGACCCCGGAAACGGGAGGTGGAGCGGTTCGCGTGCCTCGGCTCGCGGACGCGCAAGGTCCACATCCGCCGGCGACGCACCAAGACATTGGCCGGACAGATCGTCTAGTTTCCGGAGCTTCCAGGACCTGGCTGGCGCGGACGAGAGGCAGCCCTGGGCTGAGGGGAGCCTCATCCCGCCGCGCGGCGCGAAGCAGCAGTCGAACAGTGAATGTTCCCCGCTCGTGAAGATCGCAGAAGAACCAAGGAAGAGGACATGACGACGAAGAACTCCACGATCATCTGGACGGAAATTGACGAAGCGCCCGCGCTGGCGACGTACTCGCTGCTTCCCATCGTCCAGGCCTTCACGAAGGGGACGGGCGTCTCCGTGGAGACGAGGGACATCTCCCTCGCCGGCCGGATCATCGCGAACTTCCCGGAGAACCTGACCGAGAGCCAGCGGATCCCGGACTACCTCGCCCAGCTCGGCGAGCTCGCGCGGACGCCCGAGGCCAACATCGTCAAGCTGCCGAACATCAGCGCCTCGATCCCCCAGCTCAAGGAGGCGATCAAGGAGCTGCAGGGGAAGGGCTACAAGATCCCGGACTACCCCGAGGCGCCGAAGGACGAGGCCGAGAAGGCCATCCAGACGCGTTACGCCAAGTGCCTGGGCAGCGCCGTCAACCCGGTGCTGCGCGAGGGCAACTCGGACCGCCGCTCGCCCCTCTCCGTGAAGGCGTTCTCGAAGAAGAACCCGCACAAGCTCGGCGCCTGGACGCAGGACTCGAAGTCCCACGTCGCGCACATGACGGACGGTGACTTCTACGGCAGCGAGAACTCCACGACGATCCAGAAGGCGACGGACTACCGCATCGAGTTCGTCTCCCCTGCGGGCGCCGTCACGGTCCTCAAGAAGAAGGCCGCGCTGAAGGAAGGCGAGATCATCGACACGTCGGTGATGAGCGCCCGCGCGCTGCGGAAGTTCTACGAGGAGCAGATCGAGGACGCGAAGAAGAACGACGTCCTGCTGTCGCTGCACCTCAAGGCCACCATGATGAAGGTCTCCGACCCCGTCATGTTCGGTCACGCCGTCACCGTGTTCTACAAGGACGTCTTCGAGAAGCACGCGGCGGCGCTCGCGGAGGCCGGCGTCAACCCGAACCTGGGCCTCGGCGACCTCTACAAGAAGATCCAGGCGCTGCCTGCGGACAAGAAGGCGGAGATCGAGGCGGACATCAAGGCCGTCTACGCGAAGCGCCCCGCGCTCGCGATGGTCGACTCGGACAAGGGCATCACGAACCTGCACGTCCCGAACGACATCATCGTCGACGCGTCCATGCCCGTCGTCGTCCGCGAGTCCGGCAAGATGTGGGGCCCGGACGGGAAGCTCAAGGACACGAAGGCGATGATCCCGGATCGCTGCTACGCGACCATGTACCGGGAGATCATGGAGGACTGCCGCAAGAACGGGGCGCTCAACCCCGCGACGATGGGCAGCGTCCCGAACGTCGGCCTCATGGCGCAGCAGGCCGAGGAGTACGGCTCGCACGACAAGACCTTCATCGCCTCGGCGAACGGGACGATCCGGGTCGTCGACGACGGGACGGGCGCGACGCTGCTCGAGCAGAAGGTCGAGCAGGGCGACATCTTCCGGATGTGCCAGGCGAAGGACGCGCCGATCCGCGACTGGGTGAAGCTCGCGGTCACCCGCGCCCGCGCCACGGGCGCGCCGGCGGTGTTCTGGCTCGACAAGGCCCGCGCGCACGACACGCAGATCATCGCGAAGGTCGAGAAGTACCTGAAGGATCACGACACCGTCGGCCTCGAGATCAGCATCCTCCCGCCCGTCGAGGCGATGCGCCTCTCCCTGAAGCGGATCCGCGAGGGGAAGGACACCATCTCGGTGACCGGCAACGTGCTCCGTGACTACCTGACCGACCTGTTCCCGATCCTCGAGATCGGCACCAGCGCGAAGATGCTGTCGGTCGTCCCGCTCCTCGCGGGCGGCGGGCTGTTCGAGACGGGCGCCGGCGGCTCGGCGCCGAAGCACGTCCAGCAGTTCGTGAAGGAGGGCTACCTGCGCTGGGACTCGCTCGGCGAGTTCTCCGCGCTCGGCGCCTCGCTCGAGCACATCGCCAGCACCTCGGGGAACGCGAAGGCCGCCGTCCTCGGCGAGACCCTCGACAAGGCCATCGGCAAGTTCCTCGACAACAACAAGTCCCCCGCGCGCAAGGTCGGCCAGATCGACAACCGGGGGAGCCACTTCTACCTCGCCCTGTACTGGGCCGAGGCGCTGGCCGAGCAGGCGAAGGACAAGGAGCTGCAGGCTCGCTTCGCCACGGTGGCGAAGCAGCTCGCGGAGAACGCCGCGAAGATCGACGCGGAGCTGATCGCGGCGCAGGGGAAGCCGGTCGACACCGGGGGCTACTACCGGCCGGACCCGAAGAAGACGGCGGCGGCGATGCGTCCGAGCGCCACGCTGAACGCGATCGTTGATGCAATGGCGTAGTTGCAGGGTATCGAACCAGATCTACTCGAGGAGATAGAAATGGCCAGACCGAAGATTGCATTGATTGGCGGCGGTCAGATCGGCGGCGTGCTCGCTCAGCTCGCCGCGCTGCGCGAGCTCGGCGACGTCGTCCTGTTCGACATCGTGGAGGGGCTGCCCCAGGGCAAGACGCTCGACATCGCCGAGGCCGCGCCGGTCGACGGCTTCGACGTGAGCCTCAAGGGCACCAACAGCTACGAGGACATCAAGGGCGCTGACGTCGTCATCGTCACCGCCGGCCTGCCGCGCAAGCCGGGCATGAGCCGTGACGACCTCATCGCCGTCAACTCCAAGATCATGACGACGGTGGCCGAGGGCATCAAGCAGTACGCCCCGAACGCCTTCGTCATCGTGATCTCGAACCCGCTCGACGCGATGGTGACGCTCTGCCAGCGCATCACCGGGTTCCCGCACAGCCGCGTCGTCGGCCAGGCCGGCGTGCTCGACTCCGCGCGCTTCGCCGCGTTCATCGCCTGGGAGCTCGGCGTGTCCGTCAAGGACGTCACCGCCGTCACCCTCGGCGGCCACGGCGACGACATGGTGCCGCTCGTCCGCTACACCGCGGTCTGCGGCATCCCGGTGATGGAGCTCCTCGAGCAGAAGTACGGCGCGGCCAAGGCGAAGGAAGTGATGGACGCCATGGTCAAGCGGACCCGCGGCGCCGGCGGCGAGGTCGTCGCGCTCCTCAAGACGGGCAGCGCCTTCTACTCGCCCGCCTCCAGCGCCATCGCGATGGCCGAGTCGTTCCTCAAGGACCAGAAGCGGGTCCTCCCGACCTGCGCGTTCCTCAAGGGCGAGTTCGGCGTCGACGGCCTCTACGTCGGCGTGCCGGTCGTCATCGGCGCGGGCGGCGCCGAGCGCATCCTCCAGCTGAAGCTCAACGCGGAGGAGCAGGCGATGATGGACAAGTCGGTGAAGGCGGTCCGTGACCTCGTCGGCAGCATGAAGTAGGGCGGCGCCCCGGAGTACCGAACGTTTCGAGGCCCCCGGCTCCGTGAGGAGCCGGGGGCCTCGTTCGTTGCGCGGTCGCGAGGGCCTAGTTCCTGCGTCCCGCCGCGGCGCTCCGGGGCGCGCTGCGCTGCGGCTTGCGCTTGCAGCGGCGCACGGACACCGCCGTGTTCACGGCCTCGGCCGGAACCCGGGCGAGGGAGGACTCCGTGCCCTTGAAGAGCGGCGTGAGATCCGGACAGGGCGCCCGGACGTGCGGGGCGGCGGAGTCGAAGGCCCGGCGCAGCGTGTCCCGGCCGTGCGCGAGGGCGGTGCAGACCATGCCCTCGCCGAAGAGGACGTCGTAGCTGGGGAGCCGGGTCACCGCCCGGTGCCAGATCGCGTCCTCGAGGGCGGTGAACGCGGCCTGGACGTCCGAGAGCTCGAAGCCCGCGGCGGAACGCTCGCGCGCGATCTGCCGCACGTAAGCGAGCAGGTCTGTGAGATCGCGGGCGCTCACGGCCTCGGTCAGCCGCCGATGGAGCGCCTCGATGCGTCGCCGCATCTGCTCGGCTCCGTCGCGACGGTACGGGCCGATCTCGGCCGTCGCGCGGACGGCCTCCTCGACGATGACGGGTGCTTGCTCGCTCAGCAGGTCCTCGATGTTCATGGCCTCTACGTTCGCCTCCGGGGGACGAAGCCTCCCTTGACGTCCGCAACCTAGCGCTTCTCGACTGATAAGAAAAAGGCATTCTGGCTATGGTAGCCATAACGTCGCGGCATGATGCCGGCGCGGGGCCGAGCGCGAGCGAACCCCCTTGCACGGGCGCGTCCGCGGATGCGAGTGTGGCCGCTCGCCACATGAACGTACTCGTCCTGAACTGCGGCAGCGCGTCGGTGCGGTTCGCCGTCGTCCATTCCTCGAACGGCCACGAGCACGTCTCGGGCGTCGCCCAGCACCTCGGGACGCCGCAGGCCCGGCTGGACTTCGATCACGAGGGCCGCAAGGGATCGCGGCCCGTCGCGGGCGCCGAGCACGAGGACGCGCTCCGGGCCGTGCTCGACCTCCTGCGCGAGGTGGGGCTCCTCGACCGGATGGTCGGGGTCGGACACCGGGTCGTTCACGGCGGCGCGAGGTTCACGGAGTCGACCTTCATCACGCCGGAGGTCGTGGCGAGGATCGAGGAGTGCATCCACCTCGGGCCGCTCCACAACCCGCCCAACCTCCTCGGCATCCGCATCGCGCAGCGGCTCTTCCCCCGCGTGCCGCACGTCGCGGTGTTCGACACCGCCTTCCACCAGACGATGCCGCCGCAGGCGTACCTGTACGCGGTGCCGTACGAGTGGTTCGAGGAGCACGAGGTGCGCCGCTACGGGTTCCACGGCACCAGCCACCGCTACGTGTCCCTGCGCGCCGTGTCCCAGCTCGGCCTCGATCCGGAGGACCACGCGATCGTCACCGCCCACCTCGGCACCGGCTGCTCCCTCGCCGCGGTGCGGGACGGAAAGAGCCTCGACACGACCATGGGCCTGACGCCGCTCGATGGCGTCGTGATGGGCAAGCGCAGCGGCTCCATCGACCCGTCGATCATCGAGCACATGAAGAAGGCGCTCCGGTGCAGCGCGGATCACGTCATGGACGAGCTGAACCGGAGCTCGGGGCTGCTCGGGCTCTCGGGCCTGGGCGACGACATGCTGACGCTGCAGCGCGCGGCTCAGGACGGGCACGAGCGGGCGGCGCTCGCCGTCGACAAGTTCTGCCACTCGGTGGCCAAGGCGGCCGCGGCGATGATCGTGGCCCTCGGCCGCCTCGACGCCCTCGTGTTCAGCGGCGGCATCGGCGAGAACACCGTCCAGGTCCGCGCCAAGGTGGTCGAGCTGCTCGGCTTCACCGGGCTCGTGCTGGACTCGGACGCGAACGCCTCCCACGGCAAGGCGCTGTGCGGCCGGATCACGCGCACCACGCGGCCGATGGCGGCGGTCGTCCCGACGAACGAGGTGCTCATGATCGCCATGGACACCGCGGCGATCGTCGAGCGCGGCGTGGCGTGAGCCCGGTCAGGCGCCCGCGAGGAACGCCTCGATGCGCCGGACGAAGTCTCGCGGGTGGCTCACCTGCGGGACGTGCCCCGCGCCCGCGAAGGTGTGACGCGTCGCCTGCGGGAGGGCCGCCGCGACGCGGTCCAGGATCGGGCCGTACAGCGGAGGGCTCTGGTCGCCCTGCGTGAGCAGCACCGGGCCCCGGAACGCGCGCAGCGCCGGGAGGTCGAGGGCGAGCGCGTCGGGATCCTCGATCTCGGCGAGGAAGGTGGGCGCGTTGCGGACGAACGTCTCGCGGGCGGAGCGCGCGAGCCGCTCCCACGCGCCGGGCCCGAGGCCGATCTCGTCGACGAAGGTCCGCGCCGCGTCGCGCATGCGCCCTTCCCGGAGCGCCGCCTCGGTCCGGGCGCAGCTCACGCGGAAGGCCTGCAGCGCCGGGGCGTGGGGTCCGGGGCCGTCGAGGGTCCACATGAGCGGCGGCTCGTGCGCGGCGAGGGAGCGGATCCGGCCGGGGTGGAGGGCGGCCGTCCGGAGCGCGATCGAGGCGCCGTACGAGTGCGCCACGAGGTGCACGGGGCCGAGGCCGAGCCCGTCGACGAGCGCGGCCAGGTCGGCGACGTGCTCGTGCACCGTCGCCGGTCGCCCGCCGCTCAGGCTGTGCCCGCGCCGATCGTAGGCGATCATCGCGCGGCGCTGCGCGAGCGCCGGAACGACGATGTCCCAGTCGTGGTGGTCGCCCCAGGAGCCGTGGACCAGCACGACCGGCTCACCCTCGCCGCGGACGGTGTGGAACAGGCCGACGCCGTCGACCTCGATCCGCATGACCTCACCTCCGCTCGCTCGACTAACCCGATGGGCGCGCTTGCGTCCAGTGGGGAGCGCCGGCGCCGGAGCGCCGGGCGGCGCCCGCGCTACACGCTGTGCCGGGCGTTCACGCGGTGGAACTCCCCGTCACCACGAGGGTTCCGGCGCGTCTTCACACTCTGAATAGGCGTCCGTGGAGCGGCGTCGGCAGGACATGAACGCGACGACGATCCGGCGGCCCAGGGCGCTCCTCCTCGACGGCGACGCGAACGCGCTCCGCGTCCTCGGCAACGCCCTCGAGGCGCGCGGGTTCGAGGTCCTGGCCGCGACCGACGCGGCGAGCGGGATCGACCTGCTCCTCGAGGAGCTCCTCGACCTCGACGTGCTGGTGGCGGACGCCGAGCTGCCGGGCCGCGACGCCGTGTCGTTCGTCCACCTCGTCCGCCACGCGGGCGGCGAGCGCGAGCTCGGGCTGGTGGTCGTCGGGAGGGGCGAACCCGGGCTGCGCGAGCAGCTCCTCGCCCTCGGGGCGGACGCGGTCGTCGACCGGGCGTCCGGTCACGACGCCGTCGCGGCGGCCGTCGCGGGCGTGGCGGCCGCCGCGTCGCGTCGCGCCCTTCCGGCGGCGCGGCCCGCGCCGGTCCACCCGGCGGTGCGCGGCGCGCTCGTGGTGGTGCGCGCGGCGCTCGCGCCCGCTCCGCGCCTCGCCGGTGTCCCGGCGTGAGGGGGCGCCCCTCGGCCCCCGCGTCCCCCCGGCGCGGAATGCCGCCGGGGGGAGCGGAGGTTCAGCTCACGCGCTCGTGGCTGAAGGGGGTCTCGACGGGAGGCTGGCTCAGCTGCCAGGAGCGGCCGCCGCGGATGTAGCTCTCCAGCTGGTCGATGCTCCACTGCTTCTCGCCGACGACGAGGTCGACGAGGTCCAGCATGGAGATGACGCCGACGATCTCGTCGCCGTCCTTGACGGCGAGGTGGCGGGTGGCGCGCGTCCTCATGAGCTGCGCGCACTCGGCGTCGGAGGCCTGCAGCGAGACGGCAGGGGCGTCCGGGCGCATCGCCAGCTGCAGCGTGGTGTGGCTCGGGTCGTTGCCGGCCGACATCGCCGCCACGAGGTCGCGCTCGGTGACGAGCCCGACGAGCTTGGCGCCGTGGCGCACGCCGACCGAGCCGATCCGGCGCTGGGCCATGAGGCGCGCGGCGTCGGCGCAGGTTGCGGTCTCGTCGAGGGCGACGACTTCGCGGACGACTCGGTTCTGGATGCTGGCCATTTCACTCCTCCGGGGGCGCGCCCGGGTTCGAGGTCCCGCAGCGGCCGAGGAGCATCATGCGCCCGCGCCCTCTCCGCCCCTCGTCGCAAGATCGGATGCTCCATAACGGATGCTGATGGAGGCGTCGTGGAGGGCGAGATCCTCTGATATGGTGGGACGATGGCCAGGCTCGATCCCCGCAAGCTCGAGACGTTCCGCGTCGTCGCCCAGACCCGGAAGATCTCGGCGGCGGCGAAGCTCCTCCACCTCTCCCAGCCGGCGGTGACCGCGCAGATCCGGGCGCTCGAGGAGGAGTGCGGGCGGGCCCTGCTGCTGCGGTCCTCGAAGGGAGTGACGCCCACCGACTGGGGCCTGCGGCTGCTGGAGGCGGCGAAGCAGGTGCACGAGGTCCTCGGCGAGGTGGAGACCGCGTTCCAGGGCGAGCCAGCGGGCGGCGAGGAGGTCGTGCTCGGAGCGAGCATGACCACGGCCGCCTACGTCGCGCCGCCGCTCGTGGCCGGCTACCGCGCCATCCACGGGCGCGTGCCGTTCCGCGTGCAGGTCAGCAACACGGCCCGGGTGCTCGAGTGGGTGGCCGAGGGCCGGGTGCCGCTGGGGATCGTCGAGGGGCGCATGCGCTCCGCCCGCGTCCACCTCGAGCGCTACCTGGAGGACGAGCTGGTGGCGGTCGCCGCGAGCGCCGCGCGCGAGCTCTGCGGCATCTCGCGCGCCGCCGATCTGGCGAAGGTCCCGCTGCTGCTGCGCGAGCCCGGCTCGAACACGCGGGCGGTCGTCGAGGAGTCGCTGGCCCGCGTCCTGGGGACGAAGCAGGTTCGGCGGTCGGAGCTGCTGTTCGGGTCGAATCAGTCGATGAAGATGGCGGCCGTCGCCGGGCTCGGCGTGGCGTTCGTCTCGCGCTGGAGCGTGCAGCTCGAGGTCGCGGCGGGGACGCTGCGCGTCCTCCCGCTGCGCGACCTCCGCATCGTGCGCGCCTTCTCGTGGGCCACGCCGTCCGGCCAGCTCCACGGGGACGCCGGGCGCTTCCTGGCGTGGGCCCGGCGCAACCCGCCGGCCCGCCCGTAGCGACCCTGGCGACGGACGGCCGGAGCGGCGCGGCCGGCGGCGCCACTCCGGCGTGCGGCTCGCGTCAGGCGGCGCGCGCCGCCTTCGTGGGTGCGGTCGGCCTGGGGCTGCGCACCACGCGGCTCGCCTCGTACACGAGGAACGCGGTCAGCGCGAACAGCAGCACCGCCACGAGGGCGTTCGCGACCTGCGGCACCACCGGGACGCCGGGCTTCGGCGCGAGGGCGCCGCGCGTGAACTGGAGCGTCTGCCCGACGAGCGACCAGAGCGTGATCGCCATGAGGAAGAGCATCGGCGCGAGCGTGAACCAGTAGCGCTTGCCCTGGCGCTCGAGCCAGACCGTCACCGCGAGCAGCGTCAGCGCGGCGAGGAGCTGGTTGGAGGTGCCGAACAGCGTCCAGAAGGTGCGGTAGCCGCCGGGGCCCGCCGCGACGAGGATCAGCGCCGGGACCGTGGCGGTCACCGCCGTGCCGGCCAGCGCCGCGGTGCGGCCGTGCCTGCCGGCGAGCTCCTGGAGGATGAGGCGACCGAGGCGGGTCGCGACGTCCAGGGTGTCGAAGACGAACGTCGAGAAGGCCATCGCCCCGAAGGTCGCCGCGAACAGGAAGGCGCCCTGGCCGATGATCACCGTGAGGAACCGCGCGATGCCGTCGCCGTACACGCGGCCAGGCGCGGCGCCCTTCGAGACCTCCGGCGCCACGATCATGATCGTGGCGAGGGCGATCACCGCCACGAGGCCCTCGAGCAGCATCCCGCCGTACCCGACCGGCTTGCAGTCGCTCTCCTTCGCGATCTGCTTCGAGGTGGTGCCGGAGCAGACGAGGCCGTGGAACCCGGAGCAGGCGCCGCAGGCGATGGTGACGAAGAGGAAGGGGAGTACCGACCCGGAGAGGCCCGCGAGCGGCGCGGCGGTGGTGATGGGCTGCTCGATGTCGAACCCGCCGAAGAGGATGCCGACGAGGCCGATCGCGAGGGCGAGGTACAGGACGAAGCCGCCGAGGTAGCCGCGCGGCTGCAGCAGCGTCCAGACGGGGAGGACCGAGGCGACGAAGCAGTACACCATGATGACGACGGCCCACGTCGTCTGCGAGAAGAGGAGGACGGTGGAGATGCGGGTCCCGAGCCACACCACCCCGAGCGTCGCCGGCACGAAGACGATCGTCATGAGCCAGAGCGGCGGGTCCCACTTGCGCTGGACGAGCCCCATCACGACCGCGAGCAGGAGGTACATCGTCGAGGCGGCGGCGACGGCGCCGCCCGGGTTGAACGCGAAGCTCCCCTCGAGCTCCTGCGTCTTGCCCACGAACGTCGCGGCGGTGATGTCGGCGAACGCGATGATGAGGTAGACGAGCGCGATCCAGATGAACACGAGCATCGCCAGCCAGGCGCGGCGGCCGAGGTTCTCCTTCACGATCTCGGCGACGGAGCGGGCGCGGTGGCGGACGCTCGCCACGAGCGCGGAGAAGTCGTGGACCGCGCCGATGAACACCACCCCGAGCGCGATCCACAGGAGCGACGGACCCCAGCCGAAGAGCTGGCACGCGATGATCGGACCGGCGATGGGACCGGCGGCGGCGATGGCGCTGAAGTGCTGCCCGAGGAGGAAGAAGCGCCGCGTCGGGACGAAGTCGATCCCGTCGTTCACCTGCACCGCCGGCGTGCGGACGCTGTCGTCGAGCGCGTACTGCCGGGCGACGAGCTTGCCGTACAGCGTGTAGCCCAGCGTGAGGATCACGATCACGGCGACGGCGAGCATGGTCAGGCTCATCGAGGCCCTCCCTGGCGCGCCTCGCGGCCGCCCGACGGGGCGATGCACGGCGCGCGGACGGCGCCATTGACGCACGGTGCGCAGGCGGCGGCGCGGCCCATGACGGGCGCCTGCTTGCAGGTGCGATCTGCTGCCGCGGGAGCGCGGATCCGGGTGGTGCCGGTGCGCTGCGCGGCTACGCGCGCCCGAGGCGGGGGACGCTCGCGAGCAGCGCCTCGATCGTCTCGAGCGCCACCGGCTTCGCGAGGTGCCGGCCGAAGCCCGCCTCCGCCGCGCGGCGCTGGTCCTCGGGCAGCGCGTAGCCCGTGACCGCCACGAGGAACGTGGAGGCGAGGGAGGGGTCCGAGCGGATGGCGCGCGCCACCTCGTAGCCGTCCATGACGGGCAACCCGATGTCGCAGAGCACGACGTCGGGGCGGAGGAGGCGCGTGCGCTCGAGGCCGGTTCCACCGTCGAGGGCCACCTCGACCTCGTGTCCCCACATGAGCAGCAGCTCGCGGAGCGTCTCCGCCGCGTCGACGTTGTCCTCGATGACGAGCACGCGGAGGGGCGGCACCGAGGCGACGGGGACGGGCGTCTCCATTCGCAAGGCGGGCGCCTCCGGCGCGAGCGGGAGCTGGACGGAGAGCTCGGTCCCCCGGCCCGCCCCTTCGCTGTGCACCTCCACCTCGCCGCCGTGGAGCTCGACGAGACCCTTCACGAGGGCGAGGCCCAGCCCGAGCCCACCCCGCGACCGGTGCAGGGTGTCGTCCGCCTGGGTGAACGGCTCGAAGACGCGGCCGAGCATCGCCGGGGCGATGCCGGCGCCGTCGTCCCGCACCCGCACCACCGCCGCCCCGGCCCGACGTTCCAGCGCCACCCTGACGTGGCCCCCTGGGTCCGTGAACTTGGCGGCGTTCTGGAGCAGGTTGCCGATCACCTGCGAGAGGCGGGTCGGGTCCGCCTCCAGCCACGACGGGACCTCGCCGAGGTGGACCTCGACGGCGATGTTCCGGGAGGCGAACAGCGAGCGGTGATCCTCCACCGTGCGGCGGAGCACCTCGGCGAGGTCCACGCGGGAGCGCTGCAGGCGGATCCTCCCGCGGGAGATCCGCGTCACGTCGAGCAGATCGTCCACCATGCGCGTGAGGTGAATCACCTGACGGTTGACGATCGCCCGGGCGCGGACGGCCTCGGCGCTGCCGGGCGGCGAGCGATCGATCAAGGCCAGCGCGTTGCGGATGGGCGAGAGCGGGTTGCGCAGCTCGTGCGAGAGCATCGCCAGGAACTGGTCCTTGTGGCGGTCCGTCTCGAGGAGGAGCGCGTTGCTGTGGCGCAGCTCCCGCTCGGCCCGCTCCACCCGGGACTTCTCCTGCCGGATCCTCAGCTGCGCTCGCTGCAGGAGCCCGACGGAGAGGGTGATCGAGAGCGACGCCACAGAGAACGCCGCGAGCCGGGCCACCTCCTGGTGCGACTGGAAGGGCGCCTGGAAGTACCTCCAGAAGCCGTACGCCACGACCGCGCTGAAGAGGACGCTCGGTCCCGGGCCGAGCGTGTACACGACGAGAGCGACCCCCGCGACGGGGAGGCTGAAGACGAACCCGTGGAGGACGCTCTCGAGGGCGCCGCTCGCCGCGAGCATGCACGCGCCGCACGCCGCCGCGACCGTGTAGCGGACCAACGGTGAAGTCGGACGCTCGCCGGCACCCGTCTCGAACGCCTCCTCGACGCGCTCGTGCGTCCGCGAGTCGGGCTCGCGTTCGGGAGGGGTCGGCGCCCGGGTCGCGGTCGGTTGCGCGCTCACTGCCATGGTCGCCTTTCGACGCTACCACCCGGCGGGTTCGGCGAGGGGAGGACTCACTCTGAGGCGTGCCCCTCCCGGGAGCCCTCCCGTCCGTCGAGGGCCGCCGGGCGTCCCGGCGCCTGCCGGCGGCCTGGTCCGGGCGTCCGGCCCGGGCTAAAGAACCCGCGGGGAGGCGGCGCTGTCTCCCCGGGGAGGATCGATGTTCGCGACGACCATCCGCTTCGCGCTGCCGGAGGGCACGGACTGGGAACGCCTCCGGCAGCTGGCGATTCGACGGACGTTCGAGATCTACAGGTTCGTTCCCGGCCTCAGGTCGATGGCCTTCGTCTACTCGCCGGAGCAGTCGGAGCTCGGCGGCAACTTCGTCTGGGAGACGCAGGACCACGCCGAGGCGTTCCTCCGCTCCGAGGCGTGGCGGACGGCCGTGTCGCTCTACGGCGAGCCGCAGGTCGAGCGCGCCGAGGTGTGCGCCTACGTCGAGGACGGCGACCTCGTGTTCCCGCCGGACTACGACGCTCGGCCCTCGCCCTACGGGCAGGAGGCGCCGTCCCCGCCACCCGCCGGGTGAGCACGCGGCGCGCGGCGGTGCCGGCCCTTGTGGCCGGCGAGGGGCCGTGACACCGTCGCGCGACGATGGAGCTCTCGCCTGGGAGCGCGCCTCGGGCGCTCGACTCCGCGGCGCTCGCCCGCATGCGCCGCCTGCGCTGGACCTCGTTCGTCCTCGTCTCGGCGGCCTACGTCCTGTCGTTCTTCCACCGCATCGCGCCCGCCGCGATCGCGGGCGAGCTGCGGGCGGCCTTCGCCGCGAGCGGCGCCGAGCTCGGGGCGCTCGCGGCGACGTACTTCTCCGTCTACACGCTCATGCAGGTCCCCACCGGCGTGCTCGTGGACGGCCTCGGCCCGCGCCGGGTGGTCGCGCTGGGCGGCCTCGTGGCGGGCGCGGGCTCGATCGCCTTCGGCCTCGCCGGCACGCTCGGCGTCGCGTCGGTGGGGCGCGGGCTCGTCGGGCTCGGCGTGTCCGTCGCGTTCATCGCCCTCCTGAAGCTCGTCGCCGCCTGGTTCCGCGAGCGCGAGTTCGCCACGCTCTCCGGGCTCGTGATGTTCATGGGGAACCTGGGGGCCGTGATGTCCGCGGCGCCGCTCGCGTGGCTCGTGACCCTGACGTCCTGGCGGAACGTCTTCGTCGCCATCGGGCTGTCGTCCGTCGCGGGGGCGGCGCTCACCTGGCTCCTCGTACGGGATCGTCCGGGCGAGGCCGGGCTGCCGTCGATGCGCGAGCTCGAGGGGAGGGCCGAACACCCCGTTCACGCGGGGCGATGGTACGAGGGTCTCGCGGTGGTGGCGCGGAACCGCGCCACGTGGCCCGGCTTCTTCGTCAACATGGGCCTCGGAGGGAGCTTCCTCGCCTTCGCGGGTCTCTGGGCCGTGCCGTACCTGACCGAGCTCCACGGCATGACCCGCTCGCGCGCCACGGCGCACACGACCGTCATGCTGGTCGCCTTCGCCCTCAGCTCCCTCGCGGCCGGAAAGCTGTCCGACGCGCTCGGGCGCCGCCGCGCGCCGATGCTGATCTTCGGCGCCGTCTACGTGCTCTCCTGGGCGCCCCTCGTCGCCGGTCGGGCGCTGCCCCCGTGGGGGAGCCTCGCGCTCTTCGCCCTGGTCGGCGCCGCCGCCACCGGGTTCACGCTGAGCTGGGCGAGCGTGAAGGAGGTGAACCCGCCCGCGCTCGCCGGGACCGCCATGGCGGTGGTGAACACCGGTGTCTTCCTCGGGCCGACCATCTACCAGCCCCTCGTCGGCTGGGTGGTGGACCGGGCGGGGTTCCGCGCCGGCGCCGGGATCCTCGCCGCCTTCGCGGCGATGGGCCTCGCGGCGGCGTTCCTCGTCCGCGAGACCCGCGGCCGCGGCCTCGCGGGCTGATCGCGACACTCACCCGGTGGTGGCCGCGGCACCGGGGACCGGCTTCGCGGAACGGCTCCGCCGCCACGCGGCCGGAGGTACGCCGACGGCCTTCTTGAACGCGCGGCTGAACGCCGCGTCGGAGGCGTACCCGACCTCGGCGGCGACCTGCGAGACCCCGGCGGAGTCCCCGAGGAGCAGCCCGGCCGCGAGCTGCATCCTCCATCCGGCGAGGTACTGCATCGGCGGCCGCCCGACGAGCTGCGTGAAGCGCTCCGCGAGCGCGGATCGCGAGAGCGCCACCTTGCGGGCGAGCTCGTCCAGCGTCCACGGGTGAGCGGGCCGGCCGTGGAGCAGCGCCAGGGCCCGCCCCACGAACTCGTCGCGGAGCCCGGCGAGCCAGCCGGTGTTCCCGGCCGGCAGCGCGGCGAGGTAGCTCCGCACCACCTCGACGAACATCAGCTCCGAGAGGCGGGCCAGCACGCTCTCGCCCCCGGGCCGCCGCTCGCGCGTCTCGCGGAGCGCGGCTTCCATGAAGGTCTCGAGCGCCGAGCCCCTCGCGTCGGCGAGGCGGGCGTGGAGCACTCGGGGGAGGGTCGCGAGCAGCGGATTGAACGGTCTCGCGTCGCAGCCGAGGAAGCCGCAGAGGATCTCCGCGCGATCCGCGCCGCCGCCGCCCAGCGGGATGTGCACCGGCGGCGGCCCGTCGAGGAGGCTCGCGTACGTCGCGAGGTCGGGCGGCGCGCGCAGGCCGGGCTCGCTCGAGAGGACATGCGCGTCGCCCTGCGGGAAGACGATCACGTCGCCGGCGTCGAGCCGGGCGGGCCGCTCCCCGACGATTCCTCCCCAGCAGCCGCCTCGCGTCACCGCGTGATACTCGATGACGTGCTGCGCGCGCGGCATGAAGATGCCCGCGACCGCGCGCGACGGCGGCGCCTCCGCCACCCACGGCGAAGAACCCTCGATGTGGAAGAAGACCGCGCCCGACAGCCGGACGCTCTGGAGCACGTCGGAGAGCGGATCGGCGCGCAGGGACGCCTCGGAGGGGGCGCCGGCGGTCAGGCCCGGGAGAGGAGTGTGAGTGGACGCCGGAGCAGGCATGGCGGCAGGGCGGTCATGGCCAGCCCCGTCCCGGATCTCTAGCTCCTGGTGGTGACGGCGCCACTGCGATCCCGACCACTTCGGCGGGGCGGCGGTGCCGACCAGGGCGGCGACCGCGGTGTTCGGCGCCGCAGGAGGAAACGAGCGATGACTCCCTTCCAGCAGGTCTCCGTCGTCCCTTCCGCCCAGGGGCCCATCCCGGCTTTCCCCGATCTCGAGGGGGCGAAGCAGCGGCAGCGCTCCGCCTGGAGCGCGGGCGACTACGCCGTCATCGGCACGAGGCTCCAGATCGTGGGCGAGACGCTCTGCGAGGCGGTGGACCTGCGCGCGGGCGAGCGCGTGCTGGACGTCGCCGCCGGCAACGGGAACGCCGCGCTCGCGGCGGCGCGCCGGTTCTGCGAGGTCACGGCCCTCGACTACGTCCCGGCCCTGCTGGAGCGGGCGGGGGGCCGCGCCGCGGCGAACGGGCTCGAGGTGTCCCTGCTCGAGGGCGACGCGGAGCGCATTCCGCTTCCGGACGCGAGCTTCGACGTGGTGCTCTCCACCTTCGGGGTCATGTTCACGCCCGACCAGGAGGGCGCCGCGCGCGAGCTCGCGCGCGTGTGCCGGCCGGGGGGGCGCATCGGCCTCGCGAGCTGGACGCCGGAGGGGTTCATCGGCCAGCTCTTCAAGACGCTCGGGGCGTCCCTCCCGCCGCCGCCGGGCCTCCGCTCCGCGGCGCTGTGGGGAACGGAGGCGCGGCTGCGCGAGCTGTTCGACGGCTCGGTCGCGGAGCTCCGGACCGAGCGGCGCCACTTCGTGTTCCGCTTCGCCTCGCCGGCGCACTGGCTCGAGGTGTTCCGCACGTACTACGGGCCGGTGCAGAAGGCGTTCGCGGCGCTCGCCCCGGACCGGCAGGCGGCGCTCGGCACGGAGATCCTCGCGCTCCTCGAGCGGTTCGACCGCGGCGACGGCCGCGGGCTGGTCGTGCCCGGCGAGTACCTCGAGGCCGTGCTGACCACTCGCTGAACTTCCGGTCCACCCTGCGCGGCGACGGCGCCGAGCCGCCGCCGCGCCGCGCTCGCCCGCGGCCGTCCTCACCCGGGGTGACACGCTCGCCCTGAGCGACCGCGCGCAGGCCCTGGGGGGCGAGCCCCAACCCGCACCCGCGACGCGGGCAGCGCTCGACCTTAGCCTCGCAGCACTGCCGGGATCGGCGGCGGCGCACGGCGGGCGTCGCGGGGAGGGTACCGTGAAGCGGAAGATCGGTCGGCGGGCGTTCCTGTCGCGCGCATCCCTCGGGATCGCCGCGGCGGCCACGGGCGGCAGCGCGCTGGCGCAGATGGGCGGCGGTGGGATGGGCGGCGGGGGAATGGGCGGCGGGGGAATGGGCGGCGGGGTGGTCGATCCGCCGGTCGGCTCCGCGCTCGCGGATCCTCCCGTCGCGGCGAACGCCTCCACGACCGCGGGCGTCGTGGACGTGACCATCGAGGCGCGCCTGGCGGAGATCGACCTGAACGGCACGCGGGCGACGCTGCTCACGTACGACGGGAGCTTCATCGCGCCGACGATCCGCGCGCGGAGCGGCGACGAGGTCAGGCTTCACTTCCGCAACGGGCTTCCGCCCACGGGCGACACGAACCTCCTCGGACACGAGAAGTACGTCACCAACGTGCACGTCCACGGCTGGCACGTCTCGCCGGGCGACGTGAACGGCTACCCCGCGGACGACGTCCACCTGACGCTGTCTCCCGCCCAGAGCCAGGAGTACAGGTACGATCTGGCCATGCAGCGCCCGGGGTCGATCGGGCTGTATCACCCGCACGTGCACGGCTCGGTGGCCGAGCAGTACTGGGGCGGCCTCGTCGGCGCGCTGGACGTGCAGGACGACGCGCGCGAGGGCTCGGGGATGGCGTCGATCACGGCGCTCGCCGGCGTCGACACGCACCTCGTGGTGCTGAAGGACATCACGATCGTCGGCGGCGCGCCTGCTCCGTACGAGTCGCTACGGGACTACATGCACGGCAAGGAGGGGCAGCTCGTCACCGTCAACGGGCAGGTGAACCCGTTCCTCTCGATGCGGCCGGGCGAGGTGAAGCGGCTGCGCATCATCAACGCGTCGAACGCCCGCTTCTACCGGCTGTCGCTGCAGGGCCACGCGCTGCACGTGGTCGGAACCGACGGCGGCCTCCTGGACCGGCCCTACGCCGTCACGGAGATGCTGCTCTCGCCGGGTGAGCGGCTGGACGTGCTCGTGAAGGCGAGCTCCTCGAAGGGGAGCTACAAGCTGCTCGCGCTCCCGTACGCCCGGATGGGGAACATGGCGTCGGCCCAGGTGACGCTCATGACGGTGAAGGTCTCGGGCTCGCGCGCGAGCGGCGCGATCCCGGCCATCGTGAACGGAACCGCGGCCAGGCTGGACGAGACCGCGATGGAGCCGAAGCGCGTGCGCTTCGTGCTCAGCATGGGTCAGGGTCGCGGCTACGTGAACGGGCGGACCTTCGTGAGCCCCGAGGACGCTTACGTGCACATGTCGGACGTGGGGACCGACGAGCTCTGGGAGATCGTGAACGACAGCGGGATGGACCACCCCTGGCACCAGCACGTGAACGACGGCCAGGTCGTCGCCGCCTCCGGCGGCGACGCGGCCTTCGCCGCGTACGCGAGCTTCCTGACGCTCGCGCCCGCCTGGAAGGACACCATCATCATCCCCAAGGGAGGGAGCGTCACGATGCGCCTCCCGATCCGCGATCACACCGGCATGACGATGTGCCACTGCCACATCCTCGAGCACGAGGACATCGGCATGATGGCGATGTGGCACATCATGGGGGAGGGGATGCCGATGTGACGGCGGCGCCCTTCGGTCCCGGCGGTGCTGGGAACGAGGTCGCGTCACGGCCGCCGAGTCAGGGCGCCGGCGAAAGGGGGCATGGCTCGGTCGCTCGACCGCCGCCCTTGCGCCGCGCGCCCCGCGGCCCCACGGTTCGGCGGAGGGAGCCGACCGTGATCGAGGAAGTACAGCCGGGGACCCGGCCGGGGTCCGCGGAGGAGACGAACGTCCAGGACGAGCGCCGGCTCGACCCGCGCGCCAGCGTGCTCGTCGTGGAGGACGAGCACGAGCTCAGGGAGCTCATCGCGCGCTGGCTGGAGACGCGGAGCTATCGCGTGGTCGAGGCGGCCGACGGTCACGACGCAGTCGAGCTGCTCCAGGCGGGGCTCGAGCCGGACGTGATCCTGCTCGACCTCACCATGCCGCGGATGGACGGCCGAGCGTTCCTCGACTGGCTCCGCTCCCAGCCCGAGCATCGCCACCGACCCGTCATCGTCGCGAGCGCCTACCTCGAGGACGAGCCACCGCTCGACGCCGAGCGGACCTTCTCGAAGCCGTTCCGCCCCGATCTCCTCGAGCGCGAGCTCGCGCGGCTCGTGGCCGGAGATTGACGGCGTTCGACGGCCGATGCGGGCCGATCGCCGGGCGCCCGAGGCGCCGGCGGCGTATCCTTCGCCGGTGGGAAAGCTCTTCCTCCTCTTCACCGTCGTCCCGCTGGCGGACCTCTGGCTGCTCCTGCGGATCGGCGGCGCGATCGGCTTCTGGCAGACCGTCGCGCTCATCGTCCTCACCGGCGCCGCCGGCGCGTGGCTCGCGCGCGCGGAAGGAACCCGCGTCCTCCGCGCCTGGCAGGCGGCGCTCTCCGCGGGCCGGCCACCGGAGTAGGGGGTGCTCTCGGGCGTCCTGTTGCTCGCCGGGGCAGCTCTCCTCGTGGCGCCTGGCGTGATCACCGACGTCGTCGGGCTGGCGCTGCTCTTCCCACCGACGCGCCGCCTCGCCGCCGCGGGGGTGCGTCGCTGGCTCGAGCGCCAGGCGAGGACGGGGCGGGTGCGGGTGTTCACGGTCGGAGGAGCGAGGCCGGGGAGCGCCTCGACCTCGCCCGACGGCGAGATCGACGTGACGCCGCGCCGTCCGCCGCGATCGGGCGCCGCCGGGTAGGGGATCCTGCGCGGGGCTACGCCGCGGCGCGGGCGATCTCTCGCCCGACGCCCAGCGGCCGCTTACGACCCAACGAGCCCGCGCGCGGGCGTGTTGGCGGGAACGCACGCCGATATGCGTCTGCCCTGCACGCGCCCCGCCGGTGGCTCTTCCCTCCGACGTGGGCCTGCGCGCGGACGGAGGCTGAAATGGCGAACGTGATGCCGAGGAACCAGGACCGGGCGCTGACGCCGGAGCTGCTCGCGCCTCTCCGCGAGCAGCTCCGCGGGGCGCTTTGCCTGCCTGGAGAATCCGGGTACGAGCAGGCGCGCACCCTCTGGAACGCGATGATCGATCGCCACCCTGCCGCGGTGGTGCGCGCCGCGGGTGCGGCCGACGTGATGCGCGCCGTGGCGTTCGCGCGGGAGCACGACGTGCTGCTCTCGGTTCGCGGCGGCGGGCACAACATCGCCGGGAACGCGGTGTGCGAGGGCGGGCTCACGATCGACCTCACCCCGATGAAGTCGGTGCGCGTGGATCCCGGCCGCCGCACGGCGCGCGTCGAGCCGGGGGTCACGCTGGGCGAGCTCGACCGCGAGACGCAGGCGTTCGGCCTGGTCACGCCGGTCGGCGTCAACTCGACGACGGGGGTGGCCGGGCTCACGCTCGGCGGCGGCTTCGGCTGGACGAGCCGCAAGCTCGGGCTCACCGTCGACAACCTGATCTCCGCGGACGTGGTCACCGCCGACGGAAGGCTCCTGCACGCGAGCGAGGACGAGAACGCGGACCTGTTCTGGGCCATCCGCGGCGGCGGCGGGAACTTCGGCGTGGTGACCTCCTTCGAGTTCCGCCTGCACCCCCTCGGCCCGACCGTGCTGGCCGGTCTCGTGATCCACCCGTTCGCCCGGGCGAGGGAGCTCCTCGGCGAGTGGCGGCGCATCGTCGCCGCCGCCCCCGACGAGCTCACCGCCTGGGTGGTGCTGCGCAAGGCGCCCCCGCTGCCGTTCCTTCCCGCCGAGGTCCACGGCACCGAGATCCTGGTGCTCGCCATGTGCTGGACGGGAAACGTGGAGGACGGCCAGAAGGCGCTCGCCCCCCTCCGCGCGCTCGGCAAGCCGCACGCCGATGTCGTCGGACCCGTCCCGTTCGTCGCCTGGCAGTCGGCGCTCGACCCGCTCCTCACCCCGGGGGCGCGGAACTACTGGAAGTCGCACGAGCTCGCCGAGGTCGGCGACGGGGCGCTCGACGTCCTGGTGGATCATGCCGGACGTCTGCCCACCCCCGAGTGCGAGGTCTTCCTCGGCGCCCTCGGCGGCGCGGTGAGCCGCGTACCGGCGGACGCCACCGCCTACCCGCACCGCGACGTCCCGTACTTCGTCAACGTCCACACGCGCTGGAGGGATCCGGCCGAGGACAGCGTGTGCGTCGGGTGGGCGCGCGCGCTGTTCGACGCGCTCGCGCCCCACGCCACGGGCGGCGTGTACGTGAACTTCATGCCGGAGGACGAGGCGCAGCGCGTCCGCCCGGGCGCGTATGGCGCGAACTACGACCGCCTCGCGAGGATCAAGGCGAAGTACGACCCGGACAACCTCTTCCACCTGAACCAGAACATCCGCCCCGCGGGATAGTGGCGACGCACCGATGCGTGGTGGCCGCGTCACCGAAACCTCGGTGCGCGCGCGCCTCTCTCTCGCGAACGGCCTGGAAATCGGGGCTCTCAGGCTGGCAGGCCGTTCGCAGTGGAGAGGGGCGACGAGCGCGGCCGTCGCCGCGCCGACGCCGCCCAGGCGGACGAGGAGACGAGAGCATGCTCACCCGCATCGGAGGGACAGCGGCCCCCGGAGACGCCGTCGACCTGCTGCTCGAGTGTCACGTGCGGATCCGCTCCTTCCTCGCTCTCGCCCGCCGCATCGCCGAGGCCGGGGAGGCGGACGAGGGCGGCGTGGCGGAGGCGGCCGAGCGCGTGCGCCGCTACTTCACCCAGGCGCTGCCGCTGCACGCGCGCGACGAGGAGGACTCGATCCTGCCGCGCCTGCGCGGGCGCGAGCCGGCCGTGGACGCCGCGCTCGACGAGATGACGCGCGAGCACGCCGACCACGAAGCCCCGCTCGCCGTGCTCGTCGGAGCGTGCGAGGAGCTCTCGCGCGCGCCGCGGTGCCTCGCGGCCCTCGCGCCGGTGGTCGCGCGCGCGACCGGCGAGCTCGAGCAGCACTTCGCCGCGCACCTCGAGCGGGAGGAGCAGGTCATCTTCCCGGCCATGCGCCGGCTCTTCGACCGCGCGACGGACGAGGCCCTGGTCCGCGAGATCCGGGCCCGCCGCGGGGTGGTTCCGCCGCCGGAGCCCCTCGCGAGCCCCGGCGCGGGCGGCCCCTGAAGCAGAGGGAGGTCAGGCGGAGGCGCCCGGCGTCGCCGGCAGCGCAGCCTTGCGCCGGCGGGCGCCGTCGCGCGCGTACACGAGGGCCGGGGCGACCAGCAGGAACAGGGGTACGAGCGGCCAGAGCCGGCCGTGCCAGAGCGCCCAGTCCGAGAGCAGCAGCTCCCACGACCTGCCGCCGGCGCGCCCGAGCCCGAGCTCGAGCGCGACGGTGAGCGCGGCCCAGAGCGCGCCGGTGCGCCAGGCCTGTCGACGCGAGGCGAGCGCCCACCAGCGCGTCAGCGAGAGGATCGCTGCCGCGAACACTCCGAGGAGGATCACCGTCGAGAGCTGATGGGCGGCGCCGTCCCCGAGCTCATCCGCGTAGGCGAGCTGGCGGAGGGTTCCGTTCCCGATCGCGAGGGCGAGCAGGAGGAGCCAGGCGGCGAGTGCGCGTGGGATCGACATGGTTGGTGCTCCGACGAACGCGCCGCAAACGGCGCGCAGTCGCCCATCTACACGAGCGCGGGTTCCGAGGCGCGCGCAGGATTGTCGCATGCGACGGGAGTGGTCCGCAGGCGGGAGCCTGCGCTCCCGAGGACGTGCGAGAAGTGGGGCGCGAGCACATGTTGTCGCGCGGCAGGTGACGAGGAGGCGCACATGCGGAGCAGCCCGGCCGGACCCTTCGCTTTCGGACGAGCCTCCTCGGGCGGATGGGGGGCCGCGCGCGCGCTGGCGCTGCTGGCGCTGCTCGCCGCCTCGGCGCCGAGCCGGGTCCCCGCCGCCGCGAGCGACCCGCTCCGCGCGCCGGCCCGAACCCTGGACGTGCCCTACGAGCCGACCGCGCCAGAGGTCGTCGACGCCATGCTGCGGCTCGCCGGCGTGAGCCCCGGGGACGTGGTGTACGACCTCGGCTGCGGCGACGGCCGGATCGTCATCGCCGCGGCGAAGCTCGGGGCGCGGGCGGTGGGCGTGGATCTCGATCCCGAGCGCGTCCGCGAGGCGCGGGCCAACGCGCGCGCGGCCGGCGTGGAGAGCCGGGTGGAGATCCGTGAGGGCGACCTGTTCGAGGCCGATCTCCGGCCTGCGTCGGTGGTGATGCTGTACCTGTGGCCGGAGGTGAACCTGCGCCTGCGGCCGAAGCTCCTGGCGGAGCTCCGCCCCGGCACGCGCGTGGTCTCGCACGCGCACGACATGGGCGATTGGGAGCCGCGGCGGACCGCCGTCGTCGGGGGAGCCCGGATCTTGCTGTGGACGATCCCGGGGCGGAAGGCGCGCTAGGTAGCTGGCGGTGCATGCGCCGTGGCTCGTGGGGGGTCGTGGGCGGGGTCGCGGTCGCGGTCGCGGTCGTGGTTGGGGTCGGGGGTCGCGGGCGGGGTCGGGTCGCGGGCGGGGTCGCGGTCGCGGTCGGGGTCGGGGTCGGGGTCGTGGTCGGGGTCGTGGTCGTCGTCGCGGTCGCGCTCGCGGTCGCGCTCACGGTCGCGGGCGGGGTCGGGGTCGCGGTCGCGGTCGTCGTCGCGGTCGCGGTCGCGGTCGTCGCGCTCGCGGTCACTATTCGTGAACCGCGCTCTCGTCACCAGGCAGGCTCGTGCCACCGGTGGGTGGCACTGCGCCTGCGGCTCTCGGGTCCACGCGCCGTTCGGGGGGACGGCCTTCGTCCGGGGGCTCACAGTCGTTGGTCATGGGGCGGCTCCTTCTCCGGGGGTGAAAGGAGCCGCCCCATGGCCAACAACCTCGCTTCCCTTGCAGACGTAGCTCGCTCCACCGTTCCCTCTCCCTCAACGTCCCGCATCCCTTCTCCCGCGCGCGTCCTCCCTCACCACAAGCTCCACGCGTTCGCCGTCGCGCGTGACCTGCTCCTCGCCGTCGTCGGCTCGCCCATCCGCGACGCGAAGCTCCGTGACGAGGCCGTCCGCTCGGCCAAGTCCGCCTGCCTCAACACGGCGGAGGGCGCCGGGCGAGTGACGAGGGGCGACAAAGCCCGCGCGTTCGCCATCGCCCGCGCCGAGACCGTCGAGGCCGCGGCGGCGGTCGAGATCGCGGCGCTGTGCGGGGACACCTCCGCCGCCCACGCGGAGGAGGTGGCTCGGATCGCGGACCGCCTCGTGGCGATGCTGACGGGGCTGGTGCGCTAGACCGGAGCGGCGCGGTGACCTCGCTCGGGTCACCGCGCCTCGTGCTGCGTTCAGCGCGTGGGGGCCCTGCGGAGCAGCCCTCGCAGCATGGCCCGGAGCCGGTCGGCGAGGGCGAGGATCTCGGCTGCGTCGGTCTCCTGGACCGCCCCGATGGCGGCTGCGAGGTCCACCGCCGCGACGACCTCGTGGAGCGAGCCGTCGGAGGCGAGGAAGTACTTGCGCCGCATGGCGACGCGGTCGTCGGGGAGTCCCTCGCTGAGGTTCAGGAACGCGCTCTTGGCCGCGCGGGTGGCCTGATCGCGGAGCTCCGCGTCGGAGAGCTGGGCGCGGTGAACGCGCACCGCGAGCTCTCGGGCGCAGCGGTAGACGTCGAGGGTCTGGAAGGGGAAGGGTGACGGAGAGGGAGAGGGGGAGGGAGTGAGGGTGGGGGAAGAGGAAACGGAACCGGGCTTCAACTGGACGAGAACGGTGTTTGGCATCGCGCCTCCTTCACCCCGGACAGGAGGCGCGATGCCAAACGCCCAAGCTCGAACCCGTCCTCCATTCACGAGGACCACGCGCTGCAGCCGCCGTGACGGGCAAAGCCCGGCGCGGCGGCTGATTGAGCGGGGTTCACGTCCTCGCGTTCGCCCCTCGACTCCGCGCCGTCCTTCGCCAGGCTCAGGACAGCGCTACGCTCGGGACGAGCGGAAATTCCTAACGGTCGCGGTCGGGGTCGCGGTCGGGGTCGCGGTCGGGGTCGCGGTCGGGGTCGCGGTCGGGGTCGCGGTCGGGGTCGCGGTCGGGGTCGCGGTCGGGGTCGGGGTCGCGGTCGGGGTCGGGGTCGCGGTCGGGGTCGCCCCTCGACTCCGCGCCGACGAGCGGGACTTTCTGATGGTCGCGGTCGCGGTCGCGGGTCGCCCCCGCTACGCCAGGTTGTGGAACACTCGCTGGACGTCCTCGTCCTGCTCCAGCGCGTCCACCATCTCGAGCACCTCCTTCGCCTGCTCTTCGGGGAGCTCGACGGGGGTCTGCGCCACGAATTCCAGCTCCGCCGAGAGGAGGGGGAGCTTCCGCTCCTCGATGGCCCCCTGCAGCTGCCCGAAGCTCTCGAACGCGCTGCGGATGACGAGCTGCTTCTCCCCCTTCTCGCCGGTCCCCTCGCCCATCTCCTCGAGGCCGTGGTCGATGAGATCGAGCTCGATCGTGTCGAGGTCGAGCCCCTCGGGCGCGAGCCGGAAGACGCCCATCTTGCGGAACTGGAACGCCACGCTGCCCGACGTGCCGAGGTTGCCGCCGTGGTTCTTGAAGTGCATCCGGACGTTCGCCACGGTCCGGACCACGTTGTCGGTGGCGGTCTCGACCATCACCGCGATGCCGTGGGGCCCGTAACCCTCGTAGAGGACGACCTCGTACGCCTGCTGGTCCTGGCCGCTGGCGCGCTTGATGGCGGCCTCGACCTTGTCCTTGGGCATGTTGGCGCCGCGGGCGTTCTGCAGCGCGCGCCGGAGCGCCGGGTTGTTGTCCGGGTTCGGTCCGCCCGACTTCACCGCGATGGCGATGTCCTTGCTGATCCGGGTGAACACCTTCGCCATCCGGTTCCAGCGGGCGAACATCGTGGCCTTGCGCGTCTCGAAGATGCGTCCCATGCGTCCCTCTCTCGGCGCGGGGCGAGGCCATCCCTCGCGCCCCCGAAGGGCGGATATCTCACCCGGCTACCCGCGCGCAAGCTCCGCGGGCGACGGGGGTCCCGGCGGGCCTGCCGGCGCGCCCCGCCGGTGCGCTCGCCGTGGCCGCGGGGGTCACTCGAGCCCGAACACCACGCGCCACTCGCTCCCCATGTTGTCGTCGGTGATCGGGGCCTTCCCTGCCGTGCGGGCGGCGATGTCCTGGCACCGCTCGACCGGACGCGCCGGAGAGGACCCGCCGCCCGGCTCGAGCGCCGTCTCCATCGAGAGGAGGGCGGCGAGGGCGCGCCGGTCGTCGGGGCGGGACGGGTCGAGCACGGGGCGCCCGTCGATCCGGTAGGCCTCGAGCGTCCGGCGCCAGCGCGCGAAGTCGAGGTCGAGCGGCGCGTCCGAGACGACGAGCTGGTTGCTGAAGCGGACGCCGTGCGGGAAGGCGAGGCAGCCCGTGCGCTGGGCGCGCTCGGAGCCGGTGGTGTTGTAGAAGAAGATCCCGCCCGGGCGGAGGTGTCCGCGCACGAGCGCGAGGAACTCCGCGGACAGCAGGCTGCTCGCGTGGGCGCGGAAGTGATAGGTCGTGTTCGAGACGATGGCGTCGAAGCGGCGGTGCGGGTTCGCGGAGAGCCAGCGGCGGGCGTCGTCCACGTGGATCGCCACCTTGGGGTTCGACAGCACCGAGGCCACCGCCGGGTCGCCGCGGACGAGCTCGAGGCAGCCGGGGTTGATCTCCACCACGGTGAGCGACTCGAGCTCGGGATGATTCGCGATCACCTGGGCCCACGAGCCCGAGGAGAGCCCGATCGACAGGACGTGGCGCGGCGAGGGGTGGAACAGCCCGAGCGCGTAGGCGCGCACGATGCCGTTCGTGTCGTGGACCAGGTCGGTGTTGAACCGGCCGTCGTACAGGCCGTGCCCGAACACCGTCCCGGTCGCGTCCACGGCCAGGATCCCGCTGCGGTTCTGGATGATCCGCGAGAACGCCGGCTTCCCCGCCGTGGACGACTTCCAGGTGAGCCGCTCGAGGACCCCGGACGAGAGCGAGGGCAGGCTGGCGGCCGCGAGCGCGCCCGCGCCGAGCGCCCAGGCCGTGGGCGCGGGCCGCAGCCCGGAGACGGCCGCGCCGAGGAGCAGCGCCGTCAGCACGCCGGCGAGGACCAGCGCCGCCGCGATGCCCGCGAGGCTCAGCCGGTCCATGAGGACGAAGCCCGTCACGACGCTGCCCGCCGCCGAGCCGACGATGTTGGCGAGGTAGAGCTGCGCCGTCCGCATCCCCGCGTCGCGATCGGCCGGCACCCCCAGGTGAGCGAGCGTCGGCAGGAGGACGCCCCAGCTCCGCGCGACCAGGAACACGAGCGCGAGCGCCACGGCGAGCGCGGCCCAGCCCAGCGGCGCGACGGCCCCGGCGAGCGGCAGGAAGGCCCAGCCGAGCGCGTTGCCCGCGAGGAGCGCGCGCAGCGCGGCGGCCAGCGCGTGCCGCGGACCCCGCCGGCAGCCGCGCGCGGCGCGGCGGGCGCCCGACGCCAGCCCCACCAGGAAGGCGCAGAGCGTGATGGCGAAGGCCGGAGCGCTGCTGCCGGTCGCGTAGGAGATCGTGCGGAAGAAGAACATCTCGTAGGAGAGCGAGACGAACCCGCCGAGGGCGCCGAGCCCCAGGACCGCCGCGAAGCGCGGGACGAGCGTCTCCGGTTGCCCGGACGGCGCGGACGCGGGCCCGGGCGCGACGGACGGCGAGCGGCCGCGCAGCTGCGCCAGGATCGCGCCCGCCGCGACCGCGGCGTTCGCCGCCACGGCGACGTGGAGCGCGCCGCGCATGCCGAGGAACGGGAAGAGCGCCCCGGCGGCCACCAGGCACGCCGCGCCGGCCCCCAGCGTGTTGACCTCGTAGAGCACGCCCACGGAGCTGCCGACGTTGGCGTTGCGACGGACGAGATGGCCCACGAGCACGGGGAGGGTCGCCCCCATGAGCAGCGTGGGAACGAGGACGAGCGCGAGGCTCACCGCCGCGACCACGGGCAGCGAGGCGCCGAGCACGAGCGCCGCGACCGCGTCGAAGACGCGGAGCGACACGAGGCCGAAGGCGCCGGTCGCGAGCTCGATCGCGGCGAGCAGGGGGAGGAGCGGCACGTCGTGCCGGCGCGAGAGCCAGCCGCCGGCGAGGCTCCCGAGCCCGAGGCCGAGCATGAACGCGGTGACGACGACCGTGACCGACTCGACGTTGACGCCGAAGATCCGGAAGAGCGCGCGCTGCCAGACGAGCTGGTAGATGAGGGCCGGGAACCCCGAGAAGAAGAACAGCGCCTGAAGGAGGCGGATCGAGCGCTCCGGCGCCCCGGCTCCCCGCGGCCCGTCGACCCACGTCGCGCTGGCGGTGTCGGTCATCCCGCCGCTTCCTACCGCGCGGCGTGGCCAGCCGGATGCGCTCCGTTGGGCGTGCGGCCGCCACGCCGAGCGTTCGTCCGGCGCCGCCACGACGAGGCGCCCCGCCTCGTCTCGCCTCGCCGAGGGAGGCGATCAGCCGGGGATGAGGGCGTGCAGCAGGTCGGCCCGGTCGACGGCGCCCAGCAGCCGCCCGCTCGCGTCGGTGACGGCGAGGACCTTGTGGTTTCCCTCCAGCACGAGGCCGATCGCCTCGCTCACGGGGGTGTCCTCGCGGGCCACCACGACCTCGCGGGTCATGAGGTCGGCGGCGGTCCGCGCCCGCGCGTGCCGCTCGGTCGCCGACTCCTCCGGGTCCGAATGGCCGAAGGGGAGGCGGCTCATGAGCGAGCGGAGCGCGCCCGGCCGGAGCGCCGGCGTGATCCGCTCGAGCAGCTCGGCGTCGGTGACGAGCCCGACCACGCGGTGCTCCGCATCCACCACGAGCGCGCGGTTCAGCCGCGTGGCGATGACCGCCTGGAACACCTCCGGCAAGGCGGTGTCCGGGCGCACCAGCGGGAAGTCGCGCCGCATGACGCGCGAGAGCGGCGTGTCACGCGCGAGCCCGAGCTCCCGGTGCGCGGGCGGCGCGCCCTCGAAGCCGCCGGCCGCGGCCCTGAGCAGATCGACGCGGCTCACGATCCCGACGAGCTTCCCGTGGTCGTTCACCACGGGGAGGCGCTTCAGGCGCAGCCGCGCCATCCGCTCCGCCACCTCGGGGAGTGGCGCGGCGGCCTCGACCGTGACCGGCGGGCGGGTCATCACGTCGCCGGCCACCTGGGTGGAGCGGGACAGCCGCTCGCGCAGCCCGTCCAGCGCGGGCCGGTCGAGGCTCTGAACGAGCTCGAGCCGCATGCCCAGGCCGCCCTTCCTGGCGAGGTCGGAGCTCGTGACGATCCCGATCGGCACCTCGTCCTCCACCACGAGTACGGCCCGGTAGGGCTTGCCGAGCAGCGCCTCCACCACCTCGCGGATGGGAGCGTCCTCCCTGGTCGAGAGGACGCCGCGCGACATCACGTCGGCCGCGGTCATGGCTGCGGGCACGTCGCGGATGGGGCGCGGCTGGTGGAGCACGATCTCGGTGTCGTCCACGGTGATGAGGCCGTGCGGGACGAGCTCCTTCACGCGCGGCAGCAGCCGCTCCACCACCTCGGGACGATCGATCCATTCGACGATCACGGGCAGGTGCGGGGCGACGTCCGCGAGCCCGGCCGAGTGGAGCTCGCCCGCCGCGCCGAACCCGCTCGACGCCCGAAGGAGCGTCGCGCCCTGGGCGTTCTCGCGCCGAAGCAAGGCGAGCACCGCGTGCGCGGCGGGGCTCCGCCCGACGCGGTCCTCCTCGGTCGTGTAGACGCGGACGCGCTTCGCCTTCCCCACGTGTTCGCTCGCCACCGTGTGATCCCCCCGGCATGTATGATGCGCGCTCCCGGCCAGCGGCCGGGGGCGCCCCCCATGAGACTCACGCTCGGCATCTCTCCCTGCCCCAACGACACCTTCATCTTCGACGCGCTCGTGAACGGGCTCCTCGACACGGGAGCGCTGCGCCTGGAGGTCGTGCACGAGGACGTGCAGACGCTCAACGAGTGGGCCCTCGAGGGCCGGCTCGACGTCAGCAAGATCAGCTATGGCGTGCTGCCCCGCGTGGCGGAGGACTACGTCGTGCTGCGCTCCGGCGGGGCGCTCGGGCGGGGGGTCGGACCGCTCCTCGTCGCGCGCCCGGGTGCCGGGGCGTTCGACCCGGAGACGATGCGCGTGGCCATCCCGGGACGGGACACCACCGCGCACCTCCTCTTCTCGCTCGCGTACCCCGCCGCGACGCACAAGCAGTTCGCCGTGTTCTCCGGGATCGAGGACGCGGTCCTCTCGGGGTCGGCGGACGCGGGCGTCATCATCCACGAGAGCCGCTTCACGTACGCCGCGAAGGGGCTCGTGAAGCTGCTCGATCTCGGAGAGCACTGGGAGCGGACGACCGGCGCCCCCATCCCGCTGGGCGGCATCGTGGCGCGGCGCTCGCTCGATCGCGCGGCGACGCGGGAGCTCGACCGGCTCGTGCGCGCGAGCGTGGAGCACGCCCTCGCGCGGCGGCCGCACGTGAGCGAGTACGTGCGGCGGCACGCGCAGGAGCTGGACGAGGCGGTCATGCGCCAGCACATCGACCTCTACGTGAACGACTTCTCCGTGGACGTGGGCGAGCCCGGCAGGAAGGCCGTCGAGACGCTGCTCGGCGTGTACCGCCGGGTGAACCCCGGCTCCCCCCCGGTGCGAGGGGACGTCTTCCTCGAGGGCGCCGCCGGGCGGGAGCATCGCGGGGGGTGAACTCCCCGGGACGCCTCGTCGGGTACAGCCGCCACCTGCTCGTGCACCGGCGCGGCGCGCGGGGCACATCCCTGCACCACCCCAGGAGGCAGGCATGACGCGAAGGATGTTCATGGCGGCGGCGGCAGCGCTCGCGATCACCGGCGCCGCGCACGCCGAGGTGAAGACGCAGGAGGTCGAGTACCGGCAGGGCGACACCCCGCTGCAGGGCTTCCTCGCCTACGACGACGCCGCGACGGGCAAGCGGCCCGGCGTGCTCGTCGTCCACGAGTGGTGGGGCCACAACGACCACGCCCGCAACGCGGCGACGAAGCTCGCGGAGGCGGGGTACGTGGCGTTCGCGCTCGACATGTTCGGCAAGAGCAAGGTGACGACCCACCCCGAGGAGGCGAAGGGGTTCGTCGCGGAGGCGACGAAGGATCCGGACGTGAAGCGGGCTCGCTTCGAGGCCGCGCTCGAGCAGCTGAAGGCGCAGCCTCAGGTGGATCCGGCCCGGATCGGCGTCGTCGGCTACTGCTTCGGCGGCGGGGTGGCCCTCGACATGGCGCGCGCGGGCGAGGACCTGAAGGCGCTCGCCACCTTCCACGCGCCCCTCCAGCCTTCTGGAGAGCCCGCGCGCAAGGCGACCTTCCGGCCGCGGGCGATCCTGGTGCAGACCGGCGGCGCGGATCCGATGGTGCCGAAGGAGCAGGTCCAGGCCCTCGAGAAGGAGATGAAGGCCGCAGGGGTGAAGGCGCAGGTGATCACGTATCCGGGCGCGAAGCACGCCTTCACGAACCCGAAGGCGGACGAGGCGGGGAGCCCGGCGCTCGCGTACGACGCCAAGGCGGACCGCGCGTCGTGGGCGGCCATGCTGAAGTACCTGAGGCAGGTCCTCGGCAGGTGAACGCGCCCGGGGGCGGCGGCCGCGCGGGGCGGCGTGCGCCGGTGCTCTCCGTGACGGAGCTCCGCAAGCGCTACGGCGAGACCGTCGCGGTGGACGGCATCTCGTTCGAGGTGGGCGCGAACGAGATCGTCGGCCTGCTCGGCCCGAACGGCGCCGGGAAGACGACCACCATCAACATGGTGCTCGGCGTCCTGGAGCCGAGCGCGGGGACGATCCGCATCGAGGGCGTGGACCTCGCGCGCGAGCGCTCGCGGGCCCTCGAGCGGACCAACTTCGCCGCGGTCTACGCGCCGCTCCCCGGCAACCTCACCGTCGCCCAGAACCTGCGCTTCTTCGGGCTGCTCTACGGCGTGGGGCGGCTCGCCGAGCGGATCGACGCGCTCCTCGACCAGCTCGAGCTCGGCCGCTTCCGCGACACGAGGTGCGGGGTGCTCTCCTCCGGCGAGCAGACCCGCGTCGCGCTGGCGAAGGCCCTGCTGAACGACCCGCAGCTGCTGCTGCTGGACGAGCCGACCGCCTCCCTCGACCCGGCCACCGCTCGCGACGTACGCGCCCGGATCCGGGCGAGCGCGCGGGAGGGCACGCGAGGCGTGCTGTGGACCTCCCACAACATGTACGAGGTCGAGGAGGTCTGCGACCGCGTGCTCTTCCTCTCCCGCGGGAGGATCCTGCTAGAGGGAGATCCGCGGTCGCTCCCGCGGGAGCACGGCAAGGGGTCGCTCGAGGAGCTCTTCATCACGGTGGCCCGCGAGCCGCTCGCGCTGGAGGGACCATGATGGTGCGGGCGAGGCGCGTGCTCGCGGTGGTGCTCCGCCAGGCCTACCTGGTGCGCGGGAGCCTCTCGCGCATCGTGCCGCTCTTCGCGTGGGTGGCGGTGGACATCGTCCTGTGGGGGTTCATCACGCGCTGGCTCGACAGCGTCGCGGCGCCCGGGTTCAGCTTCGTCCCGGCGCTGCTCGGCGCCGTGCTCCTGTGGGACTTCCTCGCCCGCGTCATGCAGGGCGTGACCATGGCGTTCTTCGAGGACGTCTGGTCCCGCAACTTCCTGAACGTCTTCGCGACCCCCATCACGATCGGCGAGTACGTCGCCGGGCTCGTGCTCTCCAGCGTGGCGACGAGCGCGCTCGGCCTCGCCGTCATGCTCGTCATCGCGACGGGCGTGTTCGGGCTGTCGTTCCTCGCGTACGGCGCGCCGCTCGTGCCGTTCCTGCTCGTGCTGTTCCTGTTCGGCATCGCCCTCGGCATCACCGGCGCCGCGCTGGTGCTCCGGCTCGGCCCGGCCGCGGAGTGGTTCGTCTGGCCGATCCCGGCGCTGCTGTCGCCGTTCGCGGGCGTGTTCTACCCGCTCTCGACGCTCCCCGGGTGGATGCGCGCCGTGTCCTGGACGCTGCCGCCCTCGTACGTGTTCGAGGCGATGCGGGCGATGGTCGGCGGCGGGTCCTTCTCCGGCGCCGCGCTCGCCTGGAGCGGCGCGCTCGCGGTGTTCTACGTCGTCGTCGCGAGCTGGATCTTCTCGCGCGTCCACCGCCACGCGGTGAGGACCGGGCTCATAGCCCGCTACAGCGCCGAGACCGTGAGCTGATCCACGTGCTCCGCGGGCGGCGCGCGGGACCCGGCGAGCCAGTGTGAAGCGGCGCCGGCGGTCCCTCGACAGGCTCGCGGCCGGCGGGGCTGGGGCGCAGCGCCCGTACGTTCGCCCGGGTGCCCCCGCGGCGATACCCGGCGCGCCGCGGCGTGATCAGGTTCTCGTCCATGAGGGCGCTCACCTACGAAGGGCCGGCGCGCGTGCGCGTGCGGCACAAGCCGGATCCGCGCATCGAGCATCCGCAGGACGCCATCCTGCGGGTGACCTGCGCTGCGATCTGCGGCTCGGACCTCCACCTCCTCCACGGGCTCGTCCCCGACACGCGGATCGGCTCGACCTTCGGCCACGAGATCGTGGGGGTGGTCGAGGACGTCGGCTCGCAGGCGGACGGCGTCGCGAAGGGCGACCGGCTGATGGTCCCGTTCAACATCTCCTGCGGCGGCTGCTACTACTGCGAGCGCGGGCTCACCGCCTGCTGCGAGAACACCAACCCGTCGAGCGACATCGCGTGCGGGGTCTACGGGTACTCGCACACGACGGGCGGCTACGACGGGGGGCAGGCGGAGTACGTGCGCGTGCCGTTCGCGGCGATCGGGCCGATGAAGGTCCCGGACGACATGTCCGACGAGGAGGTCATCGCGCTCACCGACGCGCTCCCCACCGGCTACCAGGGCGCGGAGATGTGCAACCTCTCGGGCGGAGAGACGGTGGTGGTCTTCGGCGCCGGGCCGGTGGGGCTCTTCGCGATGAAGTCCGCCTGGCTCCTCGGCGCCGGGCGGGTCATCGCGGTGGACAAGGTCGGGTACAGGCTCGACTTCGCGCGCCGCTGGGCGGGCGTCGAGACGATGGACTTCGAGGCCGTCGACGTCATCACCGCCGTGAAGGACCTCACCGAAGGGCGCGGCGCGGACGCCTGCATCGACGCGGTCGGGCTCGAGGCGGCGGGCTCGCCGATGCAGCGCGCCGCCGGTGTGTACGCGAAGACGGTGGCCGGCTCCGCGACGGCGCTCAACTGGTGCTTCCACGCGGCGCGCAAGGGCGGGACCGTGTCGGTGGTGGGCGTGTACGGCCCGCCGTACAACCTCGTGGACTTCGGCACGGCGATGAACAAGTGCCAGACGATCCGCACCGGCCAGTGCAGCGTGCGTCGCTACATGCCGCAGCTGCTCGAGCACGTCCGCGAGGGGCGCATCGACGCGCGGGCGCTCATCACGCACCGCTACCCGCTCGACGAGGCCTCGGAGGCGTATCACACGTTCGCCCAGAAGAAGGACGGCTGCATCAAGCCGGTGCTCCTGCCGCACGGACGGACGCTCCATTGAGCCGGGGCCCGCGCGAGAACCCAGGGGAGAGGCCCATGCAAGAGACGACGAGCACCACGCCGGCCGGCACGGGGCGCGAGCCCGGCGCCGGCCAGCCGGTCGGGGTCGATCTGGATCCGGCGCGGCGGCCGGGGGTGCCGCGCATGCACGCTCCGGAGAGGCTGCCTCACACCCGCTTCCCGCCGGAGCGGCAGCGGAGCCGCGCGACGGTGTTCATGCACGGCCGGCCGCACAAGACGTTCCCGCCCGTGTTCGGGACCGCCGTGCCGCCGAAGGGCCTCTCCGGCCTCGTGCGCCGCGCCGCGTACCACTACCCCGACCACTACATGCGCCACTGGACGATGCTGCTCTTCGCCGATCGCGTCGACCTGTGGGAGCACCGCGCGCGCAAGGCGCTGCGGCTCGCCGCGCCGGCCCTCGTGGCGCTCGTCGCCGTGCGCGCCGGGCTCCGCGCCATCGCGCGCTAGACGCTCGCGGCTCGACCTCGCCGAGCCCCGGCTCGCGCCGACCGGGCGCGCGGGACGGGCCTGAGCGCGCGCATGCCCGATCGGTCGTGTCACCGGCTGCCTGGCGAGGCCCCGCCAGCGCGTCCGCCGAGCGCTCCCTGCGATCCGCCAGCGAATTTCCTGCGAGCCGAAAAAGCTCGTCGGCCGGGGGGGCGAGTGCCCTCTGACGCGGCGGCGGTGCGGGGGTTCCGTCTCACCATCGCTCTGTGGCATGGCGAAGGGGCGGACGGGCGAGGGTCAGTGGGTCGGTCGGTCGGGTGGGGTCCCGCTCGCAGGAGAGCGCTCCATGAGCCGATGGACCCGCGTGCCCGCCGAGGCGTGGCTCGCTTGCGCGCTGCTGCTCACGTCCGGGAATGCCCGCGCGGCGCCGCCGGCCTCGGCGTCGATCTGGGTCGCGCCCGCCAGCGAGAAGATCCTCCCCGCCGCGCCAGCGCGCGCGAGCGCGGCCGCCGCGATCGCCGCCGCGCGGAACGAGTTCGAGGCGTTCCAGGTGGTGATCACCGGCTCGGCGCGGAAGGTGCGCGCTACGGCGTCCCCGCTCGTCGGGCCGGGCGGGGTGACGATCGCCGCGCCGCGGCTCTATCGCGAGGCGCTCCTGAACCTCACGCGTCCATCCGCGCCGGACGGGGCGACCGGCAGGTTCCCGGACGCGCTCGTCCCGGACGTGGACGACGTCGCCGGTGAGCGAAGGAACGCGTTCCCGTTCGACATCCGGGGATCCGAGAGCCGGGCGCTCTGGGTCGAGGTCTTCGTCCCGCCCGGCGCCGCGCCCGGCTCGTACCGCGGCGAGGTCCGCGTCGAGCACTCCGGACGCACCTCGATCGTGCCGGTCGAGCTGACGGTCTGGGACTTCGAGCTGCCCTCGACGGCGACGCTCAGGAGCGCCTTCGGGCTGGCCTGGGGCGCGCTGCCCTCCGGGCACGGCATCAGCTCGTCGGACCTCGCCGCGTTCGCGACCCTCCGCGCGCGCTACGGCCAGCTCGCGCTCGACCACCGCGTCTCGCTCTCGCACCACGACGACGGCATGTGGAACGACCTCGAGCACTTCGACCGGTATTACGGCCCGCTGATGGACGGCACGGCTGCGACGCGGCTCCCGGGCGCGCGGCTCACCGCGGTCGAGTACCTGGGGCCGCTCGCGGACGTGGCGAACCTGGCGCGCTGGGCGCAGCGCTACCGGTCGCGGCCGGGCTGGTTCGAGCGGCTCTTCCAGTACACCTGCGACGAGCCGCCTTATCAGGGCTGCGGGTGGGGAGACATCGCCCTCCGGGCCAGCGCCGCGAAGAAGGCGGATCCCGAGTTCCGGACGCTCGTGACCACGACCATCCAGGAGGCGGAGGCGAACGGCGCGACGGGGCTGCTCGACCTCGTGGTGCCGGTCGTGAACTTCATCGACGACAAGTCCGGCGGCTACGCCGGCGACCAGCGCCCGAAGTACGACGCGTTCCTGGCGGCCGAGCCGCAGAACGAGGTGTGGCTCTACCAGAGCTGCATGAGCCACGGGTGCGGCGGGAGCTCCGCGTACGGCACGGGCTGGCCGAGCTACATGGTCGACGCGAGCGCGGTGCGGAACCGCGCCATGCAGTGGCTCGCCTTCAAGTACCGGGCGACGGGCGAGCTCTACTGGGACACGACGTACGCCTACCTGTCCGGCGATCCCTGGGCGAGCGTGTGGGAGTTCGACGGCAACGGGGACGGCACGCTGTTCTATCCCGGCACTCCGGCCAAGATCGGCGGGACCACCCACGTGCCGGTCGCCTCGATCCGGCTGAAGATGATCCGCGAGGGCATGGAGGACCACGAGTACCTCGTCCTGCTGGCGGCGCTCGGGGACCGCGGGCTGGCGGCGCAGCTCGTGGACGAGCTGTTCCCGGCCGCGTCCGTCTCGGACCCCGGGGTCGCGCGGCTCATGGCGGCGCGCGAGCGGCTGGCGCGGCGGATCCTGGAGCTCCGCGGCAAGCCGCTCCCGTGATCGATCGGGCCGAGCGTCCGGCTGCTTGACTCGACGCGGCGTGCGGGACTAGCCTCGCTTCGTTCCTCGAACGAGCGCAGCGGGTGGCTGCGTCGCGTCCGCGGAAGACCCCGATCAGAACGACCCCAGCGTCGCCCGGCGGGCGTCGCGGAGCGCGACCGGCGCCCCGCGGCGGCCGGCGCGCGAACGTCGTCGCCAGGAGTGGTCCGACCATGCAGTCCGCGCTGTTGCCCGCGCTCCTCTTCGCAGCCGTCGCCGTCGTCGTGGGCCAGAAGCTCCTCGCGCGCCGACGGGCCGCGAGGCTCAAGGTCTCCGGGGGCCGCATGGCCCTCGTCCTGAACATCGTCAACCGGCGTTGACGCGGGGACGTCGCCCCCGGCCTGTCAGCGGCTGACCGCGCTGGCCGTCGCCGAGATCCTCGCGCCCGGGCGCGATGGAAGTACCATCGCGCCGTGGCGAGGCGGCGCGCGAGGAAGAGGACCGTCCGGTCCGGCAGGCGCGAGCCGCCGCCGCTCGCGGGCGTGCTCCTCCTCGCGGTCGTGTCCCTCGCGGCGGTCAACTTCGCCTACCAGGTCATCCGCAAGCCGACCGAGCTCCTCGGCCTGGTCGCGCCGGCGTCGCCCAAGCTGCCCGGGGACACCTGGTCCGAGTACGGCGAGCTCTTCGAGGAGCACTCCACGGCGCTCGTCCGGCCGGAGCTGCTCGCCGCGCTGGTGCAGGTGGAGAGCGCGGGCGATCCGCTCGCCCGGACCTACTGGCGCTGGCGGTGGAGCTGGAACCCGCTCGCGCTCTACGCGCCGGCGTCGAGCGCGGTCGGCATCCTGCAGATCACCGACGGCACCTTCGCCGAGGCGCGCCGCCTCTGCATCCACGACCACGGCGTGGCGCGCGAGGGCGCCTGGTACGACCCGCGCGCCTGCTGGTTCAACGCCCTCTACTTCCGCACGGTCCCGAGCCACGCCATCGAGATGACCGCCGCGATGCTGCACGAGCAGATGACCGAGATCCTCGCCGGCCGGATCGCGAGCCCCGAGCAGCGCCAGCGGCTCGCCGCGCTCGTCCACCTGTGCGGGCGCGGGCGCGGCCCCGCCTTCGCGCAGCGCGGGTTCCGGGCGGCCCCGGGCGAGCGCTGTGGCGACCACGAGCTCGATCGCTACCTGGACCGCGTGCGGGCGCTCGCGCTGGCGTTCGAGCGAATGCCGCGGCCGTGGCTCTGAGGAGCCGGCTCACCCGCAGCGCGACGGCCGGCAAGGTCCCGTCGCGCCGGCCTCGCAGCAGTGGAGGGCGGCGCCCTTCGTGTCGAAGAACGCCACCCGGTAGCCGGGCCCGTCACACTCGAGCACCGCATAGCCCCACGCCGTGCTGGTGAAGCGGACCTGCGTGCGCGCGGGCGTCCGCGTCGTGAACCCCCCGAAGGCGCCCATCGCCGTGCTCCCCGAGACGAACACCTCGAGGCCGTCGAGCGAGAGGTGCTCGAGGGTGTGGAAGTGCCCTGCGAAGAACGCGCGCGCGCGCCCGCCGGCTGCCCCGACGAGGCGCGCGATGCGGGCGGCGTACGGCAGCGGCCGCCGGTTCCCATACCCGTGGACGGCCGCGGGCGGGTGATGGCCGACGAGGAAGCAGGTCCGCTCGGCGCCGCAGGAGGCGGTGGCCTCGCGGACGAAGGCGAGCTCGTCCTCGAGCGTGAAGCCGCCGTAGTCCTTCACGGCGACGTTGGTGTCGAGCACGATGAACCGGACCGGACCGCGGTCGAGGACATAGTGGCGCGCCGGCATCGTCCAGGTGGGCGTGCGGCGCGCCACCGAGAGGCACGCCCGGCGCCGCGTGGCCTCGACCTCGCCCAGGGCCGCGCGCTCGCAGCCTGCCGCGCCCTCGCCGACATCGTGGTTGCCGAGCGCGAGGAAGATCGGCAGCGGCGTCCCGTCACGTGCCGACAGGCCGGCGAGAGGCGCCTCGTTCACCCGGAAGAGCGGATCGTCGGGTGGCTCGGCGCCGGGCGCGACGGTCACGCCGTCGTCCGCGAAGCGGCACGTCTCGGCCCCGGGCCGCGTCGGCTCCGGGCCGCAGCGGTAGATGTTGTCGCCGACCTCGAGGGCGAGATCGAACGGGCGCGCGCGGGTGGCGAGGCGCATCGCCCCCGCGGTGAGCCGCTGAGGGATGGTCCGGTAGCCGAAGTCGCCGAAGACCAGGACGCGCAGCGCCTCCGGCCGGCTCGGCGTGGCGGCGCCGTCGGGGTCGGCGCGATACCCGGCGTGCATGCACGAGAGGAGCGCGCTCCCGAGCAGCGCGGCCCAGGCGGCCGCCGGCACGCTCCGTGTCATCGCTCCGGCCTCCCGAGGCCCCAGGCGGCCCCCGCCCATGGAATCCGCGCTCAGGGCGTGCGCCTCCGGTGACGCGCCGCCCGATGGCGGGAACCTGCGTCGCGGCCCGCGCCGGCGCACGTCCCCCGGCGAGCGCGAGGCAGTCGGCTGGCGCCGGAGCACGTCGCGAGACAGATCCGATGGGTGCGCGCCCGGTTGAAGAGCCTTCGTAGCGACCAGATCCCGGACCTTTCCCGCTACGTCCCGCCGGAGCCGGAGTCGTTCGCGATCCCGCTCGTGCTGGAGGTGGGGCCGCTCGGCCTGCGCGGGCGTGAGCGGTTCGACCTCCTCGCCGTGACGCCGCGCTGGCTGCAGGAGCGCCACGGCAAGGGAGGGGCGATCCTCGGACGCGGCCTGCTCGTCGTGTTCGAGTGGCGGTACGAGCGGGTGAGGGCGTTCCTCGCGCGGAAGGTGGAGGCCTGCAGCGGAGCCACCTGGCTCGACGTCGTCCGGAAGGTCGGACAGATCGCCGAGTGGGAAGGCGGCGAGGAGAACGTCGTCGGAATCCGCTGAGATCCCGGGTCGTTGCCTGCGCACGCCCGACGCGCATCGCGCGAGGGGTTCCCGGGTGCGGCAAGTGGACGGTGGTCTCGGGGTCGATAGTGGAGTAGACGAGTCTGCTTTTGGCGCGCCTGGCCGGAACGCAGCCGGCCGGCACGGGACCGGCGCCTGCGCCCCGCAGGCGCGGGCAAGGAGCAGCGGTGGAAGGGCAGCAGGGCAGGGCGCAGCGGCCGCACGTCGTCATCGTCGGGGGTGGGTTCGGCGGGATCTACGCGGCGAGGGGGCTCTCGCGCGCCCCTGTGCGGGTCACGCTCGTCGACAAGCGCAACCACCACCTCTTCCAGCCGCTCCTCTACCAGGTGGCCACGGCGGCGCTGAACCCCGGCGACATCGCCGAGCCCATCCGCCACGTGCTGTCGCGCCAGAGGAACGCGCGCGTGCTGATGGCCGAGGCGGCGGCGGTCGAGCCGGACGCGAGGCGGCTGCGCCTCGGCAACGGGCTCGCGCTCGACTACGACTACCTCGTCATCGCGGCCGGCGCGACGCACTCCTACTTCGGCCACGACGAGTGGGCGCGGTTCGCGCCGGGGCTCAAGACGCTGGAGGACGCGGAGGAGATCCGCCGGCGGGTGCTCACCGCGTTCGAGCGGGCCGAGGCGGACCCGGATCGGCAGCGGCGCGAGGCGCTCCTCACCTTCGTGGTGGTCGGCGGCGGCCCCACCGGAGTCGAGCTCGCCGGCGCCCTCGCCGAGATCGCCCGGTTCACGATCCCGCGGGATTTCCGCACCGTCTCCACCGAGCGCGCGCGCGTCATCCTCGTCGAGGGCGCGGAGCGGATCCTGCCGGCGCTCCCGCCCGAGCTCTCCGCTGCGGCGCAGCGCGATCTCGAGCGGCTGGGGGTGCACGTCTGGACCGGCAAGCGCGTCACGGGCGTCGACCCGCGCGGCGTGCAGATCGGGGAGGAGCGGGTCGCCGCTCGGACGGTGCTGTGGGCCGCCGGCGTGGCGGGCGCGCCGATCGCGGGGACCCTGGGCGTCCCGCTGGACGCCGCCGGGCGCGTGGTGGTGAACGACGATCTCACCGTTCCCGGCCGCGAGGAGATCTACGTCGTCGGCGATCTCGCGTCCGCGCGGAAGAAGGACGGCACGCCCATCCCCGGGGTCGCGCCCGCGGCGATCCAGCAGGGGAAGCACGCCGCGAGGAACCTCGTCGCGACGCTCGCGGGCAGGCCGCGCAGGCCCTTCTCCTACTTCGACAAGGGCGTCATGGCGACGGTCGGCCGCGGGCGCGCGGTCGCCGGGTTCTGGCGCCTGCGCATGACCGGGCTGCTCGCCTGGTTCGCCTGGCTCTTCATCCACATCTGGTTCCTCATCGACTTCCGGAACCGGGCCGCGGTCCTGTTCCAGTGGGTGTGGCACTACCTCACGTTCAAGCGCGGCACGCGGCTCATCCTCGAGACCCCCGAGGAGGAGCGCTTCCGGGCCGTGGCCGGGATGGCGCCGCCGGACGTGGACGCGTGGCCGCCGAACGAGAGCGACGCCGACCGGCCCGAGACGTAGCGGGACGCCACTTGAGCGGAGTCGCCGCCCGCTCGCCCGTCCCCTGCGCGCGGGCGCCCGCCCGGGAGGCGCGCTTGGGCCCCGGAGCCCTGCCGGGTTAGAACCCCGCCCCATGTCGGAGCGGAGCGGAGACGAGCGGGCGGGCCTGAGCGGCGAGGAGGTGGCGATCGCGCTCCGCGTGCTCGCCCGCGTCGCGGCGGACCGGACGGTGCTCGCGGGCGTGGACGCAGAGACCCGGACGACGCTCCAGAAGCTCGCCGGCGAGGTGGCCCGGCCCGATCTCAAGCAGCGCAAGAAGCTCCAGCGGGCCCTCCTCCGCGACGAGCGCGTGCAGCGCAGGGCGCGCGACGAGGCCCTTCGCAAGGAGACGGGCATCCAGCAGCTCCGCGAGGCGCCGGTGTTCTCGACCCCGCTGCCCGAGCTGCCCCGCCCCGGGGCAGATGCGTCCGGCTGGTGGCCGCGGCTCGGCGACGGCAGGGCCGCGCCGCCCCCGCCCGACGGCGCCGCGGCCGGAGCGGAGCCCGCGGACGGGCCGGTCCTCTCCGAGCCTCGCAAGTGCTACGTCTGCAAGGCGCCGTACGACCGGCTCCACCGCTTCTACGATCAGCTGTGCCGCGCCTGCGGCGACGAGAACTACGCACGCCGAGCGGCGGCCGTGGACCTCCGCGGGCGCGTCGCCCTGGTCACCGGCGCGCGGGTGAAGATCGGCTACCAGGCCGCGATCCTGCTGCTGAGGGCGGGGTGCACCGTCGTCGCCTGCACGCGCTTCCCGCGCGACGCGGCCGCGCGCTACGCCCGCGAGCCCGACTTCGACGCGTGGAAGGATCGCCTCCGGATCCACGGCATCGACCTGCGCCACACCCCCAGCGTCGAGCTGCTCGCGCAGCGGCTGGCGGCGACGCTCCCGAGGCTCGACTTCCAGATCCACAACGCCTGCCAGACCGTGCGGCGGCCCCCGGGGTTCTACGCCCACCTGCTCGAGCGGGAGGAGGCCCCGCTCTCCGCGCTGCCCGAGGGGGAGCGCGCGCTCGTGCGCGAGCACGAGGAGCTCAAGGCGGCGCTGGCCGACCACCGGACCGCGGCGGGCGTCACGCGCGCGGCGCTCCTCTCCCAGGCGACGAGCGAGGCGGACCTGCTCCTCCCCGGCAGGAGCGCGCTGGAGCTGTTCCCGCGCGGCGTGCTCGACGCGGACCTCCAGCAGGTGGATCTCCGCGCGCACAACTCGTGGCGGCTCGCGCTGCACGAGGTGCCGACGCTGGAGCTGCTCGAGGTGCTCCTCGTGAACGCGACCGCGCCGTTCGTCATGACGGCGCGCCTCAAGCCCCTCATGCTCCGCGATCCCACCCCCCCGCCCGGCACCGGCACGAGCGGCGACCCCGCGAAGCACGTCGTGCTGGTCTCCGCCATGGAGGGGCAGTTCTACCGGGAGCACAAGACCGACAAGCACCCGCACACGAACATGGCGAAGGCGGCCCTGAACATGATCGTGCGGACGAGCGCGAGCGACTACGCGCGCGACGGGATCCACCTCAACGCGGTGGACACGGGCTGGGTCACGGACGAGGACCCGGCCCACCTCGCCGCGCGGAAGGCCGAGGAGCACGCCTTCTCGCCGCCGCTCGACGTGGTGGACGGCGCGGCGCGGATCGTCGCGCCGATCTTCGAAGGGTTCCGCTCCGGCCGCCACCCGGCGGGCCTGTTCTTCAAGGACTACCGCCCGACGCCCTGGTGAGCGGGGCGGACGAGCGCCGCCCACGCGAAGAACGCGGCGACGAACGCCATCCCCGCGACGCCGAGCCAGAAGGGGATGCGTGCGCGATCGAGCGCGGCGAGCAGGCGCGCGCCGAACGCGAGCGCGAGGAGGGTGGCGACCGTGGCCGCCCTCCAGGGGCTCTCCTGGAGTGGCGGCGCGCGGCCGCCGCGGGAGAGGACCACGTGCGCGGCGATCGCCAGCGTGAGGAGCGTGAACCCTCCGACGAACACGACGTGGAGCGCGGCGGTGCGCAGGCTCGGGGCGAGCGCGGCGAGCCAGTAGCCCAGCGGCACCAGCCAGGCGGCGAGCCAGACCAGCCGCCGCGGGAACCCGGGGAGCGGCGGCGCGCGGCGGAGCCCCGCCGCGAGGGCGAGCGCGCCGGTGGCGGCGATCGCGCGCAGCGACATCCCGAGCCTCGCGTCGAGCAGGGCCTCGATCGGGAAGGACGCGAAGAACGCCAGCGCCGCGATCCCGTGGAGCACGGGCGCCCGGCGAGCACGGCCCGGCTCCGGGGCGCGCTCGCTCGCGCCGTCCCCGCCGCGCGTGAGCCCGGGGAGCAGGCTCCCTCCCACCCCGAGCACCAGCCCCGTCACGAAGCCCTGCGCGAGGAGGGCCCTCCCGAGATTCCAGGCCGCCGGGGCGCTGGACGCCGCGACGAGCGGCGCCACCGCGGAGAGCAGCGCGCCCCCTGCGCCGGCGAGGATGGACAGGGGCACCCATACGAACGCCGCGGGGAAGGGCGGCCGCGCGGCCGCGCCGGTGCGACGGATCGTGAAGCGGAGCACGACCGCGGTGAGCACGAGCCAGAGCCCGTGGGCGAGCGCGGCCCGGCCCACCCAGGCGCTCGCCACGCACGCGGTCGGGAGCGCCAGCGCGGCGCCCATCTCCCAGGGGCCGGGGGCGGGCGTGCCCGTCCGGCGCGGGACGAAGGTGAAGAGGATGCCGATCAGGAAGCAGCTCAGGAACCCGTGGATCTGCGCGAGCGGGTGGAACAGCCCGAGCGCGCCTCCACCCGTCCCGCGGGAGACGAACGGCAGGACGGCCGCGATCGCCAGCCCCGCGCCCAGCGAGAACAACGCCCGGTACGGCTCGCGGCGCCAGGCGGGGGCTGCGAGGTGGGGCGCGCTGGCCATCCCGGGGATGTAGCGCGCCCGTCGCCCGAGGCGGCGCCCGGGAGGGACGGACCGGGGCCGCAAACCCAGTCCCGTCGAATCCGTCGTGGCCCGACGGCCACGCGGATCCGACGGGCGGCGCGGCTCGCCGCGGACGCAGGGGGTCAGCGCGCCCGCTCGGGCGGCGTCGTGCCGGTCGTCCCACCGCTCCCCGCTCCACCCCTGGCGCCGGTGCTCCCCGTGCCCGTGTCGCCCGTGCCGGAGCCTGCCCCGGTGCCGCTCTGGCTCGCCGGAGGTGCACCGGTGGTGGTGCTCCCCGTCACGACCTGCACGAGCAGCGCCGTCGGCTCGGTGCCCGCCATCTCGTACGAGACGTGGGCGTCCTCACCGGGCGTGAGCTGGGCCGCGGAGGCCTGCCGTCCGTCGATCTGGACGCGCGTCTGGGGCGTGATGGCGAAGGTCATCGGCTCGCCGCTCTGGGGCTGGACGACGAGCTGCTGCGGGGTGGCGCGCCTCACCTCGCCGGTGACGACCTGCTCGCCGCGCGAGACGATCTGCTGCTGCTGGTCGAGCTGCCGTGAGGCCTGCTGCTGCGCCTGCTGCGCCTCCTGCGTCGCCTGGCTGGTCCTCTGGTTCGCCTGCTGCTGCGCCTGCTCCGCCTCCGCGGTCTCCCGCTCCGCGCGCTGCTGGGCCTCGGTCAGCCGGCGCTGCGCCTCCTGGACGTCCCGCTGCGCCTCCGCCGCCTGCTCTTGCTGCTTCGACGCCTCCTCCTGCGCCTTGGCCGCCGAGCTGAGCGCCTCCTTCGACTGCTCCTGCGAGGCCTCCACGCGGCGCGCGGAGGGGTTGTCGGCGCTGGCGCGCTTGCCACCGAACGTCGAGCACCCGCTCGCCGCCACGGCGATCATCCCCGCGTAAAGTACGTTTCTCGTCCGTGTCCTCGTCGTCATGCCGCTCCCCCTCCGTGGGTCATGACTGCAAGCTGGAGGCGAAGACGAGGTCCCGCAATCGGGACGGCCGCGCGCTCTCCGCGCGTACGTCCGCTCCTCCCCGGGAGATCGGCGCCGCGCGCGACGGCGCCCGAGCAGCGGAGCGGGAGGCGCCTCGCCGTCGGCGCCTCGCTCTCGCTGACGGCCGCCCGAGGTGCGGGTGGTACGATGCCTCGCCTTGCGCCGCGCCGTCCTCGACCTCGCTCCGCTGGGCCGCCTCGAGTTCGGGGAGCCCACCCGCGTCGTGGCGACCGACGACCCCGCCCGCGTCCGGGCCGCCCTCGCGGAGGTCGAAGGCGAGGCGCGCCGCGGTCGATGGGCGGCTGGGTACGTGGCCTACGAGGCTGCGACCGGGCTCGAGCCCGCGCTCGCCGTCCGCGGCCGCTCGGGACCGCTCTTGTGGTTCGGCATCCACGACGCGCCGGCGAACCCATCGGCGCCGGCCGCGGGGGCGATCGCGGGAGCGCGCGTCGGGGCGCTCGCGCCGGAGGTCACGCGCGCAGAGCACGTCGCCGGAGTGGAGACGGTGCGCGCCGCGCTGGGACGCGGGGACGCCTACCAGGTGAACCTGACCTTCCGCATGCGCGGGAGCTTCGACGGCGATCCCTTCGCGCTGCACGAGCGGCTCCGCGGCGCGCAGGGCGGCGGGTACACCGGCTGCCTCGTCGTGGACGGGCGCGCGGTGGTGTCCGCGTCGCCCGAGCTGTTCTTCCTCCGGCGCGGAGACGCGATCCTCGTCCGGCCGATGAAGGGGACCGCCCGGCGCGGCCGGACCCTCGCCGAGGACGAGCGTGCGGCGAAGACGCTGGCGGCCTCGCCGAAGGAGCGCGCCGAGAACGTCATGATCGTCGACCTGCTCCGCAACGACCTCGGCCGCGTCGCGCGAACCGGCTCGGTGCGGGTGGCCGAGCTGTTCACGGTCGAGCGCTACCGGACGGTGCTGCAGCTCACCTCGACCGTCGAGGCGCGCCTCGCTCCCGCGGTCGGCCTCGCCGAGCTCTTCGCGGCCCTGTTCCCGTGCGGCTCGGTCACGGGGGCGCCGAAGATCGCGGCGACGCGGATCATCGCGGCGCTGGAGCGGAGCCCGCGCGGCCCGTACTGCGGCGCCCTCGGCGTCGTGGCGCCGGGCGGCGACGCGGTGTTCAACGTGGCGATCCGCACGCTCGACCTCGACCTCGAGCGCGGCCTGGCGACCTACGGCGTCGGCGGCGGCATCACCTGGGGCTCGGATCCCGGGCGCGAGTGGGACGAGGCGATGGCGAAGGCCGAGGTGCTCGCCGAGCCGGCGGAGGACCTCGAGCTGCTCGAGACCCTCCGCCTGGAGCGGGGCGTCTACGCGCGGCTCGACCGGCACCTGGCCCGGCTCGAGGCGTCGGCGCGCTACTTCGGGATCCCCGTGGACCTCGCGGCGGTGCGAGCGGCCCTCGACGCGGAGGCGCGGAGCGCGCCCGCCGAAGGGGCGCGCGTCCGGCTCCTCGTCGGGGCCGACGGACGGCCGCGGACGGAGTCGGCGGCGCTCCCGGCGGCGTCGGCGGAGCCGCTGCCGGTGGCGCTCGCGCGGGCCCCCGTCGATCGCGCGGATCGGCTCCTCTTCCACAAGACCACGCGCCGCGCGGTGTACGACGCCCGGCGCGCCGAGCGGCCCGACGTCTTCGACGTGCTGCTCTCGAACCGCGAGGGCGAGCTGACCGAGCTCACCATCGGCAACCTCGTCGTCGAGCTCGGCGGCGAGCGGCTCACCCCGGCCCTCGACTCGGGCCTGCTCGCCGGGACCCTGCGCGCGGAGCTGCTCGAGCGGGGAGAGGTTCGCGAGGCCGTGCTGCGCGTCGCCGACCTCGAGCGCGCCGCGCGGCTGTGGCTCGTGAACTCGCTGCGGGGGTGGGTGCCGCTCCGGCTGGTCCGGTGACCGTCACCCGAGCCTGGGAGCCGGGAACCGCGGCCGCTCGCCCCCCTCCGCCCATCGCCTCGCGCCTTCGCGCCAGGCGACGACCCCGGCCAGGAAGGCCGCCAGTCGTAGCCCTTCGATCCCGCCGCTCGCCTCGAGCCGCCGGAGCCCGGTGTCGAGGAGCCGCACCATGCCGGAGGGTCGGCCCTGCACGAGCCCCTTGTGAAAGCCGGCGGCGATCTGGATGAGCCCCTGGAGCGCGAGCCGCGCCGCGCCGGTCTCCGCGCGCCAGGCGTCCTCCCACACCTCGTGCGCGTCGAAGAAGCGGCCGGCGTCGAAGAGGCGCGCCCCCTCGGCGAGCGCGGCGCGGGTCTCCTCGGGGTGGGAGTCCTTCCCAGGCGGCACCCTCCTCCTCTAGCGCGGCTGCGTGGCCGCCGCGCGGGAGGGGAGCGCCACCCTGCTCGCCGTGCGGGCTTCGCCCCCGGGCCGGGGCGACTGTCCGGCGCGGCACGGGTTGAAGCGCAGGTCGCGGCGTGCGAAAACGCCCGTCCCGTGATCCGCTTCGACGGCATCTCCATGCAGCACGGCCGCCAGCTCCTCTTCGTCGAGGCGTCGGCCGTCCTCCACCGCGGCGAGAAGGTGGGCCTCGTCGGCCCGAACGGCGCCGGCAAGTCCACCCTGTTCCGGCTCGTCACCCGCGAGGAGGAGCCGGACGAGGGGAACGTCTCCATCGACCGCGGCGTCACCGTGGGCCACTTCTCGCAGGACGTCGGGGAGATGTCCGGCCGCAGCGCGGTCGAGGAGACCATGGACGGCGCCGGGCCGGTGTCGCAGGTCGCGGCGGAGCTGCACGCGCTCGAGCACGCCCTCGCCGACCCGGCGCGCGGCGACGAGCTGGAGGCCCTGGTCGAGCGCTTCGGCAACGTGCAGGCGCGCTTCGACGAGCTCGGGGGCTACGCGCTCGAGGCGAGGGCTCGCGAGATCCTGGGCGGGCTGGGCTTCACGACGGAGATGATGGACGGCGACGTCGGGGCGCTCTCCGGGGGCTGGAAGATGCGGGTCGCGCTCGCGCGCATCCTCCTCATGCGCCCCGACGCGATGCTGCTCGACGAGCCCTCGAACCACCTCGATCTCGAGTCGATCATCTGGCTCGAGGAGTTCCTCCAGGCCTACGACGGCGCGATCCTCATGACCTCGCACGACCGCGAGTTCATGAACCGGGTCGTGTCCAAGATCGTGGAGATCGACGGCGGCGAGCTCACCACGTACTCGGGCGACTACGACTTCTACGAGCGCGAGCGCGCCATCGCCGACGCGCACCAGCAGGCGCAGTTCGACCGCCAGCAGGCGATGCTCAAGAAGGAGCTCGCCTTCATCGAGCGGTTCAAGGCGCGCGCCTCGCACGCCGCGCAGGTGCAGTCGCGCGTCAAGAAGCTCGACAAGATCGAGAAGGTGGAGCCGCCCCGGGTCCGCAAGACCGTGGACTTCGAGTTCCGCGCCGCGCAGCGCTCCGGCGAGGACGTGGCGAAGCTCACCGGCGTGGTGAAGCGCTACGGGGCGCGCGCGGTGCACGACGGGCTCGACTTCCTCGTGCGGCGCGGCGAGCGCTGGTGCGTGCTCGGCGCGAACGGCGCCGGCAAGTCGACCCTGCTCAAGATGGTGGCGGGCGAGACCGCGCCCGACGCGGGGAGCGTCGCGGTCGGCGGGAGCGTGAAGATGGGCTACTTCGCCCAGCACGCGATGGAGCTGCTCGACGCCGGCCGGACCGTCTGGGACACGCTCCAGGACGCCTTCCCGCGCGCGTCGGTCGGCTCGCTGCGCACGCTCGCCGGCTGCTTCGGCTTCTCCGGCGACGAGATCGAGAAGCGCTGCAAGGTGCTCTCGGGCGGCGAGAAGGCGCGCCTGGTGCTCGCGAAGCTGCTCTACGACCCGCCGAACTTCCTGGTCCTCGACGAGCCCACGAACCACCTCGACGTCACGACGAAGGAGATGCTGGTGCGTGCGCTCGCGGGCTACGAGGGCACGATGCTGCTGGTCTCGCACGACCGGCGCTTCCTCTCCGCGCTCACGAACCGGGTGCTCGAGCTCACGCCCGAGGGGCCGATCCCCTACGGCGGAGGATACGCCGAGTACGTCGCTCGCACCGGCCGCGAGGGGCCGGGGCTCAGGCACCTGGGCGCGGCGCGGTAGCCGCTACACCAGGGCCAGGCGAAGTCGAAGGACCCCGACCCCGACCTCGACGTCGCCTCGATCGGATCGCTCGACGCCGGTCATCCCGAGCCCTTCGACTCCGCGGCCTCCGTCCGCTACGCTCAGGACAGGCTGCGCTCCGTCGCGTCAGCGACGGAGCGGATCGAGGGACCTCGACGACCCGACCGCGACCGCGACCCCGACCCCGACCGCGACCCCGACCGCGACCGCGACCCCGACCCCGACCCCGACCGCGACCGCGACCCCGACCGCGACCGCGACCCCGACCCCGACCCCGACCCCGACCCCGACCCCGACCCCGACCCCGACCTCGACCGCGACCGCGACCGCGACCCCGACCGCGACCGCGACCGCGACCGCGACCGCGACCCCGACCCCGACCCCGACCTTGTCATTCATCACATCGGCTCGTCCTGGACTCGGGACGAGGTGCCGACCGCGCGCCCGCGGTGGGCACGCGCGAGGGAGCAGTACGAGCGAGGGAAAGCGGCCTACGAGGGGCCGGAGAGGCGGCGTCGCCGCGCGTCCGCCGCGTCGCCGGAAGACGCTGCGGTCGGCTTTGCTCCCGTTCCGCCGACCGCGGTCACGTTGCCCACAAGCCCTGCTGAATGGCAGCTGGCGCGGTGCCGGCATGCCCCGTCCGCTCGGCGAGGTTTCCGCGCCGGAAGCGGTCCATGTGCTCGCGCCCGTAGGTCTGTTCGGCGTGCAACAGGTTGTGCGACCTGCAGGCGACCCGGAGATTCTCGAGCGTCGAGAGACCCCCCAGGGCGAGCGGCTGGATGTGGTCGAGCTCCAGCTGCCAGCGGCTGTCGCAGCGCCGCCCGTCCGGAGCGACCCAGGCGCAGCGTCCACCGTCGCGCTTCCAGACCTCGCGCCGCACTGCCGCCGGGATCGTGCTCGTGGGCGCGGCGGACTCGGCGGAGGGACGTGTCTCCCGGTCGGCCTTCCGCTGCCGCTCCGGCGCGATCGCGCCCTTGCGCTTGCCGTGCGTCTCGACGGCGCAGCGGATGGCCTCGCGGAGCACCGCCGCGAGATCGCCGTCCGGGATCTTGTGCGAGAGCAGCGCGGTGAGCGTCTCGAGGTCCTCCTTGCAGGACGCGTCGATGGTGACCCGCAGCGACCAGCCGCTCTCGCTCACGGCGCGGGTCTCCGCCCGCGTCTTCGGGCGGGGAACGTCGGGCAGCGCGGAGACCGTGGGCGGCAGCGACCCACCAGCCGCCGCCGGCGCGGGGATCGCCTCCTGCGGCTCGGCAGGTCCGTCATCCACTGCCGCCAGCGGCAGCGCCGGCGCGCTCGCGGCTGCAGCGCGGTCGGGCAGCTTGCGCAGGCCCGCCCGCGGAGCGGTGCGCGCCTGGAGCGAGGCGACGAGGTGATCCACCTCGGCCTTGGTGCGGTAGGCGGCCCGGGCGACGAGGTCGGGCAGGTTCTCCTCGGTCAGCACCTGGCCGAGCAGCTGGACGGTGGAGATGCAAAGGCGGCCATCTCGCAGGGCGTCCTCGAGGCTGGGGAACCGGCGCAGCACCCGCATCGCCTGGATGCGTCGCCCGGCAGCGCCCTCGCGCAGGTGGAGCACCTCCAGGCAATACGCCCAGAGCGAGGGGTACCCGGCGTCCACGTACGCGCGGCGGCGATCGAACACCTCGAGGTGGAGGAGGAACTCGACCTGGACGTCGCGCTCCTGGCCGGCGAGCTCGCGCAGGCGCTGGGCGAGGAGGGTCGAGTCGAGGGCGGAAGGGGCGATCGCGGGCATGGTGCACCTCCTGTGCACCCTTCGTAACACGCGATTTCCGCACCTCCTGAGACGCGCCAGGATCGCGCCTGCGCCGTTTTCCGGCCCCGCCCCTTCGCCGTCCACGCGGCGCGCCGGACGCGCACGGCGCGGCCTGCCTGCGCTCGCGAGGTACGTGCTCTCGACGTACCGCGGACGTCGAAGCGCGCTTCGCCTCGAACCTCGTCAAGAGGGCGACGTTCACCCACCGCAACTGGGACTCGCGTGGCTCGCAAGAGCTGTCGCTGGAGATAGCAAGGACTTTGAGTGAATGCCGCCGTTGGCCGAGCGTGCGCGCAATTTCTCGGACCTGCTCTGCCCGCTGCCCAGTCACCGCCGACGCCGGTGAAGACGCACCGCATGATGGGCACAGGCGCGCCGGCGCGAGCGCTTCTCCCCTCGATGCCCGAGCCCCGTCTGCGTACGGGCGACGGCACACGACCTGCCGGCATGCGGGTGCTGTCGCCGTGGGATGTGATGAATCGAGAGGACCCCGACCCCGACCCCGACCTCGACCCCGACCCCGACCTCGACCTCGACCTCGACCCCGACCCCGACCCCGACCTCGACCCCGACCCCGACCCCGACCTCGACCCCGACCTCGACCCCGACCTCGACCGCGCCTCGCCCCCGCCCTCACCCTCGCCAGATCCTCCGGCGAGCGGACCGCCTCCGCGGTAACCTGCCGGGATGAGGACGGTCACCGCCACCCGCTACGTCACGCCGCTCCGGGAGGGCGGGTCGCTCCCCGCCATCGTGGAGGGAGACGACGACGGGCTCTACGTCGCGAAGTTTCGCGGGGCAGGGCAGGGGCCGAAGGCGCTCGTCGCGGAGGTGATCGCGGGCGAGCTCGCCCGGGCGGCGGGGCTGCCCGTCCCGGAGCTCGTCCGGCTCGAGATCGGCGCGGAGCTCGGGCGGAACGAGCCGGACGAGGAGATCCGCGACCTCCTCAAGGCGAGCGTCGGCGTGAACGTCGGCCTCGACTACCTGCCCGGGAGCGCCAGCTTCGATCCGGTGGCCGGCCCGGCGCCCTCGGCGGCGGAGGCGTCGGAGATCGTCTTCTTCGACGCGCTCGTGACGAACGTCGACCGGACGGCGCGGAACTCGAACCTCCTCTGCTGGCACCGGCGGCTGTGGCTCATCGACCACGGCGCGTCCCTCTACTTCCACCATGCCTGGCCGGAGGCGCCCGATCCTGCGCTGACGCCGTTCCGGGCCGTGAAGGACCACGTGCTCCTGGCGTGGGCCGCGGAGCTCCCCGCCGCGGCCGCGCGCCTCGCTCCCAGGCTCGCGAACGGCGCCATCGCGCGCGCGGTCGGGGAGGTGCCGGACGCCTGGCTCGAGGGCGAGCCCCGCTTCGCGACGGTGGCGGAGCACCGCGCCGCGTACGTGGGACACCTGGAGCGGCGGCTCGCCGTGGCGGAGCTCTTCACGGAGGAGGCGGACCGTGCCCGCGCGCTGCTCGTTTGACTACGCGATCGTCCGCGTCGTCCCGCGCGTCGAGCGGGAGGAGTTCGTGAACGCGGGCGTGATCCTGTTCTGCCTCGCGCAGGACTTCCTCGCCGCGCGCGTCGAGCTCGATCGGGAGCGCGTCCGCGCGCTCTTCCCGGGGGTGGATCTGCCGCTCGTCGAGGAGCACCTCGCCGCGCTCTCGCGCGTCGCCGCGGGCGGGGAGGGGAGCGGGCCCATCGGCGGGCTGTCACTCCGCGAGCGCTTCCACTGGCTCGTCGCGCCGCGGAGCACGGTCATCCAGGTCGGACCGGTGCACTCCGGCGTGTGCGAGGTCCCGGCCCAGGCGCTCGAGAAGCTCCTCGATCGCATGGTGCGGACGGCGCCGGATCCCCGGCGATGACGCGCGCCCCGGCGGCTCGGCGCGACGTCCCGGTCCTCTTCCTCTCGCGCTCCCTCCGGCTCTTCGCGTACGGGCTCGTGTCGGTCGTGCTCGCGCTCCACCTCTCCGCGGCGGGCTTCGGCGAACGGGCGATCGGGGCGCTCTTCACGCTGACGCTGCTCGGCGACACGGCGCTCTCGTTCTGGATCACCACCCGCGCGGATCGCTGGGGCCGGCGGCGCATGCTGGTCCTCGGCGCCGTGCTCATGGCGCTCGCGGGCGGGATCTTCGCGGCCACGACGTCGTTCGCGCTCCTCCTCCTGGCGGCCACGGTCGGCGTGGTGAGCCCGTCCGGCAACGAGGTCGGGCCGTTCCTCGCGGTCGAGCAGGCGGCGCTCGCGCAGGAGCTGCCCCCGGCGCGGCGGACCTCCGCCTTCGCCTGGTACCAGCTCGCCGGGGCCGGGGCGACCGCGCTCGGCGCGCTCGCCGGGGGAGCCCTGGCCGGCGGGCTGCAGGCGCGGGGCGTCGCGCCGCTCGCGAGCTACCGCGCCGTGATGGCGGCGTACGGGGTCGCGGGGCTCGCCCTCGCGGCGGTGTTCACCCGCCTCACGCCCGCGGTCGAGGCGCGGCCGGCGACCCGAGGCGCGGCCGCCCCCGCGCGGCTCGGGCTGCACCGCTCGCGCGGGACGGTCCTCCGCCTCTCCGCGCTCTTCTCGCTGGACGCCTTCGCCGGCGGCTTCGTGGTGCAGAGCTTCGTCGCCTGGTGGTTCCACGCCCGCTTCGGCGTGGGCCCGGCGAAGCTCGGCGCGATCTTCTTCGGCGCGAACCTGCTCGCCGGCGTCTCGGCGCTCTCCGCCGCCTGGATCGCGCGCCGCATCGGGCTCGTGAACACCATGGTCGCGACGCACCTGCCGTCGAACGTGCTCCTCGTCATGGTGCCGCTGATGCCGACCTTGCCGCTCGCGATCGGCGTGCTGCTGCTACGGTTCTCGATCTCGCAGATGGACGTCCCCACGCGCCAGTCGTACACGATGGCGGTGGTCGCGCCCGACGAGCGCTCCGCGGCGGCGGGCGTGACCGGCATCGCGCGCACCATCGGCGCCGCCCTCGCCCCGCTCGCGGCCGGCCCGCTCTACGCGAGCGCGGCGCTCGCGTCCGTCCCGTTCTTCGTCTCGGGCGGGCTGAAGATCCTCTACGACCTCGTGCTGTGGCGGAGCTTCCGCAGGGTGGTGCCGGACGAGGAGCGGGCCTAGAACCCGGGTCTGGGTCCACCGCGCGGCTGACGGACGGGCGAGCGCACCGGCGGCGCGCGATCGAGCTCGACCGCGACCCGGTGCTGGGACGGGAGGGATGGCATGGACTTGCAGCTCGCGGGAAGGACCGCCGTGGTCACCGCCGGCACGGCGGGGATCGGGCACGCCATCGCGGCCGAGCTCGCGGCCGAGGGGGCTCACGTCGTCGTCACCGGGCGCTCGCGGGAGACGCTCGAGGGCGCCCTCGCCGCGCTCCCCGACAGCGTGCGCGACCGGGTCCGCGGAGTGGCCGCCGACGTCGGGACCGCGGAAGGTGCGGCGGCGCTGGTGCGAGCGGTGCCGCGGGCGGACATCCTCGTGAACAACCTCGGCGTCTACGAGCCGAGGCCGTTCGAGGAGATCCCGGACGCGGACTGGGCGCGGCTCTTCGAGGTGAACGTGATGAGCGGCGTGCGGCTCTCGCGCGCCTACCTGCCCGGTATGCGCGCGAGCGGCTGGGGCCGGATCCTCTTCATCTCGAGCGAGTCGGCGTTCGCCATCCCGGCGGAGATGATCCACTACGGGATGACCAAGGCGGCGCAGGTCGCGGTCGCGCGCGGCATCGCGGAGACGACGAAGGGAACCCGGATCACCTCGAACGTGGTGCTGCCCGGGCCGACGCGGTCGGCGGGCATCGTCGAGTTCCTCCACCGCATGTCCTCGAACCCGGCCGCGAGCGACGCCGAGGTGGAGCGGGAGTTCTTCGAGAGGCACCGCCCGGCGTCCCTCCTCCAGCGGCTCATCGACGCCCGCGAGGTGGCGCACCTCGTGGCGTACCTGGCGAGCCCGCTCTCCTCGGCGACGAACGGCGCCGCGCTCCGCGTCGAGGGTGGCCTGCTGCGTCAGGTCGGGTGAGCGCTCGGCCCGCGGGCGGTGGCCGGTTCGCTGCCCTAGTGGTGCGCGGGCGGCTGCGCCTCCGTGCCCTGCTGGGCGCGCGAGGCGGTGCGGCCCTCGGCGTAGTGCTCCATGCCGGCGACGTCGATGATGACGCAGGCCTCGTCCCCGACCGTCCATGCGTCGTGGCCGGGCGGGATGGTGACGTAGTCGCCTGCGGCCATCTCCGCCTCCTCGCCGTCGTCCATCACGAGGTGCATCCGGCCCGAGACCACGTAGCCGGAGTGCGCGGCCTGGCAGCTCCGCGTGCCGGCGATCGGCTTCACGTGCGTCGACCATCGCCAGCCCGGCTCGAAGACGCCTCGGCCGACGGTCCCCTCGCCGAACCTCAGGATCTCCGCGTGTCCCTTGTCCGCGAACGGACGGGTCTCGTCGGGAGAGGAAAACCGCTTGATCGAGATGTGCGCCATGGCGACGACCTCCAGTTCCGGCCACCGGACGCAGCCGGTGAGCCACGGTGCTCCGCTAATTGACGACGATCAAGACGCTGCCCGCGGTCGTCGGGGGGCGCCCGGAAGGGCTCGGTGAGCGAGCGGAACGCGCGCGGGTGTCTCGCCGCGAAGGACGAGGAGGGCGCGAGGCCGCCCGGACACCCCTCGCCCGCGCGCCCGAGCGGCTGGTGCAGGTCCGTCAGCGGCCCGGCGCGTGGATCTGGTCGAACAGGCCGCCGTCCGCGAAGTGCCTCGCCTGCGCGCTCGCCCAGCCTCCGAAGACGGCGTCCACGGTGAACAGCCGTAGCTTGGGGAAGCGGTCCTCGTACCGGGCCGCCACCGAGGCCAGGCGCGGTCGATAGTGGTGTCGCGCGGCGATCTCCTGGCCCTCCTCCGAGTGCAGGAACTGCACGTACGCCTCCGCGAGCTCGCGCGTGCCATGCCGTTCCACGACGGCATCCACCACCGCCACCGGCGGCTCGGCGAGGATGCTCTCCTCGGGCACGACGAGCTCGAGGCCGCCGTGACCGAGCTTCTCCATCGCCAGCAGGGCCTCGCTCTCCCAGGCGAGGAGCACGTCGCCGATCCCGCGCGCGACGAACGTCGTCGTGGAGCCACGCGCTCCCGAGTCGAGCACCGGCACGTTCGCGTAGAGGGCGCGGACGAACGCCAGCGCCTGGGCCTCGTCGCCGCCGCCCTTCTCGAGGGCGTGGGCCCACGCGGCGAGGTAGCTCCAGCGCGCGCCGCCCGACGTCTTCGGGTTCGGCGTGATCACCTGGACGCCCGGCTTCACGAGGTCGTCCCAGGCGCGGATGCCCTTCGGGTTCCCCTCGCGGACGAGGAAGACGATCGTGGAGGTGAAGGGCGCGGCGCCGCCGGGGCGCCGCCCGGCCCAGTCCGGCGCGACGAGCCCGGCCCTGCCGAGCGCGTCGACGTCGTAGCCGAGCGCGAGCGTCACCACGTCCGCCTCCAGCCCGTCGATCACCGAGCGGGCCTGCTTGCCGGAGCCGCCGTGCGACTGCCTCACGGTGACCTCCTGGCCCGTGCGCGACCTCCATCGACGCGCGAACGCCGCGCTCGCCTCCCCGTAGAGCTCGCGGGTCGAGTCGTAGGAGACGTTGAGCAGCTCGGCGCGCGCGGGCTTCTCCGACGTGGCGCCGCGGCACGCGCCGAGCGCCGCGAGGAGCGCCAGGCCGCCGAAGGCCGCGAGCGCCGCGGAGCTGCGCCTCGCCGTCACAGCCCGCTCGCGGTGAGGCTGTCGAGCTCGCCGCCGCCCGCGGGGAAGACCCGCACGCGCCGCGGCGCGAGGTGGACGGCGTCGCCGGGGGCGAGCGCGAGCGCCTCGCTCTTGCGGAGATCCAGCTCCGCCTCGACGGCGCCGCCGAACCCGGGCGCGGAGAGCTCGACGCGCACGGCCGCGCCGAGCGGCAGCACGCGCTCGACGTTCGCCGCGAAGGAGCCGGGGACGGGCGCGCGGTGGATCTCGATCTCGTGGGGGCGCACGAAGACGTGCGCCTGGGCGCGGCTCGTGGCGGCGGCGGGCGCGGCGAACTCGAGGTCGTTCACGTACGCGCGGTCGCCCTCGACCCAGCCGTGGAACGCGTTCACGGCGCCGAGGAAGCGCATCACGAACGGGCTCGCCGGCTCCTCGAACACCTGCGCCGGCGTGCCGATCTGCTCGACGCGCCCGCTGTTCATGAGCACGACGCGGTCGGAGACCTCGAACGCCTCCTCCTGGTCGTGCGTCACGAAGACGCTCGTGACGTGCAGCTCGTCGTGGAGCCGGCGCAGCCAGCGGCGGAGCTCCTGGCGGACGCGGGCGTCGAGCGCGCCGAACGGCTCGTCGAGGAGGAGGATCCGCGGCTCGGTGGCGAGGGCGCGCGCCAGCGCCACGCGCTGGCGCTGCCCGCCGGACAGCTGCCGCGGGTAGCGGCCCTTGAGGCCGTCGAGCTGCACGAGCCGGAGCAGCTCCGTGACGCGCGCCGAGATCTCGGCGCGGGGCCTCCTCCGCACGCGGAGCGCGAACGCGACGTTCTCCTCCACCGTCATGTGCCGGAAGAGGGCGTAGTGCTGGAACACCACGCCGACGTTCCGCTCCCGGGCGCTGCGCGCGGAGACCTCCTCGCCGCCGTGCCGCACCTCGCCGGCGTCGGCGGCCTCCAGGCCGGCGATGATGCGGAGCAGGGTCGTCTTCCCGCAGCCGGAGGGCCCGAGGAGCGCGACGAGCTCGCCCTCCGGGATCTCCAGGGAGACGTCGCGCAGGACGGGGTTCCCGTCGAACGCCTTGTGCACGCCGCTGACGGCGATGCTCATGGGGTGCTCCGCGGGACGGCGCGCCGCCCGGCTCGAGGGTTCCACTCGAGCGCGCGCTTCGCGACGAGCGTGACGAGGGCGAGGACGAAGAGCAGCGACGCCACCGCGAAGGCCGCCTGGAAGGCGTACTCGCCGTACAGGATCTCGACCTGGAGCGGGAGGGTGTTCGTGACGCCTCGGATGTGGCCGGAGACCACGGAGACGGCGCCGAACTCGCCCATCGCGCGGGCGTTGCAGAGGATGACTCCGTACAGGAGGCTCCACTTCACGTTGGGCAGCGTGACGCGGGTGAGGATCTGCCATCCGCTGGCGCCGAGCACGAGGGCGGCCTCCTCCTCCTCGACCCCCTGCGCCTCCATGAACGGGATGAGCTCCCGCGCGACGAAGGGGAAGGTCACGAAGACGGTCGCGAGGACGATGCCGGGCACCGCGAACACGATCTTCACGTCGTGGGCGATGAGCCACGGCCCCAGCCATCCGTGCGCGCCGAAGAGGAGCACGGTCATCATCCCGGAGATGACCGGCGAGACGCCGAACGGCAGGTCGATGAGCGACACGAGGAAGCTCTTGCCGGCGTAGCGGAAGCGGGTCACCGACCAGGCCGCGGCGAGCCCGAAGACCGCGTTGAGCGGGACCGCGACCGCCGCGACGAGCAGGGTCAGCTTCACGGCCGCGAGGGCGTCGGGATCGACGAGGGCCCTCCAGTAGAGCGTCACCCCCCCGCGCAGCGCCTCGGCGAGGACCGTCGCGGCCGGGACGAGCACGAACCCCGCGATGAACAGCAGCGCGAGGCCGACGAGCGTCCGGCGCACCCAGGGCGGATCCTCCGTCGCCCGGCGCGGCCGCTTCGCCGGGCGGGCGAGGCGGGGCGGCCCGACGCCGGCCGCGTCGGGCAGGGGAAGCGAGGCGGCCGCCGGCGGGACGAGCTCGGAGCGCGCGAGGGCGGGCGAGGTCATGCCGTCCCCGTGCGCGTCCGCGTCCAGGCCTGAAGCCGGTTGATCGACACCAGCAGGACGAAGGACGCGCCGAGGAGCACCGTCGCGATCGCGGCGGCGCCCGCGTAGTCGAACTGCTCGAGCCGCGTCATGATGAGGAGCGGCGCGATCTCCGTCCGGAGCGGCATGTTCCCGGAGATGAACACCACCGAGCCGTACTCGCCGAGCGCGCGCGCGAAGGCGAGCGCGAACCCGGTGAGCGCGGCGGGGACGACGGCGGGGAGGAGGATGCGCCGGAAGGTCTGCCAGCGCGTCGCGCCCAGCACCGCCGCCGCCTCTTCCAGCTCCGGATCCAGGTCCTCGAGGACCGGCTGCACCGTCCGGATGACGAACGGCAGGCCGATGAACGTGAGGGCGATGGTGACGCCCAGGGGCGAGAACGCCGCCCGGATGCCGACGCGCTCGAGGTGGCGCCCGACGAAGCCGGTGGGGCCGTACACCGCGGTGAGCGCGAGGCCGCTCACGGCGGTGGGGAGCGCGAAGGGGAGGTCCACGAGCGCGTCGACGAAGGTGCGGCCAGGGAACCGGTAGCGCGCGAGGACCCAGGCGACGAGCACGCCGAAGACGACGTTCAGCGACGCCGCGACGAGCGAGGCGCCGAAGCTCAGCCGATAGGAGGCGAGGGCGCGCGGCGAGGCGACGACGGCCCACGCGTCGGAGAGCCCGAGCGTGCTCGACCGCAGCGCCACGGTCGACAGCGGGACGAGCACGACGAGGCACAGGTACAGCACGGTGAAGCCGGTCGAGAGCCCGAACCCGGGGAGCACCCCGCGGCGGGCGCGTGCGCGGGCGCTCACGAGGCGGCGACCTCGGCGGTGCCGGCTGCCGCGCCGCGAAGGAGGCCGCGCCCCCGCAGGTGATCGAGGATCCGGCGGGCCGACTCCTCGACGGTCTCGACGTCGGTGCGGACCACCACGTCGGGGCGGGCCGGCGGCTCGTAGGGATCGGACACGCCCGTGAACCGGGTGAGCTCGCCCGCGAGCGCCTTCCGGTAGAGCCCCTTCACGTCGCGCTCCGCGAGCGTCGCCACCGGCGCCGAGACGAAGACCTCGACGAACGGCACGCCGTCGCGCTCGGCGAGCGACCGCACCTCCTCGCGCGTGGCGGCGTACGGCGAGATGGCCGCCGTGACCGCCGCGGCGCCGGTCCGGGCGAGCAGGCGCGCGACGAAGCCGATGCGCCGCACGTTGGTGTCGCGGTCCTCCTTGCTGAAGCCGAGCCCGGCCGACAGGTAGGTGCGGACCTCGTCCCCGTCCAGGATCTCGACCGGCCGCTCCGCCGCCAGCGTGTCGCGCAGGGCGTGCGAGAGGGTGCTCTTTCCGGCGCCGGAGAGCCCGGTGAGCCAGAGGATGTAGCCGCCGAGAGGGGAAGCGAGAGAGGTCGGGGTCGAGGTCGAGGTCGGGGTCGAGGTCGAGGTCGGGGTCGGGGTCGAGGTCGAGGTCGGGGTCGGGGTCGCCGTCTCGCTCGCGATCCGCAGCACCGTCGCCGGCCGCGCGTGCAGCCCGCACTCGGTCTTCGTCCGTCCCCTCCAGCGCCCGGCGCGGGGATCCTCTCCCGCGCCCACCGGCGTCGTGCACGGGGCGCAGCCGATGCTCCGGTAGCCCTGGGCGTGGAGCGGGTTCGTGGGAACGTCGTGCGCCCGCACGTGCTCCTCGACGTCGCGGCTCGACCAGGCGGCGAGCGGGTTCACCTTCACGAGCTGAAACTTCTCGTCCCACTCGACGACGGCGGCGTTGGCGCGATCGGGCGTCTGGTCCCGCCGGATCGCCGTGACCCACGCGTCGAACCGGCCGAGCTCGGCGCGGAGGGGCAGCACCTTCCGGACCTCGCAGCAGTGGTCGGGGTCCGTCTCCCAGGGGGCGGGGGCGCCCTCCGGGACCGGCGCGTCCGCCGCCGAGCTGGCGACGCGGCGGATGGTGATCCCGTAGCGTGCCTCGAGGCGGTTCCAGAGCGCGTAGGTCTCGGGGAAGAGCGTCCCCGTGTCGATGGTGAACACGTCGAGCGGGATGCCGGCGCGGGCCGCCACGTCCACGAGCACGCAGCCCTCGGCCCCGAACCCGGTCGCGAACCCGACGCGGCCGGGGGGATACTCGGCCGCGACCGCCGCCAGGATCTCGGCGGGCGTCTTGCCCTCGAGCGCCTCCGCCCAGCGGGCGAGCTCCTCGCGCGGGGGGGCCGTCACAGGATCATCCCCGCCGCGACCGTGTCGTTCGTGGCCTCGTCGATCACGATGAGCGCGCCGGTGGCGCGGCTGACCGCGTACCGGTCGGCGGCGATCGGCTGCGCGAGCCGGAGGGACACGCGCGCGATGTCGTTCATGGCGAGCGTGTCGGCGGGCCGCTCGCCGAGCTCCGCGAGGTCCACCCGGAAGGCGATCTCCGAGATCGTGGCGCGCGCCTCGCGCGTCGTGTGGCGGACGAGGTAACGGCGCCCGGTCGCGAGCGGCCGCTCCGAGAGCCAGCACAGCATGGCCTCGACCTTGCGGGTCGGCTCGGGCGCCTCGCCGGCGCGGACCAGGAGGTCGCCGCGCGAGACGTCGAGCTCGTCCTCGAGGAGCAGCGTCACGGACTGATCGCTCACCGCGTTCGCGAGCGACGCGTCGAGGAGCCGGATCTCCTTCACGCGCGTCGAGCGGCCGGAGGGCAGCACCTGCACCGCGTCGCCCACCCGGATCTCGCCCGACTCGACCCGGCCCATGTAGCCGCGGAAGTCGTGGTGCTCGAGGGTCTGCGGCCGGCAGACCCACTGGACGGGGAAGCGGAACGGCTCCGGAGCCTCGGCGTGGCCGGGAGGGGCCTCCTCGAGCAGCTCGAGCAGCGTCGGCCCGCGGTACCACCCGAGGTTCTGGCCGCGCTCCACGACCATGTCGCCCTCGAGCGCGGACATGGGGATGAAGCGCACGTCCTCGATCCCGAGCCTCTCCGCGAACGCCAGGTAGTCTGCCTGGATCCGCTCGAAGACCTCGGAGGACCAGCCGACGAGGTCCATCTTGTTCACCGCCACCACGAGGTGCGGGATGCCGACCAGGTGGGCGAGGTACGAGTGGCGCCGCGTCTGGGTGAGCACGCCCTTGCGCGCGTCGACGAGGATCACGGCGAGGCTCGCGGTGGAGGCCGCGGTGACCATGTTGCGCGTGTACTGCTCGTGGCCCGGCGCGTCGGCGATGATGTACTTGCGCGTCCCGGTCGAGAAGTAGCGGTACGCGACGTCGATGGTGATGCCCTGCTCGCGCTCCGCCTGCAGCCCGTCGGTGAGGAGCGAGAGATCGACCGCCTCGAGGCCGCGCTTGCGCGAGGTGCGCTCGATCGCGTGCAGCGCGTCGGCGAGGATGGACTTGGTGTCGAGGAGGAGCCGCCCGATGAGCGTGCTCTTCCCGTCGTCGACGCTGCCGCAGGTCAGGAAGCGGAGCAGGCTGTCCGCGTCGGGCGCGGGGAGTCGTTCGGCGGCGAGCATCAGAAGTACCCCTCCTTCTTGCGCTGCTCCATCGAGGCGTCGGACGTCTGGTCGTCGAGGCGCGTCGCGCCTCGCTCGGTGATGGTGGTGGTCGCGGTCTCCGCCACGATCTCGTCGAGCGTCCGGGCCGTGGACTCGACGGGGGCGGTGCAGGTGATGTCGCCCACCGTGCGGAAGCGGACCGAGAGCTCCTCGACCTGCTCGCCGGGGCGGGGCGGCGTGAGGTCCGTCACCGGCACGAGGGCGCCCCCGCGGCGCACCACCGCGCGCCGGTGGGCGAAGTAGATGGAGGGGATCTCGAGCCGCTCGCGCGCGATGTACTGCCAGACGTCGAGCTCGGTCCAGTTGGAGATGGGGAACACCCTCACGTTCTCGCCCTTGTGGACGCGCGCGTTGTAGAGGTTCCACAGCTCGGGCCGCTGGTTCTTGGGGTCCCAGCCGCCGAACTCGTCGCGGAACGAGAACACGCGCTCCTTCGCGCGCGCCTTCTCCTCGTCGCGGCGCGCGCCGCCGATGCACGCGTCGAGCTCCAGCTCGGCGATCGCGTCGAGGAGCGTGACGGACTGGTGCTTGTTGCGGGACTCGCCCGGGTGCTTCAACACGACCCGGCCGGCGCGGATCGAGTCCTCCACCGAGCGCACCACGAGCCGCTCGCGCAGCTCCGCCGCGCGGCGATCGCGGAACTCGATCACCTCGGGGTAGTTGTGCCCGGTGTCGACGTGCAGGAGCGGGAAGGGGAAGCGCCCAGGGCGGAACGCCTTCTCGGCGAGGCGCAGGAGGCAGATGGAGTCCTTGCCGCCCGAGAAGAGCAGCGCGGGGCTCGCGCACTGCCCGGCGACCTCCCGCAGGACGTGGATGGCCTCGGCCTCGAGCCAGTCGAGGTGGGTCAGGGCGCGCGTTGACGTTGGGGCGACGGCCATTCCGCTGGATCTCCTCGGGGCGCGGCGGGAACAGCGGCGCGTCCGTGATAGCGGATGGCATCCTATAAAACGGACAGGCGTCAGGTCAAGCGGACGGCCAGGGCCTGGCGCGCACCGCCGATCCGCCAGCGGGACGCGCGGGTTCGAACCGGGCACGCTCCGAGCCCCCGCGTCTCACCCGCGCGCCCGCACCCGCGATTTCTGCCGGCGAGAGGGCGAGCACCACCGCCGCGGATGGCTACGTTCCCCGCCCACGGAGCGTAGAGGAGGGTGCCTCATGGAACGGATCGAGAAGAAGATCCTGATCGAGGTCGAGGCGGGGCGCGTCTTCGACCACCTCAGCGATCCCAGGAACCTGCTCGAGATCTGGCCCAGCCTGATGGAGGTCACGAACGTCGAGCTGAAGGAGGGGGGCCGAGCCGCCTGGGACTGGACCTACAAGATGGCGGGCCTGCGTTTCCACGGCCGGTCTGAGACCACCGAGGTGGAGCGGCCGAGGCGCCGGGTCACCAGGAACGAGAAGGGCATCCCGAGCACCTTCGAATGGACGTTCACGCAGCGCGACCACGGGACCGAGGTGGCCCTGAGGGTCGAGTACGAGCTGCCGCTGCCGCTGCTCGGCCACGTGGCGGAGCTGTTCCTGCGCCACTCGAACGAGCGCGAGGCCGAGACGCTGCTCCAGAACCTGAAGGAGCGGCTCGAGGCAGCCGCGACGGCCGCGCACGGGGCCGCCATGGAGTCCGGGAAGGAGCCACCGGCGCCGACGCTGCCCCATTGACGTTCCGGTCCGAGGGCGGCGAGGGAGGTCAGCCGCTCCCGCGCCACGCACCCGGCGCCCCGGGACGAGGTCAGCGCCGGGGACGAGGGCCCCGCCGCGTCCACGCGAGCACCGCGCCGACCAGGGCGATCGCCAGGGCGCCGCCTCCGCCCGTGCCGCAGCCCCCGCCGGACGCCGCCACGACGGGATACGCGTCCGATCCTGCGGGAGAGGAGGGCTGCGGCTGAGACGGTGGCGCCGTCGGGGTCGCGCCCGCGTCGGAGCTCGGCGGCGGCACGTCCTTCACGATCTGGAACTCGTCGAGGACGCTGCCGTCGGGACGCGTGGACTCGACCTGCAGCGTGCCGCCGTCCAGGGTGATCACGAGGTGCTGGAACTCCGTCGCCCTGAACGCCGTCCACTCGGCGGGCGGGATCACCGACTGGTACAGGTAGTCGCTCCCGCCGCCCGCGGTGACGTAGACCGGCGCGCCCGGGCGATCGTAGTCCTTCTTCACGAGCCCGCCCTGCCAGGCCGGCCAGGTCCGCTCGTACAGGTGGTTATGGGCCTGGAGCACGAGGTCGACGCCGCGGCCCTCGAAGATCGCGAGCAGCGCCCGCGGGACCTCCGGGTACACGCCGTACTTGCCCGTGGCGAGCGCCGGCCGGTGCATGGTGACGATCTTCCACGGCGCCTTCGTCGCGGCGAGGTCCGCGTCCAGCCAGGCGACCATCGTCGCCGCGTCGCAGCCCATCTCGCTCGGGTTCATCGGCGAGATGCAGTTCGTGTCGAGCGCGACGACGTGGAGGTCTCCCCAGTCGAACGAGTAGTACCGCTCGCCCTGCGGCCCCGAGGGCAGCTCGACCGCGTCGAGGTACGGCTGGGCGAACGGCACCCGGTACTCGTGGTCGCCGACGCCGGTCCACAGCGTGGCGTACGGCATGAGGTCCTTCCACACGCCGAAGAACGTCGTGTCCCACTCGGCCACCGCGCCGTCCGGATACGAATTGTCGCCCATCGTGAGCACCGCCTCGACGCCCCGCGCCTTCAGGCGGGCGACGTTCGCGCGCGCGTTCGGTCCGGCGGATCCCGTGTCGGCGGTCGCGCCGAGCACCGCGTGGCGCGCCGCCTCCGTGCCGGGGACGCCTGGCGTCCGCACCGCGCCCTCGCCAGCCCCCCCGCCGTCGACGGTCACGCGGAACGGGGTGGTGGCCGCCGGAGTGAGGCCCTCGAGGCGCAGCAGGTGCTTCGTGCCGTCGCTCGCGACGCGCGCCTGGCCGCCGCCGGGGAGCTCCGCGATCACCTCGACGTGGGCGGCCGCGTCGGTCGTCACGACGACGAGCGTGGAGGTGGGCGTGGTCTGTTGCAGGAACGGCCCGCGCACGACGCTCGCGGCCTGCGCGAGGTGGGGAAGCGCGAGGACCGCGGCGAGCGCGGGGAGGCGCGAGATGAAACGCACGTACGTCTCCTTCCGCGTCCGCCGTGACGGACGCCTGGACGATTCACTGGGGAGGGCGGCTCCCGGGAGAACAGCCCGCCGCCGGCGCCTCATTCCGTCGGGATGGCGCCGCGGTGTGTGGCCGGGTGCGCTCGTGTGGGCGCGAACGGATTGACGCTCGCCGGCTCCCTGCCTAGGACACCAGCACCGAGGCTGCCGCCGCCGCCTCCATGCGCCGGAGGTCCCGATGCCCTACGAGCCCGCCGAGATCCTCCAGCGCTACTCCGCGGGTGACGCTTCGTACCCGAACGGAAGCGCCCTCGCGCCCGACGCGCGAGCGGCCTGGGACGCGCTGCAGCGGCCCGACGCGGGGCGGCTCGGCTCGGCGCGGACGCGCGACTCGGCGCGGCGCGAGTGGATCGTCGAGGCGCACCGCGAGCGCCGGCGCGGGCGCCTCCTCGTGCTCCGGCCGGTGCACGGGGATCTCGAGCCGTTCCGCGCCACCGCGGACGGGTACAGGCCGGAGACACACCTCGCCGTCGCAGCCGACGATTGGAGCCTCCTCGCGCTGCTGGTCGCCGGCCACGACGGCGACGCGGGGCGGCCCGACGAGGAGCTCGCCGCCGCCGCCTTCCGGATCGTCGATCGCATGGTCCGCGAGGCGCAGCATCGGCTCCTCATGGGCGCCGCCGAGGACGAGGACGAGGAGGACTGACATGTCCGCGACCGCCGCCACGGGCCTCATCGCCCGCCACCTGACCGACGATCACGCGCGCCTCGACGCGCTGCTCGCCCGGGCGATCGCTCCGGAGCGCGCGCTGGACCGCGAGGCGTTCGACGCCTTCCGCGCCGGGCTCCTCCGCCACATCGCGCTCGAGGAGAAGCTCCTGCTGCCGGCGGTCCGCAGGGCGCGCGGTGGCGAGCCGCTCCCCGGCGTCGAGCAGCTCCGGATCGAGCACGGCGCCCTCGCCTCGCTGCTGGTGCCGACGCCGACGCCCGAGCTCGTGATCGAGATCCGATCGATCCTCGTCCCGCACGACGCTCGGGAGGAGGGACCGGGCGGCGTGTACGACGAGTGCGACGCGCTGCTCGGGAGCGAGGCGGAGGCGCTCGTCGAGCGCATGCGCGTCTACCCGCCGGTCCGCGTGGCGTCGTACTCGGACGGCCCTCGCGTGCTGCGCCGCGCCGAGGACGCCCTGCGGCTGTCCGCGAGGAGCCACGGGGGGCGCTGACCGCGAGACGCGCCCTCTCGGCGCGGGGTTCTGGGGTACAACCTGCCGGTCGCTCGACCGGGCCCTCGCCGTGGGCCCGCTCAGGGGAGCCTACCGGATGAGAACGTCAGCCCAGGACGCCGACTGCCGCGCGCGCGCCGCCGCGCTGCTCGAGAACATCGCCGACTACGTCTCGCTGCACGCCCGCCGCGCGCCCGGCGCGGTCGCGCTCGTCGAGCACAACACCGGCGAGACGGTCACGTGGAAGCAGCTCGACACGGCCGTGGACGCGTTCGCCGCGAAGCTCCTGGCGAGCGGCTTCCGCAAGGGCGACGTCCTCGCCACGAGCCTCCCGCTCCTCAAGGAGCACGTGTTCCTGCTCCTCGCCTGCTACCGGATCGGCGTCGTCGCCGCGCCCCTGGATCTGCGCCTGCGCGCGGGCGAGCTGCGCGCCTGCCTCGAGAAGCTCCAGCCGAAGGGCTACTTCTTCGCGGGCGCGCCGGCCCTCATGCCCGTGCTCCGCGAGGTGGTCGGCGGGTGTCGCTCGGTGCGCCACTGGGTCCAGTTCCAGAAGGAGCCGGACGGGATCCTCCCCGGCGCCACGTGGGTGAAGGACTTCACGAAGGGGATCAAGGCGACCTACGTGAAGGCGCGCCTCCTCGGGAGCGTGCGCCGCGCGCGGCGGGAGGTCGGGCGGCGCGACGGCTGCCTCGTCATCTTCACCACGGGCTCCACCGGCTCGCCCAAGCCGGCGCTCCTCTGCCACGAGAGCATCCTCGTGCAGAACGTCGGCCTCGCCGTGGGCTTCGGCCTGAAGGAGGGCGACCGGCTGCTGGTGAACCTCCCGCCGTCCCACGTCGGCTGCACGACCGAGCTGCTCGGGACCGCGATCTACGAGGGGCTCGTCTCGGTGCTGCTGCACATCTTCGACGCGGAGAAGAGCCTCGAGGCCATCGAGCAGCACCGCGTCACGGTGGTGGGGCAGATCCCGGCCCTCTTCAACCTGGAGTGGGCCCACCGGCGCTACCGCGACCTCGACCTGTCGAGCCTGCGCGCCGCCATCTACGGCGGGCAAGGCGTCCCGCGGGCGTTCCTCGATCGGCTGCGAGAGATGGCGCCCGAGATCGGCACGGGGCTGGGCCTGACCGAGACCTCCGGCTTCTGCACCTACACCGCCCTCGGCGCGACGGCGGACGATCTGGCGGAGGGCATCGGCTTCGACTCGCCGCTCTGTCCCATCTCCATCCGCGCGCCGCTGAACGCGGACGGCACCGCGGGCCGCGAGCTGCCGCCCGGCGACGTCGGCGAGATCTGCTTCGCGGGCCCGCAGGTGTTCCTCGGCTACCTGAACGATCCGGAGGCCACGGCGAAGGCGATCTCGAAGGACGGGATCTGCTACACGGGCGATCTCGGAGCCTACACGGAGCGAGGCCTCCGCCTCGCCGGGCGCGCGAAGCTGACCATCAAGCCGAAGGGCTTCCAGGTGTTCCCCGGCGACGTCGAGAACCACGTGGTGGGCGCGCTGGAGGGCCGGGTGAGCGCCGCCGCCTGCGTCGGCGTCGAGCACGCCGTATGGGCGGAGGCGATCGTCCTCTTCGTGGAGCGCGTGGCCGGCCAGTCCGTGACGCCGGAGGACGTGATGGCCGCCTGCGCGGGCATCGCGTCCTACGCCCGGCCGAGCCACGTCGAGCTGGTCGAGAGCGGCGCGCTCCCGCTCAACCGCGTCGCCAAGACGGACTACGTCGCCCTGAAGGAGCGCGCGCAGGAGATCGTGGACGGCCTGCGCCGGCAGGGCAAGTGGGACAAGCGCGCGTCCGCGTAGCCTGACGCGCCGGGCGGACCGCGCAGGGCGAAGGGGTCCCCGCGATCGCGGCGGTCCCTCGCGCGCGGGCCCGCCGGGGGCGGGCGGTTCACGCAGGGACCGCGCGGACCGTAGCGTCAACGGATGGTCCACATCCTCGACAAGCGCATCCGGCTGGCGTACCCGCTCGGGCACCACCTCCACTGCCTCATCGCGCAGCTCCCGAACCGCCTCCGCCGCACGCCGGAGGGGTGGCGGATCGCCGAGCCAGAGGGGCAATGGCGCATCATCCGCTCCGTGCTCGAGCTCGTCGCCGAGGGGCCGGGCAACCTCAAGAAGCTCCACTTCCTCATGCTCCCGGAGAGCTGCGTCCCGCTCGAGCGGCTGGACGACCTGCTCGACGCGGTCTCCCGCTTCCGCCCGAGCACCGTCACCATGTTCGGGCTCGAGCACGTGCGGCTCCGCACCTACCGCGAGCTGCTCGAGCGGTTCCGTGAGGACAACGCGGAGGCGATCCCGCTCGTCGATCGGGACATCGACTCCGGCGACGTGCTCGACGTCCCGGTGAACGTCGGATGTGTCGCGGCGAGGGACGCGGAAGGGCGGCTGCGGGTGTTCCTCGAGGCGAAGACGCACCCGTTCCGCGCCGAGGAGTTCCTCGACAAGTACGAGGACCAGTACCGCGGCCGGCACCTCTGGCTGTTCCGCAACGAGGCGACGCCCTTCAACTTCATGGTGCTCGTCTGCCTCGACTACGTGTACCGGAACCTCTACCAGTCGAACATCCGCGCCATCATCGACCACGCGAACCAGCTCTTCTTCCGCTCGCGCCAGACGCTCGACGCGCTCTTCGTCGTGCAGAGCAACCCCAAGCCGGAGCACCGCGTCTACCGCGACGTGCTCGCCGGGTTCTACGGCGAGTACCTCGAGGACACCCCGGGCGTGCGCGAGACGGTGACGGTGTTCGGCAACTGTTCCGGCGAGAGCGTCATGGGAGAGCGCGACCCGGGCGCCACCTACGGCATGTCCTCCGTGGTGATCGGGCCGCACCACCGGCTCGCCCAGGTGCGGCACGAGGAGTACCAGGTCGACGACTTCGGCGGCGCGCCGCTCTGCCGCCTGCGCTTCGGGGTGGGGACGCGGCTCTACTACCTCAACCTGCCTCAGCACCACGAGATCGATCCGCGCTCCTCGCGCATCCCGCTCAAGGTCCACGCCGTGCTGCGCCCCGGGCCGGACTGGATTTGGCGCGTGGCGAGGCCCGGCGATCGGGCGGAGCCGCAGCGGGTGGACGCGGCGGAGGAGGCCGGGGAGGAGAAGCTCGTGGTCGAGCGGTAGGATCCCGGCGCGCTCGCCTGAGCCTGTCGAAGGGCGAGCCGAGCACCCCGACAGCGCTCACGGGGTCGTGGGCGCCCGCCGCCGCTCGGCGCGCGCGAGCCGAGCGCCGGGGATCACCTGCTCCGCGCGGAGCGCGCGCTCGAGGTGCGCGGCGAGCGCGGCGTGGCCCTCGTCGTTCAGGTGGATGGCGTCCGCGGCGAACCGCGGCAGCGCCTCCGCGGCGAACGCGTCGTCCCCGCGCACCACCACCGCCCCCGCGGCCCGCGCCTCCTGCACGAGCGCGGCGTCGTACGGGGCTCGGCGGTGCTGCTGCAGGCGGCGGCCGGGCTGGGGAGTGCACACCACGAGCAGCGCGTCCGGGAACGCCTCGCCGAGCCCACGCAGCACCGCCGCGACGGCGTGACGGAAGGTGCCGGGCACGCTGGCCTCGCCGATGGGGATCGAGGCGACGGCGTCGTTCGCGCCGTACATGAGCACGACGACGGAGGGGTGGATGCCGCTGGCGGCGAGCGCGCGCCAGCGCACCTCGCCCGAGGCCGCGGCGCGTCCGGGCACCTCCGTGAGCGTCGAGCCGGAGAGCCCCGCGTTGATCTCCCGCCAGCCCACCCGGCGGGCGAGGAGCGACGTCCACCGCCGGTGGGTGGCGGTCGCGCCCGAGCCGGCGACGGTGCTCGACCCGAAGAACAGCACCTGGGGGGCGTTCGCGGGGAGGGGTCCGCGTGAGGGCTGCCCGTGCGCCTCGAGGCATCCGGCGAGGATGGCCAGCGCGACGGCGGCGGCGCGGGTCCGCAGGCCTCGGGTCACCCTCGCTCCGCCCATGCGGCTCACCGGACCGTCGGATTCACTGCGCGTGCGCTATCGTGAAACGCGCACCTGATGGCGGGATGGTAACCGGGGAGCCACGGCCGACGCGAGGGAGGGGGGCCTGCCGTGTTCGTGGGAGGCCCAAACCGGTCAGAGGCCGGAGCCACCGCGCTACGGCGCGGTGCGCCGTACCTCGATCACGGAGTAACCACGCCGTCCGGCCGGGAGCTCCACCTCCACGTCGTCCCCCGCCTCGTGCCCGAGCAGCGCCCGCGCGACGGGAGAGTGCACGCTCACCATCCCCCGCCGCGGGTCGGCCTCGTCGGGGCCCACGATGCGCCAGGTGAGCGCTCGGCCGTCCTCGTCCTCGACGACCACCCACGTCCCGAAGCCGACCTTCCCCTCCAGCGCGCTCTCAGGACCGAGGACCGTCAACGCGGCGAGCGTTCCCTCGACCAGCGCCGCTCGCCGCTCGAGCTCCGCGAGGCGGGCCGCGCGCGCATGCTCCGGCAGGCGCGCCGCCTCCGCGCGTGCGTCGCGGAGGGCCTCCAGCTCCTGGCGAAGCGCCGCCTGCCCCTCCGGCGTGACGTACCGCACCTCGCCCGGCGCCACCCGCGGCGGGCCCCGCACCATCGGGGTCTGCTCGGGCGTCTCCTCGCTGGTGAAGGCCTTCGACACGAACCCAACGTAAGGCCGCCCGCTCCTCGCCGCCCCATCGCACCGCCGCCTCGACGAAGGGCACGGGCGGGGGAGATCGTCCTCGCGGGGCGCCCGCCGGCCGCCGTGGAATCCGCGTGGCGGGCGGTTATCTGGAGCGAGTGCCGACCGTTCCATTCCAGCCCGGCCTGTTCGATGCCGCCGCGCCTTCGTTCGACCGCTCGTTCGGAGCCGTGCGCCGGATAGCGCTCGACGAGGAGAGCTGGATCGAGCTCGCCCCGGGCTGGGTGAGCGGGTCGGACGCGCTGTTCGAGGAGGTCCTTCGGGTCCGCCGCTGGGGTCAGCGCTCGCGCAGGATGTACGACCGCAAGCTGCAGGAGCCGCGCCTCACGTCGCCGTGGAGCGCCGCCTCTGGCGAGCCGCTCGTGCCGCCCATCGTGGAAGAGATGCGCCTCGCCCTCTCGCGCCGGTACGGCGTCGAGCTCGACTCCGCCGGCTTCAACCTGTACCGGGACGGTGCGGACGGGGTGGCCTGGCATGGCGACCGGATCGTCAAGCAGATCGCCGAGCCCATCGTGGCGCTCGTGTCGCTGGGCGAGCCGCGCCGCCTCCTGCTGCGCAGGAGGGCGGGCGGGCGCAGCCTCGCCTTCGCGCTCGGGCGCGGCGATTTGCTCGTCACCGGCGGCCGGACGCAGCGCACCTGGCAGCACAGCATCCCGAAGGTCGCGCGGGCCGGCCCGCGGATCAGCATCGCCTTCCGGCACGGCCTCGACCCGCGCGCGTACGGCGGCGTCGAGGGCGAGGGCCCTCCGGAATAGCGGCGGGCACCGGCGCGCCGCTCACGGCTTCTGAGCGGACGCCCGCCGCTCCAGCTCGTCCGGCGGGACGTCCTCCACGTGCGTCGAGACGAACCAGGAATGGCCGAACGGATCGGTGAGGATGCCCGACCGATCGCCGTAGAACTGATCGGCGACCGGTCGGGTGAGCTGCGCGCCGGCCGCCACCGCCCGCGCCACCACCGCGTCCACGTCCGGCACGTAGAGGAGGAGCGACAGCGGCGTCCCACCGATCGTCTGCGGGCTGCGCGCGCCCATCTCCGGGTGCTCGTCCGCGAGCATCACCACCGAGTCGCCGATGCGGATCTCGGCGTGCCCCACGCGACCGTCGGGCCGTGCCATGCGGAAGAGCTCGGTCGCGCCGAAGGCGGCCACGTAGAAGTCGATGGCCTTCGCGGCACCCTTCACGATGAGATAAGGCGTGATGGAGTGGTAACCCTCGGGGATCGGCTTGACGGGCTGGGGCATGGCTCCTCCTCGCCCGCGCGCGGGCGTGGCCCTCCGTTGTCCGGCGGGCCGCGACCTGTCGAGTCCCGTTAGAGGCGTGAAGGGCCTCCCGGCGGCCTGGGACGCGCGCCGGCGCGCAGGCCCGCCCGGCACGTCACTCCGTGCTTCACCGCACTCCGCGGGGCGCGCAACTTGGATGTCTCCCAGCAGCGCGGGGCTTCCCGCGCCGGAGCCGCCCGATGGACGTCCTCACGCTCTCACGCGTGCAGTTCGCGCTGACGATCATGTTCCACTACCTGTTCCCGCCGCTCACCATCGGGCTGGCGGGCGTGATCGCGGTCCTGCTCTGGCGCTATCTGCGAACGAAGGACCCCGTCTACCACTCGGCGGCGCACTTCTGGACGGCGCTCTTCGCGGCGAACTTCGCCATCGGCGTCGCCACCGGCGTCGTGATGGAGTTCCAGTTCGGCACCAACTGGTCGCGCTACTCCACCTTCGTGGGCGACATCTTCGGCTCGGCCCTGGCCGCGGAGGGGATCTTCGCCTTCTTCCTCGAGTCGGGCTTCCTCGCCGTGCTCGTCTTCGGCTGGGACCGCGTCTCGCCGCGCATGCACTTCATCGCGGCGACGCTGGTCGCGGCCGGCTCGGTGTTCTCGGCGGTCTGGATCGTGGTGGCGAACAGCTGGCAGCAGACGCCCGCCGGCTTCCGGCTCGCCGGCGAGGGCGCCGCGCGGCGCGCCGAGATCACCGGCTTCTGGGACGCGGTGCTGAACCCGTCGAGCGTGGTGCGGCTGCTGCACACGCTCAACGGAGCGTACGTGCTGGGGGCGTTCTTCGTCCTCAGCATCTCCGCCTTCTACCTCTTGCGCGGGCGCCACGAGGAGTTCGCGAAGCGCAGCTTCTCGGTGGCGCTCCCGTTCGCGGCGGTGTTCTCCCTGCTCCTCCTCGTCACCGGCGACATGAGCGCCCGGGTGGTGGCGGAGCACCAGCCCGCGAAGCTCGCCGCCATGGAGGGGCACTTCGAGGACGGGCCGGCGGACCTGCACCTGTTCGGCGTCCCGCGGCCGGAGGAGGGCCGCGTCGCGCTCGGCGTCGCCATCCCGGGTGGCCTCTCGCTGCTCGTCCACCGCGACCCCGACGCCCCGATCCAGGGGCTCGCCTCGGTGCCGCCGGACGCGCGCCCTCCGGTGACGGTGCCTTTCCACGCGTTCCACCTGATGGTGGCGCTCGGCACTGCGTTCATCGCCGTGACCCTCGTCGGCCTCTGGCTGAAGCGGAAGGGGACGCTCTTCCGCACCCGCTGGCTCCTCTGGATCTTCGTGTTCGCGGTGCTCGGCACCTACGCGTCGAACCAGCTCGGCTGGATCGTCGCGGAGGTGGGGCGCCAGCCGTGGACCGTGTGGAACCTGCTGCGCACCGAGCACTCCTTCTCGCCCTCGGTCACCGCGGGCCAGGTGCTCCAGTCGGTGATCCTCTTCGGCCTCGTCTACTTCGGGCTGCTCCTCGTGTGGCTCTACGTGATGAACGCCAAGATCCAGGCCGGCCCTCCGCCCGCGGCGCCGCCTCCCGGGAAGACGAAGGGCAAGGAGCTCGTGGACGTGGCGGCCACCTACGAGGAGCCGGGCGGCGGTCACCTCGCCGGCGAGGGGAGGCACTGATGGACCTGCAGGTGCTCTGGTTCGCCCTCCTCGGCGTGCTGCTCGCGGGCTACGCGGTGCTCGACGGGTTCGACCTCGGGGTCGGCACGCTCTACCTCCTCGCCCGCCGCGACGAGCAGCGGCGGGTGCTGCTGAACTCCATCGGGCCGGTGTGGGACGGGAACGAGGTGTGGCTCGTCACGTTCGGCGGCGCGCTGTTCGCGGCGTTCCCGCGCGCCTACGCGACGACCTTCAGCGCGCTCTACACCCCGTTCATGCTGCTCATCCTGGCCCTCATCTTCCGGGCCGTCGCCATCGAGTTCCGCAGCCGGCGGCCGTCGAGGGCGTGGCGCACGACCTGGGACGTCGCCTTCTTCGCGGCGAGCGCGCTCTCGCCGCTGCTGTTCGGCGCGGCCATCGCGAACCTCATGCGCGGCCTGCCGGTGCGGGCGGACGGCGAGGCGCAGATCGCGCTGCTCGGGCTCCTCTCCCCGTACGCGCTGCTCGTCGGCGCCTTCACGCTCTCCCTGTTCGCCCTGCACGGCGCGACCTGGCTGCTCCTCAAGACCGAGGGCGAGCTGCACGAGGACGTGCGCCGCTGGGCCTGGACCGCGGCGGGGGTGTTCTCGACGCTCTACCTGCTCACCACCATCTTCACGCTCGTGGCCATCCCGCGCGCCACCGCGAACCTCGCCGAGCTCCGCTGGGGGTGGGTGGTGGTGGTGCTGAACGTGCTCGCCGCCGGCAACGTGCCACGCGCCGTGTACCTGCGGCGGTACGGCCAGGCGTTCGTGTCGTCCGCGGCGACCATCGTCGCGCTCGTCGTGCTGTTCGGCCTCGCGCAGTGGCCGAACCTCGTGACGTCGACGCTGGATCCAGCCTTCTCCATCACCATCCGCAACGGCTCCTCCACCGCGCCGACGCTCCGCAACATGGCCATCATCGCGGCCATGGGGATGCCGTTCGTCCTCGGCTACACCGGCCTCATCTACTGGGTGTTCCGCGGGAAGGTCCGCGAGGGCGAGCACCGCGGCGGGCACGGGTACTGACCCGCCGCGCTCACGTGAACGCGCCGAGGAGTACCGCCTCCGTCTGTCGAGGGCGAGGGCGGGGTCAGGGTCGCGGTCGGGGTCGGGGTCGCGGTCGCGGTCGGGGTCGCGGTCGGGGTCGCGGTCGCGGTCGGGGTCGCGGTCGCGGTCGGGGTCGCGGTCGGGGTCGCGGTCGCGGTCGGGGTCGCGGTCGGGGTCGCGGTCGGGGTCGCGGTCGGGGTCGCGGTCGGGGTCGCGGTCGGGGTCGCGGTCGGGGTCGCGGTCGGGGTCGCGGTCGGGGTCGCGGTCGGGGTCGCGGTCGTGGTCGCGGTCGTGGTCGCGGTCGTGGTCGCGGTCGTGGTCGCGGTCGCGGTCGCGGTCGGGGTCGCGGTCGCGGTCGGGGTCGCGGTCGGGGTCGCGGTCGGGGTCGCGGTCGGGGTCGCGGTCGGGGTCGCGGTCGGGGTCGCGGTCGGGGTCGCGGTCGGGGTCGCGGTCGGGGTCGCGGTCGGGGTCGCGGTCGGGGTCGCGGTCGGGGTCGCGGTCGGGGTCGCGGTCGGGGTCGCGGTCGGGGTCGCGGTCGGGGTCGCGGTCGGGGTCGCGGTCGGGGTCGCGGTCGGGGTCGCGGTCACTAGTCGTGAACGGCGCTCTCATCCCGGGCAGGCTCGTGCCACCGGTGGGTGGCACTGCCCCTGCGGCTCTCGGGTCCACGCGCCGTTCGGGGGGACGGCCTTCGTCCGGGGGCTCACAGTCGTTGGTCATGGGGCGGCTCCTTCTCCGGGGGTGAAAGGAGCCGCCCCATGGCCAACACCCTCGCTTCCCTTGCAGACGCAGCCCGCTCCACCGTCCCCTCCTCCCGCTCCCGCAATTCTTCCCCCGTCCGCGTCCTCCCTCACCACAAGCTCCACGCGTTCGCCGTCGCCCGCGACCTGCTCCTCGCCGTCCTCGGTTCGCCCATCCGCGACGCGAAGCTCCGTGACGAGGCCATCCGCTCGGCCAAGTCGGCCTGCCTCAACACGGCGGAGGGCGCCGGGCGAGTGACGAGGGGCGACAAAGCCCGCGCGTTCGCCATCGCCCGCGCCGAGACCGTCGAGGCCGCGGCGGCGGTCGAGATCGCGGCGCTGTGCGGGGACACCTCCGCCGCCCACGCGGAGGAGGTGGCTCGGATCGCGGACCGCCTCGTGGCGATGCTGACGGGGCTGGTGCGCTAGACCGGAGCGGCGCGGTGACCTCGCTCGGGTCACCGCGCCTCGTGCTGCGTTCAGCGCGTGGGGGCCCTGCGGAGCAGCCCTCGCAGCATGGCCCGGAGCCGGTCGGCGAGGGCGAGGATCTCGGCTGCGTCGGTCTCCTGGACCGCCCCGATGGCGGCTGCGAGGTCCACCGCCGCGACGACCTCGTGGAGCGAGCCGTCGGAGGCGAGGAAGTACTTGCGCCGCATGGCGACGCGATCGTCGGGGAGTCCCTCGCTGAGGTTCAGGAACGCGCTCTTGGCCGCGCGGGTGGCGTGATCGCGGAGCTCCGCGTCGGAGAGGTGGGCGCGATGAACGCGCACCGCGAGCTCTCGGGCGCAGCGGTAGACGTCGAGGGTCTGGAAGGGGAAGGGTGTGGGGGAGGGAGTGGAAACGGAACCGGGCTTCAGCTGGACGAGAACGGTGTTTGGCATCGCGCCTCCTTCACCCCGGACAGGAGGCGCGATGCCAAACGCCCAAGCTCGAACCCGTCCCCCATTCACGAGGACCACGCGCTGCAGCCGCCGTGACGGGCGAAGCCCGGCGCGGCGGCTGATCGAGCGGTTCACGTCCTCGCGGTCGGGGTCGCCCCTCGACTCCGCGCCGTCCTTCGCCAGGCTCAGGACGGCGCTACGCTCGGGACGAGCGGAAATTTCTAACGGTCGCGGTCGGGGTCGCGGTCGCGGTCGCGGTCGACGTCGCGGTCGAGGTCGCGGTCGGGGTCGCGGTCGGAGTCGCGGTCGAGGTCGAGGTCGCGGTCGCGGTCGAGGTCGCGGTCGAGGTCGCGGGTCGAAGTCGGGGTCGCGGTCGAGGTCGAGGTCGAGGTCGAGGTCGAGGTCGAGGTGGCCCGCCGAGCGAGGACATCTCCCGCTCGAAGGGCGCAGCCCGGCCGTCGTGCGCCGAGCTCAGCGGAAGCGCGCGGCGGCGTCCGCCAGCCCTTCCCGCTCGCACCACCCTGCGAAGCGCCGGGGCAGACCCTCGTCGCTCACGGTCTGGACCGCCTGCGCCACGAGGTGCTCGGCCTCCTCCAGGTCGCCGGAGAGGCAGTGGAGGAAGGCGAGCCGGACCGTCTCCCGCTCCGAGTGTGGCTCGCCGAGTCCCGCCTCCGCGAGCTCCGAGACTTCGTCCCAGCGCTGCGCCCGGGCGGCCGCGAGGGCGCGCCACCACCGGAGCTCGGCGGCGAGCTCCGGAGGCGGGCTCGCGCCGGCGTCCCTCTCGAAGCGGGCGGCGTCGGCCGGGGTAGGGGACCAGAGGGGCTCCCGGGCGAGGAGCGTGGCGAGGGGCTGGCAGTCGTGGTGCACGCAGCAAGCGTAACGCGGCGCGGGACGCGCCAGGCACCCGTCGCGCGACGGAGGGCCCGCGCAACGCTTGCGCTTGACGCGACGATGCCCTTTCCCCGATTCCTCCGACCGTCCTCCCGTGGGGTCGGAAGCCCGCAAAGTGGCTCCGGGTCCGCGCCGAGTTCATAAAATGCCCGCGCCTTCCGAACCCGTGAGCCCTCCGGAGACCCCCGTGCAAGACATCGACAAGCGCAACCTCATCGCCCAGTGGGCTTTCGACACCCGCCCGGTGCTCCTGCGCTTCCACCTCTGGCTCGAGGACGTGGAGGTCGAGCGGGCGCAGCCCGACCCGGTGTCGGCGCACGCCTTCACGCCGCGCGGGATCGCGCGCTGCCTCGCCATGACGTCGGCGGCCACCGCGCTCGGCACGAAGCTCTTCGGCGGGTACGGCGCCGGCGCCGGCAAGGACAAGGCCGCCTACAACCAGGTGAAGAAGGAGGCGGACGCGATCAGCGCGTATGTCATGAGCGAGGGGCTCTGGCACCTCACCCGCACGCTCCCCGAGAACCACGCCATCATGGTCTCGCTCGGCGAGGGGCTCATGCCCAAGGCCGGGGAGACGCCGGAGATGGGCGCGAACCCGCTGCTCGGCTTCGGCCGCGTCTACGCGCGGCCCGAGGTGGCGAGCATCGTGGACCGCCGCGTCCGCCGCCTGCTCAACGAGCCGGACCACACGTTCGAGCAGTTCTACGGCTGGCTCCAGGACCGGGGCATCACGGTGTGGGGCGCCGCGGTGGACACCCTCGAGAACACCTCCCGCTTCGCCGAGGGGAAGCCCACGGGCCCGATGGCGGTGTTCCACCTGTTCGACTCGCCGCTCACGGTCTCGCGCCCGTACGAGTCGTACATGGGGTGCCTCACGCTCCCGCGGAAGGTCGCGGCCTCCGCCGAGCGCGACTCGGTGCTGCTCGACTACCGCACCCCGCGCAAGCAGGTGATGGAGGCGATCGAGGCGACCTACCCCGGCATCCGGCGCGAGCACGTCCACGTCTGGACCCTGCGCGGGAAGAGCCGCGTCGGGCGGCTCGGGAAGCTCTGGGAGGAGTGGAGCTCGCTCGGTGCCCACCTCGTGGAGGACGGCTGGAAGGCGCCCTCCGGGCTCGAGGTGTTCACCGACTCCGGCACCTACGCGCCGACCTTCCTCGTGGGGAGCTGGATGGACGGGGCCGGGGCCACGCACGTCTTCCTGTGCGACGGCTACGCCGCCACCGCCGAGGCGATGCAGGCCGCGAGCCTCTCGTCGGTGCTCGACGTGGACGCGACCATGGCCACCTTCTCGCCGGCGTTCACGCTGCCGTGCGACGCCGAGGGCAAGCTCATGCAGCTCGACCCGCGCGCGCCCGACTTCGCGCGCCGGCTCGGCGAGCTCTTCGGCGGAAAGGTGCTCGAGGCCGGAGAGGTGAAGACGTACGCGGAGGCCATCGAGGACGCGGAGGCCGCGGGGATGCCGCTCAAGCAGCGCGTCATCCGCGCCGACGACTTCCTCCCCGAGAAGAAGTGGGGCGTGCTCGCGAGCCTGGGGTACATGAGCGACGATCCGTACACCGGCGCGCCCGGCGTCACGCAGGTGGGAGAGGGGCGCTACGAGGTGACCACCCGGCTCGCGACGAGGAAGGCCTCCGCGAAGATGAAGTTCACGTTCCGGCTCATGGAGTCCCTCGACGAGACCCGGCTCATCTTCAGCCCGCTCCTCTCGCGCTTCGTCTCCGGGGTGGATCCGGCGAGCCGCGCCGTGAAGATCTCCGACTCCGGCCGCCTCCGGAACGAGCTGCAGACCATGCTCTCGCAGGCCCTGGAGCACGACGGGGAGCGGATCCGCGTCCACTTCGACCGGGTGGACGAGAAGGTCATGCCGAAGGACAAGCAGGCTGCCATCCGGAAGGTCCTCCACTGGTACAAGGCGAACCACCCGGTGTGGTTCTCCTGGCTCGAGATCGCCTGAAGCCGCCGCTCCGCGCGGTTCGCCGCGGCCACGGCCGCTCGCCCTTCGACAGGCCCGGGGCGCGCGGATGCGGTGGCGTCCGGGCGCGGGAGGCCCCCGGCTTCGCGCCTTCCGCCAAGAGCGTCCGAGGGAGGCAACCCGCCGCGCGGCGTGCGCTCGCCCAGCGCGGCGCGATGATCGGGCCGTCCCGTCCCGGGAGGCCTCCATGGAGCTCTCTTCCGTCCGCATCGACAAGCCCGACGACCTGAACGTGATCGTCGGCCAGGCGCACTTCATCAAGACCGTGGAGGACCTGCACGAGGTGCTGGCCGGTTCCTCGCCGCACCTCCGCTTCGGCCTCGCGTTCTGCGAGTCGTCTGGGCCGCGCCTCGTGCGCCGGTCGGGGAACGAGCCCGAGCTCGTCGAGCTGGCGGTGCGGAACGCCGAGGCCATCGGCGCCGGCCACTCGTTCGTGGTGTTCCTCCGCGACGGCTTCCCGGTGAACGTGCTGAACGCGCTCAAGCTCGTGCCGGAGGTGTGCACGATCTTCTGCGCTACCGCGAACGCGGTGGAGGTCCTCGTCGCCCAGACCGACGGCGGGCGCGGGATCCTCGGCGTCGTGGACGGCGGGGCGCCGCTCGGCGTGGAAGGCGAGGGGCAGGTCGCCGAGCGCAGGGAGCTGCTCCGGCGCTTCGGCTACAAGCTGTGAACGTGGTCGTGGCGAGCACGCGGGCGCTCCCCCGGCGCGTCGCTCATGACGCGCCGCGGGAGCCCCCTCGGACCCGTGCCGGCTCCGGCGGCGACGTTAGGGCCATCCCCGACGTCACTGTTCGTGTGACGGCGGCGGGGAGGGAGCATGGCCAAGGACGGATCGCGCGGCCTGACGCGCAGGGATCTCTTGAAGGCGGCCGGAGCGGGCGCCATCGCGGCGGCGGCGGGGAGTGCCGGGCGCGCGCGCGCGCAGCCGAAGACGCTCAAGATCGTGCAGTGGAGCCACTTCATCCCAGCCTACGACAAGTGGTTCGACGGCGTGTTCTGCAAGCGGTGGGGGGAGAAGAACGGCACGCAGGTGATCGTCGATCACATCGCGATCGGCGAGATCAACGCGCGGGCGGCGGCCGAGGTGTCGGCGCAGCGCGGTCACGATCTGTTCATGTTCCTGTCGCCGCCCGCCGCGTACGAGAAGCAGGTCATCGACCACTCGGAGATCTACCAGGCGGTGGAGAAGAAGTGGGGCAAGGTCATCGACCTCGGCCACAAGTCCACCTTCAACCCGAAGACGAAGAAGTACTTCGCCTTCTCCGACAGCTACGTGCCGGATCCGGGCAACTACCGTCAGGACCTCTGGTCGCAGGTCGGGTTCCCGAAGGGACCCGACACCTGGGAGGACGTGCGCAAGGGCGGCAAGGCCATCAAGGACAAGTTCGGCAACCCCGTCGGCATCGGGCTCTCGCAGGAGCTCGACACGAACATGGCCATGCGCGCGCTGATGTGGTCGTTCGGCGCGTCGGAGCAGGACGCCGAGGGGCGCGTGACGATCAACTCGCCGCAGACCATCGAGTCGCTCAAGTTCATGCGCGCGCTCTTCAAGGAGGCCGAGACGAGCGAGGTCTTCACCTGGGACCCTTCGTCCAACAACCGCGGGATCCTCGCGGGCAAGCTGTCCTTCGTCTGCAACGCCATCTCGGTGACGCGCACCGCCGAGAAGGAGAACCCGGACATGTCGAAGAAGCTCCAGATCGTGCCCGCGCCGAAGGGTCCGGTGCGCCGCATGGCGGCCGAGCACGTGATGGACTGCTACGCGATCTGGAAGTTCGCCGAGAACAAGGAGGGCGCGAAGCAGTTCCTGGCCGACTACATCGACGCGTTCGGCGAGGCGTTCAAGCAGAGCGAGTTCTACAACTTCCCGTGCTTCCCGAAGACCGTCCCCGACCTGAAGCAGCAGATCGCGAACGATCCGAAGGGCGTCCCGCCCGACAAGTACAACGTGCTCGGCGACGTGCTCGAGTGGGCGACCAACGTCGGCTATCCCGGCTACGCGTCCGCCGCGGTGGACGAGGCGTTCAACACGTTCGTCATCCCCACCATGTTCGCGAAGGTGGCGCGTGACGAGCTGTCGCCCGAGGACTCGGTGCGGGCGGCGGAGAAGGAGCTGAAGCGCATCTGGGACAAGTGGAAGACGGCCTGAGCAGGCTTCGTGAGCGGGCGAGCGGGGGCGCGGGCTTCATGGAGGGGAACGGTCGCGAGCCCGCGCGGGCGCGACCGTTCACGGGCCCCGCCGAGCGGGGGCGGGGGCGCAGCCCCCGTGTGTGATCGGGAGGTCCCGTGGCCGTCGTCGAGACGCGCAAGCTCACGAAGGTGTTCAAGAAGGGGGAGGAGGGCGCCGTCAACGACGTAGACCTGGTCACGCGGGACGGCGAGTTCCTGGTGTTCCTCGGCCCCTCGGGCTCGGGCAAGTCGACGCTCCTCAGGATGATCGCCGGGCTCGAGGAGCCGACGCGGGGCGAGGTGCTCATCGGAGGCAACGTCGTCACGGAGCTCCCGCCGCGGGCGCGCGGCATCGCGATGGTGTTCCAGAGCTACGCGCTCTACCCGCACCTCTCGGTCGAGCAGAACATCGGCTTCCCGCTGAAGGCGCACGGCGTGGCGAAGGAGGCGCGCCGCGAGCGGGTGGGCTGGGCCGCGGAGCTGCTCGGCATCCGGCACCTCCTCGCGCGCAAGCCGCGCGAGCTCTCGGGCGGCGAGCGCCAGCGCGTGGCGCTCGCGCGCGCGCTCGTGCGCGAGCCGACCGTGTTCCTGCTCGACGAGCCGCTCTCCAACCTGGACGCGAAGCTCCGCGCCTCCGCGCGCGAGGAGCTCACCGCCTTCCACAAGCGCGTGCGCACCACCACCATCTACGTCACGCATGACCAGGTCGAGGCGATGGCGATGGGCAACCGGATCGTGGTGCTGGACAAGGGCGTCGTCCGCCAGATCGGGACCCCGCGCGAGGTCTACGACGAGCCAGCCGACACCTTCGTCGCGACGTTCCTCGGCTCCCCGCCGATGAACCTGGTCGAGGACTCGGACTTCGTCGCCGGGTTCCGGCCGGAGAGCGTCGTCCCCGCCGCGATGGTCCACGGCCCGAGCGCGCCGGTCCGCCTCCGCGTCCGGCTCGTCGAGTACCTGGGCTCCGAGCGGATCCTGCACGGCGTCATCGAGGGTGGCCGCTTCGACGGGCGCAAGGTCGTCTCTCGCGTCGCCACCGCCGCGAGCGGCGAGCTCGGAGAGGGGGCGGTCCACGACTTCGCCGTGCCGGCGAGCGAGGTGAAGTTCTTCGACCGGGCGACCGGCAAGCGCTGCCCCCCGCGGGAGCTCTCGTGGCGGTGACGGGCGCGGCGCTCGAGCGGGCGGCGCCGCGGCGGCGGCGGCGGGTGAGCGGCGCGACGCGGCTCGGGGTCGCGCTCTTCTCGCCGGCCGTGATCTACATCGCGGCCCTGCTCGGGCTGCCGCTCGCGCTGGCCTTCCTCTACAGCGTCGGAGACGTGACCGTCGGCTCGGTCGGGTACGGGTTCGTCGGCCTGGAGAACTTCCGGAGCGTCCTCGAGAGCCCGAGCTTCCGGCGGGCGCTCGCGAACTCCTTCGTCTTCACCATCGCGTCGCAGGTCGTCGTGATCGTCTGCGCGAACGCGCTCGCGCTCGCCCTGCGCGACCGGTTCCGGGGGCGCGGCCTCGTCCGCTTCCTCGTCCTGCTCCCCTGGGTCGCCCCCATCAGCCTGGGGGCCATCGGATGGAAGTGGATCCTCGACTCCATCTACTCGGTCGTGAACTGGGTGCTCGCGCAGCTCCACCTGGTGAACCTCTTCGACCCGCCGATGTGGCTCGGCGAGCCCGGCCTCGCCATGGCCTCGGTCGTCGCGGTCCACTCCTGGCGGATGATCCCGTTCTCGACCGTGATCCTCCTCGCCGGGCTCACCTCCATCCCGAAGGAGATCCCCGAGGCCGCCGCCGTGGACGGCGCCGGGTTCTGGCGCACGCACTTCGAGATCACGCTCCCGATGATGCGGCCGATCATCAACGTCGCGGTCCTCTTCGGCGTGGTGTTCACCTTCACGGACATGACGGTGGTCTACATCCTGACCCGTGGCGGTCCCTACGACACGACCCAGGTCCTCCCTTCGCTCGCGTTCCAGACCGGCGTGCTCGGGTCCGATCTGGCCGAGGGCGCGGCCATCTCCATGTTCCTCGTCCCGATCCTCGTGGCGGTCGCCGCGCTCATGCTGCGCGTCGCGCACCGCGCCGAGGTGGCCTAGCGGAGGGAGGCGCGGCCATGGCAGGCCCGCGGAGATCACCGCTCACGCGCGCCGGGCGCTGGGTCATCGTGCTCGGGTTCGCCGCGCTGCTCGCGTTCCCCTTCTACTGGATGGGGATCACCGCCTTCAAGCAGACGGGCGATCTCTACAACGTCGAGCACAACCCCTTCATCTTCAACGCCGCGCCGACCCTCGTGCACCTGAAGCTGCTCTTCGAGGAGACGCTGTTCCTGCGCTGGTTCTGGAACACGACCCTCGCCGGCGCGGCGGTGGTGGCCATCACGCTCGTGCTGGCGGTCCCGGCGGCCTGGGCGCTGGCGCGGCTCACCGGACGGTGGGGGCAGCAGCTCGGGATCGGGATCTTCCTCACCTACCTCGTCCCGCCCACGCTGCTCTTCATCCCGATGTCGCGCGTGGTGGCGGAGCTCGGCCTGCAGGACACGCTCTGGGCGATCATCGTGACCTACCCGACGTTCACCGTGCCGTTCTCGATCTGGCTGCTCATGGGGTTCTTCAAGGCGATCCCGCGCGACCTCGAGGACGCCGCGCTCGTGGACGGGCTCACCCGCTTCGGCGCGTTCGTGAAGCTCGTCATCCCCATCTCCGTCTCGGGGATCCTCACCGTCGTCATCTTCTCCTTCACCCTCGTCACGCAGGAGTTCGTCTACGCGCTCACGTTCATCTCCTCCGCGGAGCACCAGACGGTGGGCGTGGGGGTTCCGATCTACCTCGTGCGCGGCGACGTCTACTACTGGGGCTCGCTCATGGCGGCCTGCCTCATTACGAGCCTCCCGATCGCCGTCGTCTACAACCTGTTCCTCGACCGCTTCATCGCCGGCTTCACGGTCGGCGCGGTGAAGTGACGAGAGAGGAGTCGCAGATGGCCAGCAACGTCTCCCCAGCGCGGGGCCAGCCCCCGGCGCCGCTCCCGCTGCTCGTGGACGGCGCGGCCCGTCCCGCCGAGGCCGCCGAGGCGGCGCCCGTCCTCGAGCCGGCCACCGGCAGGACGCTCGCGCAGGTCCCGCTCTGCGGCCCGGCCGACGTCGACACGGCGGTCCGGGCCGCCGCGGCGGCGTTCCCGGCCTGGCGCGCCACGCCCGTGCCGGAGCGCGTCCAGGTGCTGTTCCGCTACAAGGCGCTCCTCGAGCGGGAGCAGGACGCGCTCGCGGCGTCGGTGTCGCGCGAGAACGGCAAGCTCCTCGCCGACGCGCGCAACGAGGTCCGCCGCGGGATCGAGGTGGTCGACTTCGCCTGCGGCATGCCGACGCTCGCGCAGGGCCGGACGGTGGAGGGGATCGCCCGCGGCGTCGACTCGCACACCTGGCGAGTCCCGGTCGGCGTGGTCGCGGGGATCTGCCCGTTCAACTTCCCGGCGATGATCCCGCTGTGGATGTTCCCCATCGCCATCGCGGCGGGGAACACCTTCGTCCTGAAGCCGTCCGAGCGGACGCCCATGACCGGGCTGCGGCTCGCCGAGCTGCTGCACGAGGCGGGGCTGCCCCCCGGCGTCCTCGACGTCGTGCACGGGGGTCGCGACGCGGTGGACGCCCTGCTCGATCACCCGCTCGTGCGGGCCGTCTCCTTCGTCGGCTCGGAGGGGGTGGCCCGCCACGTCTACGCCCGCGCCGCCGCGAACGGCAAGCGCGTGCAGGCGATGGCGGGCGCGAAGAACCACCTGCTCGTGCTGCCCGACGCCGATCTGGAGCTCACCGTCGCGGCGGTGATGGGCTCCGCGTTCGGCGCGGCCGGCCAGCGCTGCCTCGCGGGCAGCGTGCTCGTCGCGGTCGACGGCGCCGCGGAGCCGCTGCTCGAGCGGCTCACCCGCGAGGCACGCGCGGCGCGCGTCGGAGATCCGTTCGCGGCCGACTCCGCCATGGGTCCGGTCATCCGCGAGGACGCGCGCGACCGCGTGCGGCGCTTCATCGAGACCGGGCTCGCCGAGGGCGCCGCGCTCCTCGTCGACGGGCGCGAGGCGGCGGCCGTCGGCGACGGGTACTTCATCGGGCCGACCCTCTTCGACGGCGTGCGGCCGGAGTCGGCGCTCGCCCGCGAGGAGATCTTCGGCCCGCTCCTCGCCACGGTGCGGGCGGGGAGCGTCGAGGAGGCGGTCGCGCTCGCCAACCGCGCGCGCTACGGCAACGCCGCCAGCATCTTCACCTCGAGCGGCCGCGCCGCCGCCTACTTCCGCCGCAACGTCGAGGCCGGGATGATCGGCGTGAACGTGGGGGTCGCCGCGCCCATGGCGTTCTTCCCGTTCGCCGGCTGGAAGAGCTCGTTCTTCGGCGACCTGCACGCCACCGGCGAGGACGCGGTCCGCTTCTACACGGAGACCCGGGTGGTCATCGAGCGATGGGCCTGATGCGGATCGCCCGTCGTCACGCAGGCGACGGCGCGTCCGGCGCGCCGGGGAGGGATGCATGAGAGTGCTCGCGTTCGCGGGTTCGCTGCGCAAGGAGTCCTGGAACCACAAGCTCGTCGTGCTCGCGGGCGAGATCGCGCGGCGGGAGGGCGCGGAGGTGGACGTCGCGCGCTTCTCCGAGTTCGACATGCCGATCTACGACGGCGACCGCGACCGGGCGGAGGGGCTGCCCGCGGGCGCGCTCGAGCTGAAGCGCCGGGTCGAGGCCGCGCAGGCGATCCTGCTCGCCGCGCCGGAGTACAACTACTCCATCGCGGGGCCGCTCAAGAACGCCATCGACTGGGTGTCGCGCGCCCGGCCCATGCCCTGGCGCGGGCGGAGCGTGTTCCTCCTCGCCGCCGCTCCCTCCCCGATGGGCGGGATCCGGGGGCTCTGGCAGACCCGCATCCCGCTCGAGGGCTGCGGGGCGCTCGTCTTCCCGGACATGTTCGCGCTCGCCCGGGCGAACGAGGCGTTCGACGAGGGCGGCCGCCTCCGCGACGCGGCGCTCGCCGAGCGGCTCGAGCGCGACGTCGTCGGCTTCGTCCGCATGGCCGAGGCGGTCGCGCCGGTTTGCGAGGGCGCCCGCACGAAGGACGAGAAGGCCCGCCAGGAGGAGATCGCCGCCGCGCTCGAGGACGAGTCCAGGATCCAGCCTCCTTCGCGCTGATGATCGGCCTGGCGCGTCAGGGGTCCTCGCGCAGCGCCTGCTGGAGCGCGTCGCGGCGCGGCCCACGGAGCGGCACGTCGCGGGGATCGACGCGCCCGGCAGGATCGCCGCACACCGGGCAGTCGGCGCGCGGGGAGGGCGTGAGCCAGACGCTCTGGTAGGCGTGCTGCCCGGGCGTCTCTCCGAAGACCTGCGGGTAGAACCAGTACTCCGCGACGGTGGAGAGGGTGAGGTACGGCGTCCCCGCTGCGAGCGCGCCCTCGGCGACGCCGGCCAGGGGGGCGTCGCTCCCGGCGAGGAGCAGCGACAGCCCGAGCTTCACCGCCGCGCTCGCCACGTGGTGGACGTCCGCGCCGAGGGCGATCTCGCCGCGCAGGCGCGCCGTGCCGTAGTCGACCTCTCGCGCGACGCCGCCCGCGCGCTCGAGGGCGCCGCGCGTGCGCGTCGCGCACAGGTAGCAGGGCGTGCGGCCGGGCACCGTCATCACCACCTCGCCGCCCTGCGCGCCCGCGTAGAGGCCGACGAGGACCGCAGGCCGACCCCGGCCGTAGGCGAAGCGATCGAGGGCGCGCTGCGCGGCGGGATCGTCGGTCGCGGCGACGACGAGGTCGGCCGCGCGCACCTGCGCGTCGAGCGCCTCGGGTCCGAGCGCGTCGACGGCGCAGGCGAGGACCTCGATCTGGAGCGCCGGCTGGACGGCGAGGAGGCGGCGCGCGAGCGCCTCGACCTTGAGGCGGCCGACATCGCCCACCTCGTACGACGTCCGCGAGAGGTTCACCGCCTCGACCGTCTCGGGATCCACGAGGGAGAGCGCGCCCACCCCGCTCCGCGCGAGTTGCTCGGCGACGTACGACCCCACCGATCCGCACCCCGCGACGAGGACGCGCCGCTCCCGCAGCGAGTCCCCGGCCGTACCCGCGCCGCGCGCGAGCAGCGCGGTGCGCAGCCCCTCCGCCACCAGCGCCGGCTCGCCGCCGGCGAGCCGCCGAGCCCACCCGGCCAGCCTCGCCCGCTCCGGATTCGAGGTGAGCCCCGGCCCGCCGGGCGGACCGTAGACGGGGCGATACGGCCCGGGCGGCTCGACGGCGGTGCGCACCGCGGTGCAGAGCCGGACCTCCTCCGGCGCCCCGAGCGGCCAGGGGATGGAGAGCTGCTCGGTGTCGCCCCCTGCGCGCGTGGCGAGCACGAGCGGCGGCAGCGTGGGATAGCCGTCGCCCACGACCACGAGGAGCTCGAGCTCGTCCGCGCGCACCCTCGCCGCCGGAAGGGCGGCGTCACCCACGTCCACCACCGTCACGCCCGCGGCGACGCCGTCGAGCTCGCGCGCGAGCCGCTCGGCGTCGCGGAGGAGCGGCACGATCGCGACGCGCAGGGGGCTCACCTCGGGGCCGTGCGCCGTCCGCCTGGCGGCGAAGAACGAGATCTTCCCGGAGGGGAGGGCGAGCTCGTGCGGGCCGAGCGGGCCAGGCCCGCGGGTCACGATGGGCGCGAGGTAGATCGCGATGTGGCCGTTGCGCGCCAGCCCCTCCGCGAGCTCCGCGACGTCCTGGGCCGAGGGCGCGTCGAGCAGCGCGGGGTGGGAGTGGACGAGGCCCTTCAGCTCGAGCCCCTCGTCGCGCTCGAGCGCCTTGACCCGCGCGTCGAGCGCGCGCGAGGGGCGGTAGGTCGAGGGCGTCGCCGCCGCCTGAGGATCGGGGACGAGCTCGGTGACGAGCGGCACGCCGCGCGGGCCGACGAGGGCGCCGCCGCGCTCGGGGGCGTGTGCCGCGAGCTCCGCCTCGATCGCGCGGACGACGGCGTCGAGGACGCGCACGGATCCAGGGCTACGCGAAGACCGCCTGGTGGACCTCGGAGAGCGACTGTCCCTCGTCGCCCCGCGGCAGCCGGTCGCCGATCACGATCCGTCCGCCCGGATCCACGAACACGCGGCGCCGCTTGTCGCGGGGCGTCACGTCCCCCGTACGCCGGTTGTCGAACAGGACCTCACGAAGCTGGGCGAGCGCTGCATCGGACATGGTGATCCTCCTTCGGTCAGAACGGGAACGTTCCCGTGCGCTGGTAGACGCTGAAGCCGTTCGCCCACAGGACGCTCTTCGCGTAGGCGCCCTCGAGCGTGGGCATCCCGCCGCCCTCGTCGGAGGAGAGGCAGATGCGGGCGTGCGGGAACAGGTGGCAGGCGTGCGGATCGTGGCGGGACACGTCTGGATTCGCGACGGCGACCTGGTAGGCGGCGCCGTCGAACCAGAGGAAGAGCTGGAGCCGATCGCCCGCCTCGGTGATGACCGGGTACAGCCAGCCGCGCACGCCGTCCACGACGATCGCCCGCGTGGCCGAGGGGAGGCTCTGCTCGACGGCGGCGCGGTCGCGGAGCGCGTCGTGCACCGGCCCCGCGCCGAGCTCGCCGCCGAACAGCCGCCTCATCCCCCGCCTCCCGCGCGCCAACGCGCGCTTGCCCCGAGATCGAACCGTAATGGCGCCGAGCGCGCGCGGCAGCCTGTCGCGGCCACCGTCATCGCGGTGCGAGCGACAACCGCGGGGCGGTGCGCCAGCAGGGTCGTGCTCGGAAGCGCTGGGATCCCGGGGACTTGGCGCTGGCCAGGACCTTGCTCTCAGGTCGCCGCATGAGCGAGCTCATCGAGACCGGCGCACCGCCCCGGAAGGACCTTCTCAAGCACCTCATCCTCCAGCTCCATGGCGGCGTCGCCCCCGACGCGGTCCAGCGGCAGCTCGTTCGCCTGCTGGGGCAGGTTCCGTACGGGCTCGTGGTGGAGGTGGAGCAGGAGCTTCTGGCGGACGGCATGCCCGCGGCGGAGGTGACGCGACTCTGCCACCTCCACTCGGCGGCGCTGCAGGGCGCGATCGACCTCTCGGGAGTGCGCACGCCGCCCGCGGGTCACCCGGCCCGCGTCTTCTCCGAGGAGAACGCCGCGCTCGCCAAGCAGGTCCAGGCGCTCGAGCACGCCGCCGACGCGCTCGATGCGGTCGTGTCGGAGGGCGGCGCGGGCGTGCACCTCCTGCAGGCGCGCGTTCGCGTCAACGCGCTCACCGACGTCGAGAAGCACTACCTCCGCAAGGAGCACCTGCTCTTCCCGTTCCTCGAGCGGCACGGCATCACCGGCCCGCCGCAGGTGATGTGGGGCAAGCACGACCAGACTCGCGCGCTGCTGCGCGCGGCGCACGCGGCGCTCGCGTCCGCCGCCGGCGATCCCGCCGCGGCGCGAGCGCTCTCGGACGGCGCGCTGCGGCCGCTGGCGAGCGCGATCCGCGACATGGTGGACAAGGAGGAGAACATCCTCTTGCCCATGGCGCTCGACGTGCTCGACGAGCGCGAGTGGTGGGAGATCGCGCGGCAGAGCGACGAGATCGGCTACTGCCTCGTCGAGCCCGAGGCGAGCTGGCGCCCCGACTCCGTGGACGCGACCGAGGCCGCCGCGCCGGCCGCGCGCGTGAAGCTCCCCACCGGCAGCCTCGCGCCCGCGGAGCTCGAGGCCATCCTCGGCGCCCTGCCGCTCGACGCCACGTTCGTGGACGCCGAGGACCGCGTCCGCTGGTTCAGCCACGGCAAGGAGCGCGTGTTCTCGCGCAGCCGCGCCGTGATCGGCCGCAAGGTGCAGTTCTGCCACCCGCCGTCTTCCGTCGGCACGGTCGAGACGATCCTCGCGGGCTTCCGGGCGGGGACCCAGGACCGCGCGTCGTTCTGGATCCAGCTGCGCGGGCGCTTCGTCCACATCGAGTACCGCGCCCTGCGGGACGTCTCCGGAGCATATCTCGGCTGCCTCGAGGTCACGCAGGACCTCACCGAGAAGCGCGCGCTCGCCGGCGAGCAACGGCTCCTCTCGTGGGAGGCCACCGCGCAGCAGGCCAGCGCGCCGGTGCAGGCGTGCCCGGCGCACCCAGGGGCCCCGTCCGCCGCCGCGCCGCACCCGGCACGGGCCGAATCGGCGGCCGCGAGGCCTGCCTGGCTCGAGGGCGCACGCGTCTCCAGGTCGCTCGACGCGCGCCCGCTCCTCGCCGCCGGCGCGCACCCGGTGCAGGAGGTGATGCAGGAGCTCGCCACGCTCGCCCCGGGCGCCGTCTTCGAGCTCGTCGCTCCGTTCGTGCCCGGCCCGCTCCTCGAGCGGGCGCGCGCCGCCGGCTGCCTCGCGCACTCGGAGCAGGAGGCGCCGGGGCTGGTGAGGACGTGGTTCACGCGGGGTGGGGCGGCGTAAGGGACCCCGAGCCCGACCCCGACCTCGACCCCGACCCCGACCGCGACCTCGACCCCGACCCCGACCGCGACCTCGACCGCGACCTCGACCCCGACCGCGACCTCGACCTCGACCTCGAGCCCACCGCGACTCTCATCCGGGTTGCCGCGGAGCCCGCTCCTACCTCCTCTCGAGCCCCCGCGGCGTCTGCACGACCTCTTCCCCCACCTGGAAGGTGAGGGGCGGACCGGACGCGAAGGTCTCGCTGCCGCCGTCCTCGAAGCGGACGAAGATCTCGTAGGTCCGCTGCTCGGCACCGCCCTGGCTCGCGGCCGCGCCCACCACCGCGCCGCCGATCGCGCCGGCCACGGCGCCCGCCCCGCTGCCGTGGTGGTGGACCCGGCCGTAGCGGTCGTAGTGCGCCCGGCCGCCGATCGCGCTGCCGAGGAGCCCGCCCACGACCGCCCCCGCGACGGCGCCCGCGCCCGGGTTTCCCTGCTGGCGCGTGACGGTCTCGCGGATGGAGGCGACGTAGCCGACGCGCGCCCACTCTGGCGAGGAGCCCTCGCCCCACGTGGTCGAGGTGGTGGTCGTCGTCGCGCACGCTGTCGACAGGAAGGCGGCCAGGGTGGCGAGCGAGGCGAGGCGGCCGGGCTTCATGGAGCACCTCCGAGCGGTCGTCCGGGGGAAGGGTTGGCGGACGACCGTTCGTAGTGCACACCGCGGACCAGCGGTCACAGCTCCAGAACCGGCCTGATCCGGAGAGATTGCGGGAGCCAGGAGGGGGCGACGGCGTGACGCCACCGCACACGTGGCGCGCGCCGGAGTCGGGTGGGGCGTTCTCCCACGGTCCCGGGTTCCGCCTGGCATGCGCGACGCCGCGGCGCCCCTCCCGAGGGTTGGAGGGTCCGCCTGACCGCTGATAAGCAATGCGCGCGACGTCGACGATGTCCGCCCCCGCCCATTGGCCGCGAAGGCCTATCGCGCTGCGGCGGCTCCTCGTTGCGCTCGCCCTCGGCTCGCTCCTCCCGATCGGCGGCTTCGCGGCCATCGTCGTCTGGCGCCTCACCGGGGAGGAGCGCGCCAGCATCGAGCGGCGGCTGATCCACGCCGCCCGGCTGCTGGCGGGCGACGTCGACCGCGAGATGATTGCCACGTTCCGGACGCTGCGCGCCCTCGCCGAGTCGGACCGGCTGGACGCCGGGGCGCTGGGCGCCTTCGACGGCGACGCGCGGCGCGTGCTCGCGACGCAGCCGTCCTGGCGCGCCGTGCTGCTCAGCACGCCGGACGGCGTTCACCTGCTCAACACGCTGCACCCGCCGGGCGCCGAGCCCGAGCACACGTTCGATCGCGCGAGCCTCGCCCGCGTCGTGGAGACCCGCGCGCCGGCGGTGGGCGACCTCGCGAGGCGTCCGGAGGGCTGGTCCGTCGCGCTGCGCGTCCCGGTGATCCGCGACGGCCAGGTGAAGTACGTGCTGACCGCGCTCATGTCCCCGGCGGCCTTCGCCGACCTCGCCGGCCGGGCCCAGCGGCCCGAGGAGGAGTGGACGCGCGTCATCACCGACTCCGCCGGCGTGGTCGTGGCGCGGACGCGCGACCCCGAGCGGTTCGTCGGGGTGAGCGCCACCGCCACGTACCAGGAGCGCACGCGCGGCGCGGCGGAGGGCGTGTACCGGGACACGACGCTGGACGGCGCGGAGGTGTACCTGGCGTTCGCCCGCGCCGCGGTCTCGGGCTGGACCGCGGGCATCGCGGTGCCGAGCCACCTCATCGAGGGTCCGACGCGGCACTCCTCGCTCGCCATCATGGCGGCAGGCCTCGCGCTCCTCGTGCTCAGCGTCGGCGGCGCGATCGTCATGTCCCGCCGGCTGTCGGCCGGCATCGCCTTGGCCGCCACGGCCGCCGAGACGCTCGCCCGGGGCGGTCGGCCGCGGCCGGCGCCCTCCCGGGTCGCGGAGCTCGAGCGCCTGGGCGAGGCGCTCGAGCGATCCGCGGCGCTCCTCCGCTCGCGCGAGGCGGAGCGCGACGAGCACCTCGCGCGCGCCGAGGCCGCGCGGGCCCAGGCCGAGACCGCCAGCCGCACGAAGGACGAGTTCCTCGCCATGCTCGGGCACGAGCTCCGCAACCCGCTCTCGCCGATCGTGACCGCCCTCCAGCTCATCAAGCTGCGGGGGGACGGCCAGCCGCGGGAGTACTCGATCATCGAGCGGCAGGTGAGCCACATGTCGCGGCTGGTCGAGGACCTGCTCGACGTCTCGCGCATCACGCGCGGCAAGATCGTGCTCCAGCCGGAGCTGCTCGAGCTCTCCTCGGTGGTGGCGAAGGCGCTCGAGATGGCGGGGCCGCTGCTCGAGGCGCGCGCGCACCGGCTCGCCGTCGACGTCCCCGCCGAAGGGCTCCCCGTCCGCGGCGATCCCGTGCGCCTCGCGCAGATCGTCGCGAACCTGCTCACGAACGCAGCGAAGTACACCCCGCCCGGCGGACATGTCGAGGTGTGGGCGGGGCGCCACGGCGCCGAGATCTCGCTGACCGTGAGCGACGACGGCCAGGGGCTCTCGCCGGAGCTGCTCCCGCGCCTGTTCGATCTGTTCGTCCAGGGGCCGCGTGCCCCCGATCGCCACGAGGGGGGCCTCGGGCTCGGCCTCGCGGTGGTGAAGAGCCTGGTGACGGCTCACGGCGGCACGGTCGAGGCGCAAAGCGCGGGGCTCGGGCGAGGCAGCACCTTCACCGTCCGGCTGCCCGCGGCGGCTGCCGAGGCCGCCCCGCCGGCGCTCGGGCCGCGGCCGGGGGCCCTCCGCCGCGCCGCCCGGCCGCTGCGGGTGCTCGTGGTGGACGACAACGCCGACGCCGCCGAGCTGCTCGCGGCGGTGCTCTCGGCGGCCGGGCACGCGGTGCGGGCGGCGCACGACGGCGTCGGCGCGCTCGCCGCGCTCGACCAGTTCACCCCCGAGGTCGCGGTCCTCGACATCGGCCTGCCGGTGATGGACGGGCACGAGCTCGCCGCGCGCATCCGCGACCGGATGGGCGCGGCTCCGCCCGCGTTCATCGCGCTGACGGGGTACGGACAGGCGACCGATCTCGCGCGCAGCCGCGCGGCCGGATTCGAGCACCACCTCGTGAAGCCCGTCGACGCCGACGCGCTGCTCGCCGTGCTGGAGGCGCTCGCGGCGGACCGTTCGGCGCCGCGCGCCAGCTAGACGCCGTCGGACCGGCCGCGGCGATCGAGGAGATCCACGGCGAGCCAGCACGCCACCGCCCAGCTCGCGCCGACGGTCCAGCCGGCGAGGACGTCCGTGGGCCAGTGCACCCCGAGGTAGACGCGGCTCGCGCCGGCGAGCGCGGTGAAGAGCAGCGCCCACCCCAGCACGAACGCCTTCAGGCGCCGGCGAGGCAGCACCCGGGCCACGAGCGCCCCGAGGGTCAGGTACGCCACCGCGGACAGCATCGAGTGTCCGCTCGGGAAGCTCGCCGTGTAGACCGTGGTCTCGTGAGGCACGAGCGACGGGCGGGGCCGGTCGAAGCCGCGCTTCAGCGCGAGCGAGAGGAGCGCGCCCGAGACGACCGCGAAGACGAGCAGGGTCGCCGAGCGCCGCTGCCCCACGAGCCAGAGCGTGGCGGCGACCGCCGCCACGACGCAGCCGATCAGGGTGACGCCGCCCAGGGCGGTGAGGTCGCGCGCCGTCTCCTCGACCCACGGGGGCCCGATGGGATCCGCCGGGTCGCCCGGGTTCCGCATCGCGAGGAGGATCGCCTCGTCGAGCGCGCGCGTCTCTTCCTCGCGCACGGCCTCGGCGATCTCGACGAAGGCGAAGAGGCCTCCTGCGAGGGCGGCGACGAGCCCGAGCGTGCGGAGCTCGCGGGCGGCGATCCAGCGGCGGACGGTCCCCGTCGCCGCGCCGAGCCGGGCGTACCATCGCGGGCCGTGCATGGCGCCGGAGTCTATCCGGCGCGCGGGGCGCGGGCGCGGGAAGGGCGGGGCGGCGCGCTACTTGCGCGGGAAGTCGGGGGTGGGGCGGAGCGCGCTCCGCCGATCGGCCTCGAGGAGGCCGTTCCAGAGTCGCACCAGGAGCGAGGTGAGCTGCTTCATGCCGGTGAAACCATCGGCGGGAGGCTGCCATTCCGGTGCCGGCGCGGTGGCTCGTCACTCCGTGTCGTACGGGCCCGGGGAGCCGCCCGGCGTCGACGGCGTCGCCGGCGTGCCGGAGGGGTTCGCGGGCGTGGCCACGATCGCGATCTCGCCGGTCGGGGTCACCATCGTCTGCAGGTGGGACGAGCAGTAGTACGGGACGCTCGCGCCGACCGGCGCGTTCGCCGGGATCGTGAACGTCGTCACGCCGGTGAAGAGGCCGGTGTCGAACGAGACGCCGCTCGCCGCGCCCGGGCGGAACGTGCCGGGAGCGCCCTCGCTCGTCACCGAGTGCACCATGTCGTCGAGGTTCCGCACCGTCACGGTGCCGCCGGGGGTCACCTCGAGCCGAAGAGGGCTGAACGCGTTGCCCTGGATGGTGATGACGGACGAACCGCCCGGATTGGCGGCGGGCGTTCCGTCCGGCGTGCCGTCCGTGGACGTCCCCCCACCCCCGTACGACGACCCGCCCCCGCATGCCACCAGCGCCGCGATCAGCGGTCCCCACGTCGCCCCGCGCATACCTGCGACCTCCCGACTTGCTTTGACGCCGGAGCGGTCGGCGGAGTGACGCCGAGCCCCCTCGGGGACGCTCAGTGGGCGGGTGGGAGGCAGGCGCTCTAGCGCCCGGGCGTGAGGCCCCTCCGGACGGTCGCGGTCGAGGGTCGCGGTCGAGGGTCGCGGTCGAGGGTCGCGGTCGAGGGTCGCGGTCGAGGGTCGCGGTCGAGGGTCGCGGTCGAGGGTCGCGGTCGAGGGTCGCTACTGCGCGGTGTATCCGCCGTCGATCACCGCCGCCGCGCCGGTGATGCCGGCGGCGCCGTCGCCCGCGAGGAACAGCGCGTAGTCGGCGACCTCGCGCGCGGTGAGGAGCCGCCGGAGCGGGACGAGCGGGTAGATGACGTCCTCGAGGACGCGTTCGAGCGGGACGTCGCGGGTGCGGGCGAGGTCCGCGAGCTGGTTGCGGACGAGGGGGGTGTCCACGTAGCCAGGGCAGAGCGCGTTCACGGTGATGCCGTGCGGCGCCCCCTCGAGCGCGGCGGCCCGCGTGAGCCCGATGAGCCCGTGCTTCGCGGCGTTGTAGCCCGACTTGCCGGCGAAGCCGACGAGGCCGTTGATGGAGGCGAGGTTGACGATGCGCCCGAAGCGCTGCTGCTTCATCACCGGGAACGCGTGCTTGATGGCCAGGAAGGGCGCGACGAGCATCACCCGCAGGAGGAGCTCGAACCGCTCGGTCGGGAACTCGTCGATGGGCGCGACGTGCTGGAGCCCCGCGTTGTTGACGAGGACGTCGAGGCGGCCGTCCTGGGCGACCACCTCGGCCAGCACGGCCTCGATCTCCGCCTCGTGCGTGACGTCGCACGCCACCCCGCGCGCGCCGAGCCCCTCCCCCGAGAGGGCGGCGGCGGCGTGCGCGGCGGCGGGCCCGTCGAGGTCGGCCAGCGTCACGCGCGCCCCCGCCCGGGCGAGCTGCCCGGCGATCTCGAGGCCGATCCCGCTCGCGGCCCCCGTCACCACCGCGATGCGTCCCTGGATCTCCACGGTCATGGCTTCCCTCCGATGAAGGACCGGCGCACGATCGCCCGCACCTCGCCGACGATGCCGCGGCGGAAGGCGAGGACGCACGCCACGAACACGGCCCCGGTGATGACCGTGACCCAGGAGCCCATGTCCGCGAGGTAGTTCTCGAGCGTGAGGACGAGCAGCGCGCCGACGGAGGGGCCCATCACCGTCCCCATGCCGCCGAGCAGCGTCATGAGCACGACCTCTCCGGAGCGGTGCCAGTGGACGTCCGAGAGGGACGCGAACTGGAGCACCACCGCCTTCAGCGACCCGGCGAGCCCCGAGAGCCCGGCCGAGAGCACGAACGCGAGCAGCTTGTAGCGAGGCACGTCGTAGCCCAGGGAGAGCGCGCGCGGCTCGTTCTCCCGGATCGCGCGCAGCACGTGCCCGAACGGTGAGTGAATGGCGCGCTGGACGAGCCAGAAGCCCGCCAGGAACGCGCCGAACACGAAGTAGTACATCGTGAGCGGCCGATCGAGCGCGATCAGGCCGAGCGCCCGGCCGCGCGGGATCCCCTGCAGCCCGTCCTCCCCGCCGGTCCACGGCAGCTGGACCACCAGGAAGTAGACGAGCTGGGCGAAGCCGAGCGTGATCATCGCGAAGTAGATCCCGGAGCGGCGGATCGCGAGCGCGCCGAACACGAGCCCGAGCAGCGTCGCGACCGCCGTCCCGGCGAGCACCCCCAGCTCCGTCGGCAACCCCCAGCTCCGCAGCGCGTACCCGGTGACGTACGCCGCGGAGCCGAGGAACGCCGCGTGGCCGAAGGAGAGCAGGCCCGCGTAGCCGAGCAGGAGGTTGAACGCGCTCGCGAACAGCGCCAGGCAGAGCACGTTCATCGCGAACACGGGGTACACGAGGTACGGCGCGACGAGCCCGAGGAGGACCAGGCCGGCCCAGGCCCACCGCCGCAGCGCGCGCCCGCTCACCGCTGCCTCCCGAAGAGCCCGGCCGGGCGGACGAGCAGCACGAGCGCCATCACCACGAACACCACCACGCTCGAGGCCTCAGGGTAGAGGTAGCGCGTCAGCCCCTCCACCAGCCCGATGCCGATCCCGGTGACGATCGAGCCCGCGATGGACCCCATCCCGCCGATCACCACCACCGCGAACACCACCATGATGACCGAGCTGCCCATGAGCGGCGTCACCTGGTACACCGGCGCCGCCATGACCCCCGCGAACGCGGCGAGCGCGACGCCGAAGCCGTAGGTGAGCGTGAACATGAGCGGGACGTTCACGCCGAACGCCTGCAGGAGCTTCGGGTTCTCCGTCCCCGCCCGCAGGTACGCGCCGAGCTTGGTCCGCTCGATCACGAACCAGCTCGCCGCGCAGACCGCGATCGACACGACCACCACCCAGCCGCGGTAGATGGGCAGGTACATGAAGCCCAGGTTCACGCCCCCGCGCAGCGCGGCGGGGACGGCGTAGGTGTTCCCCGAGTTCCCGTACGCGTGGTGGAAGAGCCCCTCGGCGATGAGCGTGAGGCCGAAGGTGAGGAGGAGGCCGTACAGGTTGTCGAGCCCGTACAGCCTCCGGAGCAGGAGCCGTTCGACCGCGACGCCGACGAGCCCCATCGCCGCGGGGACGAGCAGCAGCGCCCAGAAGTACCCGACGCCGAGGTACGTCGCCGCCATCCAGGCGGCGAAGGCGCCCATCATGTACTGCGCGCCGTGCGCGAAGTTCACGACGTTGAGCAGCCCGAAGATGACCGCCAGCCCCAGCGACAGGAGCGCGTAGAACGACCCGTTGATGAGGCCGACGAGGAGCTGCCCGAAGAGCGCCTGCATCGGGGACTACTTCTTGGCGAGCGGGCAGGCCTGCTGCTCGACCGAGGGGAACGCCTCGGCGGCCGGGATCGTCTTCACGATCTCGTAGTAGTCCCAGGGCTTCTTGGACGCGCCGGGCGCCTTCACGCGCGCGAGGTACATGTCGTGGCGGAGCAGCCCGTCCGGCCCGATGCGGGCGTTCTTCGCGAAGAAGTCGTTCACGGGCGTCGCCTTCATCTTCGCCATCACCGCGTCCGCCCCGTCCGTCCCGGCCGCCTTCACCGCCTGGAGGTAGTGGGTCACCGCCGAGTACACCCCGGCCTGGACCATCGTCGGCATCTTCTTGTGCTTCTCGAAGAAGCGCCGCGACCACTTGCGCGTCTCGTCGTTCAGGTCCCAGTAGAAGGCCGTCGTGAGGTACATGCCCTGCGCGGTCTCGAGGCCGAGGCTGTGGACGTCGGTGATGAACACGAGCAGGCCCGCGAGGCTCTGCTTGGGCGTGATGCCGAACTCGTTCGCCTGCTTGATGCAGTTCACGGTGTCGGCGCCCGCGTTGGCGAGCCCGACGATCTTCGCCCCCGAGGACTGGGCCTGGAGCAGGTAGCTCGAGAAGTCGGTCGTGCCGGGCGACGGATGACGGGCGAACCCCTGCACCTTGCCGCCGGCGGCCTTCACGACCTTCGTGGTGTCCTCCTCGAGCGAGCGGCCGAAGATGTAGTCGGCCGTCACGAAGAACCAGCTGTCCCCGCCCTGGCGCACCACCTCGCGGCCGGTGCCGTTCGCGAGCGCCCAGTTGTTGTACGTCCAGTGCACGTTGTACGCGGTGCACTTCTCGCCGGTGAACGCGGTCGTGCCGGGCCCGGAGAGGAGGGTGATGCGCTTCTTCTCCGCCGCGACCGGCATGACCGCGCCCGCGGTGGACGACGACACGAGATCGACGATGGCGTCCACCTGATCCTGGTCGAACCACTTGCGCGCGGTGTTGGAGGCCACGTCGGCCTTGAGCTGGTGGTCGGCCGAGACGAGCTGGACGGGCTTGCCGAGGACCTTCCCGCCGAAGTCCTCGATGGCCATCCGGGCGGCGAGCACCGATCCCGGCCCGGCCAGATCGGAGTAGTAGCCCGTCATGTCGGTGAGGACGCCGACCTTGACGACGCCGTCCGAGACCTCGTCGGCGGCGGGGGCGGAGCCCGCCGCGAGCAGCGCGGCGAGGCAAGAGGCGAGGCGGATCGACTGGCTCATGTGCGCTCCTTGGTGGTTGGGCTCAGACGCCCAGGAAGCGGTGCAGCGACTCCATCCGTCCGGGCAGCTCGTCCCGGGTGATCGCGTCCACCACCCGCCCGCGCTCCAGCAGGAAGTGGCGGTCCGCGAGCGGCGCGACGAAGCGGAAGTTCTGCTCGACGAGGATCACCGTGAAGCCGCGGTCACGGAGGGCGCGCACGGCGCGCCCGAGCGCCTGGACGATCACCGGCGCGAGCCCCTCGGTGATCTCGTCGAGGAGGAGCAGGCGCGCCCCGGTGCGCAGGATCCGCGCCATGGCGAGCATCTGCTGCTCGCCCCCCGAGAGGCGCGAGCCCGGGCTCTTCCGGCGCTCGCGCAGGTTCGGGAACATCTCGTAGAGCTCGTCGAGCGACATGCCGCCCGAGCGGACCGCCGGCGGCAGCGTCAGGTTCTCCTCCGCGGTGAGGCTCGCGAAGACGCCGCGCTCCTCCGGGCAGAAGCCGACGCCGAGCTGCACGATCCGGTGAGTGGGCATCCCCATCGTCTCGCGGCCGCTCACCACGATGGACCCCGTGCGGCGGCCGACGAGGCCGAGGATCGCCTTCAGCGTGGTCGTACGGCCCGAGCCGTTGCGGCCGAGGAGGGTGACGAGCTCGCCGGCGCCGACGGCGAGGTCCACCCCGTGCAGCACGTGCGACTCTCCGTAGAAGGCGTGCACGTTGGCGAGGCGCAAGAGCTCCGGGCGTGCCGCGGGCTCGGTCACGGCGTCGCTCCGAGGTACGCCTCGAGCACGGAGGGATCGCGCGAGACCTCGGCGTAGCTGCCCTCCGCGAGCACCGCGCCGCGCGCGAGCACCGTCACGCGCCGCGCCAGGTCCTGCACCACCGACAGGTTGTGCTCGACGAGCAGCACCGTGCGTCCCTCCGCGACCCGGCGGATGAGCGCCACCACCCGGCCGACGTCCTCGTGGCCCATGCCCTGGGTCGGCTCGTCGAGCAGGAGCAGCTCGGGATCGAGCGCGAGGGTGGTCGCGAGCTCGAGCGCGCGCTTGCGCCCGTAGGGCAGCTCGACGGCGACGGTGTCCCGGTCGCGCTCCAGCCCGACCGCCGCCAGCAGCTCGACCGCGCGCGCGTCGAGCGCGTCCAGGGTCCGCTCCGAGCGCCAGAAGTGGAACGAGGTCCCGAGCGGCCGCTGCAGCGCGACGCGCACGTTCTCGAGCGCGGTGAGCGCGGGGAACACCGCGGACATCTGGAAGGAGCGAACGATGCCGCGCCTGGCCACGTCGGCGGGGCGCGCGTGCGTCACGTCGTCGCCCTTGAACAGGATGGCGCCGCGGGTCGCGGGGAGGAACCGGGTCAGGAGGTTGAAGACCGTGGTCTTCCCGGCGCCGTTCGGGCCGATGACCGCGTGGATACTGCCGCGCGCCACGCGGAGCGAGACGCCGTTGACGGCCACGAAGCCGGCGAACTCCTTCACGAGGTCGCGCGTCTCGAGGATCGTCTCCTCGGGCATCCGGCCTCCGGTGGGGGACCCAGGTGAGAAAGGATCCTTTACAGGTCGTCGAATGCGACGAAACGCCCCAGGGGGAGCGGGGACCACTGCGGGAACTCCAGGCGCGCCGCCCAGCGGACCGTGCGGCGCGCCGGAGGCGGTCCCGCGCCGCGCGCGCGGTGCTCCGCGAGCGTCTCCCGACGCCCGCAAAAGAACGCACGCGCGGCCCGGCAGGCCCGCGCGTGCGTGAGGGGACGAGCCGGACGGCCGGCCCGCGGGTCACGGCATGATCAAGGAGCGCAGAGCGGGTCTCCCGACTTGCCGAAGGCCGCCGTCACGGTCTTCGCCATCGTCATCGTCACGTTGCAGGGACCCGTACCGGAGCACGAGCCGCCTCCCCATCCCGTGAAGGTGTCGCACGCCGTGCGGGGCGTCGCGGTGAGCGTCACGGTCGCGCCCGCCTCGACCGACGCGGTGCAGCCGGCGGTGGCGCCGGTGGAGCACGCGATGCCCGCTCCGTCGACGCTGCCCTGGCCCGTCCCGCTGGTCGTCACCGTGAGCTGGTACGTGTCCGGCTGGAAGGCGGCGGTCGCGCTCCTCGCGGCGGTCATGGTGATGGAGCAGACGGCGCCGCTCGTCGAGGAGCATCCGGTCCAGCTCTTGAAGACCGAGCCCGGCGCGGGCTCCGCCACGAGCGAGACGGTGGCGCCGTTCGCGACGGCCGTGGTGCAGCCCGTCGACGCGCCCGGCGTACAGCTGAGGCCGGGCCCGGTGATGGTCCCGTTCGCCCCGTAGATCGCGGAGGCGGTGACGGTCAGCGTGAACTCGCTGGGCGCGAACGAAGCGGTCACCGTCCGCGGGCTCGACAGGGTGACGGTGCACGCCGCGCCGCTCGTCGACGAGCAGCCCACCCAGCTCTTGAAGATCGAGCCGGGCGCGGGCTCGGCCACGAGCGTGACCGTGGCGCCGTTCGCCACCGCGGTGGAGCAGTCGCTGGCGGCGTCGGCCGTGCAGCTGATGCCCGGGCCGCTGACGGAGCCGCTCGCGCCGTAGGTGCCGGAGAGCGTGACGGCCAGCGGGTACTCGCTCGGCATGAAGGTGGCCGTCACGGTCCTCGGCGTCGAGAGGGTGACGGTGCAGGACGCGCCGCTCGTCGAGGAGCACCCCACCCAGCTCTTGAAGAGCGACCCCGGGGCAGGCTCCGCCACGAGCGTGACGGTGCCGCCGTTGGCGACGGGGGCGGAGCAGCCGGTGGTGGCGCCGGGGCTGCAGGCGATGCCCGGGCCGGTGACCGTCCCGGTTCCGCCGTAGGACTCGGTCGCGCTGACGGTGAGGGCGTACTCCGCCGGCTCGAAGGCGGCGGTGACGCTCCTCGCGCTGCTCATGGAGACCGTGCAGGTGGCGCCGCTGTACGAGCTGCACCCGGTCCAGCGCTTCAAGATCGCGCCCGCGTTGGGAGTCGCCGTGAGCGTGACCGTCTCACCGTTGGCGATGGGCGCGGAGCAGCCGGTGGTCGCGCCGGGGCTGCAGGCGATGCCCGGGCCGGTGACCGTGCCGGTCCCGCCGTAGACCTCGGTCGCGCTGACGGTGAGGGCGTACTGCGCCGGCTCGAAGGCGGCCGTGACGCTCCTCGCGTTGGTCATCGAGACGGTGCAGGTCGCGCCGCTGTACGAGCTGCACCCGGTCCAGCGCTTGAAGATCGAGCTCGCGTTGGGGGTCGCCGTGAGCGTCACCGTGGCGCCGTTGTCGATCGGGGCGGAGCAGCCGGTGGTCGACCCCGTCGTGCAGTCGATCCCCGGACCGGCGACGGTGCCCCCTCCGCCGTACGTCCCGGCCGAGCTCACGGAGAGCAGGTACTTGCTCGGCTGGATCGAGGCGGTCACGTTCCTCGGGCCGGAGACGGTGATCGTGCAAGCGTTCCCCGACGTGCTGGAGCACCCGTACCAGGCCTTCAGGATCGAGTCGGCGTCGGGCGCGGCCGTCAGGGTGAGCACCTTGTACGGCGTCGTGTTCGCGACGGCGGTGGCGCAGATCGTCGTCGTGCCGGTCGTCGTGCAGGAGATCCCCTCGCCGGCGACCGAGCCCGCCCCGCCTCCAGAGAGGGTCACCTTCACCTCGTAGGTCGCGGGCTGGAAGCTGGCGGTGACGTTCTTCGCGGAGCTCATCGCGAACGTGCAGTCGCCGAGGCCGGTACACCCGCCGGTCCAGCCCTTGAACACGGCGTCCTGGCCGGGCGCGGCGCGCAGCGTGACGCCGTCACCGGTCGCCACGACCGCGCTGCAGCCCGCCGTGGAGCCTGCGCTGCAGGAGATCGTGCCGGCTCCCACCGGGCCCGTGGATCCGCCGCTCACCGTTCCGGCGGAGCCGCCGGTGGTGGACACCGCGAGGCGATAACCGGGGAGGAAGCTCGCGGTGACGTCCTGCGCCGCGTCCATCGCGACGACGCAGGTCTCCATGCCGGAGCACGCGCCCGACCAGCCGGCGAAGACGGAGGTCCCGCCCGGCGTCGCGGAGAGGGTCACGAGGGTCCCCTCCACGAGCTGCGCCGTGCAGGTCGCGCCGCAGACGATGCCCGCCGGATTCGAGATCACCTCCCCGGTCCCGAGCCCCGTGCGCGCGACCGTGAGCGGGTACAGCGGAGAGAACCTGGCGATGGCGAGCCGCGACTCGTCCACCGTGAGCGTGCAGGGCCCGAGTCCCGCCTGCGAGCAGGCGCCGGACCAGCCGACGAACTCCGATCCGGGCGCCGCGGAGGGGGTGAGCGTCACGACGGTGGGCGCGTCGAACATCGCTGCGCAGGCGTCGCCGCAGGCGATGCCTGCCGGCTCGGAGGCGACCGAGCCCGCGCCGTTCCCGATGAGAGAGACGGCGAGCTCGGCCCGGATGGTGATCGCCTGGGTCCGGACGCGCGTCACGGTGGTGAGGGCGTCGAGCGAATGGAGACCACCGAACGCGACGAGCACGCGGCCCGCGCCGTCGGACGCGACCGACGTCCCGGTCCCGGCCGCGCCGGTGCCGACGAGGAAGCCGGACGGATCCACCACCGCGCCGGCGGGAGTCACCCGCGCCGCATGCGCGTCGAACGCGACGCCGCTCCGCCGATCGTGCCAGGCGACGACGTAGTAGGCGCCCTCGAAGGCGACCTCCGGGGACTGCTGCGCGTCCGCCTCCGCCGTGATCGCGAGGCCGGAGAGATCGAGGATCTGGCCGTCCGCGCCGACGCGGGAGCCGTACACGTCGCTCGTCCCCGAGCGCGTGTCGTTCCAGACCACGAGGTAGCCGCTGCCGTCCGAGGCGACGGCCGGCCGCCCCTGGCTGCTTCCCGCCCGCGAGATCGGCAGCCCGCCGGCGTCGACCACGCTCGCACCGGCGACGCGGGCGCCGTACACGTCGGGTCCGCCCGCGCGACCGTCCCGCCAGGCGACGAGGCACGCGCCGGATGCGCACGCGACGGCGGGCTGCGTCTGGTGCAGAGGGGCCCCGGAGATCAGGAGCTCGGAGGCGAGCACCGAGCCGTTCGGGCTCACGCGTGCGCCGCGCACGTCGGCGAGGCCGCCCCGGCGATCCTCCCACACGACGAGGTAGCTCGTCCCGTCGAACGCGACCGCCGGCTCGACCTGGTGCTCGGCCGCGGTGCTGATGGCGATCCCGCCCGGATCGAGCACGGTGCCGTCGGGGCTCACGCGTGCCCCGTAGACGTCACGTCCCGTGCTGCCGCGCTGGTCCTGCCAGACGACGAGGTAGTTCGTGCCGTCGAACGCGACCGCCGCGGTGATCTCGTCGCCCGGGCCCGCGGAGATGACGAGCGGGGCGGGGTCGAGCAGGACGCCGGCGGCGCTCACGCGCGCGCCATGCAGGTCCTGGCCCGCGCCACCCCGCGCGTCCGACCACACGACGAGATGGCTCGTCCCGTCGAATGCGACGGCCGGGCTCGACTGGGAGCCGGTGGGAGGCGGGAACACGCTGGCCTGGTTGCCGTTCACGACGGCGGAATCGGTCGATTCCAGGGTGACGCGTTCCGGCGAGCCCGCCCCTTCGCAGGCGAGCAGCATCGTCAGCAGCACCAGCGAAGGCTTCCTCATGGCGTACTCCTCCCGGCGAGGCGTCGACCGAGATCCCCTCCTACGGGTGATCTCGTGTCGGTCGGGGCGCACCGTAGGTGGACCATTCACGACATGTCGTGATCCCGGATGGGGCGAGTCTACTCTGACCTGCGACCCATAGGGAAGAGTGCCCGCTTGCCGCGCGGTTGCTGGCCCATGGATCGCATGAGTGATATCGCCCAGCGACCCAGGGTGAACGTCCTGGACCTGGAACGTGCGCGCGGACGGACGATCCCGCCGACGGGTGCGCTCGTCCCCCGGCGCTGCCGGCGGCCGGGCTGCTCACCGCTGGTGATGAGTGTTCGAGCCGGCTCGGCGCGCCCGGCTCGAATTCACGGATAGTGCGATACCGGTCCGTCGAAGGCGGCGTCGATCCGGCGCAGCACGTCCGCCGAGAGCTTCACGCCGGACGCCTGCGCGTTCTCCACCACCTGCTCCGGCCGCGACGCCCCGATGATCGCCGAGGCGACCTCCGGCCTCCGCAGCACCCACGCGAGCGCGAGCTGCGAGAGCGTGATCCCGAGCTCGGCGGCGATGGGGCGGAGGGCCTGCACGCCCGCGAGGACGCGATCGTCGAGCCGCTTCTGGATGAAGACGCCCATCGACTCGCTCGTCGCGCGCGAGCCCGGCGGCGGCGCGGCGCCGGGCCGGTACTTGCCCGTGAGGATCCCCTGCGCGAGCGGGGACCAGACGATCTGCCCGATCCCGGCCGCCTGGCAGACGGGGAAGACCTCCGCCTCCGGCGCACGCCAGAGGATCGAGTATTGCGGCTGGCTCGAGACGAAGCGCTCGCCGGGCAGCGCGAGCGCGGCGCGGATCTGATCGGGGCTCCACTCCGAGAACCCGACGTAGCGCGTCTTCCCCTGGCGCACCGCCTCGGTGAGCGCCTCCATCGTCTCCTCGAGCGGGGTCTCGGGATCGTAGCGGTGGCACTGGTAGAGGTCGACGTGGTCCAGGCGCAGCCGCCGGAGCGAGCCGTCGAGCTGCTTGCGCACCTGCGCGGCGGAGAGGCCGCGGTCGTGCTGCGACATGGGGAAGTAGAGCTTCGTCGCGAGGACGTACCGGTCGCGGGGCATGCCCCTCAGCGCCTCACCGAGGAGCTCCTCCGCGCGGCCGCCGGAGTAGACGTTCGCGGTGTCGATGAAGTTGATCCCCGCGTCGAAGGCCGCCTGGACGCAGGCCTGCGCCTGCTCGCGCGCGACGCCGCCACCGTAGGTCAGCCAGGAGCCGAGCGAGATCTCGGAGACGACGAGGTCGCTGCTGCCGAGCTTGCGGTACTCCATCGGTCTCCCCGTCTCCGGCCGCCAGCCGGCGCGCCCGTCGGGCGCGGCCCTGTCCATACGCCGGAGAGCCCGGGGATGCACGCACGGATGGTCGTCCCTCGACTGAGCGACGCCGCCAGGTCGGCGTCGCCACGGTCGAGGTGAGCGCCGTTCGATCGATCGGGCTGCGGGTCGAGGTCGCGGCTCCCCTCGACCGGGGCTCCACCACGACGGTCCTAGAACGCCGCCCTCACCCCGAGCGCGACGCTGACCACGTCGTCCGCGTCGAGCGCCTCCGGGTTCTTCGCCCAGAAGAACAGCATGGCGTCGAGCGCGACGAGCTCGCCGTAGAGCGACAGCTCGGGGAGTCCCCACGCCGGCCGGCCGACGCTGGCGCCGACCGCGAGCCCGCCGCGGAGCGCGCTCGGGATCGAATAGTAGCGCCTAGGATACTGGTCGGGGAGGCGCAGGACGTACTCCTCGCCGAACGTGTACGTGAGCTGCAGCGCCGCGGTCAGCGGGCGCAGCGACCAGCCGGCGCCCGGCCGCAGCCGCCAGGGCGCGAACGTGAGCTTCCCGGTCAAGGCCCAGATCGACTCGCCGCCGATTCCCGGCGGGACCCATCCCAGGAAGAGATCGGTCTCGAGCCGCTCTCCGAGCCACGCCCAGCCCACGCCGGGCGAGAGAAAGCCGACGTTCCCCGCGAGCTGGACCTTGGCGTGATCCGGGACCGCCCAGTGGCGCTCGCCCTCGGCGCCCGACGCCGGCGCGGCGGCCGAGAGCAGCGCAGCGGCGAGGATGGCGCGCATCAGAACCCCACCCGCTCGACGTCGAGCCCGCCGTCCTCCCGCTCCGACACGAGCAGGTACTCCCGATCGTTCACGTGCGCCGCGAGGTAGTAGCGGACCCCGTCGCGCTCCTCGAGGCCGTAGCGATGCTCGTGCGCGTGGAAGGACGCGGCCACGCCGCCGTCGCGCAAGAGCGCGTGGAAGCCGTCTCGCAGGCGGGGATCGAACGCGTCGCTCGCCGGCTCGACGTGGGCGAAGACGAGGGCGCGGTCGTGCTCCGCGGACGGGGCGAGGCTCGCGGCCAGCCACGGCAGGTTCGGGACCTTCCCGTCGTACGCGCTCTCCATCGAGCAGGTGTTGAGGACGACGAAGCGCGTCCGTCCCCAGGTGAAGGCGAAGTCCCGGGGGCCGAACATGCGGTCGTAGATGTCTCCGCCGTTGGCCAGGTGGTCGTGGTTCCCGATGGCCACCAGGTACGGGACGGGGAGGCGCCGGAAGAGGTCGTTCATCGCCTCGTACTCCGGCGCGAGGCCGAGGTCGGTGAAGTCGCCGACCTGCACGACGAAGGAGAGATCGCCTCGCCTCGACAGCGCCTCGATGGCGCGCGCCGCGTCGTCGAAGGCGGTCTGGGTGTCGCCCAGGACCGCGAACCTCAGGCGGGAGGGCGGGGGCTCGGCCACTATCCGCGCGAGGTTCTTCCGGTTCACGTCCCGGTGGCGGTCCTCCGACGGCAGGGCGTGGGGGCTGTACTCCAGGCACGAGGTGGCGAGCACCAGCGCCGCGGCGGCGACGACCCGCATCCGCACAAACATGCGGACCGCGTCGGCGGCTGTCAGCCGCGAGATGGGGGCAGGGAGGCGCGGCCGTGAATTCACTCATCGTCATGATGCGAGCCGCGGCATCCCCAAGACGCCCGCGCCGCTCGCCTTGACGTTTCGGCCCGCCGCCGCTATGCGAGGAGGCGACGTGTCGTCACTCGCCTGCCAGCGCCCGCGCCCGAACCGCGCGCCATCGGGTCCCCGGTCCCCGACGCGGCGGGCCGCGGCGTACCCGCTGCGCGCGCGCGAGCCGGCCTGCCTCCTCGCAGGCGCCTCGCGCTCCCTGCCGTAACGAGCGCGAGGCGCCTCCACGTCACGACCCGCCGCGCCGCGGCGGTTCCCGCGCAGCTTCGCTCTCACCCAAGGCCTCCCGCCGCGTCACCGGCCGGCCTCGCCAGGAGTCTCCATGTCCGCCCGCAAGCCCATCCACGTCACTCACGCAGATCTCGACCGGCTCCGCGCGCTCGTGGACCAGCACCTCGCCGGACGGGACGCCCGGGCCGCCGAGCAGCTCGACGCGGAGCTCGATCGTGCGGTGCCCATCGAGGTCGCGCCCCCGGACCTCGTCACCATGAACGCCCGCGTGGCCTTCGTGGATCTGGCGAGCGGCGTGCGCCGCGAGCTGGTGCTCGTCTATCCGCGCGACGCGGACGTGGCGGCCGGTCGGGTCTCCGTGCTCGCGCCCATCGGCGCGGCCCTGCTCGGCCTCTCGGTGGGGGAGGAGATCGACTGGCCGCTCCCGGACGGCCGCGTGGCGCGCCTTCGGATCCTCTCGGCGGCGGCCCCGAGCCCCGAGGAGCCGCGGGAGCGGCCGGAGGCATGAGGGCGCCGAGGGGCGCCCTCACGGCGCGCCGCCATCAGCGCGGCGGGTCGCCGACCTGCGCGCGGCAGGCGTCCCCGCCCAGCGTCCGGTCGAGGATGGGGAAGAGGACGTGCTCCTCGAGCTCGAAGTGCGCGAGCACCACCCCGAGCAGCCGGTCCGCCTGACGCGCGAACGCGCGCGGGTCGTCCCCGGCCAGCCGGGCGAGCTCGGCGCTCCAGCGATGGATGATCTCGTGCTCGTAGCGCATCGACGCGCTGAACGCGGCGGGACCCTCGCACGCGTACTTGTCGACCACGGGGTGCAGCGTCCGTTCCTCCCACGCGAGGTGGGGGCGGAGGATTCCGTCGAGCCCGGACACGAGCGCGAGCATCTCGCGGCGCGCGGCGTCCTCGGTCAGGGACGGGAGGGCTCCCACGCGCTCCGACAGCACCGCGAGCACCTCGCGGAGGTGGGCGCGCTGCGCGCGCAGCGGAGCGGTCACCGGATGCGAGCTCAGCACCTCGCCTCCCGGCCCGCGGCGAAGCGCGGCATGAGGACGTGGTTCTCGAGGTGGACGTGGCGGAGCACGTCGCCCTCGAGCTGCTCGAGCTCGCTCATGAGGACCCGGTAGCTCGAGCAGCCCCACTCCGGGGTGACGTAGCCGTCGGCGGCGCCCCGCAGGCGCGCGAGCAGCTGCCCGACCGCGAGGTGATCCTCGTACATGGCGGCGAGCTCGCGCCGGACGAGGGCGAGGTCCGGGGTGCGCGACATGAGCGCCGGGAAGAGCACCTCCTCCTCCTCGTCGAGGTGCGGCTCGAGCGCGTCGGCCAGCTCGAGGAGCGTTCGGCGCAGCTCGGCGAGCTTGCCGTTGTGGGAGCCGTGGACGCGGGCGACCTTGTCGGCGAGCGGCGCGATGAAGGGGAGGGCGCGCCGCAGATAGCCGTGGTGGTGCTCGATGATATGGGCGACCAGGGCGGGGATCGGCAGCGAGCGCGGATCCGCCTCCAGCGAGGACTCGCCGCTCGCGGGGAGGGCCGCCTCGAGCTCGGCGAACACGGCCTCCGGGTCGAGGCGTCCCCCGCAGGCCTCCGGCACCGTCACGTCGCCGTGACAGCAGAAGTCGATCTGGAGCCGCTGGAAGACACGCGCGGCGACGGCGTGGTCGGAGACGAGCTGGGCGACGGTGGCGCTGCGGTCGAGCTGGGGCATTCTGGGTTCCTTTCGGGCACCCCAGGAGCACGCGGCATGCCGCCGGGAAAATCGCCGTCCCGCGCGGTTGTGCCGCGGCGACGGCGGCGCTAAGCACCAGGATGGAACACCATGGAACAGCGGCGGAAGCTCCCCGTTCACGAGCCCTGCGACGTCTGCGGCCTGGGCACCGTCGTCCCGCGGACCTCGCGGACGGCCCACCTGGTCGCCGGCAGCCCCGGCATGCAAGCAGCCCTTCGCCGGGCGCACGACTTCGCCGACTCCGACGCCCCGGTGGTCATCCTCGGGGAGAGCGGGACGGGCAAGGAGGTGGTGGCCCGGGCGCTCCACGCGGCGAGCCCCCGCGGCGCCCGCCCGTTCGTCCCCGTCAACGTCGCCGCGCTCCCGGCGGAGCTGCTCGAGTCGGAGCTGTTCGGCCACGTGCGCGGGGCCTTCACCGGGGCCACCGGGGACAAGCAGGGCCTGCTCGAGGCGGCCGACGGCGGGACGCTGTTCCTGGACGAGATCGCAGAGATGCCGCTCGCGCTCCAGGCGAAGCTGCTGCGCGCGCTGGAGGACGGCGAGATCCGCCGCGTCGGCGACACGCGGTCGTTCGGGGTGGACGTCCGCTTCGTCTGCGCCACCCATCGCGACCTCGCGCAGCGGGTCACCGCGGGCCAGTTCCGCGAGGACCTCTACTATCGCCTGAAGGTCCTGGTGCTCCGCCTGCCTCCGCTCCGGGAGCGCGTCGAGGACATCCTCCCGCTGGCGAGGCAGTTCCTCGCCGCCGAGCGACGCCCGGCCGCCGGCCTGTCCGCCGAGGCCGAGGAGAGGCTCCTCGCGCATCCCTGGCCCGGCAACGTGCGCGAGCTCCAGAACGTGATGCGGCACGCGGCCGTGCTGGCGCGCGGCGCGGAGGTCCGGCCCGAGCACCTGCCCGAGGAGCTCCAGCGGCCCGCCCGCCGCGCGGAGGGGCCGGCGCGGACGCTCGCGGAGGTCGAGCGCGAGCACGTGCTCCGCGTGCTCGAGGTCTGCGGCGGCTCGCAGGTCGAGGCCGCGCGCGTGCTCGGGATCGGCCGGAACACCCTGTGGCGCAAGCTGCGCTCGTATCGCGCCGGCGAGGCGGGAGGGTAGCGGGCCGTAGCCTTGACGCCGGGACCGGAGTCGCTCATCTTGCGCGGCCCATGCCCGTCCTCGGTGGTGCAGTCACGTTCGCCCGGTTTCGCTCGGAGCCCGGCAAGAAGATTCCCTCGGACACCCGCCGCTGGCTCGCCAGGGGGCTCGCCTCCGGCGCGTTCGAGCCGCTCGACCCTTCCAAGGGCGACGAGGAGCGCGCCGCCGGCTTCGTCGAGCTCGAGGACCACGACGCGACCGAGTTCGCGTCGGTGATCCAGGGCGAGTACGCGCTCTTCGCGTTCCGCGTCGACACGCTGAAGGTGCCGGGCCCGGCGGTGCGCGCCGAGCTCGAGCGCTGGCGCGTGGGGTTCGAGAAGGAGCACGGCCGCGCGCCGTCGAAGCGCGAGAAGGCGGAGCGCAAGGAGGCTGTCCACCACCTCCTGCGGCAGCGCGCGACACCCACCACGCGCGTGCACGACGTGAGCCTGAATCTGAAGGCCGGACAGGTCCAGATCTGGGCGGCCTCTCGCAAGGCGGTGGACGAGGTGGTCGCCGCGCTCGAGGGCGCGCTCGACCTGAAGCTCGCGCCGCTCACGCCGGCGGCCGTGGCCGCCAGGGCCGGGACCCCGGAGGGTGCGCTGGCGCCGACGGCGGAGCTCGTGGGGCTGGAGACGTCCAGGCGGGAGGTGGCCGATGTCGAGGCGTGAGCGGGCGCGGGCGGACGCGGCGATCCAGCGCGGCGACGCAGGGGTGGATGGGCTCCCCACCGAGGAGGAGCGCCGCGACGAGGCGGAGCTCGAGAAGGACAAGGCGCGCGAGCAGCTGCTCCGCGGGCGGACGTACCTCGGCCGCGAGTTCCTCACCTGGCTGCTCTGGCGGTCCGAGTCCACGGACGCGGTGACCGAGCTCGACGGCGCGGGGATCGTCGCCGTGTTCACTGGCCGGCTCACGCTGCGCGGGGTGGCGGGCGACGTGACCGAGCTCGTCGCGCGAGGGGCGCTCGCGCCGTACTCGGCGCAGGTGCGGCGCGCGCTCGACGCGGGCCTGCTCGTCCACCAGGCGCGCCTGCGCCTCCAGCACGCGGAGCGCGTGTACGAGGCGACCCTCGACGCGGAGTTCCTCGACGTGCGCGCCGCGAAGCTCCCCGAGCTGCTGACCGAGGAGGAGGACGATCGGCTCCTCGAGCGGCTGGAGCTCACGGAGCGGCTCTCGGAGCTCGTGGATGCGCTCGTCGGCGCGTTCCTCGAGGTCCGGACGAGCCGCGTCTGGCGCAAGCGGGTCGCGACCCTCAAGGCGTGGATGCGCGCGGACGGAGAGTCTAGCCTCGGCTAGAGCCGTCGCCGGCCGAAGCGGTTCGCCCACGCCCCATCGGCGTCGGGAGAGATCGCAGCCGAAACTTTTCACGCGATGACGGCTCGCATCGCGTGTGAAACGACATCCGAGAACGTGGAAGAGGCTCGCCGCCGCGCTCGTCGCCGCCGCGGCGGTGCCCGCCGGCGCCGCCGCGCCGCCCGTCACGATCGCGGAGGCCATCCGCGCCGCCTGGGCCGAGAACGCCGGCTTGCGCGCGTCCTCCGCCCAGGTCGAGGCCGCCCGCGCAGAGGCGGCGCGTGCGCGCGCCGGTCACCTCCCGACCGTGTCGCTGTCCGTCCGCGGCGTCCGGACCGACGAGCCGATGATGGCCTTCGGGCTGAAGCTCGACCAATCGCGCATCACCCAGGAGGACTTCGCCCCCGCGCGCCTCAACGATCCCCAGGCGATCGGCGGCTGGGGGGCGGGGGCCACCCTCAACCTCCCCGTGTACATGGGGGGGCGCGTCTCGGCCGGATCCCGTGCCGCGGGGGCCATGGCCGGCGCCGAGGCGGCGAGCCACGAGCGCCGGCGCCTCGAGACGGCCGTGGCGGTCGTGGAGGCGTACTTCGGCGCGCAGGCCGCGGAGCAGGGGGTCCGCTACGCGGAGGACCTGCTCGCGCAGGCGAAGGAGACGGAGCGCTTCATGCGCGAGCGCGGAGCGCAGGGGCTCGCGCTCGACGCCGACGTCGCGCGCGCCGCCGCGTTCCGCGCCCAGGCGGAGGCGGAGCGGGCCACCGCGCTCCAGCGGCGCGCCTCCGCCCGCTCCGGGCTCGCCCTCGTCGCCGGCGACGCCGTGGCCGAGGCGGACCTGACCACGCCCATCGGCGAGCTGCCGCCGCCGCCGGCCGTGGCGCCCGATGCGCCGCCGCCCCCGGAGCGGCCGGACCTCGTCGCCGCGCGCCTCCAGCGAGACGCCGCCGACGCCGGCGTCGGCGTGGCCCGCGGGAGCCTGCTGCCCTCGCTGTTCGCGCAGGCCAGCGCCGAGACCTTGCGAGAGGGCGACGATCTCTCGAGCGGCGGGAGCTGGACCACGCTCGGCCTCATGCTGCGGTGGGATCTCTCCATCGCCGACGCGCGGGCGACGCGCGCGGCCCAGGCGCGCGTCCGCGCGGCCGAGGAGGCCCTCCGCTGGCGCGAGCGCGAGGCCGCCCGCGAGGTGGGGGAGGCGCGCCGCGCCGTCGAGACGGCCGACGCGCGCACCCGCTCGGCGGAGGAGGCGGTCACCGCCTCGGAGTCGGCGCGGCAGCTGCGCCGCGCTCGCCACCGCCAGGGCCTCCTCCCGCTCACCGACGTCCTCGACGCGGAGGCCGGCCTCGCCGGCGCCCGCGCCCTGCTCCTCGGGAGCCGGCTCGAGGCGCGCGTCGCGCGCGCCCGCCTCGCTCTCGCGCTCCATCAGCCCATCGAAGGGATCACGCCATGAAGACCGCTTCGCTCGCCGCGCTGGCGCTGCTCGCGCCCGCGCTCGCCCTCGCCACGCCCGACGCCCCGACCGAGCAGGGCGCGCCCAGGCGCGTCCGCGCCATCCGCGGCGAGACGCCGTCCGGCGGCCACCTCGTCCCCGCCAACGTCATCGCCGCGCGGCGGGCCACCCTGTCCACCCGCATCGCGGCGCACGTGTCATCGCTGCACGTCGAGGAGGGCCAGAAGGTGAAGCAGGGGCAGCTGCTCGTGTCCCTCTCCGATCCGGACCTCCGCGGAGCCCTCTCCGCCGCGCAGAGCGCCCAGGCCGCCGCCGCCGCCCACGAGCGGCGCATCCGCGCGCTGATCCAGGAGCGGGCCGCGACCGCCTCGGAGCTGGAGATGGCGACCTCGCAGCGCGCCCAGGCCGACGCGGCCGTGGCCGCGGCCCGCGCCAACCTCGCGTACGCCCAGATCCGCGCGCCGTTCGCCGGGACCATCCAGGCCCGGCGGGTCTCGGCGGGCGACATGGTCGGCCCCGGCCAGCCGCTCCTCGAGCTGGAGGGGGACGCGCTCGAGCTGCAGGCGAGCCTCACCGAGGCGGAGGCGCGAGGCCTCGCGGTGGGCACCTCCCTCCCATTCCTCGCGGGCGACGTCCGCGGGACCGCCGAGATCACCGCGCTCACTCCCGGCGGAGATCCCGTCTCGCACCGGCGCGGGCTGCGCGCCCGCGTGCGGAAGTTGGAAGGAGGCGAGCTGCGCTCGGGGGCGTTCGCGCGCCTCGAGCTGCCGGGCGGCGCCGAGGCGGCGGGCGGGGCGTGGGTGCCGCGCAGCGCGCTCGTGCGCCGGGGGGATCTCACCGGGGTGTTCGTGGCATCCGGTGGCAAGGCCGTCCTGCGCTGGGTGTCCCTGGGCGAGCCTGCGGGCGACGGTTTCAACGTGCGCGCCGGGGTCGGATCGGACGAGACGGTGATCGACGAGCCGCGCGCGCTGCGGGACGGCGACGTGGTGGAGGTGCAGCCGTGACGGAGCCGAAGTACGGCCTCGCCGGGCGGCTGGCGCGCCCGTTCCTGCGCTCCAAGCTCACGCCGGTCATCGTCCTCGCGTCGATCCTGCTGGGCCTGGTGGCGGTGGCGCTCACGCCGCGCGAGGAGGAGCCGCAGATCGTCGTGCCGATGGTGGACATCATGGTCCCCATGCCGGGCGCGACGCCGTCCGAGGTGGAGAGCCAGGTGGTGACGCCGCTCGAGCGCCGCCTGTGGGGCATCCCCGGGGTCGAGTACCTGTACGGCTCGAGCCGCCCGAACGTCGGGTTCATCACGGTCCGGTTCAAGGTGAACGAGCCGCTCGAGCCGAGCCTCGTGAAGGTCCACCAGGAGCTGGGCGCTCACCCGGAGCTGCTCCCAGCGGGCGCGTCGCCGCCGGTGGTGCGGGCCCTCACCATCGACGACGTCCCGTTCCTGACCGTGACCCTGCACGGGCGCGAGGCGCTCCCGGCCGGCGAGCTGCGCAAGCTGGCCGACGAGGTGGCCCGGGAGCTCGCCGACGTCGAGCGGACCGCCCAGGTCCGCGTCGCCGGCGCGGCGCGCCGGGTGGTGCGGATCGAGCCCGATCCCGCGCGGCTGCGCACGCTCGACGTCTCCCTGGGCGAGCTGCACCGGTCGCTCGAGTCGGCGCAGGCGCAGCTGCCGGCGGGCGCGATCGTCCAGGGCGGCGAGCGCGTGGAGCTCGAGGCGCGCGGCTTCGCGCGCTCCGCCGCGGAGCTGCGCCGCGTGGTGGTCTCCGTGCGGCAAGGGCGCCCGATCTATGTCGAGGACGTCGCCCGCGTGACGGACGGCCCCGAGCCGGAGCCGGCGGTGATCCTCACCGCCTCGAAGGAGCGCCCCGAGTTCGAGCAGGCGGCGACGATCGTGGTCGCGAAGCGCCCCGGGACGAACGCCACCGAGCTGGCCGAGAAGGTCACCGCCAAGCTGGACCGCCTCCGCGGCGGCCTCATCCCCGGGTCCGTCGACGCCACGGTGACGCGCAACTACGGCGAGACCGCGGGGGAGAAGTCGAACGAGCTCATCGAGCACCTGCTCATCGCCACGCTGTCCGTCATCGCGCTCATCCTCGTCGCGATGGGCTGGCGCTCGGCGCTGGTGGTGGGGATCGCGGTCCCGGTGACCCTCGCCCTCACCCTGCTGCTCACGTACCTCAACGGCTACACGCTGAACCGCGTCACGCTGTTCGCGCTGATCTTCTCGATCGGCATCCTGGTCGACGACGCCATCGTGGTGGTCGAGAACATCCACCGCCACATGCACCTGCCCGGTCCGCGCCGGAGCTTCGCGCGCGTCGTGCTCGACGCGGTGGACGAGGTCGGGAACCCCACCATCCTCGCCACCTTCGCGGTCATCGCGGCGATCCTGCCGATGGCCCTGGTGCGCGGCCTCATGGGCCCGTACATGCGGCCCATCCCGGTGGGCGCGAGCGTGGCGATGATCTTCTCGCTCGTCATCGCGTTCGTCGTGAGCCCCTGGGCCGCGCTGAAGATCTTCCGCAAGCAGGCGCGCCTCCCGGAGACGGACGAGAGCGGGCTGCACCCCGCCGACCCAGAGAGCGCCGCGCCGGAGCCGACGGTCGAGCCGCACGCGAACCCCGACACCGCGCCGGAGGGCCGCCTCGCGCGGATCGATCGGCGGGTCGTGCGCTGGCTGCTGGGGACGGGGAAGGTCCGGATCGGCTTCCTCGCCGCCGTCGGGCTGCTCCTGCTGGCCGCCTCCGCGCTCCTAGTCACGGGCGCGGTGGAGGTCAAGATGCTGCCCTTCGACAACAAGCGGGAGTTCCAGGTGCAGCTCGACCTGCCGGCCGGCGCGGCGCGCGAGGAGGCGCTCGCGCTGGGGCAGCAGGTCGCCCGCGAGCTGCTCGCGGAGCCGGAGGTGGAGAGCGTCCAGGTCCACTCCGGGGTGGCCGCGCCGTTCACCTTCGTCGGGATGGTGCGCCACAGCTTCATGCGCGAGCTGCCGGAGCAGGTGGACCTGCAGGTGAACCTGCTCCCGAAGCAGGACCGGGATGCCTCGAGCCACGCGATCGCGGTGCGGGTGCGCCCGCGCATCGAGGCGCTCGCGCACCCGAAGGACGCGCGGGTGAAGGTGGTCGAGATCCCGCCGGGCCCACCGGTGCTCGCGACGATGGTGGCCGAGGTCTACGGCAGCACGGCGGCCGAGCGCGAACGGATCGCGGGCGAGGTGCGCCGGGCGTTCGACTCCGTCCCGGGCATCGTCGACGTGGACTCGACGCTCAACCCCACCAGCCCGAAGCTGGGGCTTTCGGTGGATCGCGAGAAGGCGGCGCTCCACGGGGTCGCCCCGGCGCACGTGGTGCAGACGCTCTCCGCCGCCGGCTACGGCGCGCCGCTGGGCACCTTCCACGTCGAGCGCGGCGCGGCGCAGGTCCCGCTCGTCATGCAGCTCGCGCCGGAGCACCGCTCGCGGCTCGACACCCTGCTCGCGCTGACGGTGCCGGGCGCGCGCGGACTCGTGCCGCTGTCCGAGCTCGTGCGCGTGGAGGAGATGCGCGAGGCGCCGGAGATCCAGCACAAGAACCTGAAGCCCGTGTCGTACGTGACCGCCGACCTGGCCGGCGAGATCGAGAGCCCGCTCTACGCGCTCCTCGCGCTGGGGCACGAGCTCGAGGGGCTGCGCGGGGACCGCGGCGAGCCGGTGGCGCGGTACGGCCTCGCGCATCCGGCGGACACCGAGCGGCCCTCCATCAAGTGGGACGGGGAGTGGCACATCACGCTCGAGGTCTTCCGCGACCTCGGCCTCGCCTTCGCGGCGGTGATGCTGCTCATCTACGTGCTCATGGTCGGGTGGTTCCAGAGCTTCTCGATGCCCATCGTGATCCTCCTCCCGGTGCCCCTCTCGCTCATCGGCATCCTCCCCGCGCACGCGCTCGGCGGGACGTTCTTCACCGCGACGAGCATGATCGGGTTCATCGCGGGAGCCGGCATCGTGGTGCGCAACAGCATCATCCTGGTGGACTTCGCGGAGCTGAAGCTGCGAGAGGGCATGCCGCTGGCGGCGGCGGTCGAGGAGGCCGTCCTGGTCCGCTTCCGGCCGATGGCGCTCACCGCGCTGGCGGTGATCGTCGGCAGCGCCGTGATGCTCGCGGACCCCATCTTCCAGGGGCTCGCGGTGGCGCTCATGGCGGGCGCGGTCGCGGCGACGCTGCTCTCCCGCTACGCGGTGCCCGTCCTCTACTACATGCTCGCGCGGCGCGGCCGGGCCGCGGAGCTGCAGCGAGAGGGGGCGCGCGGCCGCACGGAGGAGGAGCGGGAGCGCCGGCCGCCCCCGCCGCTCGAGGCCGCGCTCGCGGCCGGCGGCGACGTGTACTGAGCGCCGCCGCGCACCCGCGTCAGGGCGGCTCGTCCCGAGCACGGCCCCGCAGCGACCGCTGCGGGAGCTGGTCGAGGGACGAGCCGCCGCGTGCGGGGGCGCTCGTCTCCGGGGCGATCGGCGCCGCCGTGCGGATGGGCGGCCGCTACTCCTCCTCGCCGGCGAGGTCGTCGACCCAGCTCATGGCGGCGAGCGCCGAGGGCCAGCCGATGGTGGTGATGGCGAGCCGGACGACGTGCGCGAGATCCTCTCGCGAGCAGCCGCCCGCGGTGGCGAAGCGCACGGCGGAGTGGACGCCCCCCTCCGTCCCGAGCCCCACCGCGATCCCGAGCTTCACGAGCCTGCGTTCGCGCTCGGAGAGCGGGCCGCTCTCGTGGAGCCGCCGCCCCAGCTCCTCGAAGGCGGCGTAGATCTCGGGGTGGGTCTTGGTGAAGCGCAGGAAGTTCTCGGGGAGCTTCTTCTGGGACATCGGTCACCTCGTGAGCGGGGTCTTTCGCGTGTCGTACACCGCCGCGACGGCCTCCGCGCGGCGGCGCCGTCCGAAGCCCCCTCATGGGAAGCGCGGCGGGGGTGCGGGCGGGCGCCGGGAGCCATCGCGCTCAGACAAAGGTCGACCGCCGCCCCGTGGCGCGGTCGAAGCGGTGCAGGCGGGACGGATCGAACGCGATCCGCACCGGCGCGCCGGGCGGCGCGTCGAACGCGGCGTCGCAGCGCGCGACGAGGCGCGTCCCGGCGCGCTCCACGGTGACCCAGGTCTCGGAGCCGATGGGCTCGACGAGCCAGACGCGCGCGTCGAGCCCGGGCGCCTCCGCGCGCGAGACCCGCAGGTCCTCGGGCCGCAGCGCGACGTCGAAGGCGCCCGGAGGGAGGCCGAGCACCTCCGGCGCGACGAGGTTCACGGGAGGGGTCCCGACGAAGCGCGCCACGAACGCGGTGGCCGGCGCGCCGTAGATCTCGCGCGGCGTCCCCACCTGCTCGAGCGCGCCGTCGCGCAGCACGGCGATGCGGTCCGCGAGCGTCATCGCCTCCGCCTGATCGTGCGTCACGTACACGAAGGTCGCGCCCAGCCGCTCGTGCAGCTTCTTCAGCTCGGCGCGGACGCCGAGCCGCAGCGCCGCGTCGAGGTTCGAGAGCGGCTCGTCGAGGAGGAACACCTTCGGGCGCCGGACCAGCGCGCGGCCCAGCGCGACGCGCTGGCGCTGACCGCCGGAGAGGGCCGCCGGGCGGCGCTCGAGGAGCGGGCCGAGGCCGAGCAGCGCGGCCACCTCCTCGACGCGCGCCGCGCGCTCCCGGCGCGGGACGCCCGCCACCTCGAGCGGGAAGGCCAGGTTCCGGCGCACCGACATGTGTGGGTAGAGCGCGTAGCTCTGGAACACCATCGCCACGTCCCGCTCGCGCGGGGAGAGCTCGTTCACCACGCGCCCGTCGATGCGCACGACCCCGGCGGTGGGCGCGTCGAGGCCGGCCACGAGCGAGAGCAGGGTGGACTTCCCGCAGCCGGACGGGCCGACCACCGCGAGCAGCTCGCCGTCGGCGACGGAGAGGGTCACGTCGCGGAGCGCGGCGACCGCGCCGTACGACTTCGAGAGCGACTCGAGGGAGAGGCGGACCCCGGCCACGCTCACCCCTTCACCGCGCCGGCGGTGAGGCCGGCGACGACCCGCCGCTGGAACAGGACGGCGACCGCGATCACCGGGACGGTCGCGAGGGTCGAGGCCGCGGCGAGGACGACCCATGGATCTCGGAACTCCCCTCCGAAGAGCGCCAGCGCGACCGGCACCGTGCGCCGCGCGGGCGACGTGACGAAGGTGACCGCGAAGAGGAGCTCGTTCCAGGCGAACACGAACACGAGGAGGCCGGCCGTCGCGACGCCGGGCGCGGCGAGCGGGAGCAGCACCCGGCGGAACGCGCCGAGGGGCGTGCACCCGTCCACGCGGGCGGCGCGGTAGAGCTCGGCGGGGAGGGCGCGGAACGTGCCGGTGAGGAGCCACAGCGCCAGGGGCAGCGAGAAGCTCGCGTACGGGAGGATCAGCGCGGGGAGCGTGTCGAGGAGCCGGATCGCGCGCAGCGCGCCGTAGAGCGGCGCCGCGGTGGCGATCGGCGGGAACATGGAGATCGCGAGCGCGACGCCGAGCAGCGCGCGGCCGCCGCGCACGCCGAGCCGCGCGATGGCGAAGGCGGCCGGGGCGGCGAGCGCGAGGGCGAGGGCCGCCGTCGCGCCGCTCACGAGCAGGGAGTTCGCGACGGCGCGCGCCAGGCCGCCGTCCTCGAGGGCGGCGACGTGGTTCGCCAGGGTCAGGTGGGAGGGCAGCGGGCGTGCCAGCTCCGCGTCGGGCCAGAGCGAGGTGAGGGCGAGCCAGCCGAGCGGCAGGAGGAAGAACGCCAGGTACGGTACGGCGACGGCCCAGGCCGTGCGCGGGCTCACGGCGGCGGCTCCCGCGGGCTGCGCTCGCCCAGCGCCCGCAGCCAGGCGAGCCCGATCGCGACCACGCACAGGAACGTGACGAGCGAGATCGCCGCGCCCAGCCCGAAGCTGCCGGCGCGCAGGAGCGTCTTGTACGCGTAGAGCGAGAGCGGCTCGGTGGTGTGGCCGGGACCGCCGCCCGTGAGGACGAAGACCACGTCGAAGACCCGGAAGGCGTCGAGGCTGCGGAACAGGAGCGCGAGCAGGACGGCGGGGCGCAGCAGGGGGAGGGTGATCGAGCGGAAGGTGCGGAGCGGCGAGGCGCCGTCCACCCGCGCCGCGCGGGCGAGGTCCTCGGGGATGGACTGCAGCCCGGCGAGCAGGAGCAGGGCGACGAACGGGGTGGTCTTCCAGACGTCCACGAGGATCGCCGCGTGCAGCGCCAGCGCGGGGCGGGCGAGCACCGCCGCGGCGCCGCCGGGCCACAGCCGGGCGACGAGGCCGAGGTCGGGCTGGAGGAGGAGCGCCCATAGCTTCGCCGCCACGACGGTGGGGAGGATCCACGGGACGAGCACGGCGGCGCGCAGCGCCTCCCGGCCCCGGGAGACGTGGTGGAGCGCGAGCGCGAGCGGCACGGCGAGCAGCAGCTCCAGCGTGACCGCCAGCGCGGTGAAGTAGGCGGTGTTCTCGAGCGCGCCCCAGAAGCGCGCGTCTGCGGCCAGCGCGCGGTAGTTCGCGAGGCCGACGAAGCGATCCTGGCCGAGGACGGGCACGCGGTGCCGTAAGGACAGCCAGGCGGTGGCCACGAGCGGGAAGAGCGCCACGACCGCGAGCGCCGCGCCCGCCGGCGCGACGAGGGCGGCGCCGAGCCGGCGCTCCGCGGTCCCGCTCACCGCGTCACCCCCGCGATCGCGTCCAGCTGCGCCTGCGCGCGCGCGAGCGCCTCGGTGGGCGGCCGGAGCCCGGACACCGCAGCGGAGAGCTCGCCCTGAAGCGCGTCCGCCGCCAGCATGTAATAGGGCGTGACCGGCCGCGGACGGGCGTCCTCCACGCGGGGGAGGAGCGCCGCGATGAACGGCGCCTCGCCGCGGACGCGCGCGTCGTCGTAGGCCGTACGCCGAGCGGGGTTCCGGCCGTAGGCGATCGCCAGCACCGCGTTCGCCTCGGGCGAGGTGAGGTGCGCGACCAGCCGCTCCGCGGCGGCGCGGCGCGCGGGGGGCGCCCCCGAGGAGATCCCGAGCTGCCAGCCCCCCAGCGCACCGGGCGACGGCCCCTGCGCACCGGGGAGAGGCGCGACGCCGACGCGGCCGCGCACCGGGGAGGCCGGCTCCTGCAGCAAGGGCCACGCGTACGGCCAGTTGCGCATGAACGCCGCGCGGCCCTCCTGGAACGCGCGCCGCGCCTCCTCCTCCGCGGCGGTGGCGACCCACGGCGGCGAGAGCCCCTCCGCCACGAGCCCCCGCAGCCACGAGAGCGCCGCCCGCGCCTCGGCCGTGTCGAGCCGCAGCCGCTCGCCCTCGAGCGCGGCGCCGCCGTGCCCCCACAGCGCCTCGAAGAAGACGCAGGAGAGCCCCTCGTACTGGCGGCCCTGCCACAGGTAGCCGGCGATTCCGGGCGAGCGGGCCTGCGCGGCGCGGATCGCCGCCGCGAGCGCCGCGTAGGTGCGCGGCGGCTCCGGCACGAGGTCCGTCCGGTAGTAGAGGAGCCCCACGTCCACGTACCAGGGCACCGCGAAGGTGCGCTCGCCCTGCACGACCGCGGCGGCGGCGCCTCCGAGAAAGTCGGCGCGGACGCGAGCGGGCGGGAACGCCCCCGAGACGTCGGCGAGCCACCCGGCGCGTGCGAGCTCCGCCACCCAGACGACGTCGAGGACGAAGACGTCCAGATCCTCGCCCCCCGCGCCGAGGGAGGTGACGAGGAGCTGATGGGCCAGATCGGCCGCGTTCGGGAGCGCCTGCAGCGCGACCTCGAAGCCGGTCTCGCGCTCGAAGGCGGCGACCAGCGCACGCAGCGGCTCGGGATCCGGCCCAAGGGGCTGGTAGCGGAAGACGAGGCGGGTCTTCGCTGCCGGAGCGCTCTCGTGCGTCCGGCACCCCGCCACGAGCGCAGCGGCGGCCAGGAGCGGGACGAGCGCGCGGGATGAAGTCACGCCGGGAGCGTAACGGGGTCGCAGCGCGCGGGAGCCGTTTCCGGCGGGTGCGGCCCGGGTCGGGGCCACGGAGAGGCCACGCAAGGGCCGGACAAATCTCCGCGGGCTCAGGGGGCCGGCGCTCAGGAGCTCCGGCGAGGGTCGAGGTCGAGGTCGAGGTCGAGGTCGAGGTCGAGGTCGAGGTCGAGGTCGAGGTCGAGGTCGAGGTCGAGGTCGCGGTCGCGGTCGCGGTCGAGGTCGAGGTCGAGGTCGAGGTCGAGGTCGAGGTCGACGTCGGGGTCGCGGTCGACGTCGCGGTCAGGATCGGGGTCGCGGTCGCGGTCCAGGTCGGCGTCGAGGCCGCGGTCGTCTACCCGATCGCCCCCACCACCACCTTCCACTCGCGCACGCGCCAGGAGGTGACGAGCCCGTTCCGGACGTACGGGTCCTCCCGCGCGAACGCCTCGGCGTCCTGCGGACCCTCGCCACGGAACACGAGGAGCGCCGCGTCCGGCGGATCGAACGCGCCGGCGAGGACGAGCTTGCCCTCGCGCTGCGCGCGCTCGGCGAGGGCCAGGTGCTCCGCGCGGAGCGGCTGGCGGCGCGCGAGGTAGTCCGGCACGGTGTCGTAGACGAGGGCGTAGAGCGGCATGGAGCCTCCGGTCACCTTCACGGGTTGAGGAGCGAGGCCGTCCACCCCGCCCCGAAGCGCTCGAAGAGGGTGCGGTGGTGGAGCCGGCCTTCGCCGCTGGTCCAGAACTCGATCCGCTCGGGGCGCAGCAGGTAGCCGCCCCAGAACGGCGGCCGCGGCACCTCGCGGCCCGCGAACCGCGCCTCGACGTCGCGTACGGCCGCCACGAGCGCGGCGCGGGACTCGAGCGGCCCGCTCTGGCGAGACGCCCACGCCCCGAGCTGGCTCTCCCGCGGCCGGGTCGCGAAGTAGGCGTCCGACTCCGCGTCGTCGAGCAGCACCACCGCGCCCTCCGCGCGGACCTGCTCTCCGATCGCCGGCCAGTGGAAGCAGAGCGCGGCGCGCGGGTTCCCCGCCAGCTCGCGGCCCTTGCGGCTCTCGCGGTTCGTGAAGAAGGCGAAGCCGCGCGCGTCCACCGTCTTCACGAGCACGATCCGGACGGAGGGGCTCCCGCTCGCGTCCGCCGTGGCGAGGGCCGCGGCCGTCGCGTCGAAGCTCGACGCCGCGGCGGCGCGGGAGAGGGCCTCCCGGAAGCGCGCGATGGGGTCGTCGTGGAGGGTCATGGGATGGATTGAGCATAACGGACGTTGGGCGCGGGCGCGGCGGCGGGGTCCGGGGTCGGGGTCGTCCCTCGACTTCGCGTCTCCGCTGCGGCGGAGACACTACGCTCGGGACGAACGGAAACCGATCGGTCGCGGTCGAGGCCCTTCGACTTCGCCTGTCCTGAGCGCAGCGGCCGAAGGCCGCGGAGTCGAAGGGCTCAGGGTGGTCGGCCTCAGCAGTGGCGGCGGGGGTCGGGGTCGGGGTCGGGGTCGGGGTCGGGGTCGGGGTCGGGGTCGGGGTCGGGGTCGGGGTCGAGGTCGAGGTCGGGGTCGGGGTCGGGGTCGAGGTCGGGGTCGGGGTCGGGGTCGGGGTCGGGGTCGGGGTCGAGGTCGGGGTCGAGGTCGGGGTCGAGGTCGGGGTCGAGGTCGAGGTCGGGGTCGGGTCGGGTCGGGGTCGGGGTCGGGGTCGGGGTCGGGGTCGGGGTCGAGGTCGGGGTCGGGGTCGGGGTCCTCTCGATTCATCACATCCCACGGCGACAGCACCCGCATGCCGGCAGGTCGTGTGCCGTCGCCCGTACGCAGACGGGGCTCGGGCATCGAGGGGAGAAGCGCTCGGTTCCCGGCGCGCCTGTGCCCATCATGCGGTGCGTCTTCACCGGCGTCGGCGGTGACTGGGCAGCGGGCAGAGCAGGTCCGAGAAATTGCGCGCACGCTCGGCCAACGGCGGCATTCACTCAAGGTCCTTGCTATCTCCAGCGATAGCTCTTGCGAGCCACGCGAGTCCCAGTTGCGGTGGGTGAACGTTGCCCTCTTGACGAGGTTCGAGGCGAAACGCGCTTCGACGTCCGCGGTACGTCGAGAGCACGCTCCTCGCGAGCGCAGGCAGGTCGCACCGTGCGCGTCCGGCGCGCCGCGTGGATGGCGAAGGGGCGGGCCCGGAAAACGGCGCAGGCGCGATCCTGGTGCGTTTCCGAAGGGGCCGACATCGCGTGTTACGAAGGGTGCACAGGAGGTGCACCATGCCCGCGATCGCCCCTTCCGCCCTCGACTCGACCCTCCTCGCCCAGCGCCTGCGCGAGCTCGCCGGCCAGGAGCGCGACGTCCAGGTCGAGTTCCTCCTCCACCTCGAGGTGTTCGATCGCCGCCGCGCGTACGTGGACGCCGGGTACCCCTCGCTCTGGGCGTATTGCCTGGAGGTGCTCCACCTGCGTGAGGGCGCTGCCGGGCGACGCATCCAGGCGATGCGGGTGCTGCGCCGGTTCCCCAGCCTCGAGGACGCCCTGCGAGATGGCCGCCTTTGCATCTCCACCGTCCAGCTGCTCGGCCAGGTGCTGACCGAGGAGAACCTGCCCGACCTCGTCGCCCGGGCCGCGTACCGCACCAAGGCGGAGGTGGATCACCTCGTCGCCTCGCTCCAGGCGCGCACCGCTCCGCGGACGGGCGTCCGCAAGCTGCCCGACCGCGCTCCAGCCGCGAGCGCCCCGGCGCTGCCGCTGGCGGCAGTGGATGCCGGACCTGCCGAGCCGCAGGAGGCGATCCCCGCGCCGGCGGCGGCTGGTGGGTCGCTGCCGCCCACGGTCTCTGCGCTGCCCGACGTGGCTCGCCAGAAGGCGCGGGCGGAGACCCGCGCCGTGAGCGAGAGCGGCTGGTCGCTGCGGGTCACCATCGACCGGGGCTGCAAGGAGGACCTCGAGACGCTCACCGCGCTGCTCTCGCACAAGATCCCGGACGGCGATCTCGCGGCGGTGCTCCGCGAGGCCATCCGCTGCGCCGTCGAGAAGCACGGCAAGCGCAAGGGCGCGATCGCGCCGGAGCGGCAGCGGAAGGCCGACCGGGAGACACGTCCCTCCGCCGAGCCCGCCGCGCCCACGAGCACGATCCCGGCGATAGTGCGGCGCGAGGTCTGGAAGCGCGACGGCGGACGCTGCGCCTGGGTCGCTCCGGACGGGCGGCGCTGCAACAGCCGCTGGCAGCTGGAGCTCGACCACATCCACCCGCAGGCCCTGGGCGGACCCTCGACGGTCGAGAACCTCCGGGTGGCCTGCAGGTCGCACAACCTGTTGCACGCCGAACGGACCTACGGGCGCGAGCACATGGACCGCTTCCGGCGCGGAAACCTCGCCGAGCGGACGGGGCATGCCGGCACCGCGCCAGCTGCCATTCAGCAGGGCTTGTGGGCAACGTGACCGCGGTCGGCGGAACGGGAGCAAAGCCGACCGCAGCGTCTTCCGGCGACGCGGCGGACGCGCGGCGACGCGGGCCCTCCGGCCCCCTCGTAGGCCGCTTTCCCTCGCTCGTACTGCTGCCTCGTGCGTGCCCACCGCGGTCGCGCGGTCGGCACCTCGTCCCGACTCCAGCGCGAGCCGATGTGACGAATGACAATGGGTCGAGGTCGAGGTCGAGGTCGAGGTCTGCTCGCACCCCGCCCGACCGCATCCCCCTTGCGGATCCTCCTCCCCGCGACCTAAAGAACCCGCCGTGCCCGACCTCCCGCCCCGTCCCGTCGCGACGCCCAGCCAGCGCGCCCACCGGCGCTGGCTGCTGCTCGCGCTCGGGTGGAGCTGCTTCGCCCTCGGCGCCGTCGGCGCGGTCCTCCCCCTCATCCCCACGACCCCGCTGATGCTGGTCGCCCTGTGGGCGTTCTCCTCCAGCTCGGAGCGGTTCCACGACTGGCTCTATGGACACCGCGTGTTCGGGCCGCCGCTGCAGCGCTGGCAGCGCGAGCGGGTCCTGCCGCTCTGGGTGAAGCTCGTCGCCGTGACTTCGATGGCGGCGAGCTTCGCGTACGCGGCGCTGGGCGCGCGCGTCCCCTGGTACGCGCTCGTCACGATGGGCGCGGTGATGCTCTTCGGCGTCGCTTACATCTCGCGGATCCCCAGCCGGCCGCGGACCGACCTGCCCGGCGAGCGCGGCCTGCATGCGCCGCCCGACCGTGTGGCGGTCAGCGGGCGGGAGCAGGGGCAGGGGCAGGGCGCACCGGCGGAACCGGCGCCGGAGCGGGCGGGGCGCCCGCGATCTGCGTGAGCCCCCTCGCCGTCCCCTCCGGCTGGTCGGCGACGTCCGCCTCGAGCCGGAGCTCGGCGACGGCACCGCCGGCGACCGCGAGCTCGCCGCGGGCCACCAGGTCCGCGACCCGGAAGGCGAGCAGGCCGACGTCGGTCATCCGCCCGCCGCCTGCGTCGTGCACCACGCGGACCGAGATCGTGCGCTCGTCGTAAGCGTTGGCGGAGACGACGAGGCTCCCCTCGAGGAGCGCGTAGACGCCGCGGCGCGGCTCGCTCTGGTAGGCGCGGCCATCGGGGAGGGCGAGGGAGACCACGAGGTTGGGCTGGTTCTCCTGTGGGATGCGGCGCGCGAGGTCGAGCGCGACGCCGATCGGGGCGGGCGCGCTGCCCTGCGTGTACGAGGCGAGCCGCGCCACCGCGCGGTCGAGCCGGTGCGAGCGGCTGCCCACCCACGGCCAGCCGTCCGGCCGCGTCGGGCTCACGAGCACGGAGCGGAGCCGCACCGCGTAGGGGCGGACCTTCACGCGATCGAGCTCGGCGAGCGCGATCCCGCCGTCCACCTCGAGCCGCGCCGCCTCGGAGAACGCCCGCTCGGCGGCGGGGAAGTCCCGGCGGCGGAGCGCGTCGTCGCCCTGGGCGAGCAACGCGGCGCAGCGCGAGAGCGGCTGGGCGCGGCCGTTCGGGCGGAGCCGGAGCGCCGCGTCGTAGCTCGCCTTCGCGTCGGCGAACCGCCGCTGCGCGAGGTGCGCGTCCCCTTCTGCCACGTACCGCTCGGCCTCGGCGTCCTTCCAGCGCTCGTGCTCCGCGCGGACCGCCTCGAGCCGGGGGGACAGCGCCGCGTCGAGCCGCGCCGCACGGGCGAGGAGGTCGATCGCCTCCGGGAACTGTCGCGCCGCCCGGTGGCGCTCCGCCTCGTCGACCGCGCCGCGGACGACGCCGGGCTCCACGCGTCGGCCCTCGGCGGCGACGCCGGGATCGTCGGTGGCCGCGCGCGCGCCCTCCAGGAGCTGGAGCGCGGCGGCCCACTCGCGCCGGCCAGCCGACTCCTGAGCGCGCCGGAGGCGAAGGTGGCCGACCTCGCGGCCGGCCTCGCGGCGCAGCGTCGCGAGCTGGGCGCTGGTCGGGTCGAGCGCCAGCGCGTAGTCCGCCTCTCCGAAGGCGCACTCCCAGTCGCGCGCCGCGGTGCAGGCCTGCGCCCGCTTCGTCGCGTCGTCCAGCGCGGCGGCCTTCGCCTGGCGGTACTTCTCCTGCAGCTCCTTCTTGTCGGGGTCCTTCGCGACCGCCGCCGCGTACTCGCGCTCGGCGGTGCGCCAGTCGCCCAGCGCGGCGGCCCGGTCGCCCGACTTCTCGTGCGCGGCGCAGGCCAGGGCGAAGGCGAGGGCGAGGAGGAGGGGGAGCGGGCGGCGCGTCATGCGTTTCTCCGGGAGCGGGCGACCGGACGATCGGTCGGGCTCACGCTACGAAGAAGGCGTGTGGGTGAGCAAGCTCGCGACCGCCATCGGCGCCGCGTCCGGATATCGGGTACGCGCCGCGACCACCCTGCGCCGCCCGCCTCGCTCGGCGGCGCCTCACGCCCAGTCGCGCGGCGCGCGCAGCACCTCGACGAGCGCCTCCTCGCGGCTGCCCGGCTCCGGGGCGTGCCCGTACACCCATCGCACGCTCGGTGGCAGCGACATGAGGATCGACTCGGTCCGTCCGCCCGTCTCCAGCCCGAAGACGGTGCCGCGATCGAGGACCAGGTTGAACTCCACGTAGCGGCCGCGGCGGATCTCCTGCCAGCGCCGCTCCGCCTCGCCGTAGGGGAGGTCGCGGCGCCTCGCCACGATCGGCAGGTAGGCGCGCGCGAACGCGGCCGTCAGGTCCTTCGCGAACCCGAGCTCGCGCTCGAGCGGACGGCCGGTGTCCTCGAAGAAGATCCCGCCCACGCCGCGGTGCTCGCCGCGGTGGCGAAGGTGGAAGTAGGCGTCCGCCGCGCGCTTGTGGCGCGGATAGCTCCCGGGCTCGTGCCGCTCGCAGGTCTCGCGCAGCACGCGGTGGAAGTGGAGGCAGTCCTCCTCGAACAGGTAGTACGGGGTCAGGTCCGCGCCGCCGCCGAACCAGGCCGCGTCGCCGCGCCGGATCATCCGGACGTTCATGTGCGCGGTCGGCACCAGGGGGCTGCGCGGGTGGACGACGACGGAGATCCCCGTCGCCGCGAAGGTCACGCCCTCGCCCCCCACCTTGCGCGCGAAGTCGGGGGAGAGCGCGCCGTGCACGTCCGAGAAGCTGACGCCCGCCTTCTGGAGGACGGCTCCCTCCTGCAGCACGCGCGAGATGCCGCCCCCGCCGCCCGGCCGCTCCCACGCGTCCTCCCGGAAGCGCGCGGCGCCGTCGGCGCGCTCCAGCTCGGCGCAGAGCGCGTCCTGCGCGGCACGGGCGAACGCGACCATGTCGGCGTAGAGGCGATCGAGCGTCTCGGGCTGGGCGGGGGTGGGCACGGTGGACGAGATGCCGGCCGCGCGGCGCGGCTGCCACTTCCAGGCGGGGTCGGCGGGCGGCGTGCCCCGGCGCGAGCCCGTCCGCGGGGAGCGGGCAGCCCGGGGCGCGGGGGTTCCCTTGACGGGGCGAAGCGCGGGCTGTTACGACCCGCCGGCGCGCGGGCCGCCCGGTCGCGCGCCCCCGACCATGACCGTCCCGCACGAGACCGCCCGCAGGCGCACCTTCGCCATCATCTCCCACCCCGACGCGGGCAAGACGACGCTCACCGAGAAGCTCCTCCTCTACGGAGGGGTCATCCAGCTCGCGGGCGCCGTGAAGGCGAAGCGCGGCCGGGCCAACGCGGTGAGCGACTGGATGGAGATGGAGCGGGAGCGCGGCATCTCCATCACCACGAGCGTCCTGCAGTTCCCCTACCGCGGGATGCAGATGAACCTGCTCGACACGCCCGGCCACGCCGACTTCAGCGAGGACACCTACCGCACGCTCCACGCGGTGGACGGCGCGGTGATGCTCCTCGACTCGGCGAAGGGCGTCGAGGCGCAGACGCGCAAGCTCTTCCGCGTCTGCCGCCAGCGCGCCATCCCCATCTTCACCTTCGTGAACAAGATGGACCGGCCGGGCCGCGAGCCCTTCGAGCTCATCGGGGAGGTCGAGAGCGTGCTCGGCATCGGCGTCTACCCCATCACCTGGCCGGTGTTCCGGGGCGGGACCTTCGCCGGCGTGTACCACCGCCTGGCGCGGCGCGTGTACCTGTTCGAAGCGGCGCACTCGGGGTCGAGCTCCGGCGTCGGCGCGGAGCGGCCGCCGGTCGAGGTCACCGGCCTCGACGATCCGGCGGTCCGCGAGGCGCTCGACGAGGAGGGCTACGCGCGGCTGCGCGAGGACGCGGAGCTGCTCGAGGCCGCCGGCGACGACTTCGACCGGGAGCGCTTCGAGGCGGGAGAGCTCTCGCCCATGTTCTTCGGGAGCGCCGTCAACAACTTCGGCCTCGAGGCGTTCCTCGACACGTTCATCGAGCTCATGCCTCCGCCGCGCCCGCGCGCCTCGGATCAGGGGCCGGTGCCGCCGGCGCAGGACGAGTTCAGCGGGTTCGTCTTCAAGATCCAGGCGAACATGGACAAGGCGCACCGCGATCGCGTCGCGTTCGTGCGCATCTGCTCCGGCAGGCTCATCCGCGGGATGAAGGTGTTCAACGTCCGCTCGGGCAAGGAGGTCCGGCTCGCGACGCCGACGCAGTTCATGGCGCGCGACCGGACCATCGTGGAGGAATCCTATCCGGGCGACGTCGTGGGTATCCACGACACCGGCGCCCTCGAGATCGGCGACACGCTGACGGGCGGCTCGCGCTTCCTGTTCGAGGGCATCCCCAGCTTCGCCCCCGAGCACTTCCGCCGCCTCGGGCTGGTGGACCCGCTCCGCCGCAAGCAGTTCGCCCGCGGCATCGAGCAGCTCGCCCAGGAAGGTACCGTCCAGCTCTACCGCCCGCCGGCGGGCCGCGCCGGGGATCTCGTGCTCGGCGCGCTCGGGCAGCTCCAGTTCGAGGTGGTGAAGTACCGGCTCGAGGCGGAGTACGGCGTGGAGGTCCGGGTGGAGACGGTGCCCTACCAGCTCGCCCGCTGGGTCAGCCGCGCGGACGGGGAACCCCTCGAGGTCGAGGACTTCCCGTCCGGCGTCGAGGGGCTGCTGGTGCTCGACGTGCGCGACCGCCCCGTCGTGCTCTTCGACCGGGAGTGGGCGCTCCGCACGGCGGAGCGGTTCCACCCCGAGCTGAGCTTCGCGGAGACCGCGAGCGGCGTGGTCGTGCGGGCGGCCTGAGGCCGAAAAAGAGAGCCGCCCGCCCGTCTCCGGGCGAGCGGCTCTGTATTCCGCTCGTGGTGAGCCTGTCGAACCACGAGGCCGCTCGCGCTCCCGCGAGCGGGCCCCCGTGATTCACATGGAGCGTGCGTCCGCGCCGGCCACCGCCCTCGCCTGCGGCGGGAACATGGCGGGGGCCTCCTCGCGCTTCGCCTCGCGGCGGCCGATCCGGATGCGGACCTCCTTCTCCGGGATGCTCACCGAGATGCTCACGTAGCTGAACATGGCGAGCACCACCGCGACGAGGAGCAGGACCGCGGCCATGCCGTAGGCGCCCGCGTAGGAGCCGGTCTGGTCGGCGATCCGTCCGGCCAGCGTCGGCCCGAGCACGCCGCCGACGCCCCAGGCGGTGAAGAGGATGCCGTAGTTGAGGCCGAGGTTCTTGGTGCCCCAGTTGTCGGCCGCCGTCGCCGGGAAGAGCGAGAGGCAGGCGCCGTAGCTGAAGCCGACCACCGCCGAGCCGAGGATGAACGTGGCGATCGTCGAGAAGTTCGCGAAGAACATCATCGCCACCGCCTGCATGACGCAGACGAGCCCGATGGTCACCACGCGGCCGATGTAGTCCGAGATGATGCCGGCGATGATGCGCCCGCTCGCGTTGAACACGGCGAGCAGCGCGACGAACACGAAGCCGGCCTGGATGGAGTTCCCGGACTGGACCGCCACGATCTTCGCCATGTGGCCGATGATCATGAGGCCAGCGGTCGCGGCGCAGGCGTACTGGACGTAGAGCGACCAGAACGCCGGGGTGCGGATCATCTCCCGCCAGGTGCGGTCGGGGCCCACGCCCGCCTTGGCGGCGGCCTTCGCCGGGGAGAGGGGCGCGGCCGGGTTCGCGACGAGCTGGGCGCAGATCGTCGCGGTCACGAGGAACGCGACGCCGAGGATGCGGAACGCGCCGGAGACGCCGTAGGCGGCGATGAGGTTCTTGGAGAGCGGCGCGATGTAGACCGGCGCGATGCCGAACCCGCCGACCACGATCCCGGTGATGAGCCCCTTCTTCGCGGGCGGGAACCACTTCACCGCGGCCGGCGTCGTCGCGGAGTAGCCGAGGCCGAAGCCCGTGCCGCCCATGAGCCCGAAGCCGACCAGCGCCGGCCAGGTCTGCTCGGCGGTGGCGAAGCTCGCCACGACGAGGCCGAGCCCGGTGAGGACGGCGCCGGCGGAGGCGATGATGCGCGGGCCGAGCTTGTCCTGCAGCCTGCCGGCGGGGACCATCATCAGCGCGAAGCAGGCGATCGCGACCGTGTAGGGCAGCGTGGCGGCGGTCTTCGACCAGCCGTAGCCTCCGCGCTCCACGGTCTCGACGAGCTGCTTCGAGAAGACGCTCCAGGCGTAAAGGATGCCGAGGGCGAGGTTGAGGCCCGTTCCGGCGAGAACGACGATCCATCCGCGGCGTGACATTGGGGTCTCCTTCAGTCGTCGGCCCGAGCGACCGCGGGATCGCTGCTCTCCGCGCCGCAGGCGCGTGCAAAAGAACACGGCCCGTGCGCGCGTGTCACCTTGCGCGACGGGTTCATGTCGACCGGTGCGGTGCACCATATGCGCGCAGAGTGAGAGGCCGTGGACTGCGTGTGCGACACCATGGCGCGCTCGCGTCGGGCGAGGCGCCCTCGGCGCGCACCTCTTTCGCGGACCGCGCAATGCGCGCGCAATGGCTCCGTTCAGCGGCGCAGATCGTTCGAGGCGCGCGCAGAATCTTCTGGCGGCGCAGATCGTTCGCCGGGCGCCGCGCGACGGTCCGCCGCGGCTCGGTTGGAGCGCGCGACTCTGCGGCGCACCCCGTCGCGGGCGCTCAGCGGGCGGTCAGCGGAGCGCGTCCGCCCCCACGACGCGCCGCTCCGCCGCGGGATCGAGCGCGAGCCGCACGAGCGCGGCCGCGAGCTCCGCGGCGGTGATGGACCGCCAGCGCGCGGCGAGGCGGCGCGCGCCGAGCCGCGCCGCGATCCCGAGCACGGCGTCGGCCGCGACGGCGGCGGTGCGCTCGAGCGGCCGGCGCTCCTCGCGATCGGGCCCGGTGACGAAGGACGGCCGGGCGATGGTGTACGGGAGCCCGCTCCCGCTCAGCTCGCGCTCGAGCCGCGCGCGCGCCGCGAGGTAGGCGCTGGGCGTGCCCTCGCGGACTCCGGCGGCGGACAGGTACACGAAGCGTGGACGCCCGCCGCTCGTCAGCGCGGCGTCGAGCAGCAGGCGCGTGAGGCCGTGATCGACGGAGGCGTAGCTCTCGGAGCGTCCGCGGCGGGCGGCCTCGCGCCCGCGCCGGCGCGTCGTGCCGAGCAGCGCGAACACCATGGTCGGGCGCACGCGCGCGAGGGTGGTCGCCATCGCCGCCGCGTCCCACGGCGTCGCGTCCACCTGCGCGCCGAGCGCCCCGAAGCGCGCGCGCCACTCCTCGAGCCGCGGCGAGTCGGGCCGGACGTGCGCCACGGTCGCGATCCCCGCAGCGCGAAGCGCACGGACGACCTCACGGCCGGTGTAGCCGGTCGCGCCGGCGACGAAGGCGGTGTGCATGGCGGCGACCTCCGCGGTGTGGAGACGACATCATGCCTCCCCGCGGCGTGGGACGGCGCGGCCCGTGCGCGGTCACCCCGTTCGTGCCATCCTGGCAGCTCCCGCGCGCACGTCGCGCGGAGGAGGGAACATGATCGCGCTCTTCCTCGTCGCGCTCGTCGCCGCGGTCGCCGTCGCCTGGGTGGTGCTGCACAACGGCCTCGTCACGCGCCGTAACGGCTTCCGCAACGCGTTCGGCCAGATCGACGTCCAGCTCCAGCGCCGCTACGACCTCATCCCGAACCTCGTCGAGGCGACCCGCGCCTACCTCACGCACGAGCGGTCCACGCTCGAGGCGGTGATCGCGGCGCGCAACCAGGCGGCGGCCGCCGCGCGCGTGGCGGCCGCGCACCCGGGCGACGCAGCCTCCATGGAGCGGCTCGCGCAGGCGGAGGGCGTCCTCGCGGGCCCGCTGTCGCGCCTCCTCGCCGTGGCCGAGGCGTACCCGGACCTCAAGGCGAGCGACACCGTCGGGCGACTCGTCGAGGAGCTGACCTCGACGGAGAACCGCGTCGCGTTCGCGCGGCAGGCCTATAACGACGCGGTGATGAGCTACAACAACGCCCGCGAGACGTTCCCGGGCACGCTCGTGGCGGGCGGCTTCCCGGAGGCCCGCCCCCTCGAGATCGCCTCGCCGCAGGTTCGCGAGCCGGTGCGCATCGCCCTGTAGTGCGCTCCACCCTCGACTTCTTCGGCGCGCAGGCGGCCGCCAGGCGGCGGACCGCCCTCCTCGCCTTCCTGTTCGCCCTCGCCTGGCTCGGCACGATCGGCGTCGTGCACCTCCTCGTCTCGGGCGTCCTCGGGCTGCACCCCGAGCTCGCCCTCGGGGCGCTCGGTGACCAGCGCGCGCGCGACCTGCTCGGCGTCGCCGGGATCGTCTCGCTCGTCACGGCGGGCGGCGCCCTCGTCCACGGCGTCCGGCTCGCCGCCGGAGGCGGCGGGGCCGTCGCGGAGCTCCTGGGGGGGGTGCGGATCGCGCAGGGGACGGGCGACGCCGCGGAGCGCCAGCTCCTGAACGTGGTCGAGGAGATGGCGATCGCGGCGGGCGTGCCGGTGCCGGCCGTCTACGTGCTCCAGGGGGAGGGGGGCATCAACGCGTTCGCGGCCGGCTTCGCGCCCGACCGGGCGGTCATCGCCGTCACCCGCGGCGCGCTCGAGGCGCTCACGCGCGACGAGCTGCAGGGCGTGATCGCGCACGAGCTCTCACACGTCGTCAACCTCGACACGCGGCTGAACCTGCAGCTCATGGCGCTCGTCGGAGGCCTGTCCTCGCTCGCGCTCGTCGGCCGCTACGTCCTGCGGATGGGGCTCGGCGGCGAGGGGCGGCGGCGGAGGCCCGCGCTCGCCCCCGGCCTCCTCGGCGCCCTCGTGTGGGCGGCGGGCTCGGTGGGCGCCTTCTTCGGGCAGCTCATCCGGCTCGCCGTGTCGCGCACGCGCGAGCACCTCGCCGACGCCTCCGCGGTGCAGTTCACCCGCAACCCCGACGGCCTCGCCGGCGCGCTCGCCAAGATCGCGCGCGAGGGGTCCGCGCTGCACAGCCCGGCGGCGCCGGAGGCGGCGCACCTCTTCTTCGCCGACGGGCTCGGCTCACGGCTCCTCGCGACACACCCCCCCATCGAGGAGCGGATCCGGCGGATCGCGCCGCAGCTCGCGCCGCGGCTGCTCGGAGCGACGCGGACCCTCGCCGCGGCGGAGCGCGCGGGCGACGTCGCGCGGCTCGTCCCGGCGGTGGCCTCCGGCCGGACCGCCGACGTGGAGCGCGCCCGCCTGCTCCTCGCGACCCTCCCGGCGGCCGCGGTCACCGCGGCGCGGGCACCCCCGACCGTGCCCGCCCTCGCGCGCGCCCTCCTCGCCGATCGCGACGCGGCGGCGCGCGCGCTCCAGCTCTCCGCGATCGGCGACGGCGCGCTGCGGGCGGAGGTCGATCGGCTCGGCGGGCTGCTCGCCGGCGTGGATCGCGAGGGGCGCATGGCGCTCCTCGATCTCGCCGCGCCGGCGCTCGCGCTCCTCGGCCCCGAGGGCGGCTCGCGCCTCGTCGGCGACCTCCGGTCGCTCGCGGCCGCCGACGGGCGCACGACCGTGTTCGAGTGGGCGGTGGAGCGCATCGTCGCGCGGCGCGTGGCCGCCCGCGCGCCGCGACCCGGGGGCCGCGCGCGGCGCCTCGAGGACGTCGAGGTGGAGTGCCTGGAGCTGCTGTCGCTGCTCGCGTGGCTGGAGGCCCCCGACGCCGCGTCCGCCCAGGCGGCCCTCGACGCCGGCGTGGCCGCGCTGGGAGTCGGCGGCTCGTGGCGGGTCCTGCCGCGCGGCCGCGTGGGAGCGGCCAGGCTCGAGGCGGCGCTGGACGCGCTCGACGCGACGCCCCCCATCGTGAAGGCGCGGGTGCTCGCCGCGTGCGAGGCGTGCGCCGGAGCGGACGGGAGGGTGCTGCCGGCGGAGGCCGAGGTGCTCCGCGCGGTGGCGGCGTCACTCGGAGTGCCCGCGCCGCCGGTCGTCCGGGAGGACGAAGGTGGGCAGGGGAGGGCACCCGAGGAAACGCCGGCGACGGGCCGCTCGTCCCGAGCGTAGCGAACGGTCGAGGGTGACCCCCACCGCGACCGCGACCGCGACCGCGCCCTCGACCTCGACCTCGACCGCGACCTCGACCGCGACCTCGATCCCAGCCCCGACCTCCGACCCTCGACCCCTGACCCGGACCCCACCGCTCCGCTGGCGCCCCGCGCCCGCAGTGCCTACGGGTGATCGGTGAGCGCGATCGACCGGCTCCGCCGCGGCGGCATTCGAAGGTTGGGAACCCCCGCCTCGGGGTTCCGCTACGTGCGGGCGGACGGGCGAGCCGTCGGCGCGGCCGACCTCGCGCGGATCCGGGCGCTGCGCCTGCCTCCCGCGTGGAGGGACGTCCACGTGAGCCCCGCGGCCGGCGCGAAGCTTCAGGCGATCGGGCGCGACAAGGCGGGCCGCTGGCAGTACCGCTATCACCCGGAGTTCGTGCGGCGGCGGTCCGCGGCGAAGTACCGCCGGCTCGTGCGCTTCGCGGAGGCGCTGCCGCGGGTCCGCGCCCGCGTCGAGCGCGACTTCCGGCGGCGCGGGCTGGGCCGCGAGCGGGTGCTCGCGGGGATGACGCGGATCCTCGAGGCCACGGCGATGCGTCCGGGGAGCGAGGCGTACGCCCGCGAGAACGGCAGCTTCGGGCTCGCGACGGTGCGGCCCTCCCACGTGCGCGTCCGGGGAGGCCGCGTGGTGTTCGACTACCGCGGCAAGTCGGGCCAGCAGCACGTGCGCGAGGTCCGCGACCGCCGGATCGCGAGCCTCGTCCGCGCCCTCCTCGCCGTCCCGGGTCGAGACGTCTTCAAGTTCGTCGAGGCCGGGCAGGTGATCGACGTGCGGCGGCGCCACCTCAACGCGTACCTCCGGGAGGCGGCCGGCGCGCCGTTCACCGCCAAGGACTTCCGCACCTGGGCGGGGACGCTGCTCTGCGCGAGCGAGCTCGCCCTGCGCGAGCGCGAGCTCGTCCCCGGACGCACCAGCCGCAAGCGCATGGCGCAGGCGGCGGTGAAGGCCGTGGCCGAGCGGCTCGGGAACACGCCGGCCGTCGCCCGGGGCTCGTACATCTCACCGGCAGTGCTGGAGGCGTTCGCGCGCGGCCAGGTGGTGCGCTCGTGCCTCGAGCCCGGTGACGTCCTCGGGCTCGCGCGCGGCGGCGGGCTCCATCCGGCGGAGCGCGCCCTGACCCTGCTGCTGCGCGGCCTCGCGGCCGGCGCTGACCGGGCGCCGCGGAAGGGAGCGCGGGTCGCGGCCCGCCCCGAGGACGCCCGCCCCGCCGGCGCGGTCGGCAAGCCGGTGCGGCGGGCGGCGCGCCGCCCCGAGACCGCGTGAGCGCTCCCGGGTCACGGCGCCGCGCGGCGCGGCAGCACGTCCCGCAGCACGTCGTCGGCCCAGCGCAGCACCTCGACGGTGGTGTCCCAGCCGATGCAGGCGTCGGTGACGGAGCAGCCGTAGCGGAGCTGCGACCGGTCCGCCGGGATGGGCTGGCTCCCCGCCTCGAGGAAGCTCTCCAGCATGAGGCCCACCACCGAGCGGTTGCCCTCGCGGATCTGGTGGACCACGTCGCGCAGCACGAGCGGCTGCAGCTCCGGCTTCTTGCGCGAGTTCGCGTGCGAGCAGTCCACCACCACGTTCTTCGGGAGCTTCGCCTTCGCGAGCGCCTCCTCCGCGAGCGCGATGGACACCGTGTCGTAGTTGGGGCGCCCGCCGCCGCCGCGCAGGACGATGTGCCCGTAGCGGTTGCCGTTCGTGCGGACGATGGCGGAGCGGCCCTGGCCGTTGATGCCGAGGAAGGCGTGCGGGCTCCCGGCCGAGAGGATGCCGTTCACGGCGGCCTCGAGGTCGCCGTCCGTGCCGTTCTTGAAGCCCACCGGCGTGGAGAGGCCCGACGACATCTCGCGGTGCGTCTGCGACTCGGAGGTGCGCGCGCCGATGGCGGTCCAGGCGATGAGGTCGCCGTAGTACTGCGGCGCGATCGGGTCGAGGGCCTCGGTGGCCGCGGGGAGCCCGAGCTCGTTCACGTCGAGCAGGAAGCGGCGCGCGCGCTCCATGCCCTCGTCGATCCGGAAGGAGTCGTCCATGCGCGGGTCGTTGATGAACCCCTTCCACCCGATGGACGTGCGCGGCTTCTCGAAGTAGACGCGCATCACGACGTACAGCGTCCGCGAGACCTCGTCGGCGAGCACGCGCAGCCGGCGCGCGTAGTCCAGCCCGGCGGCCGGGTCATGGATCGAGCACGGCCCGACCACCACGAAGAGCCGCGGGTCTCGCCGGTCGAGGATCGCCTCGAGCGTGCGGCGCCCCTCGACGACGGTGCGGGCGGCGGGCTCGTCGAGCGGGACGCGCGCCTTCACCTCGTCGGGCGAGGGCATCACGTCCAGTGCCGCGACGTTCAGGTTCTCGGTCTGCTGCATGGGACGTCTCGCTCCTCGGCCTTGGAGAGTCGATCCGTACCGCATCCCGGACGGGAATGCATGGGAGGGAGCCGCTCCGCGCGGCGCCTGGCCTGGCTCGGCGCCGGCTCCGGCCTGATGAACAGACCGGCGCTTCCACGCGTCAGCACCCCCGAGTGCGATTTGATCCGGATCAGAACCGACGCTAACCTGACGCCGGGGCTCTCGAAGGCCTCCGCCCGGAAGGGTGCGCGTTCCCGCCAGTGAGGACTTTCTGAACCCTTCGATTTCACGCCAAGAAACGCCGGCCAGGCTCCGCGTCGGGCGGTTCATCCCGCTCGCCGGCCTCGTCGCGGTCGTCGCGCTCTCCGCCTGCCGGGGCGAGGAGATCGCCCACTACCGTGTCCCCAAGTCCTCGACGTCGGACGGCTCCGCCGCCCCGAGTCCGGGCTCGCCGGTGATGCCAGCGAGCGGGCAGGTGCCCGCACCGCCTCCGCCGGTGGAGGGGAGCAGGCTGGCCTGGACGCTCCCCCCGCGCTGGACGGAGTCCGCCGGCGGTGGCGGCATGCGCTACGCCACGCTCGTCGCCCCCGTCGCGGGGCGCCTCGACGTCTCGGTGACGGCGCTCCCCGGCGAGGCCGGCGGCGAGCTCGCCAACGTGAACCGCTGGCGCAACCAGATCGGGCTGCCGCCGCTGGACGCGGGGGCGCTCACCGCCGCGCGCGCGGCGGTGAAGACGAAGGCCGGGACCGTGTCGGTCTACGACTTCACGAGCGAGGGCGGGACGAAGAGCCGCGTGATCGCCGGCCTCACCGTGCTCGACGGCAACACCTGGTTCGTCAAGATGACGGGCGACGCCGGCGCGGTCGGCGTCGCCCGGAAGGACTTCCTCCGCATCGTGGAGAGCCTCCGCCGTGAAGCGAACGAATAACCCGGTGCTTCGCGCGGTCACGTCGCTGAAGCTCACCATCGCCTGCCTGGCGGCGCTCATGGTGCTCGTGCTCGCCTGCACCCTCGCGCAGGTGAAGCTCGGGACGTGGCCGGCGGTCGAGATCTACATGCGGCCGTGGTTCGTCTGGTGGGACGTGCCCCGGACCGGTTGGCGCGTCCCGGTCTTCCCCGGCGGCGCGCTGGTGGGCCTCGTCCTCATCGTGAACCTGCTCGCCGCCCAGCTCTCGCGCCTCGAGCTCTCCTGGAAGAAGGCGGGCCTGTGGATCTCCCACGCCGGCCTCGTGCTGCTCGTGGCGGGCGAGTTCGTGAGCGGCGCGATGCAGGTCGAGTCGCAGCTCGCCGTCGAGGAGGGGCAGACCGTCAACTACGTCGAGAGCCCGCGCGAGCTGGAGCTCGCCGTCATCGACGTGACCGATCGGGCGGTGGACGACGTCTACTCCGTCCCCGCCCGCCGCCTCGAGCGCGGTGGCGCGATCGCGATCCCCAACACGCCGCTGACGATCCAGGTGCGGCGCTGGTTCGCGAACTCGGAGCTCGCCCCCCGCGGCCCCGCCGACCCCGCGTCCCCGGTCACCGCCGGCTTCGGCACCGGCGTGACCGTCCGCGAGCGGCCTCCCGTCTCGCGCGACGACATGGTGAACCAGGCGGCCGCCTTCGTGGAGCCGGTGGCGGGCGGCCGGAGCTACGGCACCTGGCTCGTCGCGAACGGCCTCCGGGCGGTCCAGACGTTCGTCCACGAGGGGCGCACCTACCAGCTCCAGCTGCGCAGCCGCCGCGAGTACCTCCCGTTCGCGGTGACGCTGAAGGACTTCCGTCACGACGTCTATCCGGGCACGCAGATCCCCAAGAACTTCTCCTCGCTCGTCCACATCGCGAACCCCGCGCGCGGCGAGTCGCGCGACGTCCTCATCTACATGAACCAGCCGCTGCGCTACGAGGGGAAGGCCTTCTACCAGGCGAGCTTCGGAAAGGGCGACACGCTCTCGATCCTGCAGGTGGTCGAGAACCCGGGCTGGCTGCTGCCGTACGTGTCGTGCGTGCTCGTCGCCATCGGGCTCGTCGTCCACTTCGCCATCACCCTGCGCCGGTCGAGCAAGCGGCGCCAGGCGGCCCTGGAGGCCTAGCATGAAGCTCGAGCGCGCCGTCACCTGGTTCGCCGCCGCCCTCGCCCTCGCCGGCGCCGCGATGACCCTCCTCCCCGACGCGAAGCCGCGCGGCTTCGACGTGGAGGCCTTCGGCCACCTCCCCGTCCTCGAGGGCGGGCGCGTGAAGCCGATCGACTCCATCGCCCGCAACGCGCTGCTCATGATCCGGGGGAAGCAGACCGTCCCGTTCGAGGGGCGCAGCCTCGGCCCGGACGAGTGGCTGCTGGACGTGATGTTCCGCCCGGAGGTGGCCGACCAGCAGGAGGTCTTCGTCATCGACGACCCCGAGGTCCTGGGCCTCCTCGGCATCCAGCAGAGCAAGAACCGCTACTACGGCTTCGCGACGCTCGCCCCGCACATCGCGGAGATCCAGCGGCAGTACAACGCCGCGGAGGCCATCGAGCCGCAGCTCCGCAGCCGCTTCCAGTCGGCCGTCGTGAACCTCTTCGAGCGGATGTTCCTCTACCACCGGCTCAAGAACACCGTGCAGCTCGAGGGGACGCCGGGGCTGGCCGCGGAGATCGCCGCGCGCGGCGCCCCGGGAGCGGCGCAGCGGCAGCAGGCCCTGGCCCAGCTCGCCCACTTCCGCCCTCTGCTCCCGGCCACGGCCGGCGGCGACGACTGGCGCTCGGTGGGGGAGGCGCTGCCGGCGGCGAACGTGGAGCCCGGGCTCGAGCAGTGGGCGCGCCTCGGCGTCGCCTACCGGGCCCAGGACCCGGCGAGCTTCAACCGCTCCGTCCGCGATCTCGAGGCGACGGCCGCCCTCGGGCGGCCGGACGCGATCTCCCACGCGCGTCACGAGTGGCTCTTCAACGCGGCGCAGCCCTTCTACTCCGGCATGGTGATCTACGTGCTCGCGCTGCTGGCGGTGTTCGTGTCCTGGGCCTGGCGTCCCGTGCTCATGCAGCGGCTCGCCTTCGGGCTGCTCGTGGCCGGCGCGCTCGTGCACACGCTCGGCCTCGCGTCGCGCGTGATCCTGCAGGGCCGGCCCCCGGTCACGAACCTCTACTCGTCCGCGGTGTTCGTCGGCTGGGCCGCCGTGCTGCTCGGCGTCCTCCTCGAGCGCATGTACCGCCGCGGCTTCGCCACCGCCGTCGCGGCCGCCGCCGGCTTCGCGTCGCTCATCGTGGCGCACCACCTCTCCTCCGACGGCGACACGATGGAGATGATGCGCGCCGTGCTGGACTCGAACTTCTGGCTGGCCACGCACGTCATCACCATCACCATCGGTTACAGCGGGACGTTCCTCGCGGGCGCGATGGCGATCGCCTGGGTGATCCGACGGCACGTGGCGCGCCGCGAGGATCCGGCGGCGACCAAGGCCATCGGCGCGATGACCTACGGGGTCATCTGCTTCGCGCTCTTCTTCAGCTTCGTGGGGACGGTGCTCGGCGGCATCTGGGCCGATCAGTCGTGGGGCCGGTTCTGGGGCTGGGATCCGAAGGAGAACGGCGCGCTGCTCATCGTCCTGTGGAACGCCATCATCCTGCACGCCCGCTGGGCGGGCTACGCGCGCGAGCGCGGGATCATGACGATGGCGATCTTCGGCAACGTCATCACGAGCTTCTCGTGGTTCGGCGTGAACATGCTCGGCGTCGGGCTCCACTCGTACGGCTTCATGGACGAGGCGTTCTGGGCGCTCTCCGCGTTCGTCGGCTCTCAGCTCGTGTTCATGGCGTTCGCGCTGCTGCCGGCGCGCTTCTGGAGCGCGCGCCGCGCCGAGCGGCCCGCGCCGGCCTCCGGCACGAAGGGTGGGTCTGAGGGCGCGTCGCAGCCCGTCTAGCCGCGCCCTCGTGGGCGCACGCGGCGCCCTCCCCGGAGCGCCGCGTAGCGCCCGCTTCCGCGAGCCTCGCCCGCCGCCCGCCGCGTCGCGCCCTGGGCGTCCACACGCCGCGCTTCCCCCTCGCCGCGCGCGAGGCCGGTCCGCGGCCGCCCCTCGCCGCCTCCGCGGGTGGCTAGATTTCCTCTCGCAGCGAAGCCGACGGTGGGTTCGGCCGCGCGAACCGCGCGGCGGAGAGGGGGACACATGGGACGCTGGGGCGAGGAGCGGGGGAGCTGGGAGGGTGGTCGGGAGCACGAGGGCGAGCGCGGCTGGCGGGGCCGCGAGGATCGGGGCGGCTGGCGGGGCCGCGAGGATCGGGGCGGCTGGCGCAGCGAGGACAGCTGGCGCGGCGGCGGCTGGCGTGAGGGCGAGGGGCGCGAGGGCCGGGAGGCCAGCGAGGACTGGCGCCGAGGCGGCGAGGGCCGCTCCGAGGGGCTCGGCCGGGAGTTCGGCGGCCGCGCGGAGTGGGACCGGATGCGCGGGCGCGACACGCGCTGGGGCCAGGGCGGCGCGAGGTACGGCGCCGGCTCCGAGCACGCCGAGCGGGGATGGGAGGGCTCCGAGGGCGGCGGCTGGCGGCGCTCCACGCAGCACGAGATGTCGGGCGAGGATCGCGGCTCCTGGGGGCCGGGCGGCCGGTACGGCGAGCGGGAGGAGTACGGCGGCTTCATGGGCGGCATGGCGGGCCGGTACGGCGAGGGGGAGGGGCGCTGGGAGGCGCGCAGCGACTTCGGCCGGGGCGAGTACGGCCGCGGGGAGTACGGCCGCGGGGAGTACGGCGGAGAGTACGGGCGCGGCCGCGAGTATTACGGACGGAGCGACTGGGGCCGCGGCGGCGAGGAGCGCGGCCCGATGGAGCGCCTCGGCGAGCGCATGCGGGAAGGCTGGCGGAAGATGACCGGCCGCGGCCCGAAGGGCTACAAGCGCTCCGACGAGCGCATCCGCGAGGACGTCTCCGAGCGGATCGCGCGCAGCAACGTCGACGCGGACGAGGTCGAGGTGAAGGTCGAGCGCGCCGAGGTGACGCTCACCGGGTTCGTCGGGAGCCGCTGGGACAAGCGGATGCTCGAGGACATCGCGGAGGACGTGTTCGGGGTGGACGAGGTGCACAACCACCTGCGCCTGCGCCGCGAGACGGGCGCGCTGACGGGGCAGGGGACCGCGGAGACCACCGCGCAGACCGGCACGTCGGGTCAGACGATGTCCGGCCAGACCAAGACGCAGCAGACGGGCACGGTCCAGTCGGACCTCGGCGCGCGCGGCCGGCACTAGCGGGAGGGCGGGCCGTGGCGCGAGGCCCGAAGGGCTGGCGCCGCTCCGACGAGCGGATCCTCGACGAGCTGTGCGAGCGCATCGTCCGGAGCGGCGTCGACGCCTCGGACGTGGAGGTGGCGGTCGAGCGCGGCGTGCTGCGGCTCCGCGGGATCGTGCCGCACCCCGACGACCGCCGCCTCCTCGTCGAGCTCGCGAGCGCCGTGCTCGGCGTCGAGGAGATCGAGGACGAGGTGACGACGGCGCGGGACGCGGCCCTCGAGCCGGATCCGGAGACGGTGCACTGAAGGCGACTACGCCTCGCCGGCGTGAGCTGCACGTCGGGTGGAGGCGCCGGCGGCGGCTCGCGCGTCACGGCGAAGCCGTGACGCGCGGCTCCGGCTCGCTGGTTCGACGGGCTCACCGCGAGCGGCATCCCCGGATCCGCTCGCCCTGAGCCCGTCGAAGGGCGAGCGGGAACGCCTCGACCCGAGTGATCGCGGCCATCAGCGCAGCGGCAGCACGCTCGCGGCGCTCGAGCCGGCGACGACGCCGCTGCCGATGAACAGGTTCGACGACAGGTTCGAGCCGCCCACCTTGTTCACCGCCGTCAGCAGGAGGCCGTACCCGTACTGCGGCGCGGGCGTGGGGAAGCAGTCCGCCTTCGCGAGCGAGAAGGTCGGCGCGCGCCACGCGCCGTCGTCGAGAAACAGCCGGAGCACCGCCATCGGATCCGCCACGTCCGGCGCGTTGGTGCAGGTCGCCGCGGACGCGTCCACCGCGCCGCTCCGGGACGAGAGCTGCGTCACGGCGTAGAAGGCGACGCTGTCCCCTTCGCGGCGGAGGACGTACGGGCCGGGGATCTGGGCGTGCGCGACCGGAGGCTGGACGATCGGCAGCTCCGCGCCGTCGGCGTCCAGCAGCGTCGGCCTCGCCGGCGCGACGACCGTGCCCGAGTACGTCTCTCCGTCGTGGTCCACCCGGAACGTGTAGGCGGTGCCCGGCTCGTAGGTGAGATCGCCCGCCAGCGCGTACTGGCCTGCCACGCCGGGGACGGGTTCGAGGGTCGCGCTCCCGCCCGCCCACGTGAGCCTCACCGTCGCGCCGTCGAGCCCGGTCGTGCTCCAGGAGCCGGCGTCCACCGGGTTCGCCCCCCTCTCCATCTCCCCGAAGAACACCGTCGCGACGACCGCGCCGGAGAGCTCCACGCCCTGCGCCGGCTGGCTCACGCCCGGCGACTCGATGAGCACGCCCGCGAGGACGCGGTCGTTCTGGATGCGCTCGAGCCAGTCGCAGCCGGACAGGGCGATCAGGGCCGCGAGGAGGGCAGGGGAGGAGGCGAGGGATCGCATGGGCTCTTGCCTAGCGCGTTCCGCGGCAGGTCGCCAGCCCGTGCCGTCCCACACCTGCGCCACCGCCCGCACCCGACGCACCACCGACGGCGGGGCGGCGCGCCGCCCGCTCGCGAGCGTCACGCTGGCCGCGCCGCACCCCTCGTTCACGTTGCCGCGGAGTGAACCCGGTGCCCCGCGAACACGGGACACGACGCGCTCCGCGCCGCGCGTGAAGGCGCGCTGGCGCTTGATCCCCTACAGGGGCGCGAGCTAGCACTCCGCCCGCTGGCCGATCCCTCGTGAAGCGAGAGAGCGGTCGAGGGTTCGAATCCTCACAGGGAGAAACGACAATGAACGTGGTTCGCAAGCTCGCAGTCGTCGTCGCCGCCGCCGCGCTCCTCGCGCCCATCGGTCGCGCCGTCGCGCAGGACGCCGTGCCGCTTCCGCCGCCTCCTCAGGCCGCGCAGCCGATGGCGCAGCAGCCGATGGACCAGCAGCCGATGGCCCAGCAGTCGATCTCGGGCGCGAGCGACGCCGGCTGGAACACGCAGTACGGCATGCTCTTCAGCCTGCAGAACATCTTCACGCGCCAGAACATCCTCGAGGGCTACGGCGGCGGCGTCGGCCTCCAGTACAACCTCGGGCCGACGACGGCGCTCCGCTTCGCCCTCGACGCGTCGCGCACCTCGAACCCTGCCTTCGAGCGCGAGAGCAGCTACACGACGCCCACCGGCAGCTTCACGAGCAAGACGCTGCAGGTCCCGAACGGCCCGACCTCGACGCTCGACGTCGGCGTGAGCGGCTCGTACCTCGTCCGCCTGGGCACGTCCGCGCTGGCGCCGTACCTCGGCGGCGGGCTGTCCCTCGGCTACGCCACCTCGAACGTCGACTACGAGGACAACACCGTCCCGACGAGCCGTGAGGTGGTGGACGACGTGAACCGCACGTTCGACGTCGGCCTCCTCGGTCAGCTCGGCCTCGAGTGGCGCGTGCACCGCAGCCTCTCCCTGTTCGCGGAGTACGGCGCGGGCGTGACGGCGTTCAGCTACACCTCGAGCAGCTCTGACCACCGCGAGTACAACGGCGGCACGCTCGTGCAGTCGTCGAAGTCCGAGGGCACCCAGACGAAGCTCTTCAACTTCGACACCGGGCTCACGCAGGGCGGGGCGCTCGGCGTGGTCGCGTTCTTCTGACGGTCGTCCGAGTGACGTGGTCCGGGCCCCGGCGCCGCGAGGCGACCGGGGCCCTTCTTCTCGTTCGCTGTCGCGGCCGGTGGCCCCTTGCGGGGGTTTCCCTCGCCGAAGTTGTCCCCGCGCCCTCGGAGCGACAAGATGAAGATGGAATGTCGCACGCCACCGTTCGACGCCGCCGGCGGGATGGCCTCACCGAGGTCGTCCCGAACACCGTCTCCCTCACGCGCGGCGAGCGGTATCTCGTGAACTTCGGCGTGTTGTTCGCTGCGAAGGCCCTGTACCTGTCGACGCTCATCCCCGCCCAGGCGTTCGCGATCGTGCTCGGGTGCTGCATGGCCGCGGAGCTCGCGAGCGTGCTGCGCGAGGTGGGGGTGATGCAGCCACCGAAGGCGCCCGTGCACGTCCTCACGCGATGGAGGACGTCGGGGCCGGGCCGCATCGGCTGAGACCGACTGGTACCGCCGAGCGGGGCCGCCCGCGGCGCGCGGCGGCCCCGGCCCCGGACCCGCTCAGCCGCGCCGCGCGAACTCGGTCATGAAGTCGACGAGCGCGTCCACCCAGGCCGGCTCGACGGCGTTGTAGGTCGAGACCCGGATCCCGCCCACGGAGCGGTGGCCCTTCAGCCCGACCATCCCCTGCTTCTTCGCCTCCGAGACGAAGCGCTCCTCGTCCTTCTCCGTCGGGAGGCGGAACACCACGTTCATGACGGAGCGGCTCTCCTTCTCGACCGGGCACCGGTAGAAGCCGGCGTTCGCGTCGATGGCGCCGTAGAGCAGCCCCGCCTTGGTCCGGTTGCGGCCCTCGATCGAGGTCAGCCCGCCGAGCTCCTTCAACCACGCGAGCACGTTGCGGATCATGTAGATGCCGAACGTCGGCGGCGTGTTGTAGAGCGACTTGTTCTCGGCCGGTGTGCGGAGCTGGAAGATCTTCGGGATGTCCTTGCGGCCCCGCTCGACGAGCTCCTTCGAGACGATCACCACCACGACGCCCGACGGGCCGATGTTCTTCTGGGCGCCCGCGTAGGCGAGGCCGAAGCGGGAGACGTCGAACCTCCGCCAGAGGAAGTCGCTCGACATGTCGGCGACGAGCGGCGCGCCGCCCGCGCTCGGGAACGGGCGCGACGGCGAGACCTCGTACTGCACGCCGTGGATGGTCTCGTTCGAGGTCACGTGCAGGTAAGCGGCCGCGGGGTCGACCTTCACCTCGTCGGGCCCCGGCACGCGGACGTAGCTCTTGTCCTTCCCGTCGCCGGCGCCGGTCGAGGCGGCGACGCGCACCGCGCCGCCCAGCATGGCGGTCGCGACCTTCGCCTCGGCGAGCGCCTTCTCGCCCCAGGCGCCGTTCACGACGTAGTCCGCCGTCTGCCCCTTCTGCACGAGGTTCATCGGGATCTGCGCGAAGAGCTGCGAGGCCCCGCCCTGCACGAAGAGGATCTCGTGGGTCGCGGGCACCTCGAGCAGCTCGCGCAGCAGCGCGATCGCCTCGTCGTGCACCGCCTCGTACTCCTTGCCGCGGTGCGAGTGCTCCATCACCGACATGCCGCTGTTCGCGAAGTCGAGGAGCTCGTCCCGGGCGCGCTCCAGCGCTGGGAGCGGGAGGGCGGCGGGACCGGCGTTGAAGTTCATCTTTCGGCTCATGGGCTCCTCGCGGACCGGTGCGGTCGGTGATCGGGACCGGATTCTGCGCGAAATGGGCCGTCGCGGAAACTCCCGTCGCGAGCCTCCCGCGCGAGCGCGAGCGAGGCGGCGAGGGGTCTCGACGGGGGTGGCTTTCAGGCCTCCGAAGGAACGCCCCGGTTGGGGCCGGGTAGCCGCGCCTTCGCGTGCGCGGCGAGCGGGGCCTGGACCGCTCCTCGCCGCCTATCCCGGCTGCTCCGGCGCGTCCGCGGCCGCGCGTGCCTCGGCGGCACGCGCCACGCGGCGCCCCTGCTCGACGTCCACCCGCAGGAGCAGCGCCGCGCCCGCCACGAAGAAGCCGATGACCGACAGCACCGCCCCGCGGCTCGAGCCGGTGAGCGCGATGGCCGCGGCGAACACCGCCGGCCCGAAGATCCCGGCGAACTTCTCCGAGATGGCGAAGAAACCGAAGAACTCTCCCGAGAGGTGGCGCGGCACCATGCTCGCGAAGAGCGACCGCGAGAGGGCCTGCGTCCCGCCCTGCACGAGCCCCACGAGGATCGCGAGCGCGAAGAAGTGTGCCGCGGTGCGGGTGAAGTAGCCGAGCACGGCGATGCCCGTGTAGACGGCGAGGCCGACGAGGATGGCGCGCTTGGGGCCCAGGCGACCGGCCACGGCCGCGAAGAGGTAGGCGCACGGGACGCCGACGAGCTGCACGAGCAGGATCGCGCCGATGAGCGCGCCGCGCGGGAGACCGAGCTCGCTCCCGTAGATCGCGGCCATCCGGATGATGGTGCCGATCCCGTCGTTGTAGACGAGGAAGGCCGCGAGGAGCAGGGCGGCGTCGGGGTGGCGCCGCAGCTGGCGGAACGTCCGCGCGAGGCGCGCGCGCGTGCCCTCGCGCGTGCCCTCGCGCCCCGCGCCGGCAGGGGCGCGCACCGCGGGCTCGCGCACGCCGAGCAGGAGGGGGAGGGTGAAGGCGAGCCACCAGATCGCCACGGAGACGAACGCGAGCCGCGCCGGCAGCGTCCCTCCGCGCGGGAGCCCGAGCAGCTCGGGCCGGGCGATCCAGGCGAGCTGCGCCGCGAGGAGGAGGCCGCCGCCGAGATAGCCCGCGGCGTAGCCCGCGGAGGAGACGCGGTTCAGCTCGTCCTCGCGGGCGACGTGGGGGAGGAGCGCGTCGTAGAAGACGAGGCTCCCGTTCAGGCCGACGTTGAGGAGGACGAGGAGCGCCGTGGCGAGCACCCAGTCGCCCGGGCCGACGGCGGCGAGCGCCGCGGTGGCGGCCGCTCCGGCGAGCGCGAACGCCGCGAGCATGCGCTTCTTCACCGGCCGGACGTCGGCGAGCGTCCCGAGGACCGGCGCCAGCACCGCGACCACCGCGAGGCCGGCGGTGGTCGCGAGGGCGAAGCGCTGCGTCGCGACGGCGGGCGGCAGCTCCGCCCCGGCCACCCGCGCGAAGTAGATGGGCAGGATCGCCGTGAGGACGGAGGTGACCGCGGCCGAGTTCGCGACGTCGTAGAGGACCCACGCGCGGAGCTCGGGACGATCGAGGCCGAGCCGCTCGAGGAGCGTCCGGCGCGGGCGCGGTGGCCTGGACCCGCTCACCTCCGGGCCTGGACCTCGCGCTCGAGGGCCGCGATGTCCGCCTCGATGCGCGCGGCGTCGCGGCAGCCGCGCAGGTTCCCGGCGTCTTCCAGGAAGGACTCGAGGCGGTCCGAGAGCAGGAATGGCCGCTCCCCGCGTCCGACCGCGAGGCAGCTCTCCTCGAAGTGCGATCGCTCCAGCCCCTTCACGAACCGGCCGACGACGCCGCCGGACGGGCGCACCTCGTCGCCCCCTCGCGCGCGCTCGTCCGGTCCGTCGCCTGCGTCCGCCTCGCGCGCCCGGCCGCCCTCGCGCGCGGGGTCGCCGGTCCCGTAGTCCTCGTACAGGCGGTCGAGCGCGTCGCGCAGATCGCGGCGGCGATCCGCGAGCTTCTCCTCGGGCGTGCGGCACGCGAGCGCGAGGGAGACGGCGAGGAGGGCGAGGAAGAGACGGCGCATCGGTGGATTCCTCCGGGCGGGTCATCATGACACGTCCGGGCCGCCGCGCGTCCCGCGGGTCCATCAGGCAGGCGCGGCGGGGGTCAGGCCGGGCTCCTGCGGCGCGGCCGCGTGCACGCGGCGCGGCAGCTCCACGGTGAACGTGGCGCCCTCGCCGGGCGCGCTCTCCACCCGCACGGTCCCCCCGAGCGACTCCACGATCTCGCGCACGATCCAGAGGCCGAGGCCGAACCCGCCGTAGCTCCGCTTGGACACCGCGCGCTCGAAGCGCCCGAAGATGCGCGCCTGATCCTCGGGCGAGATCCCGATCCCGCGGTCCCGCACCGACGCGATCGCGCGCTCGCCGTGGCCCTCCACCCGCACCTCGACCGGCTGGTTCGGCCCGTACTTGATGGCGTTCGACACGAGGTTCGTGAGCACCTGGTCGAGCCGGAGCCGGTCCCACGACCCCGGCACCGGCTCGGGCGCGGAGAGCACGAGCTCGCACCCCGCGCGGCGCGCCTCGTCCTCGAACCGGCCGACGACGTCGCGGGCGAGCTCGGCGAGATCGAACGACTCGATCTCCAGCTCGAGCCGGCCGGCGGTGATCCGCGAGAGATCGAGCAGGCTCGCCACGAGGCGCGCGAGCCGGTCGACGTTGCGGCGGATGACCTCGGCCTTGCGCGCCACGTCCTCGACCCCGAGCCGCGTGGCCCGCGCGCGCAGGCTCTCCGACTGGAGCGCCAGCGAGGTGAGCGGGGTGCGCAGCTCGTGAGAGGCGATGGAGAGGAACTCGTCGCGCTCGCGGATGGCGTTCTGCGCCGCTGCGTACAGGCGCGACGTGTCCACCGCCGCGCCGACGAGCCGGGCGAGATCCGTGGCGAGCCGAACGTCGCCCCGCCCGAAGCGGCGGCTGGACGCGCCGAGCAGCGTGATCGCGCCCAGCCGCTCGCCGCGCGAGGACAGCGCGACGGTGAGGGAGGACCCGACGCCCGCCTCCCGCAGCGCCGCCGCGAGCGCGGGGGCTCGCGCCGCGAGGGCGATCCGCTCCGGGTCGAAGCCGTTCCGCGCCCGCGGGTGACCCCCCGCGAGCGTGGCGCCGGGGCCGATCTCGGCGTCGCGCTCGAACCCGGCGCCGTCGAGCGCGGACCCCAGGCGGGCGGCGAGCCGGGGATCGCGGTGCCCCACGCTCCAGCGCGGGCCCTCCGGCTCTTCCAGGTAGACGATGCAGGTCTCCGCGGCGCGCTCGGCAGCGAGGTCCGCGACCGCCGCGACCGTGGTGGAGTAGTCGAGGGACGAGGAGAGCACCTTCCCCGCCTCGGCGAGGAACGCCGCGCGGCGCGCCGACAGCTCCGCTCGGCTGCGGGCCTTCACCTCGTCGCGCGTCACCCAGAACAGCAGGAGCGTCAGCGCCAGGCCGGCGACCGCCACGCCGAGGGGCAGGAATCGCTCCGTCGCGGTCGCGAAGCGCGGACCCGCCTGGTAGTGAAGCGTCCACGGGCGGCCGGCGATCTCGACGCGCCGCACGAGGGTGAGCGCGGTCCGCTCGCCGGGAGCCCTCGCGTCGAAGAGGATCGCCGCGGGGCCGAGCTCTCCGCCGTCGTAGACCGAGAGCCCGACCTCCTTCGCCGTCGTCTCTCCCACCGCCCCGCGCAGCAGGTCGCCGGCGCGAAAGGGCGCGTAGATCCAGCCCCGCAGCTGCTCCCGGCGCTCCTCCAGCGTCCGGGGAGCGCCCGAGTACACCGGAACGTAGACGAGGAAGCCGGCCTGGCGCTCGGCCCCGGCCTCCTGCACGAGCTCCACGCGCCGCGTGGCGGAGGGCTCGCCGGTGTCGCGGGCCCGGGCCATCGCCGCCCGCCGGATCGGCTCGGAGAACATGTCGTAGCCGATCGCCCGCTGGTTCCTCCAGTCGAGCGGCTCGAGCAGGACGATGCTCGAGTAGAGCTCGCGCGCTCCGGGGGGCCAGATCCGGTAATCCGGCCGCCCTGCGGCGCGCTGTTCCCCCTCGTGCGCCTCGAGCTCGTCGGGGAGCACCAGCTTGCTCCAGCCGATACCCTGGATCCCGGGGTATCGCCGGCCGAGCTCGAGGCTCGCGACGAAGTCGCGGAACGCGAGCGCCGACGGGTCTCCCCCGACCGCGATGACGAAGCCGCGTCCGGCGCGGAGCATGGCCTCGTAGGCGCTCATCCGCTCGGTCAAGGCGGTGGTCGTCCGCTCCGCCTCGTCCATGAAGCGGTTGGTCGACTGGGCGCCGATCGCCGTGCGGGTGAGCTGCCAGGCGGCCACCGTGGCGAGCAGCCCAAGGACGAGCACGACCACCGGCGTCAGGTGATGGCGGAGCGCCGCGCGCGCCGATGAGAGGATCCGCCTCGGCATTTCGCAAATGGAGAGCGCCGCCGTACGAGCGGACGTACCTCAGGGTAAGTCCGGCGTCAGGCTGCGGGCATCTCGGAAGGGACGGGTGCTCGTGCGGTCCCTGCGTGGTCGGTCTTCGCGCGCTGACCCCCGTGCATCGGGCTGAGCCTCGGTCGCAGCCATACGCTTGCCTGGCCGCCTGCCATCCGGCGCGGACGTCGGGCGAGTTTCCGGGTGAATCGGGACATTCCGCGAGGACGGGCCGACCTGATCTGGATCAACATGCGCTCTTCGGCGGCGTGTTACTGAGATTGCGTCTCATGCACTCGCAGCCCTCGAGCCCCGCGTGAACCATCGGACCGACCCAGCCTCTGCTCCAGCCCCTGACGCCCTCCGCTGCGCCGACCAGCTCGTCTGCACGCGATGTGGCGGAGTGACGCGGCTCGACCTGTCCGAGGCGCTCACGGGCGCGCGGGCTCGCGCCGCCGCGCAGGGGCTCGCGGTGGAGTCCCATTCGCTGACCGTGTACGGCCGCTGCTGGCTCTGCCGGGCGCCGGAGGTGCGGGCGTGAAGATCTGCGTCTGCCGGGACGTGTCGGACGGGCTGCTGCGCGACGCGGTGCGGTGCGGGCGGTCGGTCGAGGACGTCATCGAGGCGACCGGCGCCGGCTCGGACTGCGGCGCCTGCGCCGGAGCGCTCGCGCGCATCGCGGAGGCGGCGCGGGCGGAGCGCGTCGTCCTCCGGACGCCGGCGCCCGCGAAGGCCGCGTGAGGTGAGCGCGTCCCCCGTCCCCGGTTAGACTCCAGGGATGGACGCGAAGGCCCGCGCGGCGGCGCTCGAGCTCTTCCAGCCAGCCGTCCGGGAGTGGTTCTCGCGCTCCTTCGAGGCGCCGACGCCAGCGCAGGCGCTCGCCTGGCCGGCCATCCACCGCGGCGAGAGCACGCTGCTCCTCGCGCCGACCGGCAGCGGCAAGACCCTCGCGGCGTTCCTCTCCTGCATCGACCGCCTCATGTTCGCGCCCGAGCCGGCGCGCAAGGAGCGGCTGCGCGTCGTCTACGTGTCCCCGCTCAAGGCGCTGGCGGTGGACGTCGAGCGGAACCTGCGCGCGCCGCTCGCCGGCATCGCCCAGGTCGCCTCCGGCCGCGGCGACGTGCACCGGATCCCCGCCGTCTCGGTGCGCAGCGGCGACACGCCGGCGCCGGAGCGAGCCCGCTTCGCGCGCGACCCCGCCGACGTCCTCATCACCACCCCCGAGTCGCTGTACCTCGTCCTCACCTCGAACGCCCGCGAGGTGCTGCGCTCGGTGGAGACGGTGATCGTGGACGAGATCCACGCCCTCGTCCCGACGAAGCGCGGCGCCCACCTCGCGCTGTCGCTCGAGCGGCTCGAGGCGCTCGCCGGCCGCCGCCTCCAGCGGATCGGCCTCTCCGCCACGCAGCGCCCGCTCGAGGAGGTGGCGCGGTTCCTCGGGGGGGCCGAGCCCGGGCTGCCCGGGGGAGCCCCGCCCGCGCGCGGGAGGGGGCGCCGCCGGGCCCAGGGGGGCGCCGCCCTCGACGCCGGCCCCGGGGCGTCCCCGGGCGCCTCGGCGATCGCCGAGTTCCGCACCGGCGCCGACCTCCGCCACCGTCCGGTCACCATCGTGGACGCGGGCGCCCGCAAGGCGCTCGAGCTGCGCGTCGAGGTGCCGGTGGAGGACATGTCGCGCATCGGCGAGGCGCTCGAGCTCGCGAGCGGCGACGCGAGCCAGGCGCCCGTGCGGGCCTCGATCTGGACCGCCATCCACCCGCGCCTGCTCGAGCTCGTGCGCGCGCACCGGACGACGCTCGTCTTCGTGAACAGCCGGCGCATCGCCGAGCGGCTCGCGGCGGCGCTGAACGAGCTCGCGGGCGAGCTGCTCGTGCAGGCCCACCATGGCTCGATCGCGCGCCCGCAGCGGGTGGCGATCGAGGACGCGCTCAAGGGCGGCCGGCTGCGCGGGCTCGTGGCCACGAGCTCGCTCGAGCTGGGCATCGACATGGGCGCGGTGGACCTCGTCGTCCAGATCGAGGCGCCCCCCTCGGTCGCGAGCGGGATGCAGCGCATCGGGCGCGCCGGCCACCGCATCGGCGAGGCGAGCCGCGGGGTCGTGTTCCCCAAGTACCGCGCCGATCTCCTCGCCTGCGCCGGGCTCACCGAGGCGATGCACGCCGGCGAGGTCGAGGCGACGCGCTACCCGCGCAATCCGCTCGACGTCCTCGCGCAGCAGATCGTCGCCATGGTGTCGCTCGACGACTGGGACGTCGAGGCGCTCTACGAGGCCGTGCGCGGCGCCGCGCCGTTCGCCGAGCTCTCGCGCTCGGTGTACGACGGCGTGCTCGACATGCTGTCCGGGCGCTACCCGTCGGACGAGTTCGCCGAGCTGCGCCCGCGCGTCACCTGGGACCGCGTGCGCGGCAAGCTGCGGGCGCGGGAGGGGGCGCGGCGGGTGGCGGTGGTGAACGGCGGCACCATCCCCGACCGCGGCCTCTACGGCGTCTACCTGGCGGGCGGCAAGCAGGGGCACACCCGCGTCGGCGAGCTCGACGAGGAGATGGTGTTCGAGTCGCGCGTGGGGGAGACCTTCCTCCTCGGCGCCTCCACCTGGCGGATCGAGGAGATCACCCACGACCGCGTGCTCGTCTCGCCCGCGCCCGGCGAGCCGGGGAAGATGCCGTTCTGGCACGGCGACGCCGCGGGGCGCCCCCTCGAGCTGGGCCGCCGCATCGGGCGGCTCGTGCGCGCGCTGCGCGAGGCGCCGCGGGAGGCGGCGCGCGAGCGGCTCGTCCGCGCCCATGACCTCGACGCCCGCGCCGCCGAGAACCTCCTCCGCTTCCTCGAGGATCAGGCGCAGGCGACCGGCGCGGTCCCGGACGACCGGACCATCCTCGTCGAGCGCTGTCGTGACGAGCTGGGCGACTGGCGGGTTTGCCTGCTCGCGCCGCTGGGCACCCCCGTGCTCGTGCCGTGGGCGATGGCGGCGACCGTCCGCGCGCGGGAGCGGCTCGGCGCCGACGTGGAGACGCTCTGGACGAACGACGGCTTCGCGATGCGGCTCCCCGGATCCGAGGCGCCGCCCGACGTCTCCTTCCTCCTCCCCGACCCCGAGGAGGTGGAGGAGCTCGTCATCGGGCAGCTGGGCGCGACCGCGCTCTTCGCCGCCAAGTTCCGCGAGGCCGCCGGGCGCGCGCTGCTGCTCCCCAGGCGGCGCCCCGGCCAGCGGACGCCCCTGTGGCAGCAGCGCAAGCGCAGCGCGGACCTGCTCGCGGTCGCCTCGCGCTTCGGCTCCTTCCCCATCCTGCTCGAGGCCTACCGGGAGTGCCTGCGGGACGTGTTCGACCTCCCCGCGCTGGAGGAGGTCCTCCAAGATCTGCGCGCGCGCCGGGTCCGCCTGGTCACGGCCGACACGCGGGTGCCCTCGCCGTTCGCGGCGTCGCTCCTGTTCGGCTTCGTCGCGAGCTTCATCTACGACGGCGACGCTCCGCTCGCGGAGCGCCGCGCGCAGGCGCTCTCCATCGACCAGGCCCAGCTGCGCGAGCTCCTGGGGGAGGCCGAGCTGCGCGAGCTCCTCGACGCCGACGCGCTCGTCGCCCTCGAGGCGCAGCTCCAGCACCTCGCGCCCGCCACGCGCGTGCGCAGCGTCGACGGAATCGCGGACCTGCTGCTGCGGCTCGGGGATCTGTCCCGCGAGGAGCTCGCCCGCCGCACGGCGACGCCGGAGCTCGCCGCGGGCGCCGAGCGGCTCGTGGCGGAGCGCCGCGCGGTGGCGCTGCGGATCGGGGGCGAGGAGCGGCTCGTCGCCGTGGAGGACGCGGCGCGCTACCGCGACGGCCTCGGCGTGCCGCTGCCCCCCGGGCTGCCGGAGGCGCTCCTCGGGCCGGTGCCGGACGCCCTCGAGGGGCTCGCCGCCCGCTACGCGCGCCGCCACGCGCCGTTCACCACCGGCGAGCTGGCGGCGCGCCTGGGGATCTCGCGCGGCGCCGCGGAGCGCGCGCTGCGGGCGCTCCTCGAGCGCGGCCGGCTCCTCGAGGGCGCGTTCCGGCCCCACGGCGCGGAGCGGGAGTGGTGCGATCCGGAGGTGCTGCGCGGGCTCCGGCGCCGCTCGCTCGCGCGCCTGCGCGAGGAGATCGAGCCGGTCGAGCCGCGCGCGTTCGCGCGGATGCTGCTCGGCTGGCACGGCATCCCGCGCCGGGGACGCGGCCTCGACGCGGTGCTCGACGCGGTCGAGAAGCTGCAGGGCGCGCCGCTCCCGGCGTCGCTGCTCGAGACGGAGCTCCTGCCGGCCCGGGTGGACGGGTACCTGCGCGGCGACATCGACGCGCTGGCCGCGGCGGGCGAGGTCCTCTGGATCGGCCTCGAGCCGCTGGGCGAGCGCGACGGCCGGATCGCGCTCTACCTCGCCGACGCGCTCCCGAAGCTCCTCCCCCCCGTGCGCGCAGCGCCGGAGCAGCCTTTCGGAGAGCGCGCCGGGCGCGTCCTCGACCACCTCGCGCGGCGGGGCGCCTCCTTCTTCGCCGAGCTGCACCAGGCGGCCGGGGGCGGCTTCGAGCAGCAGACGGTCGACGCGCTGTGGGACCTCGTCTGGCGCGGGCTCGTCACGAACGACACCTTCCAGGCGCTCCGTGCCTACGCCGAGCCGGCGACGGCCCGCCGCGAGCGCGGCCGGGCCCTCGCGCGGGCGCCGTCGGCCTTTCGCTCGCGCCGCGCCGCTCCGCCCGCGGCCGGCGGGCGCTGGACGCTGGTGGCGGCCCGGCGGGAGCTCGCCGGTGCGGTGCCCACCGCGACGGAGTGGAGCGCCGCCACCGCCCAGCAGCTGCTCGTCCGCTACGGGCTCGTGACCCGCGGCGCGGCCGCGGCGGAGGCCATCCCGGGCGGCTTCAGCGCGGTGTACGACGTGCTCCGTCACCTGGAGGAGAGCGGCCGCATCCGGCGCGGCTACTTCGTCGCCGGCGTCGGCGCGATGCAGTTCGCGCAGCCCGGCGTCCTCGACCTGCTGCGCGCGCTGCGCGAGCCGCCCGAGGCGCCCGAGATCGTGACGCTCGCGGCGACCGATCCGGCGAACCCGTATGGCGCGCTCCTCGAGTGGCCCGCGGTGCAGGGCGGGCCGGAGGGGAAGCGGCCGGCCCGCGCGGTGGGCGCGTCGGTGGTGCTCGTGGACGGCGAGCTCGCGGCGCACGTGTCGCGCGGCGCGCGGCAGCTCTTCGCCTGGCTCCCGGAGTTCGAGCCGGAGCGGTCGCACGTGGGCGCGGCCATCGCGGCGGCGGTGGTCGAGCTGGTGCGCGTGCTGCACGGCAGGGATCAGGCGGCGCTGGTGGTGGAGATCGACGGGAGGCCGGCGGCGGCGCACCCGCTCGCGGGGTACCTGCAAGCGGCCGGGTTCGTCCCCACCGCGGCGGGGTTGCAGCTCACGCGCCGTGCGGCCGCCGCGGCGCTCTCCGCCGGGAGCGAGCTCTAGCGAGGGGGCGGGACGTGCCCGAGGGCGACACCATCCACCGCGCCGCGCGCAACCTGCACGGCGCGCTCGCGGGCGAGGTGGTGATCCGGTTCGAGACCGTGCTGCCGCGGCTCGCGCGGGTGGACGAGGATCGACCGGTCGCCGGGCGCACCGTCGAGTCCGTCACCGCGCGCGGCAAGCACCTCCTCCTGCGGTTCTCCGGCGACCTCGTGCTGCGCACCCACCTGCGCATGAACGGGAGCTGGCACCTGTACCGCCCCGGCGAGCGCTGGTTCCGGCCGCGAGACGCGATGCGCGTCCTCGTGGAGACGCGCCCCTGGATCGCGGTCGGGTTCGATCTGCCAGTGGCGGAGCTCCTCGACGCGCGCGGCCTCGCGCGGCAGCGAGACCTGGCGCGCCTCGGGCCGGACCTCCTCTCCCCGGCCTTCGACCCGCCCGAGGCGGAGCGGCGCCTCCGCGCCCGGGCCGACCGGGAGCTCGGCGAGGCGCTCCTCGATCAGCGCGCGCTGGCGGGCGTCGGGAACGAGCTCAAGTCGGAGATCCTGTTCCTCGCCGGGCTCGATCCCTGGCGCACCGTGGCGTCGCTCTCCGGCCCGGAGCTGTCCGCGCTCGTCGCGACCGCCCGCCGCGTCCTCCTCGCCGCGGTCGCTCCCTTCGAGGGGGGCAGCACGACGTGGCTCGGCGGCCGGCGCACGACCGGCCGCAGCAACCCCGGCGAGCGGCTCTTCGTGTACGGCCGCGCGGGCCAGCCGTGCCGCCGCTGCGGCGGGCCGGTGCGGGTCGGGCGCCAGGGCGCCGGCGCACGCCTCACCTACCACTGCCCGCGGTGCCAGCCCGGGACGGGCCCGTGGGCGGGTGGCTGAGGTATGGTCGCGCGCTAGCGGCACTCACAGGAAGGAAGGACATGGCGGGCCAGGACCTCTTCGAGGCGGCGCGACACCTCGCGGCGAGCGTCGCGATGGCGAAGCTGCCGCGCGCGGGCGGCAAGCGGTACGAGACCGTGTTCCGGCACGGCTCGCTGCAGATCGAGATCTTCGCCCCTCGCGGCCGCGACACCCAGCGCCCGCACGATCGCGACGAGGTCTACGTGGTCGTCCGAGGGAGCGGCTTCTACGTGAACGGGACGCAGCGCTTCGCCTTCCGCGCGGGAGACGTGATGTTCGCCGCCGCCGGCGAGGTCCACCGGTTCGAGGAGTTCAGCGAGGACTTCTTCACGTGGGTGCTGTTCTACGGGCCGCAGGGCGGCGAGCGCGCGCCGGAGCCCCCGGCGGAGCCGCGCTGATCCGGGCGCCGCTCCGTCACGCCGGCGGCCCCTCGTCCGCCGCGCGCGCGCCCGGCGCTTCCTCCTCCTCGAGCGGCCGCGTCGTGGGCCCGTTCAGCACCGCGCCCGCCGCGTCGTAGCGGCTGCCGTGGCAGGGACAGTCCCAGCTCCCCTCGGCGTCGTTCCACTGCACGTGGCAACCCAGGTGGCGGCACACCGCCGAGCGGATCCGGAGCGCTCCGCTCAGGTCGCGCGACACCGCCAGCATCCTGCCGCCGCTCCGCACGAGCCGGCCTTCGCCGGCGGGAACGTCGTCGATCGACGCGACGTCGCCGCGCGAGAGCCGGTCGCGCGCGAGCGCTGCCGCCACGTCCGCGTTCTCCGCGAGGAAGCGCCGCGCCTGCGCGAGCGGGCGGACCCGCCCCGCCTCGTACAGCGACGCGAAGGGGCTGGGGGCGCCCAGCACCTCCTGCGCGAGCAGCTCGCCCGCGAGCGAACCGAACGTGATGCCGTTGCCGGAGAAGCCGGTCGCGGTGAAGACGCGATCCGCGCCCGGGCTCCTCCCGATGAACGGCAGCCCGTCCGCGGACTCGACGATCTGCCCGGACCAGCGGTGGGCCACCGGCGCGTCCGGCGCCAGGTGGCGGGCCCACGCCTCGAGGGCGGAGAAGCGCGCCCTCGCGTGTCGCTCGTGTCCGGTCTTGTGGTCCTCGCCGCCCACGACGAGGAACGTGCCGTCCGCGGTCTCCTGGGTACGGACGTAGTGGTAGGGTCGGCCATGTCGTAGACGAGGGCACGCGGGAAGCGCTCGCGCGCGATGGGCCCGAGGGCGATCGCGTAGGTGCGGTACGCGGCGACCTTCGCGTGGATCGCGAACCGGCTCGAGACGGGCTGGTTCGTGAGGACGAGCGCGTGCCTCGCGCGGAGGGTGGCGCGCTCGGCCTCGATCCGGCACCCGCCCGCGTCGTCGTGGATCTCCGTGGCGCGCGTCTGCTCGTGGATGCGCCCGCCGGCGGCGACGAGGAGCCGCGCCAGGCCGGCCGTGTACGAGACCGGGTGGAGCTGCGCCTGGCGCTCGACGCGGAGAGCGCGAACGAACTCGAGGGGGTAGGGCAGCGAGTCGGACCAGGCCGCCTCCACGCCCGCCCGCCGCATCGCGTCCAGCTCCTGCTCGAGCTCGCGCCGCTGATCCGGGGTCGCCGCCGCCAGGTAGCCAGGCACGCGCGCGAACCCGCACGCGGCGGCGCCGATCTCGTCCGCGAGCGCCTCGATGCGGGCGAGCGCCGCGCGCGACGAGGCGGCGGCGCGGGCGGCGCCGTCGCGTCCGAAGCTGGACTCGAGCGCGTGGTAGCGCGCGTCGAGGAGCTCCGTCAGGTGGGCGGTCGAGTGGCCGGTCTCGCGGCTCGCGAGCCGCCACGCCTCCACTAGCACCGTCCGCTTGCCCGCGCGCTGGAGGAGCAGGGCGGCGGTGAGGCCGGCGACCCCGCCGCCGACGATCACGACGTCGGCGTCGGTGTCGCCCTCGAGCGGCGGGAAGCTGGGGAGGGACGCGGTGGCCTGCCAGAGCGAAGGGAGATCCATGCAGAGAAGCTGCGCCCCCGCGCGCCGGGCGGCACGCGCACCATCGGTGGAGCCCCGGCGAGCTGCCGGTTCGTCGAGCTCGCGGCGAGGTGCTCCTCGATCCCCGCGAGGCGGAGCGCGTCCGGGTCCGGGTGTCCGGGTCCGGAGCGACGCGCGCGCCTGCGGCGCGGCGCCGAACGCGGTAAAACAGGGCCATGTCCATCCTGCAGTGGCTCGGCCTCGTCCCCCGCTCGGAGCCCTCCGCCGACGCCGGCGTGGTCCGGCGCGTCGCGCGCGCCCTCGAGGCGCTCCCGCCCGAGCGGGCGGAGTACCTGGGGCTGTTCGCGTTCCTCCTCGCGCGCGTCGCCAACGTCGACCTGCACATCGCCGATACGGAGACGGAGGCGATGGCCCGCATCGTCGAGACCGCCGGGCACCTCCCGCCGGACCAGGCGGCGCTGGTGGTGGAGATCGCCAAGGCGGAGCACCGCGCGAGCGGCGAGACGCAGAACTACCTCGCGGCGCGGGCGCTCCGCGACCAGTCGAGCGACGCGGAGCGGATGGACCTCGTCCACTGCCTGTTCGCGGTGGCGGCCTCCGACGGCGTCATCTCCGTCGCCGAGGAGGAGGCGATCCGCGGGATCTGCGGCGAGCTCCGGCTCACCGACCGCGACTACCTCGACATCCGCAGCGCGTACTCCGAGCACCGCTCGGTGAACAAGGCGTGATCCCCTGGCAGACGGTGGACCGCGCTCGCGCCCCCGACGGCGCCGAGCTCGTGCTCGCGCGCCGGGGTGAGGAGTGGGCCGTCCGCGCCGCGGGCCGGGTGCTCATGACGAGCCGGGCCCACGGCTCCGAGGAGGCGCTCGCGGCGGAGGCGCTCGGGCGCGTCGCCGCGCCCCGCGACGTGCTCGTCGGCGGGCTCGGCCTGGGGTTCACGCTGCGCGCCGCGCTCGATCGGCTGCCGCGCGGTGCGCGCGTGGTCGTCGCCGAGCTGGTCCCTGCGCTCGTCGCCTGGAACCGCGGCCTCATCGGGCACCTCGCCGGCCGCCCCCTCGACGACCCGCGCGTGCAGGTCGCTGAGGGTGACGTCCTCGGACGCCTCGCCGCCGACGCGGCCTGGGACGCGATCCTGCTCGACGTCGACAACGGCCCCGCCGCGCTGGCCCACCCCGCGAACGACCGGCTCTACGGCGAGGCGGGGGTCCGCGCCTGTCACCGGGCGCTGCGGCCAGGCGGCGCGCTCGCGGTCTGGTCGGCGGGGCAGGACCCGCGCTACCTCGCCCGGCTGGAGCGGGCCGGCTTCGCCGCGGAGGCGGTCGTGGCGCCCGCGCGCGGGCCTTCGGGCGGCATGCGCCACGCCGTCTTCGTGGGCGTGCGCGGCGCGGCGAGCGGGTCCGGCGCCGGCCGCCGGTGACCTCGCGCCGAAGCGGCCGCTTCAGCGGCGCCGGCCGGTGGGATCCCCCGCGGTCGGCGCGGCGCGATCGAGCCCCTGATCCTCGAACGAGACCGGCTCCTCTATGGGCTCGAGGTGCGTCGTCACCGTCGCGTTCGGGATCACCGCGCGGACGTCGCGCTCGATCTCCTCGAGCAGCGCGTGCCCGCGGCGCACGCTCCAGGCGCCCGGCACGAGCACGTGCATGGAGACGAACCGGCGCGCCCCGGCCTGGCGGGTGCGCACGGCGTGGAACCGTACGTGATCGGCGGTGTGGCGGGCGAGGACCTCGTCGACCGCGCGCCGCTCGGCGTCCGGGAGCGCGGTGTCGAGCAGCCCCAGCGCGGAGCGCCGAACGAGCTGGATCCCCGTCCAGACGATGTTCAGCGCCACGCCGAGGGCGAGGAGCGGGTCGAGCCGCAGCCAGCCCGTGAGGCCCACCGCTGCGATGCCGACCAGCACGCCCGCGCTCGTCCAGACGTCCGTCATGAGGTGGTGCCCGTCCGCCTCCAGCGCGATGGAGTGGTGGCGCCGTCCGGCGCGGAGGAGGACACGGGCCACCGCGAGGTTCACGAGCGAGGCCACGACGGAGACGCCGAGCCCGAGCCCGAGCTGCTCCAGCGGGCGCGGTTGCACGAGCCGGCCGGCGGCCGCCCAGACGATCCCTCCCGCGGCCACCAGGATGAGGATGCCCTCGGTCGCGCTCGCGAAGTACTCGGCCTTGCCGTGGCCGTAGGCGTGCTCGTGGTCCGGCGGGCGGGCCGCCACGGTGACCATGACGAGGGTCATCACCGCCGCGGCGAGGTTCACGAGCGACTCCATCGCGTCGGAGAGCAGGCCGACGGAGCCGGTCATGCGCCAGGCGAGCGTCTTCAGGGCGATCGTGGCGATCGCGGCGCCGATGGAGAGCCAGGCGAAGCGCGCCAGGGCGGGTGGGGTGGGGTGGGTCATCGGCTGCGGCCCCCGTCGGGACGAGGGCCGGGGGCGGTTGTGCACCGACGGCGCGGGCTCCGCAAGCGCCGCGGAGCCGCAGGGCGGCGGGGGCGAGAGCGCGAGGGCTCGCCGGGCGCGGGCCTCACGCGCGATTCAGGAACACGGGGAGGCCGCGCTTGTTCGCGTAGATCGGGCGCAGCCGGTCGGTGTTGTACATCGACGCGACGTCGATCTTGCGGGGCCCGAGCTTCGGATCGGGGATCGGCACGAGGTCGTACTTGCCGTCGACGATGGCGGACATGAGGCCGCTCTTGCCCTCGAGCAGGGCGTCGAACGCCATCGTGCCGAAGGTGTTCGCGACGAGCTTGTCCACGAAGTCGGGATCGCCGGAGCGCAGGTCGTAGGTCAGGTCGGAGACGATCGTCTCCTCGCCGGCGACCCGCTTGATGGCGTCCGAGAGCGACTCGGCGACGCTCGCCTTCTTGCGGTGCCCGAACGCGTCCGGCTCACCGTACTCCTGGACCTTGTAGCCCTCCCACTCCGCGCCCTCGGAGAGCACCACCAGGGCGTAGCTCGAGGGGTTCTGCTGCTTGTCGGTCACCAGCAGATCGATGAGGTGCTCGAGCTTGGGCTTGTGCTCGGGGATGACGCACCGGATGGAGGTCACGTACGCGGTGTAGAAGGCGGTGAACCCCGCGTCGCGCCCGAAGATGCGGAAGACGCCGATGCGCTCGTGCGAGCCGACGGTGGTGCGCTGCCGCTCGATGGCGCCGATGGCGCGGGTGATCGCCGTCGAGAAGCCGATGCAGTACTCGGTGTTGCGGACGTCGTTGTCCATCGTCTTCGGGATCGCGATCACCTTCGCCCCGAGGTCGTGCAGCCGCGCGGCGTAGGAGAGCGTGTCGTCGCCGCCGATGGGGAGGAGGTAGTCGATCTTCAGGGCCTCCAGGTTCGCGAGCACCGCGCTGGAGACGTCGAAGGTGGTGGAGGTGATGCCCTTCTTCGTGGTCTCCGCCGCCGGGAAGCTCTTCCCCTCGAGGTGCGGCGGCAGCTTCTTCATGCGCGCCGGGTTGGTGCGGCTCGAGTGCAGGAAGGTGCCGCCCGTGCGGTCGATCGTGCGGGTGTTGTCGCGCGTGAGCGCCCGCACGTACCGGCCGCGGCTCGCGGGATCGTCCAGGTCGAGGTGGGTGAGCCCTTCCCACCCGCGCCGGATGCCGAGGACCTCCACGTCGTGGTCCGCGGCCCGGTAGACGACGCTCTTGATGACGGAGTTGAGGCCGGGGACGTCGCCCCCGCCCGTGAGGATCCCGACGCGCATTCGTGCCATGCGCGTAATCCTATGCGCACTCCGCTCGAGGCGCCGCTAAGAACCCGCGGTCGGCCCCCCCGCGGAGGTGCCCTTGTCGTTCCTGCGCTCGGCGTTCGTGTACCTGGCGGCGGCGGTGGTGGTCGTGCCGCTCGCGTCGCACCTCGGCCTGGGCTCCGTCCTGGGCTACCTCGTCGCGGGCGCGCTCGTGGGCCCCCACGGGCTGGCACTCTCCGGCAACCCTGAGGCCGTCCTCCACGTGGCCGAGCTCGGCGTGGTGCTGCTCCTGTTCCTCGTCGGGCTCGAGCTCGATCCCCGCCGGCTGGTCGAGCTGCGCCGCGACGTCTTCGGGTTCGGCGGGCTCCAGGTCGCGCTCACCACCGTCGCGCTCGCCGGGGTGGCGCTCCTCGCCGGGCTCCCGTGGCGCGCCGCCGCCGTGGCGGGGATGGGCCTGTCCTTGTCCTCCACCGCGCTCGTGGTGCCGCTGCTGCAGGAGCGGCGCGAGCTCGGGACGCGCCACGGGCAGGGGGCGTTCGCGATCCTGCTCTTCCAGGACCTCGCGGTCGTCCTCATGCTCGCGCTGCTCCACGCGCTCGGGGCGCCCGCGCGGTCGCCCGAGCCCGCCTGGCTCGCGCTGGCGCGCGCGGCCGCCGTGATCGCGGGGGTGGTGCTCGCGAGCCGCTTCGTGGCGCGCCCGGTGTTCCGCTTCGTCGCGAAGCAGGGGAACCCGGAGCTGTTCACCGCGACGGCGCTCCTCCTCGTGGCCGGGACCGCGCTGGCGGTGTCGGCGGCGGGGCTCTCCATGGCGCTCGGCGCCTTCCTCGCCGGGGTCCTGCTCGCCACGTCCGAGTTCCGGCACGAGCTGGAGGCGGACGTGGCGCCGTTCAAGGGGCTGCTCCTCGGCTTGTTCTTCCTGGCGATCGGCATGACCGCCGACCTGGGGGTGCTCGCCGAGCGGCCGCTCGTGGTGCTCGGCCTGGTGGCGGGTCTCGTCGCGCTCAAGGTGCTGGTGGGCGTCGCCGTCGGCCGCGCGGCCCTCGGCCAGGCGGAGCCCGCGCTCGCGCTCGCCGTGCTCCTCTCCCAGGGCGGCGAGTTCGCGTTCGTGCTGTTCAGGCTGGCCGCGGCGGACGCGGTGATGGACGGGGAGCTCGCGTCGCTGCTCGTCGTGGCGGTGACCCTCTCGATGGCGACCACGCCCGCGCTGTTCGCGCTGCACCGGCGGGTGGTCCGGCCGCTCCTGCGCACCCGCCAGGCGCGGGCGTTCGACGTGCGTCCGGACGGCGAGCCGCCGGTGGTGATCGCGGGCTTCGGCCGGGTGGGCCAGGTCGTGGCGCGGGTGCTGGCGGCGAAGCGCATCCCCTTCACCGCCATCGACGCGAGCCCCGAGCACATCGACTTCGTGCGGCGCTTCGGGAACGAGGTCTTCTACGGCGACGTCTCGCGCCTGGACCTCCTCCGAGCGGCGCGGGTGGGGCGAGCGCGGCTGTTCGTGCTCGCGATCGACGACGTCGAGGCGTCGGTGCGCACGGCCGAGGTGGTGAAGGAGCACTTCCCGCACGTGACCATCCTCGCGCGGGCCAGGAACCGGCAGCACGCGTACCGCCTGCGCCGGCTCGGGGTGCGGCGCATCGTGCGAGAGACGCTCCACTCGTCGCTCGAGATGACCGTCGACGTGCTGCAGGCGATGGGGATCGACTACGTCGCGGCGCGCACCGCGGTGGACCGCTTCCGCGACCACGACGCCGCGCAGTTCGAGGCTTCCTGGCAGCACCAGGACGACCTCGACAAGCTCACCGACATCGCGCGGCGCGGCCGGGAAGAGCTGGAGCGGCTGTTCGAGGAGGACGCGCGGTCCAGGTCTGCATGATCGGAGAGCATCGAGCGGGGGCCGCCCATCGGCCACCGGCTCGAGGCGCACGAAACCGGAGCCGAGGCTGGCACCCGCAGCGACGAACGCCGAGGCGTACTGCTTCCGTACGCCGCAGGCCCGAAGGAGCGAGGACGCCAGCCGCAGGCCCGGGATCTTGCGCCGCGACGGTACTCAGGTCAGGCAGCTGGAACGACGTACCACTGGCCCTTCGCCCCCTGCTCCAGCTTGAGCAGCCCCTCCTTCTCCATGGCCTCGAGGAGGCGGCTGAACGAGGAGAAGCCGTGGTCCCGCTCGTCGAAGTCCGGCTCGCGCCGGACGATGGCGGCCTTGATGGCGGAGGGGTTCACGGGCGAGGTGGCGCGCCCCAGCATGGCGGCCGCCGCCTCGCGCGCGACTTCGGGGACCACCTTCTCCTTCGCGGGCCGCTCCTTCTCCTTCGCGTCGGCGCGCTTCTTCCCGCCGGGCCGCAGGTAGATGAACTGGTCGCAGGCCTTCACGAAGAGCGGGCTCGTGGCCTCGCGGACCGCCATCCCGATGACGTTGCGGTCGTTCTCGCGCAGCTTGTAGGCGAGCGGGCAGAAGTCGGAGTCGCCGGAGGCGATCACGAACGTGTCGATGTGCTCGCGCAGGTAGGCGAGCTCGAGGGCGTCGATGACGAGCCGGACGTCGGCGCCGTTCTTGCCGGCCCGGGTGGAGGGGGGCACGTCCACGAGCTCGACGCCCTTGTCGTGGAGACGCTGGGTCGCCTCGGCGAAGCGGGTCCAGTCGGCGTACGCGCGGCGGAACACCACCTTGCCCTTCTCGAGCAGCGCGTCGAGCGCGGGCTGCAGGTCGAAGGTCTCGGCCGAGAGTCCGGTGCGGGTGACGAGGTTCTCGAAGTCGATGAACAGGGCGATGCGCTGGTCGTGGCTGGGGTCGCGCTTCATGGAGTCTCCCGGGCCCGGCGCGGACCCGCGCGCGCACCCTCGCAGGGAAGGCCTGCCGGCGCAAGCGTCAAGGGCACGCGAGCCCCGCGCGCGCGAGCCCCGCGACGACCCACTCCCGGTCCTCGGGACGCCGCAGCGGGTTGACGTGCAGCACCCAGCGGACCGGCTCGTCGGCGGCGAACGGCCGCCCCCGCACGATCCCCGCCCGGAACCGCTCGACGAACCGGCGCGCGTCGTCGCGGGCGCCTGCGTCGTCCCCGAGGTGCGCGCGGGCGACCGCGAGGAAGGCGCGCGTGTCCACGTGGCCGTCCGGCGCGCGCGCGAGGAGGTCGAGCGCCTCGCCCGGGCGGCGGGCGACGAGGTGGTTCGCGGCGACGCACGGCAGGTACCAGTCCGCGTGGAACGGGTTGAGCCGCCGCGCCGCCTCGCCCAGCGCGAGCCCGCGCTCGGGCTCGCCGAGGTAGGCGTACCCGACGGCGAGGTGCGCGAGCACGTCCGGCTCGTTCGGGTTGAGGGCGTGCGCGCGCGAGAGGTGCTCGGCGGCGCGTTCGAACTCCCTGCGGTACAGGAGGATCCGTCCGAGGATGCACTGGGTGACGGGGTCGTGGGGATCGCGGCGGATGGCCTCCGCCGCGTACTCGAACGCCCTCCGCTCGGTCTCGTCCCAGCGATCCCACGCGGCGCAGCTCCAGTCGTTGAAGTGCGAGAGCGACAGCCCTGCCCACGCGCGCGCGTAGTCGCGATCGCGCGCGAGCGCCTGCTCGAACAGCCGGCGCGCCTCGAGATCGCTCTCCGGGGACCCGCGCTTCAGGCACTGCATGCCGCGCAGCCAGAGGGCGTGCGCCTCCAGCGACTCGGGCGGGAGGCGCGCCGCGGCCCGCAGCTCGGCCTCGTCGATGCGGAGCGCCAGGGCGCCGGCCACGGCCTCGGCGACGCGGTCCTGCAGCGCGAACGCGTCCGCGAGGTCTCCCTCGAAGCGCTCCGACCAGAGCTGCGCGTCGCCCTGCGCCACGGCGAGCCGCGCCGCGACGCGCAGCCTGCCGCAGGCGGCGCGCACCGTCGCGACGAGGAGGTAGTCCACGCCCGCCGGGGCTTCCCGGCGGCCGGCGGCAGGCGCCACCACCCGCAGGGTTCGAAACCGGGAGAGGGCGCCGATCACGTCCTCCTGGAGGCCACGCGCGAACGCCTCGTGGGCGGGGTCGGCGGACAGGAGCTCGAACGGGAGCACCGCCAGCCCCGGCGTGCGGGTCGGCGACGGCTCGGCGCGCGGGGTCTCCCCCGCCAGCTCGCGGCGCAGCGTCTCGGTCTCCGGCGCGGGCGCGACCGACAGCTCGCGGCGCAGCGTCTCGCGGCAGCGCTCGTACTCGCGGAGCGCGCCGGCGCGATCGCCCCGGGCCGCGAGGGCGCGCATGCGCGCGCGCCAGCCTTCCTCGAAGGCGGGATCGATCGCCAGCGCGACCTCGGCGAGGGCGAGGACCTCGTCCCCCGCGACGCCGCGGGCGAGCGCCGCGCGGATCGCGGTGAGCATCCTCCGCTCGAGCACCGCGCGCTCCGACTCCACCCACGCGTCAAAGGTGTCCTCGACCGGGGGGAAGCCGGCGAGGAGCGGGCCGCGGTGAAGCGCGATCGCCTCCGCGAGGTCGCCCGTCCCCGCGATCGCCGCGCCGAGGCGCGCGACGTCCACCGAGACGCCGCGGGCGTCGAGCGACACGGCGTCGCCGCCCGCCGACGGGCCCGGCGCGCCGGCCTCCTCGAACGCCCGCCGGATGGCGGCCAGCGCCTGGCGGAGGCTCCCGCGTCCCTGCGCGTCGGGGCGATCCGGCCACAGCAGTCCGGCGAGCTGCGCGCGCGAGACCGGCTCGCCCGGCCGGAGGGCGAGGCGGGCGAGGAGCGCCTCGGTCTTGCGCGTGGGGAGCGATACACGACGGCCGTCCGCCGCGATCTCGAGCCCTCCGAGCAGCCGGATCTCGATCGCCATCTCCGTCTCCAGAGGGCAAGCCCATAACGCGGCGCGGTCGCGCGCCGATTTCCCGGCCGGGTCGCGCGCCGTTCACGCCGGCTTCACGGAGGCGCGCCATCCTCCGCTCGTACCCGCCGCCCGAAGGAGCCGAGCCATGCCGATGCTGCGCGACACCCGAGGCCTCGAGGTCTCCACCCGCAACCCCAGGTCCCTGGAGGCGTACGAGCGCGCCTCCGACGAGCTCCACCGCTACTCCGGCAACCCGCTCGCCACGATCGACGCCGCCCTGGCCGAGGACCCGGGGTTCGCGCTCGGGCACTGCCTGAAGGCCGCGCTCGCCGTCGGGGCGACCGAGCGGCCGCTCGAGCCGATGCTCCGCGCGGCGGTGGAGGCCGCGGAGGCGCTCGCGGCGGGGGCGACGGAGCGTGAGCGCGCCCACGCCGCCGCGGCGCGGGCGTGGCTGGAGCGCGACTTCGACGGCGCGCTCGACCGGTACGCGCGCCTCGCCATCGACCACCCGCGCGACGCCCTCGCCGTCCAGATCGCGCACGTCCTCGCGTTCTACCTCGGCCGTCAGCTCGCCCTGCGGGACGTGGTCGCGCGCGCCCTGCACGCGTGGGACGAGCGGGTGCCCGGCTACGGCTACCTGCTGGGCATGTACGCGTTCGGCCTCGAGGAGAACGGCGACTACGCCCGCGCGGAGGAGGTCGGGCGCCGCGCCGTCGAGCTCGACCCGCGCGACGGCTGGGCCAGCCACGCCGTCGCGCACGTCATGGAGATGCAGACGCGCCTGCCCGAGGGCATCGCCTGGCTGGAGCAGGGGAGCCGGGGCTGGGACCCGGACAACGCGTTCGCCTACCACAACATCTGGCACCTCGCGCTCTACCACCTCGACCTGGGCGACGTGGGGCGCGTGCTCGACCTCTACGACACGCGCGTGCGCCCGCACCGCAGCGACGTGGTGCTGGAGCTCGTCGACGCGTCGGCGCTGCTCTGGCGGCTGCACCTCGGCGGCCACGGCGTGGGCGCGCGGTTCGAGGCGCTCGCCGACGACTGGCGGTCGCGGCTCGCCGACGACTACTACGTGTTCAACGACGTCCACGCGCTCATGGCGTTCCTCGGCGCGCACCGCGAGGCCGACGCCGGAGCGCTCCTGGCCGCGGTCGAGCGGCGCGCCGGAGAGGCCGGGTCCAACGGCCGGATGGCGCGCGAGGTCGGGCTCCCCGCCTGCCGGGCCCTGGTCGCGTTCGACCGCGGTGATTTCCGGACGTGCGTGGACTTGCTCCTCCCGCTGCGCGACACGGCCGTCCGCTTCGGCGGCTCGAACGCGCAGCGCGACGTGCTCGCGCAGACGCTCATCGAGGCGGCCATGCGCGGCGGCGACGCGGCGCTGGCGCGGGCGCTCGCCTCCGAGCGGGCGCGCCTGCGCCCGGGGAGCCCCGCGACCTGGGTGGTGCAGGCGCGGGCGCTCGATCTCGCGGGTGCGCCGGAGGAGGCGGCGAGCGCGCGCGACCGCGCGCTGCGGCTCCGGGCGCGGCTGCTCGCGGCGTAGGGCTTGCCCGGGGGAGGGTGCGGACGGAGGATGCGCCGCATGGCCACGGACCTCACCCTCCGCCCGGACACCCTCGCCCTCCACGCCGACGCCGGTGTCGAGCGCACCTCCGACGTCGCGCCGCCCATCCACGTCTCGACGACCTTCGCCGCCGGCGACGACGAGGGGCTCGTCTACGCCAGGCAGGACCAGCCGACGAGGCGCCGCCTCGAGGCGGTGCTCGGCGCGCTCGACGGCGGCCACGCGGTGACGTTCGCGTCGGGGCAGGCCGCCGCCACGGCGGCGCTGCTGCACCTGCGGCCGCGCCGCGTCGCCATCGCGCCGGGCGGCTACCACCTGACGCACGCCGCGATCGACGCGCTCGCGCCGTGCGGGATCGAGGAGGTCCCGCTCGACGCCGAGGTCGGCGCGGGCGACGTGGTCTGGCTGGAGACGCCGAAGAACCCCACCTGCGAGCTGCAGGACATCGCGAGCCACGCCGCCCGGGCGCGCGCGGCCGGGGCCCGGCTCGTGGTGGACGGCACGTTCGCGACGCCGGTGCTGCAGCAGCCCCTCGCGCTCGGCGCGGACCTCGTCTACCACTCGATGACGAAGTTCCTCGCCGGCCACTCCGACGCCCTCGGCGGCGTGCTGGTGGCGCGGGACCAGGCGCTCGCGGAGGGGCTCCGCGCGACGCGCACCGTGACCGGCGGCGTGCCCGGCGCGCTCGAGACCTGGCTCGTGCTGCGCGGCGTGCGCACCCTCGGCCTGCGCGTCCGCCAGCAGACCGCGAACGCCACCCGGCTCGCCGCGTTCCTCGAGCGTCGCGTCGCGCGCGTGTGGCACCCCTCGCTCCCGTCGCACCCCGGCCACGAGCTCGCGAAGCGGCAGATGCGCGGGCCGGGCCCGATCCTCTCGATCGAGCTCGGGAGCGAGGCGGCGGCCCGCGCCCTCCCGAGGGCGCTGCGGATCTTCCGGGACGCGACGTCGCTCGGCGGGGTGGAGTCCCTCGTCGAGTGGAGGCGGAAGCAGGACCCGCACGCCCCGCCTGCGCTCCTGCGGCTCGCCGTCGGGATAGAGGATCCGGACGACCTCGAGGGGGACCTCGCGCGGGCGCTCGAGGAGGTGGGCGGGGGCAGGTGAGGGGTTCCTCGGAAACCGCCCGGCGCATGACAGGCCCCGGGGAGCGGCCATTCCCGGACGAGGGGCTGCTCCCCGCTCGTGGTGAGCCTGTCGAACCACGAGCGAGGTGGCCGTCGAGGTCCCGTCGCGATCCGGCGCTCTTCCACCGCCGGACGTCACGCAGCGTGTCCGTCGTTCCCGCGACTCGCGCGCTGGCTGGTGCGCACCTACCTCTGCGAGCGAGCAGCCGTCCGTTCGCTCGCCCAGGGAGCAGCGCATGTACCTCCAGCCCCGCCTCATCCGGGATGTCGCCTTCCTCACCCTCGCCGTCGCGACGCTGTCTGCGTGCAGTGGCGAGAACAGCCCCTCCTCGCAGGCGCGCCTCGCCGGGATCCAGGTCCTCCCGGCCAGCGCCGAGCCGATCCCGGTCCCGACGGGGCTCACGGTCCGCTTCACCGCGCTCGGCACGTTCTCGGACGGTACGAAGCGCGACGTGACCGGCGACGTGATCTGGAGCTCCTCGTCACCCGCCGTCGCGACCGTCTCGAACGCGCCGGGCGACTCCGGGACGGCCACCGCGGTCGCGCCGGGCACGGCGGAGATCGCGGCCGCCGATCCGAAGAGCGGCGTCACCTCCTACGCGACGGTGCAGGTGCTGGAGGCGCAGGTGCAGGAGCTCGCGGTGGCGCCCGTCGCCCCGACGCTCCTCGTCGGGAGCACCCTGCAGATGCAAGCGAACGCGATCCTGACCGACGACACGGGAGCCGACCTCGCGGCGAGCGTGACCTGGACGTCGTCGGACCCGGCGGTCGCGACCGTGACCCCGAATGGGCTCGTCACGGCCGTGGCGGTCGGCACCGCCACCATCACCGCGGCCGACGCCATGACGGGGCTGTCGGACGGCACGCCCGTCTCGGTGACGGCGCTGCCCGCCGCCCTGTCGTTCCTCTCGCTCAGCCGGGGATCCGTGGTCGGCGGCGGGCCCGTGCAGATCACCGGGACGGTGATGCTGACCTCTCCCGCCACGGAGCTCGTGGTCGTGTCCCTGGCGAGCAGCGACGCGGCGGTCGTCTCGGTGCCCGACTCCGTCGTCCTGCCCGCCGGCGCGCAGAGCGCGAGCTTCGCGGTGACCACCTCGGCCGTCGCTCGAAAGACCGCGGTGTTCCTCAGCGCTACGCGCGAGGACGTGAGCAAGACCGCGAAGCTGAACGTCCGCGTCGCCCGGTAGCCGCGGGGTTCCGGCGGCTTCGGCTACTCGCTCGCGGCGAAGCGGCTCCCCGGCCGGTGGCGGGGGTTCCGCCGCTCCCCGCGCGCGCAGGCGAGCTGCTTCGCGACGCTCGCGCGGAACGCGTCGCCGAGCGGCGCGAACCGCTCCGGATCCCGCTCGAGCGCGCCGAGCGCGAGCGCGACCGCCTCGGCGGTGGAGAGGTGCTCCGGCCCCGGCTCGCGCCGCAGCGCGCCGTAGCCGCTCGCTGCTCCGGCGATCCCGACGCGCGGCAGCGCCGCGAGGGTCGGCGACGCGCGGAGCATCTTCTCGGCCTGCGCCCAGGTGCCATCCACGACGAGCAGGATCGGGGGCGGCGTCTCCCACGCCGTCGCGGGGACGGAGCCCTCGCCCGGGAACAGGAGGGCGGCGCCCGGGACGGCCGCCGCGGCGCGCACCGCGGGGTGCGCCTCGAAGGCGACGCCCCGGTGCAGCTCGCAGTTCTCGAGCGCGAGGCGGGTGAGCCACGCGCTGCAGATGGCGAGCCGCGCCTCCCGCGGGTGCTGGAGCAGCACGACGCGGGTCCGCGAGGGGATGACCGGGAGCTCCGCGCAGACGCAGAAGTCGGTCGGGCGGAGGCAGCGGCGGCAGGAGGGACGCATCCGGGCGCGGGAGGAGACCACGAACGACCGCGCCGCGTCGAGCGCGGCGGGGAGGCGAGAGCGGCTACGGGCTCGAGGCTCCAGGGTTCGGAAACGGCGGACTGGTGAGCCTCTCCCGTGGCCCGTGGCCCGCACCCCGTCGTACCATGCGCGCCGATGTCCGCTCGACGTCTGCTGCTCGCCGCCTTCCCGCCGGAGCTCGCCGGCCTCGACGCCGCCCCTCCCGACGGGTGGACGGTCGCCTGCACCGGCGTGGGGGCGATCGCCGCCGCGGTCGAGACGGCGCGGCTCCTCGCCCTGCACGGCCCGGAGCGCGTCCTCTTCGTCGGAACCTGCGGGGCGTACGACGCGCGGCTCGCGCCGGGCGACCTCCTCGCCGCCTCGGAGGCGATCGCGACCTCGCTCGAGGAGCGCGCCGGGCGCGCCTACCGGCCCGCGCTCGAGCGCACCCGTTGGCCGGCCACCTGGACGCTGCCGCTCCCCGCGCACGCCGTCGCCGCGCCGCCGGCGATCACCGTCACCGACGAGGGTGCGCGCGCCCTCGCGGAGCTCGCCGCGGCGGAGCACCTCGAGCTCACCGGTGTCTTCGCCGCGTGCGCGGCCGCGTCCGTTCCGGTCGCCGCGGCGCTCGCGGTCGCGAACCGCGTCGGTCCCGCCGCGCACGCCGAATGGAAGGCGCGTCACGGCGAGGTGAGCCGCGCGCTGGTCGAGGCGCTGCGCGCGCGCGGCGTCCTCGGCGCCGAGGAGCTCCTCGAATGAGCAAGACCCCGTCCACCCCCGCCACGCGCCTGCTGCGCCAGCACAAGGTGCCCTACACCGAGCACCCGTACCGCTACGAGGAGCACGGCGGGACGGCGGTGTCGGCGCGCGAGCTGGGCGTCGACGAGCACGCCGTGGTGAAGACGCTCGTCATGGAGGACGACGCCGGCGCCCCGCTCGTCGTGCTCATGCACGGCGATCGGGAGGTCTCCACGAAGGCCCTCGCGCGCCAGCTCGGCAGGAAGACCGTCCAGATCTGCAAGCCGGACGCCGCGCAGCGCCACAGCGGCTACCTCGTCGGCGGCACGAGCCCGTTCGGCACGCGCAAGGCGATGCCGGTGCACGTCGAGCGGACCATCCTCGACCTGCCGAAGATTTACGTGAACGGCGGATCGCGCGGCTTCCTCGTGGGGATCGCGCCCGCCGATCTCGTGCGCGTCCTCTCGCCGGTGGCGGTGGACGTGGCGATCGAGGGGTGAGGCCGATTCTGCTCGTGGTTCGACAGGCTCACCACGAGCGGGCAGGAGGTGCCGCTCGCCCTGAGTCGGCCACCACGTCGTCGAAGGCCCGCTTCAGCGGTCCGGGCCGACTCCCGCCTGTCGGGGGCCGGCCCAGACCTGATTGGTGACCAGTCGGGCGGCCGCCGGCGTCCCTGAGCAGCGCCGCAGGGTTGAGGTCCAAGCCGATCCACGACCCGGCGTGCGCAAGTTCGCACGCTGATCTCACCGAGGGTACGAAGAAAGAGCGGCGGGTGATCCTAGCCGATCACCCGCCGCGAACGGCCTGTCGCTGGGTAGGAGCCCGGCGTGAGCCAACGACCCCGAGATCTTACGGGAGGAGATCGGTGAGGGAAAGACGAGTTCGCCGGGTGGCCGGGCTGCTGCGTGCCCGCCTCCCGGAGCTGGACCTTGAGGCGGTGCCCGACGTCCGCGCCAGGGAGGGACGCTGGTCGCTGGCGGAGATCCTCACGGGGGTCCTTCTCGGCATCGTGGCCGGGGCGCGGAGCTTGGCCGAGGCCGAGGAGCTGACCGACGGGATGAGCCCCGCGGCACGCCGGCTCGCCAGCGTGCCACGACGGCTTCCGGACACCACGGCGCGCGACGCGCTCTGCGCCGTGCCGCTCGACGGGCTTCGCGCGGCGCTGCACCGGCTCGTGCGGGCCGCGTGGCGCCGCAAAGCGCTCACGCCGGTGGACCTGCCGGTCGGGGTGGTCGCGCTCGACGGCAAGGTCACGGCGTTGCCGACGCTGAACCATCCGCTCATCCAGAACCAGCACCCCGACGTCGGGCTGCCCTACGGCCTCGCCCGCACGGTCACCTGCGCGCTCGTCTCGGCGCCGGGGCGGCCGTGCATCGACGCGGTCCCGATCCCGGCGGAGACAAACGAGGCGGGTCACTTCCAGCACGTCCTCGCGGGCCTCGTTGAGACCTACGGCGCGTTGTTCCAGGTGGTGACCTACGACGCGGGCGCGCTGTCCGAAGCCAACGGCGCTGCGGTAGTCGCGGCGGGCAAGGACTACGTGTTCGCCCTAAAGAACGATCACTTCACGATGGTGAAGCTCGCGACCGAGCTGCTCGACCCGCACGAGATCGCGGCGCGGCGCGAGGACGTCCTCGACAACGCGACGACGGCAACGCGCGAGATCCAGATCCTCGCCGTGGACCCGAGCCACGGATACGGCGCGGGCAAAGGGCCCGAGGAGTCGGTCTGGTCGCATGCGAGGACCTTCCTGCGCGTGACCTCGACGGTGCGCCGCTCCGGCGTCGTGATCGAGCGTGACAGTCGGCTCTTCGTGTCGAGCCGAGCGGCCGACCAGCTCACGCCGGACCAGTGGCTCCAGGTCGTCCGCGCGCACTGGGGTGTCGAGAACAACAACCACCACACGCTCGACACCGCCTTCGCCGAGGACGAGCGGCCGTGGATCGCCGCCGACGCGAACGGCATGCTGGCGGTGCTCCTGCTCCGCCGCATCGCGTACACGCTGCTCGCGCTCTTCCGGGCGGTGACGCTCCGCTCGGACGACCACCGCGCGATGCGCTGGCTCGCCCTGCTGCGCTGGGTGCGCGACGCGCTCATCGTCCTCTCCGCGGAGCACGTCGAGAACCTGCGTCTTCGCTCGCTCGCCGTCGCCACACGCTGACATCGCCGGGCTCCTACCCGCGGCGAGCGAACATCGAAGGGACCTGAGGGCGGGCGGCGGGCGCGTCGGCGCCGGCCGGCTGCGGCCGCTGCTTGCCTCGACGTCCAGGCCGACCGCCGGCCCGGCACCCCGGAACGAGAGCCTAACCCTGGGATCGGCGTGACCGATCAGGTCTGGGGGGCCGGCCGCGCTGGGCGCGGGGGCGTCAGAGCGGGCGGTTAGCTTGCCCGCGCCCATGCCTGCAGACACCCCCGCCCGCTACCTCGCCTTCGCCGACGGTTCCTCGCTCTCGAACCCCGGCGGTCCCGGCGGGACCGGCTTCGTGGTGGTGGACCGGGCGCGGCCCGCGCTGCGCTTCGGCGCGACCCGCTGGGTGACCGACGGGACCTACGCCGTCACGAACAACCGCATGGAGCTGCGCGCCGTCCTGGAGGCGCTCGACGGCCTGCCGGAGGGCGAGGCCGTGGACGTCGTGTCGGACTCGCGCTACGTGGTGGACGCGCTGTCGAAGTGGATCCACGGCTGGCGGAAGAAGGGCTGGAGGACCGCGGCCGGCGAGCCGGTGCTGAACCGCGATCTCATCGAGGCGCTCGACGCGCGCGGCCGCGAGCTGCGCGTCCGCTACTCCTGGGTGCGCGGCCACGACGGCCATCCCGTGAACGAGGTCGTGGACGCCCTCGCTCAGTCCGCGGCCCGGGGCGCGACGGGGCCCTCGGAGGCGAACGTGATCGAGGCGCTGCGCGCCGCGGCGGTGATCGGCTAGACGGTCTCTGCCCGGGCCGTCACCACGCGGCGAGCCGGCAGTCCTCGCAGGCGTGCATGTAGTGGCCGTAGGGCTTCAGGCAGCGCAGGCACGCGCGCCGGCCGCAGACGGCGCAGGTGCGCGAGTCCTGCGGTCGCACCGGCTCCTCGCACGAGGCGCAGCGGAGGTCTTCTTCCCGCGGTCGGTCGGGCGCTCCGGGCTCCACGCCGCTAAGTTCGCACGCCCCGCCGGCCCGAGCAGCCCCCGGACGGAGGGCGGTCCAGCCCCGCCGGGCGACCCCCACCGCCGAGCGCCGGAACCGCTCGTGTTACCCTGCGCGCCCATTTCCAACCGGCACCGGAGGCCCATCGTGAGCGATCTCCTGAACGACCTCGAGCCCAGGCTCCTCTGGCGGTACTTCCTCGAGCTCTCCCGGATCCCGCGCGGCTCGAAGCGCGAGGCGGAGGCGGCCCGCTGGGTCGCGGACCAGGGCCGCGCGCTCGGCTGCGAGGTCCTGACCGACGCGCTCGGGAACGTGCTCATCCGCAAGCCCGGCACGAAGGGGCGCGAGGATCGCCCCGGCGTGTGCCTGCAGGGCCACGTCGACATGGTCTGCGAGAAGAACGAGGGGACGGCGCACGACTTCGCGCGCGATCCCATCGCCGTCCACCGGGAAGGAGACGTGGTCCGGGCGCGCGGGACGACGCTCGGCGCGGACAACGGCATCGGCGTCGCCGCCGGCCTCGCCGTGCTCGCGAGCCAGGACGTGCGCCACGGGCCGGTGGAGGTGCTCGTCACGATCGACGAGGAGACCGGGCTGACGGGCGCGAAGGGGCTCGCGCCCGGCTGGTTCCGCTCGCCCTTCCTCCTCAACCTCGACAGCGAGGAGGAGGGCGAGCTCACCATCGGGTGCGCCGGCGGCGTGGACACGGTCGCGACGCGCCGGGTCTCGTTCGCCGCGCCGGCGCCGGGCACCGTCGCGCTGCGCCTCAAGGTCTCGGGCCTCAAGGGAGGCCACTCCGGCATCGACATCTCGGCCGGGCGCGGAAACTCGCTCCGCATCCTGGCCCAGGTGCTCGATGCGCTCGTCGCGCGGCACGGCGTCGCCATCGCGGCGGTGAACGGCGGCAACAAGCGCAACGCCATCCCCCGCGAGGCCTCCGCGATGCTGCGCGTCGAGGCCGGGCGCGAGGGGGCGCTGCGCGAGGACGTGGCGCGGCTCGCGCGCGAGTGGCGCGCGGCGCTCGGCGCCTTCGACCCGAACCTCGCCATCGACGTCGAGCCGGGCGCGGCCGACCGTGTGCTGGCCCCCGCCGACGCGCAGGCGGTCGTGGGCCTGCTCCTCGCGGGGCCGCACGGGGTGGAGGCGATGAGCCCGGACATCGCCGGCCTCGTCCAGACCTCGACGAACCTCGGGCTCGCGCAGACGCAGGACGACGCGGTGCTCGTCACCTTCCTCACCCGGAGCGCGATCGACGCCTCCCGGCAGGCGCTCGCGGCGCGCATCGCGGCGACCTGCGCGCTCGCGGGCTTCGACGCGCGCCAGGAGGGCGGCTACCCCGGCTGGAAGCCCGAGCCCGGCTCCTCGCTCGTGAGGCTCGTGGACCGGGTGCACGCGGAGGTCTTCGGCAAGCCGATGGTGGTGAAGGCGATCCACGCCGGCCTCGAGTGCGGCCTCATCGGCGAGAAGTACCCCGGGGTCGAGATGGCCTCCATCGGCCCGGACATCAAGGACGCCCACACGCCCGACGAGCACGCCAGCATCTCCTCCGTCGCGGCGTTCTGGCGGCTCCTCGTGGCGGTGCTCGAGCGCGTCTGATCGAGGCGGCCTCGCCCCGCGCGCGCCCCGCGCGGCGAGCGGGCGTGCCCCCGGGCACCGGCCGGCGGCCGCGGCCCTCGCGCATGCGCGCGCCGTGGGGCAGGCCCTAGGTTCTCGACATGCGCCGCGGTCCGAAGCGCCTCCTCGTCGCGCTCGGCGTCCTCGCGCTGCTGCTCGTCGCGGCGCGCGCGGCGCTGGATCCGCTCGTCACCTGGCGGACGCGGAAGGTCCTCGCCGGGATGGAGGGCATGCGCGGGCGCTTCCAGGACGTGGAGGTGAGCGTCCACGACCTCTCCTACGCGATCACCGGGCTTCGCATCGAGAAGCTGGGCCCCGAGGGCGAGGCGCTGCCGTACTTCCAGGTGGAGCGCGCCCGGTTCGGCCTGTACTTCAAGGAGCTCCTGGGCGGGCACGTGGTCGCGGCGGTCGATCTCGAGGCACCCAAGCTCACGCTCGTCAGCGCGAAGGCGCCGTCGAGGGAGCAGGGAGTCGAGGAGGCGCCGGAGGTCGGGCGCGGGCTCGAGGAGCTGACGCCGTTCCTGCTCGACCGGCTGCAGGTGAAGGACGGCGAGCTGCTCTGGGTGGACGAGTCGGAGCCGGAGAAGCCGGAGCTCTGGCTGCACCGGCTCGAGGGGACGCTGGAGAACTTCGCGACGCGCAAGGCGCTCGCGAAGAACGAGCCGACGGTGCTGGCCGCGCGCGGGGTGCTGCAGCGCTCCGGGGCGGTCTCGGTGTTCGCCACGGCCGATCCCCTCGCGAAGAAGCTCACCTTCGCGGGCCAGGGTCGGCTCGAGGGGCTGAAGCTCGCCGAGCTCGCGACGCTGGTGGGCTCGAAGGCCGGGATCGCGCCGGATCGGGGCGAGCTGGACATGTCGGTGCGGTTCCGCGCCGAGGACGGCCGCATCTCGGGAGGCGTCCGCCCGATCGTGAAGGACGGGGGGATGCGGCCCGCGAAGGACGGGCTGGGCGCGAAGCTCAAGGCGCTCCTCGCGGACGCCTCGCTGGAGCTCTTCAGCGACGACGTCGCCGGGCGCGACGCCGTGGCGACCACCATTCCGCTCGAGGGCACCGTCCACGACCCGAAGGCGCAGGCGGTGCCCACCGTGCTCGGGATCCTGCGGAACGCCTTCGTGCGGGGGCTGCAGGACGGGCTCTCGGGGCTCCCGCCGCCGAAGGCGAGGGAGAAGGAGGGCGTCCTGAAGCAGGCCCGCCGCGCGCTGTCGCCCAAACGCGAGGCGCAGCCGCGGGCGCAGCCGGAAGGGAAGGGCGAGTGACTGCCGGCGTGACGCGGCGCCGGGCCGGGCTGGCGCTGCTCGGAGCGATGGCGCTCGCGGCGTGCCGTCACCCGCAGCAGACGACGTCCCCGGAGGCCGAGCCGGAGGAGGCGCAGGAGCAGAAGCCCGAGGCGCCCGACCAGCCGGAGGAGAAGGGGGTGCCGCCGGAGGCGGGCCGGCCGCGCATCCCCGCGAGCCCGGAGGCGCTCCTCGCGCCGGGGGCGGTGAAGGACCTCCAGCGCGCCCTCACCGACCGCGGCCTCCTCGGCACCCATCGGGCGGGGGAGCTCGACGACGCGACCTCCCGCGCCATCCGCCGCTTCCAGGAGTCGGAGCAGCTCGCCGCGACGGGCTTCCCCGACCGCGAGACGCTGCAGCGGCTCGGCCTCGATCCCGATCGCGCCTACGGGCGCGAGGGCGGGGGCGAGGGTGACTGAACCGAGCGGCCGCCCGCGCTAGACTGGAATCCCACGAGCGCGCAGGGGAGGCGGCCATCGAGTTCTTCCTGGATCGCGGGAACCCGCTTCACTGGATCGCCGCCGCGGTGCTGCTCGCGTCGGGGGTCGCCTGTGCCTGGCTGGGCGTGCGCGATGGGTTCATCCGCCGGACCATGAGGACGACCTCCGGCGTATTGACCGGCGGCAAGGCCGTGACCGCCGGGGTCCTCTACGTCGCGACCGGCGTCGCCGGCATCTGGGGCGCGGTCCAGTTCCTGCTGCGCGCGCGCTGACGCGCGTCCCCGGTTCGGTCGAACACAAGCAGGACGTCTCCTCGGAGCCACGACCGCTGCTAGGTTGGGCGAGCACGCGGAGGTGAACATGGCCCTGTTGCCGACCGCCCCGGAGCCGGACTGCTGGCAGCTCGTGGGGGAGGACGACGCGTCGACGCCGCCGACCGTCGCCCGGGTGCTGAACACCGTGGGGACCCGCCGGGAGTGGCGCCGCGCCGGGTTCCCGATCCTCTTCGACGAAGGGGGGGAGGTGAAGCACGTGCTGCGCTGCGGCCGGCTCTACCGCTTCCAGCTCGTCGACGAGGCGCGCGCGTCTGCGCTCCCGCACTGCGCGCCGCTCTAGCCTCTGCTCGCCGGCGTCCGGGTCGCGGAGCGGCGGCGGAGCCCGCCGTGGCAGGTCCGGCCGCGCGTCAATAGACGGCGAGCAGCTCGACCTCGAACACGAGGGTGGCGTTCGGCGGGATCGCCGGGGGCGCGCCGCGGGCCCCGTAGCCGAGCTCGGGAGGCAGCGTGAGCTTGCGCTTGCCGCCGACGCGCATCCCGGCGACGCCGCGATCCCAGCCTTCGATCACCTCGCCGGCGCCCAGCCGGAACGAGAACGGCTCCCCGCCCACCGACGAGTCGAACTGGGTCCCGTCGGTCAGCCAGCCCGTGTAGTGCACCTGCACGGTCTTGCCGCGCTCCGCCTCCAGGCCCTTCCCCTTCACCAGCTCCTCGATCTTGGGCTTCGCCATCCGGTCGTCCTCCCGAGGGGCTGCGAGATAGCAGGAAGCGCCGGCGAGCGCGACACCGTTCGACGACGTCACCGTTTCCGAGCCGCGGTCCCTCGGCCCATTCTCCTCCGACACGGCACCTCCGCCGCCGCGGCCGCGGGACCTCCCGCCGCCCCCGGCGGACGTCCTGCGCAGTGCTCGTCCCGGTTCCCTCAGTTCCCCGGATCCGACCCCGGCTCGTCCGCCTCGTCCTCCTCGACGTCCGGCCCCGGCGGCAGCTTCTCGAGCCGGGCGCGCACGAGCTCCTGGTGCTTCCGCTCCTCGCCTCGCAGCTCCTCGAAGAGCGCCCGCACCTCCGCGTCCTTCACGTGGGGCAGCGCCGACGAGAAGAACTCGAACGCCTTCTCCTCCGACGAGAGCGCCACCTCGAGCGCCTGGCGAGCCGACATGAACACCCGCGGCTTGCCCGGATCGGGCGCCTCCACGTCGTACAGCTGCTCGCGCGACACGCGGCTGGGCGCGTCGCCGAACCGGGCGCGGCGCCGCTCGGCGAGCTCGGCGCCGTGGCGCGTCTCGTACGAGGCCATGAGCCGGAACATGTCCGAGGCGTCGCCTGCGTAGCGACCTCCCACGACGCGGGTGAACTCCTGGTACCGGTCGCGAGCCTCCTCCTCGATCAGGATCGCGAGGTCGAGCGCGTCCTGCAGCGTGAGCGAGGCGTAGTCCAGCGCAGCGGTCATCGTTCCTCCGGGTGCGGCGCGGCGCGCCGGGACAGCGGGGTCCTGGGACGTCTCACTTACGCCGCACCTGCGGCTCGCGCACGCCCGGACGCGGGCTCCGTGAGGGGGACTGTCCGTCCTGGCTTCAGGAGCGCAGCCTTGCCGTGGCTCGCGCGGGGGAGGCGGACGTGCAGGCGACGCACGTCCGGCCGCGGCCGCCGGGCCGGGGGCAAGCCGATGTGGTTCTGGCGTCGCACGCCGGTCACGCAACAGGCCGCACCGGCCATCGATCGCGCGCTCGTGGACGGGACGCTCGTGCCGCTCGTCGAGCGTCTCGTCCGGCTCGGCTGGTTCTCGTTCGAGGTGGAGGGCGTGGAGCACGTGCCGCGCGCCGGGCGGGTCGTGTTCGCGCCCAACCACGCGGGCTGGTTCCCGCTGGATGCGTTCTTCCTCGCGCTCGCCGTGCGCCGCGCCCTCGGCGCCGAGGCGACGCCGTACTTCGCCGCCGCGGACGCCGCGCTCGCGGCGCCGGTGCTGGGGAGGTTCCTGAGCCGCGTGGGCGCCCTCCCGGCCTCGTCCTTCCGGCGCCCGGAGCGGCTTCCCCCCGAGATCCGTACCGTGGGGGTGTTCCCGGAGGGCGTCGACGGCAACACCAAGCCGTTCTGGGAGGCGTACCGGATGCGCCCGTGGAAACGCGGGTTCGTGCGGGTCGCCGCCGCGCTCGACGCGCCCATCGTCCCGGTCGCGATCCTCGGCGGCGAGGAGAGCCTGCCGGTCGCCTGGACCGTGCGCTTCCTCGAGCCGCTCCTCGGCTCGAGCGTCGGCCTGCCGGTGTTCGCGCTGCCGCTGCCGGCTCGCTGGAAGGTGGTGTTTCACCCTCCGGTGACGGTGGGGGCGCGCGGGCGCGCGGCCCTCGTCGACTCCGAGTACAGCAGCGCAGTCGCCCGCGCCGTGCAGGGCACCGTGCAGGACACGCTCGATCGCGCCGCGGCGAACCGGACGCTCGCGCAGGTGGCCTCGCTGGTCGCGATCGCGCGCGGCGCTCACCTGCCGGCGCGCGAGAGCGAGGCGCCGGTCGAGAGCGTCCCGCAGCGCCGGCCGGCGGCGCGCGACCGGCGCGCGCGCGCGGCCACCGGGCGGGCGCGCGCGCCGTCGCGACACGCCGGTCACCCGGCGCGCAGCTCTCCGTAGGCCCACGCCGCGAGGCGCCACGCGACGAACGCGACCGACGCGACGACGACGAGCGCTCCGAGCAGCACCGCCGCGACGAGCAGGCCACTCGCCCGCCGCGCCTCGCCCGGCGCGGCGACCCACTCCTCGAGCAGCCGCGCGTTGCGCAGGTTCGCCTTGAACCCTGCGTCGAACAGATCGCCGAGCAGCGGGACCGCGCCCACGAGCGCGTCCAGCGCGAGGTTCAGCCCCATCCGCGCGACGAGCACGGCGGGCGCGCCGAGCCGCCAGGCCGCGACGAGCACGTAGGCGCTCGCGAGCGACGTGACGACGTCGCCGACGCCCGGGAGCAGGCCCACGAGCGGATCGAGGCCGATGCGCAGCTCCGTGCCGGGGACGCGGAACGCCTCGTCGAGCCAGCGCGCGATGAGCCGGACCTCGCGCAGCCGCGGGCCGGTCGCCCGGCCGGCGCCGCCGCCGATTCTAGAATCGACGTGAGCGGTGGCCAGGGACGCGCGCCCCTGCCGTGTATACTCGCCCTTCTCTCTCGACGGACGGGCCATGATCCAGATCTACGACACGACGCTGCGCGACGGCACCCAGCGCGAGGGCATCTCGCTCTCGTGCGAGGACAAGCTCCGGATCGCGCGCCGCCTCGACGAGCTCGGCGTCGCGTTCATCGAGGGCGGATGGCCGGGCTCGAACCCGAAGGACGCCGAGTTCTTCGAGCGCGCCCGCGAGCTGCCGTGGCGCCGCGCCGCCATCGCCGCCTTCGGCTCCACGTGCCGGGTGGGCGGCGTCCCCGAGGACGACGCCAACCTGCGCGCGCTCGTCGACTCCGGCGCGCCGGTCTGCACCGTCGTGGGGAAGACCTGGACGCTGCACGTGACCGACGTGCTGCGCGCGAGCCTCGACGAGAACCTGCGCATCATCGAGCAGAGCCTCGCCTGGCTGCGCGAGCGGGGTCGCCGCGTGGTGTACGACGCGGAGCACTTCTTCGACGGCTGGCGGGCCGACCCGGCGTACGCGCTCGCCACGCTCGAGGCGGCCGCCCGCGGCGGCGCCGAGACGCTCGTGCTGTGCGACACCAACGGCGGCTCGCTCCCCTGGCAGATCGCGGAGACCGTCCGCGCGGTGCGGGCCAAGGTGAAGACCCCGCTCGGAATCCACGCGCACAACGACTCCGAGACCGCGGTCGCGAACTCGCTCGCCGCCGTCCACGAGGGCGCGGCCCACGTGCAGGGCACCATCAACGGGTACGGCGAGCGCTGCGGCAACGCGAACCTGTGCTCGGTGATGCCCGCGATCGAGCTGAAGCTCGGGCTGCGCTGCCTGCCGGAGGGCCACCTCCAGTCGCTCGCGGAGCTCTCGCACTTCGTGGCGGAGGTCGCGAACCTCGCGCCGGACGAGCACCTGCCCTACGTCGGCCGATCCGCCTTCGCCCACAAGGGCGGCATCCACGTCGCGGCCATGCGGCGCAACGCCGCCTCGTACCAGCACGTCGTGCCGGAGCTCGTCGGGAACCAGATGCGCGTCGTCGTCTCCGAGCTCTCCGGCCGCGGCAACCTGCTCTCGAAGGCCGAGGAGCTGGGGCTCGCCGCGGGCGCCGGCGTCGCCGACGTGCTCGAGGAGATCAAGGCCCTCGAGGCGCGGGGCTTCTCGTTCGAGGCGGCCGAGGCGTCCGTGGCGTTGATGATGAAGCGGCAGGATCCGAAGTACCGCCCGCCCTTCCACCTCGTGGACTTCCTCGTGAACGTGGAGCACCGCGAGGGCCGGGGGCTCTTCTCCGAGGCGATGGTGAAGGTCCGCGTGGACGGGGAGGTCCTGCACACCGCCGCCGAGGGCGACGGCCCGGTCGACGCGCTCGACGCCGCCTTGCGCAAGGCGCTCCTGCCGCGCTACCCGCGCGTCGCCGAGCTGCACCTCATCGACTACAAGGTCCGCATCCTGGACGGGAAGAACGGCACCGCGGCGGTCACGCGCGTGCTCGTGGACACGCAGGACGGCACGCGCCGCTGGAGCACGGTGGGCGCGTCGCCGAACATCATCGAGGCGAGCTGGCGCGCCATCGTGGACGCCCTGGAGTACGGGCTCACGGTCGCCGCCGAGAACGGAGGGAGCGAAGCGTGAGAGCGAAGATCGTGGTGCTGCCCGGTGACGGCATCGGGCCGGAGGTGACCGCGGAGGCCATCCGCGTGCTGCAGGCGGTGGCGAAGAAGGGCGGCCACACCTTCGAGCTCTCGGAGCACCTCATGGGAGGGTGCTCCATCGACCGGCACGGGACGGCGCTCACGCCGGAGGTGCTCGCCGCCTGCCAGGCGTCGAGCGCGGTGCTGCTGGGCGCGGTGGGCGGGCCGAAGTGGGACGACCCCGCGGCGAAGGTCCGCCCGGAGCAGGGCCTCCTCGCGCTGCGCAAGGGGCTCGGCGTCTTCGCGAACCTCCGCCCGGTGCGCGTGCACCCGGCGCTCGTGGACGCCTCCCCGCTGAAGCCCGACCGGCTCGCCGGCGTGGATCTGCTGGTCATCCGCGAGCTCACGGGCGGCCTCTACTTCGGCCAGCCGAAGGGGCGCGAGGAGAAGGACGGCCACGTGCGCGCGGTGGACACGCTCGAGTACCACGACTACGAGGTCCGCCGCGTCGTCGAGCTCGCGTTCAAGCTCGCGCGCGGGCGGCGTCGCAAGGTCACCTCGGTCGACAAGGCCAACGTGCTCGAGTCCTCGCGGCTGTGGCGGCAGGTGACGACCGCGATCGGCGCGGCGAACCCCGACGTCGCGCTCGACCACATGCTGGTGGACACCGCGGCGATGCGCCTCGTGACCAGCCCGGCGTCGCTCGACGTCGTCGTCACCGAGAACATGTTCGGCGACATCCTCACGGACGAGGCGTCCGTGCTCGCGGGCTCGATGGGCATGCTCCCGTCGGCCTCGGTGGGCGCCGGCGGCCCGGGGCTCTACGAGCCGATCCACGGCTCCGCCCCGGACATCGCCGGGCAGGGGATCGCGAACCCGCTCGGCACCATCCTCTCCGCCGCGATGATGCTCCGTCACTCGCTCGGCCTCGAGGCCGAGGCGGCGGCGATCGAGAAGGCGGCCGACGCCGCGGTCACCGAGGGTGCGCGCACCCGCGACCTCGGCGGGTCCCTGTCCACCGGCGCCATGGCGGACGAGGTGCTGCGGCGGCTGGGGACGTAGCCCCGCGGGGCGGCGGGCGGGGGCCTCCCCGCGCTCACCCCCCACGGCGCCCTTTCGCCCGCCTCCCTCGGGGACGGCCGGGCGATGGGGCGGCGCGGTGGCGTGACCCACCGTAAACTGAATGCGGGGCGGCTCCCGCGCGTGATCATGCCCAGGCGGGCGCCCCGCACGTAACGTCCGCCAGGAGAGCCCATGATCCCTCGCTCGCCCGCTCGCCCGCTGCTCGCCCTCCCACTCGTCGCCCTCGCGCTCGCCGCCTGCGCGCGCAACCCGGTCACCGGGAAGCGCGAGCTCTCCTTCGTCTCCGAGGACCAGGAGATCGCCCTCGGCAAGCAGTCCGCCGAGCAGATCAAGGCGCAGATGGGCGTCTATCCGGACGAGAAGGTCCAGGCGTACGTGCGGGACATCGGCACGCGCATGGCGAAGGGGTCGGAGCGGCCGGACCTGCCGTGGCAGTTCACCGTGCTGGACGATCCGACGGTGAACGCCTTCGCCCTGCCGGGCGGCCCGGTGTTCATCACCCGCGGCATCCTCACGCACTTCAACTCGGAGGCGGAGCTCGCGAGCGTGCTCGGCCACGAGATCGGCCACATCACGGCGCGTCACTCGGTCGAGCAGATCTCGAAGCAGCAGCTCGCCCAGCTCGGCCTGGGCGTCGGCATGATCCTGTCGCCGGAGGTCGCACAGCTCGGCCAGGCCGCCGCGGCCGGGCTGCAGCTCCTCTTCCTCAAGTACGGGCGCGACGCCGAGCGGCAGTCGGATCAGCTCGGCTTCAAGTACATGGGGCAGCAAGGGTACGACGTGCGCGAGATGGCGAACGTGTTCGTCACCCTCGAGCGGGCGAGCGCGGCGCAGGGCGCGGGGCGCGTGCCGGAGTGGGCCTCCACGCACCCCGACCCCGGGAACCGCGCCGAGACCGCGCGCGAGCGGGCCGCGAAGGCGAGCATCCCCGCGAACGCCAAGGTCGAGCACGAGCGCTACCTCCAGATGCTCGGCGGCATGGTGTTCGGGGACGACCCGCGGCAGGGGTTCTTCAAGGGCGACCTGTTCCTCCACCCCGCCATGAAGTTCCAGATGCGGTTCCCCCAGGGCTGGAAGGCGCAGAACACCCCGAGCGCGGTGATCGCCGTGAGCCCGAAGGAGGACGGGGCGCTCCAGCTCGCGAGCGCCGGCAAGCTCTCGCCGGAGGAGGCGACGAAGAAGTTCTTCCAGCAGGAAGGGGTGAAGCCCCTCCAGGCGCCGCAGACCGGGACCGTGGGCGGCCAGCCCGCGTCGGCCGCCTACTTCCAGGCGCAGACCGAGCAGGGGGTGCTGAACGGCATCGTGTCGTTCGTCTCCCACGGCGGCCTCACGTTCCAGCTGGTCGGCTTCGCGCCCGCCCAGGCCTTCTCCTCCCACGACGCCGCCTTCAAGCAGGCCATCTCGAGCTTCGGCCCGCTCACCGACAAGGCCGCCGAGGGCGTCCAGCCTGCGAAGATCGAGCTCGTGCGCGTCCCGCGCGACATGACCGTCACCGAGTTCAACGCGCAGTTCCCGTCCACGGTCCCGGTCGAGCAGGTCGCCATCGTGAACGGCGTCGACAAGGACGGGCGGCTCCGCGGTGGCCAGACCGCGAAGCGGATCACGGGCGGCGTGCCGACGAAGCTGCTGCAGCAGCAGCAGCCGCGCTCGTGACGCCGCCGCGCACGCCGGCATGAGCCCCGAGCGCGTCGCCCCGGCTCCCGTCCTCCGCCTCGCCGTCGGCACCGCGGCGATCGGCCGCCCCGCGTACATCACCCCCGGGCGCGCGGAGGATCTCGCCGGCGCTCGCAGCCCCGAGGGGCTCCGCGCGCGCGCGCACGCGATCCTCGACGCGGCCTGGGAGGCGGGGATCCGCTGGATCGACGCCGCGCGCTCGTACGGCGACGCCGAGGCGTTCGTGCGGTCGTGGCTCGACGCGCGCGGCCGGGCGCCGGGCGAGGTGATCGTGTCCTCGAAGTGGGGCTACCGCTACGTGGGCGGCTGGCGCCTCGACGCCGAGCGGCACGAGGTGAAGGACCACTCGCTCGCCGCTCTCGAGGCCCAGCTCGCCGAGTCCCGCGCCCTCCTCGGGCCCCACCTCGCCCTGTACCAGCTCCACTCCGCCACGCTCGAGACCGGCGTGCTCGAGGACGCCGCCGTGCTCGACGCGCTGGCGCGCCTGCGCGACGGGGGCGTGCGGGTGGGCGTCACCGTCAGCGGCGCCGAGCAGCCGGAGGTCGTCCGGCGGGCGCTCGCCGTGACGCGCGGCGGCGCGCCGCTCTTCGCCAGCGTCCAGGCCACCTGGAACCTGCTGGAGCGCGGCTGCGAGGACGCGCTCCGCGAGGCGCACGCCGCCGGCAGGACGGTGATGGTGAAGGAGGCGCTCGCGAACGGGCGGCTCGCCGCCCGCGGAGACGCCGCGCGCTCCGGCCCGCTCGGCGAGGTCGCGCGCGCCCGCGGTGCCACGCCCGACGCCGTGGCGCTGTCCGCGGCGCTGGCCCAGCCCTTCGCAGACGTCGTGCTGCTCGGCCCTGCGACGGTGGCGCAGCTCCGCTCGAACCTGGCGGCGGCGAGCCTCGCCCTCGCGCCCGACGAGCTCGCCACCCTCGCTCCGCTCGTGGAGCCCAGCGAGGCTTACTGGCGGCGGCGCGCGCGACTCGCCTGGACCTGATCCCGAGACCGCGAATCGAGCAGGAGCCCCGCCGCGCCCGTTCCTCATGGGTTGCCTCACCCCTGCCGCCCTCCGCTGAACGCGGCACATGGACCGATGTAGTCGATATTGACCGAACAAGTCCACGTTCGCGATACGCGCCGGGAACTCGCGATCGCGGCCAGGGGTGCAACGTGATCCGTATCAAATCGGCTGCCGCAAGTACGCGAATTAACAGGACCTCGCGACAAGTTGCCGCATCGCGCGGGTGCGCGTGAACCCGTATTCGAAGACGCAACGGTTCATCGGGAGGCGCCATGAACGACTCCGAGTCCGAAGCGCTGAGCATCGCGGCAGAGATCGCTGCAGTCCCACCCGCACCTGCCACCGTCGCGAGGCGCATCCGCGCGGTCGGAGACTTCCTCTCGCAGGCCATCGCGGTCGCGTTCATCACCGCGCTCGGCGCAGTGACGGCGCTCGCCGCGGTGGTCGTCGTGACGGCCCTCGCGCCGCTGTTCTTCGTGCTGTTCGTCCGCGCGATGCGGCAGCACGATCGCCGCCTGCCCGTCGCGCGCGCCGCGGCCTGACGCGCCCGACGGCCGCCGCGTCGACGGCGGGGCGTCGGTCACGCCACCGCGTCGAAGCGGTCGAAGCGCATGGTGAACACGGCTCGCCCCTGAGTGAGCGAGCGCAGCTCCGTCGCGTAACCGAACATCCGCCGCAGCGGCGCCTCGGCCTGGATGGCCTTCGTCGCCGCGCCGCGCTCCGCCACGTCGAGGATGGTGCCCTTGCGCTGGTCGAGGCTCCCGATGAGCGCGCCGAGGTGCTCGCCGGGCGCCACGATCTCGACGCGCATCACCGGCTCGAGCATCACCGGCCGGGCGCGCGCCGCGGCCTCGCGGACCGCGTCGGCCGCGGCCACCTTGTACGCCATGGGCTTCGAGCTGCCCTCCCGCCAGCTCGCGCCGGCGAGCACCACCTCGACGTCCTGCAGCGGATAGCCCTCGAGCACGCCGGCCTCGCCCGCCTCGCGCGCCCCCTGCTCCACGGCGGCGCGGAGCTCGGGCCTGAGGAACGGGAGGGCCTCGGCGGCAGGATCGACGCGGAAGCGGAACCCGCCGCCGCGCGGCAGCGGCCCGACGCGCACCGTCACCTCTCCGAACAGCTCCAGCTCCTCGGTCTTGCGCTCGAACGCGGCCGTCGCCTCGGCGGCGGCGGTGAGCGTCTCGCGCATGAGCACCTGCGGCTGCCCGGTGCGCACCTGGAGGCCGAACTCCCGCCGCAGGCGCTCGGCCACCACCTCGAGGTGCAGCTCGCCCATCCCCGAGACGATGAGCTGGCCCGTGTCGGGGTCCTCGCCCGAGCGGAAGCTCGGGTCCTCGTCCGCGATGCGCGCGAGCGCCTCGAGCAGCGCGTCGCGATCCGAGAGCGAGGCGGCCTCGATCGCCTGGGAGATGACCGGCTCGTAGGCGGAGAGCCGCTCCAGCACGACCGGGTGGCCCGGGTCCGAGAGCGTGTCGCCGGTGCGCGTCTCCTTCAGCCCGGTGACGGCGAAGATCTGGCCGGCGCCCAGGGCCGGCACGCGCTTCTTCTGCACGGCGTGCATGAGCAGCACGCGCGCGACCTTCTCGTGCTTGCGCAGGTTGGCGTTCCAGACCGTGTCGCCCTCGGCGATCCTGCCTGAGTACACGCGCAGGAAGACGTGGCGCCGCCGCTCGTCGAGGAGCGACACCTTGAAGGCGAGCGCCACGAGCGGCGCCCCCTCGTCCGCGGCGCGGACCACCTCCTCGCCGCTGCGCGGGTCCTCGCCGCGCACCGGCGGCACGTCCAGCGGGGAGGGCAGGTAGTCGCAGACGGCGTCGAGCACCTGGGGGATGCCCTTGTTGCGCAGCGCGGAGCCGCACAGCACGGGCACGAAGCGGCCGGTGAGCGTCGCGCGCCGGATCGCGGCCCGGAGCGCCTCCTCGTCCACCGGGGCGTCGGCCAGCACCGCCTCGGCCATGGCGTCGTCGACGTCGGCGAGGCGCTCGACGAGCGCCTGCCGCTCGGCCTCGCCCTCGGGCGAGAGCCCCTGCGTCTCCGCGATCGCGCGGGGATCGTCCGGATCCGTGAAGCGCAGCGTGCGGCGGCCCACGAGGTCCTCGAACCCCACGAACTCCGCCTCGGCGCCCAGCGGGCGCTGCACCGCCGCGATCACCTGGTCCGGGAAGCGCCGGTGCATCGACGCGAGCGTGAGGCCGAGGTCGGCGCCGACGCGGTCCATCTTGTTCGCGAAGGCGATGCGCGGGACGCGGTAGCGATCCGCCTGCCGCCAGACCGTCTCGCTCTGCGGCTCGACGCCGTGCGCGGCGTCGAACACCGCCACCGCGCCGTCGAGGACGCGCAGGCTGCGCTCCACCTCGATGGTGAAGTCCACGTGGCCGGGCGTGTCGATGAGGTGCAGCTCGTGACCGCGCCACTCGAAGCTGGTCACCGCGGAGGTGATGGTGATCCCGCGCTCGCGCTCGAGCTCCATCCAGTCCATCACGGCCAGGCCGTCGTGCACCTCGCCCATCTTGTGCGTGCGGCCCGCGACGAACAGGAGCCGCTCGGTGAGGGTCGTCTTGCCCGCGTCGATGTGGGCCATGATGCCGATGTTGCGGATGGCGCGGATGCGCCGCTCCCCCGCCGCCGGTCTCGGCCCCGCGCTCGTCATTGCGCCCCCACCGCCGCATCCAGCGGCGTGCGCGAGAGTATACGGCGCGCCGCCTCGGGCGCCGCGATCGCGGCCTCCGCGCGAGCGGGTGCCGCGCATCCCACCCGGCCGGGCCGGCGCGCGCTACGTGCGTCGGCGGGCGTGGCTCGCCGTGAAGGGCCTCGACGGGGGTTTCCCCGCGCGCGCCGCGGTCGGAGCGTAGAGGCTGCAGCCGTGGCCGGTGCGGGAGGGGGCCGGCCGGAGGACACATGAGAGGACGCGGTTCGCGCGTCGCCGGCCTGACGGTGGTGCTCCTCGCCTGCGCGCAGTCCGCGCGGGCGCAGGAGGTGCCGCGCACGGTAGCGACGGACGAGGTCTCAGCCCAGGGGCTGCGGGTCGGAGGACTCGCCGGCTTCGATCTCACGGACGGCGAGACGGGCCTCGGCCTCCGCGTCGACGGCGAGCTGCCGATCCAGGCGCTCGGTCCGAGGATCGATCTGAGCGCCGTCGGCTCGGTCGGCTACACGCGCTTCTCCGAGTCGGCCTCGACCGGCGTCGGGGACTACTCCCAGTCCACGAACATCCTGAGGCTCGTCCCGGCGGCCCGCTTCTCGATGCCGCTCGCGCCCCGCCTCGGCGTCTACGGCGACGCGGGGCTCGGACTGTACTGGGCGCGCACCTCCGTCGAGACGCCGTTCGGCGACGCCTCGGCCGACGGGGTGGGGGTGACGATGCGCTTCGCCGCCGGCAGCGGCTACGACGTGACCGAGGCGCTGCGCCTCGGAGGCGAGCTCGCCTGGAACCCGTACCTCGGCGACTTCTCCAGCGACACCTTCTCCGTGCTCGCGTCGCTCACGTACCGGCTGTAGCAGGCACGGGTCACCCCGCCACCCGCCGTCCGCCCTCCGCGTCGCGATCGCTGGCCGCGGCCGCCGCGGGGTCGGCGTCGCCGAACGCACGGGCGACGCGCGACGCCTCGGGCGCGCCGGTGAGGAGGCTCACCGCGGGGAGGACGGCGAGCGGCAGCAGCGTCGCGATCGCGCCGGCGAGCGGGACGCCGTCTCCGCCCCACGCCGGGAAGAGCACGAGGGCCGTGGCGAGCCCCGCGACGATGGCCGCCCACGCGCCGGCGCGGTTCGCGCGCCGCCAGAAGAGCCCGTACACGAACGGCGCGAGGAACACCGCCGAGAGCGTGCCCCAGCTCATCACCATGAGGTTCACGATCACCGCGGGCTTCGCGAGCGCGATCACCAGCGAGAGGCCGACGAACACCGCGCAGAGCGCGCGGAGGACCGCCATCTGGTGCCGCGGCGTCCGGCCCTGGCCCGCGAGCGCGCCGTACAGGTCGATGCCGAGGGCGGAGGACGAGACGAGCACGAGGGACGAGAGGCTCGACATCGACGCGGAGAAGACCATCAGCACGATCACGAGCACGAGCGCCTCGGGCAGCCCGGACGTCGTGATGAAGTGCGGCATGATCTTGTCCCAGATCGGGCCGGACGGACCGACGAGCTCGGGCGGGAGGCGCGCGCCGTAGCGGAGGTGGGTGAGGGCGCCGCTGTAGTACGCGCCGAACGCCATGAAGAGCGCGAAGACTCCGGCGATGACGAGCGCGCGCGTCACGTCGGCGCGGGAGCGGATCGAGTAGAACTTCTGGACCATCTGCGGGAGGGCCCACGGCCCGAGGCTGGTGATGAGGACCAGCGCCGCGAGCGTGAGCCACCCCGGCACCGCGACGCCGAGGGGCGTGCCCGCCCCCACCTGCTTCACCGCCACGAGCCCCGGCGCCATGGTGGCGGGGTCGCCCAGCAGCCGCCGCGTCGCCTCCAAGAAGCCGCCCGCCTCCGGCCGGTGCGCGAGCAGCCACACCATCGCCATCACGCCCGCGAACTCCACGATGCCGCGCACGAAGTCGCTCACCGCGACCGCGAAGTAGCCGCCCATCACCAGGTACACGGCGGTGATGGCGGTGAGGAGGTAGAGCGCGGTCTCGTAGCGGATGTGGAGGGTCATCTCGAACAGGTACGAGAGCCCCATGAGCACGGACGCGGAGTACGGGACGAGGAACACGAACACCACCAGCGCGGCCGCGATCTGGAGTCCGCGACAGCCGTACCGGGCGGCGAGGAACTGCGGCATGGTGATGGCGTCGAGGCGCGCCGTCATCTCGCGGGTGCGCCCGGCGAGCACCTTCCAGGCGAGGATGGTCCCGACCACCGTGTTGCCGAGGACGATCCAGAGCGTGTGGATCCCGAACGCCCAGCCCAGCTTCCCCGCGTAGCCGATGAAGAGGACGGCCGAGAAGTACGTCGTGCCGTAGGCGAACGCGCTCATCCACGGCCCGAGGCTGCGTCCCCCGATGAAGAAGTCGTGGACGTCCCGGGTCCGGCGCATGGCGAGCCAGCCCACGCCGATCATGACGGCCACGTACGCGACGACGATCCCCACGTAGACCCACGAAGTCATGGCGGACATGCTAGCTCGCCTGCACACCCCGGCGGGAGACCACTTCATGCCATCCACCATCTTCGAGCCGTTTCGGATCAAGTCGGTCGAGCCGATCCGCATGACCACGCGGGAGGAGCGGGCGCGCCTCCTGGAGCAGGCGAAGCTCAACCCGTTCCACCTGCGCGCCGAGGACGTCCTCCTCGACTTCCTCACCGACTCGGGAACCGGCGCGATGTCCGCTCGCCAGTGGGCCGCCCTCATCGAAGGGGACGAGAGCTACGCCGGGGCGCGGAGCTTCTTCCGCTTCGAGGAGGCCGTGCGGGACCTCACCGGCTACCCGCACGTCATCCCGACGCATCAGGGGCGGGCGGCGGAGCGGATCCTGTTCTCCGTCGCGACGAAGCCCGGCGACGTCGTCCCGTCGAACACGCACTTCGACACCACCCGGGCGAACCTCGAGTACGACGGCGTCGAGCCGCTCGACCTCGTCATCCCGGAGGGCCTCGAGCCGCGCACCCGCCATCCGTTCAAGGGAAACATCGACCTCGGCCGCGTGGAGCGCCTCCTGGCGGAGAAGGGCGAGCGGGTGCCGTTCGGCATGATCACGCTCACGAACAACTCCGGGGGCGGGCAGCCGGTGTCGCTGGAGAACGTGCGCGCCTACGCCGCGCTGCTCCGAGCGCACGGCAAGCCCCTCGTCCTCGACGCCTGCCGCTTCGCGGAGAACGCGATGTTCGTGAAGCTGCGCGAGCCCGGCCAGTCGGAGCGCACGCCCCGCGAGATCGCCCGGGAGCTCTTCTCGCTCGCGGACGGCTGCCTCGTCTCGGCGAAGAAGGATGGCCTCGCCAACATCGGCGGGTTCATCGCGCTGCGCGACGAGCGCTGGGTGGAGGCGGCGCGGAACCTGCTCATCCTCACCGAGGGCTTCCCGACGTACGGCGGCCTGGCCGGGCGGGATCTCGAGGCGATCGCGGTCGGGCTGGAGGAGGTCCTGCACGAGGACTACCTGCGCTACCGGCTGCGCACCGCCGAGTACCTCGGCGAGAAGCTCCTCCGGGGCGGCGTGGCCATCGTGGAGCCCACCGGCGGCCACGCGGTGTACCTCGACGCGCGGAGCTTCCTCCCCCACCTCGCCGCCGCGGACTATCCGGCCTGGGCGCTCTCGCTGGCGCTCTACCTGGAGGGCGGCATCCGCGGCGTGGAGATCGGGTCGGTGATGTTCGGCAAGCGGCTCGACGACGGCACCGAGACCTACCACCCGCTCGAGCTGGTGCGCCTCGCCTTCCCGCGCCGCGTATACACGCAGAGCCACTTCGACTACGCCGCCGAGGTGATCCTGGAGCTCAAGGCCAGGGCGCGGGACGTGCGAGGGGTGCGCTTCGCCCGCCAGGCGAGGTATCTCCGTCACTTCACGGCGGAGTTTCGCTGGGCGTGAGCGGCGAAGCCGTCGAAGGCGCACGAGACCGTCCCTCGACTCCGCTCCGCCGCTTGCGCGGCGGGGCGAGGTCGAGGGACGCAGCCGGAAGGAGCGAGCTCCCCCGTCGCAGGAGCCGAGACTACTTCGGCACTGCCCGCTCGAACTCCTTCACCTCCTCCGCGGACGGCGCGGGGTCGGTCTCGGGCGCCGGCGCGGCGGCGACGAGCGGCTTCGCCGGCTCCTGCGCCGCGGCGAGCGGGAGCGCGGGCGGGATGAGGCGCGTGTCGGGCTCGCGCGGGCTCGAGCAGGCGGATGCCGCCGCGATCGCGGCGGCGAGGGTGACGGGGACGAGCGGCAGGTACAGGCGGGGCATCGGGGCTCCTCGGGCTGCGGGTTCGAGGAGGGCGGTTGCAGCCGGCGTGCCCGTCGCGCGAGCGCGCGCGGACGGGCGATTCGTGGGAGTGGTGGACGGCGGGACACGGCAGGCGTGGCCGTACGCCCACGGCGCCGCTCCCCGGCGAGGGCCGCGCGACGACACCGCCGATCGGGTATCCATCGAGGCCGGTGGCCTCGGCGGTCCGCCAGGAGGGGTCGTCATGAGGGTCGGCTGGATCGTCGCCGCGCTCGCGGTCGCGGCTCCGGGCGTGGCGCGCGCCGTCGAGCCGTTCGTCGACGTCGAGATCGGCGTGGCCTGGGCGGGATATGACGACGTGCGCATCCCCGGCGACGGGGGGACGCTCATCTCGCTCACCGACGATCTCGACGCCTCGGCGGCGCCGTACTTCCGCGTGCGGCTCGGCGCGACGTTCGCCCGCCGGCACACGCTCTTCGCGTTCTTCACCCCCCTCCGGCTCGAGTCGCGCGGCACGCTGCCGTCCGAGGTCGCGTTCGCGGGCGAGACGTTCGCGGCGGGTGACGAGGTCCTCGCGCGCTTCCGCTTCGACTCGCCGCGGCTCACCTATCGCTACGGCCTGCTCCGCCGCGAGCGGCTCGACCTCGACGTCGGCGTCACCGCCAAGATCCGCGAGGCGGCCATCTCCCTCCAGGGCGATCGTTACGCGGAGCGGACCGACACCGGCTTCGTGCCGCTCCTGTCGTTCCGCGTGGCCTGGCGCCTCACGCCGGCGCTCGCGCTCGTCCTCGACGGCGACGCGCTCGCCGCGCCGCAGGGACGCGCCGAGGACGTCGTGGGCGCGCTCGAGGTGACGCTGCGGGAGGGGGTGCGGGCGCGCGTCGGGTACCGCCTTCTCGAGGGCGGCGCCGACAACGACGAGGTCTACACCTTCTCCCTCGTGCACCACCTCGGCGCCGGGATCACCGTCGCGCTGTAGGCCACCTGGCGTGTTCCTCGCCCTCTCGAAGACCCTCGACCTCGCGGTGGCGCCGCTCACCTGGGCGCTCGCGCTGCTCCTCTGCGCCGCGCTCCTCCACCGGCGCGCGCGGGCGGCGTGGACGCTCGGGCTCGCCGCGGCGGGCGTGCTCGTCGTGTTCTCCCTCGCGCCGGTCGCCAACGGCCTGCAGCGTTTCGTCGAGAGGGGCGCGGAGCGCACCTTCCGGCCGGGCGCGGTCTACGACGCGGCGATCGTCCTGTCGGGCCAGGTGGACGAGGCAGCCTCGCGGGCCAGCGGAGAGCTGGAGCTCGACGCCGCGGCCGATCGCGTCGTGCGCGGGCTCGAGCTGTGGCGGGCCGGGCGAGTCCGCCGCCTGCTGCTCTCCGGAGGGCCGCCCGCGGCGGTGCCGGGTGAGCCGTCCGAGGCGGAGCGGCTGCGCGACGCGCTCGTCCGCTGGGGCGTCCCCGCCGCGGCGATCCTGGTGGACCCGCAGAGCCGCAACACGCGCGAGAACGCGATCGCCTCCGCGCACCTCGCCGCCGAGCACGGGCTCCGCTCGCTGCTGCTCGTGACGAGCGCCGCGCATGCGCCGCGCGCGCTGGGCTGCTTCCGCGCGGTGGGCCTCTCGCCCGACGTGCTGCCGGTCGACCGGCGCACGGGGCCGAGTGGGAGCTGGCTGCCGCGGGCGGGCGCGCTCGAGCAGAGCACGGCGGTGCTGCGCGAGCTGGCGGGGCGGGTGGTGTACCGGCTCGCCGGCTACACGCGATGACTCGCGCGGGCCGGCGGGACCAGGGGCGGAGGTCTAGAGCGCGCGATCGGCCGCGACGCGCGCCGTGAGCGCGGGCGCGGCGCGCGAGCTGCCCAGCGACGCGAGGTCGCTGTGCGTCCGCGCGACGTGGATGTCGATCCAGCGCGGGAGCCAGGAGGTGAACCGGACCTCCTGCAGCGCGACGATGCCACGCCGCGTCACGCCGTCCACCAGCTCGTCGAGGTCGGAGAGGAAGCGCTCGTGCTCGTGCGCGTGGCGGGCCAGGCTGCGCGACCCGGCGTCGCGGAGCCGGGCCTCCTCGTCGCGGAACTGCGCCTCGGCGGCGACGCGCAGCAGCTCGAGCCGTGTCACCGCCTCGTCCGTGCGGCCGGCGCGGACGGTCTCTACGAGGCGGTTGGTGCGGTGCAGGAGGTCACGCTGCTTCGCGTCGACCGATTCGATCCCGACCGCGTGACCCGAGTGCCACTGAATCCACATGAGGCGCGCCTCCTGCTGGTGGTGGGCTCCGGTCGCTTCGGAGCCTTCCGAGTGCGAAAGGGATCGTCGGCTTACCACGCGGTGTTCGCGATGCGCGAGGGCGCCCCGTGCGATTTTGACGTCCTGGCCCCGAAGCCCCGTCATCCCGCGGACCTCGCGATCTCGACCGGACGACTCTGCGAATTGATCGATTGTCGAGTCGGAGATGAAGACCGCTCCGCTCGATCTCGTCGATTGTGGCGGGCGGGCGAGCGGGCCATCGGGGTGTAGGACGTACCGTCAAGCACCTTCACTCCCTGCGAGCGACCGTCGGTGAAGCAGGCTTCGGGCTGGGGGCCACGGGCTACTTGCTACGGGCTACGGGCAACAGGAGAGGCGGCCGCTTCCTGGCCTGGAGCCCGTAGCCATTCTCCGGCCGCATCAGCGGAGCGGGTGCAGGTGGTCCAGGACACCGCGCCCGCGTCCCACGGCGTACGAGCGGCGGAGCCCTTCGGTCAGGTACGCCTTCGCCGCGCGGACCGCGTCGAGCGCGCCGTCGCCGAGCGCGAGACGCGCGCAGATGGCCGCGGAGAGGGTGCAGCCGGTGCCGTGAGTGTTCCGCGTCTCGACTCGCGGCGCCGCGAGCTCGACGAGCTCCGTGCCGTCGAAGAAGACGTCCACGGGATCGCCGGAGAGCGCGCCGCCCTTCACGAGCACTGCGCGGGCGCCGAGCGCGCGCAGCTCGCGGGCCGCCGCGCACATGGCGGCGACGTCGCGCACCGGGCGCCCGAGCAGCGCCTCCGCCTCGTGCAGGTTCGGCGTGACGAGCGCGGCGCGGGGAAACAGCCGCTCGACGTAGGCCCGCTCCGCGGCGGCGTCGAGCAGGCGGTCGCCGCTCTTCGCCACCATCACCGGATCCACCACGAGCGGTCCGAGGGGCAGCCGCGCCGCGGCGTCGGCGACCGCCGCGATGATCGCCGCGCTGGCGAGCATCCCGGTCTTCGTGGCCGCGACCGTCATGTCGGTCGCGACCGCCTCGATCTGCGCGACGACCATCGCCGGCTCGAGCGCCACCCAGGCCGTCACGCCCACCGAGTTCTGCGCGGTGACGGCGGTGAGGGCGGAGGTGCCGTGGACGCGGTGCGCGGCGAACGTGCGCAGGTCCGCCTGGATGCCGGCGCCGCCGCCGGAGTCGGAGCCAGCGATGGTGAGGGCGACCTTCATGGCGCGGCAACATAACCGAAACGCCCCGCGCGGGCCCCGCCGGCTGCGCGGCCCACCGGGGGGGCAGGGTGCGGGACGGGGTGCGCCTAACATGCAGCGGTGACGCGCCGCCTCCTCTGCCTGCACGGACACTTCTACCAGCCGCCGCGCGAGAACCCCTGGATCGAGGAGATCGAGGTCCAGGACTCGGCGGAGCCCTTCCACGACTGGAACGAGCGGATCGCCGCCGAGTGCTACGCGCCGAACGGCGCGGCGCGCCTGAAGAGCGCCGAGGACCGCATCGTCGACATCGTCAACAACTACGTTCACCTGTCGTTCAACTTCGGGCCCACGCTGCTCGCGTGGCTCGAGCGGGAGCGGCCCGACGTCCACGCGCGGGTGCTCGAGGCCGACCAGCGGAGCGCCGACCGGCGCGGCCACGGGAACGCGCTCGCGCAGGGCTTCAACCACGCCATCCTCCCGCTCGCCTCGGCGCGCGATCGTCTCACGCAGATCCGCTGGGGCCTCGCCGACTTCCGCCGCCGCTTCGGGCGTGCCCCGGAGGGCTTCTGGCTGCCGGAGACGGCGGCGGACACGCCGACCCTCGAGGTGCTCGCGCAGGAGGGGATCCGCTACACGGTCCTGTCGCCGTACCAGGCGCGCCGGGTGCGGCCGCCGGGCGGCGAGTGGCTCGACGCGACCGGCGCGCGCTTCGACCCGACGCGTCCCTATCGCGTGCGCGCAGGCGATCGCGAGCTGGTGGTGTTCTTCTACGACGGGCACATCGCGCGCGATCTCGCCTTCGGCGAGGCGCTCTCGTCGCCGCAGGCGCTCCTCCGGCGGCTGGAGGGCGGCTTCGATGCCGGCCGCGCGCACGACGAGATCCTCACCATCGCGCTCGACGGCGAGACGCTCGGCCACCACAAGAAGGGCGGCGACGAGGTGCTCGCCGCGGCGCTCCGGCTCCTGGCGCGCCGCGACGACGTCGAGCTCGTCAACCTGGGCCAGGCGCTCGATCGGATCGCGCCGGAGTGGGAGGCGGAGATCGCGGAGGGCTCGTCGTGGAGCTGCGCCCACGGCGTCGAGCGGTGGCGCTCCGACTGCGGCTGCAGCGTCGGAGCCCAGCCCGGCTGGACGCAGGCGTGGCGCGCCCCGCTGCTCGCCGCGCTGCAGGGGCTGCGCGACGCCCTCGCGGACCTGTATCAGCGCGAGGCGGCGAGCCTCCTCGCCGATCCCTGGGGCGCGCGCGATCGCTTCGTCGAGGTGGTGCTCGATCCCGACCGGCGGGAGTCGGAGGAGTTCCTGCGGCGCGAGGCGGGGCGCCCGCTGGCGGGCGACGAGGTGGTGAAGGCGCTGCGGCTCCTCGAGCTGCAGCGCCAGTCCCTGCTCATGTTCACGAGCTGCGGCTGGTTCTTCGCGGAGCTCTCCGGCATCGAGACGGTGCAGGTGATGAAGTACGCGGCCCGCGCCATCCAGCTCGCCCGGGACGCCGCGGGCGTGGACCTCGAGCCCGGCTTCGTCGCGGCGCTCGAGCGCGCCCCCTCCAACGTGGCCGAGCTGGGGGACGGCCGGCGCGTGTACGAGGCGCTGGTGCGGCCGAGCGTCGTGTCCCTGGAGGGCGTCGGCGCGCACCTCGCCATCGCGAGCTCGGTGCGCGAGACGCCGCCCGAGGGGAGGCTGTTCTGCTTCCGCTACCGGCTCGAGGCCGGCCGCAGCGCGCAGTCCGGTCCGGCGACCCTCGCGACCGGACGGCTGCACCTCGAGAGCATGATCACGCGGGAGTCGCTCGACGCGCTCTACTGCGTGGTCCACTTCGGCGCCGCGGACTTCCGGGCGGGCCTCCTGCCGTACCCGGGACCGGAGGCGCACGCGGAGATCGAGCGCGTCCTCTTCGCGAAGCTCGAGCGCATCTCCTTCGCGCGCCTGCTGCGGGAGGTGGATCGCGCATTCCCGGGGCGCGACTACGCCCTGCGCGATCTGTTCCTCGACGAGCGCCGCCGGGTGGCCGACGTGCTGCTCGAGGGCACGATGCGCCGGTACGAGGACGACTACCTGCGGATCTACGACGACAACCGCCGGCTCATCGAGTTCCTGCGCGAGATCGACTCGCCGGTCCCCACGCCGCTGCGGGTGGCGGCCGACGTCACGCTCACGCGCCGCATCCTAGAGATCACCGGACGCGCGCGCGCCGGCGCGCTGCGGATCGAGGAGGGCGAGCGCGAGCTGCTCGCGACCGTGGAGCTCGCGCGCCGCCTGGGGGCCCACTTCGACGTGGTGGCCGTGCGCCGCGAGGTCGAGGCGCTCGTGCGGATGCGCCTCGACGCGCTCGTCGCCGGCCACTCCGCCTCGCAGCGGGCCGTCGAGCTCGTCGGGATCCTGGACCTCGCCCGGCGGGTCGGGCTGTGGCTCGACCTGTGGGAGCCCCAGAACCAGTTCTGGGCCTGGGCCGGCAACCCCGGGATCACCCTGGATCGCGAGAAGACGGCCGCGCTCGCGTCGCGGCTCTGGTTCGACGAGCGCACCGTCCTGCAGCGCGCAGGCTACGCCCCGCCCCAGCCCGAGCCGTCCCCCGCGCCGCCGCGCCTCGCCTAGCCCGATCACCGGCGCGCTCCACCCCGCCCTGGGCATCCCGGGCCGCCGCGCCGCGTCACCGCCCGGGGCGGCGCCGACGCCGACGGCGCGCGCGATTCCGGGGAGGGGGCCTTGCGGACGGGCCCCACGACTCGGCTAGCATGATCGCTTCGCCTTCGCCGGCTGTGGCGCCCACCTCTCGGGGGCGACCGATCCCGTCAGACCGATGATCCCGCCGCGATCCATCGCGCGCGCACGAGAGGTGTACCCATGGCCCCCGAACTGGAAGGGAAGCTCCCCGATCTCACCGAGGCGCAGCGCGCGGCGATCAGCGCGCTCTCCAAGGACGACGCGGTCATCGCGGCGCCGGTCTGGCTCGCCCAGCGCGCCCACGTCCCGAACGACGCCATCGAGCGGCAGTTCGCGTCGCAGGACCCCGACGGCTTCTGGCGCGAGAAGGCCAAGCTCGTCGACTGGATGAAGCCGTTCGAGCAGGTGACGCGCTTCGAGCCGCCCCGCCACGAGTGGTTCGTCGGCGGCAAGCTCAACGCGACGGTGAACTGCATCGACCGCCACGTCTTCGGCGATCGGCGCCTCAAGGCGGCGCTGATCTGGGTCGGCGAGGACGGCGAGGAGCACACGTACACGTACAACCGGCTGTACCGGGAGGTGAACCGCTTCGCGAACGCGCTCAAGAAGCTGGGCGTGAGGAAGGGCGACCGCGTCCTCCTGTACATGCCGCTCACGCCGGAGGGGATCATCTCGATGCTCGCGTGCGCGCGCATCGGCGCGATCCACTCGGTGGTGTTCGCCGGGATGGGGACGCAGGCGCTGCGCAGCCGCATCGAGGACTGCGCCGCCAAGGTGGTCGTCTGCTCCGACTACACCTACCGCCGCGGCAAGAAGGTGCCGCTCAAGCCGACGGTCGACGAGGCGGTGCGCGACCTCTACGGCGTCGAGCACGTCATCGTGCACCGGCGCGGCTCGCGGCCGGGCGACGCGCCGTTCACCTTCGAGTCCGAGCGCGAGCACGACTTCTACGACATCCAGGACGGGCACGCGATCCACTGCCCGCCCGAGCCGATGGACTCGGAGGATCCGCTCTTCATCCTCTACACCTCCGGCACCACCGGGAAGCCGAAGGGCGTGGTCCACACCACGGGCGGCTACCTCGTCGGCACGACCTACCTGGCGCGCGCGTACTACCAGATCACGGACAGTGACATCTACTGGTCCACCTCCGACATCGGCTGGATCGTGGGCCACTCGTTCATCGTCTACGGGCCGCTGTCGGCGGGGGCGACCATCTTCACGCGCGAGGGCGTCCCGGACTACCCGTCGCCGGACGTCACCTGGGAGCTCTGCGAGCGGTACGGCGTGAACGTCATGTTCACCGCGCCGACCGCCGTCCGCATGTGGATGAGCCACGGGGGTGACGCGCCGTCCCGCTACGACCTCCAGAAGCTGCGGCTCATCGCCTGCGCGGGCGAGCCGCTCAACCCCGAGGCGCACCGCTGGGCCCAGGCGAACCTGGTCGGCCAGTCGAAGGGCATGGTGGTCGACAACTGGTGGCAGACCGAGATCGCCGCGCCGGTGCTGGGGACGCTGCCCACGTTCGACGCGCGGCCGGGCAAGGTCGGCAAGCCGGTGCCGGGCGCCGACGTGGCAGTCGTGGACGCGGCGGGCAAGCCCGTGTCGGACGGGGAGGGCGGGCTGCTCGTGATCCGCAAGCCGCTCCCCTACATGCTCCGCACCATCTGGAACGACCACGCGCGCTACGAAAAGTACTGGTCGCAGATCCCCGGCGTGTACACGGCAGGTGACATCGCGGTGCGCGACCGCGACGGCTACTTCGCCGTGCTCGGCCGCGCCGACGACGTGATGAACGTCGCCGGCCACCGCATCGGCACCGCCGACGTGGAGTCCGCGCTGCTGCGCCACCCTGCCGTCGCCGAGAGCGCCGTCATCGGCCTCCCGGACCCGGTGAAGGGCGAGAAGATCAAGGCGTTCGTCGTGCTCCGCAAGGGCGTCCCCCAGGGGCCGGGCCTCGTCGCCTCGCTGAAGGACCACGTGCGCCAGGACCTCGGCCCGATCGCGACCCCGGCCGACGTCGAGCTCCGCGCCTCGCTCCCGAAGACGCGCTCCGGCAAGATCATGCGCCGCCTCCTGAAGGCCGTGGAGATGGGGCAGGATCCGGGCGACGTCTCGACCATGGCGGACTGACGGCCGCCCAAGGTCCGGGACGGCGAGGGAGAGGAGCCGCACGGAAGGGAGGCTTCAGGCCACGGCCTAAGGGCTACAGGAGCGGCTCGCAAGGCGGCCGTTCCCGAAGCCTGGAGCCCGTAGCCTGTCTCATCTCCGGCCGTTCGTCTCGAGCGCAGGGTGCCCACCGCGCACCGGCAGTCGAGGAACCACATCGGCCCCGCCCGCCTCACCCTCGGCGGGCGGGAGCCGCGTCGCTCCCGGCCGGGCCCCCGTGTAGAATCCGCGCGCCCGGCGGCTCCTCGCCGGCGCGGCACGGAGGCGCGAGGCGCATGACGAAGACGGAGAGGACGGTCGCCCTGTACGTGGCGGCGAGCATCGCGGGCGCGATCGCGCTCGCGCTCCTCCAGGCGGTCGCGGGCGGCGTGCTCGCGCGCGCCCTGGATCTCTCCGAGGAGTCCGTGTGGCGCGGCCTCGGCGTCGCGCGGTTCGCCCTGTTCAAGCTCGGGCTCTTCTTCGCCGTGTTCGGGGTGCTCTGGTTCGTGCTCCGGGGCGAGAGCGTCTCCCGGCGCGTGGGCGTGGGGCTCCTCGCCACCGCCGTGCTCGGCTGGATCGCGAAGGAGCTCGTGTTCGAGGATCGCGCCCTCGCGGCGCTCTACGTGCTGCTCGGGCTCGCGGCGACGCTCGCGTCCGCCTTCGAGGAGTGGCGCCGCTGGGCGGCCGCCGGCGTCCTCGGGCTCGTCGTCGCCGCCACGGCGCTGGCCTCGCAGGGCGACTCGCTCGTCGAGGGCCGGAACTTCTTCGCCGCCATCGTGGTGGGCGTGCTGTTCTGCGCGCCCGCCATCGCGTGGGTGACGGCGACCGGCGAGGCGGTGGAGCGGGCGGGGACGGCGCTCGACCGCTGAGGCGACGCCTGCGCGGGCAGCGGGCTCGGGTGACGTCGAGGTGGAGGTCGGGGTCGGGTGACGTCGAGGTGGAGGTCGGGGTCGGGTGACGTCGAGGTGGAGGTCGGGGTCGATGTCGGGGTCGCGGTCTCGGTCGGGGTCGGGGTCGGGGGTCGCGGTCTCGGTCGGGGTCGGGGTCGCGGTCGGGGTCGGGGTCGGGGTCGCGGTCGCGGTCGGGGTCGGGGTCGCGGTCGCGGTCGCGGCACTTTGACTTCGCCCGGCGACCGTAGCGGTCAGGCTGCGCCAGCGCGCCCCGTGAGACTTCGGACCGCGTAGAGTGTAGCCATGCCCGTCCACGTTCCAGCGCCCACCCAGCCGACCAACAAGTGCCCGAAGTGCGGCGCCGAAGGCACCGTCGAGCAGGCCATCGGCAACATGGTGACGTACGTCTGTCCGAAGTGCGGATCGCGGTGGGTGGCGGCGCGCTGAGCGCTGAGCGCCGGCCGAGGCCGTCACACGTTCGTCACGCGCGCCGGTCGCGGTGGGGCTACCCTGCGCGCCGTGCCGGGGGGCCGAACGAGGGGAGAGGTCATCGCGGCGGCGCTCGCGAGGTGGATCGGGCCGGACACGGCGCGCGCCGTGGTCCGCGCCTTCTGCGACCGCGTCCTCGGCTGCCGGCCGGACCAGATCGAGCCGGGGGACGTTCCCCGGCTCCTCGACGCGCTCCGCCCCATGCTGCGGACGCTGCTCGGGCACGCTCCCGCCGAGCACGTCCTCGCCGAGCTGAGGGAGACGTTGCGATGATCGGGCCCTACGCGCGGCTCGCCGCCATCCCCTTCGCCGGCGCCGCCGCGGTCGCCGCGCTGTCCCTCGCGACCGGGGGTGGGCCGCTGCTCTGGTTCGGGACCCAGCTCGCGGCGCAGTCCCTCGCCGCGGCCGGGTGCCTCGCCGCGGCGGCGGCGTTCGAGCGGCGCGACTTCATGTTCCGCGCCTGGCTGCTCTCCGCCATCTCGTTCCTGCTGCCCGTCCTGAACAAGCTCACGAGCGGGCCGCGCGGCGACTGGCTCGTCTGGCGCAGCGCCGGGGCCGCGCACGACGTCTTCTACATCCTCGCCGTGAACGCCACCGCGGTCGTCAGCGCGGCGCTGTTCGTGGCCGCCTTCTTCCGGGCGGGGCTCGTGCTCGGCGGCTCGCGCGCGCGAAGCGTGTTCGACGCCGCGGTCGTGCTCCTCGCGCTCGGGCTCGGGGTGCCGACGCTGCTGCGGGACGTCTCGGACGCGCTCGCCGCCGAGGGCGCCTCGCAGGCGTTCTTCGAGGCGGTCTCGGTGGCGGGCGACACCCTCTGCTTCGTGCTGGTCGCGCCGCTCTTCCGCATCGCGCGCAGGTTCCGGGGGGGCGCGCTGCAGTGGCCCTGGGGGCTGCTCGCCGCCTCCAACCTGTGCTGGCTCTTCTACGACGCGGCCGCCACGGGAGCGCGGGTCGCGGGGTCGGACGCCCTGCGCGTTGCGAGCGAGGTGGTGCTCGCGGTCGCGAGCCTCTCCGCCCTGGCCGCTGCGCTCGCCCATCGCCGCGTGGTGGCCGAATCGGGCGCGGCCGCCGGACGTCCCGTGTCGCGGGGAGCCCTTTCCTGATAGCGTAGTCGCGGTCCGATGATGCGCCCCGTGCTCCCCGGCGCCGGAGAGGACGCGCCGGCCACCCCGCCCGGCGTCCTCCTCGCCCGCGCCGCCGCCCTGTTCCTCGGCTACGTGCTCCTCGGCGCCGCCGGAGACGCGCTCTCCGCCTACCAGGGGGCCTTCGCCACCTACTGGCCGCCGGTCGGGCTGTATGCCGGCGCGCTGCTGCTCGCGCGCGGGCGCGAGCGGTGGGCATTCGTCGCCGCGGCGGTCGCCGCGGAGCTCGTCGCGAGCCAGGCCACCGACCGCAGCCTGATGCTCACCGGGGTGAACGCGGCGGTGGACCTCCTCGACGCGGTCCTGGCGGCGGCGCTCGTGTCGCGCCTCTCCGGCGGGCGGCGCGCCACCGGGAGCGTCCGCGGGGTCGCCGCGCTGGTGCTGCTCGGCGCCCTCGTCGCGCCCCTCGTGCCGTCCGCGCTGGGCGCGGCCGCCGCGATGGTGCACTACGGCTGGAGCGGGGCGGAGCGGTTCCTCCAGGTCTGGAGAGCGTGGTGGACCGGAGACGCGCTGGGGATCCTCGTCTTCGCGCCGCTGGTCGTGGCGTGGGTTCCGGGGCGAGGTCCGGGCCGCCCGCTGCGCCTCGCGCGCGCCGGCGAGGCGGCCCTCGTGGCCGGGGCGCTGGCCGGCTCGGTCGTGCTCGTGTTCGCAGGCGGGGTCCGCCTCGAGCGGAGCTACCTGCTGCTGCCGCCGCTCGTCTGGGCGGGCTCGAGGTTCGGGGTTCGCGGCGCCTCGGCGGGAGCGGCGCTCGTCTCGCTGCTCGCCGCCGGGCTCACCTCCGGGGCCCGCTACTTCGACCCGAGCGCCACGATCGCGGCGGCGGACGTGCAGGTGCAGCTGCTCGTCTTCATCGGCGCCGCGACCGCGCTCGTGCTCGGCGCGGCGCTCGCCGAGCGGGAGCGCACGCTGTCGGCGCTCGCGGAGAGCGAGGCGCGGTTCGAGGCCTTCATGCGCCACGCGCCCGCGGTCATCTTCATCAAGGACGCCGAGGGGCGGATCGTCGCCGGCAACCCGAGCTTCGCGAGCGCGCACGGCGCCCAGGTCGGTGACCTGATCGGCAGGACCGCCGGGACGATGTTCGACCCCGGGCTCGCGGGGCGGATCGCGGCGACGGAGCGAGGCGTCCTCTCGACGGGGGAGACCGCGCGGGAGGAGCTGTACCTCTCCGGCCGCGCGTTCGTCACCCTCAAGTTCCGCATCCCTCGCGACGAGCAGCCGCCGCTCCTCGGCGGCGTGGCGCTGGACGTCACGGACCTCCGCCGGGCCGAGCGCGCGCTGCGGCTCGCGCAGACGGCGCTCGAGCGCGGCTACGCGCCGGTCCTCATCCTGGATCCGGGCGGCCGCATCACCTACGCGAACGACGCGGCGCAGCGGCTCTTCGGGAGGAGCGGGCCCGAGCTCGCCGGGCGCGCCGTGTGGGACGTGGACGGTGGCTTCGCGGAGTCGGGCTGGCCCGCGCAGTGGGAGGAGATCCGCGCGCGGGGGGCGGCCGTGCTGGACGGGAGCGTGCGCCGTCCGGACGGGCGCGCCAGCGCCGAGGTGGCGGTGTCGCACCTCGCGTTCGACGGCGCCGAGTACGCCATCTACACGGCCCGAGATCTCACGGATCGGCGCCGCGCGGAGGCGGCCGAGCGGCTCGCCGCCGTGGGTACCCTGGCGGCGGGGATGGCGCACGAGATCAACAACCCGCTCACCTTCGTCTCCGTGAACCTCGGCTGCGCCCGCGAGGCGCTCGCCGCGCGCGCGGGGGGGCCGGAGATGGCCGAGGCCCTCCAGGCGCTCGACGAGGCCGCGGAGGGCACCCGCCGCATCGCCCGCATCATCCGGGACCTCGGCATCGTGTCCCGCTCGCGGCGGGACGGGCGCCTGGCCGTGAACGTCCACGAGGAGATCGGGGGCGCGGCGAAGCTCGCCGAGCACGAGATCCGGCACCGCGCGCGGCTCGTGCTGAGGCTCGATCCGGTCCCGCCCGTCCTGGCGTCCGAGTTCCAGCTCGGGCAGGTGGTGCTGAACCTGCTCGTCAACGCCGCGCACGCGATCCCCGAGGGCGCCGCCGCCACGAACGAGATCCGGGTGGTCTCGCGCACCGGACCGGACGGGCAAGCGATCGTGGAGGTGTCGGACACCGGCGCGGGCATCCCACCCGAGCTGGGGCGGCGCGTGTTCGAGCCGTTCTTCACGACCAAGCCGCCGGGGCAGGGCACCGGGCTCGGGCTCTCGGTCTGCCACGGGATCGTGAGCGGGCTGGGAGGGCGGATCGAGCTGGAGAGCGAGCCCGGGAGAGGGGCGCTGTTCCGGGTGGTCCTCCCCCCGGCGCCGGACGAGGAGCACCCGGCGCCGGCCCCGCCCCGCGCCGCGCGCGCCGCGCGCGCCCGCATCCTGCTCGTGGACGACGAGCCGCTCATCGGCAGCACCGTGCGCCGCGTCCTCGCCGAGCACGAGGTGGAGGTCCTCACCGACGCGAGGGCGGCGCTGGCCCGGCTCGAGGCGGGCGAGCGCTTCGACGTGATCCTGTGCGATCTCATGATGCCCGACCTCACGGGGATGGACCTGCACGAGGCGCTCACCCGCGCCGCACCGGCGGTGGCCCGGCGGATGGTGTTCATCACGGGCGGCGCCTTCACCGAGCGGGCGCGCCGCTTCCTCGAGCGCAGCGACCTGCCGCGGATCGAGAAGCCGTTCGCGCCCGCCACGCTGCGCGAGGCCGTGGACGCGCTGCTCGCCCTGGGGTCCGAGCGCCGCGCGGGTTGACCCTCCGCGGCGCGGCGCAGAACCGCTTGAATCGCGCGCGCCGCGCCGGCATGGGAGGGTCGATGGACGCCGTCGTCACCTTTCGTCAAGTCGGTCGGGACTACCGGACCGCCGGCGGCGCCGTGCTGCGCGCGCTCCGCGAGGTGTCGGGCGAGGTGCCCCCGGGGCGGATCGTCGCGATCACGGGCCGGAGCGGCTCCGGCAAGTCCACGCTCCTGCACCTCGCCGCCGGCATCGACGCGCCCACCTCGGGCGAGGTGTTCCTCCTCGGCCGCTCGCTCGCGGCGCTGCCCGACCGGGAGCGCACGCGGCTCCGGCGCGATCACGTCGGGCTGGTGTTCCAGTTCTTCCACCTCCTGCCGCACCTCTCGGTCGAGGAGAACGTGCTCGTGCCTGCGCTGGTGGCGGGGGATCCCCTCCCGGTCGCCGCCGCGCGCGCGCGCGAGCTCCTCGCGCGCGTGGGGCTGGCCGGCCGCGCGCGGGACGCCGTCCAGAAGCTCTCCGGCGGCGAGATGCAGCGCGTCGCGCTGTGCCGGGCGCTGCTGCGCCGCCCGCGGCTCCTGCTCGCCGACGAGCCGACCGGGAACCTCGACGAGGAGAGCGGCGAGGCGGTCATGGATCTCCTGCTCGGGCTCGCGCGCGGCGAGGGCAGCGCGGTGCTCTTCGTGACGCACAGCCGCGAGCTGGCCGCCCGCGCCGACGAGGCGTGGACGCTCCACTCCGGCGTGCGGGAGCCCTGATCATGAGGCGCTACCTCGCGCGGGCCGTGGCCCGGGAGCTGCGCGCCGCCCGCGCGCTGTTCCTGCTGGCGGTGGCCGGGGTCGCGCTCGGCGTCGGCTCCGTCCTCTCCATCCAGATCCTGAACCGCAGCGCGCTCGGCGCCTTCTCGGGCACGGTGCGCGCCGTGTCCGGCGAGGCTGAGCTCTCCGTCCTCGGGTGGGCGGGCTACCTCGACGAGGCGCTCCTCGACGAGGTGCTCGCCGTGCCCGGGGTGGCCGCCGCCGTCCCGCTCTGGCGCGCGGAGGCGGCGGTGGAGGGACGCCCCGAGGCGAGCCTGGAGCTCGTCGGCGCCGACCTGCTCCAGGCCGCCGTGCGCGCGCCGTGGCGGCTGCCCGAGGGCAGCCTCGCGGACGCGCTCGGGCGAGAGGGCTGGGTCGCGGTGACGCCCGCGCTCGCCGAGGAGATGGGCTGGCGCGTGGGCGATCCGGTCCCCGTGTCCCTCGGCTCGCGCCGCGCCACGCTCATCGTGGGGGCGCTCGTGGATCTGAAGCGCGTCGCGCCCCTCGCCAGCCGCCGGCTCGCCGTGATGGACATCGCCCAGGCGCAGTCGCTGCTCGGCGTGCGGGGGCGGATCCACCAGCTCGACGTGCGCGCGGCGGAGGGCGTCGCGCCGGCGGCGCTGCGGGATCGCCTCGAGGCGCGGCTCGGCGCGCGCGCGCGGGTCCTCACCCCCGAGCAGCGCACCGCCGAGGCCGAGGGGCTCCTCGCCGCCTTCCGGCTGAACCTCACCGCGCTGTCGCTCGTGTCGCTGCTCGTGGGCGGCTTCCTCGTCTACGCCTCGGTCCGCGCGTCCCTCGCGCGGCGTCGCGAGGAGCTCGGCATCCTGCGCGCGGTCGGGGCCACGCGCGCTCAGGTCCTGCGCCTGGTGCTCGCCGAGGCGGCGCTGCTCGGCGCCGCGGGGACCGCGGCGGGCATCCCGCTCGGCTGGCTCGCGGCGCGCGCGAACGTGGCCGCGGTGAGCGGCACGATCCGCAACCTGTACCTGCTCGAGGGGATCGACGCGGTGACGCTCGGCCCGGCGCTCGTCCTGCTCGGCGTGGCCACGGGCGTCGCGGGGGCGGTGGCGGGCGCGCTCGGGCCGGCGATCGACGCGAGCCGGGAGGACCCGCGCGCGCTCCTCGCGTCGATCACGCTCGAGGAGCGGGTCCGCGCCAGCGCCGGCCGCGTGCTGCTCGCGGGCGCCGCGGCGCTCGCGGCCGGGATCGGTGCGTACCTGGCGCTGCGCGACGTCTGGGCGCCATCGGCCTTCGCGCTCGCGCTCGGCGTGGTCGTCGCGGTTCCGCTCGCCGCGCCGGCGACGATCCGGCTGCTCGCTCGGACCGGGCGGCCGCGGCGGCTCGGCGTGGGCTACGGCGTCCGCACCCTGGGGGCCCGGCTCGGATCCTCGGCGGTCGCGGCGGGCGCGCTCGCGGTGGCGGTGGCGATGCTCGCGGGCGTGACCGTCATGGTCGGCAGCTTCCGCGCGTCGGTGGAGCGATGGCTCGCCGCGACCATCCGCGCCGACGTCTACGTGACGACGCCCTCCTGGCGCCGCGCGCGCAGCGACGCGACGCTGTCGCCGGAGGCGGTCCGCCGCCTGCGCGAGGCGCCGGGGCTGGTGGCGCTCGACACCCTGCGCCAGGTCCAGGTCCAGGCGGAGGGGAGACGGATCTCGCTCACCGGCATCGACGGCGCGCTCCCGGGCGGCGAGCGGCGGGTCGAGCTCCTCGAAGGGGACCCGGTCGCGGCGATGGCGGCGCTCCGGGGCGGCGCCGCGCTCGTCTCCGAGCCGCTGGCGCGCAAGAGCGGGCTCGGGCCCGGGGGACGGCTCGCGGTGCGCGCGCCCGGCGGGGAGATCCCGGTGCCGGTCGCTGGCGTCTACCGCGACTACGGCACGGAGGGCGGCGCCGCGCTCGTGGATCTCTCCACCTTCGCGCGCCTGTTCGGTCCGGGGCCGCCGTCGAACGCCGCCCTCTATCTCGCCCCTGGGGTCGACGCGGAGGCGGCCGTGGAGCGGCTCCGCGCCGCGCTGCGCGAGCACGCCCTCCAGATCCGCTCGAACCGGGCGCTCCGCGCCGAGGTGCTCGCCATCTTCGAGCAGACGTTCGCCGTGACGCGGCTCCTCCAGGTGATGGGGCTCGTCATCGCGGCGGCGGGCGTGACGCTCTCGCTGCTCGTCCTCGCCCGCGAGCGGCGCGCCGAGCTCGCCCTCTACCGCGCGCTCGGCGCGACCCGCCCGCAGCTCTTCGCGGTGTTCCTCGGGCGCGGGCTCGGCATCGGCCTCGTCGGGCTCGGGCTGGGCGCCGCCGGCGGCGCCGCGCTCGCGCGCGTGCTCGTGGAGGTCGTGAACCCCGCCTTCTTCGGCTGGAGCCTCGCGCTCCATCCTCCGTGGGCCGCGCTCGCCGGGCAGGCCCTCGCGATCCTCGCCGCCGCGGCCGCCGCGAGCCTCTACCCCGCCCTGACCGCCAGCCGGACGCCGGCCGCGGAGCTCTCCCGTGACGCCCTGTAGCCCCCTCGCCGCGCTCGCGGCGGTGATGCTCGCCGCCGCCCCCGCGTGGCGCCCGGCCGACCCCGCGCACCGCTGGGAGTTCCCGCGCGATCACTGGGCGCACCCGGACCACCGGAACGAATGGTGGTACTTCACCGGGACGCTCGCCGCGGTCGACGACCCCGGCCGCCGACTCGGGTACCAGCTCACGTTCTTCCGCGTCGGCCTCACGCCCGAGCCGGGGGCGCTCGACTCCGCCTGGGCGGCGAGCCAGGCGGTGATGGGCCACGCGGCGGTGAGCGACGTCCGCGCCCGCGCGCACCACTTCAGCGAGGTGCTCTGGCGCGCGTCGCCGCTGCTCGGCGGGTTCGGCGCACCGCCCGAGCCGGTGCTCGCCTGGGCGCGAGCGCCCCCTGGCACCGCGGGGCGCTGGACGCTCCGGCTCGAGGAGGGCGCCTTCCACCTCGTCATGCGCGACGACGCGCGCGGGATCGCGCTCGACCTCGTCGCGCGCCCGGTGAAGCCCCTGATCCTCCAGGGGCCGAACGGCTACAGCCGCAAGGCGGCGCAGCCCGGCTACGCCAGCCTGTACTACTCGCTCACCCGGCTCGCGACGGAGGGGACCGTCACGATCGACGGAGAGACGCTGCGGGTCCGGGGGGAGAGCTGGATGGACAAGGAGCTCGGCTCGTCCCAGCTGGCGCCCTCTCAGGTGGGCTGGGACTGGTGGAGCCTCCGGCTCGCCGACGGTCGCGACCTCATGCTGTACGTGCTCCGCCGCGCCGACGGGAGCGCCGACTGGCGGAACGGCACGCTCGTCGGGCGCGACGGCCGCGCGCGCGTGCTCTCGCCGGAGGAGTGGGCCGTCTCGGCGCGCGGGACGTGGCGCAGCCCGCGCGGCGCGGCCTACCCGGCGGGCTGGGAGGTCGCGGTGCCGGGAGAGGGGATCCGCCTCGTCGTCACGCCCGAGGTCGCGGCGGCCGAGAACCGCTCCGCGCTGGCGGGCGGGCTCGCGTACTGGGAGGGGCCGGTCCGGCTGGAGGACGGGGACGGCCGCGCGGCGGGGGAAGGGTACGTGGAGCTCACCGGGTACGGCGAGGGCACGCGGCCGCCGCTCTGAGGACCCGCGAGGTCGCTGGACCCCGAGAGGCAGCGCGCCGGGGCGCCCCGCCTCCGTTACCGTCCGGACATGGCCGAGCCGAACGACGTCGCCGCCGCGGGCGCCGCCGCCATCGCGGCCAGCTTCGAGGCGTACCAGGAGGAGCGGGCGCGGATCACGCGCCGGGCGCGCGAGCGCTTCGAGAAGCGGGACTGGGCCGCCGGTCAGGCGGACGCGCGCGAGCGGCTCGACCTGCGCGACCGCCTCGTGAACGCCTGCGTCGGGACGGTCCGCGCCGAGCTGGGCGGCGCGGCGCACGACCACGGCCTCTGGCGCGCCATGAAGGAGCTGTACGAGGCCCGGGTGGAGTCGCGGCCGGATCGGGAGATCGGCCAGTCGTTCTTCAACTCCGTCACGCGCCGGGTGTTCGTGACGGTCGGCGTCGATCCCGCCATCGAGTTCCTCGCGGCGGACGGTCCGGCGGTCCGCGAGGGCCCGGTGCCGGTGTACGCCCGCTACCGCCGCGAGGTCTCCACCGAGGCGCTCCTCCGCACCGTGCTGCGCGCCTGCGCGTTCGCCGCGCCCTACGAGGACCTCGAGCGCGACGCGCGCATCGCCGCCATCGAGCTCGACTCGCACCTCCGCGAGCTCGACGACGGTCAGCCCATCGAGGCGCTCGAGCTGGTGAAGGCGGTGTTCTACCGGGGGAAGGGCGCCTACCTCGTCGGGCGGCTCCGCCGCGGGCGCTACACGACGCCGCTCGTCCTCGCGCTCGTCCACGGCGAGCGCGGCGTGGTGCTGGACGCCATCCTGTTCACCCAGGAGGACGTCTCCATCGTCTTCAGCTTCACCCGCTCCTACTTCCACGTGGAGGTCGAGCGCCCGCGGGAGCTGGTCGCGTTCCTCTCCACGCTGCTGCCCCTGAAGCGGGTCTCGGAGCTCTACATCGCGCTCGGCTTCAACAAGCACGGCAAGACCGAGCTGTACCGCGAGATCGCCCGGCACATCGCGGAGACGGGAGAAGCGTTCGTGCCGGCGCGGGGCGACAAGGGGCTCGTGATGAGCGTGTTCACGCTCCCGGGGCTCGACGTCGTCTTCAAGGTGATCAAGGACGAGTTCAAGCCGCCCAAGCAGACCACCCGCCGCGAGGTGATGGACAAGTACCGGCACGTGTTCCGCCACGACCGCGCCGGCCGGCTCGTGGACGCGCAGGAGTTCGAGCACCTCGCCTTCCCGGCCGACCGGTTCTCGCCGGAGGTGCTGCGCGAGCTGAGCGAGGAGTGCCGCGGGAGCATCGAGATCGGCCGCGCCGAGATCTCCGTGAAGCACCTCTACGCCGAGCGGCGGGTGACGCCGCTGAACCTGTTCATCCGCGAGGCCGACGAGTGGACCGCCCGCCAGGCGGTGCTCGACTTCGGGCGCGCGCTGAAGGATCTCGCCGCGACCAACACGTTCCCGGGCGATCTGCTGCTCAAGAACTTCGGCGTGACGCGGCACGGGCGCGTGATCTTCTACGACTACGACGAGCTGACCCGCGTGACGGACTGCGTCTTCCGCGACCTCCCCACGCCCTCGGGAGACGACGAGGAGACGAGCGGCGAGCCCTGGTTCTACGTGGGCCAGGACGACGTCTTCCCGGAGGAGCTGCTCCCGTTCCTGGGGCTCGCCGGGCGCCTGCGGGAGGTGTTCCTGCAGGCGCACGGCGACCTGCTCACGGCCCGGTACTGGCGCGCCATCCAGGAGCGCATCCGCGAGGGGGAGATCGTGGACATCTACCCGTACCGCGAGGAGCAGCGGCTCGTGCACGGGTACGAGTGAGGCATCACCCGCTGGCCCCGAGCGGGCAGCGCCGTGAGCCCGTCACTCGGTCGTCGCGCGTCCGTACCGGCGCGTCGCGGCGATGGCGCGGTCGAGGGAGTCGCGCGTGCAGAACCAGGAGAAGACGCCGCCCGAGCGGCGCGCCGCTTCCAGCGCCGGCAGCGCGGCGGGATCCCGCAGCTCCCCGAGGAGCTCGGCTGCCGCCCGGCGCCCGCCGCAGCTCTGCGCCCCCGCGAGCAGCCTCCGGGCGTTCTCTCTCAGCGCGGCGTCCTCGCGCAGGGCTGGCCGCGCGGCGAGCGCGACCCGGTAACGCCGCAGGCACTCGCCGCTCGCGCCGCGCGCGCAGGCGACGTCGCCCCGCAGCTTCTCCACGAGCGGGTCGCCCGCCCTGGTCCGCGCGGCGGCGTCGAGCTTCGTCCGCGCGTCCGCGAGCCGGCCGTCTGCGATGAGCGAGGCGACCTCGTCCGCCAGCGCGGCGTCGCTCGGGGGGAGGCAGAGAGCGGCGAGCGCGAGGGCGGGCACCGCGACGAGCGCGGCGCGGCGGAGGGGGGGCGACAGGGAGGAAAGCGGCAGCGCGCGGGAGAGGGAGGACAGGAGCGCGCGGAGGGTCAACGACGCCGACGGGGACGCAGAATCGCTTGCCCGCGCGTGGTGAGCCTGTCGAACCAGGAGCGGAATGGGGTCCGCTGTCGCGGGCGGGGTCGGGGTCGGGGTCGGGGTCGCGGTCGTGGTCGCGGTCGAGGTCGAGGTCGAGGTCGGGGTCGGGGTCGGGGTCGGGGTCGAGGTCGCGGTCGCGGTCGAGGTCGGGGTCGGGGTCGGGGTCGGGGTCGAGGTCGAGGTCGCGGTCGGGGTCGGGGTCGGGGTCGAGGTCGAGGTCGAGGTCGGGGTCGGGATCGCGATCGACGCCGCAGCCCGGCGAATCGACTCTGCGATCTCCGCGGCCGAGGCCCTCCTCCAGCGACGGCGCGAGAGGCCGCGCCCGACGGCCTGCGCGAGCCCGGGGGGCAGGTCGGGCCGGAGCACGGCGAGCGGCACCGGGTCCTCGTGGATCACGCGCCGGATGACCTCGAGCGGCGGGTCCGCCTGGAACGGCGCACGTCCGGCCAGGAGCGCATAGGTCATCGCCGCGAGGGCGAACGCATCGGCGCGGCGCGACGGCGGACCGCCGCGGAGGACCTCGGGGGCGGTGTAGCCGAGCGCAGCGGCAGTGCCTGGATCCGCCGGATCCCAGTGAGGCGGCAGCTCGCCGTCGACCAGCACGACGGTGCCGTCCTCCGAGACGATGGCGTTCCCGGGGTGGAGGCGCCCGTGGGCGCGCCCGCGCGCCTCCAGCGCCACGACCGCGGCCCCGAGCGCGTCGGCCAGGGCGAGCGCGGACCGGTCGTCGGGCGGGGCGGCCAGGAGCTCCGCGAGCGAGCGCCCCGGCGCGAAGGGGCGGAGGACGTGCGCCGTCCCGTCGTGCTCGACGAGCGTCGGGACCACGCCCGCGCGCGTCCGCCGCTCCAGCGCGCGGCGCGGGACGCCCGCCCGCCGCAGCACCGAGAGCGTGCCGGCGGCCACCGAGCGGACGAGGTAGGTGTGGCCGGGGCGCAGCACCGAGACGATCTCGTGGCCGGAGATGGGCATCGCGGAACCTACGGGAACAGCAGCGCCGCGGTGAGCGACGCCTCGAGCCGCGTGTGCACGTCGGCGACGCGTTCCGCCCGCGCCTCGCCGCCGAGCCGCAGGCGGGCGCCGGCGCGGTGGGTGAAGCCGAGCCGGGCGTCGCCCCCGAGGCGAACACCCCCGCCCGCGCCGCCGACCAGCTGGAGCGCCGGCCCCGCGTCGACGGTGAGCCAGCCTCGCGCGCCGGCGTCCCGCGTCGCGGCGAGCCGGGGGGAGACCGAGGCGAAGATCGGCGGGGAGAACAGGTGCGGGGAGCGGTCGAGCGGATCGCCGGTCGCGGAGAGATCGCGCGCGTGGTGGACGAGCTCCGCGGCGGCGCCCGCCGCGACCGTCCAGCCGCCGGCCCGCCGCAGCGCCCGGTCGAGCCGTCCGCCTGCGCCCGCCACCAGCACCGGATCCAGCCCCCGCGCGCTCACCGCCCCGGCGCGCGCTGCGAGCTCGAGGCGGGTGTCCCGGCCCCGCGCGAGGCGCAGCTCCGCGACGGTGTCGCTCGCCGCGCCCGCGAGCTCCTCCCCCACGCGCTCCCCGGCATAGGCGCGGAACGAGTCGAGTCGCGCCGCGCGGCGCACGTTCACCGACAGGACGCCGTCCTCCGACGAGCGCTCGACGCCGAGCGCGCCGGAGAGCGCGGCGCCCTCGGGGCGGACGCCGTCGAGCCCGCCCTCCATCCGGAGCCGCGTACCCGGCGAGGGCCGCCACTCGCCGCGGATGGCGAGCGTCGCCCCGGACGCCCGGGCGTCGCCAGGTCCGCGGGCGGTGGCCACCCCGGCCTCCACCGCGCTCGAGGTGAACGGCGTCGGCTCGGCCTCGCCGGAGACGAACGCGGCGGTGCGCGACAGCTCGGCTCCGCCCGGCTGCGCGAGCGCGCGCGCGCCGCCGCCCACGGCCGGTTCGCGGCCGGCGCGGAGGGAGCGCTCCAGCGCGGCGACGTCCGGTCGCGCCGGGCCGTACCGCCCGGCGAGCTCGCCGTGCGCCAGCGCCCGATCGGCGTCGCCCTTCCAGGCGTAGGCGTGCGCGAGCCCCCGGTGCGCCTCGGCGTCGTTCGGCGCCTCGGCGAGCACCGTCTCGTAGACGGCGATGGCCTGCGCGTTCGTCTCCTCGCGCGCCCCCAGGACGCGGGCCAGCCCGACGCGGGCGCGGCGGGAGCGGGGCTCCGCTCGCAGCACCGCCTCGTACTCGCGCCGGGCGGCGTCGTGGGTCGCGCGATCGGCGGCGAGCAGCTCGGCGAACTCGAGGCGCGCCTCGGTGGAGGGACGGAGCGCGAGGGCCCGCGCGTACCCGGCGCGCGCCTCGTCACGGCGGCCGGCGCGGGCGAGCGCGCGGGCGTGGCCGAGCCGCAGCTCGGGGTCGTCCGGATGGCGCTCGAGGAGCGCCGCGTGGCGCGCCGCCGCCTCGCTCGCGCGGCGGGGATCCTCGGCGACGATGCGGGCGAGAGCGCGCGCGGCCCGCTCGTCTCCCGGGTTCGCCGCGAGGCGCCGCTCGAGCTCGCGGATCGCCTCCGCCCTGTGACGCCGGTCCCACAGCAGGAGCTTCAGCCACTCGTCGCGGAGCTTCGCGTCCTCTGGGGCCGCGGCGAGCAGCGCGCGGTACTCGTCGAGCGCCTCGTCGAGCGTCCTGCGATCGCGGCCCAGCAGCCGCGCCAGCTCACGGCGGCGCGCGGGATCGTCGCGGCGCGCGAGCCCCATCCGAAGGTACTTCACGGCGTCCCCCGACCGGTACGCGTACCGCGACCACTGGAGGAGGCGCGCCTGCTCGAAGGCGAGCTGCCAGTCGTCGGGGAACCGCCCGAGGTGCCGGTCGAGCTCCGCCACGGCGCGATCGGTCTCGCCGTTCCGGAGCAGCGCCCGGCAGAGCTCCCGCGAGGCCTCGCGGCCGTTCGGATTCAGCTCCAGGGCCTTGCGCCAGGCCTCGATCGCCGCCCCGTAGTTCTCGATGCGCATGTTCGCGCGGCCCCGCGACAGGTACCAGGTCTCGGCGAGGCCGGCGTGAGCGGTCAGCGGGAGCGCGAGCAGCGCCGCGACGAGCGCGACGCGGAGAGGGCGAGGCATCGGGTCTCTCTCGGGACGACGGATCGAGGGCTTGCTAGGCAGCAAGGTATTCATGCGCCGGTCTCTCCGGGAGCGGCACCGGCAGGTAAGCGAGCCCTGCCCGCCACACTCCCGGGACGACCCGGCGCGCGTGCGCGACGCGCGCCCAGCGGATGCCGTCGGCGAGCAGTACCGGGAGGTCCTCCCGGGGGGCGCGACCCAGGAACAGCGCGCCGAACCCGCCCGAGGAGGAGTCGACCACGAGCCCGCGGACGCGTCCCCGGGCACCGACCCAGGCGAGCGGGCGCAGCGAGGGGCGTCTCGGCGCGAGCCGGCGCCGGGCGTGGAGCGGGAGGAACGCGCGCGCGATCCCGGCCAGCAGCTGGAGCGCCATCGCGAGCTGGCTCCGCGTGCGCGCATCGTGCGCCCCGGAGAAGGCCTCCTCGGAGGAGAAGGCGATCCGCACGAGCGCGCGGCGAGCCTCGGCGGGGAGCCCCTCGAACGCCAGCCCGGCGCGGGTCGCGCCCCGCACCTCCTCGCGCCAGACGACGCGCGCGCGGACGCGGAGCGGTTCGGGGGCCGAGAAGGCGACCTCCACGGCGGGGGGCAGCGCGGCGCTCGCGGGGAGGCGCAGGCCGGCGCCCGTCGTGGAGAGGTCCACGGTCTCCGCGCAGAGCGACAGCGCCGGCGCCTCGACGCGGACCGGCACGCGCCGGCGCACGCGCTCGTCCTCGCGGCGCTGCGGGCGCTCCCACGCCACGAGCAACGCGGCGAGCACCGCCGCCAGGTTCGAGCCCGCCCAGAACAGGTTGAACGCGTAGGCCTCGACCTCGATCCCGAACGCGACGAGCTCGAAGGCGCCCTTCGCGAGCGCCACCCCCGCGAGCGCCGCCGCGGCGAGCGTGAGCCGCGACGACGAGGCGTCGAAGCGCCGGCGATCCGAGACGATCCCCTTGGGCGTCACCTTGAAGCCCAGGCTCTTCGGCAGGAGCAGGTCGAGCGTCGCGCGCGCCAGCGGGAAGGCCACGGCGGCCTCGTAGACGGTGCCCCACAGCAGGCGCGGCCACCCGGGCAGCAGCGCGTTCGCGGCGAGCGTCGAGAGCAGGAGGTGCGGCGCCAGGTAGGCGAGCAGGACCGGCAGGTCCGCGAACAGCGGGTGGAGGTGGAACAGCAGGTACCAGAGCGGCGTGAGGAAGAACGCCACGCGCGCGAGCGGGAAGAAGAAGTACCAGAGCGAGGCGAAGTAGCCGACGCGGTGCCGGAGCGGGAGCCCGCGCTCGAGGAGCGGGTTGTCCTTGAAGAAGATCTGCAGGCACCCGAGCATCCAGCGCCGCCGCTGGACGAGGTAGCTCTGCACGTTCTCGGCGGAGAGGCCGACCGCCAGATCCTCGTCCACGAACGCCGAGCGCCAGCCCTTCGCGTGGAGCTTCTGGCTCGTGTGGATGTCCTCGGTGATGGAGAGCAGGTTGAACCCGCCCACGGAGGCGATGGCGGCGCGCCGGAACACCGCGCCCGAGCCCACGAAGAAGGCGCCGCCCCAGCGATCGCGGCCTGCCTGGATGGCGTGGTTGAAGAGGTCGGCCTCGTTCGGCACGGCCGGACCGGTTCCCAGGGCCCGCTGGAAGACGTCGGGGTTGTAGAAGTGGTGGGGCGTCTGGACGACGCCCATGCGCGGCTCGCGGAAGTGCGGGACCGTCCGCTCCAGGAACGCCGCGCACGGCACGTGATCGGTGTCGAACACGACGACGAGGTCGCCGCTCGTCAGCGACAGCGCGTTGTTGAGGTTCCCCGCCTTGGCGTGGCGCTTCGGGCCGGGGACGTACCGCGCGCCGTGCTCCGCGGCGAGCCGCGCGACCGCCTCGCGGTGCGAGTCGTCGCACACGTGGACGGTCTTGCGGGGATGGCGCATCGCCATGCAGGCGGCGAGCGTCTTGTCCAGGATCTCCAGCGACTCGGAGTAGATGGGGACGAAGACGTCGACGGAGGGGACCTCCTCGTCCGGCGCGAGCGGCGCGGGCGGCTCCCGGCGCCGGCGCGAGACGCCGACCTGGACGGCGAGGAGCAGGACGGTCGAGAACGCGTACGCCTCCGCCGCCAGGAGCGAGAGGCTGATCACCGGCCCGAGCGGCTCGACGAAGTTGAGGGTCTCGCGGGCGCGCCACCCGAGGTAGCGCGCGGAGAGCGCGATCGCGAGCCCGAGCAGCCCGGCGCGGGCCCACGTGAAGCGGCGGGCGAGCGGGGCGAGCGCGAGGGCGGCGAGCACGGGGACGAGGGGGAAGCGCTCCCGGAACGGCCCCCAGTCGATCCCGAGCAGGAACGCGAGCGGCTCGTCGTATCGCCGCGCCACGCCGAGCTCGAGCGCGCGGCCCAGCCAGAGCCAGTTGTGCAGGTAGTACGGGGTCGCCTCGCCGGCGAGGGCGCGCTCGAAGAGCGCGTCGAGCCTCCCCGATCGCAGGTCCGAGGCGAGCCCGCGGTCCTCCACCGCCGCGAGCGCCGCGATCGACGCCATGTGGGGCTGGCCGTCGAGCTCCGACAGCGCGCGGCCGCCGGTGGTGTAGCGGTCGCGGATCCTCCCCTCGGCGCGGAAGGTCTCGCGTGGGAACGCGAGCATGCGCGCGCGCAGGTCCGCCTCTCCCCGCCGCCCGAACCAGGCCGCGTCCAGCGCGACTCGCCAGAAGAGCGGGACGGAGTCGTAGCCGAACGTCTGCGCGGGGCCGCCGCCGGGCTTGTCGAGCAGGAGCGCCCCCGAGCGCGAGTCCACCCAGATCCGCTCCGGCGGCAGCACCACGCCCCGGTCGAAGTACAGGAAGCGGAGGATCTCGTAGCTCCCGCGCACCAGCTCCTTCCACGGGTGCGCCGGGTCCACCCCGGCGAAGACCTCGTACGCGTACGGCGCGAGGTAGGCGACGTGGATCGTCGGGTAGCGCTCGCGAGGCGCCCAGTTCCCGCCCGTCGGCAGGAAGCGGCCGCCGGCCTGGATCACCTCGCGCTCCCAGACGTCCGCGAGGATGCGCCGCGCCTCCTCGAGGTAGCGCGCCTCGCCGAAGCGCCGTGAGGCGAGCACGAGCGCGAGGGCGGTGTCCTGGTCCGCGTCCGTCGCCGCGTTGCGGTCGAGGACGCGGTCCTTCCACTTCCACGCGAGCAGCTCGTCGTCGCGGACCTGCAGGTTCTCGCGCGTCCAGCGCCAGACCTCGTCGAACGTCGCGCGGTCGCCGGCCCACACCGCGCGGAGCAGCGCGTACGACTGGCCCTCGGAGGTGGTGATGCCCGCCTCGTCGTGCGCGACGACGCGCCCGCGGTCCACGTGGGAGTAGCGGTAGAAGCTCCAGAGCGCCGACAGCTCGTCGTGCGCGCGCGCCCGCGCGTCGCGCGCGGCGCTTCGCTCGCCGTGGCCGCAGGCGAGGAGCACCGAGATGGGGAGGAGGAGCCAGGTGGAGACCCGCATGCGCGGGACGCACGGTGATGGCGTGCGGGCGTCCGAGGAAGCACCCGCTCGGATCCCGGGAGAGGGAGCACCGAACGGGGGGGAAGGCCAGGATCGCCCCGGGCCGACCGCCGACGGCGCCTCGGCAGCTACTTCCGCCGCACGGCCGCGACGACGTTCGGCACCGGCCAGGCGTCGCGGTTCTCTGCCTGCGGGACGTGCTCGAAGCCGCCGACCCACTCGTGCTGGCGCCCGCCGCCGCGCACGAAGAGCTGCGCCTCCGGGCCACCCTCCACGTACATCGCCTGGCGCAGCTCGATCGGCAGCGCGAGCAGCGCGTTGACGAGCTCGTGGACCGGCCAGGGCGTGCGCGCGTGGATGAACAGCACGCGCCCCTTCGCGTCCACGCCGATGGCGGCCGCCGAGAAGCGCCGCGCCGACGGGGCCCACACGTTCTTCCGGTCGCAGGAGACGAGGCGGATCGACTGCACGAGGGTGCCGTAGGTCTGGGCGGCGCGCTCGAGGTCGTCGCAGTCGCGGTCGATGATCCGGACCGGCGAGGCGCCGCGGGCGAGGGGATCGAACGCGAGCACGGAGCGATCCTTGGAGACGCGGCGCTGGTTCACGTGGTGCCGCGTGCGCATCAGGGACACGCTCGTCCGGTAGTCCTCCTGGTACATGCTCGCGTTGATCGCGGCCGAGGCGCCCGCGCGCTCGGCCCACGCGCGCGCGGTGCGGAGCGTCCCCTCGCCGGGCGCGGAGGCGTTGAGCAGCTTCAGCTCGAAGCGGGCGGGATCGATCCGCACGACCGCGATCGGGCGCGCCTCCTCGCCGGCGGGCGGCCCGTCGAACAGCCCCATCTCCAGGCCGGGCTCGAGCGTTCGCCAGCCACTCGCTTCCGCGCCGTGCGCGGGGCGCGATGACGCCGGGCCGCTCCGGGCCGCGGCCGGTGCCGGGGTGCGCGCGGGCGCGGCGGAGAGCGTGAGGAGCAGGGCGGCGGCCGCCGCCTTCATGGCGACACCCCCTCGCATTGAGCTGCTGCGGCGCACGCTGCCTGCCTGCGCGGGGCAGACTTCTCCCTGCGCTGCTCGACGTGCCTTCCAGGCACGCCTGCGCTGCTCGGTCGTCGTGTGCCCCGCTCGGCGACGGCATCGTGTGCCTCGCGACGCTCAACGCAAGCGGGTGGCGCCATCAGACGCATCGCGCCATTGTCGGGCCCGTTCGAGACGGTGACAAGACCGGGGGGCGTGCGAGATTTCGTGCCATGCCACATCCCCTCGCCGGGAAGCCCGCCCCGAAGGATCTCCTCGTCGACGTCCCGGACCTCCTCCGTCGCTATGCCGCGGAGCGTCCGGATCCCGCGAACGCCGCCGAGCGCGTCTCCTTCGGCACCTCCGGCCACCGCGGCTCGTCGCTGCGAAGGAGCTTCAACGAGGCCCACATCCTCGCGGTCGCCCAGGCGGTCTGCGAGCACCGGGCGCGCGCCGGGGTGACGGGTCCGCTCTTCCTCGGCCGGGACACCCACGCGCTCTCCGAGCCGGCGGAGCGCACGGCCCTCGAGGTGCTCGCCGCGAACGGCGTGGAGGTGGTGCTGTCCGAGGGGGGCGCGCCCGTGCCGACGCCCGTGATCTCGCACGCCATCCTCGCGCACAACCGGAGCCGGAGCGGCGGGCTCGCCGACGGCATCGTCATCACGCCGTCTCACAACCCGCCCGAGGACGGCGGCATCAAGTACAACCCGCCCGACGGCGGACCGGCGGACACGGACGTGACCGCCGCCATCGAGGCCCGCTCGAACGAGCTGCTCGCGGCGGGCGGGACCGGCGTGCGGCGCATGCCGTACGAAGCGGCGCGGCGCGCCCCCAACGTCCACACGCGCGACTACGTCCGACCGTACGTCGAGGATCTCCGGAGCGCGCTCGACCTCGACGCCGCGCGCGGCGCCTCGCTGCGCATCGGGGTCGATCCCCTCGGCGGCTCGAACGCGCACTACTGGGGCGCGATCGCGGCGGCGTACGGCCTCGACCTCACCGTCGTGAACCCCCTCGTCGATCCGACCTTCGGATTCATGCCGCTCGACCACGACGGCAAGATCCGCATGGACTGCTCGTCCCCCTACGCCATGGCGAACCTCGTCGCCATGAAGGACCGGTTCGACCTGGCCTTCGGGAACGACGCGGACTCGGACCGGCACGGCATCGTCACCCCCGCCGCCGGGCTCATGAACCCGAACCACTACCTCGCGGTCTCCATCGACTACCTGTTCCGGAACCGGCCGGGCTGGCCGGCGGCGGCGGGGGTCGGGAAGACGCTGGTGTCCTCGGCCCTCATCGACCGGGTCGCGAGGCGGCTCGGGAGGCGCCTGGTCGAGGTGCCGGTGGGATTCAAGTGGTTCGTGCCGGGGCTGCTCGACGGCTCGATCGGCTTCGGCGGGGAGGAGAGCGCGGGCGCCTCGTTCCTGCGCCGCGACGGGACCACGTGGACGACCGACAAGGACGGGATCGTGATGGATCTGCTCGCCGTCGAGATGCGCGCCCGCACCGGGAAGGATCCCGGCGAGCTGTACCGGGACCTCGTCGCCGAGCTCGGCGCCCCGGTCTACGCGCGCGTCGACGCGGCGGCGACGCCCGCGGAGAAGGCGATCCTGAAGAAGCTCGCGCCGGAGGCCGTCACGGCGACGGCGCTCGCGGGCGAGCCGATCCTGGCGCGCCTCACGCGCGCGCCCGGCAACGGCGCCGGGATCGGCGGGCTGAAGGTGGTCGCCGAGAACGGCTGGTTCGCGGCGCGGCCGTCGGGCACCGAGGACGTCTACAAGATCTACGCGGAGAGCTTCAGGGACGAGGCGCACCTCGGGCGCATCCTCGACGAGGCCAAGGCGATCGTGGCGGCGGCGCTGAAGAGCGCGTAGCCGTCCACGGTCTCGCCCCCACGACCTCGCGCCGCGGCTGCGCTCGGGCCGAACGCCGCGTGAGCGGCTCCTACGGTGCCCCGAGCTCCGGCCGGGCAGTGACGAGGAACGCGCCCTCCGGCGCCGCCTGCACCTCGTAGACGGAGGCGAACCCCTCGGCCGGCTCCGGCGGCTCGAGCCGCTGCGCGGTCGCGAAGATCGCGACCTTCGGCACCTGCGCCCGCCCGGTGCGCTCCGCGTTGCGCGCCAGCGACGCGCGGACGTCGGGCGGGAACCAGTACAGCAGGGGCCGCATCCCGAGCTCGCGCGCGAGCGCGACCAGGACGGCGCGATCGGCGCGCCGCGGGTTGGTGTCGTCGATGACCGCCGGCCCGCCCGCGCGGGCGGCCGCGGTGACGAGCTCCCGCTGCCGCCGCCCCTTGTCGCGCGCGCTGCGAAACAGGTCCTTCGACACGTGCGCGTGCGTCGCCGCGAAGCGGGCCCGGTAGAAGCTGGACTTGCCGGCGCCCTGCAGCCCGGCGAGGACGACGAGGTCGGGGGCGCTCACGCCGCCGCCGGTCGGGTCTTGGCTCGCAGGGTTCCCTCCACGCCGAGCTCCGGCGCCCTCCGCAGCGCGGCCGGATCGCCGCGTGCCCGGGCGTGCCGCGTCCGTCATAATACCGGCCGACGTTCTCCGCGAGGTGACCCCATGCACGTCCTCGTCGCAGGCTGCGGCTGGCTCGGGACGGCGCTCGCGCGCCGGCTCGTCGAGCGGGGCGATCGCGTCACGGGCATCCGCCGTGACCCGGGCCGGGCCGCCGCGCTCTCGGCGCTCGGGATCGAGCCGCTCGCGGTCGATCTCGCCGACCCCTCCGCGGCGGGGCGGCTCCCCGCGGTGGACGCGATCGTCGCGTGCCAGTCCGCCGGCGCGGACGGCGCGGACGCGTACCGCGCCGCGTACGTCGAGGCGAACCGGACCCTCCTCGCCGCGGCGGCTCGAGGCGGAACGCGCGCGCTGGTCTACACGGGGTCCACGGGCGTGTTCGGGCAGCGGGACGGGTCGGAGGTGGACGAGGCGACCGCGCCCGCTCCCGCGAGCGGTACCGCGGCGGTGCTGGTGGAGGCAGAGTCGCTCGTGCGCGGCGCCTCCGCGGGCCCGCTCCGCACGTCGGTGGTCCGGCTCTCCGGCCTCTACGGCCCGGGGCGGACCGGGATCGTGGACCGCGTGCGGGCCGGCCGCCTCGCGCTCGGCCCCGGCGACGACGCGTGGATGAACTTCTGCCACCTCGACGACGCGATCGCCTTCGTGCTGGCCGCGCTCGAGCGCGCCGAGGGCGGGGCGGTGTACCACGGCAGCGACGCGGAGCCCGCGCGGCGGCGCGAGGTCGTGGAGTGGATCGCCGCCCGGCTCGGCATGACTCCGCCCCGGAGCGACGCGCCCGCCGAGGGCCCGAGCCGGCGGATCCGCTCCGAGCGCACGCGGGCGGTACTCGGGGTCACGCTCACGTATCCGTCGTTCCGAGACGGTCTCGCAGCGGCCGCCGGTGCCTGACCCCCGGCCGGGCGGCCGGCGCCTCGGAGCCCGTGAAGCCGCCCTCAGCGGATCGGCGTCCGGTCGTTCCCCATCGCCGCCGCGACGGCCGAGGCCGCCGCCGCGAGGTCCGCCTCCGCCAGCATGTCCTCGGGCCGCCCCTCGAAGCAGCCGCGCCCGCGGAGCCGCTCGGGGGTGGCTGCGAAGCGCGGGACGAGGTGCAGGTGGAAGTGCCGGAGCACGTCGCCGATGGCGAAGGCGTAGACGTGCTCCGCCCCCAGCGCCGCGCGCTGCGCGGCCATCACGCGCGCCGCGAGGGGTCCCAGCGCGGCGAGCTCCTCCGGCGCGAGGTCGTACCAGGCGCGAGCGTGCCGCTCGCTCGTCAGGACGAGCCACCCGCGGAGCGGCGAGGCGTCCGCCAGCGCGTGGAGGACGAAGCCGCTCTCCCGCCGGACGATGCCACCGGGCACGGCGTGCACCCCGCGGACGACGGCGCAGCCGGTGCACTCAGGGTCAATCACGGTTCCTCGATGAGGCGTTTCGCCGCATACCGGAGACGCCCCGGAGTGTGCACTTACAGCGAATACCGGTTGGAGAGAGATCGGCCACGGCACAGCGTCAAAGGCGGCGTTATACCGGGAGAACGGTTGACTCGCGCATCGGCTGTACCCTAACGGGGCTTCCGTCCTTGCGGGGGGACGCCCAACTTGCGCATTTCCGAGCTTTTTTCCGCACGGGCATACGGCGCGGGAATCGACCGGCCGCACGCCTGTTCCGAAACGAAACCAGGAGCACCAAGGTGGATGCCAATCCCAATCCGACCCCGCTCACCCAGCTCATCCGCTCCGAGACCACCGTGGCCGGCCACAGGAATCTCTACTGCCTCCACTACGACGCCTGCCTCGACGTCGCGGTGAGGCTGGATTGGGACAGCTGGTCCTGCGAGAAGTGTCCGCTGTTCAAGCTGCACGAGGAGCCGCGCTCCTTCGCCGGAATGTTCGCGAACGACCGTCGCGGCGGCGGCCAGCCGCACTAGGCGGCGCCCTCGATCCCGCTCATCCCGGGCCTTCCAGGGCGGGCCGGAGCCCGGCTCCGCTCGTCCCGAGCCGTCGAAGGGGGAGCGGAGCTGCCACCGTGCGGCCGGCGAAGGACGCGCTGGCGCGCGGGCGGGGTCGCTCGTAGGATCCGCGCCCCATGAGACACATTCTCCTCGTCACAGCACTGCTGCTCTCCACGGCCGCGGGGGGCGCCGCCGCCGAGCCCTCCGACCCCGACGCCCGCGCGACCGTCGTCGCTCCGGCGCCCTCCTCGAAGCCGCCCACCGCCGCGGAGGCGAAGGCGTTCGTCGACGGCGTCAACGCCGAGCTGAAGCGGCTCTGGATCCGCTCGTCCACCGCCGACTGGATCAAGGCCACCTACATCACCGACGACACCGAGCGGAACGCCGCCGCCCTCAACGAGGACGTCATGGCGTACCTCTCGCGCGCCATCGCCGAGTCGGTCCGCTTCGACGGCGTGAAGGCGGACGCCGACACCGCGCGCATGCTGCACCTGCTCAAGGTCGCCTCGTCGCTGCCCGCGCCGAGCGATGCGGCCCGCCGGCGGGAGCTCGCCGAGATCTCCGCGAAGCTCGAGGGGATCTACGGCAAGGGCAAGTGGTGCGGGACGCCCGCGCCGGGCAGGGCGGCGCCGCGCTGCCGCGACCTGCAGCAGCTCGAGGAGGTCCTCGCGAAGAGCCGCAGCTACCCCGAGCTGCTCGACGCCTGGACCGGCTGGCACACCATCTCGCGCGAGATGCGCCCGCTGTACGAGCGGCTCGTCACCCTCGGCAACGAGGGGGCCAGGGAGATCGGCTTCAGCGATCTCGGCGACCTCTGGCGCGCCGACTACGACATGGCGCCCGAGGCGTTCGAGGCCGACGTCGGCCGGCTGTGGGCGGAGGTGAAGCCGCTCTACGACGAGCTCCACTGCTACGTGCGCGGCCGGCTCCAGCAGGCCTACGGGAAGGCCAAGGTCCCCGACGGAAAGCCGATCCCGGCGCACCTGCTCGGCAACATGTGGGCGCAGGACTGGTCGAACCTCTACCCGCTCGTCGAGCCGTTCAAGGGCGTGGGGAGCCTCGACGTGGACGCGGCCCTGAAGCGTCAGAAGTACGACGCGGCGCGGATGGTGAAGCTCGGCGAGGCGTTCTTCACCTCGCTCGGCCTCGAGCCGCTCCCGCCCAGCTTCTGGGAGCGCTCCCAGCTCGTGAAGCCGCGCGACCGGGAGGTGGTGTGCCACGCGAGCGCGTGGGACGTCACCTTCGCCGCCGACCTGCGCATCAAGATGTGCATCCGGCCCATCGAGGAGGACCTCGTCACCATCCACCACGAGCTGGGCCACAACTATTACCAGCGCGCCTACGTCCACCTGCCGCTGCTCTTCCAGGACAGCGCCAACGACGGCTTCCATGAGGCGCTCGGCGACGCGATCGCGCTCTCCGTGACGCCGGGATATCTGAAGCAGGTCGGGCTCGTCCCGGGCGTCCCGAAGGACGACCGCGGCACCATCAACTTCCAGATGAAGAAGGCGCTCGAGAAGATCGCCTTCCTCCCGTTCGGGCTCCTCATCGACCAGTGGCGCTGGGATGTGTTCAGCGGGAAGGTGCCGCCGGACCGCTACAACGCCGCGTGGTGGGAGCTCCGGCGGAAGTACCAGGGCGTCGACGCCCCGGTCGCGCGGAGCGAGGCCGACTTCGACCCGGGCGCCAAGTACCACATCCCCTCGAACGTCCCGTACACCCGCTACTTCCTGGCGCACGTGTACCAGTTCCAGTTCCACCAGGCGCTGTGCGAGGCGGCCGGCTGGAAGGGGCCGCTCCACCAGTGCTCGATCTACGGCTCCAAGGACGCCGGCAAGCGGCTCGTGGCGATGATGGAGCTCGGCGCGTCGCGGCCGTGGCCGGAGGCGTACGCGGCCCTCGCCGGCGCGAAGCAGGCCGACGCGTCGGCGCTGCTCGCGTACTTCGCCCCTCTCCGCAAGTGGCTCGCGGAGCAGAACGCGGGCCGCACGTGCGGGTGGTGAGCTCGCGCGCCTGAACCCGGCGCTGGCCGACGATGAAAGGGCGCCCCGGCGGGACCTCCGCCGGGGCGCCGCTGCCTCTCGGGGTGACGGTCGCTACGTCTTTCGGCCGAGATCGCGGTCGAGGTCGCGCTCGTCCTCGCGCTTCACCTCTTCCTTCAGGTCGCCGATGCCCTGGCGGACCTGGCCCTTCTTCTCCTCGAGCCAGCCCTCGCCCTGCGTCGAGCGATCCTTGGTCGCGCCGCCGATGCGCTGCTTCACGTCGCCCTTGATCTCCTCGACCTTGCCCTTGATCTGGTCCTTGTTCATTCGTCCCTCCCTTGTCGAAAAGGTACGGACGAGGTGACCCCCCGGCCCGCGCGAGGGCCCGCGGCACGGGGGGACGAGCGGGCGCCGCGGGACCTGGTCGCCGGGGAGCCGGCGAATCGAGAGCCGGCGGCTAGGGATGAGGCGCTGCGGCGGAGCGGTCCGGGCCGACGCCGCCGGTCGCGGCGCCCCGGCGGCCGCTGGCTGCGCGGAGCCGCTCCATCCACACGTAGAACACCGGCGTCACGTAGAGCGTGAGGAACTGGGAGAAGAGGAGGCCGCCCACCACGGCGAGGCCGAGCGGCTGCCGCGACTCGGCGCCCGCGCCGATCCCCAGGGCGATGGGCAGCGTGCCCATGAGCGCCGCCATGGTGGTCATCATGATCGGGCGGAACCGCACGAGCGACGCCTCGTGGATCGCGTCGCGCGGCGACTTGCCCGCGCGCTGCGCCTCGATGGCGAAGTCGACCATCATGATGCCGTTCTTCTTCACGAGCCCGACGAGCATGATGATGCCGACGAACGCGTAGATGGACAGGTCGGTGCCGAACAGGAGGAGCGTCACGAGCGCCCCGAACCCGGCGAAGGGCAGGGCGGTGAGGATCGTGATCGGGTGGATGAAGCTCTCGTACAGGATCCCGAGCACCACGTAGATGACCAGGATCGCCATGACGAGGAGCACCCCGAGGCCGCGCATGGACTCCTGGAAGGCCTGGGCCGTGCCCTGGAAGCGCGTACCCACCGTGGCGGGCAGCTCCTCCGCGGCGGCTGCCTCGATCTCCTGCACCGCGTCGCCGAGCGATCGTCCGGGGGCGAGGTTGAAGCTGAGGTTCACGGCGGGGAGCTGCCCGGCGTGGTTCACCGACAGCGGGCCGACCGTGCGGCCCAGCTTGGCGAGGGTGTCGAGCGGGACGAGGTTCCCCGTCGCGCCGGAGCCGAGGTTCACGCCCGCGCCGGACCGGACGTACACGAGGGAGAGCGCGCCGGGGTCGAGCCGGAACCCCGGCTCGAGCTCCATCAGCACCTCGTACTGGTCCTCGGGGGCGCTGATGACGGACACGCGCCGGGAGCCGAAGGCGGTGTAGAGGGCGTCCTCGATGGCGAGCGGCGAGACGCCGAGCGCGGCGGCGCGGTCGCGGTCGATCTGGACCGTCACGCGCGGGGAGGCGAGCCTGAGGTCGGAGTTCACGTCGGTGAGCGAAGGGAGGCCGCGCATGCGCGCCTCCAGCTGCGGCGCCGATCGGTAGAGCGCCTCGGTGTCGGCGTCCTGGAGCGTGACCGAGTACTGGGCTCGCCCGCCGCCGCCCGCGAGCGAGATGGGCGGCGGGTTGATCGGGATCGCGCGCACCGACGGGACGGCCCCCAGCTCGCGGCGGAGATCCTGGATGACCTGATCCACGTGCGGCCGGTCGCCGTCGTTCAGCCGGAGGAACACGAAGCCGTTCGAGGAGCTGCGGACGGTCGAGTTCGCGTGGTCCACGGCCGGGTGACGGGTGGCGATCTCGGCGACGTTCCGGTGGGCCCGGACCATCGCGTCCCAGCTCGTGCCCTCCGCCGGCTCCGTGTTGATGAGGAGCCGGCCGGTGTCCTCGCTCGGGAGGAAGCCCTTCGGCACGGCCCTCCAGAGCGGGACCATGAGCACCAGCACGAGCGCGGAGAACGCGAGCACCGCGCGCGGGTGCGCGAGCGACCAGGTGAGGCCGCGATCGTAGAAGCGCAGAGACGCGTCGAAGGCGCGCTCCGTGGCCAGGTAGAAGCGGCCGTGCCGCTCCCGGGCGTGGGGCTTCAGGAAGCGCGCGCAGAGGAGGGGGGTGAGGGTGAGGGAGACGAAGCCGGAGACCAGGATGGCGGCGCCGATGGTGACCGCGAACTCCTCGAAGAGCCGCCCCACGAGCCCGCCCATGAAGAGGATGGGGAGGAAGACCGCGGCGAGCGAGATCGTCATCGAGACGATGGTGAAGGCGATCTCCTTCGACCCGCGGAACGCCGCCTCGAGCGGCGGCTCGCCGCGCTCCATGTGCCGGACGATGTTCTCGAGCATGACGATGGCGTCGTCGACCACGAACCCGACGGCGAGCGTCAGCGCCATGAGGGAGAGGTTGTCGAGGGAGTAGTCCAGCGCGGCCATGAGCCCGAAGGTGCCGACGAGGGACACGGGCAGGGCGAGGCTCGGGATGACCGTCGCGGGCAGGTTCCGCAGGAACAGGAAGATGACGAGGACCACCAGGGCGAGCGTGAGGAGCAGCGTGAACTGCACGTCCACGACCGAGTGGCGGATCGACTCGGAGCGGTCGTAGATCACCTTCAGCTCGACGGCCGCGGGGAGCTGCTGGTTGATCGTGGGGAGCAGCTGCTGCACCTCCTCCGCGATCTGGACGGTGTTCGTGCCCGGCTGCCGCCGCACCGCCACCGTGACGCTCCGCTGGTCCTTGCCGGCCTGGACGAACCAGGCGGCGACGCGGTCGTTCTCCACGCCGTCCTTCACCTCGCCGAGGTCGGCGAGCCGCACGGGCGCGCCGTCGCGGAACGCCACCACCACCTCGCGGAAGTCGGCCGCGGTGAGCAGGCCGCCGGACGCCTCGATGGTGTAGGCGCGATCGCGCCCCTCGATGATGCCGGTGGGCAGGTTCGCGTTGGAGCTGCGGACCGCGGCCGCCACCTCCTCGAGCCCGATGCCGCGGGCCGCGAGCGCGCGCGGGTCGAGCTGGATCCGCACCGCGTACTTCTGGGATCCGAAGATGGCGACCTCCGCCACGCCCGGCACCGTCGCGATGCGCTGCGCGACGAGATCCTGCGCGTAGCGGTTCACGCTCGAGAGCGGCAGCGTGGGAGAGGTGAGCGAGAGGTAGAGGATGGGCTGGTCCGCCGGGTTCACCTTCCGGAACGTCGGCGGGTTGGGCATCGTCGACGGGAGCTTGCCGAGGCTGGCCGAGATCGCCGCCTGCACGTCGAGCGCCGCCGAGTCGATGTCGCGGTCGAGATCGAACTCGAGCGTGACCGAGGTCGAGCCCTGGCTCGACGACGAGTTCATGCTCTTGATGCCGGCGATGTTCGAGAACTCGCGCTCGAGCGGCGTCGCGACCGAGGCGGCCATCGTCTCCGGGCTCGCGCCGGGGACCGAGGCGTTCACCGAGATGGTGGGGAAGTCCACCACCGGCAGGTCCGAGACCGGCAGCGAGCGGTAGGCGAAGACGCCGAACGCCGTGAAGCTCGCCATGACGAGCGTCGTCATGACGGGCCGGCGGATGAAAGGGGCGGAGAGGTTCATCGGGCCGCGCCCTTCGCCTCCGGCGCGCCTCCGGCGGCGGGCGCCGTCCCGCGCTCCCCGAGCAGCTCCACGGGCGCGTCGGGGCGCAGCTTGAGCTGCCCCTCGGTCACCACGAGCTCGCCCGCGGCGATCCCCTTCGAGATCACCGCCTCCTCCGCGCCCGCCTGCTCGACGACCACGGGGCGGAGCTGGGCCTTGCGCTCGTCGCTCACCACGTACGCGTAGTCCCCCTGCTGGCCCGACGCCACCGCGGACGCGGGCACCACCACGGCGCGGGCGCGCTCCGCGATCCGCAGGAAGACGTCCACCACCTGCCCGGGCCAGAGCGCCTCGTCCTCGTTCCCGAGGCGGGCCTTGAGCAGGATCGTGCCGGTCGCCGGATCGACCGCGTTGTCGATGAACGCGAGGGAGCCGGCCTGGTCCTGCGCGCTCCCCGCGGGGCGCACGCGCACGGGGAGGCCGAGCGCCCGCCCGCGGAGCGCGGCGAGGTGCCGCTCGGGGATGGAGAACGACGCGAACACCGGCTGCACCTGCTCGATCGTGACCAGCGGCTCCGGCGCGTTGGCGGTCACGAGGTTGCCCGGGTGGACGAGCAGGCGCCCGGTCCGCCCGGCGGCCGGCGCGCGGATGGTGCAGTAGGAGAGCTCGAGGGCCGCGCGCTGGACCGCCGCCTCGTCGGCGGCGACCGTCGCCTCGAGCGCGGCCGCGTTCGCACCCGCGGCCTCGTGCTGCTGGCGGGTCACGTACTCCTTCTCGACGAGGCCGGCGTAGCGCTTCGCGTCGGCGCGCGCGTTCTCGGCCCGGGCGCGATCCTGCGCGAGCTTCGCCCGCGCCTCGGCGAGCGCGGCCTCGTAGGGGCGGCGGTCGATCTCGAGGAGGAGCTCGCCCTTCTTCACGTGCTGACCTTCCGTGAAGCGGACGGCGACGATGGGCCCCGACACCTGCGCGCGCACCGCGACGGACTGATTCGCGACGATCCGGCCCACCGCGCGGACCTCGACGGGGACGTCCTTCTCGACGGCGCGCGACGCGCGCACGGGGACGGCGCGGGGGCCGGCGGCCTTGCCGGCGTCGCCGCGCGAGCAGGCGGCGGTGGCGGCGAGGGCGAGGGCGAGGGCGAGGGCGAGCGCGGCGGCGCGGCGGGTCATGGCGTTCCTTCGGCCGGCGCCTCGGACGCGCCCCGGGGCGCCGTCACGGCGAGATCCAGCCGGCCGCTCGCCCGCGTGAGCAGGGCGAGGGAGATGAGGTAATCGGAGCGGGCGCGCACGTCCTCTGCCTGGGCGGTCTCGAGCGCGGCCTGCGCGCTCAGGAGATCGAGGATCGAGCCGACTCCCTCCCGGTAACGTCCGCGGGCCACGTCCGCGGAAGCGCGCGCCGACGCCAGCAGATCGCGGGCGGTCTCGAGCCGCCGGCCGGCGGTGAGGAGCCCCTGGTAGCTGGTCCAGACGTCGAGGGCGACGCGCTGGCCGGCGGCGTCGGCGCGCGCGCGGGCCGCGTCCGCGTCGGCGCGCGCGGCCAGCGCGGCGTAGGCCGGCGCGAGCCCCTCGAAGATCGGCACGCGCAGCACGAGCCCGGCGGACCAGGTGGTCGACGGATCCGTGTCCTCGGGCGCGAAGTACCGGGTGCGCCCGCCGAGCGCCTGGAACGAGAGCGTCGGCCACGAGGCGCGCGACGCGGCGCGTGCCCGCGCGTCGGCGGCGCTGGCCAGCGCCCGGGCGCGGCCGAGGTCCGGGTTGCGGACCGCCGCCTCGGCGAGGAGCGCGTCCACCTCGGGGCCGGCCTTCGCCGCGTCCACCTCGGCGGGGAGCGCGCCGACCTCCAGCTCGGCGGTCGGTGGAAGACCGGCGAGCGTCGCGAGCGCTCCGCGCAGGGCGAGGGCCTGCCCCTCCGCCTGCTGCAGCGTGAGCCGGACCTGGGAGAGCGCCGTGCGCGCCTGCAGCACGTCTGCGATGGTCGCGACCCCCGCGTCGCGCCGCCCCTCCGCGGTGGCGAGGCTGGTCTCGGCCTGACGCACGGCCGCGAGCTCGGCCTCCGCGAGCGCCCTGGCGGCGAGGTACTGGAAGTACGTCTGCTGCACCTGCAGGACGAGGTCGGCGACCGCTGCGTGCTCGGCGAGCCGCGCCGCGACGAGCAACAAGTCGGCGGAGTCCACCAGCGCGCCGCGCGGGCCGAGGTCGAGGAGGAGCCAGGTCAGCGTCGCGGCGGCGCCGCCGGTCGTGCTGGTGAACGCGTCTCGGCTGCGACCGCCGGTGGAGCCCTGACGCTGCAGCGTCGCGGACGCGTCCAGGGCGGGCCAGTAGAGGCCGCGCTGGGCGCCCGCCTGGGCGGCGGCGGCGCGCGCGTCGTGCCACGCGGCCCGGGTCGCCGGGTCGCGTGAGAGCGCCAGGTCCACGAGATCCGCGAGCGAGCGGGGCTCCGCCGCCGCGGGCGCCGGGGCCGAAGGAGGAGGCGCGACGGGCGCCGCGCCCTCAGCCCTCGCGACGCGCGCGACGTCCGGCGGCGGTGCGGTGCGATCTGCGACGTAGCGCGACGGGGAGAGCGTGCCGCACGCCGCCAGGAGCGGGAGAGCGGCCGCTGCGCCGAGGAGACGGCGGGCGGGGCCACCGGAGGGCAGGGGAGAGAGCATCGCTCGCCCCCTTTCTGGAGGAGATACCGCCGCCAGTCAAACGAACTCCGCGGTGGTATTCCGCTACGCCGCCTCGCCGCGGAGGATGGGATCGAGCCGCCCTTCGCGGTCGAGGGCGTCGACGTCCATGAAGCCGCCGAGGGACCGGTCGCCGACGAACACCTGCGGCACCGTGCGCTGTCCGCTGCGCTCCACCAGCCACGAGCGGAGCGCGTCGTCGCCCTCCACGTCGATCTCCTGGAAGGCGACGCCCTTGCGCGCGAGGAGCGCCTTGGCGCGCACGCAGTACGGGCAGCTTCGCTTGGTGTAGACGGTCACCTTGGGTGCGTTCATCGAGCTCCTCTTAACGATTTCGCGCGCGCGCCGCGAGTGGAACGCCCGCGGCGCGCGGACGGTGGCACGCCGCTCAGCGCACGAGGCGCGAGCGCGGCGCGCTGCCCGCCGGGTCGAACGCGGGCCCGCGGACCGTGTGCGCGAGCGCGCGGAGCCGGCGGATGCGCTCCTCGGCGGGCGGGTGGGTCGAGAACAGCCGGGCGAGCCCGCCGGCGACCGCGCCGAAGGGGTTCACGATGAACAGGCTCGCCGTGGCCGGCGTGGCCGCGCTCGGGACGTGGGAGGCGGCCTGGTGGAGCTTGTCGAGGGCGCCCGCCAGCGCGAGCGGATCGCCCGACAGGCGCGCGCCGGTCTCGTCGGCGAGGTACTCGCGCGAGCGCGAGATGCCGAGCTGGACCAGGGTCGCGCCGATGGGCGCGAGGAGCGCCAGGGCGAGCCCGCCGGCGGGCGAGCCGCCCTCCTCGTCGTCCTGGCTCCCGCCGCCGAACATCCCGGCGAACATGAGGGCGTTGCCGAGGTGCGAGATGGCGGTCGCGAGCCCCGCCGCCACGCTCGCCACGAGGATGTCGCGGTTCGCCACGTGCGCGATCTCGTGGGCGAGCACGCCGCGCAGCTCGCGCTCGTCGAGGATCTCCACGATGCCGCGGGTCACGGCGACCACGGCGTGCTTCGGGTTGCGCCCCGTCGCGAACGCGTTGGCGTGGGGGTCGTCGATGAAGAACACGCGCGGCTTCGGGATGCCCGCGCGCCCGGCCAGCTCCGCGACCACGGCGTGCAGCCGCGGCGCCTCGCCCTCCGGCAGCTCGCGGGCGCCGTGCATGCGGAGGACGATGCGGTCCGAGAAGAAGTAGGAGACGAGGTTCATCGCGACGGCGATGGCGGTGAAGAGCCAGAATGCGTTGGGGCCGAGGCTCGCGCCGATGCCGACGAGGATCGCGGAGAGGGCGCCGAGCAGCAGGATGGTCTTGAGCTGGTTCATCATGAGGGTGCCTCCGGGCACGCGATAGACATGCCCCCCGGGCGACACCCAGTCCAATACAAAATGTCGGCGCGAGGCTGAGGGAAAATCAAGGTCAGGCGGCCGCGCCGAAGAGCGCGTCCCGCGCCGCCTCGGCGATCGAGACCACCGCCGGGTGGCGCAGCCGCCGCTCGACGGTGATGGCGTAGAACGACTGGCGCACCTCGTCGGCGCGCCCGATCACCTGGACCCCCATCTCCGAGCGGATCTGATCCTCGAGGACCCGCGGCGCCGCGAAGACGCCGAGGCCGCGCGCGCCGAACGCCATCATGAGGGCGCTGTCGTCGAACTCCCCCGCGAGCTCCGGCCGGAGCTCGGCCGCGTCGAGCCACGCGTCCAGGGAGCGCCGGAGGGCGGTTCCGGTGGAGGGCAGGAGCGCCGGCGCGCCCTGGAGGGAGCGCGGGAACCCCTTCTTGAGGTGCGCGTGGCGGGCCGCCGCGAAGAAGGTCGTGCCGCAGTCGCCGAGGCGGTGGTTGAAGGCCTTCACCTTCACCTCCTCCGACGCGGGCACGTCCGCGATGACGACGTCCAGCTCGTGCAGCGCCAGCGCGGCCAGGAGCTGGGGGAGGGGCCCCTCGCGGCACACGAGCGTGAGATCGGGGTGCGCGTCCACCGCCGGCTCCAGGAGGAGGGCCGCCATCCGCTTGGGGATGACGTCCACGACCCCCGCCACGAGGCGCAGCCGCTGCCCGGTCGGGAGTCCCTTGACGGCTCGCTGCAGCTCGCTGCCGGTGCGGAAGATGTCGTCGGCGTACCGAAGGACCGTGCGCCCGACGTCCGTGAGGACGAGCCGCCGCCCCTGCCGCTCGAGGAGCTTCACGCCCAGGCTCGCCTCCAGCGTCTTCAGCTGGTTGGAGATGGTCGGCTGCGCCAGGCGGAGCTCCTGGCTGGCCTTGGCGATGCTGCCCGCGCGTGCCACCGTCCAGAAGTAGAAGAGGTGGTGGTAGTTGAGCCACTCCATGCCGAGAGAAATCCTAACGGATCCCCCGAAACTTTCTCATCCTGGCCGGGGCCCGGCGGTCTATGAAGAGGCCGCGCCGCCGCAGGCGCTCGGGAGACGAGCCGGATGATGCACACCGTGGGCACCCCCTGGCTGTGGGGCGGGTTCGTCGCATTCGTGCTGGCGATGCTCGTGCTCGACCTGGGCGTCTTCAACCGCAAGGATCACGTCATCACGACGAAGGAGGCGCTTCGCTGGACCGCCTTCTGGATCGCGCTCGCGCTCCTCTTCAACGGGCTCATCTGGTGGAAGTTCGGCACGCGGCCCGCGATCGAGTTCCTGACCGGCTACCTCATCGAGAAGTCGCTCTCGGTCGACAACCTCTTCGTCTTCGTCATCATCTTCGGGACCTTCGCGATCCCCGCGGCCTACCAGCACCGCGTGCTGTTCTGGGGCATCGTGACCGCCCTCGTGCTGCGCGCCGTGATGATCGTCGGCGGCACCGCGCTGCTCTCGCGGTTCCACTGGCTCATCTACGTCTTCGGCGCCTTCCTCCTCGTCACGGGGGTGAGGCTGTTCTTCCACAAGGAGGAGGAGCACCACCCGGAGCGGAGCTGGGCCTTTCGCACGCTGCGCAGGGTGATCCCCTCGACGCACCGCATCGAGGGCCACGCGTTCTTCCTCCGCGACGCGGGGCGCATCGTGGCGACGCCGCTCCTCCTCGCGCTCGCGCTCATCGAGATCTCGGACGTCGTGTTCGCCCTCGACTCCATCCCCGCGATCTTCGGCGTGACGCTCGACCCGTTCATCGTGTTCACGTCGAACATCTTCGCGATCCTGGGGCTGCGCTCGCTCTACTTCGCGGTGGCGCAGCTGCTCAACCGGTTCGAGTACCTGTCGGCGGGCCTCTCGGCCGTGCTGGTGTTCATCGGCGGGAAGATGCTCGTGTCGCGGTGGATCCACGTGCACCCGCTCGTGTCGCTCGCCGTCGTCGTCGCGATCCTCGGCGGCGCGATGATCTTCTCGTTCGTGAAGACGCGCCGCGCCGAGACGGCCGCGCCCGTGGAGCGGCCGTCTCCCTGACGCGACCGCCGCCCTGACCTCAGGCCGTCGCGCGGCGGTACATCGTGCCCGGCACGAGGGACAGCAGCAGCATCGCGATCGCCACGGCGAGGTCGTTCCAGCGCGCCGACGGCGAGCGCAGCGGCAGCACGAAGGCGGAGACGAGCAGCCAGGCCGAGAGGGCGGTGTTCGCGAAGCGGGCGCGCGCGTTCGTCATCCCGATCACCGCGAAGATGGCGGCGAGCAGCCCCACCACCCAGGCGTTGGTGAACGAGGCGGAGGAGCGCGGCCAGGCGAAGGCCGAGAAGAACAGCCACAGCGCGAGGATGAGGTTCAGCGTCCGGGCAGGCATTCGGACCTCCTGCCCCAGAAGATGGCGCGGACCGCCACGCGGGGCCCGCCGCCGCGCTCCCCCAGCCGGCGACCATCCGGGCGCCCGGTGCCGTGGGAGGGCCCCGCGCGAAGCGGCGCGAAGCGCGGGAGGGGCCCCACCGCCCTTCGGCAGGCTCAGGACGGTGGGCGGAGGGACGCAGTCCCCTCTCTAATCGAACACGACCGTCTTGTTCCCGTGGACGATCACCCGGTCCTCGCAGTGCCAGTGCACCGCGCGGGCGAGGACCCTGCGCTCGAGCTCGCGGCCGAGCCGCTTGAGGTCCTCCACGTCGTGGCGGTGCGTCACCCGCCCGACGTCCTGCTCGATGATCGGTCCGGCGTCGAGCTGGGCCGTCACGTAGTGCGCGGTCGCGCCCACGATCTTGACCCCGCGCTCGTGCGCCTGGCGGTACGGGTCGGCGCCCACGAACGCCGGCAGGAACGAATGGTGGATGTTGATCATCCGGTTCGGCCAGCGGGCGACCAGGTCGGGCGAGACGATCTGCATGTAGCGGGCGAGCACCACGACGTCGGCGCGTCCGTCGAGGAGCTCGGCGAGCCGCGCCTCCGCCTGCGGGCGGATCTCGCGCGTGTTGGGCACGTGCTCGAAGGGGACCCCGAACGCCTCGACGGCCGGGCGCAGATCCGGGTGGTTGGAGACCACGAGCGTCACGTCGCCGCGGAGATCGCCGCGCTTCCACGTCCAGAGCAGCTCGAGCATGGCGTGGTCGTGCTTCGAGACGAGCACCGCGATGCGCTTGCGCTGGGAGGAGAGCGTGAGCCGCCAGTCCATCGCGAACGGGCGCGCGACGTCGAGCGCGAACGCGCGCTCGAGATCCTCGATCGGCAGGTCGAGGCGGTCGGTCTGGAACTCCAGCCGCGTGAAGTAGACGCCGCCCTCCTCGTCGGCGGTGTGCTGGTCGAAGTCGGTGATGTTCGCCCCGTGGCGGAAGAGGAAGCTGGAGATCGCGGCGACGATCCCGGGGCGGTCGGGGCACTGGACGAGGAGGATGGCGCGAGCGGTGGTCACGGGTGGGGCAGGCTACCAAAAAAAGCGGGGCCGGCCGCGCGCACGCCAGCGCTCGCGCTCACGGCCAGCCCCGGCCCCCTCCCGGTGAACTCGTAGGCAGGCCGGTGCGCTGCGTCCGGTGTGCCAGCCGAACGTTTGGTGAAACCGTCGAGAGAACGGCAGGTTACGTGTGTGGTCCTCCATGGGATGCGCCTCCCGCCCCAGCGCCGGTCTCCCAGACATGGGGGATATGGCGCAAAGGTGGGGAAGCGCCCCACGGTGCGGCAGCGCCGCGCGTCGTACGCCGAGGCCGCTCTCGACGGGACCGGTCTCCCTGCCGGGTACCCGGCTCACGCCGTGCCTCGCGCCGGGCGGCCAGGGTGAGGAGGTGAGGACGGCTCGGTCCACATTCCGGCTCACCGCGGGCGCTCCCCAATGGTGCGGCGATTGAGCGCGGCGCGCTCCGCAATGGTGCGGCGATTGAGCGCAATTACGCCCCAAACATTGCGCCACGTAATGCGTCGGTGTTGATGTGCGACAAGGCCTCGCACGTGTCCCGAGCGTATCGGTGATCGAAGCATCGCGAGGCGGCGGCTTCCGAAGGGGGCAGGATGTCGAGGGCCGCAGGGAACCCGGCCGAGAGCGCGCCCCGAGACGGCGAGCGCGGGCCCGCGCAGCGTCCCGACCGAGGCGAGGAGACGCGCGCGCTCGAGCGGCTCGCCCGGGCCATCGCCCCTCGGTCGCTCGGGGACCTCGGCCTCGAGATCCCCTGGTACCAGCGGCTCTCCACCAAGCTCTTCGTGATGATCGGCTTCGTCGCGCTGGGCGTGATCGCCGCGTTCTTCTTCGCCGAGGTCGCGGTGCAGCGCCACCTGCTCTCGCAGGTCGTCGCCGAGTCCGACCTCCTCAGCCACACCATCCGCAACTCGCTCCACCGCGCGATGCTCCAGGACCGCCGCGGCGACGCCTACCTCATCATGCAGGACATCGGCGGCCAGCCCGGGATCGAGAAGGTCCGCATGATGGACGCGGAGGGCCTCATCACCTACTCGACCGAGCGGGGGGAGATCGGGCGCACCGTGGACCGGAACGCGGAGGCCTGCTCCGGCTGTCACGCCGCCGGCGAGCCGCTCCACCACGTCGACCTGCAGGACCGGAGCCGCGTCTTCCCCACGAACGGGCACCGCGTCCTCGGGATCATCACCCCCATCTACAACGAGGCCTCCTGCGCGAACGCGGCCTGCCACGCCCACCCGGCGCAGCGGAAGGTCCTCGGGGTCCTCGACGTGGCCGTCTCGCTCAGGCGCCTCGACGCGGAGACCGCCGGGTTCCGCTGGCGCACGCTCGCGGCGGCGGCGGCGGCGGCGGCGCTGCTCGGCAGCTTCGCCTGGCTGTACACGCGGCACCACCTGGTCCGACCGGTCGCCGCGCTCGTCCAGGCCACGCGACGGGTGGCGCGCGATCAGCTCGAGCTCGAGATCCCGGTCACCTGGAAGGGCGAGCTCGGCCTGCTCGGCGCGTCCTTCAACGACATGACGCGCTCGCTCCGCAAGGCGAAGGGCGACCTCGACTCCCTCATGCACGGGCTCGAGCGCGAGGTGCAGGAGCGGACCGCCGCGCTGCGCGCGGCCCAGGACCAGCTCGTCCGCAACGAGAAGCTCTCGTCCCTCGGCAAGCTCTCCGCCTCCATCGCCCACGAGATCAACAACCCGCTCGCCGGCATCCTCACCTTCGCGAAGCTCATCGTGCGGACCCTCGAGCAGGGCGTGCCGGACGAGGCGACGCGGGCGGCCCTCATCAAGCACCTCCACCTCGTCCAGCGGGAGACGGAGCGCTGCACCGCCATCGTGCGGAACCTGCTCGACTTCGCCCGCGAGCGGCCGCTCGCGGTGAAGGACGTGGACGTGAACGAGGTGGTGGAGGAGGCGGTCCTCCTCCTCGCCAACCAGATCCGGATCCAGGGCGTCACGCTCGACAAGCGGCTCGGCGCGATCCCGGTGGTCTCCGCCGACTTCGGGCAGCTCCGTCAGGCCTGCGTCAACGTCATCATGAACGCCATCGAGGCGATGGGGCGCGGCGGGCGGCTCGAGATCGAGAGCGCGCTCGTGGACGGCGGCCGCTGGGTGGAGGTCGCGTTCAAGGACACCGGCCCCGGCATCGCGCCGGAGCACCTCACGAAGATCTTCGACCCGTTCTTCACCACGAAGGAGCGCGGCACGGGCCTCGGGCTGTCGGTCGTGTACGGCATCGTCGAGCGCCACGGAGGGAAGGTCGACCTGACGAGCGAGGTGGGGAAGGGGACGCGCATCGCGTTCCGGATCCCGCCGCGCCCCTGGGCAGAGGCGCCGTCGGAGGTGAGGGGATGAACAGGCGCGCAGCGCGGGGCGGCGGCGAGGAGCCCGCCACCGCCGGGAACCGGAATGTCATCGATCTTCGTCTGGTGGATCGGTGAGGAGGAGGTCGATCACGAGCTGATGGAGCACGTGCGCCTCCACCTCGCCGCCGCGTTCGGCCGCCCCGTCTTCCTCTGGGACTCCCCGGAGCGGCCGCGCCACGCCTACGACGAGAAGCGGAAGCAGTACCGGACGACCCCGATCCTGGGCTGGCTCGGCGAGGCCGGGCCCGGCGCGGGGAAGGTGCTCGGCGTCACCGACGCGGATCTGTTCATCCCCATCCTCACCTACGTGTTCGGGGAGGCCCAGCTGGGCGGCGGGGCCGCGGTGGTCTCGCTGAAGCGCCTCCTGGATCCCGCCGGAGGCCGCGCGCAGCTCGTGGAGCGGCTCGCGAAGGAGGCGGTGCACGAGGTGGGGCACGCGTTCGGGCTCGTGCACTGCGGCCACGAGCACTGCGTCATGTCGCGCTCGCCGGCCGTGCGCGAGGTGGACGCCAAGGGCGTCGACCTCTGCGGCGAGTGCCGGGGACACCTCGAAGAGCTCGCTGGAGGAGCGTGAAGCCATGCCGACCGAGACGACCCGCATCCTGGTGGTCGACGACGAGGAGATCGTTCGCGAGTCGCTGGGCGGCTGGCTGGAGAAGGACGGCTACGTCGTGGCGCCGCTGCCCGACGGCCGCTCCGCCGTGGAGAAGCTGAAGAGCGAGCGCTGGTCCATCATGATCGTGGATCTGAAGATGCCGGGCATGGACGGCCTGCAGGTCCTGGAGGCGGCGAAGAAGCTCCAGCCGGAGCTGGCGGTGGTGATCATGACCGCCTACGCGACGGTGGACACCGCGGTGACGGCGATGAAGCTGGGCGCCTACGACTACCTCGTGAAGCCGTTCGATCCCGAGGAGCTGTCGATCATGATGCAGAAGATCGTCTCCCAGCAGTCGCTCGTGAGGGAGAACGCGGTCCTGCGCCAGGCGCTGAAGCAGGAGTACCGTTTCCGCGACCTCCTCTCGAAGAGCCCGGCGATGCAGTCGGTGTTCGAGCTCGCGCGCACCGCCGCCCGATCGAACTCCACCATCCTGGTGCTCGGCGAGTCCGGAAGCGGCAAGGAGGTGCTCGCGCGGGCGGTCCACGCGGAGAGCCCGCGCGCCGGCGGCCCGTTCGTGGCGGTCTCCTGCGCGGCGCTCACCGAGAGCCTCCTGGAGTCGGAGCTGTTCGGCCACGAGAAGGGGTCGTTCACCGGCGCCATCTCGCGCCGCAAGGGCAAGTTCGAGGCGGCGCACGGCGGCACGCTCTTCCTCGACGAGGTCGGCGACATCGGCCCGAAGCTGCAGCTCGACCTGCTGCGCGTGCTCGAGGAGCGGCGCTTCCACCGGGTCGGCGGCAACGAGCCCATCGAGGTGGACGTCCGGATCATCGCGGCGACGAACCGCGACCTGCGCCGGGCGGCGCACGAGGGCAAGTTCCGCGAGGACCTGTTCTACCGCCTCAACGTGATCCCCATCCTCGTCCCCCCGCTGCGCGAGCGGCGCGAGGACATCCCCCTCCTCGTCGAGAACTTCGTCGAGCGGCTCTCGGTGGAGATGAAGCGGCGCATCGAGGGGGTCTCGCCCGACGCGATGGGCGCCCTCATGGCCCACGACTGGCCGGGCAACGTGCGCGAGCTCCGCAACGTGCTGGAGCGTGGCGCGGTGGTCGCGACGGGGACCGTCATCCAGCTCTCCGACCTGGGGCTCCCGACGCGGCTCGAGGCCGCGTCCAAGCCCGGCACGCTCGCCTCGCTCGAGGAGGTCGAGAAGCGCCACGTCGCGGCGGTGCTGGCGCACGCCAACGGGAACGTGAGCCAGTCGGCGCGCATCCTCGGGATCGACCGGGTGACGCTCTACAACAAGATGAGGAAGTACGGGCTGCGTCGCGACGGCGAGGAGGCGGACGCCGCGCACGAGGGCGAGCGGAACGCGAGGGGATAGGGGGGCGGTTCGCCTACCGGGCGCGCCGGCGCCCTCCAGGCGGCGGCCCGACCCGCACGTTTGACACCTCGGGAGGGGAGCGGCGATCCTCCCCCGCCGTGAGAGACGCCTCCGAGATGGCTCCGGGCGAGCCCCCGCTCGCCGCCGGCGACCGCGCCGGAACACCTGGCTCGCCCGCGCTCGCCCGCGTCGCGCGCGCGCACGGTCCCGCGCTCGGGGCGGCCCTCGCCGGCGTGGTCTGGCTGGCGTTGCAGGTGGGGCTCGACGCCGTCGATCCGAGGAACGTCGGCTGGCTCATGCACGGCGACTGGGCCGCCAACCACCTCGGCTGGCTGTTCTTCCGGTCGGCGCCGTTCTCGCTGCCGCTGGGCGCCAACCCGCTGTACCCGTACCCCGTCGGCTCGACGCTCGGCTTCACCGACTCGATCCCCCTGGTGGCGATCGCGCTGCGTCCCGTCGCGTCCGTGCTTCCGCAGGACTTCCAGTACGTCGGGGCCTGGCTCCTCGCAGCGTTCGCGCTGCAGGGCTTCGTCGGCGCGAAGCTCGTGAAGCTCGCGACCCCGAACGCCGCGGCGCAGGCGCTCGGTGGCGCCCTGTTCGCGCTCGCGCCGCCGCTGCTCCATCGCCTCGTCGGGCCGCTGACCGGCCACGCGAGCCTGTGCGCCCACTGGATCGTGCTCGTCGCGCTGTGGCTCGCCCTCGCGCCCGTGGACCCCGCGCGGATCCGTGCCCGCCTGCTGGCCGCGCTCCTGCTCGTCGGGGGTGCGGCAGGTGTGCACCCGTACTTCGTGGTGATGACCGCCGCGCTCGCGGCCGCGCTGGTCGTCCGGCTCGCGGCCGTCGAGCGGCGTGGCGTCGCGCTTCTCGCGGGCGGCCTCGCCGCCGCCGCGCTGGCGGCCGGCGCCGGGCTCGCCCTCTTCGGCTTCGTCGGCAACGGCGTCCGGTCCAAGGCCGAGGGCTTCGGCTACTTCTCCTCCGACCTCGCCACCCTCGTGAACCCGATGGGCTGGTCGCGCGCCCTCGCGAGCCTTCCGGTTCGGGCCGGTCAGTACGAGGGGTTCGGATATCTGGGGGGCGGGGTCCTGCTGCTGGCGGCCACGGCGATCGTCCTCGCCCTCGTCCCGCGCGGCGCCCGGCCCTCGACCGGCGCCTTCGCGCGCGCGGCGCCGGTCGCCGCCGTGGCGGTGCTCCTGTTCGCGTTCGCCCTCTCCGACGCGATCTCCTGGGGCGGCGAGCGGATCGCGAAGGTCGGGCTGTACGCGCTCGTCCCCGCGCTCGGGGGCACGTTCCGGTCGTCGGGCCGGTTCGTCTGGCCGGTGCACTACGTCGTGCTCCTCGGCGCGATCGCGCTGCTCGCGGCGGCGCTGCGGTCGCGGCCCCGGGTCCTCGTCGCCGTCCTCGCGATCGCGCTCGGGGTGCAGGCGGCGGACGTGGCGCCTCCGGTCCCCGTCCGGCTGGGTGCGGAGCCGTGGCGACCGCCCGGCTCGGACGTCTGGGGGCTCGCGCGCGGCGCTTACCGGCACCTCGCGATGTATCCGCCCTACCTCATCGCGGGCGGGGAGCCGGTGGCGGAGCAGCCGGACGGGTGCGGGCCGCCGATCTGGCCGTGGGACGCGCAGGTCGGCCTCGCGCACGTCGCCTACCGGCTCGGGGCCACCTTCAACGGATCGTACGCCGCGCGGCTAGACCCCGAGCGCGCGGCCTCCTCCTGTCAGGAGCTGTACGGCGCGGTGGCCCGGGGGCAGCTCGACGGCGCGACGATCTACGTCGTGCATGCGCAGGCCCTCGCGCCGTTCCGCCGCGCCGGCGCGAGCTGCGGGGTCGTGGACGGCGCGCCGGTGTGCGTGAGCGGCGAGCGCAACGACCCGTTCGCGCAGGCGGTCCGGCTGAGCCCGCTTCCCTGAGGGACCGATCCGCGCAGCGGCGCGGCGGACGGTCGCGCGCGTCCGGGGCTCTTCATCAGGGGATTGCATCCCGGCGCGCCCTGCGCCGTCGCTGCGAAGTGGCCCCTTCCCGAGCGGCGTTGAATCCCTCCACGCCCGTGGAGTAACTCCTCAGCAGGGCGCGAATCGCACGTAACCGTGCGTGATCGCGGAGGGCGCCACCTTCGCCCCGGCGCGGGGTCGTAGAGCTTCTCGACGCTCGCCGGCGTCCCGCGAGGGCGCGGCGTCGCGGCGCGGTCGCGCGCCGGCTCCATAACCCACCGTAAACAGCGCCGTTCCGCGCCGCGCGTGCGCTCGCCTCCACGATGGCCCGTCGCGTGCTCTTGCGAGGAGTCGAGAAGAGCCACCACCCCGCAGGCCCAAAGGAGCTCGCCATGATGTTCGCCTTCGTGATCGCGCTGTTCGGAGTCGCGGTGCTCGGGACCATGAACCTCGTCGCCGCCAGCTAGCGGAGCCGGTTCGCCGGAGACGACCATGAGCATCGGACGCAGAGAGTTCATCAAGATCGCCGCAGTGACGGCAGGGGCCGCGGGCGCCGGTTCGGCGTCGGCGGCCACGCCGCACGCAGAGGGGACGGACGGGCCGGGCGTGCTCGTCGACACGACCCTCTGCGTCGGCTGCCGCGCCTGCGAGGCCGCGTGCGCCGAGAAGAACGAGCTCCCGACGCCGCCCGAGAGCGACGACGTGATGCTGCAGCGGCGGGACACCGCGCCGCAGGTCTTCACCGTCGTGAACCGCGCCGAGAAGGACGACGGCACGGTCCGCTTCGCCAAGAAGCAGTGCATGCACTGCCTCGCCCCCGGGTGCGCCTCGGCGTGCCCGGTCCGCGCGATGGACAAGTCGCCGGAGGGCCCGGTGGTGTACGACCCGTCGAAGTGCATGGGCTGCCGCTACTGCATGGTCGCGTGCCCCTTCGACGTGCCGAAGTACGAGTACGACAGCTGGAAGCCGCGCGTGCGGAAGTGCTCGTTCTGCGCGGACCGCCAGGCGAAGGGCCTGAAGCCCGCGTGCACCGAGGTCTGCCCCTCCGGCGCGCTGACCTTCGGCCGCCGCTCCGAGCTGCTCGAGCTCGCGAAGACCCGCATCTACACGAACCCCGGCAAGTACGTGCCGCACGTCTACGGCGAGCACGAGGCCGGTGGCACGAGCTGGCTCTACATCACCGACCTCGACCTCGAGAAGCTCGCGTTCCGCGCCGACGTGCCGGAGAAGGACATCCCCAGCCACGTCTCCGGCGCGCTGAGCGCCCCGCCGTTCGTGATGACCCTGTGGCCCCCGCTCTTGATGGGGCTCTACGTGTTCTCGCGGCGCAAGAACGGGGCCGAGGGCGAGGAGCACGGGAAGGAGGACCACCATGGCTAGCGTCCAGGCCGGCGCCGTCACCGCCCAGCAGTCGTTCGTCCGCGAGAAGATCCTGCTCGGCATGGGGTGGCGCGAGTACGCCCGCTCCTGCTGCACCAAGGGGAACGCCATCGCCGCGGCGATCCTCGTGGTCGGCTTGCCGATCTTCGTCTACCGCTTCATCGCCGGGCTCGGCGCCACCACGGCCCTCTCCCAGACCGCCCCCTGGGGCCTGTGGATCGGGTTCGACATGATGACCGGCATCGCGCTCGCCGCGGGCGGGTTCACCATCGGCGCGACCGTCCAGATCTTCGGCCTCGAGGAGTACCACCCCATCGAGCGGCCGGCGATCCTCACGGCGTTCCTCGGCTACGTGATGGCGGTGATCGGGCTGCTCGCCGACCTCGGCCGCCCCTGGAACATCGTGATGGCGATGTTCAACTTCGGCACCGCCTCGGCGCTGTTCGAGGTCGCCTGGTGCGTCATGTGCTACACGACCGTGCTCCTGCTGGAGTTCACGGTCCCGGCCTTCGAGTGGCTCGGCTGGAGGAAGCTCCACGCGGTGATGCGCAAGGCGCTCATCGGGCTCACGGTCCTGTCCGTGATGTTCTCGACCATGCACCAGAGCGCGCTCGGCTCGCTGTTCCTGCTCGCGCCGACGAAGCTCCATCCGCTCTGGTACACGCCCTTCATCTTCGTCTTCTTCTTCATCTCCGCGATCATCGCGGGCATCTCGATGGTCATCGTCGAGTCGATGCTGTCGCACCGCGCGTTCCACTCGCAGGTCGCGGGCAACCACGTCGACATGGACAAGCTGACGCTCGGGCTCGGGAAGGCGGGGGCGCTCGTCATGTTCGCCTACTTCTTCCTGAAGCTGCAGGGGGTCATCGACGGGCACGCCTGGGGCTACCTGCCCACCGCCTACGGCGCGCTCTTCCTGGTCGAGACGGTCGGGTTCGTGCTCGTGCCGGCGTTCCTCTTCGCCTACGGCGCCCGCAACGCCAAGGTGAAGCTGGTCCGCGCGGCCGGCGTGATGGGGGTCCTCGGGGTCATCCTGAACCGCCTCAACGTCTCGATCGTCGCCTTCAACTGGAACCAGCCGGTCCGCTACGTGCCGAGCGCGAGCGAGGTGATCGTCTCGATCACCCTCGTCACCATCGGCGTGCTGGCGTTCCGGTGGATCGTGAACCGCATGCCCATCCTCCGCGAAGACCCACGCTTCGCGGCCGGGCATCACTGAGGGAGGACGTCATGGCCCATGACTTCCTGAGCATCTACCCCGCCAAGCTCCTCGAGTACGCCCTCGCAGTCGGCTACCTGCTCCTCTTCATCCCCTTCTGGCGCTACGTCCAGGGCGGGCGGTTGAAGGAGGCCACCGTCCGCGTCGCCGCGCCGCGCCCCGTCGCGCGCGCCGCCGCCGCGGTCGCCGCCGGCGCCCGGGCGCTGCGGCCCACCGCCGGGTGGTTCCAGCTGCCCGCCGGCGTCCACCTGCACCCGGGGCACACCTGGGCGCGGCTCGAGGACGACGGCCTCGTCGCGGTGGGCGTGGACGACTTCGCCCACAAGCTCGTCGGTCCGGCGCGCGTGGAGCTCCCCGCCGTCGGCGCGATCGTCGCGCAGGGCGAGCCCGCCCTGGCGATGGGCGACCAGGCGCGCACGGTCCCGCTCCTCTCCCCGATCGACGGCACCGTGGTCGCCGTGAACGCCAAGATCCGGGACGGCAAGGAGCCCCTCGAGGATCCGTACGGCGCCGGCTGGCTGTTCAAGGTGAAGGCGCCCCGCCTCGCCGCGAACCTCCGCCAGCTCCTGACGGACGGTCCCGCGCGGCACTTCGTGGAGGACGCCGGCGAGCGGCTCGCGCTCCGGATGAGCCCCGAGCTCGCCCACGTCCTGCAGGACGGCGGCGCGCCCATCCACGGCATCGCCCACGCCCTCGCCGGCGACGACTGGGAGCGGCTCGCCCGCGAGCACTTCCTCACCTAGGCACGGAGACCGCCATGACGACGACGAAGCTCATGAGGATCGGCGCGGTGGTCGGGGCGCTCCTCGCCGGCGGTGCGCTGGCCGGTGACCTGCCGAGGCTGCCGCAGGCGCTGCCCCTGCCGCAGGGGGCGGAGAGCCCGGGGGAGGTGACCTTCCGGCACGACAGTCACGTCGACTCGGCGAAGCCGGCGTGCGCGAGCTGCCACCCGAGGCTGTTCAGCATCCTCGGCCGCTCGGCCGAGCGCCGCGACCGCGTGGTGAAGCACGCGGCGATGGAGAAGGGGGAGAGCTGTGGCGCGTGCCACGGGAAGCAGGCGTTCGGGTTCGACGACTGCACCATGTGCCACGCGCAGTGAGTGGGGTGGGACCTCGCCCGCCCCGTCCGCGCGAGCGGCGGGGCGGGTGGGGGTGGTGGCAGGACCGCTCGCGCCGAGGCGGTCGGAGCACGGGCGGGTCACGGGCGCGGCACGCAGGGCGCGCCCGGGAGAGCGAGGAGGGAAGCCATGTCCGCGGTGATCGAGGTCCTCCAGTCGGCCGGCGTGTTCCTCGGAGGCATCCTGGCGCGGTTCGGCGTGTTCCTCGCCATGATCGCGCTCTTCGCCGTCCCCGCGCTCGCGCTGGCGCTCGCGATGCGCGCCGTCGAGCGGCGACGCGAGCGGCGGCTCGGGCTGCACAGCGTAGGCGGCGTCCTCTTCCGTCCCGGGCTCGTCTACGCCCCCGGTCACACCTGGCTGCAGCCGCGGATCGGCGGCGCCCTGGAGCTGGGGGTGGACGACCTGGCCAATCGGCTCCTCCCGGCCGTGTCCGCGGTCGAGCTGCCGCGCGCCGGGACGCAGGTCGCCCGCGGCGAGACCATCGCCACGATCTCCGGAGGTGGCCGCGAGGTGCGCGTCCGGGCACCCGTACCCGGAATCATCGCCGCCGTGAACGCGGCGGTCGTGCGGGATCCCGGGCTGGTGAAGCGCGAAGGGTACGGCCGCGGATGGCTCGTCGCGATCTCGCCGGCAGACGGGTCGTGGGCGTCGCTCCCGCACGGAGAATCGGCGGAGAGCTGGATGCGGCGAGAGGCCACGCGCTGGAATCGCTTCCTCGAGGACCAGCTCGGCTTCGCCGCGGCCGACGGTGGCGAGCTCGTGGCACCTGCGCCCTGGCTGATCGGAGACGCGGGGTGGCGCGCGCTGGCGGCGGCGTTCCTCACGGTGTGAGGGGCGCCATGCTGCGGCAATCGACCGCGCCCCGCACGTCTTTCGCGGACTCCCCGCGTCGAGTTCACGGTATGGAAACGGCGCGGCAACCTGTCGCAGAGGCGGCAACGCGAGTGGTGCGGCTCCTTGCCGCACCGCTCGTGGCGCTCGTGGCCCTCGTCGCAGGCGCACTCTTCGTGATTCTCCTGCCCGTATGCGGGATTGCGTCGATCGCGCAGGGCCTCGCGATCGCCTGCTGGCGGTTCCTGCGCGCTGGAGCCCGTTCTGGTTCACGCGCTCGGGCCATTTCGCGTTGACGGTCGTCAATCCTCCTCCGCCTCGAGAGCGCGTTTTGCGAAAATTGCGCACTCGATGGAGGAGGCCTGCGACTTCGGCGAGTTTTGCGCGCCAGGCGGCCGAGCGGGCCTCTTCGAGAATGTCACTGCGTTTACGCGGCTTTATCCGGGTGAAGGCGTTGGACTTTCACCTGGCCTCCCTGGTAGGAATCGCTCGTCCGTTTTGTGCAACGGATTGATGACTCCCTCCAGGGTGGGCCAATGAAGAGATTTCTACTGCCGCTCCTCGTCGCGGTCGCCGCATCCCCGGCCTGGGCCGGGATCCCGGCGGAGTCCGAGGACTGTCTCGGCTGCCACAGCGACCCGGATCAGACGTACGACCTACCGAGCGGCGAGAAGCTGTCGCTCTACGTGAACCAGGAGGTGTTCGCCAAGTCGGTGCACGGCGAGATGCTCCGGTGCACGGAATGTCACACCGACAAGACGAGCGACCACGCGACCGGCGAGCTCAAGTTCAAGACCCGCCGGGAGGTGACCCGCGCGTATTACGAGCAGTGCAAGGGCTGCCACTTCGCGAACTACACGAAGACGCTCGACGGCGTTCACTTCGCGGTGATGGCGAAGGGCAACGACAAGGCCGCGCTCTGCGTCGACTGCCACGGGGCGCACGACATCTCCCGCCCCGGCCAGCCGCGCGCGCGCATCTCGAAGATGTGCTCCGGCTGCCACGCCTCCGAGGCGGACGTCTACGCGAAGAGCGTGCACGGCCGCGCGGCGGAGGGGAGCTCGGACGTGCCGGTGTGCACCGACTGCCACCGCGCGCACGACACCACCGACCCGCGCGACGGGGCGCTCGCGATGCGCACCCCCGAGATCTGCGGGCGCTGCCACACCGACGAGAAGCTCATGAAGAAGTACGGGCTCTCGACCAAGGTCGTGGACACCTACCTCGCCGACTTCCACGGCATGGCCGCGACGCTCCAGCAGGGCCAGAAGAAGGGCCCGGGCGTCCGCCTCGCCGCCGTCTGCACCGACTGCCACGGGGTGCACGACATCGAGAAGGCCGACAACCCGAACTCCGCCGTGATGTCGTCGAACCTCCAGAAGACCTGCGCGAAGTGCCACGAGGGCGCGAGCGAGAGCTTCCCGAAGGCGTGGCTCTCGCACTACGAGCCGACTCCGGAGAAGGCGCCGATCGTCTGGGGCGTGATGCTCTTCTACAAGCTGATGATCCCGTTCATGGTGGGCGGGCTCGTGCTGCAGATCGCGCTGCACCTCTGGCGCGTCGTGGTGAATCGATGAGCAACTACATCGTCCGTTTCAGCCTCAAGCAGCGGATCGAGCACTTCGTCACGATGACGACGTTCGCGGCCCTCTGCCTCACGGGGCTGCCGCAGAAGTTCTACACGACGGGGTGGGCGCACTCCTTCGTCGGCTTCTTCGGCGGCATCGACAACACCCGCTGGATCCACCGCTGGTTCGGGATCCTGCTCGCCATCTCCACGGTGGTGCACTTCGCGAGCGGGATCGCCGCGATCCTCTCGCGCAAGATCGGCTTCTCGATGGTCCCGACGAAGAAGGACTTCGAGGACGCCATCCAGCAGCTCCGGTACTACCTGGGCATGACGAACGAGCATCCCCAGTACGATCGCTTCACCTACAAGGAGAAGTTCGAGTACTGGGGCCTCGTCGCCGGCAACGTGATCATGGTCGTCACCGGGTTCATGCTCTTCTTCCCGGTGAAGGCCGCCATGCTGATCCCGGGCGAGATCATCCCCGCCGCCAAGGTGGCCCACTCCAACGAAGGGCTGATGGCGTTCTTCGTCATCACCATCTGGCACATCTTCAACGCGCACCTGAACCCGGACGTCTTCCCGTTCGACGCGTCCATCTTCACCGGCAAGGTCAGCCGTGAGCGCTACCTGCACGAGCACCCGCTCGAGCTGGCGCGCCTCGAGGGCGGGCTGCCGCCGGACGCGCACGGCCACTCCGCGCACGGGCACGCGTCCCCCGGCCACGGTGGAAAGCGCGACGTGGGCTGACATCCTGGCGCAGGCCATCTTCCACACCCTGGTCGCCTCGCTGCTCGTGGAGGCGCTGGTGCGGAGCTGGGGCGTGCGCGAACCTCGCCAGCGGATGGCCCTGCGCCTCACGGCGCTGGGCTATCCGCTGGTGCTGTTTCCGGCGCTCGTGGCGCTGTTCCCGGGCCGCGCCGGCGAGGGCTTCCGCGAGGACCTCGCGATCTTCGACGCGCGGAGCTGGGAGGCCGTCCGCCTCCTCGGCGTCGGCCTCTACTGGTGGTGGCTCGCCGCGTTCGCGGCGGTGGGGGCGGCGCTGTTCTTCATGGACCTCCTCCCCGTGCTGCGCGGGCGTGGGCGCCGCGCTCCGGAGGGCCAGCTGCCCGGCGCGGAGAGCGCGGCCGTGCTTGACGCGGAGCTGCCGCGCGCCGCCGCCGCGCTCGGCATCCCGGAGCCTCCGGTGGTGTTCCTCGACCGCGACCTGCCGGTGCTCTTCTGCACCGGCGTGCGGCGCCCGGCCCTCGTGGTGTCTCGCGGAACGCTGGCGCGGCTCGATCGGGACGAGCTGCGCGCGGCGCTCGCGCACGAGCTCGCGCACGTCGCCGGGCGCGATCCGCTGAAGAGCTGGATCCTCATGGGGCTGCGGGCGCTCATGTTCTGGAACCCGGCGTTCCAGGTGGTGTCGCGCGCCCTGGCCCGCGACGCCGAGTGGCTCGCCGACGAGCGCGGCGCGGCCGCGTGCGGCGACCGGGTGGCGCTCGCGAGCGGGCTCCTCAAGCTCCACCGGGCCACGGGCGGCGCCGCGGTGCCCCGCACGCTCCCCTTCGCCGCCGCGCTCGCCGAGCCGCTGGCGCGGGTGCGATCGCACGACATCGAGGTCCGCTGCCGGCGGCTGCTCGACGGCGCGCCCGCCCGGCTCCCGTACGGCGGCGCACGGGTCGCGCTGGCGGGCGCGGGCCTCACGGCGCTGCTGTTCTTCGTGGTATGACCATCGGTACGGCCATGACCGCGCGGGTGAACGCCGCGGGCGGCGAGATCGCCCGGATGCTCGCGACGCTCGCCTACGTGCTGGCGACCGCGGCGGTGGTCGTGGCCGGGCTGGGCGCGCTGCCGCGCCTGCTCACCGGTGACTCCGGCGCCCACCGCGCCGCCACGATCCAGGAGGCCGAGCGCCGGCTCGGCGTGCGCATCGTCCTGCCTGGCTACTACCCGCAGCGCCTCGCCTGGCCCCCCGCGGAGATCCGCGTGGCGGGCGGGCGGCACGGCTCGGTCAAGCTCGCGTTCGCGGACAGGGCCGGGGGGCCCGGGCTGCAGCTCCTCGCGGCCACCGAGCCGGGCGAGGAGATCGACCCGGCGCTCATGGGCGACCGCAACGTCCTGTCCTTCCGCCGGACCGCGGTGGGCGGCCACCCCGCCGTCCTCGCGACGGTGCTCCTCGACGGCGACGCCTGGCAGGAGCTCAACTGGATGGTGGAGGGGCGCGCCATCGTCCTCCGCACGCAGGGCGATCTGGACGAGCTCCTCCGCATCGCGCACAGCCTCCACGGGAGGCGCGAGCCGTGAGCGCGCCGGGATCGACCTCCGGCGGGGGGATCTCGCTCCGCACCCGCGTGTACCTGCTCATGGGCATCGGGATCTTCTTCCCGATCGTGCTCATGGCGGCGGCGGGCCTCTACTGGATCCGGGGCTTCGACGAGCGGATCCTCGTGGGGCGCAGCGCGGCCGCGGGCGCGGTGGCGGCGCACTTCGACGAGGGGCTCACGGCGGACCTCGAGTCGCTGCAGCGGCTCGCGTCGGCGCTCTCGGCCGGGTTCGGCGACGCCGACCACGCCGAGGAGCAGCGCCTCGTCCGGGCGGCCCACGAGTCGCTCCGCTATCGCGAGACGATCTTCGTGCTCGACCGCGAGCAGCACCTGCTCGCTCACGAGCCCACCGGCACCCTCACCGAGGTGCCCGAGGCGGCGCGACCGCTCGTGGAGGAGGTGCTCGCGACCGGTCGCCCCCGCATGTCGGGACTCTCCCTCGACGCGCGGGGAGCCGTGGTCCACGAGCTCGTCCCGGTGCGGAGCTGGACCGGGGAGGTGGTCGGCGTCGTCGGCGGCACCTTCCGCCCGGATCGCCGCGACTTCGGCCGGATGCTGCAGCACCTGCGCCGCGGCCGGAGCGGCTTCGCCGACCTGGTGGACGGGAGCGGCCTGGTGGTCGCGTCGAGCGACCGCGGGCGCGCCGGGAAGCCGGCCGGTTGCGGCGGCGGTCTCCGCAGCCTCATGTCGGACCGCCGCACCACCAGCGTCAGCTGCCGGGGGTGCCACCAGGACCGCAGCGTGCCCGAGCTCGGGGGCGAGGCCCTGCCGGACGACGAGCTGCTCACCTTCGCCCCGCTCGGCAGCGCGCCGTGGGCGGTAGTCGTCCGGCAGGCCATCGGGGAGGCGCTGCCGACGCAGGGATCGCTGCCCTGGTACGTCGTCGGCATCGGCCTGCTGCTCCAGCTCGCGCTGGTCGGCACGTTCGCCTGGGGCGCGGCGCTGAGCGTCACGCGGCCGGTGGGCGTGCTCACCTTCGAGGCGGAGCGGATCGCCCGGGGAGAGCTCGATTGGCCCATCCCGGACCTCGGCTCCGACGAGGTGGGCCGCCTCGGGGGGGCGCTCGAGCGGATGCGCGGGGCGCTGCGCGGGACGCTCGCGCAGCTCGCGGAGGCGAACGTCGGGCTCGAGCAGCGCGTGCAGGAGCGGACCCGGGAGCTGAACGAGGCGCTCGCCCGGGTGCGCGAGCGGGACGCGGATCGCTCCCAGCTCCTGCGCAAGGTCATCACCGCGCAGGAGGACGAGCGGAAGCGCATCGCCCGGGAGCTGCACGACGAGACCACGCAGAGCCTCGCCGTGCTCGCCATGGGGCTCGAGGCCGCGCAGGACGCGCTCCGGACCGGGCTGACGCCGCGGCTCGACGAGGTGAAGGCGGTGGCCCTGCGCACGCTGGAGGACGTCCATCGCCTCATCCTGGACCTGCGCCCGTCCGTGCTCGACGACCTGGGCCTCTTCTCGGCGATCCAGTGGTACGCCGAGCGGAGCCTCGAGACGCGCGGCATCTCCGTCCGCTGCGAGTTCGGCGAGCTGGACCGCCGCCTGCCGCCCGAGCTCGAGACCGCGCTCTTCCGCATGTGCCAGGAGGCGATGAGCAACGTCGCCCGCCACGCCCAGGCCAGCGCGGTGCTCGTGCAGGTGGGCGTGGAGAACGGCGCCATCCAGATAGACATCGAGGACGACGGCCGGGGCTTCGACGTGGAGGCCGCCGCGCGGCGCGAGGGACGGCGGCCCTGGGGCCTGCTCGGAATCCGCGAGCGAGCGGAGATCCTCGGGGGCTCGGCTCGGATAGACTCGGCGCCGGGTCAGGGGACGCGGGTGCAGGTGCGCGTCCCGCTCCCGCCGGCGGAGCCGGCGCAGGCCGACGGGGCGAAGGAAGGGCGTGGAGGAGTGGTGGCATGAGCAAGATCCGGGTCCTCATCGCGGACGACCACGCCATCCTGCGTGAGGGCATCCGCGCGCTCCTGCAGCTCCACCCCGACATCGAGGTCGTCGGCGACGCGGCGGACGGCAAGGAGGCCATCGCCCAGGTCGAGCGGCTCGACCCCGACGTCGTGCTCATGGACATCGCCATGCCCGGCCTGGGGGGCATCGAGGCCGCCCTCGAGCTGCACAAGCTCGGCAAGCGATCGAAGGTCCTCATCCTGTCCCAGTACGAGGATCGCGAGTACGTGCGGCGCCTGCTCAAGGCCGGGGTCGCCGGCTACGTGCTGAAGAAGTCGGCCGGGTCCGAGCTCGCGAACGCCATCCGCGCGGTGAACCGCGGCGGCCTGGTGCTCGATCCGGAGGTCGCCCGGACCGCCATGCAGGACGCCGGCCAGGCCACCCCCGGCGGCGCCGCCGATCCCTACGAGGCGCTGACCGACCGCGAGAAGCAGGTCCTGAAGCTCGTCGCGGAGGGGCGGTCCAACAAGGAGGTCGCCGAGGTCCTCGGCATCAGCGTGAAGACCGCCATGAGCCACCGCGAGCACGTCATGGAGAAGCTCCAGGTGCACAACCGGACGGAGCTCGTGCGGTTCGCGCTGAAGAAGGGCGTGATCCGGGTGGATGAGTGAGCGGAGCCCGGCTTTCCTTCAGTCTCGGGGAAACCACTCGCTCCCTGCGCCGACGGGATCCGCTCGCGTGACTGGCTTGAATCCGCTCGCCCTGAGCCTGTCGAAGGGCGAGCGGAATGTCGAGGACGGCGCTCGACTCAGCCCTGCCGCTCCTCCCGCGCCTGGCCCGCGCGCACCCGCCTCCGCGCAGTGACCCGCTTCGCCGGCCGCTTCCCGCTCGCCGCGAGCACCGCCTCCACCGCCTGCCGCGCGGACACCCGCCCGTTGCCGTAGCGCGCGTCCCATCCGGCCGCGCCGGCCGGCGTGACGGCCGAGAGGACGATCGCGCGGAGCTCCTCGATGGAGAGCGACCGCCCCGCGGCGCGGGCCTCCGCGAGCACGAGCGCGGCGAGCCCCGTCACCGCGGGCGACGCCATGCTCGTCCCCGACATCGCGATCGCGCCGTCGCTGGATCTCGCCGACGCCGCGACGACCTGGTGCCCCGGCGCACTCACCTCCGGCTTGTGCCGTCCGTCGCGGGTCGGTCCGGCGCTCGAGAAGAAAGAGATCGGCGCCGCCGCCCGGTGCGCGTCGAACGAGCCGACCACGATCGAGTGGTGCCCGCACGAGATCGACCCGAGCGTGTGGGAGTTGTCGAGCGGCCGCGCCGCGAACGACGACGGGCCTGCGTCGTCCCGCTCGATCCACGCGTGGAAGCGCCCGTCCTTCACGTCCGCCCCGTGGAGCCGCAGCGTCCAGGGCCCCGGCGGCGCGCCGACGTCCAGGAACACGTTCACGACGTTGTCGCCGTTGTTCGGGTCCTTCGCCCGGTGCGCCGCGAACAGCACGGTGCGGCCCTTCGATCTCGCGGTGGCGCTCTCTCCGAGCGCGACCCGCCCGGCCGACTCGCCGTCCGGGCCGATGAGCTCCACGTCGAAGCGGTCGTCGCCGTCGTACCAGAGCTCGACCTCGTTGGAGGTGTCGTCGCCGCGGCTGATCTCCCAGGAGACGTCCGCCGTCTTGCCGGCGCGGACGACGCCGGACGCGTGGATGCCGTCCGCGTACGCGTTCGACGCCGCGATGACGACGGCGCGGTCAGGGCGCGCCGCCACGAGCGCGTCGATGGCTTGCTCGACGAGCGTGCTGCCGTCGTGCGGGCCGCCATTGGTGCCGAGGCTGATGTTCACGGCGCAGGGCCTCTCCCCGGCGCGATCGAAGATGAACTTGAGCGCCTCGACGAGGTGGACGGAGTCGCCGAAGGTGCGGCCGACGACATCCGGGCCGTCCCAGGGGAGGTCGCCCGCGGACAGCTCGACGAAGACGAGGTCGGCGTTCGGCGCGACGCCCGGCGTGCCCGTGCCGCGGCCGTTCCCGGCGGCGATGTCCGTCACGTGCGTGCCATGCGAGCCGGGCTCGGGCTCGTAGCGGAGCGCGGCGTACGGGTCCTTCGCGCGCAGCGCCTTGTCGATGTCGGCGCGCTCGTGGACGCGGCCGTAGCCGGCGCGGCCCTTGGCGCGCGGCGTGCCGTCCTGGTCCCAGAGCGCGAGGAGCCGCGTGCTCCCGTCGGGGTTCCGGAAGTTCCGGTGCACGAAGTCGCAGCCGAAGTCGATGACGCCGATGACGACCCCCTGGCCCTGCGCGCCGCGCGCGCCCGCGGGCAGGAGGGTCTTGCGCGCCCCCATGCTCCGCGTCGTCGCGTCGAGGGTGGGACGCAGCAGCGTCGCCGCCTTGAGGCTCAGGACGGTGGGCTCCTGGCGGAGCGACTCGATGCGGTCGACCGGCACGCGGCCGGTGACGAGTACGCCGCCGTCCCTTGCAGGCCCGAGCTCAGTACCCTCGCGTATGTCTGCGAGCGCGCGCCAGGCGGCGGGATCGGCGACGCGGGCGATGACGGGGATCTCGCCGCGATCGGTCGACGCGGTCGCGCGCGGGATGAAGCCCCGGCGCTTGCGCTCGATGAGGGCCTGGAGGCGGGGATCGAGGGAGGGGAGGACGTCGCTCTTCTCGAGCTTCATGGGGACGAGCGTAGCAGACGGATGCGCCGGCGTGTCACCCCTTGTGCCAAGTCACGGAGAGAGAAAGTAGATGGAGTGGCAGGGATAGAGCTCTCATCACCCACCCGCGTTCAGCGACCTCACGAAGACCTCGGGGTCGGAGGTCGCAGTCCACACGGCTGTGTCCGAGTGGGGTGGTGGGCCGCGATCAGTGAACACGACGCACGGCCACGCATCCGGACCTACTACATGGCGAACGGTGACGCCGCGCTGCATGGCCCGCCATGTCAGAGGGTAGTCCCAGCTGTCGCCACCGATGTAGAGGCCCAGGCGGTCACAGTTCGTCGAGTTTAGTAGGTGGAGTACCGAGTCGTGGCTCTTCTTAAGGTCGGGCCGGTTCGAGTAGTACGTATCGTCCCTCGAGGTGATTCCGCCGAACGGCCGGCGACTGATGTTCATTCCCGCAACGAGGAGCCCGTGCGCCAACAGGGCCAGCACGGCGGCGCCGAGCGTGCGTTCGACGCAGCGCGGTCGCGACCGGTGCGCCCCCCCGAGCGCAGCGAGCGCGACAACGCTCCACGCGAAGAGCGGAGTCTGAAGGCGAGATACCCAGGCATTCTCGCGGACGAAAAGGTGGAACACGATCCAGGACGCCGTCAGCGCGACCAGCGAGGCCCGGACTCGCGGACGGAGGCGGGTCCATGAGAACGCCGACACCGCGAGAAGTAACGCGATGACTCCGGCATGCGCGGGGTTCCCCACCACATCCTCGTGTGGCATCAGGACGACCGCGAAGCAGATTGGGTGCGTGCCACAGGACTGGGTCACGTCGACCCCGATCGCCGATGCCAGGCTGCGTGGCAGGACCGCGTGATGCATGAGTCCGAGGATGATGTTGACCCCGCGCTCTCCCCAATCGCCCCACACCGGGAACAAGTAGCCCGCGAGGATTTGAACTCGGCCCGCGGCGGCATCGAGAGAGGTCCGGAGAGAACCGAGAGCCAGCGGGAGCGACAGCGCAGCGCCTCCCGCCAGCGCGCTCAGCGCCCGCACGCGGCCGCGCGAGCCGTCCAAGACCGCAGCGGCCGCCCCGGACGCTGCGAGGAGGATCACAGGAAGCGCGGCAATGATCGCGAGTGGCTTCACGAGTAGCGACGCTGCGCCCGAGATGCCCAGCAGCACGACATCAGCTAGACGCCACCGGCGACCCGACGCGTGAAGGAACGGCGTCGACGCGGCGAGTATCGCGACCGTCAGTACGGCAGCGACGAGATCGTTTTGCGTGCTCGTCGCCTGAAGGACGAGCATCGGCAGCCCGGCCACGAAGGGGCTCGCCCACCGACTCACCACGAGAGGCGCCCCGGCGATCCGGGCAAGGGACGGCGCCGCGACGACCACCACGGTCCAGCAGAAGAGTTGCAGGAAATTGGCGAGTCGGTCGGAGCCGGACACGACCTGAAGCACGAGTAGCAGGTACTCGGCGCCCGGGCCCAGCAGCACTTGCCGCGAAATGTTCGTCGGGTACGGCGCGACGGAACGGTTCTGGACCCAATGTGCCACCCGCGCCAGGTGGTACGTCATGCTGTCCCACGTGTTGGGCGCATAACGCACCGCGCTCAGGACGAGGAGCACGAACAGGGGGAGGACGAACACGCCTGGCGTCCCGAGCCGCGCAAGCGCCTTGCTGAGCGCGCCAGGAACGGAGCGCACGTAGTCGCCAACGCGTCGTGGGCTGGCCGCCAGGGCGATGATCACTGGGACGAGGTGCGCGACGAGGACGCCGTCGCGCGTGATCGCCTGGAGCGCCGAGAGGGCCGTGAGCACGACCGATTCGAAACATACGATCACCGCGAGCGCGATGGGAGCCACCAGCTGGCCGGGACGCTGGCGCACGAGTCGAACGATCGCAAACGCGAGCGCGTAGTCGGCGAGCAACACGGCGATCGCGATGCAGAGCCACATCCGGAGAACCTCTCGACGCGAGTCTTCTACCAGATCGCTCGTGCACGACGCTGGTCTGTCACGCGGCGCTTGGCGTGCCAATCCAGGAGGAAGCAAGCCCCCCACCAGAAGCTACGTGGCGGCGCGGAGCAGGGCGACATCGTCGTCTTCCAGGGGCCGCGCCGCGACGGCTCGATACAGCGCGCGGTACGATCTCGCGACGTGGTGCCAGGAGACGTGCTCGACACGCTGCGCCCCACGCTCCACCAGCTCTTCGCGCAGACGCGAGTCCGTCCACAGGCGTCGGATGGCGTTCGCCATCGCGTCCACGTCGTGAGGCTCGAATTGCAGCGCCGCGTCGCCGGCGATGTCCGAGAGGGCAGCCGCGTTGGAGCAGGCGACGGCGAGGTGGGCTCGGAAGGCCTCCTGGACGGGCATCCCGAACCCCTCGAACTCGCTCGGGAACACGAGGAGGCGGGCGAGGGCGTAGAGGGAACGGAGCTCCGCGGGGGTGACGAAGCCGACGAATCGCAGCAGGTGAGAGACACGAAGCTCGCGGGCCCGTCGCTCGATTCGCGAGCGAAGCACGGTCGTGCGACCGGAACACACCACGGGAACTTCGATGCCGTAACGATCCCTCGCGAGCGCGAGGGACTCCACCAGGCCTCGGTGGTTCTTGTGTCCGAACGTCTGTGCAGGGTAGAGCGCGAAGGCGTCCGGCAGATGGAACGTGCTGCGGACGCGCCGCTGCTCTGCTTCCGTCGGCTCGGGATAGGCATCGAGGACGGGGGCCCAGCCGACGACTGCGACCTTCGATGCAGCCATCCCGAACTGCTCTACGAGGTCACGCTTTCCGCTAGGCGTGAGCGCCACGACGCGGGAAGCCTGCGCGCAGAGCGCGCGATACGTGCCCTCTCTCCAGCGCAGCTCGGAACGCGAGAAGTATCCGGGAAGATGGCGGTGCTGCAGATCATGCGGGACGTAGAGGCTCGGCGTCGCCGTGCGGAACCCGTGCTGAAGCGCGAAGTGCATCACGTCGGGTCGCGCGGACTCCACCACGGAGACCGGCGGCGGAAGCTGAACCGGGCGAAACGCCGCCACCTCCTGGGAGACGCGATCGAGGACGCGCGATGGGACTACCGACCGGACCGCTGCGCGCCACCCTCCACGTCGCACGACGAGTAGCCGGCAAGGGCCCTGCAGGTGTGGCTTGAGCCAATCGCAGTCCTCGTACGAGAGGAACAGGTACTCGTCGTCCCCGTCGAGGCGGGACAACCCGTCCGCGAGGCCGATGAGCGTCTGTTGAACGCCCCCTGATACCCCGTCCGTCAGCCGGGCGTCGATGCACACACGAAGCTTGCCAGCGGCGGGCATCAGATAGCGGCCGGGGAGCGTGCTGGAGGGAGCACTCGGTGGACGTTCGCAAGTGCGGCGGCGAACAAGACGAGTTGAGCGGTGACCATCAAGATTCCCTGCGTGCCCGCGACGACCGCCCGAACTGGAATCCCTCACATCGACCTGGAGCGAACATAGCACGCGAAGGGGCGTCCGCAGGCTGCAGGGGAGACGAGCGTTCGGCGGTGTCGAGACGTTCCCCGGCGACTTCTTCGGCTCGCAACAGCGTCAAGGCATCCAGGCTGGTTGGGTCGGGCCTCGCGGGGTAGACTCAGCGCTCCCATGAAGCCCGAACGCGCGCTCGTGCGCCACGTCTTGGACATGTCGCTCGGGCGCGGGTCGACGGATGGGAGCCGCAGGTACGCTCGGCTTCTGCAGGCGGCTGTCGCCGCGCTCGCGAGCAAGGCGCTCGGGATTCTGGTGGGTCTTGCGATCGTGCCGCTCACGGTCCGGTACCTGGGGAGCGAGCGCTACGGGATCTGGATGACGGTGAGCAGCATCGTCGTCTGGTTGCAGCTCGCTGACCTGGGGCTCGCGAACGGGCTGACCAATGCGGTGTCTCGGGCGTACGCCCTGGACGATCGCATCGGGGCGCAGCGGCACGTCGCGAGCGCCTTCTGGCTACTCACGGTCATCGCGGCGGTGTTGGGGATTGCCCTTGCGGTCGCGTGGCCACATGTCGACTGGGCTTCGCTGCTGAACGTTCGCTCGCAACAGGTCAGGATCGAGGTGGGGCCTGCGCTTGCCGTCGGATTCGCGATCTTCCTCGTGGGACTTCCGCTTTCGATCCTGGAGCGGCTCTACGCGTCCCAGCAGGAAGGCTGGATCGCGAATGGATGGGCATCCGCGGGGAGCATCGCGGCGCTTGCGGCCGTGTGGATGGTCACCCAGGCTGAGGGCGGGCTCGTGTCGCTCGTCGCCGCGTATTCCGGGACGCAGCTCGCGACGTCCCTCCTCAGCGCAGGCTGGCTCTTCGGTCGTCACAAACCCCACCTCGCGCCTCGTGCATCGGCAGCCGAGTGGTCCAGTGCTCGACGGCTCATTCGCGACGGAGGGAAGTTCTTCGTCGTCCAGGTCGCCTTCCTGCTGGTGATGAGCACGGACAACATCATCATCGCGAGGGTCCTCGGGGCGGAGCACGTGACGCCGTACAGCGTGGCATGGCGGCTGTTCGGATTGCCGATGCTGCTGGTCGGCGTCTACCTCCCGTATCTGTGGCCCGCTTACACCGAAGCGATCGTGCGCGGCGACGCTCAGTGGACCGCGAAGACCTTCCGCGCCTCGCTGCTCGTGACCGGGATCGGCTCCCTCGTTCTCTCGCTCCCGCTCGCGATCTTCGGAACCGAGATCATCCGGTTCTGGGCGGGTCCACAGGCGGTGCCACCGCCTGCGCTCCTGTGGTGGATGGGGGCCTGGGCGGTGATCGGCGCGACCATGAGCGCGGTCGCCGCCCTGCTCAACGGCTCGGGTCACCTTCGCGGTCAGATGGTCTACGGCGTCGCCGCTGCCGTCCTGAATGTCGGGCTCTCGGTGTGGTTCGCCCGCTCTCACGGCATCACGGGGGTCATCGCCGCGACCGTGATTTCATTCCTCTTCGTCAACGTCGTGCCGGCAGCCGCCGAGAGCGCGTGGGTGCTGCGCTCGATTCGGCGTGCCAGCACGGCGCTGGAAGAAGCAGGGCGACGATGATGACGGTGGAGCAAGCTGTCCTTCGGCTGAGGTCCGATCCGGCGACGGCGGAGCGGATGCGTGATTCGTATCTGATGGAGGACGTTCGAGAGGCTGCGCGGTCATTCGCTGCCTCGGCAGAATTCCGGGCGGTCGTCGAAACGGTCGGGTCGCAGCTGGCGGGAGCCAACGTTCTCGATCTGGGCGCAGGCACCGGGATCGCGAGCTTCGCGTTCGCGACCGCCGGCGCTGCGCGCGTCGTGGCGCTGGAGCCGGACCCCAGCGACGTGGTCGGACAGGGGGCGATCCGCCGATCGTGTGCTGGGCTTCCCGTGGAGATCTCCCCGGGAACAGGGGAGGCGCTCCCGTTTACGGACGGCGCATTCGACGTCGTCTATGCACGTCAGGTGCTGCACCATGCGAGGGATCTGCGGCGGCTCGTTCGAGAGTGTGCTCGAGTCCTTGCGCCCGACGGCCTGTTCCTTGCCTGTCGCGAGCACGTCGCTGATGACGATGCGCAGCTGCGCCAGTTCTTGGCGGCTCACCCGGTTCATCAGCTTGCCGGGGGCGAGAACGCCTTCTCGCTGGATGCATATCGAGGTGCGCTCGACGACGCTGGCTTCCGGACCGTGGAGGTGATCGGTCCGTGGGACAGCATCATCAATGCGTATCCAGTCGTGAGAACCGAGGACGAGCGCCGTCGGTACCCGAGGACGTTGCTCTCACGAAGATTCGGGATGATGGGAAGAGTGGCGTGCCTGATCCCCGGAATCAACTCCCTCGTGTGGAGGCGCGTCGACGCACCGGCGCCGGGCCGGCTGTATTCGTTCGTCGCGCGAAGGTGAATGTTCCGGGTTCCAGCCAGCCTCGGCACGCGACGCCTCCGACCCTCGACGCTCCTCGCGGTCAGTGCGGTCACGCTCTGGAGCGTGCTCCTCGCCGGTTTCGTCCTGGCACGGTATGGCGGTGACGTGCGAGGCCTCTTCCTCCTCGGATCGACGCTACCGCATCCCGCGGCGTTCGCCGGGGCTCCCACCACCGGCTCCATCGGATACGATGGGCAGTACTTCGGCGCCCTCGCAACGGATCCCCTCCTGATCCACCCCGGGACGGCGGACGCGATCCACTCGTCCGTCTACCGCGCAGGGCGCATCGGGTTGCCACTCGTCGCCTGGCTCCTCGCGGCCGGGAACGCCAGCGCGGCGATCCACGTTTATCAGGCACTCTGCTGGGCGCTCGCGATCGTCGGCGTGTGGCTCGTAGCACGCTGGATCGAGGACGAGGGCTCCGCGGCCCTGTGGGCGGCGCCCCTCGTCGTGAGCGCGGGGCTCGTCTCGTCCATGGTGTCGAGCCTGCCGGATGGCGCCGCCGTCGCGCTCGTCGTCCTCGCGCTCTGGCTTCATCAGCAGGGACGGGGCGGCGTGCCGCTCGTCCTCACCTTCGCCTGCCTCGTTCGCGAGACGAGCTACATCGCGGCGCTCGCCGTCGCCGTCGCCGAGGTCCGCGCGGGGCGCTGGGCGCGGGCGCTCGCGGCCGTGATCGCTCCCGCGGCCGTGGTGCTGGGCTGGCGCCGATTCGTCGTCGCTCGGCTGGGGCAGGCGGACTCGAGCGGCGACGTGTTCGAAGTCCCGTTCAGCTGGGTGGCGCGCCGGTTCTCGGAGCCATTTCCGCCCTCCGAGGTCCTGGGCTTCCTCGCGCTCGTGCTCGCGGCGATGGCGGCGATCGTCTCGCTCCCGCGGCTCGTCGCCAGGGTTCGCCCGGAGCTGCTCGCGTTCGTCGGCTTCGTCGTGCTGACCGCCTTGCTGCCTTACGCCGTGTACGAAGGGGTCTGGAGCTACGCGCGAGTGACGCTCGCGCTCCCGTTCCTTGCGGTCGCCGTGGCGGAGGGGGAGGAAGACCGGTGGCGCCGCCGGCTCTTCCGCGCCGTCCCGGCTACCTTCGCGCTCGCCGGAATCGCCAAGGTGCTGCCGGAGGTCCTCGGCGTCGCGGTCCCGTGAAAACGCGAAGCTGCTCGCGCGCGATCACGGATTAGGACGAGAGATGAACATCCCCTCCCAGGCGAGGTTCGGGTCGTAGGTGGGCGTGCAGGGAGGAGGTGCGGTCCAGCATTGCATCCCTTCCACCGGCACGTTGACCTCGAGCCCGCTCGCCGTCACGCGCGGCTCGACGTGGGACTCCGGGTACGCCGGCCAGCGCACGAGCGCGGTCTCGTTCCAGGTCAGGTGACGCAGGGTCCACCCCGCAGCCGCGGTGGTGAACAGGGCACACAGGAGGGCGAGCGCCTTTCGCGCTCGGCGCGCTCGACGGTCCTCCGCTGCGAGCGCGACTGCCAGCGGCAGGACGGTGAGCGGCAGGAGGTACGTCACGCCGAACCGCGGGTTCGGTGCGGTGGCAAGCCAGAAAACGACTCCCGCCGCTGCGACGCCGCCAACGAAGCGGACGCTTCCGCGAGCGACGGCGCTCCTCAGACCCTCGGTCCCGAGGACGACCGCGCTCGCGCCGAGGGTGAGCGCCAGCAACGCGAAAAGCGGCAGCCGTCCGGCCTCGGCGAGGTAAGGAACCACGCGCGCGATCGGAGTCAGGAATCCGGCCTGCTCGAGTGGCGGCGCCCGAGCGAAGTTCACCGCTGCCGCTGTGACGCCTTCGGCGTTCTGACGCGTGACCGTCCAGGGCAGCGAGCTGAGGCACGTCGGGTACGCTGGGTAGGCGACACACCCGGAGGCGATGATCCCGCGTACCGTGTACGGGACAAGGAGCGCCATCGCTCCGCCGACCGCGGCGATGACGTGGGGACGGCGGAGTCCGCGCGCGAGGAGGACGGTGCCTGCCGCCGCGCCGACGACGAGCGGCACCGCTGAGAGCTTCATCGTCGCTGCGAATACGGAGAGCAGGATCGCAGCCACGGTGCGCCACGGGCGGAGACCGTCGTCGCTCTCGATCGCGAGCGCCCATAGCGCCAGCGCGAGAAACGCGACGAGCGTGAGCGGGTCGTCGTAACCGGGAAAGGCGAGGCTCTCGAGCGCGAGGCACGCGGGGATCGCGGTCGCCGCGAGCAGCCCGTCACCGAACGTCTTCGAGCCCTCTCGAGAGAGGCGCGCCAGGCCGGCGAGAGCGGCCCACGCTGCGAACAGTACCGCGAGCCCGTTCAGCACGAATGGGCTCTTCCCCGTGAGCCCTGGTATCTCCAGCATCGCCGCCACGACGAACCAGGACACTCCGTAGCCGAACGGTCCGTACAGTGAAGCGAGCCCTGGAGGCTGGCGGTGGTGCCGGATCCACTCGAGCACCTGAAGGTGGTAGAGGCCCGCGTCGTAACCCTTTCCGCCCGCCGACGAGAACTGCGTGAGGGCCGCGCACGCGACGGCAACCGCCGACACGTACCAGACGATCGGTGCCGCCGCGGACGGCAGGAAGACTCGTCGGCGCGCGATGACGAGCGCCCACCCGGTGGCGAACGCCACGGTGGGCCAGATAGAGCCGATGGGTGTCCAGGGATTCAACGCCATGCCGGCCGCGGCGAGGATGGCGAGGCCGAGGGACCCGCTGACGGCGGGACGAAGATCCGCGTCGATCCGGGAGGTGAAGACGCTCCCGAGCCCGAGCAGCGCGGGCGTCCAGAGTGTCAGCGCGAGCAGCGTCGGCAGCATGTGGAGGGTTACTTCTACGCTGGGTGCGCGAAGGATGCGAGCACCGAGACGACTTCCATCGCAACGAGATACGAGCGGCAAATGCCAGAATCGCCGCGCGGCGACGGGGTGCCCGTCAGTCGGCGGCGCTGCCTTCCAGCCGGAGCCTGCGTTCCTCGAGCCACCTCGTCTTCGATTCGCCGATCGCGCGCTCGCGTCCGAGGGCTATCCGCGTCCACGTCCGCAGTGCGCTCGCGGTCCTGACGGCGTAGTAGGCCAGCTGAACGGGGAGGACCGCGAGCGCCTCGCGCATCGGCTTGCCCTTGTAATGGAGCTCGTTGAACAGGATCGCTGCCACTTGAGCGCTCGCGCACAGCGCTGGGATGGCGAGGAGGAGCGGGTCGACGAGGCCGAGTGGCAGCGAGAGCACCGCGAGCCCTGCGAACATGATGTCGCGTCCCAGGAGCTTGCCGTGCTTGTACCAGTAGAGCGTATGCCCGCGTCCTGCGACGCGCGCCATTCGCATGTAGGAGGCGAAGTGGAGGGCGTGCTGGTGGTGGACGACCGCATCCGGCGCGAGCGCCACCACGTGGCCGGCGGCCCGTAGCCGCGTCGCGAGATCGTCGCCCTCTCCGTAGAAGATGGCCTCGTCGAGGCGGCACCCGAGGCTGCGCCGGTACCCCATGTTCGACTCCATGAGGTTCGGCGTCTTGCGGACGACGAGGCACGAGCCGACGTAGGCGCGCTCCGTGAGGTTCGTGGGCGGCTTGTCGAGGACCATGCCCGACACCGCGGGTGCACCCGAGCTCCGGAACGCCTTCACCATCTCCTCGATCCAGGTGGGCTCGACGATGCAGTCGGAGTCCGTGAAGAGAAGGAACTCTCCTTCCGCCGCGTCCGAGCCGATGTTCCGAGAGCCGGAGGCGCCGCGGTTGCGTTCGTTCTGGATGATCCGGATGCGATGAGCGGGATGAGCCGCCTTGAACCGCGCGAGCACCTGCGCCGAATCGTCAGTCGACGCGTCCTCCACGAGCACGAGCTCGAAATCCTGGAACGTCGAGGCGAGGAGGCTCTCGAGGCACGGCACGATCTGCCGCGCGCGGTTGAAGACGCCGATCACGACGCTGGCGGTCGGCGCCTTCACGTGCGGCGCGCCCCCATGCCGAGTCGCGCGCCGATACGCCTCGCGAGAGGGGGTAGCCCGCGGAGCGCGAAGCCGAGCTTCCCGACGGGAGCGAGGCCAGGGACGCTCAGGTGCAGCGTCTCGAGCCTCCGGAGCGTCCGGCGCAGGCCCCGGGCACGACCGAGCCCTCCGGGCGAGAGCACGTGCGTCGCGTCGCCAATGTCGAAGAACCGTTCCGAACCGCCCATCAGGGAGCGATTCGTGCGCGCCTCGGGTCCCTCCCAGCGGTCGCCGGTCGCCGCCTTCACGTGACCGTATCCGTGATTCTGGTGAACGAGCGTGACGGCGCCGGACGCGTCTACGAGGGCGATCCCGAGCTTTCGTGCTCGGTAGAGGAAGAAGTTGTCCCACCCCGGGCGGCCCACCGCGAACGGTGGCAGCTCAACGAGAGGGCTCTCGCGGGGGAAGACGAACACGTCGATGGCATCGCGGCGGTAGAGCTCGCCCTCCAGGAGGGCACGCGCGCGAAGCCGCTCGGCCCAGTCCGGCGCGCCGAAGTCGATCGGGTCCCGCACGTCGAGGTTCCAGCGCCGCGAGACGAGCAGGAACGGCCGCGTATCGACCCGACCGATGGCCTCGACGAAGTCGGGGACGAGCAGGATGTCCGCGTTCAGGAAGACGAGCAGCTCGCCTGTGGCCTCCGTCGCCACCCGCCGGAACGTCGAGCCGAGAAGTGGCGTCCCGTATTCGTTCCGCTCGACGTCTGGCAGCATCCGAGCCCCGACCGAGTGCGCCGCCTCCCGGGCGCCCGCCTCGTCGCCGCAGACGAAGATCTCCGCGCCGGGTGCGACGCGGCGCCAGCTCTCGAGCGCGTTTCGCTGGATGACGCCGATGTGGCCCGCGAACGGCTTCGGGATCGTGAAGAACGAGATCGACCCGGCGCGGGTGGCATCCACGGAGGGATCGACCGCGGTTCCGGCGCACGGCGAACCAGCCGCGCTCACGCGGTCGTCCTCCGCGGCGCCGGGGCCTGGGCCTCCTCGGAAGCGGTTGCCGCACCTGGCGACTGCCGGGTGGCATGCGACCGCCCCTCGTCCCGCTCCGCCGACAGGATCGCCAGCTCCTGCGTCAGCCGCCGCACCTGCTCGGTCAGCCGCGACAGCACGGTCGAGAAGTGAACGCTGATGAGGAGCAGGAAGACGAGCCCGAAGATGAAGAGCGTCGTCGTCGGGGTGACGGCGCCGCTGAGGCGGGTGAGCCACTCGACCAGGCCGTACCAGATCGAGAGCACCAGCATGCCGAGCGTCGTGATCACCCACAGGAACGAGTACTCCTCGCGGAGCTTTCGCCTGCGGATGAGCTCCAGGATCACGCCGAGCGTCACGACGCTCACGGCCATCGCGAACACGTGCTGGTTGGTCGTCATCATCGCTTCTCGCTCCGTAGGGGAACGAAGAACAGCGCGAGGGACATCCGGAACACGTAATAGAACGGCTTGATGAAGCCGCCGTGCATGCTCTTCCCGGGCGGCGACGGCAGCATGCGGACGGGCACCTCGGTGAGTCGCAGCCCGGAGCGCGCCACCATCGCGAGCACGTCGGCGTCCGGGTAGTCCACCGGATACCGCTCGTGCGAGTAGAAGTGCAGCGCCTCGCGCGAGATGGCCTGGAAGCCGCTCGTGGGGTCGGTGATCCGCTGACCGGACAGCGCGCTCGCGACGGAGCCGAAGAGCCACATCCCGAGCCGCCGGAGCAGGGGAGGGCGGTACGAGTCGCCATCGAGGAAGCGCGAGCCGACCACCACGTCCGCGCGCTCGAGCGCTCGGAGCAGCGGCGGAATCGACGCCGGGTCGTGCTGCCCGTCGGCGTCGAGCTGCAGCACCGCGTCGTACCCGTGCCGCAGCGCGTAGCGATAGCCCGTCTGGAGGGCCGCGCCGTAGCCGAGGTTGACCGGGTGCGTCGCCACCACAGCGCCGCCACGCCGTGCCTCGCCGGCGGTCTCGTCTCGCGAGCCGTCGTCCACCACGAGCACGTCGCCTGCGACTTGTCCGCGAACCGCCTCGACGACGCGCCGGATCTGCCGTGCCTCGTTGAAGGCCGGCATCACCACGAGAATCCGGGCGTTCTCGGAGAGCATCATCGCTTTCGCCGCAAGTGCACGGGACGTACCTGCGGCCTGGCCACGTAACACATCGGGAACGTGCGAGAAACTCTGCGCATGCCCGAGCCGAGCATTCGGCCTCTCGCGAAAAAAATGCGCTCCGGTGATGTTCGCACGTCTGGGAGGGAACGGCGGATAATGCGCCGCTCCGGAGGAGCCTTGAAGGTCAGCGTCGTGACGCCCTCGTTCAACCAGGGCGCCTACATCGAGAGGACGATCGAGAGCGTGCTCGCGCAGCGCGGCGAGTTCGAGCTCGAGTATCTCGTGGTGGACGGCGGCTCGACGGACGAGACCGTCTCCATCCTCCGGCGGTACGAGGGCCGGCTGCGGTTCGTGTCGGAGCCGGACCGGGGACAGTCGGACGCGATCAACAAGGGGTTCCGGGCGACCACGGGGGACATCGTCGCCTGGCTCAACTCGGACGACACGTACGCACCGGGCGCGCTCGACGCCGTCGTGACGACGCTGGCCCGTACCGGCGCGCGCTGGTGCTTCGGCGAGTGCCCGATCATCGACGAGCGCGACGCCGAGGTCCGGAGCGCCATCGCCCGCTACAAGGCCTGGGTCGCGCGCCGCTATAGCCTGCGCCGCCTCGTCGGCCGGAACTTCATCCCCCAGCCGGCGACGTTCTTCCGGCGCGATCTGATCGACGAGGTCGGGCCCATCGACGAGTCGCTCCACTACGCGATGGACTACGACCTGTGGCTGCGGTTCGCGCGCGTGGCGGAGCCGGTGTTCGTGCCGCGGCCGCTCGCGCGGTTCCGGTGGCACGGCGCCTCGAAGACGGGCGCAGGGTACTCGGAGGGTGCGTGGGAGTGCTTCCGCATCGCTCGTGCGCGCGCGCGGGGAGTCGAGCGGTTCGCGCTCGCGGAACACCTCGCGCACCTGGCCGCCCAGCTCGCCGTCTATCGCCTGCTCGACGCCGGTCGACGATGACGTGACGTGCGCTCGTCGTCGGCGGGCGCTGTCGACCGAGTCCGAGCCCTTGGTCGCCTCTTCATCCATGGGGCAGGGTGGGGCATATCGCCCACCTCGGACGCCGGGTGCGGCGTTTGACCCGCTGCGCCCCCGCCCGCGAAACCCGGGTACTCTCTGGAGCGACTGCGAGAGCGTGCTCCGGCGCATCGAGGCGCTTCGGCACGCGAGGTGCTTCGCGCGCGCCCACAAGTGCCTCAGCACGTCTCTCGTTCGAACGCTGCCGCAGGGTCACGTGCCGTGGGGGTGGGGCCGGTCGCGCCCGCCCAGCGGTATTGGATTGAGCACGATCAAAAGTCGCCCGGGTGCGTCAACGTTTCGCCGGGGCGGGCGTGTCTTCCGGTGCAATGCGGCCTACACTGGGGCCCTTCTTTTGAGCCATGAACCGGGGCTTGCGCGCAACCGCCGAGGCGTCGTCGCGCGAATGGCCATCCGCGGGGGAAGAGTGATGAAGCGTCAGGTCTTCGGCATCGCAGTCTCCCTCGCGGCGTTCGCGCTGAGCGCATGCTCGGCGCGCCCCGTCGCCGGCGAGGAGGAGACGGCGGTCGCGGCGACGTGCACGCGCTGCCACGGCGGCGACGAGAACTCCACCGGCGCGCCGCCGCGCGACGTGCACGCGAACACGAGCACGGAGCTCCGCTCGGTCGGCGCGCACACGGCGCACGTGATGGGCACGAGCCGGATCTCGCCGCCGCTCGGCTGCGACGCGTGTCACGTCGCCCCGCCGCCGGAGAACCCCGCGGCGCACATCGACGGGGACCCGGGCTTCGTGCCCGGAGTCCTCGCGCGCGCGGACGGCGCCGCCGCGGCGTTCCACGAGGCCGACGCGTCCTGCACCGTCTACTGCCACGGCGCGACGCTCCGTGGGGGCTCGAGGACGGCGCCGGTCTGGACGACCGTCGACGGGACGCAGGCCACCTGCGGGAGCTGCCACGGGCTGCCTCCCTCCGCGCCGCACCCGCAGCGGTTCGACTGCGAGCGCTGCCATCCCGACTCGCTCACGCCCGCCGGTCCGGGCGCCATCGCGCCCTCGCTCCACCTGAACGGCCAGGTCGAGCTCGCCGGCGGCTGCGCCACCTGCCACGGCAACGCGCAGCGCGTCGCGCCGAACGAGCTCGCCAAGGCGGCTCCGCCCACCGGCCTCAACGGCGAAACGGCCACCACCCAGCGCGCGGTGGGCGCGCACGAGGCGCACGTCCTCGGCGGAGCCGTCGCCGGGCCCATGGGCTGCGACAACTGCCACCTCGTCCCCGCCGCGGCGGACCACGCGGACGGAGTCGTGGACGTCGCGTTCGGCGCCCTCGCCAGCCGCGAGGGCGTGACGCCGGTGCTCGACAAGACGAGCCCGGAGAGCCCGAGCTGCAGCTCCACCTACTGCCACGGCGCCACGCTCGCCGGCGGTACCCTCAACAACCCGGTCTGGACCCAGGTGAACGGAACGGCCAACGCGTGCGGCGCCTGCCACGGCGCACCGCCCCCGTCCCCGCACCCGGCCGGCACCACCTGCTCCGTCTGCCACCCCGGCACCGTGCGGACGGACGGCACGATCAACCTCGTCAACGGCCTCCACGTGAACGGCACCGTAGACGTGAACGACTACCACCCGGCTGGCTGGGTCGTGCCCACCGCCCACGGCTACGCGGCGAACCGCGATCTCGCGAGCTGCAAGAGCTGCCACGGCGCCGACCTCACGGGCGGCATGACCGGCATCTCCTGCGACACGTGTCACCAGGCGGGTTGGCGGACGAGCTGCACGTTCTGCCACGGCGACGGAAACCGGGCCGCCAACAAGGCGATGCCGCCGGTCGGCACGCAGGGCGAGCTCGCGAAGACGGATCGCGCGGTCGGCGCGCACGAGGCCCACCTCGTCGCCGGCAAGGTGCGCGGGCCGATGCAGTGCACCGAGTGCCACACGGTCCCGACCGACATCGGGCACGTGACCGGGAGCGTGGACCTCGTCTGGGGCCCGCTCGCCTCCGCGAACGGCGCCACCGCGCCGTCCTTCACGACGGACCTCACCTGCGCGAGCACCTACTGCCACGGCGGCACGCTCGCCGCGGGCGGCACGATCACCGCGCCCCTCTGGACCAAGGTGGACGGCACGCAGGCCGCCTGCGGCACCTGCCACGGCAACCCGCCGCCTTCGCCGCACCCGCAGATGAGCAGCTGCAAGGGCTGCCACCCCGAGACGATGGCGACGGACACCACGCTCGATCTCGCAGGCGGCAAGCACCTCGACGGCGTGCTCCAGAAGACGAGCTATCACCCCGACGGCTGGTCCAACCCGGCGACGCACGGCCTCGCCGCGAACGCCGATCTCGCGAGCTGCAAGGGCTGCCACGGCTCGGACCTCACCGGCGGCGCGTCGGGCGTCTCCTGCGCGAGCTGCCACGGGGCGAGCTGGCAGTCGAACTGCAGCTTCTGCCACGGCGATCCGGCCCGCGCCGGCACGGCGCTCGTGAAGGCGGCGCCGCCCCAGGGCTCGCAGAACGAGACCGCCACCTCCGACCGCGCGGTCGGGGCCCACGTGAAGCACCTCACCGGTGGGGCGCTCTCCGGCGGCTTCGCCTGCGCCGAGTGCCACGCCGTCCCCGCCAGCCTTACGCACGTCGACGGCAGGCCCGCGCTCGCCTTCGGGACGATCGCCAACTCGGACGGGGTCGCCTCCACGTTCAGCGGGACGACCTGCAACACCTACTGCCACGGCGCCAAGCTCGGCGGCGGCTCGATCCCGGCGCCGGCGTGGACCACGGTGAACGGCACGCAGGCCGCCTGCGGCGCCTGCCACGGCCTGCCGCCCCCGGCGCCGCACTCGCAGAACCCGAACTGTGGCGGCTGCCACGACGGCTACACGCAGTCCTCCGTCAACAAGACGACCCACGTGAACGGCCGCGCGGACGTGAAGGCCATGACGTGCAGCTCCTGCCACGGTGACTCGGCGCGCGCCGGGTCCGAGCTCCTCAAGGCCGCGCCGCCGGTCGGCACCGGGGGCGAGACCGCCACGACCTCGCTCGCGGTCGGCGCCCACCAGGTCCACTTGCAGGGGAACGCGCTCGCCGGCCCGGTGGCGTGCAACGAGTGCCACGCCGTCCCGACCTCGATGGGCCACTCCGACGTGAAGGTGGACCTGGCGTTCGGCACGCTGGCCCGCACCGACGGGGCCGCGCCGACGTGGACGCGCACCACCGCGACCTGCGCGAGCACGTACTGCCACGGCGCGACGCTCGCGGCGGGCGGCTCGAAGACCAACCCGGTCTGGACCGGCGGGGCGTCGCAGGGCGCGTGCGGCACCTGTCACGGCGCCCCGCCGCCCGCACCGCACTCGCAGAATCCGGCCTGCGGCAACTGCCACGACGGCTACACCGCCACGACCGTCAACCTCGCCGATCACATCGACGGCGGGCTCGATCTCAAGGCGATGACGTGCAGCTCCTGCCACGGCGACTCGATCAGGGCGGGCGCGGAGCTCGTGAAGGCCGCGCCGCCCATCGGCGCGGGCGGCGAGACGGCGACGACCTCGCTCGCGGTCGGCGCGCACCAGACGCACGTGATCGGGAGCGTCCTCTCGAACGGCTACGCGTGCAGCGAGTGTCACGTGGTGCCCGCGACGATGACCCATCCGAACGCGACGGTCGACGTCGCCTGGGGCACGATCGCGACGAAGGACGGCGCCACGCCCTCCTGGAACCGCGCCGCCGCGACCTGCTCCAGCACCTACTGCCACGGCGCCTTCGTCGGCGGCGCGCCGCTCAACGCGCCGTCCTGGACGACCGTGGACGGTTCGCAGGCGGTCTGCGGCAGCTGCCACGGTGCCCCGCCGCCCGCGCCGCACTCGCGCAGCACCAACTGTGGGAGCTGCCACCCCTCGTACCCGCCGGGCGGCGTGAACCGCGCCGTCCACGCGAACGGCCAGCTGGACCTCCTGCCGATGACCTGCGCCTCCTGCCACGGCGATCCGAGCCGCGCCGGCAGCGCGTCCTTGAAGGCCTCGCCGCCTTACGGCACCGGCGGCGAGTCGGCGACCACCGCTCGCGCGGTCGGCGCCCACCTGTCGCACGTGATCGGCAAGGGCGTCATGCGGGCGCTCGCGTGCAGCGAGTGCCACGTCGAGCCCACGTCGATGACGCACCCCGACGGCGCGGTGGTGATGACCTGGGGCGCGACGGCGAAGCTCCACGGCGTGATCCCGAGCTGGAACGGCGCGACCTGCACCAACTACTGCCACGGCGCGTCGCTCGCCATCGGCGGCGGCTCGGCCACGGCGCCGACCTGGACGAAGGTGGACGGGACGCAGGGCGCCTGCGGCTCCTGCCACGGCGCGCCGCCGCCGGCGCCGCACCCCGGCAGCCCGCTGTGCGGGAGCTGCCACGACGGCTACACGGCGACGACCACGAACCCGGTGACGCACATCGACGGGACGGTGGACGTGAAGGCGCTCACCTGCACGTCGTGCCACGGCGACTCCGCGCGCGCGGGCACCGACACGCTCAAGTCGGCGCCGCCCATCGGCACGCACGGCGAGACGGCGACGACCCAGCGCGCGGTCGGCGCCCACCAGAAGCACCTCCTCGGCGGCGCGCTCTCGAAGCCGATCGCCTGCGAGGAGTGCCACGCGGTGCCGACCTCCACGAGCCACCCGGACTCGACGGTCCAGCTCGCGTGGGGCGCCAAGGCCTCGGCGAACGGAGTCACGCCCACGTTCAACACCGCCAACGCGACGTGCACCAACTACTGCCACGGGGCGCTGTCGACGACGGGCAGCAACAAGACCCCGTCTTGGACCGGCGGGCCGAGCCAGGCGGCGTGCGGGACCTGTCACTTCAGCCCGTCTGCCCCGGGAGCAGGCACCTTCCACTACATTCATCGGGGACTCTCTTGCGCCGGGGGGAATGGGCAGTGCCACCCCTCCGGTTACAGCCAGACCTCGGTGAACCTCGAGCTGCACGTGGACGGTACGAAGCAGGCCAGCGCCGTCTGCGAAGCGTGCCACTACTACGAGTGATTGAAGTCACTCGCTGTCCGGACTGCCGGCGCCGCTCTCCGGGGCGGCGTCCGGTACGGGCGCGGGGACCGCCTGATCCAGGATCTCGATCCGGACGACCTGCTGAACGCCGTCGACCTCGTCGAGCGACGCACGGACGCGCTGGCCTTCCTGGATGTCGTCGAACGACGCCTTGAAGTCGTCGATCCGGACCTCGGCGTCTGGCGCGATGAGGACGACCTCCTCTCGCGCCCTCCCGTCGAGCACCGTGACGCTCGTGTCGCCGGGGGTCACGCGCTCGACGCGCCCCTCGACCACCGCCCCTCCTTCATGGCCCTCGGCCGCTCCGTGGCTGACGGTGCGACAACCTGACGCGGCAAGCGCGGCGACGAACGCGACGACGGTTCGAATTCTCATGGCGTAACGCTCCTCCCCGGAAGCTGGTGCCCGAGCCGTCGGTTGGCATACCGAAGGTTCGGGACCGCCAGCGGAGGGTCCGCCACCTTTCCCCGCATTGCCTGAACGGGGCGTTGTGGATCATCATGCGGGCCCCCGAGGCCCGCGAAGAGGTCGCTGGGCAGCGTCATCTCACTCGCTCGGAGCTCCGCGTGCGTGCACTGGTCTTCCTGCTCTTCCTCCTCTCCGGCGCGGCAGCGCTCGTGTACCAGGTCGCGTGGGTGCGCTCGCTCGGGCTCGTGTTCGGCGCGTCGCACCTCGCGGTCACGACCGTGCTCGCGGTCTTCATGGGAGGCCAGGCGCTCGGGAGCCGCATCTTCGGCGGGCGCGCGGACCGGACGGACCGGCCGCTCTTCCTCTACGGCCTCCTCGAGCTCGGCATCGCCGCGTCCGCGCTCGCCTCGCTCGGCCTCATCCATGCCTTCCCGTGGCTGTACGGACCGCTGGCCCGCGTCGCCGAGACGAACGCCCCCTGGCTCACGTTCCTGCGCGTGACCTTCGCCGTGCTCGCGCTGGCGATCCCCACCACGCTCATGGGGGGTACGCTCCCCGTGCTCACCCGCTACGTCGTCCGCCGCGGCGAGGGGCTCGGCAACCAGCTCTCGTTCCTCTACGCGTTCAACACGTTCGGCGCGGTGGTCGGCACGGTGCTGGCCGGGTTCGTGCTCCTCAAGGCGCTCGGCGTGACGACCACCTTCGTCTTCGCGGCCGTGGTGAGCGCCGGCGTCGGCGTCGCCTCCGTCCTCCTCGGGCGCAAGGCGGCTCCGGATGCAGGGCCGGTCGCCACCTCCTCGCCCCGCGAGGCCCCAGCGCGTCCGGAAGGGGAGGGCGCCAGCGCGCTCGCGCGGAAGCTCACCGTGCTCGGCATCGGCGTGTCGGGGTTCTGCGCCCTCGGCTACGAGGTCCTGTGGACGCGGATGCTCACGCTCGTGGTGGGGACGTCCGTCTACAGCTTCACGATCATGCTCGCGGCGTTCCTCGCCGGCATCGGGATCGGCAGCCACGCCTTCGCGCTGCTGCGCGCCGCGCGGTGGGCTCGGCCGAGCCGGGGCGGCGTCCTCATCTTCGCCGGCACGCAGGTCGCCATCGGCGCCAGCGCGCTCGGCGTGACGGTCCTGATGCGCCACCTGCCCTGGACGTCGAATCAGCTCCAGGTGCTCCTCGTCGGCGCGGCCGAGGCGGAGTTCAGCGGGCGGCTCCTCGCGTCGGCCCTCATCGCCTTCGTCTTCATGTTCGTCCCCGCCTTCTTCATGGGGATGGCCTTCCCGGCCGCGGGGGCCATCTGGGCGTCCGCCGACGACGAGACGGGCGGGACGGTGGGCCGGCTCCTCAGCTCGAACACGATCGGCGCGATCCTCGGCTCCACCGTGAGCGGATTCGCCCTCGTCTACCTCTTCGGGATCGAGCGCTCCCTCCAGATGCTCGTCGTGCTGAACGTCGCCATGGGGCTCGCCGTCGCCGCGGCCCTGGTGACGGCTCCGCGCAAGGCCTTCACCGCGATCGCGACGGCTGCGGCGGTCCTGCTCGTCGCGCGAGGCGCGCTCCCTGACTGGGGCCGCGCGTGGGACCGCGACTTCTTCGCCGCGTTCCAGAACAACGCCCGCACGCTCGACACGCCGGAGACCATCAAGCGCAAGAACATCGACGTCCTCTACTACCACGAGGGCGTGAACGAGATCGTGAGCGTCATCCGCCCCAAGGGCAGCGTGCAGACCTTCATCGTGAACGGGCGCCCCGAGGCGTCCACGTACTCGGGGGACGTGCAGGTGCAGCGCACCCTCGGGCACCTCCCGATGCTGCTCCACCCGGATCCGAAGCGCGTATTCGTGCTCGGCACCGGCACCGCCATGACCCTGGGCGCCGTGGGGTCCCATCCGGAGGCGGAGCGCATCGTCCTCGGCGAGATCGAGCCGGCCATGCTGGGGGTGGCGCGCACGTTCTCCGCCTGGAACGGCGGCGTGCTCGACGACCCGCGGCTCCACGTCGTGTTCAACGACGGACGGAACTTCCTCTCCACCACGCGCGAGAAGTTCGACGTCATCACCGCCGATCCCATCCACCCCTGGTCGGGCGGCGCCGGGTACATCTACACGCGCGAGTTCTTCGGGAGCGTCTCGGATCGACTCGCGCCGGGCGGCATCGCCTGCCAGTGGCTGCCCATGTACGAGCTGACGGTGAAGGACGTGCAGACCGTGCTGCGCACGTTCGCGGACAGTTTCGAGCACGTGGTCGTCTGGCTCACGTACTACGACGCGGTGCTCATCGGCTCGCAGTCTCCCATCGTGATCGACGAGGCGGCGCTCGCGCGCCGACTCCAGACCCCGAAGATCCACGACGCGCTCGCGCCCATCCACATGGCCAGCGCCGAGGACTTCCTCTCCTTCTTCCTCATGGGGACGGAGGGGGCCCGGGCGTTCGGCGCCGGCGGAGCCCTCAACACGGACGACAACCTCGCGCTGGAGTTCTCTGCGCCGGCCTCCCAGGGCAAGCCGGGTCTGGACGGCGACAACGTGCGCGCGCTGTCGCAGCACCGGGAGAGCCTGTACGGTCTCCTGGCTCCCTCCGGCGACCCGGCGACGGAGACGGCGCGGAAGGCTCGCTGGGACCGGCACGTCGAGACGAGCCGCCTGTTCGATCAAGCCCACGCGGAGTTCCTCCAGGGCCGCCGCCGGGGTCCGCTCGCGACGCGGATCCTCGAGATCCTCTCCGTACGCGAGCCGACGTTCGCGCCGCTCCGCTATGCCCTCGACGAGCGGGCGTTCTGGGACCGCACGGAGCCCGCGCTGGTGCTCGACGTGCCGTTTCAGGTCCGCACCGCGAGCGGAGAGCAGGGCTCCCTGCGCCTGAGCGCGGTCCGCCAGTTCCTCGGCCGGGAGCGCGTGCTGGTCTCCATCGTGGACAACCGGCGGCGCGAGATCTACGGGCAGCGCTACCTCGACGGTCCCTACGAGGAGCTGGACGCGCAGGTGTCGAGCTACATCTCCGAGACCGTGGGCGCGCTCCGCGCCGCCGCCGCACGCGTGCAGCCCGGCGCCGCCGGAGCGCCGAGCGAGGCCGAGCTCGTGGACGCCCTCAAGCAGGAGGCGTCCAGCCGCGTCGGGCACCTGCCCGAGGTCGCCGCGCGCTGACTCAGCGCCGGCGGCCCCATCCCGGAAACGCGCGGGCACCTCCGTGAGGCGGTGCCTCGATGCCCGCCGCGACAATTGGTCGCTTCGCCTTTAAACGGTTCGTGACGCCGATCAGGTCGGAATGTAGTTCACCCTGATACCTAGCCTCCACTCGCCTGCACTCGCAGCGAAGTCGCGCCCGGTCCGCCGTGCGCGGTGGAGGAACCGTGAGGAACACCGTCCGCGCCGCGGCGTGCGCCGCGCTCCTGCTCGCCGCGTGTGGCCCCGACGCTCCGCCTCCGGCGACCGCGACGCCGAAGCCCTCGGTCCCGCGCGCGACCTCGTCCGCGCTCGTCGCCGGTCCGGGCGCCACCGCCCACGACCTCTACGCCACGAAGGGCATCGGCTGCGACGCTTGCCATCCGTGCGGCAAGCGGCTCCCGGGCGGTCACGCCCAGCCGTGGATGGACTCCGCGAGCGCGAGCTTCCACGCGTACTCCGCCAACTCGGGCCTCGCGGCGTGCACCGCCTGCCACGGCCCGGCGCTCGACGGCGTGGGCGGCTCGGTGTCGATCTCCTGCGCCCAGTGCCACGGCGCGAGCTGGCGCACCGAGTGCTCGCTCTGCCACGGCGGGCCCGACGGCGCCGCGCCGCCGCGCACGACCTGGGGTCACGCCGGCGACGCGCTCCGCGTGGGGGCGCACGCCGCGCACCTGAGCGCGACGCACGGGGTCTCGAAGCCGGTTTCCTGCGGGGCGTGCCACGTCGTCCCGGCGGACGCCCTGGCTCCCGGCCACGCGGACGGCGTCGCGGGCGTGGCGTTCTCCGGCCTGGCCGTCCCGCCGGTCGGCACGCCGGCCTGGGATCGCGCCCAGGCGACCTGCGCCTCGACCTACTGCCACGGAGGCCGGGCCGGTGGCTCGGTCCCGGTCCCGCTCTGGACGCGCACCGACGGCAGCGATCGCGCGTGCGGCGCCTGCCACGGCGCGCCGCCGCCGGTGCCGCACCCGGCCAACGCCGACTGCGGCGCATGCCACCCGGGCTACGCCGCCGGCGCGGTCAACGTCGAGACGCACGTGAACGGGCTCGTCGAGCTGGGCGGCGCCGGGCTCACCTGCTCGTCGTGCCACGGCGGCGCGCAGAACGCCGCCCCGCCGTACGGGACGCGCGGCGAGCTCGAGACCACCACCCTCGCCGTGGGCGCGCACCAGCAGCACCTCGGTGGCGGGTCGATGTCCGCTCCGGTCTCGTGCGAGACCTGCCACGCGGTGCCGGCCGACCTGCGCCACGCCGACGGCGTGGTCGAGGTCGCGGCGGCCGTGGGGTGGAGCCGCGAGACAGCCACGTGCACGACGGCCTGTCACGGCGCGTTCTCGCCGGTCTGGACGCAGGTGGACGGAACCCAGGCGGCCTGCGGGACCTGTCACCTCGCGCCGCCCCCCGCGCCGCACTCCCAGAACCCCGCCTGCGCGAACTGCCACGAGGGCTACACGCAGACCTCCGTCAACGTCGCGCTCCACCTGGACGGCGACGTGGACGTGAAGGCGCTCGCCTGCAACTCCTGCCACGGCTCCGAGGTGAACGCCGCGCCGCCGCTCGGAACGGGCGGGGAGACCGATGCCACCGCGCGCGCGGTCGGCGCGCACCAGGCGCACCTCGCCGGCGGCGCGCTCCGCGGCCCGATGGAGTGCGCCGAGTGCCACGTCGTGCCGGCCTCGATGGATCACGCCGATGGCGCGGTCCAGCTCACCTTCGGTCCGCTCTCCAGCACCGGTGGCGCGACGCCGGCCTGGGACCCTCAGACCCTCACCTGCGCCTCGACGTACTGCCACGGCGCGGTCCTGCGGGGCGGCGGGACGAACCAGGCGCCGGTCTGGACCGGCGGGGCTTCGCAGGCGGCCTGCGGCACGTGCCACCTCGCGCCGCCGCCGCCGCCGCACCCGCGCACGCAGATCTGCGACAACTGCCACCCCGGCTACACGCTCACGAGCGTCGACGCCGCGACCCACATCAACGGCGTCGTGGAGGCGACGAACCTCACCTGCTCGTCGTGCCACGGCGACAACTCGCGCGTCCTCGTCATGCAGGCGGACCCGCTCGCCATCGCCGCGCCACCCTACGGCTCCCGCGGTGAGACGGACTCCGCCTCGCGCTCCGTCGGCCAGCATCAGGCGCACGTGAACCGCGGCAATGGGATCGCGATCCCGAACAAGTGCCGCTACTGCCACGCCGTCCCGACGACGTTCGATCACGCGGACGGCACCTCCCAGGTGACGTTCGGCAGCCTCGCCACGATGGACGACGCCACGCCCACGTTCGATGGCCAGACCTGCTCGAACACCTACTGCCACGGCTCGACGCTCGGCCGCGGCGGCACGGACCACAGCCCGACCTGGACGAACCCCTCGCCGGTCGGCTGCACGACCTGCCACGGCGCGCCGCCGCCGGCGCCGCACCCGCAGGACTCGGACTGCATCCGCTGCCACCCTGGCTACACCGAGACGAGCGTCCGCAAGGCGACGCACGTGAACGGCGTCTCCGACTTCCCGAGCGGCTGCAACAGCTGCCACGACACGCCGCCGATGACCGGCGAGCACCTCGAGCACCTCCACGAGCGCGTCGCGTGCGACCGCTGCCACGCCGGCTACACGGCCACGACCGAGAACCCCGCGCTCCACCGGAACGCCCGCCAGGACGTGACGCTGTCCGGCTGGGACCCCGTCCGCCGCACCTGCAGCAACCTCTCGTGCCACGGCGGCGAGTACTGGGGCCGCACCGGCCAGGCGGCCCGCCAGAGCTGCAACCAGTGCCACGGCGTGCCGCCCGCGTCCGGCGAGCACTTCGAGCACAGCGAGTACGCGTGCAGCCGCTGTCACGGGACCGGCTACTCGACGACGACCACGAACGCGATGACGCACATGAACAGCGTCGCGGACGTGCCGTTCGCCTTCTACAACCGGACGACGCGCACGTGCTCGAGCACGGGCTGCCACGGCGCCGAGTACTGGGGCACGCCGAAGCCGGTCACCCCGAACTGCGCCAACTGCCACGGCTTCCCGCCCGGCCTGCCCCACCCGCAGGACTCGGCGTGCCAGAGCTGCCACCCGAGCATGCAGTCCAGCGGCGTGCTCACCGAGGCGCACAACGACGGCACGCTCGACATCGCCGGAGAGGGCTGCCAGAGCTGCCACGGCGCTCCGCCGACCTCCACGCGGAGCGGCGGCGTCCATACCACCGACACCAACTGCTACGGCTGCCACTCGACCACGGTCGACGCGTCGAACCAGGTGGTGCCCAACGGGACGCACAACGATGGGTACGTCCAGGTCGGCGGCGGCGGCGTCGGCACCTACGGATGCCAGAGCTGCCACGGTGACCAGGCGCGCCAGGCTCCCGCCGGCGCGGACGCGCACGTGAAGTCCGCGCCGCCGCTCGGCACGCGCGGCGAGGCCGAGGCCACCACCCGCGCGGTCGGCGCGCACCTCGCGCACGTGAGCCCGGCAGCCGGCACGCTCGCCGGCCCCGCGCAGTGCGGCGAGTGCCACGCGGTGCCGACCTCGATGAGCCACGCCATGGGCTCGGTCGTCATGCAGTTCGGCGGCCGCGCCACGCTCCAGGGCGCCGCGCCCGTGTTCGACCCGGTCGCGGTCTCCTGCTCGTCCACCTACTGCCACGGCGCCACGCTCGGCGCGGGTGGCTCGAACCACGCTCCGGCCTGGACCGGCGGCGCGGCCGAGGCCGCCTGCGGGACCTGCCACGGCGCGCCCCCGCCGGCGCCGCACACCCAGAGCACGAGCTGCGGCGGGTGCCACGAGGGCTACACCGCGACGAACGTGAACCTCGCCACGCACGTCAACGGCGCGGTCGAGCTCAGCGCCATGGCCTGCAACTCGTGCCACGGGAGCGGCATCAACGCCGCCCCTCCTTCCGGGACGCAGGGCGAGACGCTGACCACCTCGCTGGCCGTCGGCGCGCACCAGCAGCACCTCCAGGGCGGCGCCTACTCGAACCCGATCGCCTGCTCGGAGTGCCACGTGCCGCCCACCTCGCTGGATCACGCGGACGGCACGGCGCAGCTCGCGTTCGGCGCCCTCGCCACGACGGGCGGGGCGGTTCCGGCGTGGGACCCCATCACCGGGACCTGCTCCTCGAGCTACTGCCACGGTCAGTTCGTGGGGGGCGACCTGCTCAACGCGCCGTCGTGGACCACCGTGAACGGAACGCAGGCCGCCTGCGGCACCTGCCACGGCGCGCCGCCGCAGGCGCCGCACACCGCGAGCACGGCCTGCGGGAGCTGCCACACCGGCTACACGCAGACGAGCGTCAACCTGGCGACGCACGTGAACGGGATCGTCGAGGCCGTCGCCTCGCCGCACGCGGCCGGCTGGGCCGAGCCGGCGCAGCACGGCAAGCAGGTGAACCTCACCGGCCTCACGGGCTGCAAGAGCTGCCACGGCGATCTCGGCGCCACGAGCTCGTGCGGGACCTGCCACGCGAGCGCCGGCTTCGCGACCTGGGACACGAGCTGCACCTTCTGCCACGGCAGCACGGCCACCGGACGCCAGAACCCGCCGGTGGACATCCAGGGCCGGACCGTCGCGACGAACGTGAGCGTCGGCGTCCACGAGGCCCACGCGACGACGACGATCGCGACCGCCGTCGCCTGCACGCAGTGTCATCCCGCGCGCACGGCGAGCGTCACGACGGACACGGCACACATCGACGGAAACGGCGTCGCAGAGGTCGTCTTCGGCGCGCTCGCGAAGACCGGCGGCGCGAACGCGACCTACACGCGGTCGAGCGCGACGAGCGCCACCTGCGCCTCGACGTACTGCCACGGTCGATTCAGCGGCGGGGTGAACTCCGGCTCCGGCGCGACCGTGGGCTGGACCAGCACGACGCAGGTCGGCTGCACGTCCTGCCACGGCAATCCGCCCTCGAGCGGCAGGCACTCGAAGCACTCGGGGTCGAGCTTCCGCTGCACCAACTGCCACAACGCCGTGGTGAACTCGTCGAACGGGTTCGTGGACAGGACGCTCCACGTGAATGGCGCGGACAACGTGAAGTTCGGCGGCACGTACAACAGCCGCACCGTGACCGGCACCTGGAATCCGACGAGCCGGTCGTGCTCCGGCCTGAGCTGCCACGGGAGCGAGTCGTGGTGACGCGCACGGCGAGGGTGGACGCGATGACGAGCCGGGTCGAGTGTGAGCGCCGCGACGGGGAGATCGCCATGAGCACCAGGCGAGCTGTCGGTGAGGTGGGGTCGAAGAAGGCCGGAGCGCGGGCGATCCCGGCGCTGGCGGTCCTGGCTGCGCTGTCCGCGTGCGGGCAGGGCGGGGCTCCGGCGGTCCCCGCGGATCCTTCCCGGCCGCTCACGGCGCACAGGGCGGCGGTGATCTCGGGCGCCGATTGCCCCGGGACGGACGTCCACCAGAAGCACCTCAACGCGTTCGCGTGCAGTACGTGCCATCCGACCGGAGCGACGTTCGGGTTCGACGTGCCGTACACGTTCGTGGGCGGCACGACCACGGCGGGCGGGAGCATCACGCCGCGGACCGCGACGACACCGACGACGTGCACGGTCGCCTGCCACTTCCCGAAGGGCGCGCTGGCGAAGAGCGTCGCCTGGAACACGCCGGGCCCGCTCGAGTGTACGGAGTGCCACGCCGCCCCGGCGCTGCCGCCGACGCACCCGGCGGTGAGCGCGAACGCGACGCGCGCCGACTGCCAGACGTGCCACGTCCTCGGCAACCACATGGACGGAGCCGTGGCGCTCGTCGGCCACGAGCCGGCCTGGAAGGATCCGGCGAACCCGCGGTTCCACGCCTCCTCCGCCAACGCGGGGATCGACTCCTGCCGGAGCTGCCACGGCGCCGACCTCTCCGGCGGCGCCGCGAGCTCGGCGTGCGCGACCTGCCACGACGTGGGGCTCCCGGCCGGCGTCGCGAGCTGGAAGGTGAACTGCGTGATGTGCCACGGCGGCACGGAGCTCGCGAACGGCGCGCCGCCGGAGCCGACCTGGGGCAACGCCGCCGACGCGGTCCGGACCGGCGCGCACACGGCGCACCTCACGGCGACCGATCGCGCTCCAGCGGCGCCCTGCGCGGCCTGTCACACCGTCCCGACGGACGTCTTCACGCCAGGTCACCTGGACGGCGGGACCGCCGAGGTGGTGTTCGCGCGGTCGATCCCCGGCGCTCCCGCGCCGGCCTGGGACCGGACGACGGCGAGCTGCGCGAACACCTACTGCCACGCAGGCGCGGCCGGCGGCTCGCGCCCGGCGCCGGTCTGGACGAACGTCGGGCAGGGCGAGGCGGCCTGCGGGAGCTGTCACGCGGTGCCGCCCGCCGCGCCGCACCCCACGGTCGCGGCCGGCCTCACAGGCTGTACCGAGTGTCACCCTGAGTCGATGGATGCCGCCGGAGTCCTCATCCCGCCGTCGCAGGGCGGCATGCACCTCGACGGCTCGCTCCAGGCGAGCGGACACCCCGACGCGTTCAAGGACCCGGCCAGCCCCGAGTTCCACGCGTTCGAGGCCAACCGCGGCCTGAGCCCGTGCCAGGGCTGCCACGGTCCGGCGCTCGATGGCGTGGGCGGATCCACGCGGGTCTCGTGCGCCAGCTGCCACGGCACCGACTGGACCACGCGGTGCACGATGTGCCACGGCGGCGTGGCGAACGCGACCGGCGCACCTCCCGACGCGACGTGGGGCAACGCAGGCGATCCGCTCCGCGCCGGCGCGCACGAGAAGCACGTCATGGGCGGCGCCCTCTCGCGCCCGATGGCGTGCGAGAGCTGCCACACGGTTCCCGTGGACGCCTTCGCTCCCGAGCACCTGGACGGCGGCTTCGCCGAGGTGCGCTTCGGAGGAGTCGCCGCCGCAGGCGGCGCGACCCCGGGCTGGAGCCGCGCCGACGGGACGTGCTCGAGCGTCTACTGTCACGGGGCGACGACCGCGACCGGGACGAACAAGACGCCGTCCTGGACCGGCGGTCCCTCGCAGGCAGCCTGCGGGACCTGCCACTTCAACTCGGCGGTGACCGCGACGGGCTTCCATTACACGCACCGCCGGGTCGCCTGCGGCGGCGGAAACGGCCAGTGCCACCCCGGCTACACCGGCGCGAGCGTGGTGCTCGAGACTCACGTGGACGGCGTGCTGCAGGCGAGCGCCGTCTGCGAGGCTTGCCACTACTATGAGTGACGCATGACTGCGACGCCTGACGGAGAGGCGTCACTGCCCGATGGCTCTGCGCCGTCGCTCCAGGAGGAGGAGCACGGCCAGGGCGGCCACGCCCGCCGCCGACGCGGCGAGCCCCCAGGTCAGCTCCGGCGGTGCGTAGCGCATCTCCAGCACGTGGCGGCCGGCCGGGAAGGGCACGGCCCGCACGAGCACGTCGGCCCGCTGGACCTCGACTGGCACGCCGTCGAGAGTCGACTGCCAGCCCGGCCAGAATGCGTCGTTTACGACGAGCAGCGCGGGCCCGTCCGCCTCGGCCTCTATCCGGACCAGGCCGCCGCGCCGCTCCCAGGCGAGAACCCGGCCCGAGGACATCCCCGGCGGTGAGGGTCCTTCCAGCACGACCTCGGGGCGACCGAGGGAGAGCTGCGTCGCGAGCGCGACGTAAGCCTCCTGGGCATCGCGCGCAGCGAACACCCCCTGGGCGAACGACGCCCACGGGCGATGCGGGACCTCCCAGACGCCGAACCCGTAGTCGGCCTCCTGCAGCACCTTCACGCCGCCCTCGACCGACGCGGCGACGCTCGGGAGCTGGTCCGGGAGGAGCGCGCGCGGCGCCGACACGTGGGTCAGCCCGAGACGGCGCCAGGCCTCCCAGTGGCGCACGCCGAGATCGCGTTCGACCGCCTCCGAGAAACGGTCGAAGTGCACGGAGGCGAACCCGCTGTAGCAGTCGAGCTGATCGATGGCGGTCGCGGAGGTATAGGGCGCGGCGCCCAGCCGCGACTGGAAGGCGGCGAGCCGGTCGGCGGGGTCGAGGTCGGGGCGGGGGAGGGCGGGCGTCGAGACCACGGGCGTCGTGATCCGCACCGGTCCCTCCTCGGTCCGCAGCGCCGCGAGCGGCTGGCGCTCGATCGCACCCTGGGCTCCGGCGTGCAGGGCGAAGCTGGCCGCGGCCCCGGACTGGAGCGCGACCGCCGCGGCCGCCGCGGGCGCCGCCCAGCGAGGCGCGTTCCGGCTGGTGATGACGACCGCAGCCAGCAGCGCCGCCGCGAGCGCGAGATGGCCGAGCCCGACCAGCAGCCGCTGCCGCAGCGCCTGCGCCGCCTCCGCCGACACGACCGCCTCCGGCCATGTCGCCATCGCCCCGGCCGCGAGCATGAAGACCCCGAGCGCAATCCCGATCGGGAGGAAACCGCGGATGAACGAATCCGGCTCGCCCTGCTCCCGGATCCGCTCACCCTGAGCCTGTCGAAGGGTGAGCGGACCCGGCTGCGCCACCCGGTCCGTCCCCAGCGCCGCGAGCACCGCCAGGCACAGCGAGAGTGGCCCCACCAGCTTCTCGGAGTAGCGGAACGCGCCCCAGACCGGGACTCCGCCGAGGAGCTGATCCGCCCCGGCGTTGACCCCGAGCGCCAGCCACAGGGCAACCCCCGCTGCGCCAGCCAGGACGAGCCCGGTCCTCGAGCGCCGCACCGCGAGGGCGGCCAGGACGATCGTGAGCGCCCCCACGAAGACGCTCGGCACGAAGGACGTCGTGTGCCGCCCGACGTCGCCGCCGAGCTCGCGGAACACCGGCGCGACGCCGCTCCCCGGAACGCCGTTGAAGAATCCCGGCAGCACCAGCTCCGCGATCCGCCAGAACGAGAGGTCCCAGAGCGCGCGCTCCCAGCCGGCCACCGACGCCGTCCGCGAGGTCTCCGGCAGGAACGCGAGCGCCGGGAGGAGCTGCACGCCCGCGAGGAGCCCTCCCGTCGCGCCCACGAGCACCGCGCGCAGCCCGCCGCTCCAACCGCCGGCCTCGAGCGCCAGGACGCCGCCGATCAGCAGCCCCACGATGAGCCACTGGGGATCGCCGGCGAAGACGAGCGCCGCGACCGCCAGGCCGCCGAGGAGCACGCCCCCTCGGCGGGCCGCGCCGGTGAGCCGCAGGCCAGCCACCGCCCACGGCGCGGTCGAGGCGCCGGCAAGGTACGTCAGGACGCAGCTCATCCCCAGCACGTAGCCGGAGAGCCCGTAGGCGAGCCCCGCCACCGCGGCGGCCCACGGCGTCGCGCCGAGGACGCGCGCGAGGAGCCAGGCGCCGGCGGCGGCGAGCGCCAGGTGCAGCACGATCTGCAGGTCCATCGGCGCGCCAGGCGCGACGAACGCCGCGACGAGGGACACCGGGTGCAGCACCCCGTGCATGAGCTGGGCGAGGAGCGGCAGCCCCAGCGCCTCGTGCGGTTGCCACAGCGGCAGCGAGAAGGCGCGGAGCTCCGCCTCGACCGCCGGCCGGAGCGACCCGAGGAGCCGCGCCGTGTCGCGCCAGGAGAGGGTGTACCCCGCGACGAGCACCAGGAGCGGCGGCAGCGTCGTGCCGGCGACGGCGACGGCGACGGCGACTGCGGCAGGCAGCGCGGCGCGCCCGCGCGCGCGAAGGGAGCCTGGGGCGGTCTCGGTCATTGGGTCGTGGACTCTATCGCGACTCCCTCGGGGCGCTGCCGCCACGCTCCGCGAGCCCGCGCACGGGGGCCCGGGGGAAACAGCGGCTCGTCTCGCGCGTCAGATCGCCGCTCCCCGTCCTGTGACCTGGCGAGAACCCGGCGGCGTGTACACGAATCGTCAAGGCATTTTTCTGCTTGCTTGGGTCTGTTGATGGCCGTCAATCGCCGCGGCTGCTTGCTCTGGCATCTTGCTGAATCAGTTCGCCGCCACTCGTGTCGGTCGGCACCCGGGGGGAGATCATGATGGTCGTGTCCAGGCGTACGCGGACGTGGGTGGGCCTCGTCGCGGTCCTCGCGCTTTCGGGGCTGGTCTCCGCGTGCGGCCTCGAAGAGCCCGTCGCGCAAGAGCCCGAGGCCAGACCGACGTTTGCCGCCGAGCGCAGCGCCGTCCAGGTCGTCTCGGGCGCCGTGTGCACGGGCACGGGCGCCCACGACGCGCACGAGGGCTTCGCGAACGGCTGCATCACCTGCCACCCCTGCGGCGGGGCACTGGGCTTCGCGCCCGACGCCACGCTCCCCAGCGGCCGCCCCGTCTCGGGCAACATCACCACCGACGCGACCGGCACGAGCTGCACCGTCGCCTGCCACACGCCCGAGGGCCAGCCGTCGACCGCGATCTCCTGGAGTGCGACGGGGCCTTTCCCGTGCTCGCAGTGCCACTCGCAGGGGCTCGCCGCCCCCGCGGGCGGCTCCTCACACCCCGCCGACAACAGCAGCGTCGAGGCGAACCGCACGGCGTGCCAGTCCTGCCACGACACCTCGCGGCACGTGACCGGGACGCCGCTCGTGAAGACGCCGAACGGCCCGATCGAGATCCCGCCGGGCGGCTCGGTCGAGGCGAACGGCGTCTGCGAGCAGTGCCACCTGGGTGATGGTCTGGTCCTCGCCGGCAAGTCGCCGCCGTTCCTCGTCGGCTGGGAGAACACGACCACGGGCGATTGGCACGGTGCCAGGGCCGGCACCGGCTCGGGCGGCACGCTCGCGGCGCCGTACGCGCGAGGCCAAGGGCCGTTGCCGTGCACGGTCTGCCACGACGCGCACGTCTCGCCGAACGCGTTCATCTTCGCTTCCCAGGTGAACGGCGTCTCGATCCCCGCCGGCGCCATCGGCCGCGCCGGCGTCGGCGCCGAGCAGCTCTGCAGCGCATGCCACCTCGGCAACCGCCATGCCTACTGCACGACCTGCCACACCTCCGACCCGCAGCCGGCGGGCAGCCCGTGCTTCGCGTGCCACGGCCACGAAGGGATCCGCTACATCCCGATCCCCAACGTGAAGCCCCACAACATGGCGCCGAAGGAGGGTAGTGGTTGCGCGCACTGCCACAGCCCTGGGTGGAGACCGGTCGCGGAGTCCGTCCCTCCGACGATCACCGTCGCTCCGGCGATCTCGAACGTCACCTCCTCGAGCGTCACCGTGCGGTGGACCACCAATGAGCCTTCGTCCTCGTACGTCGAGTACGGCGTCGGCTCGCCCGGCCAGGTCGCCGGCACGCCAGAGGTCGTGACGGACCACGTCGTCGAGCTGATCAACCTCTCCGGCCCGACGACCTACGTGTTCCGCGTTCGCTCCGCCGATGTCTCGCGGAACGTGGTGCAGTCGGCGCTCTCCACCTTCGCGACGAGCGATCCGAACGCTCCGATGCCGCCGCTCCTCGACGTGGAGCCCACCTTCTACTCCTACGAGTACATCCAGCCCGTCGAGCTGACCTGGACTGCCGTCAGCTCCCCGATAGCGGGCAACGGCGTTCAGTACCGCTGCGTGGTGGAGTTCGGGGACGGCAGCGTCGCCTCCGATTCCGGCTGGATCTCGACCCCAAGCTACAATGCCCAGCTCTACACGCTCTGGTGGCCCGACGAGTATCGCTGGCGCGTGAAGGCCCGCGACGCGGTGACGGGCGTCGAGTCGGTCTGGTCCGACTACAGCACGTTCGGCATCTGGTCTCCCGAATGGTGACGTGGGCGCGCGGTCTACGCGCGCGATGAGGTTCCCGGGGCGGGCGCCGCGAGGCGACCCGCCCCGAGCTTTTTCGGGCTCCGCGCGCGAGCTGTGCGCCGATGTATGCGGAGCGCGGCCGTCTCGCGTTCACGGGACGGCGGTGGGTGTGGGCGCAGGGTGGGGCAGATCACGCAGCCCGGGTGCTAGCCCCCAGCCCGCAGCCGACTTCACACCCCGCTGATCGTGATCTCGCGGACTTACACGAGCCACGGCGTACCCGGGTTCGGGCACGCCCGTTGCTCTAGGGGCTCGACGCCGGCGACGTCAGGCGCAGGGGCCGAACGAAGGCGGCGAAGCACGCAGGGCGGGTTGCCGGTGGGCAGCTCGAGGGAACTTTCAGCAGTTCAACAGGGGAGAATAACCAATGAAGTTCATGAAGCTCGCAGTCGCTGCCGTCGCGTCGTTCGCGTTCGGCAACGCCTACGCCTTCCACTCCGGCGGCGTCGCCGAGTGCGAGGGCTGCCACACGATGCACAACTCGCTGGACGGCCAGCCGATGATCCCGGCGGACGTCATGGCGGCGAACGGCCTGGCGCAGTACGAGGCCGGCCCGTACCTGCTGCAGGGCAACCAGTCGGAGAACTGCCTCAACTGCCACCAGAACTCCAGCCAGGATCCGCTGGCCCAGGACAAGGGCCCGACCGGCTACCACATCTCCACGCAGCCGTCGCAGCTGGCGCTGGCCGGTGACACGGCGGGCGTTCCGGCAGTCCCGATGCAGATGACGCCGGGCGGCGACTTCGGCTGGATCCGCGCGGACGTGCCGTACGCGGTCCGCGGCACGCCGGCCACCAACCACGGCAGCGCCCGTGGCCACAACATCGTCGCCCCCGGCTACGGCTACACGGCCGACCCGGTCAAGACGACGGCGCCGGGCGGCTCGTTCGTCGCGGCGAACCTGATGTGCTCGAGCTGCCACGACCCGCACGGCCGCGCCCGCGTGCTCGACTCGACCACCGCTGACGTGCAGGTCGTTCCTGCCCTCGGCGGCGCGACGGCCCCCATCTACACGTCCGGCTCCTACGGCGCGACGACGAAGCCGGGCCTCGCCATCGGCGTGTTCCGCATCCTCGGCGGCGTGGGCTACGCGCCGAAGTCCTACAACGCGGGCGCCTTCACCGCCCCGGCGCCGGTCGCGGCCGCGCCGTCCAGCTACAACGCGTCTGAGGCGGTCTCCGAGACGGTCGTCGCGTACGGTAAGGGCATGTCCGAGTACTGCGCGAACTGCCACCCGGCGATGCTCCAGAACGGCTACGTGAGCGGCACGTCGATGCAGGTCCACCCGGCCGGCAACGGCGCGCCCCTCGGCGCGACGATCGCCGCCAACTACCTGGCGTACGTGAAGTCGGGCGACCTCTCGAAGACGGGCGCGAACTACACCTCGCTCATCCCCTTCGAGACGGGCGTCGTCGACACGGGCGCGCTCAGGCCGCTGTCGGGCCGCCTCGCGCCGGGCGCCGGCCCTGTGGCCGAGGCGACGGACAACGTCTCCTGCCTCTCCTGCCACCGCGCCCACGCGTCGGGCTTCGACTCGATGCTCCGCTTCGCGCACGAGAACGAGTTCATGACGATCGCGGACGCCACGGGCGCCGCCGCGTTCGACACGAACGCCGCCGAGGGCAAGGTCAACCGCGGCTTCTACGGTAAGGTCGCGCAGGAGACGCAGTACTACGGCCGTCCGGCGACGAAGTTCGCGCCGTACCAGCGCCTCCTCTGCAACAAGTGCCACGCGAAGGACTAGTCTCGCGCTGGCGTAGCAGCACGGTGTGAAGGGGAGGGGGCCGCGCGAGCGGCCCCCTTTTCTTTTTCCCGCTCCACCCTCGGCGGCGCCTTCGGCTAGAGTCGTCGCTCTCCAACCCAGCGGCTCGGCGGTCTGACGATGCGACGCCCATTCACCCTCAGCGCCGCCCTCGCGGTGCTTCTCGCCACGACGGCGTGCCGTCCCGCCGTTCGGGCCACGCCTCCCCGGGCCCTGCGGGGCGACCAGGCTGAGCTGGCCGTCTACGTTCAGCCCCTGGCCGCGGGGCCGCTGGTGCTGGAGCTCGCGACGATCGCGGCCACTCGCGAGGACGGGCCGCCGGTGCCGCTGGAGCTCCACCTCGGACGCCTCTCGCCCGAGACCGCGACGCGCCAGCGGCTCGTCGCCTCCGGGCGGCTTCCGCCTGGAAGCTACACGGGGCTCGCCGTGGCGCTCCGCCGCGCCACCCTCGCGCCCAACGGTGGCACGGGGGCGGCCCTGGCCATCCCCGAGGAGCCGCTCGTCGCGCTGGTGCCGTTCGCCGTCGCGTCCGGGCGAGGCCAGGTCCTGCTCCTGTCGGTGCGGCCCGAAGCCGTCAACGCGGGGGCGGTCCTCGAGGGCTCCGCGCTCGCCGCGTATGCGCCCGACCGTCCCAGCGCGCCGCTCCTCGGCGTCTCGGCGGTCGACTACGCCGATAGCCTCCTTCTATTCGACCGTCGGGCGGGCGGCGTCGTCGCTCTCTTCCCCACGGGGCCGGAACCGCGCACGGTCGCGATCGACGCGTTCCGGCAGCGCGTATACGTGGCGAGCAGCGGCGCGAACCGCATCGACGCGTTCGATCTCGCCACCTTCGAGACGCTCGACTCCACCCGGCTCCGCGTCGGCGATCGGCCGCTTTCGATGGCCCTCACCCCGAGCGGCGGGCTGCTGGTGGTCGCGAACCCCGGCTCGGACACCGTGAGCCTGGTCGATCCCATCGGCGGGCAGGAGCTGGAGCGCGTCTCGGTGGCGGGCGAGCCGTCGTGGGTGACCCTCGACCGTCCCGGGTTGCGCGCCTTCGTGGCGAGCCGTCGCACCTCGACCGTCAGCATCATCACCACGGACGTCGCGCTCCTCACGTCGGGGTCCGCGGCCGTGCTGGGCTCCTTCTCCGTGGAGCCCGACCCGATCCGGCTCTTCGTCGAGCCTGCCGGCGACCGGCTCATCATCGCTTACGCCCGCACGCCGTACGTCACCGTGCACGCCCTCCCGAGCGGAGCGATGGCGGACCGGATCTTCACCGGAGCCCCTGCCTCGGCGCTCCTGCGCGACCCGCGCAGCGGCGCCCTCGTCGTGGCGACCGCGGACGGGAAGCTTCAGCTCTACGACCCGGGAACGCTCCTCGCGACGGCCACGATCGCGTTGCCCGCGCCCGCCACGTACCTCGTCATCGACGACGCCGAGAACGCGCTCCTCGCGCTGCTCCCCGGGCGGGGCTCCGTGGCCGTGGTGGATCTCACGGCGCGCAAGCTGCGGGGCGAGTTCGAGCTCGGGCCCGGTCCACACGACCTCGCCCTGGTGGCGGAGCGGCGCTAGCGGATGCGAGCCCGCGTCATTCTCCGGATCGTGTGCCTGGGGGGGCTCCTCGCGCTCGGTGTCCCCGCTCGCGGAGGGGACATCAACCTGCGTTACGCGCCGGACTACCGGCTCCAGCGCACGCGGGTCCTGCGCGCCGACGGCGTGGGGTTCGATACCGAAGGGCAAACGCTGGCCCAGCGGGTCACCCTCGGCTTGAGCCAGACCTTCACCCCCACGCTCTCGTGGGCCGGCGACGGGCTCTTCGACTGGGACCAGTCCTGGGCCCGGGACGCCGACGATGTTTGGGTCTCCTCGGACAGCCGGCGCTGGACCCTCAACACGCGGCTCGAGCTCCGCCAGGACCCGTTCCAGACGGGCGTCTCCTACGCCCGGCGGGACGCGCTCCTCGAGTCGACCCGCCTGGGGGAGACGCGGACCATCCGCGCGCCGATCAACGACACCTACGCGAGCTGGCTCCAGTGGAACCCGGCCGGGCTCCCGCGTCTCTCCCTGAACGCTTCGCGGGGGAACACTTACGATCCAGGAAAGGACGAGGTGGACCGGACCACGGACGCGGCCTCGCTCGCCCTGGTGTACCAGGAACTCGAGGACTGGGATTTCCGCTACGGGTACCTCATCTCGCACGGGGTGGATCGGTTCAAGGATACGGACGCGCTGACCCAGGCGCATTCGGCGCGGGTCGGCTGGGGCGAGGACTGGCTCGACGGCCGGGTGTTCACGGCGGTCTCCTACGGAGCGGGCTACAACTCGTCGCGCCTCACCGCCGGTTCGGCGGGGGCTACCCGCGAGACGCAGCAGCGCCCGTCTACGGGGCTCTCCCGCGTCGAGGTCTTCCCGGACGAGCCCTCGCGGGTGAAGCTCGATCCAAACCCCGCCCTCGCCGACGCTGACACCGTCGTCCCCACCCAGCTCGACCTCGGCCACGCGCGCTCCACCGCACGCGACGTGGCGCCGCGCGACCTCGGCGCCCAGTTCCCCGACGACCGGCTGGAGGTCAACCTGATCCGCGTCTGGGTGGACCGGCAGCTCCCGGCCCACGTCGTCGCGGGGTTCGCCTGGGAGGCCTGGCAGAGCGACGACAACCTGGAGTGGACGCGCGTGCCGCTCGCGGGCGCGGTCAGCTTCGGGGTGTTCGACAACCGGTTCGAGATCCCCATCCAGCGGACCGGCGCGCGTTATCTCAAGGTGGTGACCCGCCCCATCACCACCGCGGTGACGACCGATCCACTTTACGCGAGCATCCTCGTCACGGAGCTCGAGTTCCTGCTCGTCGAGTTCCTCCCCTCCGGTACCACGCAGACGAGCGGGATCTCCGGCGACCTGAGCGGCTCGCTCCGCTGGGTGATCCTGCGGGAGCCGAGCCTCGCTTACAGCCTCGCCGTGCTCACCTCCCATCGAGGCGATCCCATCGACATTCGCACGGCGGTTCAGCAGTCGCTCGGCTTCCTGCGCACGCTCGGCGGGAACGCACGGCTGTCGGCCCAGGTCTCGCGGACCGACTCCTTCGACGACCAGGGACTGCGTTCCCAGGACGGCTGGGGCGCGTCGCTGGGCGCCGACCCGCTGCCGGCCCTCTCCTGGAACCTCAGCTACTCGGGGTCGTACGCCGAGGACACGCGCGACCTCTCGAACACCACGGCCGCGTCGGTGCGCGCGGACCTGTATGAAGGCTTCTCTGCGAGCGCGAACGGGGGCCTCGCCTGGACGAGCGCCGGGACCGGACGGCAGAGCCAGTCCGCAGAGAGCAGCGCATCCCTCAACGTGACGCCACACCGGGCGGTCAGCGCCAACGGCGTCATCACCTGGCGCTACGCGCAGGGCTGGGGCGGAGGTGCGCCCGAGAGCTCCGAACGGGCCGGACGGGTAGACGGCACGATCTCGGTGAACCCGTTCCCGGCCCTCTATCTCTCGGCCTCGGCTGGCCGGAACCTCTTCGGCCTGGCGCCGGCCACGACCACGGCCGTGAGCGCAGGGCTGTCGCTCTTCCGCGGCGGTGCCCTCGCCCTGCGCCTCAACGCGGGTCAGACGACCGACGCGGCGAGCCGCGTGCGCAACCGCTCGACGGGGGCCGGCCTGAGCGTGAAGCTCGGCCCAGGCCGAACGTTCGACGTGAACTCCATCTGGAGCGAGTCCCGCGCCCCCGTGGAACGGGTTCGCAGCTTCGCGCTGACCGCTGGGCTACGCCTCGTCCTACTCTAAGATGCAGGGAGGAGACCCCTTGAGCTGCCCATCCCCTTCGCGTCTGGCCACCGTCGCCCTGCTGCTCGCTACGGCCTGCTCGTCCGGTCCTCAGCGCACCTACACCGATCCCAGCATGGACTTCGGGGCGATCCGCACGGTGGCGGTGCTGCCGTTCCAGAACCTCAGCCGAGAGCAGACGGCCAATCAGCGGGTGCGTGACGTCTTCGTCACGCTGCTGCTCGCGGCGGAGGCGGTCTATGTCGTGCCGACGGGCGAGACCGCGCGCGGGCTCGAGCAGGCGGTGGTCGCAAACCCCACCGCGCCGAGCATCGCGGAGGTGGTGAAGCTGGGCACCATCCTCAAGGCTGACGCCGTGATCACCGGGGTCGTCAAGGAGTACGGCGAGATCCGCTCCGGGACCGCGACCTCGAACGCCGTCTCGATCAGCATCCAGCTCCAGGAGGCGGGTACCGGGAAGGTGGTCTGGTCCGGGGCCAGCACCAAGGGCGGAATCGGGTTCACGGATCGGCTGTTCGGAGGGGGAGGGGAGCCCCTGAACCGCGTCACCGAGGAAGCGGTCCGTGACATTCTCGACCAGCTCTTCCGGTAGGCGCCGCAGCCTCGCGATCGGCTGGCTGGTCGCGTTGACGCTCGCGTGCTCCGGAGCTTCGCCCCAGCGAGCGCCCCTCTCCTCGCGACAGCCGGTCGCCGATCTCCCGCCCGAGGTGCCGGCAGGCGGGCGCGCCGCGCGCATCGCCCTTCTCCCGCCGCAGAACCTGACCGGCACCACCTTCGACGAGGAGGCGCTCGCCACCCGGTTCGAGCAGGCCCTGGCGCGCGCCGGCCTCGACGTGGTCTCCGGAGCGCCGGTGGACGCCTTCCTCGCGAGCCGCCGCATCCGCTTCACCGGCGGCCTCGACCGGGAGGACGCGGTCGCGGCGGGCGAGACGCTCGACGTTCGCGGCGTGCTCGTGACCACCGTGGTGCAGCGCGAGGAAGGGTCGTCGCCGCGGCTCGCCGTGCTCGCGCGGCTCGTGTCGGTGGACGATGACCCGAGCGTCTACTGGATGGACGGGATCGCCATCTCGGGCGAGGACCACCGCGGGCTGCTCGAGCTCCGGCTGGTGCACCGCGTCGACCGGCTGGAGCGCCGAGCGTTCTCGCGGCTCGCCGGGTCGCTCGCCGAGTTCCTCGAAGGGGAGCGCACTGGCGGTCACCGCTGCAGCAGCGGACGCCGGTACCGCCCGAGCATCGTGTACCGGAACCTGGTGCCGCCGAAGGACCGAGCGGTCACCATCGCCGTGGTTCCTTTCCAGAACCGGACCCAGCGCGAGCACGCCGGAGAGGTGGCCTCGCTTCAGCTGACGCGGGCGCTCGCGGGGATTCGAGGGTACCGGGTGCTCGAGCCGGCGGTCGTCCGCGAGGAGATGCTCCGCCGGCGGATCGTCGTGCAAGAGGGAGTGTCCCGCGAGACGGTGCGGATGCTCCGGGGCGGGCTCGAGGCGGACTACGTGATCGGCGGGATGGTGACGCGCTACGACGAGGCACGGGGCGCGAAGGGGATACCGGCCGTGGACGTCACCGTCACCATGCTCGAGACGGCGACCGGACGGGTCGCCTGGCATTCACGCTCGGAAGGGCGCGGAAACGACGGAGTCGTCCTCTTCGATCTCGGGACGATCCGGAACACCGAGGAGCTTTCCTGCCGATTGCTGGCGCAGGTGGCGGACGGGCTTTCGGGGAAACGCTGACCCAACCCATGCTGCGTCGGAAAACGGAGGGAACGCAAATGGTGCGTCCCGCTCTTAGCCTACATTCCAACTTCGCCAAAGAAATTCAGCCAGTTAGGTGATTTCGTTCGCTTATCGGAAGGCATGCCGGATGCAATCCCGCCCGCTGCCTCAACCACCGAAGGGTCGCTGGACCCACCTCCTGAGGACTGAATGCTCTCTCGCCTGCTGCCCTGTGCCCTCGCTATCGCCGCGCCGCTGACCTGGGCGCGCGCCGATGCCCCGAAGGCCGCTGCGCCCGCACCCGCCCCGGCTGCCGCCGCAGGCGCGGGCGCGACCTCGGATTCGGCCAAGTCGCCGAACGCCGGGTCCGTGTCGATTCGCGTACGGGTTCCGCTCGCCGACGAGCGCTTCGGCCCGGTGCCGGTCGCGACGGTCGCGGACGAGGTCATCACGGTGGACGATCTTCGCGAGCTCGCCGCGATCACCCACCAGGACCGCGCGGAGGGGATGACCGGCAAGGCCGACTTCACGAAGCTCGTCGAGCGGCTCGTCGCCGTGCGGACGATCGTCGCCGAGGCGAGGGCCATCGGCCTCGACGATCTCGAGGAGGTGAAGAAGCCGATCGCCGACAACAAGGAGCGCATCCGCTTCGATCTCGTCCGCAAGCACGCGTCGAAGGACGTGACGGTCGATCCCGCCGAGGTCAAGCGTCTCTACGACGAGGCCAGACGCGAGTGGCGCATCCGCTCGGTCTTCTTCGGGCAGGAGGCCGAGGCGAAGAAGTTCACCGCGGCCCTGGCGGCCGGCGGCGAGTTCGACGCGCTCGCGAAGAAGGCGGCCGAGGACAAGGTCGCGCGGAGCGGCGAGGGTTCGCAGTGGATCCGCGTGTCCGAGATCCAGGTGAGCGTCGCGAAGGAGGTGGAGAAGCTCGCCCCCGGGAAGGCGACGGCGCCCTTGAAGGCCGGACCGGGCTGGACCGTCGTCCGGCTCGACGAGAAGCGCTCGGTCGAGGACGAGGCGCTCCGGGCCAAGATCGAGTCGACGGTCCGCGGCGAGGCCGTCGCGAAGGCGCTCCAGGCCTACTACGCGAAGCTCAAGAAGCAGCTCGTCCGCATCGACACGAAGCTCCTCCGCGCCGTGAGCTTCGACAAGCCGAAGGGTGGCTTCGAGGCGCTCAGGAAGGACCGCCGCGTCGTCGCCCGGGTCGAGGGTGCGAAGCCGGTGACCCTTGGTGAGGTCGCGGAATCCCTCGCGCGCCCCCTCTTCCACGGCGTCGCTCCGGCGCAGGAGCAGGGCAAGCTGGACAAGCAGAAGCAGGACGCGCTCGACGCGCTCGTGTCGAAGCGGCTCGTCACGATCGAGGCGGAGCGGCTCCGGCTCGACGACACGCCGGAGGCGAAGCGCCGGGCCGCCGAGTTCGAGACGAACCTCCTCTTCACCACGTTCATCGATCGCGTCGTCATCCCCGAGGTGAAGGTGACCGAGGCGGAGGATCGGGCCGCGTACGAGAAGCGCAAGGACGAGTTCAAGTACCCGGCGTTCTACCGGCTCGAGGGGCTGGCCTTCCAGGACGCGAAGAACGCGCAGAAGGCCCTGAAGAGCCTGCAGGGCGGTACGGACTTCAAGTGGCTCCGGTCGAACAGCGACGGCCTCGTGCCCGAGGAGGAGCAGGTGTTCCGCCTCGACGCCACGCAGACGATCAGCGCGCGCGCCATGCCGGAGGAGTTCCGCAAGGCGCTGGCGGGGGCCCAGGACGGCGACGTCCGGCTCGTGGCCTCCAAGGACCAGCACTACGTCGTGCGGGTCGCGCAGTTCACCCCCGAGAGCGTGCGGCCGTTCGAGGAGGTCCGCCCGGAAATCCACAAGGACGTGTTCGGGACTGCGATCGCCCGCGCGCTCGACGGATGGGTGGAGAAGCTGCGCGACGCGCACGAGGTCAACGTCTACCTCGTCACCTCGCCGTGAGACGGAGCGGAGACATGGCGATGAATCCCAGGATCCGGATCCCCGTCCTCGTCGCTGCGCTCGCCGTGGGCGCGGCCCTCGCGACGCCCTCGGTGGCCACCGCCGCGGCGAAGTTCGCCAAGCGCGACTGCTACGACTGCCACAAGGACTTCGCGAAGCGCGTCGGCGGCCTCTCGAACGTGCACCCCGCGGTGAAGGCGCAGAAGTGCGAGGACTGCCACCTGCGGCACGGCGCGGTGCCGCGCCTCCTGCTCAAGAAGAACGGCAACGCCCTCTGCGCCGAGTGCCATGCCTCCGCGAAGATCGGCACCGACAAGAAGGTCGTCCACCCGGTCGCCGGGAAGGGCACGTGCGTCACGTGCCACGATCCGCACGGCGGCAACGACCGCGCCATGATGAAGAAGGCGGGCGCTGAGGGGTGCTACGCCTGCCACGATCGCAAGCCCTTCGAGCGCCAGGCGGTCCACGCCGTCCTGAAGCAGAAGGGCTGCAACGCGTGCCACGCCGGGCACGGCTCCGACGAGCGGCACATCCTGCGCGCGTCGGAGGACAAGCTCTGCGCGAGCTGTCACGCCGCGAACGACGGCTTCAAGAAGAAGCACGGCGGCTACCCGGTCGCGACCTGCACGCGCTGCCACGATCCCCACTCCGCCCCCGGCGCCAAGCTCCTCAAGGCCGTCGTCCACGATCCGGTGAAGAGCGCCTCGTGCTCGGACTGCCACGTCGCCGCGACCTCCCCGAAGCCGTTCGCGCTGGCCCAGAAGGGCGGGGCAGTCTGCGCGTCCTGCCACGACCAGAAGGACGTCACCGGCGGCAAGAAGGTGGTCCACTCTCCCGTGAAGGACGGCGAGTGCGTCGCCTGCCACGATCCCCACGCGTCCGAGCAGAAGGCTCTCCTCGCACGCCCGGGCGCCAAGACCTGCGAGCAGTGCCACCCCGCGCAGATGGGCATCCGCACGGTCGTGCACAAGCCGATCGCGGGTGAGCGCGCGTGCCTCACCTGCCACGGCGCCCACGCCGCGGGCGAGGCGAAGCTGCTCGACAAGAAGGAGCCGGAGCTCTGCTACGGCTGCCACGCGAAGACCTCCGCGCAGCAGAAGGCGAAGGTCGCCCACCAGCCGTTCAAGTCGGGCGACTGCTCGTCCTGTCACGACCCCCACGGCTCCACGGTGGCGGGCATGCTGAAGGCCCGCCCCGACCGCGTCTGCTACGGCTGCCACGTGGACGCCGAGGCGAGGTTCGTGAAGTCGAGCACCCACGCGCCCGTGCGAGAGGGGCAATGCACGGCCTGCCACCTCGCGCACGGCGGCGAGAGCAAGGGGCTCCTCAAGGCGCGCGGCGCGGACCTGTGCAAGTCTTGCCACGCGGACCTCGTGAAGAAGTCCACGACCAAGTCGTCGGACGGCAGCCCCGTCCACGCTCCGTTCGCCAAGGGTGACTGCCTCGGCTGCCACGATCCCCACGGCTCCAACGTGAAGGGGATGCTGGTCGCGGACGAGCGCGCCATGTGCGTCCGGTGCCACGAGAAGGAGGCGAAGGCGGCGGGGGCGGCCAAGAGCGTCCACGCGCCGTTCTCCGGCGGCGAGTGCTCGAAGTGCCACAACGCCCACGCCGCGCCGCTGAAGAACCTGCTGCTCGCGAAGAGCCCGGACCTCTGCCTGTCCTGCCACAAGGACATCAAGGAGCGGCTCTCGAAGAAGACGATGCACTCGCCGGCGGAGGACTGCATGAGCTGCCACCGGCCGCACTCGGGCACGCAGCCGTTCCTCGTCGATCAGGCGCCGAACGAGCTGTGCGGCCAGTGCCACGAGCCCACGGACGGCTTCACGAAGGCCCACCTCGGCATCGAGCCGAAGGCGATGGCCTGCGCGAGCTGCCACGACCCGCACGCCTCGGACGATCCGAAGTTCTTCAAGGAACGCCAGCACGCGCCCTTCGGCTCGCGCAAGTGCGACGCCTGCCACGCCGCGACGATGGAGAAGAAGAAGTGAGTGGCCCCATGCGCACGATCCCCGTCCTCCTCGCGCTCTCCGTCGCGCTGGGCTCAGCCCCGGCGAGCGCCGCTCCCCGCTCCGCCAAGCCGAACCACCGGTTGAAGACAGGCGCGGAGGGCAAGCTCTGCGTGGACTGTCACACCGAGTTCGCGAAGGAGCTCGCGAAGCCCGTGATCCACAGCCCGGTCCGCGCCCGGGACTGCGTCGGGTGCCACGACCCGCACGCGTCGAAGCTGCCGGGCCTGCTCGCCGGCGCGCCGAACGACATCTGCGCGAGCTGCCACGGCGAGGTCGTCCCCGCCGGCGCGACGAGCGCCCACAAGCCGGCGGTCGAGCGGAAGTGCACGACCTGCCACGATCCGCACGCCTCCGAGACCAAGGGCGTGCTGGTGAAGCCCACGCTCGAGCTGTGCGGCTCCTGCCACAAGCCGCTCGTCGAGCGGATCGCCAAGGTCAAGCGGAAGCACGCGCCCGTGCAGAACGGCTGCGCGAGCTGCCACGAGTCCCACGCCTCCGCGAAGGCGCCGTCGATCCTCAAGGCGGCGGTCCCGGCGCTCTGCATCGGCTGCCACAAGACGGACAAGCCGATCTTCCTGAAGCAGCACCTCGGGTACAAGGTGGGCGCGGCCGACTGCACCACCTGCCACGATCCGCACGGCTCCGACACGAAGGGCATGCTCTTCGACCGGGTGCACTCGCCGGTGGCGCGCGGCATGTGCTCTCAATGCCACGAGGCCGCGGGCTCGACGAACCAGTTCGCCACCAAGGCCAAGGGCGCCGAGCTCTGCAAGACCTGCCACGGGCCGCTGGTCACCAAGATGCTCTCCAAGAACCGGGTCCACTCGCCGGTCCTCGGCGGAGAGGACGACTGCCTGAAGTGCCACAACCCCCACGCATCGCAGCAGAAGGCGCTCCTCGAGCGGCCGATCCGCGACCTCTGCGGCTCCTGCCACGTGGACACGATGCAGCGCGAGGCGCGGGCGTTCTCCCGCCACGAGCCGGTGCGCGATGGTGACTGCGCCGCCTGCCACGATCCGCACGGCACCGACGGACCGCTGCTGCTCACCAACGAGAACATCGTCGCGTTGTGCAAGGGCTGCCACGACTGGGGCGCGCACTCCTCGCACCCCCTCGGCGAGAACTTCGTCGATCCCCGCAATCCGAACCTCACGCTCGACTGCCTGAGCTGCCATCGCTCGCACGGCACCGAGTACAAGAAGCTCATGCCCTTCCCGAAGCAGAGCGACCTCTGCACGACCTGCCACGCGAAGTACCGGAGGTGATGACCGTGAAGCGCTCCAGCTTTGGGATCCTCGCCGCCGTCCTCGCCTCCCTCGCCGGGACGGCCGCTCGCGCCGAGGGCGTCGTATTTCGATTCTCCGGCGCGCTGTACGCCGACGACAAGAAGGTGAAGCTCCGCGCCCCCGAGGGTGTGGGCTGCGCGGACGATCGCGTCGTCGTCGCCGACAGCGGCAACGCGCGCCTCGTCGTGTACCGGCTGTCCGAGGGCGGCGTGGTCTCCCCCGGCAATCCCGTGAAGGTCGACGCGATGAAGTACCCCACGCGCGTGGTCCTCGACGGCAGCAAGACCGCCTGGTTCCTGGACCGCAAGGAGCGCAAGATCGGGCGGGTGGCCGCCGACGGCGCCTTCAAGGGCTGGCTCGTTCCGAAGGACGTGCCAGGCTTCCTCCCGACGAGCTTCGTGCTCGCGAAGGGCGGTGGCGTCCTCGCGCTGGACGGGTCTGGCCGCGCGGTGCTCGACGTCGGAGAGGACGGCGCCGTGGCCCGGCGCCTGCCCCTGCCCGAGGGGCAGTTCACGGACCTCGCGGTGGACGCGGCGGGCACGATCTTCACGATCGACGCCGTGACCGCCACGGTGTTTACCGCGGGCAAGGGCGACGCGGCCTTCAAGGCGCTGACGAAGTCGCTCAAGGAGTCGATGAGCTTCCCCATCCAGCTCGTCTCGAACGAGCGCGGCCGCTTCTACGTGGTGGACCAGAACGGGATGGGCGTGGTGGTGCTCGGTAACGACGGGAGCTACCAGGGGCGGCAGCTCACCCTCGGCTGGTCGGAGGGGAACCTCTACTACCCCTCGCAGCTCTGCGTGACCGGGAAGGGTCTCGCGGCGATCGCGGACCGCGGCAACCACCGCGTCCAGGTCTTCACGACCGTGGAGTGAGCCCGCCGTTGGTCTCTCTCGCCCTCGCGCTCGCGCTCGCCGCCGTCACGCCGCGCATGGTCCCGGCGCCGGACCGGGGAGAGGTGCGGGTCCGGTATCTCTTCTCGCTCACGGCCCACACCGGCAAGACCACGCTCGACGTCCCGGGGCTCTCGTGGGACCCGGAGGCTCGCGAGCTGTTCGTGCTGTTCGCGGGCGACCTCCGGGTCTTCAACGCGTCGGGGATGGAGATCTACCGGTTCAATCGGCAGCCGGAGCTCGGCTGGTTGCAGTCGGTGACGCCGCTCCCAGGCGGCGACCTGCTGCTGTGGACCGTCAAGGAAGGTCAGTCGAGGTTCGTCCGCTGCGACTTCCGCGGCCGCCCGCTCGGCGAGTTCACGCTGAGCGGCGTCCCCCCCGACCTCGTCGGCATCGGGCGCATCGGTCCGTTTCGCGCCGGCGATCGCCTCTACTTTCCCGAGGAGACGGGGAAGCGGCTCGCGGTGACCTCGCTGGAGGGCGAGTTCATCGCGGTGCGGGACCTCACCCTCAAGTTCGGCGACGAAGAGGACAAGCTCGAGAAGGAAGACCTCGACCGGGGGGGATTCTGGATCGACGAGAAGGAGAACGTCTACTTCTCGTTCCCCCTGATCTTCCACGTCGCCGTGCTCGGGCCCGACGGAAAGCAGCGCGGCTTCGGTCAGAAGGGCAGCACGGTCGGCAAGTTCAACGTCATCGGAAACCTGGCGGCGGACGAGGACGGCTACGTCTACGTCGCGGACGTGCTGAAATCGACCGTGATGGTGTTCAACTCCGAGTTCCGCTACGTCGGCCAGGTGGCCGGGATCCATCGCCCGGCGGGCATCCTCTACGGCGGCGGCAAGCTCTTCGTGGCGCAGGGCCGCGGCGCCGGTGTGGCAGTCTTCGAGGTGCTTCGGAACTGAGTCAGCCGTCGTTCGTCACCGCATGCCGCGGGACGCCATGAACGCGGCGAGCTGACCTGCCCGATCGCTGCCGCCGCGCTGGAGCGCCGCCAGCTGCGCGCTCGCGCCGGCGGCGTTCCCCAGCAGCACGTGCGCGACGCCGAGGTTGAAGCGCGCCTCCGGGCTGGCCTGCACGACCTGCGGCGCCGATTCCAGCAGCCGGAGCGTCTCGTCGGGACGGCCGAGAGAGTTCAGCGCACCCGAGAGGTTCGCGTAGGCATCGCGGTAACCAGGGTCCAGCTCGATCGCCCTCTGCGAGAGCGCGGCGGCCTCCGGCGCGCGCCCTTCCACCAGGAGCAGGCGCCCCAGGTTCACGTAGGTCTCCGCGTGATCGGGCTTGGAGCGGAGCGCCAGCTCGAGCCACTGCGCCGCCTCGTCCGTGCGTCCGAGCCGCTCCAGGTGGACCGCGAGGTTGTTCATCCCGTCCACGTGGTCCGGCGAGATGCGGACCACCGCGCGGAAGTGCTCGAGCGCCTCCTCGTCGCGCCCGAGCTTGCGGAGCGCGTGGGCGTAGTTCGTGTGCGGCCGCGTCTTGTTCGGCGCCTTCGCGACGGCGTCGCCCCACAGCGCGAGCTCGTCCTGCCAGACGAGGTTGCGTGCGAACGTCGCCGCGCCGAGCGCGATCGCCAGCACCGCTGCCGTCGCGACGGTGACCCGGTCCGGGACGGAGTACCGCCGCGCCAGCCAGAGCGCGGCCGTGACGGCGCCGATGAAGAGGCCCGCGGACGGCAGGTAGACGCGGTGCTCGAACATCACGTCCCTGATCGGGATGACGCTCGACTCGACGGAGAGCGCGAGGAAGAACCAGAGGATCCCGAACCCCACGACCCGGCCGCTGGGATCGAGACGTCCCGCCGCGCCCGGGCGGGAGCGCCACAGCAGGTGAGCGGCCACCGCGAGGAGACCCCCGACGACCACGAGCCCGAGCAGCACGCGTGGCTCGAGCAACGATCGCGCGATCGGCACGTCGTGATCGAACGTCAGCCCGACCGGAGCGATCAGGAGCCGGAGGTAGCTCGCCACGACCGGCAGCTGCGTCATCAGGTACTCGACCCGGGACAGCTCGGAGTTCCGCGTGGCTCCTTCCAGGCGCTGGACCGCAGCGCCGACGTCCGCGGTCACTCCCAGCATCGTGAGCGGGATGATCGCGAGCGTCGCGAGGATCGGCGCGAGCGCGAGGGCGGTCTTCTTGCGGAGAGGCCCGAAGAAGACGAGCTCGTATCCGGCGATCGCGAGCGGAAGCGTGAAGGCGATCTCCTTCGTTCGCATGGCGGCGACGACCGACGCGAGCACGAGCCCGTAGCTCGCGGCGCTCCAGGCGGGCGCGAGCGGATGGGTCTCCTGCCGCAGGCGCCACCACGCGTACAGCACGACGGCGAGCAGGTAGAACATCGTCGCGAGCGACGCGAACCGCTGGACCACGTACGTGACCGCGTTCGTCTGGAGCGGGTGCGCGACGAAGAGCGCCGCGGCGGCGAACGCGACGATGCGCGACGACCCGGCGAGCTTCGAGTCCCGCACGCCGGGCGTCCGGAAGGTGAGGATCGCGAGCGCGTAGACCAGCAACGCGTTCGCGAGGTGCACGCACAGGTTGACGACGTGGTACCCGGCCGGATCCAGGCCGCCTGCGGCGTAGTTCAGCGCGAAGCTCAGGTATCCGAGGTAGCGATTCGGCGCTGCCGCGTAGGTGCCGCCGCCTGGCAGGTAATGTCGCAGATCGCGGATGAGGACGTTCTCGACGATGCTCGGGACGTCGTCGAAGACGAACGCGGCGCCGAACGAGTTCGAGTAGGAGAGGAGGCCGAGGACCGTGACGGCGAGCAGCGGGAGCCAGTGCCCCTCGGCTCCGGGCGTCTTCGGTTCAGGGGCCGTCCGTTTCATTCGCGTCGCATCCGGTGAGGGAGAGAGCTGGGCCGCGAACGATATCACGCGCCCATGGAGCCCGGACACTCGCCCGCACCCCTGCCGGACGAACGAAACTGCGGCGCTGCTTGGAAAGAACGGGCCGGCGGGATCGCTCCCGCCGGCCCGCGCTGTCGAGGTCCCCCGCCTTCAGCCTACTTGCGCTCGTCCTTCCGAGCCGCGATCTCCTTCTCCAGCTCCTCCAGCTCCGGCGTCTTCGCCTCGCCGGCCCTCTTCTCCTCGCCGGCCTTGCCGGTCAGGTGGGCCTCACCGGGCGCCCAGCCCGGGGACACGGTCGAGGCGAGCTCCTTCGCGCCCCGCCGCGCACCGCCCGTCAGCTTCCTGGCGATGGCGTTGGCGAAGAGCACGAAGCCGATGAGCGGGAGGAACATCAGGAACACGAGCCCGGCGATGGGCAGGACCGCGAGCACGACGGGGAAGGGGAGCTTCATGTACTTCGCCCCGACGTCGCCCGGGAGCCGCCCGCCCTCCGGCGGGACCACTTCCACGCCCCAGCGCCGCGGATTCCAGTAGTAGCCGCTGCCGACCTTCATTCCGCCCGTGTAGCTGGCCATGATCGCCTCCTCACCGTGCTCGGGTCCGCTCCGCGCTAGCTCTTCCGCTTCTCCTGGATCTCCTTCTCGAGGGCGTCGAGCTGCGCGTCCGCGGCAGTCGGCCCCTTCTCCTCGGTCCCGGCGCCCTCGGTGGGCTTGCCGGTGAAGTGCGCCTCGCCGGGCTGCCAGCCGGGGCTCACGGTGGAGGCCAGCTCGGTCGCGCCGCGGTTGAACATCGCGATGATGGGGTTCACGAGCGCCCGGGCGAAGATGACGAAGCCGATCATCGGGAGGAACATGAGGAAGGTGAGGCCGAGGATCGGGATGAGCGCGAGGGCGGCGAGCGTCGGCACCTTCATCCACTCGCCCTTGCCCTCGGGCAGCCGGTCGCCGTCCTTGGCGATGGGCTCGACGTGCCACTTCATCGCGTTGAAGTAGTAACCGCTCTGCACCGCGCTCCCGCTCTTGAACTTGTTGGCCATGGTGTTTGGCTCCTTTCGATGCTCAATCTCGCTCAATCCGAGGCGTTTCGAAATGCGGACGAATGCCCAATCTCGCAGGAAAAAGTCCGGGGGGAGGGGCGCGCCGCGCCGGAGCGGGGCATGTCCGCGGACCGGAGCGGAGCGGCGGCGCGGTCCCGAGGGTCGCGGGTGCGGAGTCCGCGCCGCGAGGCGGGCGCCCACCGGAGGCCAGGTCCGGCGAGCTCCGGAGAGGACGTCGGGCGAATTCCCGATGCGGCCGGGTGGCGCAGTTTCTGGCGCCGTTCGGCCCGTGCTTGACGCGGATGGGGGAGCCTGGTCCGCTGGTGGCTCGACAGGCTCACCACGAGGGGACGAGAAAAGCCACCGCATGAGCACCCGAACGTCCACGCGCGTCGCTCGCGCTTCCGCTCAGGAGAGCTCGCCCGTCGAGTCCAGTCGAGCGGGATGGGCCGCCATCGCCGGCCTCGTCCTCGTCGTCCTCGTCTCCAACTACCGCGTGGCGCTCCTGGGCGAGACCTACTCCACCCGCGACGCGCTCGGGTTCATGTCCCCCGTGCTCGCGTTCCTCGGCTCGGCGCTGCGCAGCGGGCGAATTCCGGAGTGGTGCGACGGCATCGGGATCGGCGTTCCGTTCGCGACGAACCCGATCGACGGGGTGACCTATCCGCCGTTCTGGATCGCGGCGTTCGTCCGTCCGCTGCTCGCGAAGGACCTCGTCGTGCTCGCGCATCTCCTCGTGGCGGCGGGAGGAGCGGCGGCGCTCGCTCGCAGCCTCGGGGCGGGCTGGCGGGGCGCGTGGCTGTCGGGGGCAGCCTTCGTGACCTGCGGCTACGCGGCGTCGATGCCGGGGAACAACAACGTCCACCTGCTGTGCTGGACGCCGTGGGTGGCCTGGGCCGCGAACCGGGTCGCGCTGTCGCCGGGGGGCCTGCGGGAGCCGTTGCTCCTCGCCGCTGCGCTGGCGATGCAGATCGTCGTCGGAGAGCCGGCCCACCTCGTCGTCTCGCTCGGCCTCGCCCTGGTGCTCCTGCTGATTCCCCGCGGCCTCGATCGCCGCCGCCCGCTGCTCCGCGGCGCGCTGGCGATGGCGGGCGCCCTTCCCTTGAGCGCCGCGACGCTGCTCCCCGCGCTCGGCATCCTCGGCTGGACGACCCGGGGACAGGGGTTGTCGACCGAGGAGCGCCTGAGCTGGTCGATGGCGCCCATCCGCGTGCTCGAGTGGCTCTGGCCGGGCCTGCTGGGGACCCAGCTGCCTCCCGGCGGGCTCGTCGACAACCTCGCCCGCGCCCTCGGCCCCGTCTACGGACTCAACGACTCGACGTGGGCCGCCAGCGTCTACGTGGGCGTTCCCCTGCTCGCGCTCGTCGCCTGGACGGCCTGGCGGGACCGCCTGGCCAGGTGGCTCCTCTGGGCGTCGCTGGGATTCGTGGTCCTGGCCCTCGGCGCCGCGACCCCCGTGCACGAGGCGCTCGCCGCGCTCCTGCCGCCCCTCAGGATCGTCCGCTATCCCGAGAAGTACCTGATCGGCAGCATCGTCCTGTGGTGCGCCATGGCGGGCATGGGGGCCGCACGCGTCCAGAAGCACGGCGTGGAGCGTCCTCTCGTGAGCATCGCGTGGGCCGGGACGGCCTTGCTCGGGCTGCTCGTGGCCGCGGCGACCGCGTCCCGAAGCCTGATCGTGCCGGCGATCGCAGCGCGGGTCGATGCCTCCCAGCTTCCGTTCGAGGCGGGCGCCGCGTTCCAGCGCGTCCTCGTCTCCGGCGCGATCGCCACGGTCGTGGCGGCAGCGTTCGCGACGCTCCTCTGGCTGGGCGCTCGAGCTCGCCAGCCCCGCTTCGCCGTCGCCGCCGGCTTGCTCCTCGTCGCGGAGTTGGTCGTCCGCTCCTGGGCGGTTCATCCCTCCACCGATCCCGGGCCGCTGGAGACGCCCCCGAGGCTCCTCGCCGGGCTCCTCCCCTCGCAGTCGGCGACGATTCGACCGCGCCTGTGGGCGAGCAGCACGAGGCTGGTGGGACCGCCGGATTTCCGGAACGAGGCGACGTACGCTCAGTACGTGTTCCAGGGGCTCTTCGACAACGTGCCGATGATGTTCGGCTTCAACGCGTTCCCCGGCCACAGCTCGATCGAGAGCTCGGCCCTGCAGCGGCTCACGTCGAGCGAGGAGGGTGGCGCCCTGCTCGGCATCGAGTACGTGCGGATGGCGGAGGAGCTCCTCGTCGGCCCGGGCGGCGTGCCCACCGTTCCTCCCGAGCTCATCGTCGCGCGGGATGCGGAGCTGCGAACCGCCATCGTCCGGGTCCCCGATCCCAGGCCCAGGGCCTTCGTCACGGCCGAAGCGTTCGACTCGCCGCGTCCATGCTCCGTCCGCTCGGCCATCCCGGAACAGGTCGAGCTCGACTGCGTGACGCCGTCTCCAGGGTACGCCGTGCTCCTCGACGCGGCGGCCCCCGGCTGGACGGTCAGCGTGGACGGCATCCCCGCGCCCATCGAGACGGCGGACGGCGTCTTCCGTGCCGTCCGCGTGGGCGCCGGAGCTCACCGCGTCGATTTCCGATACCGGACGCCGTGGCTTCGAGGCGGCGCCGCGATCGCCGGCGCGAGCTGGCTCGCGTGGCTCGTGATCCTGATGCTCGCAGCTCGCAAGCACGCAGCGCACTCGCCCTGACGCGCTCGATTGGGCCGGGCCGCCGCTCGTGGTTCGACAGGCTCACCACGAGCGGTTCGTGCGACGAGAAGATCGCGTCGCGCTCAAGTCGCTCGCTCGCGCCGGCTCCGCGTGAGCCCGAACTGCGAGAGGGTCCGCTCGACGCTGCGCACCGAGACCTCGTGGCCGAGGGAGCCCAGCTCCTCGGCGATCTCGGCGGCGCTGCGCTCGGGAGCCCGGAGGCGCGTGCGGACGATGTGGCGGACGACCTCCAGCGGTCTCCGCCACTGACCTCGCGGGCCCGACGGCTGCGCGATGAGCCCTTCCAGCCCTCGTTCGCGGAACCGGCGCAGCTTCTCGTAGTAGGTGCTCCGCGAGCGCCCGAACCGGGCGAGGACGTCGTCGAGGGGAGCGCCGCTCGTTTCTCCCTCGATCAGCATAGCCAGATCGGACGACGCCTCGTCGCTCTCGGGTAAGGAAAGGGAGCCGCCGGGGCCGTGGATCGCGTTTGCGAGGAGCTTCAAGAAGGTTCCTCCGGCCGACGTCTTCCGCCGGATCCTGGCGGCGGAAGCGCGGTGCGGCGGCGTGCGAAGCAAGGGCAGTGCCGGGGTCAGCCGCACGTAAAGTCAAGCGAATTCCAGAAGCGGGGGCGTCCCGTTGGGGATCTCACCCAGCGGCCATGGGTGAGGTACCCCAGCCCCCTTCACGCGCGGTCGTCCGGTCGGCCCCGCAGCGCGCGTGCAGGGGTTTCGTCCCCTTCATACGCGCGGGTGAAATGGCGCAAGGGATGCGCGCCCACAGCGTGAATTCCCCCGGATGTTGCGAGGATGTGAAGGGCACGGTGCTTGCTCACGAAGCGCGCAGATCGCGAAAGGAGCCGCCGTGCTCGTCGCAGTCGGTCTGAACCAGAAGGGCGCAACCGTCGCCGACCGCGAGGTGCTCGCCCTCCCCGCGGAGGGGTTCCAGTCGACGCTCGCGGAGTACGCCGCGCTCGACGCCGTCGACGAGATCGCGGTGATGTCCACGTGCTACCGCGTGGAGATCTATGCCGCGACGCGCTGCCCCGCGGCCGCGACGCTCTCTCTTCGCCAGGCGCTGAACGCGCGCGCCGGGCGTGAGCTGCCGCTGTTCGAGCTCCACGGCGAGGAGGCGTACCGCCACCTCGTCCGTGTCGCGTCGAGCCTCGAGTCCGCCATCCTCGGCGAGCCGCAGATCCTCGGGCAGGTGAAGGAGGCCTTCCAGCGGTCCATCGACCAGGGCGTCGCGGCCAAGGAGCTCACCTCGGTGCTGAACCGGGCGCTCTCCGCGGCGAAGCGCGTCCGCACCGACACGGCGATCGGGCGGGCGGGCATCTCCTGGGGGCACGCGGCGGCCACGCTGGCAGAGAAGGTTCTCGGCAAGATGCAGGGCCGGCGCGTGGTGGTGGTCGGCGCCGGCGAGATGGCGCGGCTCTCGGCGCAGCACCTCCGCGACCAGGGCGCGCGCATCGTGGTCCTGAACCGCACCCTCGTGAACGGCGAGGCCCTCGCGCGGGAGGTCGGGGGCGTCGCCCGTCCCCTCGAGGCGCTCGGGGAGGAGCTGGCGCAGGCGGACGTGGTCGTCTCCGCGGCGCCGGTGGCGCCGGATGCGTTCCAGCCGGAGGCGATGGCCGAGCTCTCCCGCAGCCGCAAGCGGCCCATCGTGCTCGTCGATCTCGCCGTCCCACGGGCCATCCCCGCCGCCACCGGAGCCATCCGCGACGTGTACCTGTGCGACGTCGACGACCTGGATCGGGTGATGAAGGCGGCCATGAGCGAGCGGGCGGCAGCAGTGGCCGACGCGGACCGGATCATCGCCGAGGAGGTCGGCAAGTTCGTCCGCGCCGAGGCGGAGCGCCGGGCCGCCCCGCTCATCCAGGAGATGCGCACCCGCGCGAGCGCCATCGCCCGGGAGGAGGTGGAGCGCACCCTCCGGAGGCTCGGGGAGGATCCGGAGGTGGAGCGGCGCCTCGAGGCGATGGCCGGCTCGATCGTCTCGAAGATCCTGCACGCCCCGAGCGCCCGGCTGCGTCAGGCGGTGTGCGACGGCTGCTCCGGGGAGGCGCTCGTGTCGGCGGCGGTGGAGATCTTCGAGCTCTCCGCCGACATCCGCGTACATCGCGGGAACGCGGCCTGACGCACCGAGCGCGAGGGCGCCTTCCTTACCGTCCACGTCCTTGCAATGATGGCGGTCGCCCGGGCGTTGTCCCTGGCGAATAGATGAACCCCTTCGAACGCCTCTTCAAGCGGCTCGATTCGAGCATCCGGGCGCGCATCCTGCTCCCGACGGCGCTCCTGTTCGCCCTGACGATGGCGGCCATGGTCGCGAGCGGCGTCCACCTGTACAGCTCCGACATCGAGCGGGGGCGCCGGGAGCGCGCCCAGATCTTCACCGAGATGGTGGCCTCCGGCGTCTCGAACACCATGCTCTCGGGGCAGCCGAACGCGGTCCCCGCGCTGCTCGGGACGCTCCTCGCCCACAACAGCGAGCTCCTCGCGGCGAGCCTCGTCGCCCCGACGGGCTACGTCTCGGTGTCCACCGCCCCGGCGCTGGTCGGCTCGGTGCCCTGGCCCGAGCTGGGGCAGTACGAGAAGACGACCGTGGTGCAGTCTCCCAACGGGAACGCGCTCGAGTACGCCGTCCTCCACCCCATCCCGAACGCGGCCGCCTGCGTGCGCTGCCACGGCGACCACTCCCACGTGAACGGCTGGCTGGACCTGCGCTTCACGCGTCACTCGATCGAGGACGCCGAGTCCCGGCTCGCGCGGACGCTCATCCTCGCCGCCTCGGGCGCGCTGGTCTGCCTCCTCGCCATCCTCCTGTGGCTCCTCGGGCGGGAGGCGGTGACCCCGCTCCAGCGCCTCGTCAACGCGATGCGCCGCGCAGAGGCCGGCGAGCTGACGGTGCGCGCCGACGAGGGGCGGCCCGACGAGCTCGGCATCGCCGCGCGCGGCTTCGACGCGATGCTCGCGGCGCTGCGGCGCAGCCAGTCGGAGCTGGAGGCCTTCTACCGGGAGCGGATGGTGCGCGCCGATCGCTTCGCCGCGGTGGGCGAGATCGCCACGGGCCTCGCCCACGAGATCAAGAACCCGCTCGCCGGGCTCTCCGGCGCGCTCGAGCTGCTCGCCGAGGACCTCTCCGCCAACCCGCAGCACGCCGAGGTGGTCGGCGAGATGCGCCACCAGGTGCAGCGGCTCACGCACACGATGGAGAGCCTCCTCAGCTTCGCACGCCCACCCAAGGCGAAGCTCCGCTCCACCGACGTGAACGCCACGCTGGAGAAGGTGCTGTTCCTCATCCGCCAGCAGCGGAACGGGGGAGTGTCGGAGGTGGTGCCGGAGCTGATGCCCGAGCTCCCCTCCGTCCTCGCGGATCCGTCGCAGCTCGAGCAGGTGTTCCTCAACATCTGCCTGAACGCCTGCCAGGCGATGGGCGCGCAGGGCGGCGGCAAGCTCACGGTCCGCTCGCGGCCAGGGGACGGGAACGTCGTCGTCGAGATCGCCGACACCGGCCCAGGCATCCCGGCGGATCTCCGCGCCCAGGTCTTCAAGCCGTTCTTCACGACCAAGCGCGAGGGGAACGGCCTCGGCCTCGCGATCTCCGCCCGCATCGTGGCGGAGCACGGAGGCCACATCGGTTACCGCTGCCCACCGGAGGGAGGAACGGTGTTCACGGTCACGTTGCAGCAGGTCCGCGCCGCCCGCGCCCCGGAGCAAGCCGCATGACGAACCTCTCCTCCCGCGTCCTCGTCGTCGACGACGAGAAGCTCATCCGCTGGTCCGTGGCCGAGCGCCTGCAGCGCAGCGGGTACGAGGTGATCTCGGCGGAGTCCGGCGAGCAGGCGCTCGAGCTGATCGCCGCGAATCCGCCGGACGTGATGCTCCTCGACGTCAAGCTGCCGGGCATCGACGGCGTCCAGACGCTGCAGCGCGCGCTCGCCGAGAACGCGGATCTCATCGTCCTCATGATGTCGGCCCACTCCACCGTGGACGTGGCGGTCGAGGCCATGAAGCACGGCGCGGTGGACTTCCTCGTGAAGCCGTTCCCGTTCCAGGCGCTCGACGCCGCGGTGGAGCGCGCGATCGCGACGGCCCGGACGCGCCGGCAGATCACCGCGCTCGCGAGCGAGCGCCGCAACGCGAACGCGCTCGACGCGATCGTCGGCGGCTCGGCGTCGATGGAGCAGGTGCGCTCCATGATCTCGCGGCTCGGCAGCTCCGACACCACGACCGTGCTCATCGAGGGCGAGAGCGGCTGCGGCAAGGAGGTCGTCGGCCGCGCCATCCACTTCCAGAGCGCGCGCGCGGAGCGCCCGTTCCTCCAGGTGAACTGCGCGGCGCTGCCGGAGCACCTCCTCGAGTCCGAGCTGTTCGGTCACGAGCGCGGCGCCTTCACCGACGCCCACGCCCAGAAGCGCGGCCTCTTCGAGAGCGCCGAGGGCGGCTCGGTGATGCTGGACGAGATCGGCGACCTGCCCCCCGGGGGCCAGGCGAAGCTCCTCCGCCTCCTCGAGAACAAGACGTTCCGCCGCGTCGGCGGGGTCCAGGAGCTGCGCAGCGACGTCCGCGTGATCGCCGCCACCAACGTGGACCTCGAGCAGCGCGTCGCCGAGGGCCGCTTCCGCGCGGACCTCTTCTTCCGGCTGAACGTGGTCCGCATCATCGTCCCGCCCTTGCGGGAGCACCAGGAGGACGTCCCCGCGCTGGCCGCGCACTTCATCGCCCGGTTCAACGCCGAGCTGAAGCGGCAGGTGCGAGGCGTGTCGAGCCAGGCGATGGAGCTGCTCAAGGCCTATCACTGGCCCGGCAACGTCCGCGAGCTCCGCAACGTGGTGGAGCGCGCCTTCATCCTGCACGCGGGCGTCGACGAGATCCGCCCGGAGCACCTCAGCCCCGAGCTGCGCCGCGCCACCCCCGCCAAGCGCTCCGAGAAGCTCGTCCCCGCCGTCACGCCGGACGGGCTCGTCCTGGACGACGTGGAGCGGAAGCTCATCGTCGAGGCGATGGAGCGCGCGAGCGGCAACCAGTCGAAGGCCGCGCGGCTCCTCGGCGTCTCGCGAGATACGCTGCGGTACCGGCTGAAGAAGCACGGGATCGGGTAGGGCCGGGATCGGCGGTACCCGTACGCTCGTGCTTCGACAGGCTCAGCACGAGCGGAGCGCGGATGGCCGAGCACGAGCGGAGCCTCGGTGACACGGGTAGGGCGGGATGGGTGGCTGTGCCCGTGAGCAACTCCCGTTCGTCCCGAGCGTAGGGTGCGCGATGCGCGCCCGAAGTCGAGGGACGAGCAGGGTGACCCGGGTCCGCCCAAACGCGAGCGGCCCGAGGCGAGGCGCCCGGGCCGCGAATAGCCTTCTTCCACTCAGGCCAGACGGATCCGCTCACCCTGACCCCTCGACAAGCTCGGGGGAAGGGTGAGCGGTGCGGGAAGGCGCTACGCCAGCGCCGCGTCGTCGATGTCGATCGGTCTGCCGTCCGTCGGGTAGTCGATCTCCGCCGCGAGCGCGTGCAGCTCCTGCTTCAGCTTCTCCTTGGCGCGGATCTCGAGCTGGCGCGCGCGCTCGCGGGAGAACCCGAAGTGCTCGCCCAGCTCCTTCAACGTGAGCGGGCGATCGCTCATGACGCGCTGCTCGATGATGTACCGCTCGCGCTGGTCGAGCCGCGCGAGCGCGGCGGTGACCTTGGCGGAGACGATCTGCTGCTCCTCGGCGTCGGAGAGCTCGTCGTCCTGCGCCGCCGACTTCGCGGCCACGAAGTCGATGTGGGAGTAGCCGCCGTCGTCGCCCATCGGCGCGTCGAGGGAGAGATCGCGGCCGTCCATCCGCTGCTCCATCTCCTCGACCTCGGCCGGCTTCACGCGGAGCTTCTTCGCGATCTTGCCCTTGTCCTGCGCGTCGGAGTCGCGGCCGTGCTCGACCGACATCTTGTCGAGCTCGCGCTTGGTCCGCGCGAGAGAGAAGAACAGCTTCCGCTGTGCCTGGGTCGTCCCCAGCTTCACGAGCGACCACGACTTGAGGATGTAGTTCTGGATGTACGCCCGGATCCACCAGACGGCGTAGGAGATGAGTCGGATCCCCTTGTCCGGGTCGAACTTCTGGACCGCCTTCATCAGGCCGATGTTCCCCTCCTGGATGAGGTCGGCCATCTTGAAGCCGTAGGAGCGGTACTCGTAGGACACCTTCACGACGAAGCGCAGGTTGGCCGTGACCAGCCGGTGCGCCGCGCGCGTGTCGCCCTCGTCCCGGAACAGCCGCGCGAGGCGCTGCTCCTCGTCCACCGTCAGGAGAGGAAAGCGATTGATCTCCGATAGATACAGCTCGAGGGAGCTGGTGGTCGTCGGGATCGCGATGCGCTTCATTCGGCCTCCGGAAGTCTGCCTAGTGACGGGGGCGGAAGAAAGCAACGGGTATGCCGCAACGGGGCTATGGAAAATCTTTCGCAATTCCAATGGGTTGACAGTCAGGAAAGGAGCCGCTTGGATAGCATCCGGCTGTAAATATGACCGGAGTCGCGCGAACCCCTGGCCCTGTTGGGCTTTTTGGCTGTAATTCCTGCAACGAAAACTTCCGGGTGGTTGCAACCCCCACTTGCGGACGGCATAGGGGGGACCCACGTTGAGGTCGTACGCTCGTCGGGATGGCGGCTAGGCAGGTGGAAAGTGGAGCGCGAGCAAGCTGAACAACCCGAGACCGGCCGGAGCCGGGAAGCGGACGCGAACGACCGGAGCGGCTACCTCGGCTTCGTCGCTCATGAGGTCCGCAACCCCCTCTCGACTGCCCTCTGGACGGCCGAGCTGCTCACCCGCATGTCGCCCGAGGAACGCGGCGGTGCCCGGGGAGACAAGCTCTCCGCGATGTGCCTCCGGTCGCTGTCCCGCGTCCGCCAGCTCATCGAGGACCACTTCCTTTGTGAGCGCCTGGACGTGGCCGGAATCCCCGTCCGCGCAGAGCCGCTCCGCGTCGGCGAGCTCATCGACGGCTTGCTGGAGCGTCGCGCGGCCGACGCCCCACCGGTCTCCGTCGAGCTCGACGAGCCGCTCGCGGTCGCAGCCGATCGCACGCTGCTCGAGCGCGCAGTGGAGGCGCTGCTCGCCGTCGCCGGCAGCGAGGGTACTCCAGTGCGCGTGGTCGTCCGGCCCGACGGGGAGGGGCGGGTGTCGCTCTGGTTCTCCGGACACGCGCCGGGACCGGCCGGCCTCGAAGACCCGCGCAAGGGCTCGCCCAGCGATCCGAAGGGAAGGGCGCTCGCCCTGCCGGTCGCGCGACGGGTGGCGGCGGTGCTGCGCGGCGCGCTCGCGGTGTCCGAAGGGGACTACGTCCTCACGCTCCCGCGGGCGGCATATACTGCCGCGCCGGAACCCTCCTTGGAGCCATGAGCCTGCCCCTCGTGCTGGTCGTCGATGACGACCCGGACATCCTCGAAGCGATCTGCGACATCCTCGAAGGCGAGGGTTATCGCGTGGCGCGCGCCCGTCACGGCGGCGAGGCGCTCGAGCGGGTCGCGGCCGAAGAACCCGCCATCATCCTCCTGGACCTGATGATGCCGGTGATGGACGGGCTCGCCTTCGCCCAGGCGCTCCGGCAGCTTCCGGAAGGGCAGCGGATTCCCATCGTCGTCATCTCCGCCGACGGGAACCCGCAGCGCGCCGCCTCGATCGGAGCCGTCGGCTATCTCGCCAAGCCCTTCGACATCGACGCCCTGCTCGCGCAGGTGGCGCAGACCACCTCGGCGTGCGCCTCGGCGGGAGCGTAGGGAAAGCCGCTCCTCCCGCGCGGTCTGGCGAATGAGAGCGGGAGCGAGGGCGCCCGAAACCCCCGGCAGTTCGCGGTGTTCGCTTGACTTCCCGCGCCGGCGCGGGTAGAAACCGCCCCTTTCCAACGGCACGTCCTCCGCGGCCAGACGCGACGCGCGGCGGACCAATGCGAGGTGACACATGGCGACTGGGCTTCTCGCGAAGAAGCTGGGCATGACGCAGATCTTCACCGCCGAGGGCGACTGCATCCCGGTGACGGTGCTCGAGGCGGGCCCCTGCACGGTGGTGCGCCGCAAGACGGCGGAGAAGGACGGCTACGACGCCGTCGTGATCGGCTGGGGCGAGGTGGACGAGAAGCACGCCCACCGGCTCACGAAGCCCGAGGTCGGGGTCTTCAAGAAGGCCGGCACCCCGGTCTTCCGGCACGTGAAGGAGATCCGCGTCAAGGACGCGAAGCTCCTCGGCGAGCTCAAGGCGGGCGACGTCCTCACCGTCGACAAGGTCTTCAAGCAGGACCAGCGCATCGACGTGGCCGGCGTGACGAAGGGCCGCGGGTTCACCGGCGTCATGAAGCGCTGGAACATGCACGGCGCCGCGCGCGACTCGTCGACGACGCACGAGCACCACCGCCACGTCGGCGCGATCGGTCAGCGCAAGACGCCCGGCAAGGTGTGGAAGGGCAAGCACCTCCCCGGCCACTACGGCGTCGACAACGTCACCATCCAGAACCTCACCATCGTCGGCGTGGAGGCGGACAAGAACCTCCTCCTCGTGAAGGGCGCGGTCCCGGGCCACAACGACGGGCTCCTCTTCGTGAACACGGCCGTGAAGGGCCAGCCGCGCGTGAAGAAGGTGCAGGAGGTCCGCGCGCGCGCCAAGCCGAAGGTCTAGCCGACCTCCGCGGCTCGCACGGGCCTGGAACACGAACGCCGCTCCGGGGAACCGGGGCGGCGTTTCCATTTCGCTTCGGCAGCCTGCGTGACTCGCGCTCGAGGCCGGTTAACACCTCGTGAGGCGAGTTCAGCGGGAAGAGTCGACTCGATACAGCCACCACATCCCGGAGCGCGCCTCCAGGCGTACCGGTTTCGTCGCATCGTGAAACAGGGATCGGCCCATGTCGGTGGGCGAGCGGACGATGAAGTAGTCGTACCATCCGTCACGCTCCCAATTGAACGAGTCGGGCTGCAACGCGAGCGCCTCGGTCGCGATCGGGCGGCTTGCCGTCGGGGCGTGTCGCGCGAGCTCCGGGTAGCAGCTCGCGAAGGAGTACCCGAAGGCTCCCCCTTTCTCGGCTTGGTACCACGCTGCCATGTGCTGGTGAGGCGCTGCGGGGACGGCGGCGCTCGCGCCAGAGAACATGAGGCCAAGTACGTTCCGCCGCGGCTCCATCCGCGCCAGGAGGTCGTCGATCCCCGCCGCTTCCTCGTCGAAGGCGTGGAACCGCGCGGTCAGGACGACCATCCATCCCACGACGAGCGCGACGAGGGCCGCGTGCCCCCATCGCGAGCGCCTGGGGTTGGCCGCTCCATTCACCGCAAATAGACAAAAGGGCACGAGGAACATCGCGAAGCGCTCCGCCACCAGGGCGATGTCGGCTACCCGCGTCGGCCCGAGCTGGACCACCGCGAGCGCTGCGACGCCCGGTACCCATCGAGCGGGGTCACGGGAGAGGCGAGGACGAGTCGCCACCACCGCAGCGAGCATCAGCAGCAGGGCTGCCACTTCCAGCCAAGAAACGCTCAGACGGATCGGCGGACGAGGACCGAGAACCAACATCGGGAACTGGAAGAGCCGATGGAGATCGACTCCCCACGCGTGCGGCCAGTTGGACTGCGGCTCGCGCGAGTGAGTCCAGGCGGCCCAACAGAGCGCGACCATCAGCGCTGCGGCGAGCGGCACGGCGCGACGAACGAACCCGTGCAGGCCCCGCGCTCGTAACGCGATCATTCCGGCTGCCGTCGCGCCGCAGATCCCGAAGACGAGCGCATGCGCGAAGAACAGGAGGACGGCGGATGCGCCGACGGCGATGCCGAGACTCCGCGTCGGAAAGCTCGCGTACTCGTAGGCCAGCGCGACGAATAGGATTCCGAGCGGCACAGCCACCAGGAAGTTCAGGAATCCCCAGTAGAACGCGAACCCGAACGCCGCGGGGAACCCCAGCAGCGCCCAGTAGCGGTCGCCACCAGTTCGGCCGAGCAGTACGTGCATCGAGAGCGGGATCGCCAGCACCGCCGCGGTCACAACCAGCTTGATCGCGTTGAGGACGCCCGTGAACTCCGCCAGGCATCGCGCCAGGGCATATCCAACGAGATAGGGAGTGAACCAGTTGAGCTCGTACTCTTTCGCGAAGCCGTAGCTCGGGTCGTCCAGGTGCATCCAGATCGAGATCTGCGCCGCATGCTGCGGCAGATCCGTCATCGGGAGGTACTTGACGCTCCAGAGCGGAACGAGCGCCGCTGCGGTACACGCCGCGAAAGCGATCCAGTATGCGGAGATCCGCCTCGGGGACGAAGCCGGGAGCTCTCGCGGCGGACGAGGGTCGTCCGGTGTGCGGGAAGGGATTGGTTCGAGAGCTGCGGAGCTAGGGCGCACCGCGCGACACTAGCACGCGCCCGATCGGCAGCCACTCGGGCCTGCTCCGCGTCAAATGATCTGGCGCCGAACGCCCTGCCCGTAGGCCGGAAACAAGAAGCTCACGCCTGCGCCGACGCCGCGCCCTTCTTGCGGTCGCGCTCGATCTTGTAGCGCACCGTCGGGTCGAGGAACTTCTTCCGCAGCCGGATGGACTGCGGCGTCACCTCGACCAGCTCGTCCTCGGCGATCCACTCGAGCGCCATCTCCAGGCTCATGTCGCGCGGCGGCGTCAGGATGACGTTCTCGTCCCGCCCGGCGGCGCGGATGTTCGTGAGCTTCTTCTCCTTGGAGATGTTGAAGTCGAGGTCGTTGTCGTGGCTGTGCTCGCCGACGATCATGCCGGCGTACACCTTGTCGCCCGGCTTCACGAACAGCGCCCCGCGCTCCTGCGCGTAGAAGCAGGCGTACGCGATCACGTCGCCGATCCGGTCCGCCACGATGGCGCCGCTCTTGCGCTTCTCGATGCGCCCCTGCCACGGCTCGTAGCCGTCGAACTGCGAGGACATGATGCCCTCGCCGCGCGTGAGCGTGAGGAACTCGCCGCGGAAGCCGATGAGGCCGCGGGCCGGCACGCGGAACTGGAGGCGGGTGCGGCCGGAGCCGAGCGGCTGCATGTCCACCATGCGGCCCTTGCGCGAGCCCATGCTCTGGGTGACGCCGCCGACGCCGTCGTCGGGCAGGTCGCAGACGAGCAGCTCCATCGGCTCGTGGACCTCACCCTCGATGGTCTTGAGGATGGGCTCGGGGTTCGAGACGGTGAGCTCGTACCCCTCACGGCGCATGTTCTCGACGATCACCGCGAGCTGGAGCTCGCCGCGGCCGACCACCTTGAACGCGTCCGGCGTCTCGGTGTCCTCGACGCGGATGGAGACGTTCTTGTACGCCTCGCGGTAGAGCCGCTCGCGGATGTTGCGGCTCGTGACGTACTTGCCCTCCCTGCCGGCGAAGGGCCCGTCGTTGACCTTGAAGACCATCGACATGGTCGGCTCCTCCACGCTGATGCGGGGGAGGGCGACCGGGTTCGCGGGGTCCGCGATGGTGTCGCCGATGCCGATCTCCTCGGCGCCGGCGATGCACACGATCTCGCCCGGGCCGGCGTCCTTCACCTCGACCCGCTTCAGGCCGTCGTACGCGTAGAGCCGGACCACCTTGGCCGGGACGATCTTGCCCTCCTCGCGCATGACCGCGATGGCGTCGCCCTCGTGCAGCACGCCCGAGGCGATGCGCCCGATGGCGAGGCGCCCCACGTACTCGTCGTAGTCCAGGTTGTCGACCAGCATCTGGACGTGGGTGCCGTCGCCGCCGGGGGGAGGCGGGACGTGGGTGAGGATCGCGTCGAAGAGCGGCTTGAGCGACTCGGCCTCGAACGCGCCCTGGACGGTGTGGGCCGCCTTGCCCTCGCGGGCGATGGCGTAGATGACCGGGAAGTCGATCTGGTGCTCGTTCGCGCCGAGGTCGATGTAGAGCGAGTAGACGAGGTCGAGGACCTCCTTCGCCCGGGCGTCCTGCCTGTCGACCTTGTTGACGACCAGCACCGACGGCAGGCCGAGGGCGAGCGCCTTGGACAGCACGAAGCGCGTCTGGGGCAGGGGCCCCTCGGCCGCGTCCACGAGCAGGAGCACGCCGTCCACCAGCCGGAGCGCGCGCTCGACCTCGCCGCCGAAGTCGGCGTGGCCGGGCGTGTCCACGATGTTGATCTTCACGCCCTTGTAGGTGACGGCGGTGTTCTTCGCGAGGATGGTGATGCCCTTCTCGCGCTCGAGGTCGTTCGAGTCCATCACCCGCTCGACGAGCTGCTCGTTCACGCGGAAGACGCCGGCCTGGCGCAGCATGAAGTCGACGAGGGTGGTCTTGCCGTGGTCGACGTGTGCGACGATGGCGACGTTGCGGATCTGCTCGCGGGGGGTCATGTAGGACTCTTTGCGTAAAAGGCCGGGACTTATAGTCGTTTCGCGACGCGCAGGGCAAGCGAAACCGCGATGTCGGGCGATAGCGGATAAATCGGACGCTCGCCTGCCGCGTGGTAGGATGGCGGCGGTTCAGCAACTTTTTCTCCTCGCCGGGGGGCGCGGTCAGGGAATGCCGCACGTCATCCTCTTCGTGGACGACGAGCCGGAGGTCCTCGGCCTCCTGCGGCGCACGTTCTCGCCGCAGGACGGCTACGAGGCGCTGACGGCTGGCGGCGCGGAGGAGGCGCTGCGGATCCTCGCCGAGCGCGAGGTCGATCTCCTCGTCACCGACCAGCGGATGCCCGGCATGACGGGCGTCGAGCTGATCGCCGAGGCGCGCCGGCGGCGGCATGACCTCTGCGCCATCCTCCTCACGGCGTACACCGAGCCGGAGGAGCTCGTCGACGCGATCAACCGCGGCGAGGTCTACCGCTACCTCGTGAAGCCGTGGGAGAGCGCCGATCTCCGCCAGACGGTGGTCCGCGCGCTCGAGCAGGTCCAGCTGAAGCGCGAGCACGCCCGGGCCCTCGCCGAGGCGGAGCGCCGGCTGCAGACCCTCGAGGTCGCGGCGGAGGTCGCCCGCGACGCGAGCACCGCCGAGAGCCACACCCGGCTGCTCGAGCAGGTGGTCGAGCGGCTGCCGCGCGTCGTACCGTGCGACGTCGCCGCCGCGCTGTTCGCGCCGGCCGGGACCGCCCCGGTCCTCCTCCTCCGCCCCGTCGCCCGGCTCTCCGATTCGGCGCTCCTCCAGGTGAAGGAGGACGCGCTCGCCGCGTACGCCGAGCACGCCGGCAACCGGCTCGCGGAGTCCACGCTCCAGATCCGCGTCCTCGGCTCCGCCGGGCGGGCCAGCACGTTCGGCTCGCGGCTCGCCGTGCCGCTCCAGGTCGACGGCGTGACGGCAGGGGTGGTCCTCCTGCAGAGCATGGCGACCGGCGCGTTCGGGCCCGGCGACGCGCGCGTGCTGGACGTGTTCGTGAACGAGCTCGGCGCGGCGCTCCGGGCCTTCGGCGCCAAGCACGCGGGCGAGCGCCACCGGCTCGAGCGGGTGGTCGAGTGCATGGCCGACGGGCTGCTGTTCGCCGCCACCGGGTCGGACGAGGTGATCGCGAACCCCGCGGCGCGCCGCATGCTCGGCGCTGCGCTCGATGGGCCGCTCCCGGTGCGCTGGCTGAAGGACGCGCTCGGCTTCTACCCGTTCGACCTGGTGCGCGGCATCGAGCCGGATCCTTCGGGCCGCGCCTTCGTCCAGGAGGAGGTGCATCTCCTCGACCGGACCCTCTCGTCGATCGTGTCCCCCGTCGCGGAGGCCGACGGGCGGCTCGCCGGCGTGGCCATCGCGCTGCGCGACGTCACCGAGCAGAAGCGGCTGGAGGAGCGGAAGGAGGAGTTCGTCCAGGTGATGAGCCACGAGCTGCGCTCGCCGCTGACGTCCGTCACCGGCGCGCTCGACCTCGTGCTCTCCGGCCTGGCGGGGCAGCTCGAGCCGAAGCAGGCGCGGTACCTGCGCATGGCCCGCGAGTCCACCGAGAAGCTGAACGGCCTCGTCGACGACCTCCTCGATCTCGCCCGGCTCGCGAAGGGCAAGCTGCAGATGGAGCCCGAGGTGACGAGCCTCGACGAGCTCGTGCGGGCCACGGTCGAGCGCTACCAGCCCGCCGCGGCGGAGCGGGGCCAGGAGGTGGCCGTCGAGACGCCGCCGGCCTCCGTCCGGATGGTGGCCGATCCGGCCCGCGTCGGCCAGGTGCTCTCGAACCTGCTCACGAACGCCATCAAGTTCGCGCCGGAGAACAGCGTCATCCGCGTGCGGCTCTTCCGCTCGCCGGCGCTGCCCGGGATGCTCGGGCTCTCGGTGTGGAACGCGGGCGAGGCGATCTCCGAGCCCGACCTGGAGCGCATCTTCGAGAAGTTCGAGCAGGCGCGCAGCGATCGCAACCGGCGCGTGCGCGGCACCGGGCTCGGGCTCTCGATCTGCCGCGGCATCGTGGAGGCGCACGGCGGCGCGATCTGGGCGGAGAGCCCGGGCGACGGCGTGCGGTTCGTGGTGGTGCTCCCCGAGGAGGCGCCGGCCGCCCCCGCCGAGCGCGCTCCCCTGTCCCCCGAGGCGCCGCTGGTCCTCGTCGTCGACGAGCCGGACGCGGCCACGCTCGCGCGCGGCGTCCTCGAGGCGCGCGGCATGCGCTGCCACGCCACGAGCGATCCCCACGAGGCGCTCGCCCAGGCCCGCCGCCGCCGCCCGCGCCTCGTCGTCTACGATCCGCGCGTGGTCGCGCTCGCGGGGGTGCCGCTCGCCGACATCCTCCGGCACGACGCGGAGACGCGGCAGGCGGCGGTGCTCGCCTTCGCCGACCCCACCCAGCGCGAGGCGGCGTTCCGCGCCGGCGCCGAGGCGTTCGTGCCGAAGCCGTCCCCGCCGTCCGTGTTCGCCGCGTCCGCCGAGCCGCTGCTGCGACGCGGCCGGCCGGCCGGGGGCCGCGTCCTCGTCGTGGACGACGACCCGGGCACCCGCGCGATCTCCGCCGAGGTGCTCGCGAGCCAGGGCTACGAGGTCCTGGAGGCGGACACGGCCGCCGGCGCCCGCCGCCTCGTCCAGGAGAAGCGGCCGCAGCTCCTCCTCGTGGACGTGCAGCTCCCGGACGCCAACGCCTTCTCGCTCCTCGAGGGGCTCGCCGAGGAGCGCGCCTCCGATCCCTTCGCCGTCGTGTTCCTCTCGGCCCGGGGCGAGACGGCCGACAAGGTCCGGGCGCTGCGGCTCGGGGCGGACGACTACCTCACGAAGCCGTTCGACGCCCAGGAGCTGGTCGCCCGCATCGACGCGGTGCTGCGCCGGCGCGAGGCCACGCTCCACGCCTCCCCGATGACGCGCCTGCCGGGAGGCCGCGCGATCGATCAGGAGGTGGAGCGCCGCCTCGGGGGCCGCATCCCGTTCGCGCTCACCTACGTCGATCTCGACAACCTGAAGGCCTTCAACGACACGTACGGCTACGCGAAGGCGGACGGCGTCATCGTCCAGACGGCCGGGATCCTCCGCCACGCGGTCGCCGAGCACGGCGGCGAGGGCGCCTTCCTCGGGCACATCGGCGGTGACGACTTCGTGGTGCTCACCGCGCCGGAGCGCGCCCAGTCGGTCGCCCGCGAGGTGATCACCACCTTCGATCGGGTGATCCCGCTGTACTACGACCGCGAGGACCGGGAGCGCGGCTTCATCGAGGCGGCCGATCGCTACGGCACCCCGCGCAAGTTCCCGATCCTCTCGGTCTCGATCGCGACCGTGACGGCGCCGCCGGGACGCTGGGGCGCGCACGTCGACCTGGCGCGGGCGGCCTCCGAGCTGAAGGAGAAGGCGAAGCGCACGGCGGGCAGCGTCCACCTCGCCGACGACGGCGTCGTCGCAGCCGGTGAGCCCGGCCCGCGTCCGCTGCTGACTCCGGTCGCGGGCGGCGGTGGAGGCGGAGCGGCGGCATGACGCTGCAGCGGAAGCTCGCGCTCTTCCTCCTGGCAGCGTCGCTCGCACCGGTGGTCGGAGTCGGCTTTCCCATCCTCGGGTGGGCGCAGCGGGAGCTCGGCCGGCGCGCCTCCGCCGAGCACCTCGCGCGCGCCCGCTCGGGCGCAGCGAGCATCTCCGCCGATCTCGCGCAGGTGGACGCGACGCTCTCGACCGTCGCCGAGAGCTGGCGGCCCGATCGCCTCGACGAGGCGGACCGGCGCGGGCTGCTGCTCGTCCTCTCGCGCCAGCTCCCCGCGGTCGAGGCGAGCGCGATCGTGGACGGCGAAGGGACGACCCGCGCCCTGCTCTCGACCCGCGGCGGCGCGGCGGAGGAGGGATTCCTCGCGGCCGTGCGCGCGGCGCGCGAGGGCACGGGACGCGGCCTCTCGCTGCACGCCTACGAGGAGGCGGGAGGCGGCGTGCGGCTCGCCGCGGTGCGAGCGATCCCGGCGGCGGACGGGGGGCGGTGGCTCGTCGCCGTGCGGCTCGGGACCTCGGTCGTGCAGCGGCGGCTCGACGCGGCGGTCCCCGAGGACGGCGCCGCCTACCTCGCGAGCGGCACGCGCCTGCTCGTCACGTCCGTACGGGCGGAGCCGCTGACGGAGGCGGCCCGGGGCGAGCTCGCCGAGCGGATCGACCGGAAGCGCGCGGGCGCGCTGCTGGGCAGGAGCTCCCTCGCGGCCTGGGCACCGCTCGCGGCGGCGCCGGGATGGAGCGTCGTCGTCGGGGTCCCGGCCGAGGTGGCCTACGCGCCGATCGTCGGGCTGAGGCACGCCGCCCTCACGGCGTGCGCGCTCGTGGCGCTCGGGGTGCTCGCCCTCTCGGCGCTCCTCGCGCGGCGGATCAGCGCGCGGGTCGCCCGCATCGACGCGGCGGTGCGCGCCCTCGGCGAGGGGGAGGTCGAGGTCCGGCTTCCGGAGGAGGGGCGCGACGAGATCGCGGCGGTGTCCCGGACGTTCAACGCCATGGCGGAGGAGCTCGGGTCCGCCCGGGCGCGCCTGGAGCGCTGGAACGACGACCTGCAGCGCGAGGTCGACGCGCGCACGCGCGAGCTCCGCGAGGCGCAGGCGCAGCTCCTCGAGGCGCAGAAGCTCGCCGCGATCGGTCAGCTCGGCGCCGGCGCGGCCCACGAGATCAACAACCCGCTGACCGGGATCCTCGGCAACGCCCAGCTCCTGCTCGAGGCGATGCCGCGGAGCAACCCGGATCGCGAGTCGGTCGAAAAGATCGAGGCGCTCGCGCGCCGCTGCCGGGACATCACCCAGAAGCTGATCCGATTCAGCCAGCAGCGCGCCGAGCCCGACTTCCGGGAGCTCGACGCGAACCGGGTCGTCGCGGAGGCGCTCGCGCTCGTGGACGGGCACCTCCGCGCCGGGGGCATCCCCCTCGACGTCTCGCTCGCCGAGCCCTCCCCCCGCGTGAAGGGCGACCCCGGCCACCTCGCCCAGGTCGTGCTGAATCTGCTGTCGAACGCGCGGACGGCGTGCGCCGGCAGGCCCGGCGCCGGGATCCGGATCGCGACGCGGCGCGCCGGGGGCGACGTCGAGATCGTGGTGAGCGATGGAGGTAAGGGGATCGCCCCGGAGCACCTGCCCCGCATCTTCGAGCCGTTCTTCACGACGAAGGACCAGTGGAGCAACGTCGGGCTGGGGCTCTCGGTGTCGTACCGGATCGTCGCGGAGCACGGCGGCCGGATCGACGTGGAGAGCCGCGCGGGGGAGGGGAGCACGTTCACGGTGCGGCTGCCGGCGGCGTCCGCGGCGGCGACGGCGGCATAGGCCATGGACGAGCGGCGCGATCGGATTCGGTTCTGGGCGATCGTCGCGGCGCTCCTCGCCGCGGTGGGCGCGGCGTACGCGCTGATCCTGGGGCCGCCTCCGGGCGAAGGCGAGGCGGTCGTGATCCTCGCCGACGACCCGTCCCCCGCGCCCGTGGCGCCAGGCGCCGCACCGGCAGCGCCGCTCAGGCTCGCCGTCCTGGCGGTCGACGGCGACGTGTCGCTGGTCCGCAACGGCGCCGCCGTGCCTGCGCGGGCGGGCGATCCGCTGCACGAGGGGGACGCCGTCGTCACCGGCGCGGTCGCGCGCGTGGAGGTCGCAGGCGCGACCTACACCGCGGAGCTCGAGGAGCTCGGGCGGCTCGAGGTCGGCGCCTCGTCGGCGGGGCTCTGCCGGCTCCGGCTCGAGGGCGGGCTCCTGTCGGCGCGCATCGCGCAGGCGGCGCTCGAGGTCGCGGGACCGCCGGGCGCGACGGTCCGGAGCGAGGGCGGCGCGCTCTCCGTCGGGCGGGATGGGGAGTCGATGTCCGTCGCCGTGAAGGAGGGCGGCGCCGCGCTGCGTGCCGCCGGCATCGCGGTCACGCTGGGCGCGGGGCAGCGGTCGATGGCGGCCGGCGGCCATCCACCGGCGGCTCCCGCGCCGGTCGCCTCGCAGCTGTCGCTGGAGGTGGAGTGGCCTGCGGCGGGGCGGACGAAGGAGGCGCGACCGGTCGTGACGGGCCGCACGGCGCAGGGCGCGATGGTGGTGCTGGGCGCCGAGCGCGTGAAGGTGGAGCCGGACGGGAGCTTCGCGCACCCGGTGGTGCTGCGCGAGGGCGAGCAGCGCCTGAGCGTGCGCGCCCGTGACGTCGGCGGCCTCGAGGCGAGCGCGGAGAGCCCCGTGCTGATCCTCGACACGCGCGCCCCCGCGGCGAGGTTCGACACGCGCGGGCTGTGGAAGAGGAAGCGCTGAAGCGGCATTCACCGATCCGCTCGCCCTGAGCCTGTCGAAGGGCGAGCGGAATCGGGCTCGAGCCGAGCGATCACGACCATCAGCACCACGGATCGCCGGCGAAGACCCCGAACGTCCCGGCCGGCGACCAGTCGGACACGGCGCCCTGCGCATCGCGCGCCCGGACGCGCCAGTAGTAGACGTTCGGGACGTAGTCCCCGCAGTCGTCCTGGGGGATGTTGGTCAGCGTCGCCGGGTAGCTCAGCGCGGGCTGGCCGCCGTACGTCGCCGGAGTGCCGCTCACCCAGCCGGAGTCGCCGACGGACGAGCCCGGGATCCCCGGCCCAGCCAGGGAGCCGTTCACGAGGTAGGTGAAGGCGGGATCGGAGGCGAGCTGGACCTCGTACTGGAGGGTAGTGCCGGACGGCGAGGTCACCGGAGTCCAGACGAGGGAGGCGGTCGTCGTGTGCGTGCCCACGCGGACGCCCGCGTACACCGGGGCGAGGTCGGGCACCGGAACGCCCGCCGCCGCCGTCGTGGTGAACGTCTGCAGCGCCGTCTCCGTCACGTTCCGGAAGCGGTCGCTCGAGCGGACGCGCCAGACGTAGGTCGTCCCCGGGGTGAGCCCCGACAGCGTCACCGCGTGCGCGCTCACGAACCCGTCGTCTCCAGCGACGAACCCGGCGCTGCCGACGCCGTACTCGACGTAGGTGGTGGCCGGCTCGCCCGTCGTCCACGAGACGGTGACGCTCGTCGCGGAGATCCCCGAGACCGCGGGGGTCGACGACAGGACGGGAGCGACGTACTCCGTCGCCGGCGGCGCCCAGCCGCTGTGGCAATGGGAGCACTGGGGCTGAGCCTTGCTCTGTCCACCCATCCGGAACGGGTGGCCGGAGGCGGGGTACGCCGGAGAGGAGACCGCCATGAAGCGGATGCCCTCGTGGCCGTGGCAGTAGAAGCAGGCGCTGCCGTCCGGCGCGGGATCGGCGGGCGCGCCCTCGAACCACGAGTACTCGCCGTCGCTCAGCCACAGCTCCTTGTGGCAGCTCTTGCAGACCTCGTGACGCTCGCCCTCGTGGCACGCGTTGCAGAGCGCCTGCGCTCCGACGCCGGCGCGGTCGATGGTGGCCGCCGGGAGGGCGACGCCGTTCACCGTCGACGCGAGCAGGAAGGCGTTCGCGCTGGAGTGGAAGTCGTGGCAGCTCGCGCACGCGACGGCGCTCTGTCCTCGGGCGAACGGAGCCGAGAGCGACCCGCCGAAGCCGCGCGTCACCCAGGTGGTGGGGTAGCAGCCCGTCGGGATCTGCGGGTTGTTGCAGGAGGAGTTCAGGAACGTACCCGCGGGGCACGGCTGGCGCGTCAGGATCGCGCCGATCCGGTTTCCGGCGGCGTCGACCGTCTCGAGGTCGCACGTCCACGCCCACGGGCCGGAGAGGCCGCTCGCGTACCACCAGCGAGAGGTGATGCGCAGCGCGTTCGGGAGGTCCGGCTGCCCGGCAGGGCACTCGAGCGCGCCCGTCCCGATCGTCTTCAGCCCGGAGCGGTCCAGCCGGTCGAACCGGCACGTCCCCTCGCGGTCGCCGTGGAAGTCGCCGCCGCCCAGGTCGTCCCAGCCGACGAGCAGCGGCGGGGTCTGGCCTCCGAGGGTCTCGCCCTGGCCGCTGTGGCACCCCACGCAGGTGCTGCTCGTGGTCGTTCCGTCGCCACCGGCGAGGATGACCTGACCCGTCATGTGCTGCGAGACGTCGTGGCACGACTCGCAGGTCGCGCTCGGGTCGGCGGGGTTCACGAGGTGCGAGGAGAGCACCGCGCTCGGATCGATCGTGGAGATGTTCGAGTGGCAGGAGGTGCACTCGAGGGGCCCCGCGTTCCAGGCGATCGTCTGCGAGGGCGCGCCGAGCGGGGTGTGGCACCCGACGGAGCAGGTCGTGGTCCCGCCGTCCCTCGTCATCGTGCCCCCGGCGGTGGTGGCTCCGCCCGGGAAGGTGACCTCGCCGAAGGCGAGCCCGCCCGCGCACGCGTGGCAGACGGCGCAGTCGAACCCGGAGGCCGCGTGCGCGCCGTGCGCGCCCGTGGGGACGCAGGCGTTCACCGCCTCGGTCGTCGCAGCGCCGTAGGCGGACGCGGTCACCCGGGAGGAGGTACCGGCCGCACCGGTCTCTCCGAGCGAGGCGTCTCCTCCGCCGCAGCCCGCGAGGAGCGTCGCGAGGAGACCCGAGGTGACACATACCATCAGTGAATGACGGGTGGTGCCCTCGATCGCTACGCGTGAAGCCGCGCTTCGATACCCCGCCTTCCTCATGGCGCCCCCCGACGCAGAGCGCGTCCTTCCGCGCTCGTTTGCGCACTGTACGGGTCGCTCGTGCGTTCGGGGATTGAGTCAAATTGCTGCAAGCCCATTGCTGCGTCGGTCGAACCGCGTAGCTGGTGCGGTGGTCACCGGCGGAAGGGACCTCGCCGTGCGTGCGGACGCGGTCCGTCGGGCGCGCGGACGGAAGCGAGCTCGTGCCGCCGAGCGTCAGCGGGCGCCGGCGGAGGTTCGATCGCGGCGAGACATCAGGCACGGCCGTCCCCTGTGCACGGGACGACCGTTGCGAGCCTCTACTGTGCCTTCACGCGCAGTGTGCAGCGGGCCGACGCGTTCGGGCTCGCCGCGCAGCCGCCGAGCGACCCGGCGGAACCCGGAGTTCAGGAACTGGATGGACCGTGAGAACGTTCAGATCCGCTCTGGCAGCTTCTCGCTCGGAGATCCGTACGGTTGGGCCGACCAGAATTCGCACGGTGCGATAAACAGGGACTCGCCGTTCCCTGACGATCGCCGTCGAGATCTCTGGCATCGGATGGCTGTCGAGGGCGCGAGGAAGGAAACACGCGAGGCCGTCCAGACGGGACGGGCGTTCGGGGGTGCCGATCGCGCTTCCCTCGTTCGCCCTCCGGAGCGCAAATCAATGACGCGAATCGCTCTCGTCGTAGGTGCCTGGGCCGCGATGGTCTTGCCTGGAGTCTGGCCGCGATGGTTTTGAGCCGCGAGTGCAAACCAGGTTCCGTCTTGAAGACCGCCTGACTGGCCGTCGTGCTCGCTTCGCTTGCGGTCTCGATTGCCGTCGCGAGGAGGGGGCGCGCGTTGGCCCTGGTGGCTCTCGCCGCATCCCTCGCGGTCGGGTCGGAGTTCCTGCTCCTGTACGTGTGCCAGGCGCGCTGGGCAGACGAGGTCGGCATCTTGGAGTGGACGCCGATGGTGAACGCGCCGCCCCGCGAACAGTCGTCGCGGGCCACGTCACCGCGCTGGTGCGCCTCCTCGGCGACGACGTCCCTGCGGACCAGCGCCTCGCCACGTTCGAGGGCGGTGAGCTCGGCGTCGCTGACGCAGGGGCGACGATCTCCGGCATCCCCGACCCGTCGCACCGCCGCGCCGCGGTCGAGCAGCTCGTCCGCGTGCGGCTCCTGGCGCAGGACGCGGAGCCGCGGGGCTCCATCGTACGCCGGAGGTCCTTGGTCGGTACGCGGAAGAGCTGGCTCGGCTCCAGATCGAGAAGGCGTTCGAGGAGCCGTTCAAGAAGCAGCTCCCGACCGACGACGAGGTGCGGACGTTCTTCGAGGACAACCGGGCGAAGCTCGGCCGCCCCGAGCGCATGCGCGTGGCCCACGTCGCGCTGCTCGCGCCCGCCGCCGATCCCGCCGCGCGCGCTGAAGCGATCCGCGGGCGATTCCGCTACGGCGGCGCCCAGGCGGCGTGCGGCCAGGGGCTGTACGACGACCACGATGATGTCGCGTTCGCGGTCGAGTACACGCCGAACGCCGCGTACGACGCGAAGCTGAAGGCGCCCGCCTGCGCGGGCGCGGGCGTTCACCGAATCGTCCTCGCCGTCGGCGCCTGGGCGAGAAAGTCCACTCATCTCACCTTTCCCTACGCGCCCTGGGTCACGGGGGTGGGTTGGGGGTGACAGGGTGCCGCGATATCGTCCGGTATCCACGTCGGGGGAAGCTTGCTCACTCGCAGCCACATGGCCGCGCTCGCGCTGGCGCTCGTCGCGCCTTACGTCGCGCGCGCCACGCCCATCGGAACGTTCACCTGGATCGCGTCGGGGCCGGGCGACCAGACGGATCCCGCCATCGACGGGCGCTACGTGCTGTACGCCGACGGCACGCGCGGCAGCCTCGATGTGCTCGCGCGCGATCTCGCGACCGGCGAGACGCGGGTGGTCGCGGCCGGTCCGGACGACGAGGACAGCCCGGACCTCGCGCGCTCGGTGGTCGCGTACCGCACCGACGCCGGCATCACCGTGGCGTACCTCGCGACGGGGACGCTCCTCCGTCCTCCGGCGGAGCCCGGGGCGCGTGCGCCGGCGGTGTCCACCTCCGCCGCGGTCTGGGAGGTCGGGCGCGATGGCGCTCGCGACCTCGGATGGTTCCTGTTCGGGAGCGGAGCGCCGCGGAGCGGCGTCGTCGCCGCCCCTGGCGATCAGCGCGCGCCGGCGGTGAGCGGGACCACCGTCGCGTACGTGGACGCGGCGGCCGGCGGCGCCGTCCGGCTGCTCGATCTCGCGCGCGGCGAGGCCCGCGTCGTCTCGCCCGGCGGCGCCACGGGGGTGGCGATCGACGGCGGACCGGGCGCGCTGCGCGTCGCGGTCACGCGCGCCGTCGCGGACACCTCGACCGACGTCGAGGTCTACGACGGCGCGGGCCAGCTCCTCGCCGCGCTGCCGCTCCCGGGCGAGCAGCGGCGCCCGCGCCTCTCGGGCGAATGGGTCGCCTTCGAGGACCTGTCGTCGGGCCGCTCGCAGGTCGTCCTGTGGGCGTGGCGCAGCGGGCTCGTCCACGCGCCGCGCCCGTACGCAGGCGAGCAGCTCCTGGGCGACCTCGCCGCGGACGACGACGCCGTCAGGGTGGCGTTCTCGGAGCGAACCTCGGGAGGGCTGGACGTCGGCCTCTACACGCTGCCGCTCCCCGTCGCGGACGATGGAGCGAGCGGCATTCGCTGCGACTCTCCGGGGGCCCTGGTCCTCGCGGAGCTGACGCTCACGCGCGGCACGGGCGCAGTGACCACGGGCGCGGTGGCGTTCGCCGGCGGCGACGGCGCCGACCTGCCCATCCTGGTGTGCATCGACGCCGCGAAGGTCTCCTCTGCCTGGGCCACGCTCGACGGCGCGGCGCTGGCCGTCCCGGGGGACTTCGCCTCCGGCAGCGCGCACCTCGAGCTCCGTCGGATCGCGCGGGGAGGCGAGGGGCTCCTCGAGGCGGGAGTGGAAGGGAAGCGCGGCGCGTCCCTGCGCGTGCGCGTGCTCGCGGAGCCCGTGCCCGACGGTGGCCAGGACCCGGGGGCGCCGCCCGACGATCCGGGCCAGGGGCCCGGCGACGGCGGGCCTGGCGGTGACGACGACGGCGACGACGGCTCCGACGAGGAGCCAACGCCTACGGTTCCTGGCGACGGTGACGACGACGCGCCCGGCGGCGAGGACGAGCAAGACGGACCGACGCTTCCCGGGCGAGGCGGCTGCGCGAGCGGCGGCGCCGATGGGCTGGCGATCGCCGGCGCGCTGGCGCTGCTGCGGCTGCGCCGGCGCACCCGGGCCTAGGGGATGCCGTGACGGCCGCGCTCCTCGCGCTCGCGCTCACCGCGGGGGAGATCTTCCTCCCACCCTGGCCGCTCTCGGCGGATGGCGAGCTCGTCGCGGTGAGCGGGGGCGCCGAGCTCACCGCGAGCGACGCCGCCGTGGAGCGGGTCGCGCCGGGACTCTTTCGCGTCACGCCGGCGACGGGGGCGCAGCGCGTGGCGCTCGCCGCGGGCGAGGCGCGCGCCGAGGCGGAGGTGGAGCCGCCCCCCGGCGAGATCGTCATCACCACCGACCCCTTGCTGCCGGTGAAGGGCGAGCACGGAGCGGTCACCTTGTCCCTCGAGGTCCGGCGCCCGAACGGCGCTCCGGACGAGGCGGCGCCACCCCCCGTGCTCGTCGCGTCGCCGGGACGCGTCTCCGCGCCGGCGGCCGCCGGCCCCGGCCGCTGGCGCGCGACCTACGAGCCGGCCGCGGGTTCGCGGCCGGAGGTCGCCGCCGTCCTCGCGCTGTCGCCGCGCTGTCCCCTCTGCCCGACGCCTCGCGCGGTGGGCGGCCTGGCGCTCCCCGTCGCGGCCTCCGTCGAGCTCCCCGGCGCTGCCGATCCCGGAGCGCGGACGACCATCGTGGTCGGGGCGCGAGCCTTCGGGCCGGCGCGCGCGGACCGGCGGGGCCGGTTCAGCGTGCCGATCGTCGTGCCGCCCGGCGTCCGCAAGGCGCGGGCGATCACGCGGGACCGGGCGGGAAACCGGAGCGCGACGGAGCTCGATCTCGGCCTCCCCTGGGAGGCGCGGCTCGCCTGCATCGCGTTCCCGCCGGCCCTGCCGGCCGACGGCCGGAGCGAGGCGCTCCTCCACTGCCTCGCCGCGAACCCGCGAGGCGAGCCGGATCCGGAGGCGCCGCTCGAGGGCTTCGCGAAGGCGGGCAGCGCCGGCCCCCTCGAGCCGTGGCGCGGTCCGCTCCAGCGGGCGCGGTACCGGGCGCCGAAGGGAGGCGCGGAGAAGGACGACGTGGTGGCGGTGCGGCTCGCCGCGGTGGCGGAGATCGAGGTGCCGCTGGCGCTCGCCGCAGGGGCGCCCGATCGTGTCGACTTCGCGCTCTCGCGCGAGCCCCTGCCGCTCGGCGCGACGGCCGCGGCCGAGGCGCCGGTGCGCGACGCCCGCGGCGACCTGCTCGGGAGCGCGACGGCTCCCCCCGGCGCCGACGCGGGGCTCCTCGTGGCGGATCGCTTCGTGGCGCCCCGCGCCGCCCGCGGGTGGCGCTTCACGGCTCCGCTCCGGTTCGCGCTCACGCCGGGCGCCGAGGCGGCGACCGTGACCCTGCGTCGCGAGGGGAGCCGCTGGATCGCAGCCGCGCGGACGGTGGACGCGCGTCCGGCCGCGGGCGTTGCGCTGCGCTTCGGCTCGGGGGCGCAGGCGCTGACCGACGACCGGGGCGAGGCGAGCGTCCCGGCGCGAGGCGCTACCGAGACGGTGGTGGCCGCGGGCGGCGCGCGCGCGGCGGGCTGGGAGGGGATCGCGCCTCCGGTACCGCCGATCGCCATCGGCCGCGAGGTCGAGGTGGCGCTCCGCCCCGCCTCGCCGGTGGACGTCGTGGCGCGACTCGAAGGACGGACGGTGCTCTGGCGCGTGGAGGACGCGGACGGGCGGCCATTGCCCGGCCGTCGCGTCGTGCTGCGCGCCCGCGGGATCGCGGTCGGACCCGCGGAGCTCGCGGGCGACGGGGGGCGGGCCCCGCTCGGGCAGGGCGCCGGCGTCGTCGCGGTGGTGGACGCGGAGACCGGCGTCGCCGCGGTGCTCGAGGTCGCGAGGTGATGATGAAGCGCGCGCTGCTCTGGCTCGTCACGGTCGCGCCTGCCGCCGCGCTGGCGCAGGCGGTGAGCCTCGGCGCGGAGCGGGAGCCTTCCGGCACCGTGCTCGGGCGCGTGTGCCTGGACCTCGACGGCGACGGCCGCTGCGGTGCGCACGAGCCGGGCGTCGCCGGCGCCCGCGTCGTGGGAGAGGACGGGAGCCTCTCGCTCGCGGACGGTCGCGGGCGCTACCACCTGCTGGAGCGGACCGGTCGCATCGTCCTGCGCGATCGGACCGCCTATGGCGGGCACGTGGTCGCCGTGGAGGGGTTGGGGGTGCGCCGCGCCTTCGAGCTCGCCCCCGGCGGTGCCGCGGGCGTCGACCTCGCCGTCGCGCCGCCGCGCGCCAGTCCGCCCGCGCTGGCGGAGGCGGAGCCTGCGGAGGGCGCGGCGACTGCGCCGGCGCCGCGCGAGGATGGGCGCCTCGGCTGGGCGCTGGCGGCCCGCGTCGCGCCGGGCGCGAGCGTCACCGTCGCAGGCGCTCCGGCGGAGGTCGCGACGGATGGGACCTTCCGGGCCGAGGTCGGCCTCGCGCCAGGGGACAACGTGTTCCCGCTGGTGGTGGTCGCGGCCGACGGCGGGCTCGCCGTCTACTCGTGGAGGGTGCACCGCGCTTCGCGGGCGCGCGGAGGCGAGCTGATCGTGCCCGCGACGCCCGTGCGCGTCATCGGCTTGACGACCTCTGCCGCGGCGGGCGGCGGCGCGCTCGTGCACGGCGAGGCACCGGCGGGGGCCCGCGTGCGGCTCGCGGGGCTCGCGCCAATGCCGACCGCCTCCGGCGCCTTCGCGGCGTTCGTCCCGCCGGGCGCGGAGGACGCGGCGCTGGAGCTGCTAGCGGCGGACGCCACGCCGCTCGCCGTGAAGCTGCCGCTCCCGCGGGCGCACGGCCTCCGCGTCGCGACGGGCGTCGCCGAGCTGGAGCTCTCGCTCGGCGGCGACGCAGGCTTCCTCGTGACGGCGCGCGGCGCCGCGACCGCGGCGGGAAAGGCGGGGTCCGTCGAGTACGCCGCCGGCGTGGACGTGGACGATCGCGAGCGATCCTTCGCGGATCTGGCGCGGCCGCGCGACGCCCTCGTCGCCGAGCACGCGCTCGATCCGGAGGGGAGCTTCCTCGCCAGCGGCGACGACGCCGCCGCCGGGGATCGCAACCCTGGCCGGGGCCGGCTGTGGGCGCGGGTGGAGGCGCCCGGCGCGAGGCTCGATCTCGGCAACGCCCGCGCCGGCCTCACGGGTGCGGAGCTCGGTCGCTACGACCGGCCCCTCTTCGGCGCGAAGGCCCGCGGCGAGCGCGACCTCGGGCCGGTGCGGCTCGAGGCCAGCGCGTTCGGCGCGACGATCCGCACCGACGCCGCCGGGAACGCACCTCCGCGCGTCGCCCACGACGTGCTCACCGCGACGGGGGGCGCCTTCTTCTGGCTCTCGCACGGCGAGGTCGTGCCCGGCAGCGAGAGCGTGCGGATCGAGTGGCGCGATCCGTGGACCGGGCGCGCGAGCGACGGTCGCGTGCTGGTGCGCGGCGAGGACTACGAGGTGGACTGGGTGAGCGGCCGGATCGTGCTCGCGCGGCCGCTCTCGTCCGCGGCGGCGCCGCCGGTGCTCGCCACGGGCGAGCCCTTCGCCGCTCAGCGCGCGGTCGTCGTGGTCGACTACCAGCACGCCGCGACCGGTCCCGACGGAGAGGACCTCGCCGGCGGTCGGATCGGCGCGACGGTCGGACCGCTGTCGCTCTCCGCGCACGGCGCAAACGAGGAGCGGGAGCAGGGCTACCGGCTCGGGGCGGCGACGGCGTCGCTCGACCTCGGCGCGCCGTTCCTGCTGCGCGCGGAGGCGGCCCACAGCCGGGGCACGCCGTACGGCACCGGAGCGGCGAGCGCCTTCGGCCGGAGCCCCGACGGCGGGGTCGGCTTCGCGCCACTGGAGGTGGACGGCGGCGAGGCGGGCGCGGTGCACGTCGAGGCGAGCGGCGCGCTCGGGCCGGCGCGCTACGCCGCGTGGTGGCGGGAGCGCGAGGCGGGCTATGCCGACTTCGAGTTCGCCGAGCCCGTCGCGGCGCGGGAGCGCGGCGTCGAGGCGGGCGGGAGCGCCCGGAGCGTCACCGCCTCCGCCACCTACGCCGAGCGCGAGGGCGCTGGCCCAGCCGAGGAGGGCGGGGTGACGCCTTCGGAGGCGCGGCGGCTCACCGGTCGCGTGACGACGCGCGCGGGGCGGCTGTCGCTCACGGGGGAAGCCGCGCACGCGCGGCTGGTCGCGCCCGAGGCGGGCGAGGAGTCCTCCGCGGGCGTTCGCGCCGACTGGCGGGCCGCGCCAGGCCTCTCCCTCGATCTCTCGCACCACCAGGGCCTCGCCGTCTCCGGCGCCGGCCGCGATCCCACGTTCGCCGCCGCGGGCGCGACGATGCGGAGCCGGGATGGGCGGCTCTCGGTGCGGGGCGGCTGGGGGCCGGAGCTCGGCCCGCGCGTGCTGCTCTCCGGCGAGCGCGGCCGCGAGGGCGAGGCGATCTACTGGACGTACACGGTGGATCCCGACGCGCCTTCCGCTTTCCGTTCCTCGGGGAGCGCGCTCGGCGCCCGCTCGCGCGCCGGAGCCGCCGAGGTGTTCACCGAGGAGCAGCTCGAGCGCGACGCGTTCGGGCTGCGCGCCGCGCGCGTGGTGGGCGCGAGCGTCTCGCCGCTGCGCGGGCTCACCCTGACGGTCACCGCCGAGCGCGGCGCTCGCCTGCGGCCGGACGGCGACGACGTCGAGCGCACGGGCGCGGCCGGCGCGGCGGCGCTCGTCCGCGGGCCGCTCCGCCTGGCGCTCCGGGGCGAGGCTCGGCGCGAGGGCGACGACGCGCAGGTCGCGACGGGCGGGTCCGCCGAGTGGCGCGCTGCCGAGCGGCTCACCCTGTCGACGCGCGCGACGTGGGCGCACGCCGGCGGCCCGCGCGAGGCGCTCGCCTTCGAGGCCGCCGCCGGCGCGGCGCTCCGGCTCGAGGGCGGCGCGCTGCTCGCGACGGTGGCGAGGATCGCCGAGCAGCGGCCGGACGCAGAGCACCGCGACGCCCTCGTCGCCCGCCTCGCGGCGACGGCGGACGTCGCGTCGCGGCTCGCGCTCGGTGCGGCGGCGGCGATCGGGTGGCAGGAGGCGGCGGGGGAGCGCGACGATCGGATCGCCGCGAGCGTCCGCGCCGAGGTGCGCGTCATGGGGCCGGTGGACGTCGCCGCGGAGTACGCCCGGCGCTCCCCGCTCGCGGGACGGCCCCTCGGCGACCTCGACGCCGTCCGCGGCGAGGCCGGCGTGCGCGCCGGCCAGAGCCGGATCGCGCTCGGCTACACGTTCCTCGGGTTCTCCGGAGACGGGATCGCCCCCGACGAGGACGACGGGCGCGTGTTCCTGCGCGCCCAGCTCGCCTACTGACCATGCCGCGCCCGATCCTCGCCGCCTTCTTCGTCCTCGGCCTCGCCGCCCCTGCCCGTGCGCAGCTGCGGGCCGACCCGATGCGCCTCTCGCTCGTGCAGCGGGCGGAGCTGCTCGCCGCGCCGATCGCCGGCGACGCCCCGGCGGCCGACGTCCTGCTGCTCTCGTCCACCGGCGCGGGGGCAGAGTTGCGGCCGCACCGGCGCCTCGCCGCCGCGGCCTCGCCAGGGCGCTTCATCGACGCGAGCGCCCGCGACGTCGCCGCCGCGTTCCTCGGGGATCCGGCCGCGGCGCGGGCCGATCTCGTATTCGCCCGGGCCGACGGGGTGTCGGTGTCGTGGGCCGCGTCGCCGGGCGCGCTCTGCGTCGTGGGCGGGCTCTTCCCGGGCGGCGCCCCCACCGTCACCGCGGCGCGGCTCCGCCCGGGCGGCGACGTGATCGTGGCGCCCGTCGGAACGGGAGGCTCGACGGCCGGGGCGGTGCAGGCGGTGGATCTCCGCGGCTGCCAGAGCGCCGACGCGGCGCGCTGGACCATCGAGCCCGTGTTCTCGCGCGTCGGGCTCGCCGACCAGGTGTACCCGCTGCGGCTCGGCGCCACCGCCCGCGCGCTCGGGCTCGACGATCTCGCCCTGCCCGGGCTGGGCGAGGTTCAGCTCCTCGTGCACGCGAGCCCTCCGGACGCGGGCGCCGGGCTCGGGGGCGTCCACCTCACCGCGGTGAAGGTCGGCGAGCACGTCCTCGAGGCGCATCCGGCGTGGCTGCCGGCCGGGGTCCGGCAGGGGGATGTTCACGGCGTCGCCGCGGTGGACGTGGACCTGGACGGCGTCCCCGACCTCGTCTTCTCGCTGGCGGTCTCGACGGTGCTCCCCGACGTGAACGGCGCGCTCGTCTCGATCCGGAACGGCGGTGATCCGCTCGCCCTGGACCTGACGCCCTGGTCGAACCTCACCCGTCACCTCGACCTCCAGCCGCTCGTCGATCCGGTGACGCTGCGCGGGGTGTCGGTCGGCGGATCGCCCGGAGCCGCCGTCTGGGACCGCGATCTCGGCGAGGTCGTCGTCTTCTGGCCGGAGGGCGCGCGCCTCGCCACCTGGCGCGGAGACGCGCTCGGGCTCTCCATCCGGGAGCTCGTCGCGGCGGACGTGGTCGGCTCCACCGCGCCCGATCTCGTCGCCCTGGCGGAGGACCCGACCACCGGCGCGAGCGTGCTGCTCGTCTACCCGGATCTCGACGACGGCTCGCCCACGATCGCGTGGACGGCGGGGAGCCCCGGGGAAGCGGAGCGCGGGGCGGACCACGCGATGGCGGTCGAGGCGCGGGATCCGGAGGGGCCGGTCACGGTCGAGTGGTTCGTGGGCGCGGCGGCGACGCCCGCGGGGCTCGGGCCGGCGGTCACGATCCCGGGCGCGCTCCTGTGCGGACCCGGAGGCGACGTTCCGGTGGTCGCCCGCGCCACGGACGCGGAGGGCGTCTTCCGCGAGGTGGCGGGCGCGGTGAAGGTGCGGCTCGCGCCGCCGAGGCTCGCCCTCGTGGGCGGAGCGCCACCGGGGACGCTCGCGCTCCCGCCGGGCGGGACCAGCGCCGTGCTCGAGGGCGAGGCGTGGACGGGGTGCGGAACCCAGGTGGCGTTCCAGTGGTCCGCGAGCGGCGTTCCCGCGGGAGCGCTCGCTGCGCCCGAGGAGAGCGCAGGGCACTCGCGGCGCGCGCTCGCGCTGCCCGAGGCGAGCTATCCGGAGCTCCTCGCCGGAAGGCCGTCCGTGACGCTCGTCGCGTCGGACGCGAGCGGGCTCACGAGCCCGCCTGCCACCCTCGCGCTCGCCCTCGACGCGACGGCGCTCGTCGACGTGGCGCACGAGTCGGACGAGGTGGCGCTCGGGGCAGGCGAGGTCGCCCTCCTGCGCACGCGGCTGCGGAGCCGCCTCGGGACGGCGCTCCCGCGAGTGAGGATTCAGCACCGCCTCGACGGCGTCACCCCCGCCGGCACGGCGCGCGTCCACGGCGCGACCGTGCTCGAGGTTCGCGCGGACGGCGCCGAGCTCGTCCTCGAAACGCTGCCTCCCGCAGGTTCCGAGGTGACGATCGAGCTCCCCGTGCGCGGCACCGGCGGCCCGGGCGCCTCGGCCGTGCAGGTCCGCTCCGAGGGCGACCACCTCCTCGGCCCCGCCGCCGAGGCGCGGGGCGGGGGTGCGCCGCTGCCCGGGCACGGCTGTGCGTCGGGCGGGCCCGGCGCCGGGGCGTGGCTCCCGCTCGTCGTCGTGGCGCTGGCGGCGGCGCGGCGGGCTGCCCGGCGGCGCGCCAGCGCCCTCACATGAAGCCGATGCGGCGCGTGCCCGCGAGCAGGCGCTCCACCTCGTCGAGCACGCGCATCACCCGGCATGCCTGGAGGAACGCGAGCGCGTCGCGCTCCGGGACCTCCGACAGCCGCACCAGGTCCGACACGCCCTTCGTGCCGTCGGCGAGGGCGAGGAGCTTCGCCTCCTCGCGCCGGAGCTTGAGGGCGTAGAGCTCGAACGCGGGATCGGGCGAGGGCGCGAGGTGCGCGTGCGCGGGGAGCTCCGCGCGCAGGCACGGCAGGGTCGAGGCGCGCCGCATGCCCTCCAGGACCAGGTCCGCCATCGGGAGCCGCAGGTCGACGCGGCCCTCGGGCGGCCGGCCCGGCTGGAAGGCGTACCGTCCCTCGCGCCACTCGAACGTGGACCAGACGATGGCGCGCACCTGGGCCTGAACGAGCGCCACACGGCGCTCCGCCGTCATGAGCCCGCGCGCCACCAGGGCGTCGCCGAGCCGCTCATCCGGGGCCGCGCGGGACATCGTCTCGACCGCCTCGGGCGTCACCTCGCCACGCCGCACGCAGATCGTGGAGAACCGCTCCGCCGCGACGTTCGAGGCGGCGTACACCGGCACGCCGCGCTCGACGAGGAGGAGCTTGCGCACGGGGCCGCGCTCCAGCGTGAGCGCGCCCGTCGCCTGGCCGACGTGGAGCGCGACGCAGAGCCTCGGGACGCTCGCCTCGCCGAGCTCGCCGGCGGGGCGGGGCGGAGCGTCGAGGGACGGAGCGTGGCCGGAGCGCGCCGCCGGGAGGGGCAGGGCGAGCCCGGCGACCGGCGCCGGAGCCACGTCCGCGTCCTGGCCCGCGAAGGAGGCGGCCACCGCGTCGGGGATCTCGTCGCGCTCGAGCGGCCGCCCCCCGGTGACCTCGTCCGGGGCCTCGGCGAGCGGGGGCGCCTCGGCGCCTATCGCGCGGGCGACGGCGGCGACCACCGCCTCCACCTCGAAGGGCTTCTCGAAGAAGTCGTGCGCCCCGAGCCGGCGGACCTCCTCGAAGGCGCGGGCGCCGCGGTGCACGCCCGACACGACGATGGGCGCCACCCCCGCCCGGAGGAGCGCCTCGAGCAGCTCGCTGCCGCGGACGTCCGGCAGCGGCAGGTCGAGCACGGCGGCGTCGGGGGCGCGCGCGGCCACGGCCGCGAGGGCGGCCCGCCCGCTCTTCACGCCCGAGACCTCGGCGCCGAGGCGCGCGGCGGCGCCGGCGATCACGGCGGCGAGCTCGCGGTCCTCGGCGACGAGCAGGAGTCGCTTGCCGGAGAGGGGGGGCCGCACGGGGACGGCAATCTACCACGGTCGCCGAGGAGTTCGCTCGTACCACGAGGCGATGCTGCTGCCTCCGTCACAGCCAGCCGGCGCGGCGGAAGCGGAAGAACAGGTAGACGTCGATGGCCACCATCGCGAAGACCGTGATCGGATAGCCGAGCTCCCAGTGCAGCTCCGGCATCTGCTCGAAGTTCATCCCGTACAGCCCCGCGACGAGCGTGGGGACGGCGACGAGGGCGGCGTAGGCGGCGAGACGCTTCGTGGTCTCGTTCTCCTGGAGCGAGATGAGCGACAGGTTCACGGACGTCGCGGTGTTGACCATCTCTCGCAGGCTGTCGATCGACTGGTTGATGCGCTGGAGGTGATCGTAGACGTCGCGGTAGTACTCCTGCGTGCGCGAGCAGACGGACGGCACGCGCGCGCCGAAGAGCTTGCCGGTGGCCTCGAGCATCGGGCGCGTCGCGTGCTGGAGGGCCGTCAGCTTCTGCTTGAGCCCGTAGAGCGCCTCCACGCTCGCCCGCACGGGGGCGCCCGCGAAGATCTGCTGCTCCACGCGCTCGAGCTCGGACTCGATCTCCTCGACGACCGGGAAGTAGCGGTCGACGATCGCGTCCATGAGCGCGTACAGCACGAACCCCGAGCCGTGCTTCAGGAGGTCCGGCTCGCGCTCGCAGCGGGCGCGGACGTCCGCGAACCCCAGCCTCGCGCGGCTGCGGACCGACAGCACGTAGTTCGCCCCGACGAACACGTCGACCTCTCCGAGGGAGATCGCCCCGCGCTCGAGCTCGACGGTGTGCAGCACGAAGAAGAGCGAGTCGCCGTACTCCTCCAGCTTGGGGCGCTGGTGGCCGTGCTGGGCGTCCTCGACCGCGAGCTCGTGGAGGTGGAACTCCTGCTGCATCGCCAGGAGCTCGGCGGGCTCGGGGTCCTTGAGCGCGACCCAGACGAAGCACTCGGGCCTGCTCACGTAGCGGCCGATCTCTTCCACGGGGATGTCGGCGAGCTTCTTCCCGTTCTGGTACGCCACGCAGTTCACGAGCATCGGTGGCTCCGGTGAGGGCATCGACCGGGAGATGGTAACGCCGCTGCGCGCGCTGGGCGTTCGGCACGCGGGGTGCGGGATCCCGGTGCTCGTCGGCGCCGCACGGCGAGCCTGTCGAGCGAGAGCGGCCGGTCGCGGCGTGGCATCGCGCCCGACCCGGCGCTACCCTGGGCCCCGTGCCGCTCGCCTTCCACCACGTCGCCGTCCAGTGCGCGGACCTCGAGCGCTGCGAGGCCTTCTACCGCGAGGTCCTGGGCCTCCCCGTCCTGAAGCGCTGGCCGCGCGACGGCGGGGGCGACAGGAGCGTCTGGCTCTCGCTGGGAGACGGCGAGGGCGCGTTCCTCGCGCTGGAGCGGGCCGAGGAGCCGCCGGAGCGGCGGCCGTGGAAGGACGGCCGGGCGGGGCTGCACCTGCTCTCCCTGCGCATCGCCCCGTCCGAGCGGGGTGCCTGGGAGGACCGCCTCGACGCCGCGGGCGTCCGGGTCGTGCACCGCACCCGCTGGACCGTCTACTTCCACGATCCGGAGGGGAACCGGATCGGGCTCTCGCACTACCCGCACGACGTCTGACACGGGCGGGCGGGCCGCGGTAGGAGAGGGGCGTGATCTTCGACCGCCGCCGGTACCACCGCGACAACTACGTGTACCTGCTCGCCGAGGGAGAGGACTCGGTCCTCGTCGATCCCGGCGACGCGGCCGTGGCGCTCGCCCTTGCGGCGGACCACGCCGTGCGGCCGCGCTTCGTCCTCCACACCCACGGCCACCTCGACCACTCGGGCGGCTCGGCGGAGGTGCGGGCCGCGCTCGGCGCCGAGGTGCTCGGCCACGCGGCGGACGCGGCCTGGTTCGCGCCGGACCGGGACGTCGCCGGTCACCGGACGCTCGCCCTCGGCGCGCTGCGCGTCGCCGTGCACGAGGTGCCGGGGCACACCCCGGGCTCCGTCCTGTTCGCCTGGCGCGGCAAGCTCCTCACCGGCGACACGCTCTTCTGGGGAGGCTGCGGCAACTGCCGCCACGGCGGCGATCCCGCGCGGCTCGCGCAGAGCTTCCTCGGGCCCATCGCGGCGCTCGATGGAGCGCTCGAGGTCCATCCCGGCCACGACTACGCGGAGGCGAACCTGCCGTTCGCGCTCGCGCTCGAGCCTGGGAACGCGGCCGCCCGCGCGAGGCTCGAGGTGGTCGAGCGGGCGCGCGCGGCCGGGGCGGAGCCGCCCGCGTCCACGCTCGCGGAGGAGCGCGAGGTGAACCCGTTCCTCCGCGTGGCGAAGCCTTCCATCCGGGACGCGATCGCCGCCCGCTCGCCGGAGGGGGGCGAGCTCACCGACGCAGCGCGATTCGTGGCCCTCCGCGCGCTCCGGGACCGGCTCTGACGGAGCGGCGAGTGCGAGACGACGTCGAGCGGGGAGGGGAGCCCGGCGAGCGCGAGCCCGGGCCGTACACGCTCGCCAACGGGCTGACCGCGCTCCGCATCGTGCTCGCGCCGGTGTTCCTCGTCCTGTACGTGAGCGGGGATCGGCTGCGGGCGCTCGCCGCGTTCGCGGCGGCCGCGGCGACCGATGTCCTCGACGGGCTCGTCGCGCGCGCTCTCCGCCAGCACACCCGGCTCGGCGCCATCCTCGACCCCCTCGCCGACAAGCTCCTCGCCGCGTGCGCCCTCATCGCGCTCGCCGCCACCGGGCGCCTGCCGTGGTGGCTCCCGGTGGTCGTGGTCTCGCGGGACGCCCTGCAGATCTCCGGGGCCGTGCTGCTACGGACCACCCGCCACCCGGTGCCGATCGCCCCCACCCGGATCGGCAAGTACGCCACGTTCGGGGTCGCCGCGACCGTCGTGTTCGCGCTCGCCGGCGAGTACGGCGGCTACCCCGCCGCGGTGGCCGCCCCTTATGTGGCGGCGTGGGCGCTCCTGACCGCGGAGTGCGTCGCGGTGTCGTTCGGTCAGTATTTCCTGCTCTTCGTCCGGGCGCTGCGCGCCCCATCTCGGTGAGCGATAGCGGCTGCCGGTCGCTTCCCGGACGAGCGGACATGAATAAGTTACCGGGTGATGGCCCCCCGGAAGCTCAAGCTCGTCGTCTCGGATTTCCACCTCGGCAAGGGCCCCTACCGCGAGGACGGCTCGGTGAACGTGTTCGAGGACTTCCGGCACGACGGGAAGTTCGCGGAGTTCCTCGACTACCACCGCGAGGGGGAGTTCGCGGGCGCGGAGATCGAGCTGGTCGTCAACGGCGACTTCTTCAACCTGCTCTCCGTGGATCTGGACGGGCGCCTGCAGGAGGCGATCACCGAGCGCGTGGCGGTGGAGAAGACCGACGCCATCCTGCGCGGCCACCCCCTCGTCTTCGACGCGCTCGAGCGCTTCGCCGGGGATCCGCGGCGGAGCGTGACGTTCATCATGGGGAACCACGATCCCGGCCTGCTGTTCGCCGGGGTCCGGGAGATCATCGCGCGCCGGGTGGGCGGCGCCCACCGCTTCCTCCTCGACAGCTACGACTTCGACGGCGTCCACGTCGAGCACGGCATGCAGCGCGAGCCGATGAACGCCTTCAACCCGAACCGCTACTTCCGGGAGCGCAACGGCGAGCTGTTCCTCAACCTGCCGCTGGGCTCGCGCTACATCATCTCCGTCTTGAACGAGGAGAAGGCGCAGCGGCCATACATCGACAAGGTCGCGCCGTTCGCCAGCTACTACCGCTGGGCGATCCTCAACGATCCCGAGGCGGTGCTGCGGATCTCCCTGCGCTCCGTGGGCTTCGCCGCGGCGGCCGCGCTGAAGCGCATCCCGCACCTCGATCCCATGCCGCTCGCCGACCTCGCGAAGCGGCTCCTGCGCTACACGGCGTTCCCCACCCTCGAGCACGAGGCGCGGCACCTGCTCTCGCGCAAGGGCTACAACACCGTGATCATGGGCCACACGCACGTGCCGGTGTACCGCGAGTACGCGCGCGACAAGGTCTACGTGAACACCGGCACCTGGAACGCCATGACCTCGCTCGACGTCGGCAACCTGGGCAGGACGGAGCAGCTCACGTACGCCCACGTCGAGTACGTCGACGGCCGCCCCCGCGCCCGGCTCCGCGAGTGGCGGGGGATCGCCCGGCCGACCGAGGACGTGTTCTTCTGACGGCTTCGGCGAGACGGGCGGCGCGATTGACCCGCTGACCCGGAGCCGTGGAGAGAGAATGGCGCGGGACGTTCCGCCCACCCCGAGCCTGCGGAGAGAACGGGGCCGCGCGATGACCCGCTCACCCTGAGCCTGTCGAAGGGTGAGCTCCTGGAAGCGGGGGAATGCCGAGCCGCTCCGGACCGCCGAGCGACCAGTTGACTCCGGCCGGAAACCGGCTATAAACGCGCCTCGTTGTCGCGGACGACAGGCCCGTAGCTCAGTGGTAGAGCACTACCTTGACACGGTAGGGGTCGTCAGTTCAATCCTGACCGGGCCTATGAAGACGGGAGCTCAGCCGCGCGCTGAGTTCCCGTTTTTTTCCTTTGCGGGCTCCCCTGGGTAACCGGATGGGTAACGCGGTCAGCGCGACTGCTCCGCGAGCCACGCGTCGGGCGCCGCGGACGACCGCGGGACCTTCGCCGGGGACACATGGCCAGCCTCTCGGAACGCGAGAAGGGCCGCCCCGTCTCCGGAGCGGCCCCGTGCCGCCTGACCTGCGACTCAGCGGTTGTGGCGCGAGTGCGCCGATGTCATCGCTGCGAGATCAAGGGACCGCGGTCAGCGTCAGGTAGTAGGGCAGCGCGCACCCCGTGGCCGCGGGGTCGGGAACGACGCGCACCCAGTAATTCGTCCCTGGAGCGCGGCCGGACACCTCCGCTCGCCCGGTGCCGAACGCGATCCGCTCCTCCCCCGAACCTGCGTTCATCGCCCACAACTCGACGGACAGTCCCGCATTGCTGGAGACGACGGTCAGTCCCGTGAAGTCCATGTGAGTCCCGATCACGTACATCCAGTCCTCGTCGTTCGGGACAGCCTCGATCGTGGTGGTCGGCGCGGTGGGGACCGGCGTGTAGCCCCAGGCGGCGTTCGCAAGCGTGTTGTCCGTCTCGCGCATGTCGTCGCGGCAGATCGGCTCCACGATGTTCACGGCGACCGTCATCGTGTCGGTGAGCCCCTCGTTCACGAGGCGCGCCGTCAGCATACAAACTGTAGGTGACGACGGGGCAGTCCAATAGAAGAGTCGCCAATAGTGGCCATCCGGTGCCGTCGGCAGAAGCTCGGTCTGCGGCGCAGCCTGGGACGTTTCCGTTCCGCCACAGTCGATCGACAGCGACGCGTCCGGATCGCTCGGTTGGGTCCCGACGTGGGCGAGATATTCAATCTGCAGATCCTGTCCCGTAGGCCAATCGATCTCGCACGACCAGTTTGCTCCGACCCTCCGGACGTTGCACACGTTGCTGGGGTTCGGGTTGCGGCGGTTCGCGACGGCAACATTCACGAAAGACGGGTTCGGAACGAAGTACCCGCTTATGTTTGCGGTGCCCAGGTCCGATACGACGATGACAAGGCTGATCGTGTCGGTCAGGGATCGCGACGACACGGTGAGTGTCAGCGTGCAGGCTCCCGCGGTGGTGGCCGACCACTGGGTCGTGGCCGACGCCGGGGAGGAAAATGTACCAGAGCACCCCTCGCTCTGCGTCCAGGAGAACGTCACGGCGTCCGCGTCCGGGTCGACGGCCGCGGCTGTAAGCGTGATGGCCTCCGCGACGAACGGGCCCAAGTCGGAGATGGCGAGACTCGTGATGATCGGTCCGTGATCGCCCCCAGGGAGCGGGCCCGTGTCGTCCAGAATCTTGATGACGACCAGCGTGGAGTTGCCAGCCGTGATCGTCGCCTCGGTGGTGCCGGTGCCGACTAGCACCTCGTATGGCGGAGTGCCGGTATACGCGCGCGCCGTGAAGGAGTGCGTTCCGGCCGGTACCGATATTGCGCCGCCAAACGAACCGTCCGTGTTGAGCGTCAGATTGCTCACGATGTTCGCGGGCTGGATTTCAATCTCGACCCGCGAGAGAGTGGTCGTCGCGGTTGCGGCCTGCACGCGGATGTTTACCGATGGACTCGGCAATTCCGACTTCCGCGAACCGCATGCGAGTGCGACAAGTGCGCTACAGGCGACAGCGAGTGATCGAACGTTCATGCCGGCCCCCCAAGGCCCACCGGAGGGGGGTTCCGAGGGACGTCCTCGGTGACGACCCACCAACGGCTTCGCGCCAGGCTGGCAGGGCGGCGCGCATGCGATCCACCGCTCGATGGGGTACTCGCGCTGAGCGTGAAGCGAGTCGGGCGTGGCGGCGCCAGCAACCCGTTGGCGCCTCGCGGGCAACTCCGTGCGGCGCGGCCCGGTTCGCTCCGGCGCCGAAAGTTTCCCGCAGAGGTTCCCTCGTGTACGGGAGCCGCCTCTTTTCCCAGCTCGACGCCGACGCGTGAGCTCGCGACCCGCGACCTGTGGCAATGAGCCACAGCGCAACCTCGTGAACGCAGGCGCTCGGCGTGATGGGATCGGGTGACTCGTGGCCCGCCCGGAGGGGACACCTTCGCAGCTGCGCTGGCCGGGCCTTCCGGCGCGGATCGCGATCGGCTTCGGCGCCGCGCTCGTGAGCCTCGCCGCGGCTTCCGGCGCGTCTTACGTCGCGCTCTCGGCGCGCGACTCCGCGAGCGCGCTGGTCCGGCACACGGCCGAGGCGCAGCACGCGATCGAGGAGCTCGAGTCCGCCCTGCTCGTCTCGGACGTCGCGCTCAGGGCGCACGTGGAGGACCACGACCCGCGCCATCGAGACCTGTTTCAGAGCGGTTGGTCGAAGGTGCTGCCCGCGCTCGCGGACCTCCAGCGCATCTCCGAAGCGCACCCCGAGCAGAAGCCGCGCATCGCAAGGATCGCGGAGGCCGTGGACGAGATCCGCGCGGAGCAGGCCCGCCTCGTGGCGCTCGTCGACGCCGGCGATCTCCCCGGGGCTCGCGCCCTCGAGACGGCGAACGCCGCGAGGGAGGTCCTCGAGGGCGCGATGACCATGCTCGGTCGGATCGACGAGGACGAGCAACGCGCGCACGAGGGCCGCGAAGCCGCGTGGAAGCGGACCGTGCTCGTCTCCAACGCGGTGTTCGTCGCCGCGGTCGGCGTGCTCCTCGTGCTGATCCTCCTCGCCGCCCGGCTCGTGCGCGACGACATTCGCACGCGGGAGGCCGCGCGGGCGGACCGCGAGCGCACGCTCGTCGTGCAGCGGCGCCTCATGGCGGTGGTGAGCCACGACCTGCGGAACCCCCTCGGCGCCATCCTCACCGCGGCGTGGGCGCTCGCACGGCTCGAGCTACCGCCGAATGCGGGGGCGATGGTCCGGCGCATCGTCAGCTCGGGGCGGCGGATGGAGCGGCTGATCCGCGATCTGCTGGACTGGAGCCGCTTGCAAGCCGGCGGCTCCGTCCCCATCGCCACCCGCGAGGCCGATCTGTTCGACGCGTGTCAGCGCATCACGGACGAGCTCCGGGATCGCGACGGGAAGCTCATCCACCTCGAGCGCGACGGTGACACGCGCGCCACGTTCGATCCGGAGCGCATCGAGCAGGTGGTCGGAAACCTGCTCTCGAACGCGCTCCGTTACGCGCCGCCCGGAACGACCGTGCTCGTGCGCGCAGTCGGCACCCCGCAGGAGGTCCGGCTCGAGGTGCACGACGAGGGTCCCGGGATCCCCTCCGAGGCGCAAGCCCGGATCTTCGAGCCGTTCCGGCAGGGGCCGAGCGGACACGGCACGGGGCTCGGCCTGGGGCTCTTCATCGTGCGATCGGTCGCCGAGGCGCACGGGGGCCGCGTCCACCTGGAGTCCGCGCCGGGCAAGACGTCGTTCGTCGTCCACCTCCCGCGGTGTGTCGCCGCCCTGGGAGGCGAGGGCGGCGCGACCCGCTGACGGCCGAGGCCACGGATCCCCCGGCTGCGCGGGTGATCCGGTGGCCGATCCCGGAACGCTCCGTTAACGCGTTAGCACCCCACGTAACGCCGAAAAGTTAACACTCTCGGGAGGATGCGTGTCCCGTGGACGCGGGTCGCACCGCCGGGTGAGGCAGTTGCCCCACCTCGAGCGGCGATGGGGGAATTCCCCCATCCTTCACTCATCGTGACCCGCCGGTCTTCCGGTTCGCCCGCGGTCCGACACGGCGCCGCTCCGGGCACGCGCCGTGCTCTCTCCCGCTCCGCGCGGATCGTGGTCTTCACGAACCGTGTCGAGAACCGGGACCAGGGCCGGCGTTTTGCCGGCTCCAACGGAGGGAGCAGTGAACACACACGTTAACGCTCGGATGCGGACGGCGATCGCCGTCCTCGCCGCGCTGGGCTTCGCGTGCCTCGGGGAGCTGCCCGAGCCGCCGCAGACCGGCGAGAAGCAGAAGTCCACCTACCACTCGTCCGACGCGAACGGCGCCATCCCGCTGCGCGACGCGGCGGGCGCCACCATCGCCCGCGGCTCGACCACGCCGTTCAGCCCCGAGCAGACCTGCGGCGGCTGCCACGACACCGCGGTGATCACGCGCGGCTACCACTTCCAGCAGGGACGCACCGGTCCGGACAACAACTTGCTCGTCTCCGACAGCTACAACCCGCAGAAGCCGTGGCTGCTGTCGCCCGGCATGTACGGCAAGACTTGACCCCCGTCGTCTGACTCGAGCCAGTTGGCTCGAAAGAGCAACACCAGCACGACGGCGATGGACAAGACCTCCTACTTCTTCACCTTCCAGTGCGGCATCTGCCACCCGGGCGGCGGCCCCACGCAGTACGACCGCGACGGCCGCAAGTACTTCGACGGCACGAACTTCGGCTACGGCGGCGGCGTGGCCGCGCTTCCCCCCGAGGCCAAGCTGGACGGCGACTACGGCTTCATCGTCCCCAAGGACTCGGCGGACGGTACCGTCCTCGCCGGCACCCCGGTGCTCGCGAACGGCTGGAAGAAGAACGGCGTCCTCGAGCCCGACTGCCTCCTCTGCCACCTGAGCGGCTACAGCTGGAAGAACCGCGCGGCGACGCTCGTCGGCGGCCAGGGGATCACCGGCGTCGCGGCGTTCAAGGTCGCGCCGGCCATGGGCGCGGGCTTCGGCAGCGTCACCGTGGCGGCCGCTCCGGCCTTCCCGCCCACGGCCTCCGCGGTCGGTCCGGTCGACTACGAGCTCGGCATCGCAGCGGGTACGCTCGAGGTGAACGGGAGCAACCAGCTGCAGATCAGGCTCGGCAAGGTCGGTCCCACGCCCGAGGCGAACTGCCGGGGCTGCCACTCGACCCCCGACACCAAGAAGTCTGGCCGCACGCTCCTCGATGCGACCGACGTGCACAAGCTGAACGCGGTGAACTGCACGGCCTGTCACACGAATGCCGGTAACGCGCTCGAGCACCAGTTCGGCAAGGGCGACGTGACCATCGGCTCGGTCCGGGACGACCTCGACAACACCGTCCGGTCCTGCGCGGACTGCCACCTGAACGGCGCCGCCCCCGCTGGGCTCATCGCGCCGGATCCCACGCGTGCCCACGCCTCCATCCCGAGCCTCCACTTCTCGGCGATGAAGTGCCAGGTCTGCCACATCCGCTACATGGAGGACGATCCCGTGACCGCCGGGATGCAGGTCCCCGAGCTCATCGTCGAGATGTCGACGAACGGCACGCAGACCATCTCGACCTGGGAGAAGTACTTCAAGACGAACCCGCTCGATCCGTCGCAGAACGACGCCGCCCTGTCGGCCGTGACGAGCACGTACCGCTGGTACCCCGCGATCCGCTGGTACAAGGGGAAGCTCCAGACGGTGAAGCCGCTCCTCACCGCCTACTACGGCGACTGGATCAGCGGCACGGGCGACACCGCCATCATCCGGCCGATCCCGCTGCGCATGGTGCGCAAGGCGCTCGGCGACAAGTACGGCGTCGGCACGCCGCGTCTCGGCACGCTGCCGGTCACGCCCGGCGGCCTGGACCCGGCGAACCCGATCCCGTTCAAGAAGGCCGAGATCAAGGCGCTGCTCGAGGCCATCGGGAACGCGAACGACACGGCGAACCCGGATCCTGCGGCGAACAACGACATCGCCGTCCGGCCGGTGCTCATCCGCGCGGAGAAGGTCTACTACCTGAACGACGTGGGCGAGGTGGAGTTCTTCGAGAGCGCGGTGGCCGAGTCGCACGACTTCGCCATCAACCACAACGTCGTGCCGAAGCGTGACCCGGCGAACCCGATCCTCAAGCCCGGTCCGTACGGCGCGGGTGGCTGCACCGACTGCCACTCCCCCAGCTCGACGTTCTTCTTCGGCAAGCAGCTGATCGAGCCCGCCGAGTACGAGTTCCTCGACGAGCACGGCACGCAGCCGAACCCGAACGCGGGCAAGCCGCACTACGTCCCGCACTACGTGGCGATGGGCTACAGCGACTACAAGGTCGCGAGCCTCACGGGCGACCGCATCGCGGTCAACGTGCGCGTCCTCGGCTGGGGTCCGGGCAGCACCGTCACCGGTGACGGCCTCGACTGCGGCTTCGGCGGCGGCCTGTGCGTCACCACCGTGGCCGAGAGCGGCACCCTCGCGCTGACGGCCAACCCCGGCGTCGGTGCGACCGTGAGCTCCTGGGACGGCTGCGCGCCGTCGGCGGACAAGCTCACCTGTTCGCTCTCCGTCGGCGGCGCGTCCGGCCTGGGCTCGACGAAGGTCGTGGTCGTGACCTTCGGTCAGCCGGCGTCCACGCCGATGCCGACCAGCTCGGGCGTCGCCCTGAGCGTGATCGGCTCCGGCTGGGGCAACGTGAGCGGCGCGGGCCTCAACTGCAACATCGGCTCGCAGGGCGCCTGCGGCGCCGAGCTCGCGAACGGCACGCTCGTGACGCTCGTCGCGACGCCTGACCGGTACACCTGGGTCGAGAGCTGGACGGGCTGCACGCCGGACGCGGTCGATCCCAACAAGTGCACCGTCAGCGTGAGCGGCGTGAACGCCGTCAGCGCGCTCCTGTCGAACGGCTCCGGCGGCGGCCCTTACTCGCCGACCCAGTCGCTCATGGTGCGCGTGTTCGGACCGGGGACCATCACGGGCCCCGGGCTCAGCTGCCGCGCCGAGAACGGCGGCTGCCGCATCGACGTGCCCACCGGTGACACGGTGACGCTGACGGCGACCGGCGACTCCGGCGCCACGTTCGCCGGGTTCGCGGGGTGCACCTCGACCACGGGGAGCACCTGCAGCATCACGATGACGGAGCCGTCCGCCGTCGTCGGCGAGTTCACGCGGTGAGGTGATCGCTAGGGCGCCGCCTCCGGGCGGCGCTCCTCTTCAGGGCCCGGCCGGCATCCGCCGGCCGGGCTTTTTTCGTGCGCCGCGCCTCGGCGCGCCGCGGGCGGCGCCGTGTGCAGCGAGAACCCCCTCCCTTCCGGTGGCCCGTTGCGTTAGAACACGCGACGTTTTCGCGGTGCGCTCGGCGGTCGCCCGCCGGCCCCACGCTCGAGGGAAGGAACGCATGTCCGATCTCGTGAAGGTGACGCTCCCAGACGGCAGCCAGAAGGAGGCGGCGCGCGGCACCACCGTGCTCGACTTCGTGAAGACGGCCATCGGGCCGGGGCTCGCCAAGGCGGCGTACTTCGCCAAGCTCGACGGCGAGCCGGTCGACCTCTCGCGCCCGCTCGACCGCGACGCGAAGCTCGAGGTCGTGACGACGAAGAGCCCGGAGGCGCTCGAGGTGGCGCGCCACGACGCCGCGCACGTGATGGCGTCGGTCGTCCAGAAGCTCTATCCGGGCACCCAGGTCACCATCGGCCCCGCCATCGAGGACGGCTTCTACTACGACTTCGCGCGCGAGACGCCCTTCACGCCGGAGGACCTCGAGAAGATCGAGAAGGCGACGAACGAGGCCATCGCGGCGGACCTGCCCTTCGTGCGCGACGAGATCTCGATGGACGCCGCGCTCGGGCTCTTCGAGGGCCTGGGCGAGAAGTACAAGGTCGAGATCGTGAAGGACATCGCCGCGCGCGGGGCGAAGACGCTCACCCTGTACCGCCACGGCGACTGGGTGGACTTCTGCCTCGGGCCGCACGGCCCGTCCACGAAGCGCATCGGCGTGGTGAAGCTCCTCAGCGTCGCCGGCGCCTACTGGCGCGGCGACTCGCGCAACGCGATGCTGCAGCGGATCTACGGCACCGCCTTCTTCGACAAGAAGGAGCTGGAGGCGCACCTCGCCAGGATGGAGGAGGTGAGGAAGCGCGACCACCGCAAGCTCGGCCCCGCGCTCGGCCTCTTCGCCTTCCACGAGGTGGCCCCCGGCGCGGCGTTCTGGCTGCCGAACGGCACCACCCTCTACAACGTCCTCGAGGACGCGATGCGCCGCCTCGTCTCGAAGGGCGGGTACCAGGAGGTGAAGACGCCGCTGCTCTTCAACAAGCGGCTGTGGGAGCAGAGCGGCCACTGGGGCGTCTACCGCGAGAACATGTTCCTCGTGTTCGACAAGGAGTCCGACCCGGCGCTCCCCGTGGACGAGCGGCTCTCGATGAGCCTGAAGCCGATGAACTGCCCGTCGCACCACCTCATCTACAAGATGGGGAAGCGCTCCTACCGCGACCTGCCCATCCGCTACTTCACGGTGGACACCCTGCACCGGAACGAGCTCTCCGGCTCGCTCGGCGGCCTCACCCGCGTCCGGCAGTTCGCGCAGGACGACGCGCACCTCTACCTCATGGAGTCGCAGATCCCGGAGGAGGTGAGCCGCATCGTCGAGCTGATGAAGACGGTCTACGGCGCGTTCGGCCTCGAGTTCTCGCTCCTCTTCTCGACCCGCCCCGTGAAGCCGGAGGACCGCATCGGCGACGACGCGCTCTGGGACAAGGCGGAGGGGGCGCTGCGGGCCGCGCTCGACCGCATCGGCCTGCCGTGGCAGCTCAACCCGGGCGACGGCGCCTTTTACGGCCCCAAGATCGACTTCGTCGTCACCGACTCCCTCGGCCGGAAGTGGCAGACCTGCACGATCCAGCTCGACTACGCGGCGCCCGAGCGGTTCGACCTCACCTACGTCGGTGACGACAACCACGAGCACCGCCCGGTGGTGATCCACCGCGCGGTGTACGGCTCGTTCGAGCGCTTCATCGCCATCCTCACCGAGCACTACGCGGGCGCCTTCCCGGCCTGGCTCGCGCCGGTGCAGGCGCGCGTGGTGACGGTGTCGGATCGCTTCGAGGGCTGGGCGCGCGAGGTCCAGGCGAAGCTGGCGACCGCCGGCTGGCGCGTGGAGCTCGACGAGTCCTCGGACAAGCTCGGCGCCAAGATCCGCAACGCCCAGCTCGCCAAGATCCCCTTCGCGCTCGTCATCGGCGAGAAGGAGGTCGAGGCGCAGGGCGTCGCGCCGCGGCGGCACGGCGGCGAGGATCTCAAGACCATGCCGCTCGACGCCTTCGAGGCGCTGCTGCGCCGCGAGGGGACGCCGCCGTATTAGGGATCGGTCACCCCGAGCGCAGGTCCCGCGAAGCGGGGCCGGAGCCGAGGGGCGCCGCCGAGGCGGGTGGGCCGCTGCCGCCGCGGGTTGACTCGCGAATCGGGCGCTGCCGCGACGGACAGTGAAGTCCCGCGCCGCGGTCGCGTCCTCCCGCGTCTCGCCACGGCCGCTCGCCGGCCCTGCGCTCGCCCCTCCGGAGGGGAGCGGGGCTGTCGCGGTGCGTCCACGTGCGTCCCCGCTTGACAGGTTCGCTCGCGGATCGCTAGGCTCCCGCTTCCGATGTTCTTCGTACGCGCGCAACGACTTCTTCGCCTGGCGGGAGAGGTATCCCGGCCAGGCTAGCTGCCGCGCCGCGACCTCTCTCGCCGAAACCGGCCGGAGAGGTTGCCCCCCGACAGGCGACGCCACTCCGGCCCCAGTGAACAGGAGCCAGGAGACCGCATGTCGACACAGCCGCCCGCCAGCCCCACCGCATCGAACGTAGCCTCCGGGAGTTCATTCACCGCCAGTTCCGAACGCAGCCCGGATCCGCGCCAGCCCCGTTCCCAGCACGACGGAGAAAGCGTTGCCGTGAGAGACGCCGACAGGGTCATCATCTTCGACACCACGCTGCGCGACGGCGAGCAGTCGCCCGGCGCGTCGATGAACCTCGGCCAGAAGCTCCAGGTGGCGCGCGCGCTGCGTGAGCTCGGGGTGGACGTGATCGAGGCGGGCTTCGCCGCCGCGTCCCCCGGCGACCTCGAGGCGATCCAGGCGGTCGGCCGCGAGATCGAGGGACCGACCATCGCGAGCCTCGCCCGCTGCACCAAGGGCGACATCGGAGCGGCCTGGCAGGCGCTCGAGGGCGCGCCGCGCCGCCGCTGCCACGTGTTCCTGGCCACCTCGCCCATCCACCGCGACTTCAAGCTGAAGCTCGCGAAGGACGAGATCATCCGGCGGGCGGTGGACGGCGTGAAGCTCGCGCGCGAGCGCTTCGACGACGTCGAGTTCTCCACCGAGGACTCCGCCCGCACCGAGCTCGAGTTCCTCGCCGAGGTGGTCGAGCGGGTGATCGAGGCCGGCGCCGGCACCGTCAACATCCCCGACACGGTCGGCTACGCGCTGCCGTCGACCTACGCGGAGACCATCCGCTACCTCAAGCAGCACGTCCGCGGCATCGACGGCGTGGTCGTCTCGGTGCACTGCCACAACGACCTCGGCCTCGCCGTCGCGAACAGCCTGGCGGGCGTGATGGCCGGGGCGCGTCAGGTGGAGTGCACCATCAACGGCATCGGCGAGCGCGCCGGGAACGCCTCGCTCGAGGAGATCGTCATGGCGTTCCGCACGCGCCACGACGTCCTCGGGGTGCGCACGGGCGTGAAGACCGAGCGGCTCTACCCGACGAGCCGCCTCGTCTCGCAGGTCACCGGGCTGCACGTCCAGCGGAACAAGGCCATCGTCGGGCAGAACGCCTTCGCGCACGAGGCCGGCATCCACCAGCACGGGATGCTCACCCACCGCGAGACCTACGAGATCATGCGGCCGGAGGAGGTCGGCTTCGCGAAGAGCCAGCTCGTGCTCGGCAAGCACTCCGGGCGCCACGCGCTGAAGGAGCGGCTGGTCGCCCTCGGCTACGGGCTCGACGACCCGACGATCGACAAGGTGTTCCAGGACTTCAAGGTCCTCGCCGACAAGAAGAAGGACATCTACGACGCCGACATCGAGGCGCTCGTGGTCCACGGGCAGATCCTCGCCCAGGGCGGTCGCGCCTGGGAGCTCGACGCGCTCTCCACCACCTCCGGCACCGGGACGCTCCCGGTCGCCTCGGTCGCCCTCCGCTCGCGCGACGGCGAGCAGCACCGCGACGCCGCCACCGGCGACGGCCCGGTCGACGCCGTGTACCGCGCCATCGAGAAGATCACCGGCATCCCGGTGAAGCTCCGCGACTACCAGATCGTGAGCGTCTCGACCGGCGAGGACGCGCAGGGGGAGGTCTCCATCGAGGTCGAGCACGCGACCGGCGTCTACCGGGGCCGCGCGCTCTCGACCGACATCGTCGAGGGGTCGGCGCGCGCGTTCCTCGACGTGGTGAACCGCATCGCGCTGAAGAGCACGCCGGCGGCCGACGAGGCCCGCCGCGAGGAGATGGGTACCGTCTGATGAGCGCCACCGACCCGCGCCCCGCGCGCACGCTGTTCGAGAAGGTCTGGGACGCGCACGTCGTCCGGGCGGAGACGCCCGAGACGCCCGCCGTCCTCTACATCGATCTCCACCTCATGCACGAGGTGACGAGCCCGCAGGCGTTCTCGATGCTGCGCGAGCGCGGCCTGAAGGTCCGGCGCCCGGACCGGACGCTCGCCACCACCGACCACTCCACGCCGACGCTGCCGCGGCTCCCCGACGGCCGCTGGCCGTTCTTCGACGCCCAGAACGAGGCGCAGGTCGCCCAGATCGAGAAGAACGCCCGCGACTTCGGGGTGGAGCTCCACGGCCTCGGCGACCCGCAGCAGGGCGTCGTGCACGTCTTCGGCCCGGAGATGGGCGCGACGCAGCCCGGGATGACGGTGGTCTGCGGCGACAGCCACACCGCCACGCACGGCGCGTTCGGCGCGCTCGCCTTCGGGATCGGGACGTCCGAGGTCGGCCACGTCCTCGCGACCCAGTGCCTGCTCCAGCGCAAGCCGCGCTCGCTCGCCATCCGGGTGGACGGGGCGCTGCAGCCGGGCGTCACGGCGAAGGACCTGATCCTCGCCATCATCGCCCAGATCGGCGTCGGCGGCGGCACCGGCCACGTGATGGAGTTCACCGGTCCGGCGGTCCGCGCCCTCACCATGGAAGGGCGCATGACCCTCTGCAACATGGCGATCGAGGGCGGCGCCCGGGCCGGAATGATCGCGCCCGACGACGTCACCTTCCAGTGGCTCGCCGGGAAGCCGCGGGTGCCGCAGGGCGCCGCGTTCGACGCGGCGGTCGCGAGGTGGCGTGAGCTGCCGACGGACGCCGGCGCGCGCTACGACCGCGAGGTGACGGTCGACGTGTCGCGGCTCGAGCCCATGGTCACCTTCGGCACCAACCCGGCGCAGGGGATCCCGGTGACCGGGCGCATCCCCGATCCGGGCGCCGAGAAGGACCCCTCGGCGCGCGCGACGCTCGAGAGCGCGCTCCGCTACATGGCGCTCGCTCCCGGCAAGCCCATCCTCGGCCAGAAGGTGGACGTCGTGTTCGTGGGCAGCTGCACGAACGGCCGGCTCGAGGACCTGCGCGAGGCGGCGAGGGTGATGCGCGGCCGCAAGGTGAAGACGCGCACGCTCGTCGTGGCGGGCTCTCACGCCGTGAAGAAGGCGGCGGAGGCGGAGGGGCTCGACCGCATCTTCCGCGAGGCGGGCGCCGAGTGGCGCGAGCCGGGCTGCTCGATGTGCCTCGCCATGAACGGCGACATGCTCGAGCCCGGGCAGTACTGCGTCTCGACGTCGAACCGGAACTTCGAGGGCCGCCAGGGGCCCGGCGGGCGCACGCTGCTCGCGAGCCCGGCGACGGCGGCGGCGGCGGCCGTCTCGGGCGCGGTCGCGGACCCGCGCCGGCTGGTGGAGGGCTAGGCCAATGGAACCGATCCGGACCATCGAGAGCCGCACGGTCGTCATCCCGCGCGAGAACATCGACACCGACCAGATCATCCCGGGGCGCTTCCTCAAGGTCACCGACAAGAAGGGGCTCGGGAAGGCGCTCTTCTCGGACTGGCGCTACGACGCCGGCGGGGGGCCGCGCGCCGACTTCGTCCTCAACGGGCCGGCGGCGGAGGGCTGCACCGTGCTGGTCGCGGGCGACAACTTCGGCTGCGGCTCGTCCCGCGAGCACGCGCCGTGGGCGCTCGTCGACTACGGCATCCGCGCCGTCGTCTCGACGCGCGTCGCCGACATCTTCCGCAACAACGCCCTGAAGAACGGGCTCCTCCCGATCGTGCTCGACCCCGCGAGCCACGCGAAGCTCCTCGCGGCGCCCGGCGCGAGCGTCCGCATCGATCTCGCCTCGCAGACGATCTCGCTCCCCGACGGCTCGACCGCCTCGTTCCCGCTGGACGGGTTCGCCAAGTACTGCCTCATGAACGGCGTCGACGAGCTGGGCTTCCTGCTCTCGCAGGAGGAGTCGATCGCCGCGTTCGAGACCCGGTCGAAGGTATAGCGGCGGGCGCCCCGCCCCTCGCGCGCGCGATGGGGCGGGGAGGGCCCGCCGTCGTCCTTGCGGCAACCGCGAACTGGCACGGAACCCCAGCACGCTTCACGAGGTACACATGGCCAAGGAGAGAATCACGGGCGCGACGGCCGTTCGACGCGCGCTCGAGGCCGAGGGCGTCGAGTACGTCTTCGGCATGCCCGGCGGGACGATCCTGCCGATCTACGACGCGCTGTGGGGCTGCGAGCGCCCGAAGCAGGTGCTCATCCGCCACGAGCAGGTGGGCGGCCACGCGGCGGAGGGGTTCGCCCACGCCACCGGGAAGGTGGGCGTGTGCTTCGGCACGTCCGGCCCCGGCGCGACGAACCTCGTCACCGCCATCGCCGACGCGTACATGGACTCGGTGCCGCTCGTCGCCATCACCGGGAACGTCGCGACCTCGCTCATCGGGTCCGACGCCTTCCAGGAGGCGGACATCACGGGCATCACGATGCCCATCACGAAGCACAACTGGCTCGTGACCGACGTCCACGACCTCCCGCGCATCCTGAAGGAGGCGTTCTACGTCGCCCGGACCGGCCGCCCGGGCCCGGTGCTCGTGGACATCCCGAAGGACATCCAGAACACCGAGTTCGAGTTCGAGTACCCGGAGACGGTGGACATCCCCGGCTACCACCCGCCGGTCCGCGAGGAGCCGCGCCTCAAGGACGCCGCGCTCCTCGTCCGCAGCGCCACGCGCCCGATCATCTACCTGGGCGGCGGCGTCCGCATCTCCGAGGCGCACAAGGAGGTCTCCGCGTTCGCCGAGCTCGTCGGCGCGCCGGTGGTCACCACCGTGCACGGGAAGGGCGCGTTCCCCGAGACGAGCCCGCAGTGCCTCGGCATGTTCGGCATGCACGGCTCGCGCTACGCGAACTACGCCGTCCAGAACTCCGACCTGATCATCGCCCTGGGCGCGCGCTTCGACGACCGCGTCACCGGCAAGCTGTCGACGTTCGCGCCCGAGGCGAAGATCGTCCACCTCGACATCGATCCCGCCGAGATCTCCAAGCTCGTCACCGCCACGGTCCCGCTGGTCGGCGACCTGAAGCTGCTGCTGCCGCAGCTCACCGAGGAGGTGCGGCGCGCCGAGGCCGCGCACGGGAAGCCCGACGTCTCGGGGTGGTGGAAGCGCATCGACGACTGGCGGAAGAAGTACCCGCTCAAGTACGAGCAGGAGGGGCAGAAGTACCTCCTCCCGCAGTACGTCATCGACACGCTCTGGAAGAAGACCGGCGGGAAGGCCATCGTCACCACCGGCGTCGGCGAGCACCAGATGTTCGCGGCGCAGTGGTGGAGGACGTCCGAGCCGCGCCAGTTCATCACCTCGGGCGGCCTCGGGACCATGGGCTTCTGCCTCCCGTCGGCCATCGGGATCCAGCTCGGCCGGCCGGGCGAGCTCGTCATCGGCATCGACGGCGACGGCTCGTTCCAGATGACCCTCCAGGACCTCGCGACGGCGGTGGACCTCGAGCTGCCCATCAAGATCTTCGTCCTGAACAACCTGTTCCTCGGCATGGTCCGGCAGTGGCAGGAGCTCTTCTACGAGCGGCGCTTCGCGCAGACGCCGCTCACCGACCGCCCGGATCTCGTGAAGCTCGCCGACGCCTACGGCTGCCTCGGGCTCCGCGCCCGCACGCCGGAGGAGCTCGACCAGGTCATCGACCAGGCCCTCGCGAACTCGAAGGGCCCCACCATCGTGGACGTCCGCGTGCGCCGCCAGGAGAAGGTCTTCCCGATGGTGCCCGCCGGCGCGCCCCTGAACGACATGATCGACGGCGGAGGTGACTAGGATGGAACGCACCGAAGAGAAGCCCAACGGGTCCACCCACACCATCAGCCTCCTCGTCGAGAACAAGCCGGGCGTGCTCCACCGCATCGCCGGCCTCTTCTCCCGGCGCGGCTACAACATCGCGAGCCTCACCGTCGGCCCGACCGAGCGGCAGGAGTACTCGCGCATGACCATCGTGGTGCGGCTGGGCTCGAAGACGGTCGAGCAGGTCGTCCGCCAGGTCCAGAAGCTCGTCCCCGTCGTCGAGGTGCGGGAGCTCTCGGCGTCGGACCTCATCGAGCGCGAGCTCATGCTCGTGAAGATCCACACCCCGGAGCGCAACCACGCCGAGCTCCGGGCCCTCGCCGAGACGTACGAGGCGACCATCGTGGACGTCTCGCCCGACGCGCTGGTCGTCGAGGCGAGCGGCAACGCCGGGAAGCTCGACGCGCTCGAGGACCGGCTGCGCCCCTTCGGCATCCAGGAGATCTGCCGCTCCGGTCGCATCGCCCTCGAGCGCGGGTTCAAGACGCTCGCCCCCCCCAGTCTGAAGTAGGAGAGGACCACCGAAATGGCTGCCACCATCTATTACGACAAGGACGCGAACCTCGAGCTGCTCAAGAAGCGGAAGGTCGCGGTGATCGGGTACGGCTCGCAGGGCCACGCCCACGCGCTGAACCTCCGCGACTCCGGCGTGGACGTCCGCGTCGGCCTCGGGCCGGGCTCGCGCTCGAAGGCGAAGGCGGAGGGCGCGGGGCTGCGCGTCGTCTCCGTCTCGGACGCCGCCCGCGAGGCGGACGTCATCATGGTCCTCATCCCGGACCAGACGCAGAAGAAGGTCTACGACGAGGAGATCGCGCCCCACATGACGAAGGGGAAGGCGCTCCTCTTCGCGCACGGCTTCAACGTGCACTTCGGCCAGATCCGCGCCGCCGAGGGCGTGGACGTGCTCCTCGTCGCGCCGAAGGGCCCCGGCCACATGGTGCGCCGCCAGTACCAGGACGGCCGCGGCATCCCCGGCCTCGTCGCGGTCCACCAGGACGCGACCGGCCAGGCGAAGCAGGTCGGGCTCGCGTACGCGCGCGGCATCGGCTGCACCCGCGCGGGCGTCCTCGAGACCACGTTCAAGGAGGAGACGGAGACCGACCTGTTCGGCGAGCAGGCGGTCCTCTGCGGCGGCGCCTCGGCGCTCGTGAAGGCGGGCTTCGAGGTGCTCGTCGAGGCGGGCTACCAGCCGGAGAGCGCCTACTTCGAGTGCCTCCACGAGCTGAAGCTCATCGTGGATCTCATGTACGAAGGCGGCCTCGCCTGGATGCGCCACTCCATCTCCGACACGGCCGAGTACGGCGACTACACGCGCGGCCCCCGGGTGGTGACGAGCCAGACCAAGGACGAGATGCGGAAGATCCTGCGCGAGATCCAGACCGGGCAGTTCGCGAAGGAGTTCATCATCGAGAACTCGGTCGGCCGGCCGATGTTCGACAAGATGCGCGAGGCGGAGGCCCAGCATCCCATCGAGGAGGTGGGCAAGCGCCTGCGCGACATGATGAGCTGGATCCGCGAGGCCAAGAAGGACTCGTCGGATCCCAACGCGAGGTAGGGGAGGGTGCGCGCCGGGCCCGCCCGAGGGGTCCTCCCCTCGGCGGCGCGCCCGGCGCACCGTCCCGTTTGACTTCGCTCGTGAAATCCTTATCCTACAGCGTCTTTTCCATGGCCCCGCAACCGGGGCCTCGTGTTTTGAGGCCTTCTGCGGAGCGAAGGCGACCGTAGTCGGAGGATCATGGCGATCCAGCAGCGAGACAGCCGAGGCGGAACGAACCGGGACGCGCGCACCAACCGCCGCATCAAGGCGCGCGAGGTCCGTGCGATCGGGCCCGAGGGCGAGCAGCTCGGCGTGCTCCCGATCGAGCAGGCGCTGGCGCGTGCGCAGGAGCTTGGGATGGACCTCGTCGAGGTCAGCCCCATGGCCAAGCCGCCAGTCTGCAAGATCATGGACTACGGCAAGTTCAAGTACCTCGAGAAGAAGAAGCAGAACGAGGCCAAGAAGAAGCAGGTCGTCGTCCAGCTGAAGGAAGTGAAGCTGCGCCCGCGCACCGAGGAGCACGACTACGCGACCAAGATCAAGAAGGTCCGCGAGTTCCTCGGCGAGTCGAACAAGGCCCGCATCACGGTGACCTTCCGCGGCCGCGAGATGTCGCATCGCGAGCTCGGGCAGAAGGTGCTGCAGCGGATCATCGAGGATCTGCGCGAGGTGGCGGTGATCGAGGCGGCGCCCCGCATGGAAGGGCGCCAGATGTTCATGATCCTCGCGCCGAACCCGAGGATGCTCCAGGCCCAGCGCGACCGCGCCAAGGCGGCGGCCCAGGCCGCCCCGGCGGCCGCGCCCCAGCCCGGGGCTCCGGCCGCGCCGCCCGCCGCGCCGGCGCCTGCGCCGGCGCCCGAGCAGACCCCGGAGGCCGGGCCGCGGTAGCCGTCAGGAGATCCGTGCTCGACCGGCTCCGCGGGACCGGACGGTCCGACGGCCGGGCACGATGAACGAAGGAAGAACGAGAAGAAAATGCCCAAGCTGAAGACGAAGAGCGGCGCGAAGAAGCGCTTCATCCCGAAGAAGAGCGGCAAGGTGAAGTTCCGCCGCGCCGGCGTCCGCCACCTCGCGACGTTCGGGAAGACGAAGAAGCAGAAGCGGCACCTCCGGGGCACGGATCACCTCGCCCCGATGGATGCGAAGAAGATCAAGGAGTGCTTCCCGTACGCCCGCTAGGGCGACGGGAGCCGTAACGCCCAAGCGGGGTCCACAAGAGTGCACGGCGCGTCACCGACGGTGACGGGTCGCGGCGCCTCCCGCCGGCAGGAGAAGGAAGATGCGCGTCAAGAAGGGATACAAGGCCCGCCGTCGTCGTAACCGCGTGCTGAAGCTCGCCAAGGGCTTCCGGGGCCGCCGCAAGAACTGCTACCGCCGCGCGAACCAGGCCGTCGAGCGCGCCCTCGACTACGCCACGCGCGACCGCCGCCAGAAGCGCCGCGACTTCCGCGCGCTCTGGATCGTCCGCATCAACGCCGCCGCCCGGCAGAACGGCACGACCTACTCGCGCCTGCTCGCGGGCCTGAAGAAGGCCGGCGTCGCCATCGACCGCAAGATCCTCGCGGATCTCGCGCTCGCGCTCCCCGGCGACTTCGCCGCGGTCGTCAAGGCCGCCAAGGCGTAGGGGAGGGGCCTTGGCCGACCTCCTCGGACAGCTCGAGGCGCTCGCGAAGGGCGCCCGAGAGGCCATCGGCTCCGCAGCCGACGAGAAGGCGCTCGAGGACCTCCGCGTCCGCTTCCTCGGCAAGAAGGGCGAGCTCTCCGCGGTCCTCCGCGGCATGGGCGCGCTCCCCGCCGAGGAGCGGCCGCGCGTCGGCGAGGTCGCGAACCGCGTCCGGGACGAGGTCGAGGCGCTGCTCGCCGGCGCGAAGGGCCGCCTCGAGGCCCGCAAGCTCGAGGCGGAGCTCTCCGGCTCGCCGATCGACGTGACGCTCCCCGGCCGCCGGCTCCTGCCGCGCGGCCACCGTCACCCCATCACGCGCGCCACCGAGGACATCTCCGCCATCTTCGCGCGGCTCGGCTACGAGGTCGCCAGCGGCCCGGAGATCGAGCTCGACTGGTTCAACTTCGAGGCGCTGAACATCCCGCCGGATCATCCCGCGCGCGACATGCAGGACACCTTCTACGTGGAGGTGTCGACGCTGGGTGACGGCGCGCCCGACGGGACGGTGCTGCTCCGCACGCACACCTCGCCCGTGCAGATCCGGGCGATGCAGCGGCTCGGAGTCCCGCCGGTCCGGATCATCTGCCCGGGCCGGGTCTACCGCTCCGACTACGACCAGACCCACTCGCCCATGTTCCACCAGGTCGAGGGGCTCTGCGTCGACGAGGGGATCACCTTCGCCGATCTGAAGGGCACGCTCGCCGCGTTCGCGCGCGCCTACTTCGGCGAGGGCACGCGCACCCGCTTCCGGCCCAGCTACTTCCCGTTCGTGGAGCCCGGCGCCGAGGTGGACGTCTCCTGCTCCATCTGCGGCGGCACGGGGAAGAGGGACGGCAGACGCTGTGGTACGTGCAAGGAGACCGGCTGGCTCGAGGTGCTCGGCGCCGGCATGGTGCACCCGAAGGTGCTCGAGAACGGCGGCTTCGACCCGAAGCGCTACAGCGGCTTCGCCTTCGGCATGGGCGTGGAGCGGATGGCCATGCTCCGCTACGGCATCGACGATCTGCGCCTCTACTTCGAGAACGACCTGCGCTTCCTCGAGCAGTTCTGAGCGCCCCGAATGCGGATCTCTCTCAAGTGGCTGTCCGAGTACGTGGAGCTCCCGGCCGCCGACGAGGTCGCGCGGCGCCTCACCGCCGTCGGCTTCGAGGTGGAGGCGATCGAGCGCGTCGGCCAGGGGCTCGCGGGCGTCGTGGCGGCGCGGATCCTCGCCTCCGAGAAGCACCCCAACGCCGAGAAGCTCTCGGTCACGAAGATCGACGCCGGCGAGGGCGAGCCGCTCCAGGTCGTCTGCGGCGCCAAGAACTACCAGGTGGGCGACGTGGTCCCGCTCGCCACCGTCGGCGCCACGCTGCCGGGCGGCACGAGGATCGAGAAGGCCAAGCTCCGCGGCGTCGAGTCCTACGGGATGCTCTGCTCCGCCCGCGAGCTCGGGCTCGCCGAGGACGCGAGCGGCCTCCTGATCTTGGACCGCGGCATCGCGCCGGGCACGCCCATCGCCGAGGCGCTGGGGCTCGAGGACGTGCTCCTCGAGGTGAACGTCACGCCGAACCGCCCCGACGCCCTGTCGCACGTGGGCCTGGCGCGCGAGGTCGCGGCGCTCCTCGGCCAGCAGGTGAGGCTGCCGCGCCCGGCGCTCCGCGAGGCCGGCGCGCCCGCGGCCGAGGCGGTGAAGGTCCGCATCGAGGCGCCGGAGAAGTGCGCCCGCTACGCCGCGCGCGTCGTCGAGGGCGTGAAGATCGGCCCCTCCCCGCTGTGGCTCGCGCGCCGGCTCGAGGCGTGCGGCGTCCGCTCGATCTCGAACGTCGTCGACGCGACGAACTTCGTGCTGCTCGAGCTCGGCCATCCGCTCCACGCGTTCGACCTCGACGAGGTGGCGGGCCACGAGATCGTGGTGCGCACCGCGCGCCCGGGCGAGAAGCTCGTGACGCTCGACGGCAAGGAGCGCGCGCTCGAGCCGGACGACCTGCTCATCGCGGACCGCGAGCGGGGAAGCGCGCTGGCGGGCGTCATGGGCGGGGACGTCTCCGAGATCTCGGCCGGGACGACGCGGGTGCTCCTCGAGTCCGCCTGGTTCACGCCGGGCGGGATCCGCCGCACCTCGCGCCGGCACGGGCTCAAGACCGAGGCGTCCTATCGCTTCGAGCGGGGGGCCGATCCCGGCATGGTGATCGCCGCGGTCGATCGCTGCGCGGCGCTGATCGCGGAGCTCGCCGGCGGGACCGTCCGGCCCGGGATCGTGGACGCCCACCCGCGTCCCCACCGCGCGCCGGAGGTGCACCTCCGCTGGCGCCGGCCCGGCGAGCTGCTGGGGATCGACGTGCCCCGCGAGGAGGCGCGCCGGATCCTCGGCGGCCTCGGCTTCGAGGAGCGCGCGAGCGACGCCGAGGGCGCCGCGTTCGCCGTGCCGAGCTGGCGCGTCGACGTCTCGCTCGAGGAGGATCTCGTCGAGGAGATCGTCCGCACGAAGGGCTACGACGCCATCCCCGAGACGCTGCCGGCCACCGCCGTGCGCACGCCCGTCGAGGCCGCGGACGCGCAGGTGACCGCGCGCGCCCGGGAGGCGCTCGAGGGGGCGGGCTTCTCGGAGGCGGTGAACTTCAGCTTCGTCGCCGAGCGCGAGCTCGCCCCGCTCGCGGATCCCGCCGCCGCCGTGCTGCGGCCCATCGCGCTCAAGAACCCCATCAGCGCGGACCTGGCGGTGATGCGCACGAGCCTCGTGCCGTCGCTCCTGCGCAACGCCTCGACGAACCGGCGCCAGCGCGTGGACGACGTGCGGCTCTACGAGATCGCGCGCGTCTACCGGCCGGCGCCCGCCGGTTCGGGCGCGCCGGCCGCCGAGGCGGGAGAGCTCGCCGGCGTGCTCGTCGGCCGCCGGAGCCCCACCGGCTGGGCGGCGGCGTCGGACCCCGTCGACTTCTACGACGCGAAGGCCGCGGTGGCGGCGGTGCTCGAGGCGCTCGGCATCGACGGGCGCTGGCGCGCGCGCGGCGGCGCGTGGCTCCACCCGCGGATCTCCGCCGAGGTGCTCGCCCAGGACGGCGAGGTCCTCGGCGAGGTCGGCGAGCTCCACCCGCGCGTCGCGGCCGCGTTCGAGCTTCCGCGCGGCGTGTTCGCGTTCCAGCTCTCCGGGGCCGCGCTCGTCCGGAGCGCGCGGCTCGTCCCGCGCTACGGCGGCATCCCACGGTTCCCGGCCGTGCTGCGCGACCTGGCCGTCGTGGTCGCGGAGGACGTCGAGGCGGGGGCGGTGCTCGCCGCCGTGCGGGAGGAGCCGCTCGTCGAGGACGCGACCCTGTTCGACGTCTACCGCGGGGCCCCCATCCCGGCGGGCAAGAAGAACCTCGCGCTCGCCATCCGCTATCGCGCCGGCGATCGGACCCTCACCGACGCGGAGGCGGACGCGGCCCACGCGCGCATCGTGGGGCGGCTGCGCGAGGCGCTCGGCGCGGAGCTGCGGGGCTAGCGGTGACCGCGGCCCGCCGGCTGCCCTTCGCGGCGCTCGGGTTCGCGGTCGCGGCCGCGCTCTCCTCCTGGAACCCGCTCTCGGCGCCGTTCGCCGTGGTGGTAGGGCTCGCTGCGGCCGTCCTGGCCGTCCGCGCAGCGGTCGAGGAACGGCGCCGCCCCGTGGCGCTCACGGCGCTCGGCCTGGCGCTCGCTGCCGCGGCCGTCGGCGGGCTGGTGCTCGCCCGGACTGCAGGTCTCGGCCGTCGCGGCCCTGGGGAAAGCCTCATCGCGCCCCCATCTGGGGAGACCGTCGAGCGCGACCTGGATGACGCTGCCGGCCGGACGCGCGCGGCGCGCGAGCGGGCGCTCGAGGAGCTGAAGGGAGTCGAGGAAGGGCAGACGCGGGCGAAGCCGCCGCCGGGCGAGCGCGATGCGGTCCGCCCACCGAACGGAGCGGGTCAGCGGTGAAGGTGCGTGGCGTTTGACAGGGTTTCCGAAATCAGCTAACGAAATCGACACTTAGCCGACCCGGGAGCGGGAGCGCGACGTGACCAAGGCCGATATCATCGAGAGCGTCTACGAGAAGGTTGGCTTCTCCAAGAAGGAGGCCGCCGAGATCGTCGAGATGGTGTTCGACACCATCAAGGAGACGCTCGAGCGCGGCGAGAAGATCAAGATCAGCGGCTTCGGGAACTTCATCGTTCGCGAGAAGAAGTCCCGCGTCGGCCGCAATCCGCAGACCGGCGAGGAGATCGAGATCAGCGCCCGGCGCGTGCTCACCTTCCGGCCGAGCCAGGTCCTGAAGAACGCGCTCAACCTGAGCGACATGGTCCAGCCGCCGGTCTAGCGTCGCCGCAGGCTGCCTCCGGAGCCGCCGGGCGCTCTCCAGAAACGTCCTCACGACCTTCTCTCGGCCTGCCGGCAGACGGCAGGCCGAGCACGCGCCCATGGGCCGGAGGGGTCAGCCTCGCCATGAACGGGTTCTCCCGCTGCGGGGCCCCCCAGGCCTAGCTTCCTGGCGAGCGCCACGGCGCGTGAGAGGCATTCAATGGACCGTTGTGCATGCTGTGGAGGCACCCTGGGGCCTCACCCCGTGGGGCTCAAGTATCGCGGACGCGAGACCACCTTCTGCTCGTTCGGCTGCGCGGTCGTGCAGGCGGCGCCGGCGTGCTACGCGTGCGGCGCCAAGGTGCTCGGGCGCGGTCACGTGGTCGGCGACCGGACGTACTGCTCGACCGACTGCGTCCCGGCGCGGCTGACGGCGAGCGCGAGGTGAGCGGAGAGGCTACGGGCCAAAGGCTCCAGGCTTCGGGAATGCCCCTGGCTTGCAAGCCTCTCCTGTTGCCCGCAGCCTGAAGCCCTCCCCGTGTCCCGCCGCGCGCGGCCGAGACGCATGCGCCCCCGAGCTCAGCTGGAGCTATAAGGGGGGTATGGCAGCGATCGACTACACGGACGGCCGCCGCATGCGGCTCGACGTCGAGTTCTACTTCGCGGCGGCCCACCGTCTTCCCCGCTACGAGGGCCCGTGCTTCCGCATGCACGGGCACAACTACCGGTTCTTCGTGGCGCTCGAGGGAGACGTCGACCCGCGCACCGGGATGATCGCCGACTTCGGCGAGGTGAAGCGCATCGTGCAGGAGCAGGTCCTGGCGCGCCTCGATCACCGGACGCTGAACGACGTGCTCGAGAACCCGACGGCCGAGAACATCGCGCGCTGGATCTGGGAGGTGCTCGAGCCGCACGTGCCGGGCCTCGCGGAGGTCCGGCTGTTCGAGATCCCCGACTCCTGCGTGACGTACCGAGGGGGCCGTGGCCGTTAGGCCCCTCCGCTCCGCGCGCGCGCGCGGCTCGAGCGCGGCGCCGGACGCCGCCGCCGCGGCGGAGGCGGTGGAGCGGTTCCTCGACGCGCTCGGATTGCCTCCGCAGGTCCGCGCCTCGCCGGATCTGCAGGGGACCCACCGCAGGGTGGCGCAGGCGTGGCTCGAGGACCTCGTGGACGGGTACCGGCGCGATCCCGCCGAGATCCTCGCCGACGCGATCCCCTCGCCGAGCCGCGATCTCGTGGCCGTGACCGGGATCGCGTTCCACTCCGTCTGCCCGCACCACCTCCTCCCTTCGCGCGGCGTCGCGCACGTCGCGTACCTGCCCGGTGGCAGGGTGGTGGGCTTCGGTCAGCTCGTCCGGCTCGTGGACGCCCTCGCGCACCGGCTGGTGCTCCAGGAGGATCTGGCCCACGGGATCGCCGACGCGCTCGTCACGCACCTGGGCGCGCGCGGCGCGGCGTGCCTGCTGGACGCGGAGCAGCTCTGCATGACGGTCCGCGGCGAGAAGCGCGGCGCGGCCCGCGCCCACGCGGACGCCTGGCTCGGCGCCCTCGCGCGCGGGGCGTCGCGGCAGCGCTTCCTCGACCTCGCCGGGCGCGCCGGCGCGACGCGCCGCCGGCCGGGCGCGGGGAGGCGCCGGAGGTGAGCGCTCGCACCGCCATCGTGACCGGCGGGGGGCGCGGGATCGGCGCCGCGATCGCGCGCGCGCTCACCGCCCGCGGCGTCGCGGTGACGGTGTTCGCGCGGACCGCGGCCGAGCTGGAGCGGGTCGTCGCCGGCGGTGGGGCCGCGCTCGCGGTGGCGGGGGACGTCTCCCGCGAGGCCGACGTGGGGCGCCTGGTCGAGGCCCACGAGCGCGCCCTCGGCCCGGCGGATCTGCTCGTGAACAACGCCGGCGTGCTGGCGCGCGGACTCGCCGAGGAGCTCTCGCCCGCCGCGTTCCGCGCGGTGCTCGAGGTGAACCTCACCGGCGCGTTCCTCTGCGCGCGCGCCGTGATCCCAGGCATGAAGGCGCGCCGGCGCGGGCGCATCGTGAACGTCGCGTCGATCTCCGGGACGATCGGCACGGAGGCGGCGAGCGCCTACAACGCCTCGAAGTGGGGGCTCATCGGGCTCACCAAGTGCCTCGCCGAGGAGCTCCGGCCGCACGCGGTGCAGTGCGTGGCGGTGTCGCCCGGCAGCACCGACACGGACCTGCTGAGGGCCACGCCCTTCGCGCCCGCCATGACGCCCGAGGACGTCGCGCGGGTGGTGGTGTTCGCGGCCCTCGACGCGCCCGCCGCCATCACCGCGGCGAACCTGGAGGTCTACGGATGACCGCCCCCGTCGCCGCCGCGCTGGAAGACCTCGCGCGGGCGTTCCCCGCCGAGCGGCTCGCGCGCGATCCCGAGCGGCTCGAGGCGTACGGGCGCGACGAGTCCGACCTCGGCTCCTACCCGCCGGACGTCGCCGTGCTCGTCGAGTCCGCCGAGGAGGTCCGGGAGGTGTTCCGCATCGCCAGCGCGCACCGCGTGCCCGTGGTGCCGGTCGCGGCGCGCAGCGGCAAGTCGGGCGGGGTGCTCGCGCTGCACGGGGGGATCGCGGTCTCGCTCGAGCGGCTGAACCGGATCCTGGAGATCTCGCCCGAGGACCTCGTCGCCCGGGTCGAGCCCGGGGTGATCACCGGCCAGCTGCAGGCGGCGGTCGAGCAGCACGGGCTGTTCTACCCGCCGGACCCGAACTCGCTCGAGATGTGCACCATCGGCGGGAACGTCGCCGAGAACGCGGGCGGCCCTCGCGCGCTCAAGTACGGCGTCACCCGCGAGTACGTGCTCGGGCTCACCGCGGTCGTGCCGACGGGCGAGATCGTGAAGGCCGGACACCGGAGCATCAAGGGCGTCGCCGGCTACGATCTGACCGGCCTGTTCGTCGGCAGCGAGGGCACGCTCGGGATCGTGACCGAGGTGACGCTGAAGCTCCTGCCCCGGCCGCGGCACGTCTCGACGGCGCTCGTGGTGTTCGACTCCGTCGCCACCGCCGCGCGCGCCGTCTCGCGCGTGCTGGCGCAGGGGGTGATCCCGCGCTGCCTCGAGCTCCTCGACGACGTGTCGCTGGCGGCGGCGGCGAAGACCTCGCCGTTCCGCTTCCCCGCCGGCGCCGGCGCGGCGCTCCTCGTCGAGACCGACGGCAACGACGAGGAGGGCGTGTTCGCCGAGATCGTCCGCGTCGCGGAGATCGTGCAGGGCGACGCCTCGGGCGAGGTCATCGTCGCGCAGAACGAGGCGCAGCGGCGCGACGTATGGGAGACGCGCCGCTATCTCTCCGTGAACCTGAAGGCGCTCCACCCGAAGAAGCTCTCGGAGGACATCGCGGTGCCGCGCTCGCGCATCCCGGAGATGGTGGAGCGCGCGAAGGGCATCGGCGCGCGCCGCGGCCTCGTCGTGGCGACCTACGGCCACGCCGGCGACGGAAACCTCCACTGCAACGTCCTCTTCGACCGCGAGGACCAGCGGCCGCAGGTGGACCTCGCGGTGGCGGAGATCCTGCGCGCGGCGGTCGACCTGGGCGGCACCATCACCGGCGAGCACGGGGTGGGGCTCGCGAAGCGGGACTTCCTCGAGTACGAGCAGGGCCGGGAGCTCGTCGCCCTCCAGCGCCGCCTCAAGGCGGTGTTCGATCCGCTGGGAATCCTGAATCCCGGGAAGATCTTCCCGGGCTGAGCGCGTTCCGGACGGCGAGATCCGATCTCCTGATCAGATTGATTGGGGACAAGCCTGGTCCACAATCCACGCGTCATTTCAGGGGGTTAGGTTTGACTTCGCCGCTCCAGTCCGGCATGTAGTCAAGACCTGTCCTGGCTCAAGTAACGGCCGGGGCCGTTTTTTTTCACGCCGCACCCTTCAGACAGAACGAAAGGACGACATGTCCACGCAAGTCTCCGTGGCAAAGCACAAGGTCGAGCAGGTCGAGACCGTCACCATCCGGTTCGTCGGCGACTCCGGCGACGGCATGCAGCTGACGGGGACCGAGTTCACGCGCGCGAGCGCCCTCGCCGGCAACGACCTCGCCACCTTCCCGGACTACCCCGCGGAGATCCGTGCGCCCGCCGGCTCGCTCGCCGGCGTGTCGGGCTACCAGGTGAACTTCGGGTCGCGGGAGATCCACACCCCCGGTGATGCCCCCGACGTCCTCGTGGCCATGAACCCGGCCGCGCTGAAGACGAACCTGGCGGACCTGAAGCCGGGTGGCATGCTGCTCGTGAACGTGGGCGCGTTCACCCCGGGCAACCTCGAGAAGGCCGGCTACAAGACGAACCCGCTCGAGGACGCGGCGCTCAAGCAGAGCTACAAGATCTTCCCGGTCGACATGAACAAGCTGACCGAGATGGCGCTGGCCGGCTCGGGGCTGTCGTCGAAGGAGGTCGCGCGCTGCAAGAACTACTTCGCGCTCGGCCTCATGTACTGGCTCTACAGCCGCCCCATCGAGGCGCAGCTCGAGTCGATCCAGCGGAAGTTCGCGAAGAAGCCGGAGTTCGCCGCGGCCAACGCCGCCGTCTTCAAGGCGGGCCACGCCTACGGCGAGACGTCCGAGGTGTTCTTCCAGCGCTACGAGGTGCCGAAGTCGAAGCTCGCGCCCGGCACCTACCGCAGCGTGACCGGCAACTTCGCCACCGCCCTCGGCTTCGCCACGGTGGCGCGGCTCACGGGCAGGCAGGTGTTCCTCGGCAGCTACCCCATCACGCCCGCCACCGAGATCCTCCAGGAGATGTCGTACTTCAAGGAGCACGGGGTGGTGACGTACCAGGCCGAGGACGAGATCGCCGGCATCGGCTCCGCCATCGGCGCCGCCTTCGGCGGCGCGCTCGCCTGCACCACCACCTCCGGCCCCGGCCTCGCCCTCAAGACCGAGATGATGGGGCTCGCGGTGATCACCGAGCTGCCCCTCGTGGTCGTGAACGTGCAGCGCGGCGGCCCGTCGACGGGCATGCCGACCAAGACCGAGCAGGCGGACCTGCTCATGGCGCTCTTCGGCCGTCACGGCGAGGCGCCCATGCCGGTCATCGCGGCGCAGAGCCCCGCGGACTGCTTCTGGGCGGCGATCGAGGCGATGAAGATCGCCACCAAGTGGATGACGCCGGTGCTGCTGCTCACCGACGGCTACCTGGGCAACGGGTCCGAGCCGTTCAAGATCCCGAGCCTCGACGAGCTGCCGAAGCTGAAGGTGAGCTACCAGACCTCGCCCAACTACGCGGACGGCACGCAGTACATGCCGTACCTGCGCGACGACAAGCTCGTGCGCCCCTGGGCGATCCCGGGCACGCCGGGGCTCGAGCACCGCGTGGGCGGGCTCGAGAAGGACTCGCTCTCGGGCATGGTGTCCTACGACGGCATGAACCACGAGCGGATGGTGAAGACCCGCGCGCAGAAGATCCGCAACGTGGTGGAGGACGTGCCGGACGTCGAGACCTTCGGCGCGGCGAGCGGCGACCTCCTGCTCGTCTCCTGGGGCGGCACCTTCGGCGCGGTGCGCGGCGCCGCCGAGGAGCTGCAGGCGCGCGGCAAGGCGGTGGGCCACGTGCACCTGCGCTGGCTGAACCCGCTCCCGAAGAACCTGGGCGAGGTGCTGAAGGGGTTCAAGAAGGTGTTCGTGCCGGAGGTGAACGACGGGCAGCTCGCCTTCTACCTGCGCGGCAAGTTCCCGGGCGTGGATCCGCTGCAGTTCAACCGGATCAACGGCAAGCCCATCAAGATCAGCGAGCTCGTGGGCAAGGTCCTCGAGGTCCTGTAGCGAGACGGAAAGGACTACTCACATGAGCACGACGAACACGACCGTGAACACCGCCCTCCCGACCTACACGAAGAAGGACTTCGAGTCCGGCGTCGACCCGCGCTGGTGCCCGGGCTGCGGCGACTACTCGATCATCAACCAGGTGCAGCGGGCGCTGCCCGCCGTCGGGGTGAAGCGCGAGAACATCGTCTTCATCTCCGGCATCGGCTGCTCCTCGCGCTTCCCGTACTACATGAACAACTACGGGATGCACACGCTGCACGGCCGCGCGCCCTCGTTCGCCTCGGGCCTCAAGGTGTCGCGGCCCGAGCTGCAGGTGTGGATCGTGACCGGCGACGGCGACGCGCTCGCCATCGGCGGCAACCACTTCATCCACGCGATGCGGCGCAACCTCGACCTGAAGATGCTGCTGTTCAACAACCGCATCTACGGGCTCACGAAGGGCCAGGTCTCCCCGACCTCCGAGCTCGGCAAGAAGACGAAGACCACGCCGCACGGCTCGCCGGACTACCCGTTCAACCCGCCGGCGCTCGCGCTCGGCTCCGGCGCCACCTTCGTCGCGCGCACCGTCGACGTCGAGGGCGCGCACATGGGCGCGGTCATCAAGGCCGCGGCCGAGCACAAGGGCAGCACGCTCGTCGAGATCTTCCAGAACTGCCCGGTGTTCAACGACGGCGCCTACGACTTCCTCACCGACAAGGCGGTGAAGGCGGACGCGCTGCTGCGGATGGAGCAGGGCAAGCCGCTCCTCTTCGGGAAGGACTCGAAGAAGGGGATCCGCTTCAACCCGCAGAGCGCCGAGCTCGAGGTGGTCACCCTCGGCGAGGACGGCGTGACCGAGAAGGACATCCTCGTCCACGACGCGAAGCGCGAGGACCCGACCATCGCCTTCATGCTGGCGAACCTCTCGACGCGCCCGGGCTTCCCCACGCCCATCGGCGTGTTCCGCGACGTCAGCCTGCCGACGTGCGAGGAGCTGACGTGGAAGCTCATCGACGGCGCGAAGGCGAAGAAGCCGGACGCGTCGCTCGAGAAGCTGCTCGACGGCGGCGACACCTGGACGATCGGCTAGTCCGCGGCGCGCTCGCCCTCCGGCACGCCCGGGGCGAGCCGGCGTGGTCGACGGCCCGCCGCGCGCGGCCAGTGGGCCCTTCCCCGCGACGGGGGAGGGCCCTCGTCTTTTCGCGCCCCTGCGGCGCCCGGGCGCGCCCGCGGGCGCTCCCGTCGCCGCTCCGGCGAGGATCGTGGAGGCGCCGAGTCGATCAAACGTCGAGCAAATGGGTCGATGAAATGCGCAATCGATTCGCGGGGAAATCTCGGCTCGATTGATCTGCGTCCAGGCACCCAAGTGCGGCGACGTAGTACTGAGCGCGGCACTCTCCCAGCGTGACCGGTCCATGGCGGCCCGGACGCTCCAGAGGAGCGCTAATGACGACAGCAGCTGCACCTGCGGCGAAGAAGGACAAGAAGTTCAAAGGCGTCGTGGTCGTGAACCGCGAGAACTGCAAGGGCTGTGGGTTCTGCGTCGAGTTCTGCCCGCTGCACGCCCTCGAGCTCGAGAAGGGCTACAACGCGAAGGGATATCACCCGCCTTTCCTCGCAAAGCCGGAGCTCTGCAATGGCTGCGACATGTGCGGGCTCTTCTGCCCCGACTTCTCGATCTACGGCTACCGCGAGAAGCTCGACTCGGCCGCCGCCTAGGAGCCACGAATGTCAAACGCGACCTCTTCCGGAACCCTCACTGGCAGCCACTACCTGGACGGCGATCACGCCTGCAGCGAAGGCGCCATCGCCGCCGGCTGCCGGTTCGCCGCCGGCTACCCCATCACGCCCTCGACCGAGGTGGTCGAGCGGCTCGCGCAGCGCTTCCCGCTCGTCGGCGGCCGCTTCCTCCAGTTCGAGGACGAGCTCGCCGCGTCGATCGCGCTGCTCGGCGGCGCCTGGGGCGGCGCCAAGGCCTGCACCGTCACGTCGGGCCCCGGCTTCTCGCTCATGATGGAGCACATCGGCCTCGCCGCGATCACCGAGACGCCGTGCGTGTTCTTCGACGTGCAGCGCGCCGGCCCGTCGACCGGTCTCCCCACGCAGCCCGCCCAGGGCGACATGATGCAGGCGCGGTTCGGGTCGCACGGCGACTACCGCCTCATCGCGCTCTGCCCGAACTCGCCGCAGGAGTGCTTCGACCTCACCGTCGACGCCTTCAACATGGCCGAGGAGTACCGCGTCCCGGTCCTCGTGATGCTCGACGAGGTCGTCGGGCACATGACCGAGAAGGTGGTCATCCCGGACGACTCGAAGCTCAAGATCACCGAGCGGCGCTGGACGAAGAAGCCTCCGGGCGAGTTCAAGCTCTTCGCGCCCGCCGAGGGCAGCCTCGTCCCCGAGATGGTGAAGCCGGGTGACGGCTACCGCATCCACGTCACGGGCCTCACGCACGACGAGCGCGGCTACCCGAAGATGACGGTCCCCGAGCACGAGAAGATGCAGATGCGGCTCTGGGACAAGATCGTCCTCAACGCCGACAAGATCGTGAAGTACGAGGCGAAGGACCTGGACGACGCCGAGGTGGTGGTCGTCTCCTACGGCATCACCTCCCGCATCGCCGAGCGCGCCATCCAGCAGGCGCGCGCCGCGGGCGTGAAGGTGGGCTCGTTCCGCCTCATCACCGCCTGGCCCTTCCCGGAGAAGGAGATCCTCCAGCTCTCCAAGAAGGTGAAGGCGTTCGTCGTCCCCGAGCTGAACCTCGGCCAGATGGTGCTCGAGGTGCAGCGCATCGTCGAGGGCCGGACCAAGGTGGTCCCGGTCCCGCACGTGGGCGGCACCGTTCACGATCCGCAGGTCATCACCAACGCCATTGTGGGAGCCGTTCGATGAGCGCGCCGGTCAAGGAGAACCCCGTCAACAAGTACCTGCGCATGGAGCGCATGCCGTCCATCTGGTGCCCCGGCTGCGGCATCGGCACGACGGTGAACTGCTTCGCGCGCGCGCTCGACGAGTCCAAGATCCCGCTCGACAACCTGGCGGTCGTCTCGGGCATCGGCTGCACCGGCCGCGTGGCGGGCTACATGAACGTGGACTCGTTCCACACGACGCACGGGCGCGCCATCCCGTTCGCGACGGGCCTGCAGCTCGCCCGCCCCGACCTGAAGGTGGTCGTGTACTCCGGTGACGGCGACCTGTCCGCCATCGGCGGCAACCACTTCATCCACGCGGCCCGCCGGAACGCCGACCTCCTCGTGGTCATGGTGAACAACTTCACCTACGGCATGACGGGCGGCCAGGTGACGCCGACCACGTTCCGCCCGGCGGTCGCCTCGACCACGCCGTACGGCGCGTTCGAGCAGACGTTCAACATGCCGATGCTCGCCGACTCCTGCGGCGCGGTGTACGTCGCCCGGTGGACGGCGTACCACGTGAAGCAGCTCGCCAAGTCGATGGCCGAGGCCATCAACAAGCGCGGCTTCCGCTTCATCGAGATCGCGGCGCCGTGCCCCACGCTGTACCTCCGCCGCAACAAGCTCGGCGAGGGGCTCGACGAGATGAAGTTCTACAAGGAGAAGAGCGTCATCCGGAACGGCGTCGACACGCGCGAGGTCGCGCTCGACTACCGCAAGGAGATCACGGTCGGCAAGTTCGTCGACCGCGAGCGGCCGACGCTCGAGGACGCGATGGAGCAGCGCTACAAGGAGGCGCTCGGCGCGAAGTACGTGCCGTACGTCTCGCCCGGCGCGAAGGCGCCCGCCACGGCCGAGAAGCCGGCCGCGTAGCTCAGGAGAACAAGGACATGGGTCCCACGGAGATCAAGATCGGCGGGCTGGGCGGCCAGGGCGTCATCCTGGGCGGCATCATCATCGGCAAGGCGGCGGCGCTGTTCGACAGCAAGCACTCGTGCCTCACGCAGGCCTTCGGCCCCGAGGCGCGCGGGTCTGCCTGCAGCGCACAGGTGGTCGTCGACAGCGAGCCGATCCTCTACCCGTACGTGCAGAAGCCGCACATCATGGTGGCGATGTCGCAGGACGCGTTCGCGAAGTTCTCGCCCGAGCTCCGGCCGGACGGGACGCTCCTCATCGAGGAGGAGCTCGTCAAGCCCAACGGCCTGCCGAGCACGGTGAAGGTGTTCTCGGTCCCGGCGACGCGCATCGCCGAGGAGCTCGGCAGGAAGATGGTGATGAACATCGTCATGGTCGGGTTCTTCACCGCCGTGACGGGCCTCGTGAGCGAGGAGGCGGCGCGGGAGGCGGTCAAGGACTCCGTCCCGCCGGCCACCATCGACCTGAACATGAAGGCGTTCCAGCGCGGCTTCGATCACGGCAAGAAGCTCGTCGCCAAGGCGTAAGCCACCGCCTCTCACGTCTCGCGGCCGCACCGGGCGCTCCGGTGCGGCCGTTTCACTTTCTCTATCGGCGCGCCCTCACTCGCAGGCGCGGGCGCCGCGCAGGCTCGTCCGGCAGGCGTCCGCGCCGGGCGACACCTCCAGGCAACGCTCGCACGCCCGGACCGCCTCGTCGCATCGCGCGAGCCGCACGAGCGAGACGCAGAGCCCGTGCAGCGCCTCGTGCGAGCCGGGCTCCAGCTCCGCGGCGCGCCGGTAGCCCGCCTCCGCCCGTTCGAAGCGCCCCTCCACGTAGTCCATGAAGGCGAGGTCGTGGTGCGCCGCGGCGCGATCGGGCGCCGCCTCGAGCAGGTGCAGGTACTCGCGGCGGGCCTCGGCCCAGCGCGCGCCGCGATCGGGCGAGTCCAGGCCGTGGCGGAGGAGGGCGCGGGCGAGGTTCTGGCGGGCGTCGGCGAGGTCGGGATCGATGCGCAACGCGGCGCGGAGCGCGTCGGTGCCGCCACCCTCGCGCCCCGCCGCGAGCAGCGTCTCTCCCAGGTTCGCGTGCCCCTCGGCGAAGTCGGGCGCGAGCCGCACCGCCCGCTCGAACCGCCGCCGCGCGGTGTCGAGGTCTCCCTCGCGGCGAGCGACGATCCCGAGGCCGTTCAGCGCCTCCGGGAAGTCGGGATCGAACTCCAGCGCGTGCGAGAAGGCGACGGTCGCGCGCTCCGGGTCGGCCGCCTCCAGGTACGCGTAGCCGCGCCGGACCTCCTCCGCCGCGCGCGGGTGCACGGCGGCGCGCCCGGCGCACGCGGCGGCGCAGCCGAGGACGAGTACGAGAGGGAGACGGAGAGCGAAGGGCCGGGACGAGGGGAGGGGGGCGTCGGGCGGGCGAGGCGCGGGCATGTCCGCCTTCCTTGCCGCGCGCGTGCCGCACGAAACGCCGGCGGCACAGTCGCCCGCGCCGTGCGCGCCGGCCGTGGCCGAGCCGTCCGGCCGCGCGACGGCCGTCCGCGGGCTCGGGGCGTCATGGGCTCAGCGCTCCGGCGCGCCGGCCTCGACCCCGTCCGGCCTGCCGTCACGGTCGGTGTCGCGCTCGACGCTCACGAGGGAGCCGCGTGCGTAGCGCTCCCAGACGTCGGGCCGCCCATCCCCGTCCGTGTCTCGCTCCTTGCGGACGAGCTCACCTCCCTCGAAGACGCTCCAGGTCGGAGGCACGCCCTCCACGCGGTGGACGAGCTCCTTCCTGGCGAGCGCGCCGCCCTCGAACACGAGCACGACGTCCGGCTCCCCGTCGCGATCGAGGTCGTAGGCGAGGCGGGAGATCGCGCCGTCGGCGCCCCGCGTCACCCACGCGTCGGTACGCCCATCTCCGTCCTGGTCCTGGGGCGTCCCGGTCGGCGCCCCGGCCGGCTCCGAGGTGAAGGGTCGGCCGGAGCTCGCCGGGGAGGAGGCGGTGGGCCGGGCTTGACGGGGCGTCGAGCAAGCGAGCCCCGACAGGGCGGCGATGAGAGCGAGGAGCTTCCGCATGACGTTATTTGACACTATATAGATGGTCACATAGGTTCGCCGTAGCCGCCATGGCCCGGAAAAAGCTCTCGACGACCGTCTACATCACGCCCGAGCAGGACGAGCGCCTCAAGCTCCTGCACGAGCGCACGCGTGTGCCCGTCGCCGAGTACATCCGGCAAGGCATCGACCTCGTGCTGGAGAAGTATCGCCAGGCGCTCCCCGGCCAGCTGACGCTCGATGACATGGGCGCCAAGAAGTAGATTGCACGAGAATGAGCGAAAAGCGCGCGGTCGTCCTCGGGGCGGCAGGGTTCATCGGGAGTCACCTCAGCGATCGCTTCCTGGCGGAGGGGTGGCGCGTCACGGGGGTGGACAACCTCATCACGGGCAACCGGCGGAACCTCGACCACCTCGCGCGCGACCCGCGCTTCGACTTCGTCGAGGCGGACATCTGCGAGCCGCTGGACCGGATCACGGGTCGCGTCGACGCGGTGCTCGACTTCGCGTCGCCCGCCTCGCCCATCGACTATCTGAAGCACCCGTTCGAGACGCTCCGCGTCGGCTCGCACGGCGTGGAGAACGCGCTGAAGCTCGCGAAGCGCGCGGGCGCTCCCTTCCTGCTGTCCTCGACGTCCGAGGTGTACGGCGATCCCCTGGTGCACCCGCAGCGCGAGTCGTACTGGGGCAACGTGAATCCCGTCGGTCCGCGCGCGGTGTACGACGAGGCGAAGCGCTTCGCCGAGGCGATCACGGTCGCGTACCGCCGCTACGAGAAGGTCGACGTGCGGATCGCCCGCATCTTCAACACGTACGGCCCTCGTATGCGGTTGGACGACGGGCGGGTCGTGCCCACCTTCGTTGCGCAGGCGCTCCGCGGCGAGCCGCTCACCGTGTTCGGCGACGGCACCCAGACGCGGAGCTTCTGCTACGTGGACGACAACGTGGAGGGGATCTGGCGGTTGCTGCACTCCCGCTTCCAGGATCCCGTGAACATCGGCAATCCGAACGAGATGACGGTGCTGCAGTTCGCCGAGGCGGTGCAGCGGCTCGTCGGGAGCCACTGCCCCGTGATCCACGAGGCGCTCCCCGAGGACGACCCGCGCGTGCGACGGCCGGACATCTCGCGCGCGAAGGAGCTCCTCGGGTGGGAGCCGAAGGTGGGATTCGATGACGGCATGCGGCGGACCATCGGGTGGTTCCGCGAGCGCGTGTGAACGGTTGGTGAAACGAGGGGAGGCGGGGTGGCGAAGCGGATTCTCATCACGGGCGGGGCGGGGTTCATCGGGTCCACCATCGCGGACCTGTTCCTCGAGGCGGGGTGGGACGTCGCGGTCCTCGACGATCTCTCGTCGGGGAAGCGCGAGAGCGTGCCGCCCGCCGCCCGCTTCTACCCGGTGGACGTTCGCAGCGCGGCGGCGCTCGAGGTGCTGAAGAAGGAGCGCCCGCAGGTGATCTGCCATCAGGCCGCCCAGATCGACGTGCGCCGCTCGATGGCGGAGCCTCGCTTCGACGCGGACGTGAACGTCGGCGGCCTGCTGAACCTCATGCAGGGCGCGGTCGAGGCGAAGAGCGTCGAGCACGTGCTCTTCGCCTCCTCCGGCGGCGCCACCTACGGCGACACCGACCGCGTGCCGACGCCCGAGGATCACCCGCAGCTGCCGGTCTCCCACTACGGGGCGGCGAAGGCCGCGAGCGAGCTGTACCTCAACGTCTACCGCGCCAACTACGGCATCCCGTTCACCGCGCTCCGCTACTCCAACGTGTACGGCCCGCGCCAGGATCCGCACGGCGAGGCCGGGGTGGTGGCGATCTTCTGCGGGCGCCTCCTCGAGGGCCGGCCCTGCACGATCTTCGGGGACGGCTCGCAGACCCGCGACTACGTCTTCGCGGGCGACGTCGCGCGGGCGAACCTGCTCGCCGCCGAGAAGCGGTACGACGGGCCGCTCAACGTCGGGACCGGGGTCGAGACCGACGTGAACGAGCTGTACGCCCACCTCGCCCGGGCGGCCGGCTCCGACCGTCCGGCGGAGCACGCCCCGGCGCGGCTCGGCGAGCAGAAGCGCTCGTGCATCGACCCCTCGCGCGCCGGCGCGGCCGTCGGCTGGAGGCCGGAGGTGAGGCTCGCCGACGGGCTCCGGCGCACCTTCGAGTGGTTCGCGGCGCGGCGCCGGGCAGCCTGAGCTCCGCCCTCGCGCCCACATCGGCGCCTTCCCTGCCACCTGCGCGCGCTGGCATGCTCCGGCGCCGATCGGGGCTGTCGCCCCAGTGGCAGGAGGAGCGATGAGGACGACGCTGGCGCTCGCCGTCGTGCTCCTCGCCGCGTGCGCGGCCGAGGTGCGGACCGACGTGGAGGGCCTGCGCGCGGCGCTGCCGGACGAGGCGGCGATCCGGATCGGGAGCCCCGCGCCCCCGCCCTCGCCGGAGGCCACCACCGCCGAGGTCATCGCGGCCGCCCCGGCGTTCGGCTCCGGCTACGCCCGGACCACCTTCTGGAGCGCCGCCACCGTGAACGCCGGGCTGGCGTGGAGTCTCGGCCGCCTCCGCCTCGTCGTCTCGCTCCCGCCGACCTCCTGTGACGAGCTGGCGTGCTCGTGGGGCCCGTGGATCGATCGGGAGGGGCTGAACGTGTGGCGGCTCGTCGCCCGCCACGACGGCGGCGGTTGGGCCTTCAACCTCGACGCGCGGCCGGGCTCGGCGCCCTCCACCCCGTTCGCGCCCATCGTCGCGGGGGTGATCCAGCGCGGCGCGCTGCCGGGGCGCGGACACGGCTCGCTCCAGATGGACTTCGAGGCAGCCGCCGCCCTCGATCACCCGCCCGGCTGGCAGCAGGAGGACTTCGGTCGCCTCGAGATCCAGTACGACGCGCGCGCGGCGCTGCGGGTGGACGCGACCGCGGTCGGGGTGAGGAGCCGGGATCCCGAGGCCCCCGAGCCCGTGAACGCGGTGTACGCTTTCCGCGCCGCGGAGGGGGGCGGGGGCGGGGAGCTGCAGCTCGCCGTCGAGACGCTGGAGGCCGCGCCGACGACCCTGTCGCTCCGCTCCCGCTGGGACGGCGCCGGCGCTGGGCGCGGAGACGCCGTCTCCTCCGCCGAGCCCGCGAGCGAGAGCGAGTGCTGGGGTGACGCCGCCTCGAGCTTCGCGCTCGTCTACGACAGCGGCGCGAGCCCGCTCGTCGGCTCCGAGGGCGCCTGCGCCTTCCTGCCGGCGCTGGCGGCCACGCTCACGCTCCCGTAGTCCCCGCGGATCGCCGTCAGCCCGCCGCGACCTCGCCACCCGCCGCCGGGGACGGGGGGGACGTCGTCGCCTCGTCTTCCGGGGGCTCGTCGCGATCGTCCGCCGGCGCTGGCCCTGCGAGGATCCGCTCCAGCTCCGCGCTCGCGTGCAGGTGCTCGTCGGCGGAGATGCGCCCGGCCGCGCGCATGCGGTCGAGGAGGCGTCTGCTGCGGCGCCTCAGCCAGGAGGAGGGATGGTCGAGGTCCACCTTCCGCGGCGCGGGGAGGATGGACGCCAGCACCACCGCCTGCGCGGTCGTGAGCGCGGCGGCGGAGACGCCGAACCTCGCGCGGGCGCCCGCCTCGACGCCGAACACGCCGTCGTCCCACTCCGCGACGTTCAGGTAGAGCGCGAGGATCCGGCGCTTCGAGAGCTCGCGCTCGAGCTTCGCAGCGAGCACCGCCTCCCTGGCCTTGCGCAGGAGGCTCTTCTCGGTCCCGAGCCACAGGTTCTTCGCGAGCTGCTGGGTGAGGGTGGAGGCGCCGCGCGCGAACCGGCGGGTCTTGAGGTCGTGCTCGGCGGCGAGGCGGATCGCCTCCCAGTCCAGCCCGTCGTGCCCGAAGAAGTTCGCGTCCTCCGAGAGCAGCACCGCCTCGACGAGCCGCGGCGACACGCGGTCGAGGCTCACCCACACCTGCCGCGCGTGGAAGGGGCGGCGCCTCGCCTTCGCCTCCGCCTGGCGCTGCGCGATGAGGGCGGTGGTGCGCGGGTTCGTGCGCGCGAGCCGCGCGACGTCGGGCGTGGCGAGCCAGAGCCCCGCGATCGAGGCGACCGCGAGGAGGACGACGACGAGGAGGACGAGGGCGATCCGGAGGAGGCGGCGGCGCCCGGGGGGGCGAACCCGGGATGGCATGCGCGGGACCTATAGCACGCGGGACGGACGAGCGTCCGGGCGCGGCGTCCGCTCCTCCGGCGTGCGGCCGATCCAGGCTACGGGCTGCGGGCTACGGGCTACGGGGCCACGGCGACGGGCTCCAGCAAGGTTCGGGATCGAGGGGCGCTTCTCCTGAAGCCCAAAGCCTGAAGCCGATGCCGAGCATTGCCTGACCGTGAATGGTGGTCCCGTCCGGGCCCCCGTTCGGCCCCTTGACGCATCCGGGGCGCGAAACTACTTCCCGCTCACCGAAACGGCACCGCATCGCCGCTCACCGGCTCTCGAGCCCACCGGAGGGAACATGGCTGACGTGAAGCGATACACCCCGCGCGACTTCTCCAAGGTCCGGGGGCTGAACGGCATCTCGGACAAGCAGCTCGAGGAGCACCTGAAGCTCTACGAGGGGTACGTGAAGCGCACCAACGCGCTCACGGAGAAGCTCCAGGCCATCTGCGCCGACGGCAAGGCCTCGGGCGCCGATCCGGTGTTCGCCGAGCTGACCCGCCGCCTGGGCTTCGAGTACAGCGGCATGGTGAACCACGAGTACTACTTCGACAACATGGCGCCCGGCGCGCAGGCCGAGCCTCCGTCCGGCGGCAAGCTCCGCAAGGCGCTCGAGGCGTCGTTCGGCAAGTACGAGACGTGGCTCGCCGACTTCCGCGCCATCGCCACCATGCCGGGCATCGGCTGGGCGATGACGTTCCAGGACCCCACGACCGGCTGGCTCTCGAACCACTGGATCAACCTGCACCAGGACAACGTGCCGGTCGGCTTCAAGCCGGTGCTGGTGATGGACGGCTGGGAGCACGCGTACATGCGCGACTACCTCGCGACGGAGCGAGCGAAGTACGTGGACGCGTTCTTCAAGAACGTGAGCTGGGAGGCGGTCGAGAAGCGCATCGCGTAGCCGGCCGGCCCGCGCACGGACCTCGGCCCGGACCGCGCCGGTTCGGGCCGTTTCTCGTCTCGGGACGCGACGTGGGGGGGAGGGGGACCTCAGCCGCCGCGGATGCGGCGGTAGCGACCCTCCACGACGGCGAAGGCCGCGTAGGCGAGCAGGCCGAGCGCCGCGAGGCCGAGCAGCACCTGCCCGAACGGCTGCCGCGCCAGGGTCTCCAGCGCGCCGTCGAGCCCGGTCGCCTCGCGCGGGTCGCGCTCGAACGCCGCCTGCCCGAAGAAGAGGCCGACGAGCACGAACACCAAGCCCTGCGTGACGAAGCCGATCGCGCCCAGGCGCGGCGCCCACCGGCGCACCCAGCGCCCGGCGGAGGTCAGCTCCACGTGCTTCAGGAACTTCCCGCCGACGGCGTTCCAGATCTGCCGCGCGCCCAGGAAGATCACGATGGCCGCGCCCGCGAAGACCAGCGCGCGTCCGGCGGGGAGCTCGAGCACGCGAGCGGTCCAGCTTCGCGCCGCGGCGTCGCCTCCCCGGCCGGCGCCCTCCCCGAACGCGAGCCGCACCGCGGCGAGCGCCAGCGACGCGTAGCCCAGCCCCGCGATCCCCTGGCCGACGCGCGACAGGATCGCCCAGGCACCCTGGCGCCGCTCGCCGTCGGGATCCGCGAACGCCTGGACCTCGAACCAGAGGGCCATGCCCACGAGGCCGAGCGCCAGGGCCGCGACGAGGGCGCCGCCGAGGGGCGCCTGGGCGACGGTGGCGAGCGCGCCCTTCGTGTCGGTGGTGCGCCCTCCCTCGCCGAGCGCGAGGCGGAGCGCGAGCACCCCGATGACGGCGTACACCGCCCCCTTCGCGACGTACCCCGCGCGCGCGAGCGTCCCGACCCACGGGTGCCGCACCGAACGGCCGCCCGCCCGCTCCAGCTCCGACCACGCCTCGCTCGCTCCTCGCATCGACTTCAACGTGGGCACCCCGCCGCCCGGCTGCCCGCGGACGCCCCCGCCGTTTGACCGCTCCCGGGAGCGGACCCTACGCTGCGCGGCGTGATCGTCCCGTCCGGCCGCCGGGCCGCGCTGCGCCGCCGCCTCCTCGCCTGGTACGACGCCGAGCGCCGCGCCCTCCCCTGGCGCTTCGCGCAGCGCGGGGCGGATCCGTACCGCGTGTGGATCTCGGAGGTGATGCTGCAGCAGACCCAGGTCGCGACCGTGGTGCCGTACTTCGAGCGGTTCGTCGCGCGGTTCCCGACGCTCGAGGCGCTGGCGGCGGCCCCCGAGGACGAGGTGCTCGCGCGGTGGAGAGGCCTCGGCTACTACGCCCGCGCCCGCAACCTCCACGCGGCCGCGCGCGCGGCGCTCGCGCGCCACGGCGCGCTGCCGTCCGCGGTCGACGCGCTGCGCGCGCTCCCCGGCTTCGGCCCCTACACCGCGGGTGCCGTCGCGAGCATCGCCTTCGCGCGGCCAGCCCCCGCCGTGGACGGCAACGTGGCGCGCGTGCTCGCGCGGCTCTTCTGCGTCGAGGGGAGCCTCGCCGCGCCGGCGACGCAGCGCCGCCTGTGGGACCTCGCCGGCGAGCTCGTCCCGCCCGATCGCCCCGGCGACTTCAACCAGGCGCTCATGGAGCTCGGGGCGATGGTGTGCCGCAAGGCCGCCCCTGGCTGCGCGCGCTGTCCGCTGCGGACGAGCTGCGCGGCGCGGAGGCTGGGACGCGCCGAGCAGGTGCCGCCCGCGCGACGGAGAGGCGCTCGCCGGGCGGTGACCATGGCGTGCGCGGTGGCGGAGGTGGGCGGCGCGCTCGTCCTGGTGCGCCGGGCCCCGGGCGGCCTTCTGGGCGGCCTGTGGGATCTCCCCGCGGTGGACTCGACCGGCGCGACGGAGGCGCACGCCGCGGCGGCCCTCCTCCGCGAGCTGCGCGGGCGCTTCGGCGCGCGCGTCGCCGTCGGAGCTCCGCGGGGCGAGGTGACGCGGACGCTCACCCATCGGACCTTGACGCTGCGCGCGCACGCGTGCGTGGTGCCGGCGCGGCGTGCGCACGGGGAGGGCGTCCGGCTCGTGCCCCCGGAGGCGCTCGCCGAGGTCGGGATGTCGGCCGCGACGCGCGCGCTCCTCGCCGCGGCCGGCTGGCCGGGCCGCTCTTCGCGCCGCTGAGGCCTCCACGCTTCCCTGCGGCGGCGCGCGGCGGCGGCGCTCGCGGCCCGCGGGCGAGCGCCTCGTCGAGGGGCCAGCGTGTTCGTCTACGGGGACGGTCGATCGCGCTGGTTCTCGTCCCGGGAGGCGCTCGCCCGCCAGCTCGATCGGAGCGGCTTCGAGATCCGCTACCCACGAGCTGCACGAGCCCTGGCGCGACAGCGTGCACGGCAGGAGGGACGTCTTCCACTGCGTCCGTTGTTCTCCCCGCGCGGGCGATCGAGCCGCGCTCCAGACGCGGTCCGGAGGGCGCCGCGCGCAAACGCGCGGAAGGGCTTGACTCCGGAACGCGCACCCGTATAATCCGCCGCCCTTACGACGGGATTTGTCCATCGCGCCCGGGTCCCACGATTCCGGCGCGTTTTTGCTGGGAAAAGAGCTCGCTCAAGATGCCGACGATCAGCCAGCTGGTGCGCAAGGGGCGCGAGAAGCTCCTCACGAAGAAGAAGGCGCCCGCGCTCAAGGAGTCGCCGCAGAAGCGCGGCGTCTGCACGCGCGTGTACACCACGACGCCCAAGAAGCCGAACTCGGCGCTCCGCAAGGTCGCCCGCGTCCGCCTCACGAACGGCTTCGAGGTGACGAGCTACATCCCTGGCGTCGGCCACAACCTGCAGGAGCACTCGGTGGTGCTCATCCGCGGGGGCCGCGTGAAGGACCTCCCGGGCGTCCGCTACCACATCGTCCGCGGGACCCTCGACGCCGTCGGCGTGCAGGGCCGCAAGCAGGGTCGCTCGAAGTACGGCGCCAAGCGCCCGAGCTAGCCCGAGAAGGATAAGGTCCGATGCCTCGTCGTCGCGAAGTCGAGAAGCGCAAGATTCTGCCCGATCCGAAGTTCCAGGACCGGATCGTGGCGAAGTTCGTCAACAACCTGATGCGCGAGGGGAAGAAGTCCACCGGCGAGCGCATCATCTACGGCGCGTTCGACCAGGTCGAGCAGAAGCTCAAGGACGATCCGCTCAAGATCTTCAAGAAGGCGCTCGACAACGTGAAGCCGGTCGTCGAGGTGAAGAGCCGCCGCGTCGGTGGCGCCACGTACCAGGTGCCCGTCGAGGTCCGCCAGGATCGTCGCACCGCGCTTGCAATGCGCTGGCTGATCGACTACTCGAAGGCCCGCGGCGAGAAGACGATGCAGGAGAAGCTCGCCGGCGAGATCATCGACGCCGCGAACAACCGCGGGAACGCGGTGAAGAAGCGCGAGGACACGCACAAGATGGCCGAGGCCAACAAGGCCTTCGCGCACTACCGGTGGTAATCGCTCGGGCTCGCGGCGGGCGGCCTTCGGGTCGCTCGCGGTGAGCGGGAAGGGTCGAGGGAGGATCGACGGAGAGCAGGGTCGGCTGTGCCGGCCGGGGTTTCGGTAGACGGGCCCGCTTCGCTCTTTGACAGCTCGGTCGGTTTGGCGGTGTCGCCGGAGCTCCGGCGCACCGGTCTTGCGCACGCACGAAGGATTCGAAGGAACGATCAGATGCCCCGTAACAGTCCACTCGAGCGCTATCGCAACTTCGGCATCATGGCTCACATCGATGCCGGCAAGACGACTACGACCGAGCGCATCCTTTTCTACACGGGCGTCACGCACAAGATCGGCGAGGTCCATGAGGGCACCACCGTCATGGACTGGATGGAGCAGGAGCGCGAGCGCGGCATCACCATCACCTCCGCCGCGACCACCGCGTTCTGGCGCGATCACCGGCTGAACATCATCGACACCCCGGGGCACGTCGACTTCACGATCGAGGTCGAGCGCTCGCTGCGCGTCCTCGACGGCGCGTGCGCCGTGTTCGACGCCGTGCAGGGCGTGCAGCCCCAGTCCGAGACGGTCTGGCGGCAGGCCGACAAGTACAAGGTCCCGCGCATCTGCTTCATCAACAAGATGGACCGCATCGGTGCGGACTACTTCCGCGCCGTCCAGACCATCCAGCAGAAGCTGAGCGCGCGTCCGGTGTCGCTCCAGATCCCCATCGGCGCCGAGGACAAGTTCCGCGGCATGGTCGACCTCGTCAAGATGAAGGGCATCACCTTCGACGACGAGACGATGGGCGCGAAGTACCAGGAGATCGAGATCCCGGAGAACCTCCGGGAGCTGGCCGCCGAGTACCGCTCGAAGCTCGAGGAGGCCGCCGCCGAGGTCGACGACGAGCTGATGCACAAGTACCTCGACGGTCGCCCGCTCACGAACGAGGAGCTCCTCCGCGGCCTGCGCAAGGGCACGCTCGAGATGAGGTTCTTCCCGGTCATCTGCGGGACGGCCTTCAAGAACAAGGGCGTCCAGCAGATCCTCGACGCGGTCGTCGACTTCCTGCCCGGGCCGCTCGACGTTCCGGCCGTGAAGGGCGTGACGCTGAAGGGTGAGGAGGTCACCCGCGCCACCTCGGACTCGGAGCCGTTCAGCGCGCTCGCGTTCAAGATCATGAACGACCCGTTCGTCGGGAACCTCACGTTCTTCCGCGTGTACTCGGGGAAGCTCGAGGCCGGGTCCTACGTGCAGAACGCGACGAAGGACAAGAAGGAGCGCATCGGCCGCCTCCTCCAGATGCACGCGAACAAGCGCGAGGAGATCAAGGAGGTCTACGCCGGCGACATCGCCGCCGCCGTCGGTCTCCGCGCGACGACCACGGGCGACACGCTCTGCGACGAGGCGAACCCGGTCGTCCTCGAGCGGATGGAGTTCCCGGAGCCGGTGATCGACGTGGCCATCGAGCCCAAGTCGAAGGCCGACCAGGACAAGATGGGCATCGCCCTGAACCGCCTGCAGATGGAGGACCCCTCCTTCCGCGTCCACACCGACGAGGAGACGGGCCAGACCATCATCGCGGGCATGGGCGAGCTCCACCTCGAGATCCTCGTGGATCGCATGTTCCGCGAGTTCAAGGTCGAGGCGAACGTCGGCAAGCCGCAGGTCGCCTACCGCGAGACGATCACGAAGCAGGTCGAGTCCGAGGGCCGCTACATCCGGCAGACCGGCGGCCGCGGCCAGTACGGCCACTGCTGGCTGCGCCTCATCCCGCAGGAGCCGGGCAAGGGCTTCGAGTTCGTGAACGCCACGGTCGGCGGGTCGATCCCGAAGGAGTTCATTAGCCCGATCCAGAAGGGCATCGAGGAGGCCATGACGAGCGGCGTGCTCGCGGGCTACCCGGTGGTCGACATCAAGGTGGAGGTGTTCGACGGCAGCTATCACGACGTCGACTCGTCCGAGATGGCGTTCAAGATCGCCGGCTCGATGGGCTTCAAGGACGGCGCGGCGAAGGCGAAGCCGATCCTCCTCGAGCCGATCATGGCGGTCGAGGTCACGACCCCCGACGACTACATGGGCGACGTCATCGGCGACCTGAACTCGCGCCGCGGCAAGATCCAGGCGATGAACCCGGGGACGGGCATCCAGGTGATCGAGGCGCTCGTGCCGCTCGCGGAGATGTTCGGCTACGCCACCGACCTCCGCTCCAAGACGCAGGGCCGCGCCACCTACTCGATGCAGTTCAAGCACTACGCGCAGGTCCCGAACAACATCGCGGAAACCATCGTCTCCAAGGCGAAGGGCACCGCCGCGGCCACCAAGTAGCCGCCAGACACTCCGAGAGGAAGAGAGGAAGCCATGGCCAAGGAGAAGTTCGAGCGCAACAAGCCGCACGTGAACGTCGGGACGATCGGTCACGTCGACCACGGCAAGACCACGCTGACGGCGGCCATCACGAAGTACTGCGCGACGCAGGGTCGGGCGCAGTTCATGGCGTACGACCAGATCGACAAGGCGCCGGAGGAGCGCGAGCGCGGCATCACGATCGCGACGGCGCACGTCGAGTACTCGACGGACAAGCGCCACTACGCGCACGTCGACTGCCCGGGCCACGCGGACTACGTGAAGAACATGATCACGGGCGCGGCGCAGATGGACGGCGCCATCCTGGTGGTCAGCGCGGCGGACGGCCCGATGCCTCAGACGCGGGAGCACATCCTGCTCGCGCGGCAGGTGGGCGTGCCGTACATGGTCGTCTTCCTGAACAAGGTCGACATGGTGGACGACAAGGAGCTGCTCGACCTCGTGGAGCTCGAGGTCCGTGAGCTGCTCAGCGAGTACGAGTTCCCCGGGAACGAGATCCCGATCGTGAAGGGGTCGGCGCTGAAGGCGCTGGAGGGGGACAAGAGCGAGCTGGGCGAGCCGGCGATCCAGCAGCTGCTGGACGCGGTGGACAGCTACATCCCGACGCCGAAGCGCGCGACGGACAAGCCGTTCCTGATGCCGGTCGAGGACGTGTTCTCGATCTCCGGGCGCGGGACGGTGGCGACCGGGCGCGTGGAGCGCGGGATCATCAAGGTCGGCGAGGAGGTCGAGGTGGTCGGCCTCAAGCCCACGGCGAAGACGGTGGTGACGGGCGTGGAGATGTTCCGCAAGCTGCTCGACGAGGGGCAGGCGGGCGACAACATCGGCGCGCTGCTCCGCGGCCTGAAGCGCGAGGAGGTGGAGCGCGGTCAGGTGCTGGCGAAGCCGGGCTCGATCACGCCGCACACCAAGTTCAAGGCGGAGGTCTACGTCCTCACGAAGGAGGAGGGCGGGCGCCACACGCCGTTCTTCAACGGGTACCGGCCCCAGTTCTACTTCCGCACGACGGACGTGACGGGCTCGGTGCAGCTGCCGGCGGGCGTCGAGATGGTGATGCCCGGCGACAACATCGGCATGGAGGTGGAGCTCATCACGCCCATCGCCATGGAGAAGGAGCTCCGCTTCGCGATCCGCGAGGGCGGCCGGACGGTCGGGGCGGGAGTTGTGGCCGAGGTCATCCAGTAGGTAGCACCGCCGGCGAACGGCGGAGCCTGACCCTGCAGCTCGGGGGGCAGGCTCCGCGCCGCGCCGAGCGACGGAGAGAAGGCTTTCCGATGGCGACTCAGAAGATTCGGATCCGGCTCAAGGCCTACGACTACAAGCTGCTCGACCAGTCGGCCGGGGAGATCGTCGAGACCGCGAAGCGCACCGGCGCGAAGGTGGCCGGTCCGATTCCGCTCCCCACACGGATCAACAAGTTCACCGTTCTCCGCAGCCCGCACGTCGACAAGAAGTCGCGGGAGCAGTTCGAGATTCGGACGCACAAGCGGCTGCTCGACATCCTCGAGCCCACGCCGCAGACGCTCGATGCGCTCATGAAGCTCGACCTCTCCGCCGGCGTCGACGTGGAGATCAAGTAGTCGAGGGACATCATGGCCAAGTTCGACGTCTACGACCTCGACAAGAAGAAGGTGGGCGAGATCGAGCTCGCCGACGCCGTCTTCGCGGGCGAGGTGAACGAGCACCTCTTCTACGAGGTGGTGAAGGCGAAGCTCGCCTCCGATCGCTCGGGCACCCACGCCGTGAAGAACCGGTCCCTCGTGTCCGGCGGCGGCAAGAAGCCCTGGAAGCAGAAGCACACCGGTCGCGCCCGTCAGGGCTCGACGCGGGCGTCGCAGTGGGTGGGCGGCGGCAAGGCCATGGGGCCGAAGCCGCGCGACTACTCCTACGACGTTCCGAAGAAGGTCCGGAAGGCGGCCCTGCGCTCGGCGCTCGCGCTCCGCAGCCAGGAGCAGAAGCTCGTCATCGTGCAGGAGTGGAAGCCGGCCGAGCCGAAGACCTCCGCCGCGGCGAAGGTGCTCGCGAAGCTCGGCGCGAGGAAGGCGCTCGTGGTGGACGCGGCCGCGAACGCCGCGCTCGCGAGGAGCGTGCGGAACCTCGACGGCTCGGACTTCCTCGCGGCCGAGGGGCTCAACGTCTACGACATCCTGAAGCACGACGCGCTCGTGCTGACGGCCGAGACCGCGAAGATGCTGGAGGCCAGCCTGTCATGAACCTCGCCATCCAGGACGTGGTGAAGCGCCCGCTCATCACCGAGAAGGCCGAGCGGAACCGGGAGGCGAACCGTCAGTTCGCCTTCGAGGTCCACCGGGACGCGACGAAGATCCAGGTGAAGCAGGCGGTGGAGAAGCTCTTCAACGTGCACGTCCTCGACGTGCGCACCGCCATCGCGCGCGGGAAGAACAAGCGCGTCGGCCGGAACGTCGGCCGCCGCCCCAACTGGAAGAAGGCCTTCGTGACCCTCAAGGAAGGCGAGACGATCGCCCTCTTCGAGGGGACGTAGAGGCGAGGGGACGGAGACCAACATGGCCCTCAAACAGTACAAGCCGACGAGCCCTGCCCGACGGGGCATGACGGTGTCGGACTTCGCGGAGATCACGAAGTCCAAGCCGGAGAAGAAGCTCACGAAGCCGGTCCGCAAGTCCGGCGGCCGCAACGCGCACGGCCACATCACGACCCGCCACATCGGCGGCGGCCACAAGCGTCGCTACCGCGTGATCGACTGGCGGCGCGACAAGGACGGCGTGCCGGCGAAGGTCGCGGCGATCGAGTACGACCCGAACCGCACGGCGCGTATCGCGCTGCTGAACTACGCGGACGGCGAGAAGCGCTACATCCTCGCGCCCGTCGGCGTGAACGTGGGCGACACGCTCGTCTCCGGCGAGACGGTCGACATCCGCCCGGGGAACGCGCTGCCGATCAAGGCGATCCCGCTCGGCACCGTGATCCACAACGTCGAGGCCCAGCCCGGCTCCGGCGGGAAGATGATCCGCTCCGCGGGCTCCTTCGGCCAGCTCATGGCGAAGGAGGGGCTGTACGCCCAGATCCGCATGCCGTCCGGCGAGGTCCGCAAGGTCCTGCAGGACTGCAAGGCGACCATCGGCCAGCTCTCCAACGTCGAGAACTCGACCGTCCGCCTCGGCAAGGCGGGCAAGAGCCGCTACCTCGGCCGCCGTCCGACCGTGCGCGGCCTCGCGATGAACCCGGTCGATCACCCGCACGGCGGCGGCGAGGGCAAGTCCGGTCAGGGCAACCCGCACCCGGTCTCGCCGTGGGGCCAGAAGACCAAGGGCCAGAAGACTCGCAACAACCGCCGCACTGACAAGTTCATCGTCTCGCGCCGCAAGCCGGGCCCGCGCAACACGCCCCAGTAGCGAGCGAGAAGGGACAGCGACTCATGGCGCGTTCGATCAAGAAGGGCCCGTTCGCGGACAAGCACCTCACGAAGAAGGTCGAGGACGCGAACAAGGGCAACAAGAAGTCGGTCATCAAGACCTGGTCGCGGCGGAGCACGATCCTGCCGGACTTCGTCGGCCACACGTTCGCGGTCCACAACGGGCGCAAGTTCGTCCCGGTGTTCGTGACCGAGAACATGGTCGGCCACAAGCTCGGCGAGTTCGCCCCGACCCGCACCTTCCACGGCCACTCGGCCGAGAAGAAGGCGGCGGCTGCGCCCGCCAGGAAGTAGCGAGGGAACGGAAATGGCCGAGACCCAGACCACGAAGAAGGGCGCCAAGCGCGTGCGCCAGCCGGTGCCCGCGCGCCGCTCCAAGCCGAACCGGCCCGCGAAGGCGGCGCCGGGCCCGCACGCCTCGCTGAGCTTCCTCCGCGTCGCGCCGCGCAAGGTGCGGCTCGTCGCGGACGAGGTGCGCGGGATGCCGGTCGGCGACGCGCTCGCGGTGCTGAAGTACACGCCGCAGGCGGCCGCGAAGCACCTCTCGAAGCTCATCCGCTCGGCGGTGGCGAACGCCGAGCAGAAGGGCGGCCGCGTGGACGTGGACGTCCTCGTCGTGAAGACCCTCACGGTCGACCAGGGCCCCAAGATGCGGCGCTTCATGCCCCGCGCGATGGGCCGGGCCTTCCGCATCGAGAAGAAGACGAGCCACGTCTACGTCGAGCTCGGGACCGCGCAGTAGCCAGGAATCGAGGAGAGCACATGGGACAGAAAGTCCATCCGATCGGGTTCCGGCTCGGCGTCATCCGGTCCTGGGATTCGAAGTGGTACGAAGAGAAGAACTACGCCAAGTGGCTGCACGAGGACATCCACCTCCGCGAGTACGTGAAGGAGAAGCTCGGCCAGGCCGGCATCTCCCGCATCGAGATCGAGCGCGCCGCGAACAAGGTGAAGATCAACGTGCACACGGCGCGGCCGGGCATCGTGATCGGCAAGCGCGGCGCGGGCATCGAGACGATCAAGAAGGAGCTGCAGGGTAAGACCGACAACGAGGTCTACCTGAACGTCGTCGAGGTCCGTAAGGCCGAGACGGACGCGCAGCTCGTCGCCGAGAACATCGCGACCCAGCTCGAGCGCCGCATCGCGTTCCGCCGCGCCATGAAGAAGTCCGTCCAGACGGCCCTCAAGTTCGGCGCGAAGGGGATCCGCGTGGCCTGCTCCGGCCGCCTCGGCGGCTCGGAGATGGCGCGGTACGAGTGGTACCGCGAGGGCCGCGTGCCGCTGCACACGCTGCGCGCGGACATCGACTACGGGTTCGCCGAGGCGAAGACCACCTACGGGAAGATCGGCTGCAAGGTCTGGATCATGCGGGGCGAGGTGCTGCCCCAGTCCGCCAGCGCGCGCCCGCCGCGCAGCGCCGGCGGCGCCCGGCCCTGATGCCGCGCCCAGCACACCTCTAGGAGACGCACATGCTTCAGCCGGCGCGAACGAAGTACCGCAAGATGATGAAGGGCCGCATGCGGGGCAAGGCCTACCGCGGCTCGGACCTGAACCAGGGCGAGTACGGCCTGCAGGCCACCGAGTGCGGCTGGCTCACCGCGCGCCAGATCGAGGCCGCCCGCGTGGCGATCACCCGCTACGTCAAGCGGGGCGGCAAGCTCTGGATCCGGGTCTTCCCGGACAAGCCGATCACCAAGAAGCCCGCCGAGACGCGCATGGGCACCGGCAAGGGCAACGTGGAGTACTACGTGGCCGTCGTGAAGCCCGGCCGCGTGCTCTACGAGCTGGCGGGCGTCGACGACGAGTCGGCGAAGAAGGCTTTCCACCTCGCCGCCCACAAGCTGCCCGTCGCGACGAAGCTCGTGAAGCGCGGCAGCACGCTGTAGGAGGGAACGAGCGATGGCGACCGTCAAGGAGCTGCGCGAGCTGGAGCGGAACGAGCTTCTCGCACGCGCGGCGGAGCTGAAGCAGACGCTCTTCGATCTCAAGAACAAGCACTCGACCGGCGTGCTCGACTCGACCGCCGATCTCGCCAAGACCAAGCGCGAAGTCGCGCGGATCCTCATGGTCGCCCGCGAGAAGGAGATCTCCGCGGCCAAGGCCGCGACCCCCCAGGGGGCCCCGAAGATGAAGGCGGCTACGCCGCGTCGAACCGATCTCGAGGCGAAGGAGTGAGCGACATGGAGCGCGGCAACCGCAAGTCCCGTATCGGCGTGGTCGTCTCGAACAAGATGGCGAAGACCGTCGTCGTCAAGGTCGAGCGCCGGGTCGCCGATCCGAAGTACGGGAAGATCGTGAAGCGCGCCGAGAAGTACAAGGCGCACGACGAGAACAACGCCTGCCAGATCGGCGACAAGGTCCGGATCGTCGAGACCCGCCCGATGTCGAAGGACAAGCGCTGGCGCATCGCCGAGACCCTCGAGAAGGCGGAGGTCTAGGTCATGATCCAGCAGCAGACCATGCTCGACGTCGCCGACAACTCCGGCGCGAAGAAGGTCCAGTGCATCAAGGTGCTCGGGGGTAGCCGCCGCAGGTACGCCTCGATCGGCGACGTGATCGTCGTCTCGGTCAAGGAGGCGATCCCCCAGGCCAAGGTGAAGAAGGGCGAGGTCGCCCGCGCCGTCATCGTGCGCACGAGCCGCGAGGTCAAGCGGCCGGACGGCAGCTACATCCGCTTCGACGGGAACTCCGCGGTCCTCATCAACAAGGACCTCGAGCCCATCGGCACGCGCATCTTCGGGCCGGTGGCGCGCGAGCTCCGCGCCCGGAAGTTCATGAAGATCATCAGCCTCGCGCCGGAGGTTCTGTAGCCATGCCGGGCATCCGCAAGGGCGACACGGTCAAGATCATCTCCGGCAAGGAGAAGGGGAAGCAGGGCAAGGTCCTCGAGCTCCTCCCGGAGAAGGGTCGCGTCCGGATCGAGAAGCTGATGCTGGTGAAGCGCCACCAGAAGAAGGGGCGCAGCCAGGCCACGCCGGAGGGCGGGATCATCGAGAAGGAGGGCACCGTCGCCATCTCCAACGTGATGGTGCTCGTGGGCGACAAGCCCGTCCGTCGCGAGAAGATCAAGCGCGAGCTCGGCGCGAAGGAGAAGGCCAGGGCCGACCGGCGCAAGACCGCGAAGTAGGCGCGGGCTCGCCAGTCGGGATTTGGACGGCAGGGGTGGTTCGTAGGAAAACGCATCGCCCGGCACGCGAAGAGGCCGGCCGAAGGCAAGGGAGAGAACGATGGCAGCGCGTCTGAGGGAGCGGTACGAGAAGGAGATCCGCTCCGAGCTGATGAAGGAGCTCGGGTTCGCGAACCCGATGCAGGCCCCGAAGCTCGAGAAGATCGTCGTGAACATGGGGCTCGGTGAGGCGATCAACAACGGCAAGATCATCGACGCCTCCGTCGAGCAGCTCTCCGCCATCACCGGCCAGAAGCCGGTCGTGACGAAGGCGCGCAAGTCCATCGCGAACTTCAAGCTGCGCCAGGGCCAGTCGATCGGGGCGATGGTCACGCTCCGCGGCGACCGCATGTACGAGTTCTTCGACCGCCTCGTCTCGATCGCGCTCCCGCGCGTGCGCGACTTCAAGGGCGTGTCGCCCAAGGCGTTCGACGGCAAGGGCAACTACACGCTCGGCGTTCGCGAGCAGATCATCTTCCCCGAGATCAACTACGACAAGGTCGAGAAGATCAAAGGGATGAACATCACGGTCGTCACGACCGCGCGGAACGACGAGGAGGGCCGAGCGCTCCTGCGCCACCTCGGCATGCCGTTCCGTCAGTAAAAGGAGATCCCATGGCGAAGCTTTCGAAGATGGCGCAGGCCAAGCGCAAGCTGAAGTTTCCGGTCCGGCAGTACAACCGCTGCCCCCTCTGCGGCCGGCCGCGCGCGTTCCTGCGCAAGTTCCAGATGTGCCGTCTCTGCTTCCGCAAGCGCGCGCTGCAGGGCGAGATCACCGGCGTCATCAAGTCGAGCTGGTAAGGGAGACGCGAGATGAGCTTCACCGATCCCATTGGCGACATGCTGACGCGCATCCGCAACGCGTCGAACGCGCGTCACGAGAAGGTCCTGGTCCCCGCCTCCCGGTTGAAGGTCCGGATCGCGGAGGTCCTCCGCGACGAGGGCTTCATCAAGGACTTCGTCCGGCACGAGGACGGGCCCCAGGGCGCGATCACCATCGTCCTCAAGTACAGCGGCGACCGCGAGCCGGCCATCAGCGACATCAAGCGGGTGTCGAAGCCGGGCCTGCGGCGCTACGTGCCGACCGACTCCATCCCGCGCGTGCTCAACGGCATGGGCATCGCGATCCTCTCCACGTCCAAGGGCGTGATGGTCGATCGCGAGGCGCGCAAGCAGAAGGTCGGCGGCGAGCTGATCTGCACCGTCTGGTAAGGGAGCGACCGAGATGTCTCGCATCGGCAAGCTGCCCGTGAAGATCCCGGAGAAGGTGAAGGTCTCCGTGGACGGCAACCTCGTGAAGGTCGAGGGGCCCAAGGGCAAGATGTCCTTCCCCACGAATCCGCGCGTGAAGGTCGCGGTGGACAAGGGCGAGGTGCAGGTCACGCGCCCCGACGACTCCCCCGAGTCGAAGGGCTTGCACGGCCTCACCCGCACGCTGGTCAAGAACGCGCTCGACGGCGTCGTGAAGGGCTACGAGCGTGGCCTCGAGATCAACGGCGTCGGCTTCAAGGCCGAGGTGAAGGGGAAGGAGATCCACTTCGCCCTCGGCTTCTCCCACCCGGTGGTGTTCAAGCTGCCGGAGGGCGTGACCGCCGAGGTCGACGCGAAGCAGACGAAGCTCACGGTGAAGGGCGTGGACAAGCACGTCCTCGGCCTCACCGCCGCGAAGATCCGCGCGCTGCGCCCCCCCGAGCCGTACAAGGGCAAGGGCATCAAGTACGCGGAGGAGATCATCCGCCGCAAGGAAGGCAAGACCGGCGCCGCCTAGGCCCGGCAACCACCCCGCTCATGCGGCGGCTGTTCCCTCGCCGCCGCAAGGAGGAACGTCATGGCGAAGCACGTCACGCCGCGCGAGAAGCGCCGGGCCCGCATCCGCCGGAAGATCTCCGGCACGGCCGCCCGCCCGAGGCTCACCATCTACAAGAGCCTCAAGCACATGTACGCCCAGCTCGTGGACGACACGACGGGCACCACCATCGTCTCGATCGCGACGAACGCGAAGGCGCTCAGGGACGAGGTCAAGGACGACGACAAGACCGCCGCAGCGAAGCGCGTGGGCGAGGCCCTCGCGAAGGCGGCCATGGCGAAGGGGATCGAGGCGGTCGTGTTCGACCGCAACGGGTTCGACTACCACGGGCGCGTCGAGGCGGTGGCCGCAGCCGCGCGCGAGGCTGGGCTCAAGTTCTAGGAAGGTAACGAATGGCTACTCCCATCAACGCGAACGAGCTCGAGCTCCAGGACAAGGTCGTCCACATCAACCGCGTGGCGAAGGTCGTGAAGGGCGGCCGCCGGTTCAGCTTCTCGGCGCTCGTCGTCGTCGGCGACGGCAACGGCTACGTCGGCGTGGGCCTCGGGAAGGCGAACGAGGTCCCGGAGGCGATCCGCAAGGGCGGCGACCAGGCGAAGAAGAACCTCTTCAAGGTTCCGCTCGTCGGGACGACCATCCCCCACGAGGTGCTCGGCCACTTCGGCGCGGGCTGGGTGCTGCTCAAGCCCGCGGGCGAGGGCACCGGCGTCATCGCCGGCGGCACCGTGCGCGCGGTCCTCGAGGCGGCGGGCATCCGGAACGTCCTCACGAAGTGCCAGGGCTCGCGCAACCCGCACAACGTCCTCAAGGCGACCGTGGCGGGCCTGAAGCGCCTGCGCTCGGCGGACGACGCCGCCCGCGCGCGCGGCAAGCAGGCCGGCGAGCTCGGCGGGGCGTAAGGAGACATCATGGCTGCCATCCAGGTGAAGCTCGTCCGCGGGCTCGCGGGTTGCCCCGCGGCCCACCGGACCATCGTCGCGGGCCTCGGCCTCAAGAAGCGCGACTCCACGAAGATCCTGCCCGACACGCCGCAGACGATGGGGATGATCGCGAAGGTCTCCTACCTCGTCGAGTGGGAGCGGGTGGACCAGCCTGCGCCCGAGGGGCGGAAGGCCAGGAAGGCGAAGGCGGCGGCCCGGCAGGGTTAGACAGCCGCGCGCCCCGTGTTAAAAGGAGACTGTTCCATGTCGCTTTCCAAGCTCAAGGCGCCCAAGGGCGCGAACCGCGAGCGCACGCGCGTCGGCCGTGGCCAGGGATCTGGCCTCGGCAAGACCGCGGGCCGCGGCGGCAAGGGCCAGAAGGCCCGCTCCGGCAACATGCACTTCGAGGGGTTCGAGGGCGGCCAGATGCCGCTCCAGCGCCGCCTCCCGAAGTTCGGCTTCAAGAACGTCTTCCGGCGTGAGTTCGAGGAGGTGAAGGTCGGCGACCTCGACGGCCTCTCGGGCGTCGTGGACCCGGCCGCGCTGAAGGGCGCGGGCCTGGTGCGCGGGAACCGGGACGGCGTGGTCGTCCTCGGCGGCGGCGAGCTCAAGAGCGCCGTCACCGTGAAGGTGCACCGCGTCACCGCCGGCGCGCGCGCGGCCATCGAGAAGGCGGGCGGCACGGTGGAGCTCATCCCCGCGCCCGTCACGATGTACGAGAAGGCCAAGGCCGCCAGGAAGGCGCAGGCGAAGAAGTAGGGCGGGACGTCGCACGGCGGCGGCGTGCCCGCGTGGCGCGCCGCCCGCCGAGCGCAGGTGAAAGGGAAGCGCATGGCAGTCAGCGGGCTTGTGAACATCTTCAAGATCGCCGAGCTGCGCAAGCGGCTCCTCTTCACCCTGGGGATGCTCGCCGTCTACCGGCTCGGCATCTACGTCACCACCCCGGGCGTCGACCGGCAGGCGATGCAGAACGTCGTCTCGTCGGGGAACCTGCTCGGCCTCCTGAACTTCTTCTCCGGCGGCGCCTTCGAGCAGCTCTCGATCTTCGCGCTCGGCATCATGCCGTACGTGTCGGCGTCGATCATCCTGCAGCTGCTCACGGTGGTCGTGCCGGCGCTCGAGAAGCTCCAGAAGGAGGGCGAGCTCGGACGGCGCAAGATCACCCAGTACACGCGCTACCTGACCGTCGTCCTCGCCGCGATCCAGGGCTACGGGATCGCCACCTACCTCGAGACGCTGCGCGATCCGTCCGGCCTCTCGGTGGTGGCAAATCCGGGCTGGGGCTTCCGGCTCCTCACCATGATCTCCCTCGCCGCCGGCACCTCGTTCATCATGTGGATGGGCGAGCAGATCACCGAGCGCGGCGTCGGCAACGGCATCTCGCTCATCATCTTCGCGGGCATCGTCGCGCGCGCCCCGTCCGCGGCGTGGGCGACGTTCCAGGGGTTCAGGGCGCCCGGCTCGCAGATGAGCGAGCTCGGCCTCGTGATCCTCCTCGGCATCATGATCGTGGTGATCGGCGCCATCGTCTTCGTGGAGCGCGGCCAGCGCCGCATCCCGATCCAGTACGCGAAGCGCGTGGTGGGCCGGAAGCTCTACGGCGGCCAGTCGACCCACCTCCCGCTCAAGGTGAACACCGCGGGCGTCATCCCGCCGATCTTCGCCTCGTCGCTGCTGATGTTCCCGGCGACGCTGGGCGGCTGGATCCCGGCGCTCAGCCAGCTCTCCAACGCGCTCCAGGCGGGCAGCTGGATCTACAACGTGCTGTACATCGCCCTCATCGTCTTCTTCGCCTACTTCTACACCGCGGTGACGTTCAACCCGGTGGACGTCGCGGACAACCTCAAGAAGTACGGCGGGTACATCCCCGGCATCCGGCCCGGCAAGAAGACGGCGGACTACATCGACTACGTTCTGTCGCGCATCACCTTCGGCGGCGCGATCTACCTCGCCGCCGTCTGCGTGCTGCCGACCATCCTCACGAACGAGTTCAACATCAACTTCTACTTCGGCGGCACCTCCCTGCTCATCGTGGTGGGCGTGGCCCTCGACACGGTCCAGCAGATCGAGGGGCACCTCATCACGCGGCACTACGAGGGCTTCACCGGTCCCCGCGGGCCGCGGATCCGGGGCCGCAGGGTCTCGACCGGGCAGGCCGTCAACGCGTGACGCGCCGCTGGGCGCCGCTCGGCGCGGGACCCAGGGCGTCTCGGAGATCGCGATGATCCTCATCCTCCTCGGCCCCCCGGGGGCCGGCAAGGGCACGCAGGCGAAGCTCCTCGCGGCCGAGTACGGCGTCCCTCACATCTCGACCGGCGACATGTTCCGCGACCACAAGGCGCGCGGGACGGAGCTCGGCAAGACCGTCCAGGCGATCATGGACGCCGGCGGGCTCGTGACCGACGACATCACGAACGAGATGGTGAAGGACCGGCTCTCCCGCCCCGACGTGGCGAAGGGCTTCATCCTCGACGGCTATCCGCGGACGAGCGCGCAGGCGGAGTACCTCGACGGCCTGCTCGCCTCGGCGGGCCGGGCCATCTCCCGCGTCCTCTCCTACGAGGTCGCCGAGGAGGCGGTCGTGGAGCGGATCAGCGGCCGGCGCAGCTGCCCGAAGTGCGGCGCCGTCTACCACGTCTCCGCCAACCCGCCGCGGCGCATGGGCTACTGCGACCGCGACGACGCTGGCCTCGTGCAGCGCGACGACGACAAGCCGGAGAACGTGAAGAAGCGCATGGCCGAGTACGCCGCGAAGACCGAGCCGCTGAAGCGCTTCTACTCGGCGCGCGGGCTGCTCGCGACCGTCGAGGGCATCGGCACGCCCGAGGGCATCCTCGCGGTCACCAAGCGGGTCCTGGCGAGCTAGCGCCGGCCCTCGCCGGACCGGTCATGGACGGGCGCGCGCGCGACCGCATCGAGCTGCGGACCCCCGGGGAGATCGCGCGTATCCGCGAGGCCTGCCTCGTGGTGAGCGACGTCCTCGACGAGGTGGCCGCGGCGACCGTGCCCGGGGTGACGACGGCGGAGCTCGATCGGCTGGCCCGGACGCGCGCGCGGGAGCGGGGCGCCCAGCCGGCGTTCCTCGGCTACCACGGCTTCCCGGCGTCGCTCTGCGTCTCGGTGAACGACGAGGTCGTGCACGGGATCCCGTCGGAGGGGCGCGTCCTGCGCGACGGCGACGTGGTCGGCCTGGACTTCGGCGTCGTGCTGGACGGCTGGTTCGGCGACTCCGCGCGGACCGTGCCGGTGGGGAGGGTGGGCGCGGGTGCGGCGGGCCTGCTCCAGGCCACGCGCGAGGCGCTCTCACGCGCGATCGCCGCGGCGGTGCCGGGCGGACGGCTGGGCGACCTCGGCGCAGCCGTCCAGGCGCACGTCGAGCCGCGCGGCTTCTCGGTGGTGCGCGACTTCGTCGGGCACGGCATCGGGCGCAGGCTGCACGAGCCGCCGCAGATCCCGAACTTCGGGGTACGCGGCACGGGGCCTGCCCTCCGTCCGGGGATGGTCCTCGCCATCGAGCCGATGGTGAACGCCGGCGACCACGGCGTGGAGACGCTCGAGGACGGCTGGACGGCGGTGACCTCCGACGGGAGCCTGTCGGCTCACTTCGAGCACACCGTGGCCATCACCGCCGCGGGGCCGGAGATCCTGTCCTCGCGCGAGGGGCTGCGAGCGGGCGCCGGGACGGGCGGGGGAGGCTAGGAGAGGCGGTGGCGGCCGCCGCGAGTCTGCACGACCCGCTTGCAGCCGCGATTCCGCTATGTTATAGGGCCGCCTTCGCGAAGCCGCTCCCGTGGGGCGGCCTTCCGGGAAAGCCCGGAGAATACGGGCGGCTAGGACGGGGGTGCGATGGAGCGCTCCCGGGCCGCCAGTCCCGCCGGCCGTAGCGGCGGGGTTTTTCGTCTTTAGGGAAAGGCGTCGGTCATGAAGGTCCGCGCGTCGGTCAAGAAGATTTGCGACAAGTGCAAGGTCATCAAGCGCAAGGGCACCGTGCGGATCATCTGCCCGGCCAACCCCCGCCACAAGCAGCGCCAGGGCTAGGGCCCGGCGAGTAACGGAGAGACGGAATGGCTCGTATCGCCGGCGTCGACCTTCCCCGCGAGAAGCGGATCGAGGTCGCCCTCCAGTACATCTACGGCATCGGCAAGACGACCGCGCAGGCCATCTGCCACCGCGCCAACGTGGATGTCACGACGCGCACGAAGGACCTCACCGACGACGAGGTCCGCCGCATCCGCGAGACCATCGAGCAGGCGGTGAAGGTCGAGGGCGATCTCCGCCGCGAGATCTCGCTCAACATCAAGCGGCTCATGGACCTCGGCTGCTACCGGGGCCTCCGCCACCGCAAGGGCCTTCCGGTCCGCGGGCAGCGGACCCACACGAACGCGCGCACGCGCAAGGGGCCGAAGAAGGGCCTCGTGCGCAAGGCGGCCGCGCCGGCGCCGAAGTAACCGCTACGTCCTCAGACCGGAGATCTCAGAGTGGCTGACGAGAAGCAGCAGACGAAGAAGCCGGAGGAGGCCGCGGCCCCCTCGGCGCCGAACCTCGGCGGCATCGAGCCGGTGACCGCCTCCCCCGTGACCCCGAAGAAGGGGAAGAAGCGGGTCAAGAAGAACATCGCGACGGGCATCGTCCACATCGCGTCGACCTTCAACAACACGATGATCACGATCTGCGACGCGTCCGGGAACGTGATCTCCTGGTCGAGCGCGGGCGCGCGCGGCTTCAAGGGCTCGCGCAAGTCGACCCCGTTCGCCGCGCAGGTCGCCGCCGGCGACGCCGCCGCCAAGGCGATGGAGCACGGCCTCAAGACCGTCTCGGTGGTCGTGAAGGGCCCCGGCGCGGGTCGTGAGTCGGCGCTCCGCGCCCTCTCGGCCGCCGGGCTCAAGATCACGCTCATCCGGGACGTGACCCCGATCCCGCACAACGGCTGCCGGCCGCCGAAGCGCCGCCGCGTCTAATCGAGGAGAACCACCACGTGGCTCGCTACAACGAAAGCGTCTGCCGGCTCTGCCGCCGGGAGAACCTCAAGATGTACCTGAAGGGCGACCGGTGCTACACCGACAAGTGCGCCATCGAGCGCCGCCCTTATCCCCCGGGCCAGCACGGCCAGGGGCGCGTGAAGTTCTCGGAGTACGGCGTCCAGCTCCGTGAGAAGCAGAAGGTGAAGCGGATGTACGGCCTCCTCGAGGCCGGCTTCCGCCACGCGTACCAGAACGCCGCCGCCGCGAAGGGCAAGACCGGCGAGAACCTGCTGCAGACGCTCGAGCTCCGGCTCGACAACGTCGTGTTCCGCCTCGGCTTCGCCGACACCCGCAACGAGGCGCGGCAGCTCGTCCGCCACGGCCACTTCAAGGTGAACGGCCGCAAGGTCAACATCCCGAGCTACCTCTGCCGCGCGGGCGACAAGGTCGAGCTGCGGGATCGCTCGAGGAAGGTCGTCCGCATCAGCGAGGCGCTCGAGGCGGTGGACCGCCGCGGCGTCCCGGGCTGGCTCGAGCTGGACAAGGGCGGCTTCAAGGGCACGGTGAGGACCCAGCCTTCGCGCGAGGACATCACCATGCCGATCCAGGAGCAGCTCATCGTCGAGCTGTACTCGAAGTAACGGCACGCACCCTCAGGCCCGCCCAGGCTCCTCGGAGCCTCGGCGGGCTCGGGCGCGGGCCAGCCACGGCTCGGGCTCGCCGGTCCTGCGACGGGGCACGGGGCGAGCGGACCGATGGCGGAGTCACCGGGCGGGCCGGGCACGAGGGGCCGGCCCGCTCATCACACAAGCAGTCGCGCGTCCCACGGATCCCCGACCGCATGGCTGAGCGGAAGCGGGGAGGGGGCGGCGGCGGAGGAGACAGCCCATGGTCGATCCCATCGTCACGAAGAACTGGCGCGACCTCATCAAGCCGCGCGGCCTGGTCGTGGACCAGGAGAGCCTCTCCAACACCTACGGGAAGTTCGTCGCCGAGCCGCTGGAGCGCGGCTTCGGCATCACGCTCGGCAACTCGCTGCGCCGCGTGCTCCTCTCGAGCCTGCAGGGCGCCGCCATCACCTCGGTGAAGATCGAGGGCGTCGAGCACGAGTTCATGACGATCCCGGAGGTGGCCGAGGACGTCACCGACATCATCCTCAACCTGAAGGAAGTCCTCCTCCAGATCCACACGAACGAGGTGAAGACCCTCCGGATCGAGGCGGACGGTCCCCGCGAGATCAAGGCGGGCGACATCATCGCCGACGGTCAGGTGGAGATCCTGAACCCCGGCCACCACATCCTCACCATCAGCGAGGGTGGTCGGGTGCGGATGGAGATGACCGCGCGCCGCGGCCGTGGCTACGTCCCGGCCGACAAGAACAAGGTGCCGGGCCAGCCCATCGGGACCATCCCCATCGACGCGCTGTTCAGCCCGATCCGGAAGGTCAACTACCAGGTCACCAACGCCCGCGTCGGCCAGCAGACCGACTACGACAAGCTGTCGCTCGAGGTCTGGACCGACGGGTCGGTGGCGCCGAACGACGCCGTCGCCTACGCGGCGAAGATCGTGAAGGAGCAGCTCTCCATCTTCATCAACTTCGACGAGGCCGAGGAGCCCGCCGAGGAGGTGAAGCCGGTCGAGGAGCAGAAGCTCAACGAGAACCTCTTCCGGTCGGTGGACGAGCTCGAGCTCTCCGTGCGGAGCGCGAACTGCCTCCAGAACGCCAACATCAAGACGATCGGCGATCTCGTCCAGAAGACGGAGGCCGAGATGCTGAAGACGAAGAACTTCGGCCGGAAGTCGCTCAAGGAGATCAAGGAGATCCTGGCCGAGATGGGCCTCTCGCTCGGGATGAAGCTCGAGAACTGGCCGCCCAAGGCGGCCCCGCAGGGCGCGCCCAAGGTCTAGCGCACCTGGACCGATAGGAGACACCCAAGATGAAGCACCGCGTCGTCGGCCGCAGGCTCGATCGCACCACAGAGCACCGCACGGCCATGCTGAGGAACATGGTGACCTCGCTGCTCCGCCACGAGCGGATCGTCACCACCACGCCGAAGGCGAAGGAGCTGAAGCGCTTCGCCGACAAGGTCATCACGCTCGCCAAGCGCGGCTCCGCGCACCACCGGCGGCTCGCGAACCGCGAGGTGAAGGACGTCGAGGTGCTGAACAAGCTCTTCGACTCCATCGCCGGGCGCTTCAAGGCGCGGCCGGGCGGCTACACGCGCATCGTCCGGGTCGGGCGCCGCGCGGGCGACAACGCCGACATGTCCGTGATCGAGCTCGTCGACCGCGCCGCCGCCGAGGCAGAGGGCGGCGAGGAGAAGGCCGAGCAGAAGACGGAGAAGAAGGCCGCCAAGGCGAAGGAGCCCAAGGCCGCGAAGGCGCCGAAGAAGGCCGCCGCGAAGCCGAAGGCGAAGGCCGAGAAGAAGGGCGCCGAGGAGTAGCCTCGGGCAGCCCCGACGGTCGAGAGGGCCGCGCGCGACTCGCTCGCGTGCGGCCCTCCTCGTTTCGGGCGGGGCGCGACCTTCCGCGCGCCAGCCTGCGCTGGTAAAACGGACCGCCCAGATGCCGCCGCTCTACGCCCAGGACCCGCTCGGCGCGGCGAACGCGGCGCTGCAGTCGCGCGCGCTCGACCTGCCCGCGGCGGCGCTGCTCGTCGCGTGCGAGCCGTGGATGCTCGTGCTGGTCGCGCTCGCCCTCTACTCCTGGCTGGACGGAGAGGTGCGCGGCGCGCTGAAGGCCTTCGCCCCCGCCGCCGCCGCCATCCTCGCGGCGGTGGCCGTGGCGCTCGTCGCGCGGGGGGCAGGCGCCGCGCCCCGGCCGCTCGAGGCGAGCGGGGTCGCGCAGCTGCTCCGGGCGGCCTTCCCCGCGCCTCACGCCGCCGGGGTCTCAGCGCTGGCGGTCTTCTCGCTCCTCGCCTATGGCCGCCGCGCGCTGCCGGTCCTCGCGCTCGCCGGGGTCTGCGCCTGGGTGCGCGTGCGGGCCGGAGCCCACTGGCCGGTCGACCTGGCGGCCGGGGGGATGCTCGGCGCCTTTTGCGCGGCGCTCACCTACGCGATCGCCCTCCGCTCGTTTCCGGCGGGCCACCTCGCCGCGCTGCGCCAGGGCCGTCTCCGGCGGGGGGAGTCCGGCGAGCCGCGCGCCGACGGCCCGCAGGAAGACGCGGGCTCGGACGCCGGCGCGGCTTGACACCCGACCTAAGTTGGCGTAAAGAAACCCACTTTTCGTGGAGCCCCCGCCGCCCCTGGCCGGGGAAAACGCTCCGCGTTCCAAGGATTTAGGAGGCGGAACTCATGGCGGTTGTTCTTCGGCTCTCGCGCGCGGGCACGCACAAGGCGCCCTTCTATCACGTGGTCGCCACCGACTCGCGCAACGCCCGCGACGGCAAGTACATCGAGGACGTGGGCATCTACGATCCGACGCAGCAGCCGGAGCGGATCGAGCTCAAGGCCGAGCGCATCGAGCACTGGCTCAAGGTCGGGGCCACGCCCAGCCAGACGGTCGCGATGATCCTCAAGCGGGCGAAGAAGACGGCCCAGCCCGCGGAGAAGAAGGCGTAGGCTCGCGATGCGCGACCTCGTCCTCTGGCTCGCCCGCGAGCTCGTCGAGAGGAAGGACGGCGTGAAGGTCGAGGTGCTCGAGCGCGATCGCTCGACGGTCCTCGAGCTCTCCGTCGCCCCCGACGATCTCGGGCGCGTCATCGGCCGGGGCGGCCGCACCGCGAAGGCGCTGCGGACCGTGCTCGACGCCGCCGCACGCCGGGAGGGACGGCGCGCGGTGCTCGACATCCTCGACTGACGTGGCGCGCATCCGGCTCGGCAAGGTCGTCCGGGCCGTCGGCCTGAAGGGCCACCTCGGGGTGGCCGGGAGCGAGGGCGCGCTCGCGACGGTGCGCAGGATCGCGCTGAGGCGCGAGGGCGAGCCGGAGCCGCCGCTGCAGGAGGTGCTCGAGGCGCGCCCGCAGGGACGCCTCTGGGCGGTGAGGATCGAGGGGGTCTCCGACCGAACGTCGGCGGAGGCGTGGGTGGGGGCGGAGGTGCTCGCGCTTCGGGAGGATCTTCCGGAGGCGGGCGAGGCGCGGCACTACTGGGCCGACCTCGAGGGGCTTCCGGTGGTGACGGTCGCGGGGGCGGCGATCGGCACGGTGACCGGGCTGTACGAGACGGGCGGCGTGGACGTGCTGGTGGTGACGACGGAGGAGGGCGGAGAGAAGCTCGTGCCGCTCGCCCCGTACGTCGAGGTGGACGTCGCGGGGCGGCGCGTGGTGGTGGATCCGCCCGAGGGGCTTCTGGACTGATCGAAGGGAAGGAGGCCGCAGGAGACGAGGACGTGCGGTTCGGCAGGTTCACGACGGGCGGGGATCCCGCGGAGGCGCGATGAGCGCGCGGCTCGAGGTGGAGATCCTGACGCTGTTCCCGCGGATGTGCGAGGGCTACCTCGCGGAGAGCATCCTCGGGAAGGCCCGCGAGGCGGGGATCGTCTCGGTGAGCGTGTCGGACGTCCGGGAGCATGCCCGGGGCAAGCACCGCGTGGCCGACGACGCGCCCTACGGCGGCGGCGCCGGCATGGTGATGAAGCCCGAGCCGCTCACGGAGGCCATCGAGGCGGCGCGGGCGCGGCTGCCCGGGGCGCTCGTGGCGCTGACGAGCCCGCGGGGCGCCCGGCTCGACCAGGCCCTGGCGCGGCGGCTCGCGACGCACGGCAGGCTCGTGCTGGTCTGCGGCAGGTACGAAGGGGTGGATGAACGGGTGCTGGCGGCGGTTGACATGGAGGTCTCGATCGGAGACTTCGTCCTGACGGGCGGCGAGCTCGCGGCGCTGTGCGTCGTGGACGCCGCCGCGCGGCTCGTGCCGGGCGTGCTCGGCAACGAGGCGTCCGCCGGCGCCGAGAGCTTCGCGGGCGAGGACACGCTCCTCGAGTACCCGCAGTACACGAGGCCCCCGGACTTCCGGGGGATGAAGGTCCCGGAGGTCCTCCTCTCTGGAGACCACCGGCGCATCGAGCGGTGGCGGCGTCGCGAGGCGCTGCGGGTCACGCGCGAGCGTAGGCCGGACCTCCTCGAGAGGGCGCGCCTCACTGAGAACGACCTCCGGCTCATCGACGCCGGAGACGACGAGCTGTAAAGGAGAGCATCGATCATGCTGCGCAAGGCGATTGCCGACATCCAGGCGAAGTACGTGCGGAAGGACGTCCCCGAGCTCCGCTCCGGGGACAGCGTCCGCGTCCACACGAAGATCAAGGAGGGCGACAAGGAGCGCATCCAGGTCTTCGAGGGCGTGGTCATCGCCTACCGGCGGGGCACCCCGGGCTCCTCGATGTTCACCGTGCGGAAGATGAGCTACGGCGTGGGCGTCGAGCGCATGTTCCCGGTCCACAGCCCGCGGATCGACCGGATCGAGGTCACGGGCCACGGCGAGGTCCGCCGCTCGCGCCTCTACTACCTGCGCGGTCTGCAGGGGAAGGCCGCCCGCCTCCACCAGGAGGAGGGCCCTTCGTCCGCCGCCCCCGCCTCGACGCCGCCTGCGGCCGCGCCGCAGGCGTGAGGTCGTGAGTCGATCTCCGGACCGAGCCAGGCCGACGAGACGCGAGCAGCGCGAGGCGCGACGACCGAGCATGCCCGCAGGGTGTGCGAGGGAGGAGCGACGAAGCGATGCGACGCGCATCGCCGGCCGCGGCGACGGAGGGGATCGCTTCACGGCCTCCTGGGTCTACCTCGGCGACGTGGTGGGAGCGCGCCCCCGGTCAGCGCTCTCGCCCTGCTCGTTCGCGCGCGTGCGCGCCTTCCCGGGCACTGCGCCGGGCGCTAACATGCGCCCCCGAGCGTGATCCTCCTCGAGTTCGCAGCGCAGGGGGTGCGTGGCGTGGCGCCGTCGGGCGGCCGCGCGACGCTCCGCCCTGGCTACAACGTCGTGGCCGCGGACGGGCCGGTCCTGCGGCGCCTGTTCGAGGCGCTGCTGTACCCGGACCCGCGCGACGCGGAGGCGCTCCCGCGCGCGAACGCGGGGCCAGCCGGCGCGCCCATGCGCGCCGGGCTCACGCTCGTCGGCGATGATCGCGTCACCTACCGGCTCGTGCGTGACTTCGCCGCCGGCTGCCAGCTGCACCGGTTCGACGCCGAGCGGCGGGCGTTCGCGCTCGTCTCGCAGGACCTCGCCGAGATCCGCGAGCTCTTCCGCTCCAGCGTCGGCGTGCCCACCCCTGGACGCCTCTCCGCGCTGCTCGCCCTCTCCGCCGCGGAGCTCCCCTCGCGGCAGGGAACGGGCGAGCTCTCGCGCGCGCCCGCGAGGGCCGCGCTCTCCCCGGACCAGGCGCGGCGCCGCATCGCGCAGCTCGAGGCGGAGCTCGTGCAGGCGCGGGCCGCGGAGGCCCTGCAGGAGCGCGTGGACGCTCTGCAGGCTCGGCTCGCGGCCGCCGGCGAGGGCCTGCGGGGCGGTGACCGGATCCGCGAGGGGCTCGAGCGCGCGCTCGCCGCGCGCGGCGAGCTCGACGGGGCCGCGCGGGCGGCCGCCGCGCTCGGCGACGCGGAGGCGAAGCTCTCCCTCTACGAGCGTGCCAGCGCGAGGCGCGCCGAGGTGCTCGCGCGCACCGCCGCGGAGCGCTCGTCGCTCGACGAGGTGGACGCGCGCGGCGCGCCGGGCGCGCCGTGGCGCGCCGCGCCGTTCTGGGGCGCCGGCGCGGCCGGCGTCGCCCTGGCGATCGCGGGCGCGGCCGCCGCCGCGGCGGGCTCGGAGCTGCGGCACGCCGCGCTGCTCGCCGTGCCCGCCTTCGGGACCGCCGCGTGGTTCGCCTGGGACTGGATCGGCCGGCTCGAGGCCTGGGAACGCGCGGCGCGCCGCCGGCGCGTGGTGGACGACTGGGAGCGCAAGGCGGTGGACTCGTTCGAGCGCGACGCCGCCGAGGTCCGCGCGGCGATCGCGGCCGCGGGCGTACCGGGGGTGGCCGAGCTGCGGGAGGCCGTCGGGCGCGTGGCCGACGCCGACGCCGTGGTGGCGGAGTGGCGCCGCCGCATGGCCGAGTGGCAGGCCTCGCCGGAGGCGATCGAGGCGGCCGCGGAGCGGCAGCGCCTGGAGGCGGAGCTGCGCCAGGCGGAGGGTAGGCTCGCCGAGCAGGTCGGCGGGTTCACGCGGGACCCGCAGTCGATCGAGAGCGAGCTCCGGCGGCTCGAGGCCGACGCCAAGGGCTCGGGCGGCGCCGCGCCGGCCCCCCTCCCGCGCGCCACCCCCGCGCCGGGAGGCGACCCCCTGCGCGCGCTCCTCGAGCGGGCGGGCGCCGAGCTCGGAGCAGCGCCGGCGGCGCTCGCGCGCGGGCTCTCCGGGAGGGCCTCCCAGGCGCTCGCCGGGCTCTCGTTCCAGCGGCTGCAGGCCCTCGCCGTCGACGACCGCGTCCAGCTCGCGGTCCAGACCGGTGGCCGCGCCGCGCCGGTGGCCTCGCTCCCACCCGCCGATCGCGATCTCGTGTACCTGGCGCTGAAGCTCGCGCTCCTCGAGCAGGCGCTCGCGGGCGGGAAGGCCGTGGCGATCCTGGACGAGGCGTTCGGGGGGCTGTCGGACGGCGCGCGCCGCTTCGCGGCGCGCCTGCTGAAGCAGCTCGCTCGCCCGGGGCAGGTCCTGCACGCGACGGCCGATCCGGCCTTCCGGGAGGCGGCGGATCACGCCGCCTGAGCGCATGACGGACGGAGAGGGAGAGGCCGGCGATCGCCGCGCCCGCGGACGCGAGGCCGAGCGCATCGCGGAGGCGTTCCTCTCGCGCGCGGGCTTCGAGATCCTGGACCGCAACCACGCCACGCGCCGGGGAGAGGTGGACCTCGTCTGCCGCGAGGGCAGCGTCGTCTGCTTCGTCGAGGTGCGGAGCCGCACCTCGACCGCCCAGGGCGGCCCCGAGGAGACGGTGGGGCGCGGCAAGGCGCGGAGGGTCGTGGCGGCCGCCACCGACTGGGCGCTCCGGAACGGCGGCCTCGAGCAGGAGATGCGCTTCGACGTGGTCGCGGTCACCTTCGAGGAGGCCGGACCGCGCGTGGCGCTCTACCGCGGGGCGTTCGACGGCGAGGGGAAGCCGGGGCTGTGGTGAGCGAGCGGGGAGAGCGGCGAGCGGCGGGGCCGGGCACGCTGTACGTGGTGGCCACGCCCATCGGGAACCTCGGGGACCTCTCGCCGCGCGCGGCCGAGGTGCTCCGGGGCGTGCGGGCCGTCGCCGCCGAGGACACCCGGCGCACGCTGAAGCTGTTCGCGCACCTCGGCGCGCCCGCGCCGGCGCTCGTCTCGCTGCCGGCGTTCGACGAGCGCGGCCGCGTCGCGACGATCGTGGAGCGGCTGCTCGCGGGAGAGTCCGTGGCGCTGTGCACGGACGCGGGGACGCCGGGCGTGTCGGACCCGGGCGCCGCGCTCGTCGCGGCGGCGTGGGCGGCGGGCGCGAGGGTCGTCCCCGTCCCGGGGCCGAGCGCGGCGCTCGCCGCGCTCGCCGCGTCCGGGTTCCCTGCCGACCGGTTCCTCTTCGCCGGCTTCCTGCCGCGGAAGGGCGCCGGGCGCGCCGAGGCGCTGGGCCTCCTCGCCGCCACCCCCGCCACGCTCGTGCTGTACGAGGCCGGCAACCGGACGAGGGAGACGCTCGCGGACCTCGGCGCGGCGCTCGGCGATCGCGAAGCCCTCGTCGCGCGCGAGCTGACGAAGCTGCACGAGGAGCTGCTGCGCGGGCGGCTGTCGGCGCTCGCGGCGCGGCTCGAGGGCGAGGTCCGCGGCGAGGTGACGCTCGTCGTCTCCGGCGAGGGCGCCGCGCCGCGCGCGAGCGCAGCCCCGGAGATCCCGCTGGAGGAGGAGCTCGCGCGCCGGCTCGCCGCGGGCGAGGCGCCGTCCGCGATCGCCCGCGAGGTCGCCCGCGCGCGCGGGCTGAAGCGCGCGGACGTGTACTCCGCGCTCGAGCGGCTGAAGAAGGGCGGGTAGCGCGCCGCCGGCGGGAACGACCTCACTCCTCGCTTCGCGGCGCGGGAGCGCGCCCGGCGGCGGCGGCGCGGTGGAGCACCATCTCCGTGGAGGGGCCGGAGCGGGGGCGGCTGGCGGCGTCCACGAACCCGAGCCCGGCGTAGAGGCCCTGCGCCTCGCGCGTCACGAGGCGCACGACCCCGGCATGGCGCACCGCCGGGTGGTCGAGGAGGAGCTCCGTCACGCGCCTGCCGAGGCCGCGTCCGCGCCAGGGCGGGGCCACCACGACGTCGTAGAGCCAGGCGCACCTCCGGTCCGCCAGCGCCCGCCCCGAGGCGATCAGCGTGCCGTCCGGCGCGCGCGCGCCGACCCACGCCGTCGCCTCGCGGTGAACGGAGGCGATGAGCGCTCGCGGATGTCCTTCCCACCAGTACTCTCCGGCCAGGAGGGCCTCCACCGCCGGGCCGTCCTCCGGCGCGAGCGCGGCGTGGAGCGTCACCCCCTCGGCGGCGAGGAAGGGCGGGTCGGCGACGCCGGGGTTCGCCTCCCGGATGGCCTCGATCGCCTCCGCGTCCCCCGGCGCGCCGCGCTCCCACAGGCCGCGCAGGACCCGCCCGATCTCCTTCGGGCCGAGGTTCTGCAGGAGCTTGAACTTGCCCTCCACCCGCTCGAAGGGCACGGCGAAGACGAGCACGCCGGCGATCGGCCCGCCGTAGAGGGGGTCCCCGGCCGCGAGGGGCCGGTAGCGGCCCTCGGGCTGCCACCGCCTCATGAGCGCCTCGAGCGCGCGGGCCTTCGCGGCGGGCTCCTCGATCTCGGTGAGCGTCCCGTGCACCTGCACGCTCCGGAACAGCGTCGTGGCGGGGCATGCGCGCACCGGATCCCGCATCCAGCTCGGGACGCGGGTCACGACCTCCTCGGCGGAGACGACCGCGGGCCGCCCGAGGCAGGCCGCCTTCTCTCCGGCGCGCGCGCCGTGGAAGTAGACGCCGTCCTCGAGCACCGCCGCGTCGAGGGCCCGCAGCACGGGAGCGCCGGCGGGGGTGGTGGTGGCGAGGTGCACGACCGGGGCGCGCGCGAGGAGCGGGAGCGCGCGGCGGGCGTCGACCCGGAACTCCGCTCGTCTCATGCCCGCAGCGTATCAGCCCACCGGCTTTGCCGGTGGGGAGGGACGCGGCCGATGGTCCACTGCTGATCGTGCCGTGGGAGGGCCCCGCGCGAAGCGCGGGAGGGGCGAAGCCCCTCCGGCGGGGAACCTGCGCGCACCCGCGCCAGCGGGCGCGCAGGTTCACGGGCCCCGCCGAGCAGGGGAGGGGCCCCACCGGCTTTGCCGGTGGGGAGGGGGACGCAGTCCCCCGTGAGATCAGAACTGCAGCACCCCGGCGACGGACAGCGCGAAGACGCTCGTCTCGCTGAAGCGGAACCGCCGCCCGGGCGCATCGTAGCGCCAGTCGAAGTTCGGGTTGAGGGCGGCGTTCGGCGTCAGGCCGGTGACGTCCCCGGCTTCGACGCCGGCGCGGCCGAGGGACTCGCCGCTCAGGAAGTGGGCGGTCTGCGTCGCGAGCGAGCCGCTCGCGTGCAGCGACACGAAGCGGGACGCGCGGAGATACAGGCCGAACAGTCCGCCCATGGTGAGGTAAGGCTCGGTGGCGTGGAGCTTGCCGCTCATGTCGCTGAGCGGGTTGTAGAAGCGCTGCGACGAGGTGTAGTCCGCGAAGGCGCGCACGTCGATCGAGACCTTCTGATCCGCGGAGCGGTTCTCGTAGGGCACGAGCTCGGTGCCGAAGGTGACGCCCGCGATCCACGGCAGCCGGGCGGCCGAGTCGTCCTCCCAGCCCTGGTCGGCGCAGTTCGCCGCGCCCGCCGGGGTGGCCTCGCCGAGCGCGGGGTCCGCGAGCGCGGCCATGCGATCGCAGTTGGAGTACGTGCCGCTCGAGCGGCGCATGCCGGTGACGTGCGCCTTGAAGTACGGATCGATGGGCCCGAGCCGCCGCGAGAGCACGGTGTAGAGGTCGTACTTCCACACCTTGTCCCCGAAGGGCGCGGGGTTGCCCGACGAGACGTGAGGCGACGCCCAGCCGGCGGACCTCGGCCCGGCCGCGGGGTCGTACATGGACGCCGTCGGGAAGGTGAGGTCGGCGCCCACGAGCCAGAACGGCTTCGTGTCGTCTCTGGCGTCGCTGAAGATCCCCCACGCGAAGCCGGCCTTCACGTCCCCGGCGCGACCGCCGTGGTAGACGGTCGTGCCCGATCCGACCGGGAAGAGGGGACAGGCGGCCCCGCTCGGATCGCACAGCTGGCCCGTCGCGTCGATGTCGTTGTTCGCGATGGTGGAGTCGCGCTCCACCGAGAACCCGTTCACGATCGCGTAGCGCCAGGAGTGATCGTCCGCGAGCACGTAGGGCAGCTCGACGTGGAACTCCACGTCGCGGTGCAGCCCCACCGCGAAGCGCGGGACGAGCGCGTTCGTCACGCGCGTGTAGCGGAGCTCGTCCACGTCCACGACCGCGCCGAAGGGCGGGTTGAGCGACGGATCGGCCTGCTCGCGGGTGATCTTCCCGCGGAGCTGGGTGCGGTCCCAGCGCAGCGACACGTGCAGGTCGAAGAGGTTCCCGCCCTCGCTCGTGGCCACGCGGGCGATCTCGGCAGCCCCGGCGGGGCCGGCGAGCGCGACGAGGGTGCAGGCCGCGAGGGCGCGCAGGCGAAGCCGCCGCATGTCTCTCCTCCGTGAGGCGAGCGAAGGCCGCGAAAACGCGGCAAAACCGCGCCGACGCTAGCAGCGGCCCCCTGGACGGTCAAGTTGGCAAGCCCCTGCCTGGTGCGTGCGAGTGCGCTCCCGGCGTCAGGCCACCGGCTCACGCCGAAGCGTTCGCTCCGGGCGGCGCCTCTCCTCGAGCCTGAAGTCCGGAGCCTGTAGCCCTGGAGCGACTACTCGTCGCCGTCCGTCGGCTCGCGGAGCCCGAGCTCCTTCATCTTGACCTGGAGCGACTTGCGGCTGATCTGGAGCCGCTTCGCCGCGCGGGTGACGTTCCCGCCGGTCTCCTCGAGGGCGCGCGTGATGAGCTCGCGCTCCAGCTCGGCCTGGGCGTGGCGCACGATCTCCTTCATCGACGCGCCGCTCGGCGCGGCGATGGCGCCGAGCGGGCCCATCGCCGCGATCGGCACCGGCGGCTGGGGGCCCCGCTCGCGCAGGGCGTCGGGCAGCGCGCTCGCCTGGATGAGCGGCCCGTCGGCGAAGAGCACCGAGCGCTCCATCAGGTTCTCGAGCTCGCGGATGTTCCCCGGCCAGGCGTAGCCGAGGAGCACCTGCAGCGCCTCGTCCTCGATCCCCTCGACCTTCTTGCCGAGCCGCTGGTCGTACTTCTCGATGAAGTGGCGCACCAGCAGCGGGATGTCCTCCCTGCGCTCGCGCAGCGGGGGCAGGGCGATGGGGACGACCGCGAGGCGGTAGTAGAGGTCCTCGCGGAACCTGCCCTCGGAGATCATCTGCTTCAGGTCGCGGTTCGTCGCAGCGATGAGCCGGACGTCCACGCGGAGGGTCCGGATGCCGCCGACGCGCTCGAACTCCTGCTCCTGGATGGCCCGGAGCAGCTTCACCTGCATCTCGACGGGGATCTCGCCGATCTCGTCGAGGAAGAGGGTGCCGCCGTCGGCGAGCTCGAACCGCCCCGGCTTCGCGCCCACCGCGCCGGTGAACGCGCCGCGCTCGTAGCCGAACAGCTCGCTCTCGACGAGGTCCTTCGGGATGGCCGCGCAGTTCACCTTGATGAGCGGCTTGTCGCGGCGCGACGAGCCGCGGTGGAGCGCCTTCGCGATGAGCTCCTTGCCGGTGCCGCTCTCGCCCGTCACCAGCACGGTCGACGGCGAGTCGGCGACGCGCGCGACCATGTCGTAGATGGCGCGCATGCACGCGGACTCGCCGACGAGCGGCGGGCGATCGCCCTCGCCGAAGCTCGAGTGCACGTTCTGGCGCTCGAGGTCGTGGGCCCGGGCCGCCTTGGCGATGACCTTCTTCAGCTCGTCCTGCTCGAACGGCTTCGTGATGTAGTCGAAGGCGCCCGCCTTGAGCGCCCCGACGGCGCTGTCCACCGAGCCGTGCGCGGTGATCATGATCACGGGCACGTCGGGGAAGTCGGCGCCGACGCGGCGGAGGAGCTCCATCCCGCCGACCTTCGGCATGACGAGGTCGGTGACCACCACGTGCACCGGCGTCTTGTGGAGGACGCCGAGGGCCTGCTCGCCGTCAGCGGCGGTGGTCACCTCGTAGCCCTCGCGCTTCAGCATGGCCGCGAGGACCCGCCGGATGTTCACCTCGTCGTCGACGATGAGGACGTGGGGCACGGAGGTGCGTTACCACAGGTGGGCCGTCTCCGCACGCGCGGCGGAGGCCGCCGTCAGGCCTGCTGCTTCCTGCGCCGCTTGCGCCGCCGGCGCAGCCGTGCCTCGGCGCTCTTGCGCCGCTGCTCGCGGACGCGCTGCCGCTCCTCCTCGTCCACCGGCGGCTTCGGCGCGTCCGGGGGGCGCTCCTCGCGGAGCCCCGGGAGCGAGACGAGGAACTCGGCCCCCTCGCCCGCCGGCGCGGGTCGCACCTGGATCGTGCCCTGGTGGGCCTTCACGAGCCGCTGGCAGATGGCGAGGCCGAGCCCGGTGCCCTTCTCCTTCGTGGTGTAGAAGGGGACGAAGATCCGGTCGCGGGCCTCCTCCGGGACGCCCGGGCCGCTGTCGCGGAAGCGCACCTCGACGAGGTCGGCCTTGCGCGACCCCTCCCGCCAGAACGCGAGCTCGTCGCGGGTGAGCCGGGTCGACACCACCAGGCGCCCTCCCGCGGGCATCGCCTGGAACGCGTTCAAGGCCAGGTTCAGGAACACCTGCTTCAGCTGCTCCGCGTCCGCGTTCACGCGCGGGAGCCACTCCGCGAGGGCCAGCTCGACCGAGATGGACTGGGGGACCTCGGCCTGGAGCAGCCTGAACGTCCGCTCGAGCACGTCGTTCACGTCGGTGGGGGCGAGCGCGGGCTTCAGCGGGCGGGAGTAGTCGAGGAACTGGGTCACCACCCCGTTCAGCCGGTTCACCTCCTCGATGACGATCTCGAGGAACTCGCGGTCGTCGCCGGGCAGCTTCGACGGATCCAGGAACTGCACGGCGCCCTTGATGGCGGCGAGCGGGTTGCGGATCTCGTGCGCGAGGCCGGCCGACATCTCGCCGAGGGCGGCGAGGCGGTCGCGCTCCTTCATGTGCTGGTAGAGCTTGGAGTTCTCGATGACGAGCGCGCAGCGGTCGGCCACCTCGATGAGGGCGGCGATCTCGTCCGACGCGAAGGCCTCGGGCACGCGCTCGTCCCAGCAGGCGAGGAACCCGACCGCCCGGTCGCCGGCGAGGAGCGGCATGCAGATGCCGGCGCGCATCGAGCTCATCACCGCCCGGGCGTCGCTGAGCCGCTTCAGCTCCTCCGCGACGGCCGCCGGCGCGCCGCGACCGCCGCGGGTCTCGTGCTCCGCCGGGCCGGGAGGAAGGAGCGCGCGCAGCTCCGCCACGCGCCGGTCGATGTTCTCGAGCAGGATGGCCTTCTGCGTCGAGGCGGAGGCGCCGAGGAGGGCGCGCGCCGTCGCGGGCTCGAGGAAGGGGACGGGCGGCGGGCCCCGGAAATCGAGGAGCCGGTACCCGGGCCGGTCGTCGGCGACGAGCCACAGGGAGGCGTGGGTCACCCGGCGCGTCTCGACGAGCCCGTCGAGGACGACCTCGGCGAGCCCGGCGGGCTCGATGACGTTCCCCGTCCGGTGGCGCAGCAGCTCGAGCTTCCGCACGAGCTCGTAGCGCTCGTGGAACAGCGTCGCCACCACCCACTCCTCGACCCGCTCCCGCAGCGGCTCGAACAGCGACAGGATCACGAACGAGGCCACGATGGTGTTGAAGTAGAAGAGCTCCGGCCTGTCGCCCACCCAGGACACGAGCCCGCCGTAGATGGCGACGAGCACCAGCCCGAGGGCGGTGACGACCACGATCTTCCCGAGGAACTCGTGCAGATCGAGCAGGCGGTGGCGCTGCAGCGTCTGCGACAGGAAGAACATGAAGACGGTGAGGGTGATCGAGCCGAGCCCCTCGGGCGGGTAGGGCAGCCCGAGGCGCGGCAGCATGTCGAGCGTCGACAGGAGCACCGCGACGAGCGCGCCGACGAAGAGGTACTGCAGGCGCGCGCGCTCGACCCGCGTCTGCGAGGCGTGCATCTTGCCCCACAGGGTCGAGAGCACCGCGGCGAGGCCGCCGACGACGTAGGCGGCGACGAGGAGCTTCGCGACCTTCACCTGCACGAGCGGCGTGGCGGCCACCACGATGCCGGTGAGCGAGCCCGCGAGCATGGTGTTCCGGGCGCGCCGGGCGGGGCGGCGCGCCACGCCGAGGAACTCCAGAAAGAAGGCGAGCGCCGCGGCGGGGACGAGGGCGCCGGAGGCGACCGCGAGCCGCTCCCACCAGCCCACCCCGAACGCCTCCGACCAGCGGAGGAAGAAGCTCGAGAGCGAGAACAGGAAGAGGTCCGCCGCGAACACCGCGAACAGCGTGAACACCCGGGAGCGGTTGTCGCGCAGGAGCGCGGCCACCGAGAGGGCGAGCGTCACGATCGCGGCGAGGAGCGCCGCCTGGGTACGGATGTCCACTCCGGGAGATCCTAGACGGTTTCGGCGCCGGTTGCCCGCCCTGGAATCGCCTGGCCGTCTCGGTGGATGCCGGCGGCGACGTGCCCTCCGGAGCGCCGCGAACGGGCGGGCCCTTGACTCGACCCCGGCGCGATCCGCACTCTGCTCCGGCCCCCCATGATCGCCGCAGCGCTCGCCGCCGTCCTCGCCGCATCGGTCAGCCCGTCCGACGCCGCCCTCGATCTCACCCCCTACTTCCGGAGCGGCCCGGCCGCCCAGGCGAAGACCGCGTTCGACGCCGGACGGTACGCCGAGGCCGCGGCGAAGCTCGCGCGCGAGGGGACGCCCGAGGCGCGGCTCCTCCGCGCGATGGCGCTCGTCGAGGCGGGCAGGGCGGCCGAGGCGGTCGAGCCGCTCGCGGCGCTGGAGGCGCGCCTCCCCGACGCCGCGGACCGGATCGCGCTGCTGCGCGGCCGCGCGCTCGAGGCGGCGGGAGCGGCGCGCGAGGCCCTGGCGTCGTTCGCGGCGGTGCCGGACGGCTCGCTCGTGTCCGGCGAGGCGAGGCTCGCGCGGGCACGGCTCGCGCGGCGGCTCGGGGAGCGCGCCCTCGCGCTCGACGCCCTCGCGCCGCTCGTCTCCTCCCCGCCGCCGGAGGCGGGCGCGGCCGACCTGGGCGCGGCGGCCCTGCTGCTCGCGGGACGGATCGCCGGCGAGGGCGAGCGCCCCGATCCCGCCGCGGCGCGGCGCGCCTTCTCGTCCTGCTGGGCGGACCACCCGCTGGCGCGCGAGGCCGGAGAGTGCCTCGCGGCGCTGCGAGGCCTGCCCGCGCCTCACGGCGGCGAGCCGGGCGTGGCCGAGCAGGTTCGGCGCGCCGAGGCGCTCCTCGAGGCGAACCTCAACGAGGCGGCGGCGGAGCTCCTCCGCCGGGCGGTGCCGGAGCTCGCCGCGGCCGCGCCAGGAGAGGACCTCGCGTGCCGTGCCCGCGCCGCCCTCGGCCGCGCGCACCGCAAGACGCGCAGCTACGCGGACGCGGTGGAGGCCCTCCGGCCGGTCGTCGAGAGCTGCGACGATCCCTCCGTGCGCGTGCGCGCGCTGTATCTCGTGGCCGGGGCGACCGCGAACACGGGGGACAAGGAGGGGGCGGTCGCCCTCTACCGGCGCCTCGCCCGCGACTACCCGCGCCACACCCTCGCGGACGACGCGCTCTTCTTCGCCGCCGACCTCCTCCTGCGCGCGGAGCGCGAGGGGGAGGCGCGCGAGGCGCTCGCCGCGATCGTCCGCGACCACCGGGGCGGCGACCACTGGGACGAGGCGCGGTTCCGGCTCGCGTGGCTCGCGCGCCGCGCGGGCGATCACGACGGCGCCGTCGCGCAGCTCCTCGCCATCGAGGAGAGCGAGCGCGAGCTCGATCCGTACGAGCACGCGCGCGCGGCGTACTGGCGGGCGCGGATCCTCTCCGCGCGCGGCGAGGCGGGCGCCCGTGCCGCGCAGGCGATCTGGGCGGACCTCTCCGCGCGCTACCCGGGCGACTACTACGGGCTGCTCGCCCGCGCGCGCCTCGCCGGCGGCGCGGACGGCGCCGACGTCGGCGCCCGCGCCGTGCCCGCGAGCGCGCAGCCGCGCGCCGGCGCGCCCTCGATCGTCCCGGCGGTGATCGGTCCCCAGCCGGCGTGGCGCGCCGGCCCGCTGGCGGCGGACGCGCACTTCCGCGCCGGCGTCCTGCTGCTGCGCATGGGCTTCCCGCGCGAGGCGAGCGCGGAGCTCGCGGCCGTCGAGCCGCTCCGCCTCGCCGATCCCGACGCGCCCGACGCCGCGCTCGTGGTCGCGGATCTGCTCGACCGCGCCGGCGACCACCGCAACGCGCACCAGCTCCTCCGCACGCGGGCCCGCGTCGCGCTCCGCCAGGTGCCCTCGTCCGAGAACCTCCGCGCCTGGCGCATCGCCTACCCGCCGGCGTTCCGGGACCACGTGCAGCGCTGGGCGCCCCCGGCGGGGGTCCCGGTGGAGCTGCTTCAGGCGCTGATGCGCGAGGAGAGTGCGCTCGATCCGCGCGCGGTCTCCCCGGTGGGCGCGGTCGGCCTCACGCAGCTCATGCTGCCGACCGCGCGAGAGGTCGCCCGGCAGCTGAAGCTCCGGCGCCCCTCGCGCGCCGACCTGATGGACGGCGCGCTCAACATCCGCATCGGCGCGCGCTACCTCGGCCAGCTGCTCCGCCGCTTCGACGGGCGCGTGGCGCTGGCGCTCGCAGCCTACAACGCCGGGGGCGGCGCGGTGTCGCGCTGGCTCGAGGCCCGGGGCGACCTCGAGCTCGACGAGTTCGTCGAGGAGATCCCCTACGAGGAGACCCGGGGCTACGTGAAGCGCGTGCTGCGCTCCTATGCGGCGTACCGGCTCCTCTACGGCGATGGAGCGCCCGCCGAGGGGTTGTTCCGCGTGGCCGGCCGCTAGCTGCGCGGCGCGCGCCCGGACGGCGCCAGGCGGGCGTGGGCAGCCCCGACGTGCGGGGGCGGGAGCGCGGCGCTAGGTTACGCAGGATGCTCGACACCGGGGTGCTCGTCCTCAACCGGGTGTACCAGCCGGTCCACGTGACCTCGGTCCGCCGCGCCTTCACGCTCCTGTACCAGGGCGTCGCGCGCGCCATCGACGAGCAGTTCCAGCTCTTCGACTTCGCGAGCTGGAGCGAGCTCGCAGCCGCCGAGCACGACTCCGTCGGCACCGTGACCCGGCGCATCCGCGTGCCGCGCGTGATCGTGCTCCTCGCCTACGATCATCTGCCCAAGGGCCGGGTGCGCTTCTCGCGGTTCAACATCTACGCCCGCGACGACAACACCTGCCAGTACTGCGGGGGTCGCTTCCGGCGGGCCGAGCTGAACCTCGACCACGTGGTGCCGCGCTCCCGCGGCGGCTCCACCACGTGGGAGAACGTCGTCTGCTCCTGCGTGTCGTGCAACCTGCGCAAGGGCGGGCGCACACCGGAGGAGGCGCGCATGCGCCTGCTCCGCGCACCCACACGTCCGCGCTGGACGCCGGTGTTCCGCTCCGCGGCGCGCCGGGCGCTGTACCGGGAGTGGCGGCCGTTCCTGTCGCTCGCGGACGCCGCCTACTGGAACGCCGAGCTTTTGGAGTAGGGGCGGGCGTTCGGCTAGGATGCGCGCGATGGGCGACGCGCCGACGCTCAAGCTGGTGAAGACCGTCCCGGAGCCGCGCCGCCACGCAGCGCCGGCGCCCGTCCGCGCGCGCCGGCTCATCTCGGTCGGCGGCGGCAAGGGGGGCATCGGCAAGAGCCTCATCTCCGCCAACCTCGGCATCGCGCTCGCGCGGCGGGGCAAGAAGGTCGTGCTCGTCGACGTGGATCTCGGCGGCGCCAACCTCCACACGACCCTCGGGATCGACGTCCCGAAGCGCACGCTCTCCGACTTCATCGATCGGAAGGTCGAGCGCATCGACGACGTCATCACCCCTGCCGGCATCGAGAACCTCGGCCTCGTCTCGGGAGCGCTCGACCAGCTCGACGTGGCGAACCCGCGCCACGCCCAGAAGATGCGGCTCCTGCGCCACGTGCAGCAGCTCGACGTCGACTACGCCATCCTGGACCTGGGCGCCGGTACCCACACGAACGTCCTCGACTTCTTCCTGGTCTCGGATCACGGCCTGCTCGTGCTCGTCCCGGAGCCCACGGCGGTGGAGAACGCCTACCGGTTCGTGAAGGCGGCGTTCTGGCGGCGCATGCGCACCGTCGCGCAGGTCTTCGGCTACGACGCGCTGCTCCGCTCGGTGATGGGCAGCGGCACCTTCAAGAGCCCCGTGGAGCTGGTGGCCACCGTCACGCAGCGCGACCCGGAGGCGGGCCGGAACCTCGCCCGGCAGCTCGCCTCGTTCCGGCCGCGCCTGGTGGTGAACCAGGCGCGCACCGGGCAGGACGCCGACGTGGGCAAGGCGGTGGTCGCCGCCTGGCGGAAGTACTTCGGGCTCGAGATGGACTACCTCGGCTTCATCCACTACGACGACGAGATGTGGCGGGCGGTGCGCGCGCGGAAGCCGCTCCTCGTCGAGCGGCCGGACGTGCCCGCCGCGCGTGCGTTCGCGGGGATCGCGGACGGATTGCTCGCGCTCGACGCCGCAGACCCGGGAGCCAGGAAGTGAAGCCGCTCGCGCAGCAGTCCCTCTACGAGATCCTGGAGGTCGCCCCGGACTCCTCCGTGGGCGAGATCGAGGCCGCCTACGCGCGAGCGCGCGAGACGTACGCGCCGGGCTCCATCGTCACCTACACGCTCATGTCGCCGGAGGACGCCGAGCTCCTCGCGGCGCGCCTCGACGAGGCGCGGACGACGCTGCTCGACCCGGCGGCGCGCGCCGCCTACGACTCCCGCCTCGGGTCGCAGGAGGAGCCCGCGCCGAGCCCCTGGCCGCCGGCGTTCCCGCCGGTCATCCCCGCGCTCGTGCTCGCGCCCTCCAGCCCGGACGACGAGGACGACGAGGACGACGCCCCCGCCGGCGACGCGGTCGGGCGAGACGGCCCGGCCCCGGCGGAGGCGCCCCCGGTTGCGCGGCCGGAGCCGATGGCACGCCCGACGCCGCTCCCCATCCGCCTCGAGCGCGAGATCCCCGCGCCGGCGCGCACGCCGCCACCGGTCCGGGCTCCGATCCCGCTCCACACGCCGGTGCCGGTCGCGTCGCCGCCGGTGGCGCGCGAGGCCGCCGTGCCCGACGGCACCGCCTGGACGGGCGAGGTGCTCCGCCAGCTCCGGGAGGCCCGGGGGATCTCCATCCAGCAGATCTCCGAGCGCACCAAGGTCACGCGGCACCACATCGAGAACATCGAGGCGGACCGCTACGGGCATCTCCCCGCGCCCGTGTACCTGCGCGGCATCCTCCTCGGGATCGCCCGCGAGCTGCGGCTCGACGGCCAGAAGGTCGCGCGCTCGTACCTGGAGCGGATGGCCGCGGCGGCGGGCAACGCGCCCGGGGCGCGTCGCTGAAGCGGCTCGTTCGTTGACCACCACCGGGTCGTCACGTACGATCCCGGTCCATGGCCCTCATCGACTCACCCGAGGCAGCGATGCGCCTGGCGCGGGCCATCTGCTCGGACGTGTCGCTCTACAACGAGGAGAAGATCGTCCGGGGGATCGAGCAGGACCGGTTCTTCGACGCGCTCCAGGACGAGCTGGAGGAGGGGCGAGAGCTGTACCGCTCCCGCGTCTCGCCCGAGCTGTTCGCGCGCACGAACTTCTACGACCGGGCCATCGTCGACGTGATCCTCCGCTCCAAGGGGCACGTGAAGTCGAAGATCTGGTAGCCGGAGACGCTCGCATCGACCGCAGGACCTTCGTCGCTCCTCCCGAGGTCGCCGGCGCGCGCCTCGACGTCGCGCTCGCGCGTCTCGCGCCCGAGCTCTCTCGCGCCCGCGTGCAGCGCCTCGTCGAGGAGGGACGCGTCCGGGTGGACGGCCGCGCGGCGAAGGCGTCGGCGCGGTTGCGCGGGGGCGAGACGGTCGACGTCGAGATCCCGCCCCCCGAGCCGAGCGGCCTCGTCGCGCAGGAGCTGCCCCTCGCGGTGCTGTACGAGGACGCCGACCTCCTCGTGCTCGACAAGGCCGCCGGCATGGTGGTGCACCCGGCCCGCGGCGCGCCCCACTCCACGGTGGTGAACGCGCTGCTCCACCGCCTCGGCGTGGGGGCCGCCGCGCCCGCCGAGGGGCTCCGCCTCGGCCTCGTGCACCGGCTCGACAAGGACACCTCCGGCTGCCTCGTGGTGGCGAAGACGGAGCCCGCGCTCGCCGCCCTCCAGGCGCAGTTCAAGGGGCGGACCGTGGAGAAGCGCTACCTCGCGCTGTGCCACGGGCTGCTCGCGCCCGAGGGGCGGCTCGACACGCCGTACGGCCGTCACCCGCGAGACCGGATTCGCTTCACGACCCGGGTGAAGAGCGCGCGGCGCGCGGTGACCGAGTGGCGCGCGCTGGAGTCGTTCCCGGCGGGAGCCACGCTCGCCGAGGTGACGCTGCTCACCGGCCGCACGCACCAGATCCGCGTCCACCTCGCGGAGGCGGGCCACCCGCTCCTCGCCGACGCCGTCTACGGGGGCACCCGCCGCGAGGCCCGGCTCCCGCCCGAGCACCCCGTGCGCCTCGCCGCCGGCGCGATCGGTCGCCAGGCGCTGCACGCCGCGCGCCTCGCCTTCGATCACCCCCGCACTGGCCGGCGCCTCGCGCTCGAGGCGCCGCTGCCCGACGACCTCCGCCGCGGCCTGCAGGTGCTCCGCGGCGCGGCGGCGACGGCGCGGCCTCGCTGAGAGGACCGAGCCAGGCCGGCGAGACCCGAGCAGCGCGAGGTCCGGCGACGGGCGGCGACGGCAAGGGGTTGTGTTTCACGGCCTCGCGGGGCCCGTCACGGGCGCGGGGAGCCGGACGCGAGCCGGCACTGCCGCGCGTAGGCGTCGAGCCGGACCGCGAGCTCGCGCCGTGCCTCCGGCGGCGCGCGCTCGGGCAGCGCGTCGATGGCGCGCTGCTGCACGGGCATGGCGGCGGCGCACTGACCGAGGTCCGACAGCACCGCAGCGAAGCCGGCCAGGATCGCGGGGCTCCACGGCGCCACGTGGACCGCGCGGCGCGCGACCGGGAGGGCCTCGCCCGAGCGGCCCTGCGCCAGCAGCTCGGAGGCGAGGTTGTGCAGCGCGGCGGCGTTGGCGGGCGCGAGGTCCGCGGCGCGGCGCAGCGCGTCCTCCCGCTCCTCGGCGCGCGGCGGGCCCCGGAGCGAGAACGCGAGGAAGGTCCAGGCGCGCGGGTCGAGCGGGTGGGCGTCGACCGCCGCGCGCGCGAGGCGCACGGGATCCTCCCCCCACAGCGCGGCGCGGTACTGGAGCGCGATGGGGTGGGCGCGGTCCTCCGCCAGGGTCTCCTCCACCTCCGCGCGCAGCGCGTCGAGCGGCTTCGCGGGCCCGTGCTGCCACAGGGCGAGGCGGATCGCGTGGACCTCCGTCGAGGGGATGCGCTGCTCGTAGTAGCCGATCGCCGCCGGCACCGGGATCTCTCGCGCGTCCGCCTCGAGCGGGCGGCGCGCGTGCGCCGCGAGCGCCGCGTCGAGCTCCTCGAGCGCGCCGGGCCGGGCCGGGTCGAGCTCGGGGAGCGCGGAGCGCCAGGCCTCCCCGGGTGAATCGCCGGAGGCGAGCCGGCGCTGGAGCGCGGTGAACGCCTCCGCGCGCTCGGACGAGAGGTAGCTCACGAGGAGCCAGCTCGCGGCGTACCAGTCGAGCACGTCGCGGGCGCCGGCGGTCCCGTCCCACGCGAGCAGCTCACGCGAGGGGACGGGGAATCGCCGCGCGCGCGCCAGCCGCGCCGCGGGGGGCGTGCCCGGCGCGGGGGCGTCGTCGCCGAGCGCCTCCATGGCGACCGCCAGCCCCTCGGCGAACCAGCGCGGCTGCCGCCGGAAGGTCCCCGCGAGGAAGTGGTGAGCGATCTCGTGCGCGAGGAGGGCGCGCTGGTCCGGGCGCAGCGTGCCAGCGAGCACGATCCGCGGCGGACCGCCCTCGCTGCGGAGGTAATAGCCCTCCGCGCCCTCGGGCGCGAACGGCGCGTACTCCGCGGCGGTGCGGAAGGCGATGACCTCGACGCGTCCCGGGGCGGGCGGCGCGGCCGGGAGCGACGCCGCCACGGCCGCGTGCATTCGCTCGAAGCGCCCGATCAGCGCCCCGGCCCCGGCGGCGTCGAGGTCGGTGCGCAGCACGAAGTGGTCGCTCGCGAGCTCGCGCCACTGCGCGCCACCTCGGTCGGGACAGCGGAACGGCCGTGGTCCACCGGCGCAGGCGCCGAGGAGCGCGAGCGAGCCGAGGACGACGAGCGCGACGCGAGGCCGCACGGAGGGATCGTAGCTCCGCCGCGGGACGCCGGCGCAAGAGGGGGCGGCCGAGCGTTACGGGGCCCCGAACGAGCTCCGGACGTCACTGCAGGCATCGATCGTCTCGAAGCCGAGGGCCACGCGGTCGTTCATGGCGGCGTGCGTCACCGCTGCGCGCGCGGCCCTCACCCCGCCGCGTCCGCCCCGGCCGGCTCGGCGGGCGGGTCCGCAGGCTCGTCCGACTCGTCCTGCTCCGCTGCAGCGGGGGGCTTCTGCGGCGAGCTGCCGGCGTCCCATCCCCTGAACTGCACCTCGACCCGGAACGTGACCGCGTACTGCGGCGCGCGGCCAGCCTCCGGAGTCCACGGCCAGAACACCTCGGGCTCGGCCTCCACGAAGAGCCAGCGCCGGTACACGTCCGTCCGGAGGCGGGTGGCCACGCGGTAGCGATCGATCTCGGGCCGCAGATCCGTGGCGCCCCTCATCCCGACGCCCACGGAGCCGAACACGGTGCGGGTGAACGCACGCAGCGCCATGAGCTCGGTGGACCACTCCACCCCGGGGCTGACCTCCGTGAGCTGGGCCGAGCCGCTGAGGCGGAGCAGCGCCGCGCGCTTGATGCCGCGCTCGAGGTGCGCGTCCACGGAGGTCCCGAAGTGCGTGTCGGTCCGCCAGAACCCGGTCGTCGCGAGCCGGGTGAGGAAGAGGTCGCCGACGGGGATGGCCCAGCGCAGGCGCGCCCGCGCGAACCCGCCGGGAGGCAGCTGCAGCAGGACGCCGGCGCCCAGATCGCCGTGCGCGATGAGCCCCTCCCAGAACCTGAGCCGTAGCTCCGCGCCGCCGGATCCGGCCGGCTCGGGCTCCTCCGTGTCCTCGCCGAACATGGTGGTGAACGCGTCGCGGGTCTGCCCCTCCACCACCAGGCGCAGCCGCCGCAACAGGCGGTTGAAGCCGGGCAAGCGGAGGTCGGCGCGCAGCGCGGTGGTGTAGGTGGGCACGCGCCCTTCCTCGAGGCGAAGCTCGTTGCGCCAGCGGAAGAACGACGTCGATCGCTCCGCGTCCAGGGCGGTCTCGTCGGAGAAGAATCGGTCGAACACCAGCACCGGCGCGAAGAGCTGCTCGGCGACGAAGGCGTGGGTCGCGTCGAGCCAGTTGTCCTCGAGGGCGGCCCGCTCCCGCGCCCGTTCCTCCGGTTGCTCCTCGGGGATGGCCGGGGGGGCGCCGGGCGCCTCCGGCGCCTCCTTGCGCGGGAGCTTCAGCCCGAACCGGGCCCTCGGGGCCGACGGGGCGACCTCTTCCACGGGGGAGACCAGCGCCGGCGGGGGTGGCGTCGCGGGCTCGACCGCGCCGGCCCTCGCCCCCGGCTGGGCGAACGCCAGCCGAGGCGCGACGATGGTGAGGGGGGCGAGGGCGGCGAGGAGGGGCAGGCGACTCGGCACGGTCGCCTGCACGTTAACCCGCGCGGGCCCCGCCGGACAGTGGAGCACCCGACCGTCGCGGCGGGACGGAGGAGGGGCACGCGCTACAGGAACAGGCGAGCGTAGACGGAGAGGAAGCGCTCGTCGCCGCGGCTGCGATTCTCGGCGAGGAGGCCGCGGGAGCGGGGGAAGCGCTCGAGCGGCAGGAATCCGGAGCTCGTCCCGTCGTCCTTCCCGACCAGGTTCGAGAACTTCACGTCGGCGCCCACCGTCACGTTGTGGACCGGGGTGAGCTCGAGCCCGGCGCTCACCGGCCCGGCCATGCGGGCGTCGAAGTCGGAGCGCTCGTTCAGGGGGATGTCCACGCCGACGTTCCCGAACGCGGAGAGGCCGGGGAAGATCTGGAGCTGCAGCCCGAGCGCGGCGGCGACGGCGTCCGTGAACGCGACGGCGTCGCGATCGTTCAGGAACGAGGTCCAGTCGACGTCGGCGAGGACGGCGAGGCTCGGCCCGAGGGTGCGCTTGTAGAGCAGCCCCACCGCGCCGGTCCAGAGGGAGTCCGAGAAGTCGAACACGTTCACGCGGGCCTCGATCGCGACCTGGGCCTCGGAACCCATGCGCACGAACCCGAAGCGGGCGCGGCCGCCGATGTCGTCGTACGTCTCGTCGCAGTCGCCATCGTCGCCGGCGAAGCACAGGCCGGTGGAGTGGATGACGCCGAGCTGCAGGTCGTCCGAGACGCCGAAGTCGATGCTCGCAGGGAGGCTCCAGTCCGCCACCCGGGGATCGTTCCTGTCCGAGATCTCGAACCGCACCGGCACCCCGAGCTCGATGAGCCCCCGTGACAGGGTGAGCGGCTGACGGACGAGCTCCTGCGTCGGGTAGGAGTCCTTGGCGTACCGTGTGCCCGCCCCCTCGTCGAGCTGCGCGCGCGCGGGTGCGGCGGCGAGCAGGAGTCCGACGGCGGCGACGGCGAAGCGCAGGTTGGCGTTCTTCACGGCGTGCTCCCTTTCTCCCAGGGTCACTTCCACGCTCGTTCTATGAAGCCGCGCACGCCTGGTCCGCAACGGCATGCGGCCGCACCCCGGCGGGCAGTCACCTCACCGGCCGCGACGGCTCCGACGCAGGCGCGCTCGCCGAGCCCTCGGGCGGCCGCGCCTCGAGGCGGCGCATGACGCCCCGTGATCGGATTGACGCAGGGTCGATCTCGAAGCCTGCGTCGTGGAGGGCACGCTCCGTCTCCCGGTTCGGGTGGCAGCCCCCCGAGATCGTGGTCCAGGCGGGCTGCGTCCGATCCTGGAGCGCGCCCAGCGCGCCGCCGCCCCGCACGTGCTCGAGCGCCCGCAGCGTGCCGGAGGGAGCGAGGACGCGGCGCACCTCGGCGAGCGCGCGCGGTACGTCCTCCACGCTGCAGAGCACGAGCCCCGAGACGACCGTGTCGAACGCGCCGTCGCGGAACGGCAGCGCCTCGGCGCGCGCGAGGACGAGGGGGACCCGGGGCGCGCGCCGCCGGGCGCGGGCCAGGTTCGCCCGGTGGGGATCGACCGCGATGGCCGCCGCGTCGCGCGGCAGGAGGGGGAGGTTCCGCCCGGTGCCCGTGCCGAGGTCGAGCACTCGGCCGCGCGCGCCGCCCGCGAGCCAGGCGCGCCACCGGCCGAGCCCCCCGCGCTCGAGGAGCGCCAGGCCGAGATCGTAGAGCCAGGGGATCTGCTCGAGGCCTCGCATGTGGGACCGCTCGCGTGGGGCTGCCGTCCGGGACGTTACTCCAGGTAGCCCTGCGCCTGCAGCCGGAAGAGGTGGGCGTAGCGGCCATGGCGCGCCACGAGCTCGCGGTGGGTGCCGAGCTCCTCGAGCCGGCCCCCGTGGAGCACGGCGATCCGATCGGCGATGCGAACCGTGGAGAAGCGGTGCGAGATGACGATGGCGGTCCGGTCCGCCGCCAGCTCCTTGAAGCGCTGGAAGAGCTCGTGCTCGGCCTCCGCGTCGATGGCGGCGGTCGGCTCGTCGAGCACGAGCACCTCGGCGTCCTCGCGCATGAACGCGCGCGCCACGGCGAGCTTCTGCCACTGGCCGGAGGAGATCTCGTGCCCCGCCTCGAACCAGCCGCCGAGCACGGTGTCGTAGCCCTGCGGCAGCGCCTCGACGAGCGCCGCGGCGCCGCCCCGGCGCGCGGCCTCCGCGATGCGGGCGCGATCCTCGACGAAGGCCGGGTTCCCGAGCCCGATGTTCTCGGCGGCGGTGAACTGGTACCGCACGAAGTCCTGGAACACGGCGCCGATGCGCTGGCGCAGGTCGGCAGGATCCATGTCGCGCAGGTCCACGCCGCCGTAGCGGATCTCCCCCTCGGTCGGATCGTAGAGGCGGAGGAGCAGCTTCACGAGCGTGCTCTTCCCGGCGCCGTTCTCGCCCACGAGCCCGAGCTTCTCGCCCGGCGCCAAGGTCAGGCACAGATCCCGCAGGGCCCAGGCGGTCTTCCCCGGGTAGCGGAAGGAGACGTGCCGGAGCTCGATCTCCGCCGGCCGGCCCCGGGGCGGCCTCCGCGGCGGCCGCTCGCGTGGCTCCTCGCCGCCGGTCGGGATGTGCAGGTACCCGAAGAGATTGGACATGAAGAGCGCGTCCTCGTACATGCCGCCGACCGCCGAGAGGATCGCCTGCACCGATCCCTGCCCCTGCCGGAACACGGCGATGTAGAGGGTGAGGTCGCCGAGCGAGATGTCGCCGCGGGCCGCTCGCCCGGCCATGAGCGCGTACATCCCGTAGAACGCGAGGAGCGAGACGAGGCCGAAGGAGAGGCCGGCGCGGAGGCGCCGGACCGCGAGGCGCCGGTCCTCGTCGAAGAACTTCCGGAAGAGCGCGCGGTAGCGGTCGAGCACGAGCGGCCCCAGCCCGTAGAGCTTCACCTCCTTCACGTGGCTGTCGCGCGTCAGGATCCACTCGAGGTAGTTGAGCCGCCGCCCCTCCGGGGCGCGCCAGGTCCAGAGCCGGAACGACTCGCCCGAGAGGCGCGCCTCGGCGAGGAAGGCCGGCACGGACGCCGCCACGATGACGAGGACGCTCACGGGCGAGAGGCGGAGCAGGAGGCTGGAGAGCGCGACCAGGGTGACGGCGTTCTGCCCGATCGCGAACGCCTGCATGACGAGCGAGAGCGGCCGCGAGGACGCCTCGCGCCGCGCGTTCTGCATCCGGTCGTAGACCTCGGCGTCCTCGAAGTGGCGCAGCTCGAGCTCCAGCGCCTTCTCCAGGATCCGCTCGTTGATGCGGTTCCCGAGCGCGCCGCGCAGGAGCTCGCGGCGCAGGGCGAGGAGGCGCCCGGCCGCCATCTGCGCGGACATGAGCCCGAGCTCGATGGCGACGAGCCACAGGACGCGCTCGCGGTCCGCGGCGAGGCCGCTGCGGGCCGCGGCGACCACCCCGTCGACGATGAGCTTCCCGGCCCAGGCGATGCCCGCGGGGAGCAGCGCGAGGACCAGCGTGAGCGCGCCGACGAGGAGCGCGCCGCGGCGATCCGCCTCCCACACGAGCCGCATGGTCCCCGGCACCTGGCGGAACACCACGCGCATCCCTTGCAGCCGCTCGCGGAGCGTCTCGCGGGTGGCGCGGGGCGGCGGCGGGAGAGGGTGGGAACGGGCGGCGGGCACGGCGCCCGCTATAACCCAGCCGACGAGCGAGATCGACGGCACACCCGCTCGATTTCTCCGGCGCGCTGTCGTAGATCAGCGGGCGATGAACATCCCGGAACGTCGGAGCGACGCGACGACGGCGATGGCACCAGCCGAATGGTCCATCGACCGCGCGACCCAGTTCTACAACATCGCCGGATGGGGGGCCGGCTTCTTCTCGGTCAACGAGAGGGGGCACGTCGTCGTCCACCCGATGGGCCAGCCCGGCCCCGTCATCGACCTGATGGACGTGGTCGAGGACATCCGCGAGCGCAAGATCGGCTTCCCCTGCGTGGTCCGCTTCCAGGACGTGCTCCGCGCGCGCGTGAAGCAGATCAACGAGGCCTTCGCGAAGGCCGTGGCGGAGATGGGGTACGGCGCGCGCTACCTCGGCGTCTACCCGATCAAGGTGAACCAGATGCGCGAGGTGGTCGAGGAGATCCTCGACGCCGGCGCGCCGTACAACTACGGCCTCGAGGCGGGCTCCAAGGGCGAGCTGCTCGTGGTCCTCGGGATGAACACCAACCCCGAGGCGCTCACCATCTGCAACGGGTACAAGGACGAGGAGTACCTGCGCCTCGCGCTCCTCGGCCGCAAGCTCGGCCGCAAGGTCATCGTCGTCATCGAGAAGCTCTCCGAGCTGCCGCAGCTCCTCAAGCTCGGAGAGGAGATGGGCGTCGAGCCGATGATCGGGCTCCGCTCCAAGCTCACCACCCGCGGCACGGGGAAGTGGGAGGGCTCGTCCGGGGACTTCGCCAAGTTCGGGCTCACCGTCCCCGAGCTCATCCACGCCGTACGGATCCTCAAGGACGCGAAGAAGGAGCACTGCGCGAAGCTGCTCCACTTCCACGTGGGCTCGCAGCTCACCGAGATCCGGGTGGTGAAGGACGCCGTGAACGAGGGCGCCCGCGTCTACGCGAAGCTCCGCAAGATGGGGCTGCCCATCGAGTACTTCGACGTCGGCGGCGGGATGGGCGTCGACTACGTCGGCGTCCAGACGAACGGGAACGCCCAGCCCGGCACCATCGCCTCTACGGTCAACTACACGCTCGACGAGTACGTCGGCGACGTCGTCTACAACGTCCAGCGCGTCTGCGTGAACGAGGGCGTGCCCGAGCCGAACCTCGTCACGGAGTCCGGGCGGGCCATCACCGCCCACCACTCCTGCATCATCATGAACGTCTTCGGCCACATCGAGATCGGGTCGGCGGAGGAGATCGCCGCCGCCTCGGCGCCGAAGCCGGACGAGCCGAAGCTCGTGCGGGAGATGCGCGAGATCGTCTCCTCGATGACGCCGCGAAACCGGGCGGAGGCGTACCACGACGCCGCGGCCAAGAAGGAGGAGGCGCTCCAGATGTTCAAGCTCGGCATCCTCGGCCTCGAGGAGCGGGCGGTCGTGGAGAGCCTCTTCTGGAAGCTGGTGCGCGGCATCGCCGACCTGAACCGCGGCAAGAAGCGGCTCCCGCGCGAGACCCGCGACCTGGCCGACAAGATCGCCGACCAGTACATGGCGAACTTCTCGCTCTTCCAGAGCGCGCCGGACCACTGGGCGTTCGACCAGCTCTTCCCCATCGTGCCCTTGCACCGGATGGGCGAGGTGCCGACGAAGGACTGCACCATCGTCGACATCACCTGCGACTCGGACGGAAAGATCGATCGCTTCATCGAGAACGACGGCGTCGACGAGACGCTCTCGCTCCACTCCCTGCGCCCCGGGGAGCCCTACTACCTCGGCATGTTCATGACCGGCGCCTACCAGGACATCATGGGCGACATGCACAACCTGTTCGGCCGGGTGAACGAGATCCACGTGTTCGTGGACGACGAGGACCCCGAGGACTTCTACATCGAGGAGGTCATCCCCGGCGACACCATCGAGAAGGTGCTCTCGCGCCTGCAGTACGAGCCCGCCGAGCTGTCGCGCCGGGTGAAGGGCGCGCTCGACGGGAAGGTGAAGGAGGGCGCCATCCGGCCGAAGGAGGGCGTGTCGCTCGCCGACTTCTACGAGTCGGTGATGAAGGGCTACACGTACCTGGGGGGCGTGTGACCCGCGCGATCGGTTGCGCCGCGGGCGTCCCGCGGTAATCGAAGCGAGGTGGCGGAGCGCTCCCGAAAGCCCGGGGAGACCTACGAGTCCTACGCCGAGCGCCTCATCCGCGAGGCGCAGGAGGAGGGCGCCTTCGACCGGCTCTCCGGGGCGGGCAAGCCGCTGCCGCTCTGCGGCGGGGCGCTCCCCGAGGCGTGGTGGATCAAGGAGAAGCTCCGGCGGGAGCAGCTGTCGAGCCTGCCGGACTCCATCGCCATCCGCCACGAGGCCGAGGCGGTGCTCGCCGCCGTGGCGCGCGAGGGCGACGAGCGGCTCGTCCGCGAGCGCCTCGAGGCGCTGAACGCCAGGATCCGCCGGCTGAACGCGACCTTCACCGGCTGGCCGCCCACCACGCTCGCGCCCCTCGACGTCGAGGAGGTCCTGCGACGCTGGCGAGCAGGGCGGCTCGACCCGGCCGCCGCGAGCGCGCCCTGATCTCGGAGGAGCTCCTCGCGTGAAGGTCCCCGCCCTCGCCTCCTCGGTGCCTCGGCGGCGGCCGGACGACGAGCTCGAGGCGGCCCGGGAGAGCTCGCTGCGCGCGCTCGGCTCGTCGCGGTGAGTGCGGGTCGGGTCCCCCACAGGGCCGCGCGCGCAGGACGTGGCGGCGCCATGGTGGGCGGACCACCACGGGCGGCGCCGCGCCGCCACGAGGAGCGCGCATGAGCGGGATCTACAAGAAGATCGAGATCGTCGGCACGTCGCCCACGAGCTTCGCCGAGGCCACGCGAATGGCCGTCGAGCAGGCGTCGAAGTCGATCCGGCACATGGCGTGGTTCGAGGTCGTCGAGCAGCGCGGGGCCATCAAGGATGGCAAGGTCTCGGAGTTCCAGGTCACGCTGCGCGTCGGGTTCAAGCTCGAGTGAGGGGATGAGCGCCGCGGGCGCCGGGAGCGCGGGCGTTCTCCCTCGGTGCATGAGGGACGTCCGCACGCGACTCTCGGTGAGCGGTGGGGGTGCTCACGCAGGGTGATCTCGGGTGGTCTCGGAGCCGACATGCCGACCCGGCCTCTGCCGCGCGACGTCTGGGCCGTAGGAGCGGCGTACGAGGCCTATGTCGGCCGCTGGAGCGAGCTCGTCGCGCGCGAGTTCGTGCGCTGGCTCGGCGTGCCCCCGCATCGCCGCTGGGTGGACGTCGGTTGCGGAGCGGGAGCGCTGGCGCGGGCGATCGTCGAGCTCGCCGCGCCCGAAACCGTGGTCGCGGTCGATCGCTCCAAGGGCTTCGTGACCCATGCACGCGCGGGCGCAGGCGATCCTCGGGTGGCGTTCCACGTCGGAGACGCGCACTGGCTGGCGGTTCCGTCGAGCAGGTTCGACGTGGCCGTCTCGGGCCTGGTGCTCAACTTCGTGGCGGACCCGGGGAAGATGGTGTCCGAGATGGCGCGCGTGGGCCGGCCGGGGGCCACCGTCGGGCTGTACGTGTGGGACTACGCCAGCGGCGTGGAGCTGATGCGCCGGTTCTGGGACGCGGCGACGAGGCTGGACCCAGCGGCGGCAGCGCTCGACGAAGCCGTCCGCTTTCCGGGCTGCGCGCCCGCGCCGCTGGCGGCGCTCCTCGGCGCGGCGGGCCTGTCCGACGTCGAGACGCGCGCGATCGACGTGCCCACCCACTTCCGCGACTTCGACGACTACTGGTCGCCCTTTCTCGGCGGGCAGGGCCCCGCGCCGGCGTACGCCATGTCGCTGTCCGAGGACCGTCGCGTCGCGCTGCGCGAGGCCATCCGCGCGTCGTTGCCGGTGGCATCCGACGGGTCGATCGCGCTCACCGCACGCGCATGGGCGGTGCGCGGATCCAAGGCGCACGTCACGGCGCCGCCGTGAGGTGAGACGGTGCGGTCCACGCGCCGAGGCCCGGACTGTGCGAGCCGGCGGGGTCGCGCTCCTCGTCGGTGGGACGCTGCGGCGCGCGTCCCGACACCCGCGCGCGCGCGGCGTTCGCGGAGTGTCATCGGCTCGCCGTTGCTGAAGCGGCGCACCACCACCACCTTCATGGAGCGGGGAGCCTTCCCGCGGCGAATCGAGCGACGTTGGAAGGGGGCGCGCGCATGACGAAGTATCTTGCTGTGCTGGCGGGCGTGCTCGCGTTGGTGAGCTGTGCCTCTTCGAAGCCGTCGGAAAGACAGGAAGCCCCTACCACCGCGGCGGCCCCTTCGGCGACGCTGCCTCGGGCGAGCGCGCCGTCTCCCTCTCCCGGCGCGCCCGATCAGGCGAACGCTGACCTCGCGAGCGCGCAGGCGCGTCTCGAGGAGGCGCAACGTGAGCTGGAGCGGGCCAGGTCCGAGTGGGCCGCTGCGGACGCGGAGGCGCAGAGCGCGAAGAACCAGATGGACATGGCGAACAAGGGCGCGGACAGCGTGGCTCAGGCGCGCGCCGCCGAGCTCGCCCGCGCCGCCGAGGCGCACCAGCGCAGCGCCACCACGCACCTCGACTACGCGAACAAGCTCGTGGCAGCGCGCCGGGCCGACGTGGAGGTCGCGCAGCTCCACCTGCGCACCGTCGAGGCGGGAGGCGACGCCGCCGCGTCGACCTACCCGAGCCAGCAGACCGATCCGAAGCTGGTGGCCGCTCAGGACGCGGAGAAGGCCGCGCGCACCCGGGCATCGGAGCTCGGCCGGGCAGCGCTCGCCGCCCAGCGCGCGTGGGAGGACGCGGCCGGTCGCGCACGCGCCGGCGCCCCGACCGATGTGACGACCAGCGGCACGGGGCTCGGTGACGCGACGGACACCGGCGGGCTCGGTGAAGGCACGGACACCGGCGGGCTCGGTGAAGGCACGGACACCGGCGCAGCCACTCCCGCGCCGAGCCCTCCGGCGCCGGAGCCGGGGCGCTGAGCGGCATAGGGTTCCGACGTTCGTTGCGGCCGCACCAGCGGCGCGAGGCGGGCCGGCGCGGCCGGTAGAGCGAGACGAGCGCGGGCATGCGCGCTGCTCGCCTACGTCTGCGTAGCACAGCACGCTCGGGTCAGGTCGCGTCGGGATTGACGGCAGAGCAGGGGAATCGAACCCCCCAACAGCGCCTCTCAGCACCATCCACCGGTTTTGAAGACCGGGCCCGGCACCAGCCTAGGACGCTCTGCCGCCCGTGGGTTTACGCGCGCCCCGCGGCAGCGTCAAGCGGCGGCGCGCCCTACTTCGACGCCTTCGACACGCGCGAGGGCCGGTCGCCGGCGACCGGGGCGGCGTGCTCGTCGCCCCACGGCGAGATGCGGGTGGGCGCGGCGCGCTCGTGCGGCATCGCGGCGCGGGGTGAGCGGAAGTACTGGATGGGCGAGTAGAAGACGAAGTTCGAGGCGCGGCTCGTGTACACGCAGGCGTAGTTCTCGACCTGCTCGGCGAAGCGCGAGTTCTCGTGCCCTTCCTTGAAGGTGAGCCCCCAGTAGGCGTTGAAGCCCTCCTCCACGGAGCGCTGCAGCTCGCGGATCCGGTCGTCGGCGTCCCGGCGGGCGTGCCGGAGCACCTCGAGCTCGGCCTTGTCGTGCCGCCGGGTCTCCTGAAGCCGCTCGCGCGCGCGGGGGTCGGGGGCGCGATCGATGCGCCGGTCGAGCGCGTTCAGCGCGGCCCGGTGCACCGAGATCTCGTCCTCGACCCGCACGCGCACCGCCTCGAGGCGCGCCAGCTCGGCCAGCGCGTCCTGGCTCTTCTCGAGCCAGGCCAGCTCCCGCTCGAGCTCCTCGACGACCATGCAGGTCCGCCAGAGCGAGCTCTTCTTCGACCGCAGGATGTCGCCGTAGATGTGGTCGCCGACGTACAGGATGCGGTCGCCGCCGATGCCGATGAGCCGCTCCAGCGTGGGCAGGTCGCCGCCCTCGTACCAGCGGCCGCGCTCGAGGGCGGTGGCCTCCCCCGCGCGCGAGCCGTCCGGCGCGAGCGCGTAGAGCGGCCGCCGGTCCGAGAAGAAGGCCGGCTTCGCCGCGCCGGTGATCACCGCGTCGAAGTAGTTCCGCCAGCTCGGGTACTCGGGCAGCACGCCGTCGAGGATGTACGACATCACCGCGTCGGTGTAGTCCCACAGGGAGTTCGTGAGGACGAAGAGCTTCTTCCCGCCGGAGCGCAGCTTGTGCAGCGCCGGCCCGAGCTCGGGGTCCTTCAACAGGTATCGAGGCAGGTCCTTCTTCACCTCCGCCTTGAGCGTGCCGTCGCGGTGGACCGTGTCGATCGACTCGCGGATGTCGTCCCAGAGCTTCGAGTAGTCGACGCGCTGGCCGCCACCCTCGAGCAGCTCGATGATCTCGGCGAAGAGGCACGCCTCGGGGAGCGCGAAGAGCGTGTCGATCCAGGCGAAGCGGGGGGAGGAGAGGTGGACCTTCTCGTCGCGGTAGAGGCGCCGCTTCTCCTCGGGCGGCAGCGGCCGCCGCCCGTGGTAGCAGCGGCCCACGTGGTTGTGGCGATCCATCTTGAAGATGTTGCCGTGCAGCTTGTCCATCACGAGCCCGCGGATCACGAAGACGGGGTCGTAGCGGAGCGCGCCGATCTGCGCGGGGTAGCCGAGCGCGGAGATCATGCGCGCGAGGGTCATCCCGAAGGCGAGCTCCTCGAGCCGCTGCAGGTGGTACATCGCGAGCGTGTAGTCCATGTCGAAGCCGACGAGCTCGATCTTGTCCATCCGGAGGTTCCGGTTGACGAAGATCTCCCGCGCGCGCGGCACCTCGCGGCCGGCGTGCGGCGTCTCGAGCAGCCTCAGGATCTCGGGCGCGTCGTACGCGCGCCCGCCGGCCGGCGCGACGGGCGCGTCCTGCAGGCCCGCGCCGGCGTGCGGCCCCCCTCTGGTGGTCGACATGTGAGACCGTGATAACCCGTCGCGGGCACCTGCTCAACGGCGGCGTTTCCCGGCGTCGCGCGGCGCGACCGGGAAAGTTGACCGCGCGGCCGCGCGTGGCAGCCTCGGACACCGTGCCGAGGACGCGCCCCACGCTCGCCGAGCTTCTCGCCCGAGTGGAGGCGCTCGAGGATCGCGTCGCGCGGCTCGAGGCCGGGCGGGCACCGCCGGGCGACGGGCGCGCGGCCAAGGTGAAGCGGGAGCGCGAGGTGAAGCGCTGCCCCGGCTGCGGCCTGCCGCTGCGACGGCGCGCCGGCCGCTGCGCCGAGTGTGGCCGCCCGCTCGACTCCCTGTGACGGACCCTAGTCGTCGGCGACGATGCTGGAGGCGGGGATCCCCAGCGCCCGCGCGATGGCGACCACGGTGGTGTAGGGCGGGTTCCGGCCGCCGCGCTCGATGAGGCTCACGTACGCCACGGACAGGTCGAGCGCCTCGGCGAGCGCCTCCTGCGTCAGCCCGCGCGTCCGGCGCTGCTCTCTGACGCGCTCCCCGAATCGGCGCAGCTCGTCGCGGCGGGGGTCTCGCTGTGACTTCGTCTTGGCCATGCTGGGAGGCGATCTCCTGAGGTGTTGGGAAACACCATAACGATCCGATACACCAACGGACCGCTCCTTTAGGGCCAGTTCCGGGCTGGCGTCCACGGACCCTCCGTTCAGCCTCCGCCGAGGTGCGCCACGTTCGGAGCGCCCCGCGCTCGCTCGATTTCGCCGCGGGTTCACGGCCTCTCGCGTGGACGCTGCGCCGCACGGCGGCTATGTTCGCGCGCGTACATGGCCACCCACCGCGCGCACACGCGCGTCCTCGACCTCGACAAGGTGAGGGCGCACACCCTCCCGAACGGCCTCCGCGTCCGGCTCCTTCCCGACCGGAGCGCACCCACCGCGAGCTACTACACCTTCTTCCAGGTCGGCTCGCGCAACGAGCGGCTCGGCACCACCGGCATCAGCCACCTCTTCGAGCACATGATGTTCAACGGGGCGGCCAAGTACGGGCCGAAGGAGTTCGACCGCGTCCTCGAGTCGCGCGGCGGCCACTCGAACGCGTACACGTCGAACGACGTGACCGCGTACTACGAGGACTTCGCGCCCGACGCGCTCGAGACGGTCATCGATCTCGAGGCGGACCGCATGCGGTCGCTCCGCCTCACCGCCGAGTCGCTGGAGCAGGAGCGCGAGGTGGTGAAGGAGGAGCGTCGCCTCCGGACCGAGAACTCCATCTTCGGGCTCATGGAGGAGCAGCTCGAGGCGCTCGTCTTCCTCGCCCATCCCTACCGCTGGCCGGTGATCGGCTGGATGGACGACATCGAGCGGATCACGCGCGACGACTGCGAGGCCTTCTTCCGGACCTACTACGCGCCGAACAACGCGGCGATCTACGTGGTGGGCGACCTCGACCCGGACGCCACGCTCGCGCTCATCGAGGGGCACTACGCCGACATCTCGGCCGGCCCGCGGCCCGCGCCGGTCGCGCAGGGGGAGCCCCCGCAGCGCGGCGAGCGGCGGGCGGTGGTCCGCTACCCGGCCCAGGCCCCGGCGCTCCTCGCCGGCTGGCGCGGCCCCGCGGCGCGCAGCCCCGACTCCGCGGCCCTGGACGTCCTCCAGGTGTGCCTGGCGGTGGGGGAGTCGTCCCGGCTCCGCCGCCGCCTCGTGCAGGACGAGGAGGTCGCGGTCTCGGTGTCCATCGGCTGGGGGTGGCGCATCGACCCCGGGGTGTTCCTCGCGTTCCTGGAGCTCGCGCCGAAGGTGAAGAGCGCCCGCGCGGAGGCGATGCTCTGGGAGGAGATCGACGAGGTCGCGACGAAGGGCGTCGCCACGGCGGAGGTGCGCCGCGCGCAGGCGCTGCTGCGCAGCTCGGTCCTGCACGAGCTCGCCACGCACCACGGCGTCGCCCACGCCCTCGGCCAGGCCGAGGCCCTGCTCGGCGACTGGCGCGAGGCCGCGCGCGCGCTCGAGCACTACGCGGCGGTCGGCCCGCGCGACGTGAAGCGCGTCGCGGCCGAGTACCTCGACCCGGCGAGGCGCTGCGTGGTCGCGCTGGATCCCGAGGTGAAGCGGTGAGCGCGCCCATCACCCTGCCGCCCATCCACCGGGAGAGCCTGCCGAGCGGCCTGTCGGTCGTGATCGCCCAGCGGCCCGGCGTGCCGCTCGCGGCGGTGCGCCTCGTGCTGCGCGGCGGCTCCTCGCTCGACCCCCCGCGCCGCAGCGGCCTCGCCCACCTCGTCGCGCTCGCCGCGCGCCGGGGCACCCGCCGCCGCACCGGCCCCGAGATCGATCTCGCGGTCGAGTCGCTCGGGGCGGAGATCGGCGCCGGGGTGGACGAGGACGCCACGTACTTCGGCCTGTCCGCGCCGCTCGAGGAGCTGCCGCGCTGCACGGACATCCTCGCCGACCTGGCCACCCGCCCGACGTTCCCGCCGGCGGAGGTGAAGCGGCTCCAGCGGCGCGAGATCGCCGCGCTCGCGCACGACCTCGACGAGCCCTCGGTGGTCGCCGACCGCGCGATGCTCGCGGCCGCGTTCGGCGATCATCCCTACGGCCACCCGCCCGAGGGGCGCGTGCGCGATCTCTCCGACGCGCGCCGCGCCGACGTCGTCGCCTTCCACGGCCACCACTACCGGCCCTCCGAGGCGATCCTCGTGGTGGTCGGGAAGGTCGAGGTCTCCGAGGTCCTCTCGCTCGTCCGGCGCCGCTTCGGCGCGTGGCGCGGGCCCGACGGCGCGGCGACGCCGGTGCGCGCCCCGGCGCCGCCGGAGACGCAGGTCGTCGTGGTGGACAAGCCCGACGTCACGCAGTCGCAGGTGCGCATCGCGTCGCCCGGCTTCCCGCGGAAGAGCCCGGACTACGTCCCCGGGATCGTCGCGAGCGCGCTGCTCGGCGGCGGCTTCACCTCGCGGCTCATGGAGGCGATCCGCGTGAACCGCGGCCTCTCCTACGGCGTGCGCAGCCGCTTCGCCACGAGCGCGTCGGGCGGCGTCTTCTTCGTCTCCACCTTCACGAAGGTGGAGACCACCGCCGAGATCGTCCAGGTCGCCCTGGACGAGACGGCGCGCTTCGCCGAGGAGGGCCCCACCGGCGACGAGCTGGAGCGCACGAAGAGCTACCTCTGCGGCCTCTTCCCGCTCTCGCTCGAGACGCACGATCAGCTCGCCGAGAAGCTCGCCGACCTCGCGCTGTTCGATCTCCCCGACGACGACGTCCGGCTGTTCCGCGATCGCGTCCGGGCGGTCGGGCCGGACGAGTGCCGGCTCGCCGCGCGCCGCTACTTCCCCCTCGAGCGGCGGGTCGTCGTGGCGGTCGGCCCGGCGAAGGCCATCGCGCGCTCCCTCGAGCGCTTCGGGCCGGTGACGGTGATCCCCGCGAGGAAGATGGTGTGATGGTGGCGCCATGAGCGCGGGCGCGGAGGCGGGCGGGCCGCGGGTCCTCCTCGCGGACGCGGCGCTGCTCGTCGTGGACAAGCCGGCGGGGCGCCTCGTCATCCCCGGCCGCGGCGGCGACGAGCTCAGCCTGCGCGAGGAGCTCGAGGCGGCGCACGGCCGGCTCTGGGTGGTGCACCGGCTGGATCGTGGCACCACCGGGGTGCTCGTGTTCGCGCGGACGGCGGAGGCGCACCGCGCGCTGAACCTCGCCTTCGATCGCGGGGAGCCGCGCAAGCGCTACGCCGCGATCGTGCGCGGCGATCCGCCCGCCGAGGCGTGCCTCGACGCACCCATCGCGCCCGCGCGGCGCGGGCGGATGCGCCCCGCGCGCCCGGGAGACCCGCGCGCCAAGGCCGCGGTGACGCGGATCCGGACCCTCGAGACCTTCCCGCCGCGCGCCTGGGCGGGCGGCGCGCTCGCCCTCGTCGAGGCGGCCCCGGAGACGGGGCGCACCCACCAGATCCGCGTCCACCTCATGCACGCGGGGTACCCGCTGGCGGTGGACCCGGACTACGGCGACGAGGGCCCCTTGCACGGCCCGGACGCGCGCGTGCTCCTCTCCCGCACGCCGCTACACGCCTCCCGGCTGGAGCTCCGGCACCCCTCGACCGGCGCGACGCTGGTGCTGGAGGCGCCGCTCCCGGCCGACATGGCGGAGGCGCTCCAGGCGCTGCGGGCGGGGTGAGCGTCGTACGCGGGCGCGATCCGGGATCACCCGCGGTGCCACACGGTGCGACGCGGAAGCTCAGGCGCGGCCGTGCACGAGCACCTTCACGTCCGAGCGGAACGTCACCTCGATCTTGCCCGCGTCGCGGACCGCCGAGACGAAGCCGCGGCCGAAGGTGGGATGATCGACCACGTCGTTCTCGGCGTAGGTCCGCTTGGGCGAGTACGGCTGGGCGCCGGAGAGATCCTTGCCGGCGAGCAGGTCCTCGAACGCGACCACCGCCGCCTTCTGGCGCGGGAGGCGCTCGGCCCGCGCTCCGGCCGGACGAGGGGTCGCGCGCCCGGGCGGATCCCGGTAGCGGTGCACCCCGTGGCAGGTGTTGCATTCCACCTTCACAGGTCGCCCGGAAACCACAGCGTGCACCGTGTGCGCGAGCGTGAGCTGGCACTTCGTGCAGAACGCATCGACCTCGCCGCCGACCTTGACCATGGGGCGCGGGAGTATAGCGATGGGCCCGCGCGCTGCAACCGGCTCCCCGGAAAGCGGCGCGCCGAGCGCCGGCGTGCGATAGTGCGCGCCGATGGGTCGCCTCAAGGCCGGGCTCGAGGACCTCGGGCGGATGCTCATGTTCGCGGGCGAGATGGTCGGATGGGCCGTCCGGCCGCCGTTCCGGCTCGAGCTCGTGCTCGCCCAGATGGCCTTCATCGGGGTGGGCTCGGCCTTCATCGTCGGCGTCACCGGGACCTTCGCGGGGATGGTGTTCGCCTTGCAGATGAACTTCGCGATGAAGCAGTTCGCCGCCGAGGGCTACGTCGGAGGCTCGGTCGCCTTCTCGCTCGCCCGCGAGCTCTCGCCCGTGTTCACCGCGCTCATGGTGACGGGCCGCTCGGGCAGCGCCATCGCGACGGAGCTCGGCACCATGCGCGTCACCGAGCAGATCGACGCGATGGAGTCGATGGCGGTGAACCCCATCCAGTACCTGGTGGTGCCCCGGGTGATCGCCTCGCTGATCATGTTCCCGTTCCTCACCATGCTCTTCAACTCGCTCGGCTACGCGGGCGGGTTCGTGATGGGCGTGTACGTGGCGGGGATCCCGATCGGCCCGTACCTCGCGCACACCCAGGAGTTCATGGACGTCGGGGACATCCTCCACGGCCTGTTCAAGGCGGTGGTGTTCGGGCTCATCGTCTCGGTCATCACCACCTGGCGCGGCTACGCCGCGTTCGGCGGCGCGAAGGGCGTGGGCGAGGGCACGACGCGCGGGGTGGTGGCGAGCTCGATCACGATCCTGCTCGCCGACTACGTCATCACGTTCATCTCGGTGGGGACCTGAGGCGTGATCGAGGTCCGCGATCTGTGGAAGTCCTTCGGGGACAACCAGGTGCTGAAGGGGATCGACCTCACCATCCCGGAGGGCACCACCTTCGTCGTGCTGGGCGGCTCCGGCTCGGGGAAGACCGTGCTCATGAAGCACGTCATCGGCCTGCTCAAGCCCGACCGCGGCACCGTGCGGGTCGGCGGCGTCGAGATCTCGGCGCTCCACGGGAAGGAGCTCACCGAGGCGCGGCAGATGTTCGGGATGGTGTTCCAGGGCGCGGCGCTCTTCGACTCGATGACGGTGTTCGAGAACGTCGCCTTCCCGCTCACGGAGAAGCGCCGCGGCGAGCGGATCCCCGCGGCGGAGGTCCGGCGCCGCGTCATCGAGAAGCTCCGCGTGGTCGACCTGGGGGAGGAGGTCCTCGAGCGCTGGCCGTCCGAGCTCTCCGGCGGCATGCGCAAGCGGGTCGCGCTCGCGCGCGCGCTCGTGTCGGACCCGCAGGTGGTGCTCTACGACGAGCCGACCACGGGGCTCGATCCCATCACCACCGACTACGTGGACGGCATGATCCTCAACGCGAAGCGGGCCCTGGGGATCACGAGCATGGTCATCTCCCACGACATCGCGAGCGCCTTCAAGGTGGCCGACCGGCTCGGGGTGCTCTACGATGGGCACCTCGTCGCCGAGGGTACCCCCGCCGAGGTGCGGGAGAGCCAGGACCCTTTCGTGCAGCGATTCCTCTCGTTGTGGTTCGAGAAGCAGTAGGAGTCCACGAGGACGCATCGTGAAGCCGGCCGTCAACAGGGCGCTCGCCGTAGGCATCCTCGCAGCCGTCACCGGCCTCGCGTTCCTCGTCGCCATCACCTTCTTCCGCAAGGGTGGGTTCTCCGATCGCGACAGCTACCTCGTGCACGCGTACTTCCGGGACGCGACCGGCCTCACCTGGAAGAGCCGCGTGCAGATCGCCGGCATCCAGATCGGCGAGGTGGACGACATCCGGCTCGAGGGCGCCCGCGCGCGCCTCGACATCCGGGTGAAGAACGACGTCGAGCTCCACAAGGACGCCTGCCTCACCAAGATCTACCCGTCCGCGTTGCTCCCGGACGCCGTCCTCGAGGCGGTCCCCGGCTCCGACGCGTCCCCGAAGCTCAAGGACCTGCCCGAGGAGGAGCGCGAGATCGCGTGCGCGCGGGCGGCGGCGACGGCGCAGGAGCTCATGGACTCGATGGCGAAGATCGCCTCGGACGTCCAGACGATCACGGGCGACCTGGCGGACACGGTCAAGGGAGACCAGGGGAGCCTCCGCGAGATCGTGGAGAACCTCGCCCGCATCACGCGCCAGGTGGACCAGGTCGTCGCCGAGGAGGGCCAGACGATCTCGGAGATCCTGGCCAACACCCGGGAGTTCACGGGCGCGCTCGCGGAGATCTCGGCCCGCGACAAGGAGCGGATCCACAACATCGCCCGCAACGTCGAGGACCTCACCTCGCGCCTCAACGTGGTCCTCGCCAGCGTGCAGGACATCCTCGACCCGCAGGGCGGCGGGGCGCCGGGGACGCCGGGGGCGAAGGGCGTGCCGGGAGCGCCTGGTGCGCCGGGCACGCCTGGGGCGCCGGGTGCTCCGGGGACGCCGGGGGCTCTCGCCGGCACTCCCGAGCAGCGCGCGCAGGCGCAGGCCGAGGCGCGCGGCGTGAAGCAGGCGGTGGATCGGCTGAACACCAGCCTCGCGAGCCTCGACAGCATGCTCGAGAAGGTGAACGAGGGGAAGAGCCCGGCGGGCAAGCTCCTCGTGGACGAGCGGCTCGGGCGCAAGGTCGGGGAGGCCGTCGAGGGGATCAGCGACTACGTCGATCGGCTCGTGAAGCTGCAGATCCAGCTGCAGCTCCGCTCCGAGTGGCTGCTCAACCAGACCGTCTCCGAGGGTCGCCCCGGCTCCAAGATCTACTTCGGCGCGCGGCTCATGCCCCGGCCGGACAAGTACTACCTCATCGAGCTGGCCTCGGATCCGCGCGGCGTGAACACCGTCACGACGGAGACGATCACCACGCGCCCTCCGGGCACGAACGTCGAGACCACCACGCTCGTCACGCGCACGCTGAACGAGGAGAAGCTCACCTTCTCGCTGCAGCTCGCGAAGCGCTACGGAATGGTCACCTTCCGCGCCGGCCTCATCGAGGGCTCGGGCGGCGTCGGCTCCGACCTGCACCTCCTGAACGACGCGCTTCAGCTGTCGGTGAACATGTACCAGTTCTCGCGCCCCGGCCGCTCCGTGTACCCGCGCGCGAAGATCTGGGCGAACTACCACTTCTTCCAGCACTTCTACGTGACCACGGGCGTCGACGACTTCCTGAACCAGTGGGAGACGGGCAACTACCCCGGCGGCCGGAGCTTCAACATCGGCAGCGACGTCTTCTTCGGCGGCGGCCTGTACTTCACCGACGACGACCTCAAGACGCTCATCTCCACGGGCGCGGCGTCCGCGGTGCCGTGAGCGCGGGCCTCCGGCGGCGACCGCGTGCCGCGACGCGGCAGCGCGTCACCGCGGGCGGGCCGGCACGTCGCGCGCGAGCCACGCCTCGCCGCCGCGACCGTCGCGCAGGATGACCCAGATGGTGAACGGCCCGTCGGGCGCCTCGAACTCGACCGGATCCCCGGTGGCGTTCCCGACGCCGTTGAACTCGGGGAACTTCCCCGCGGTCACGTACCACTGCCAGTCCATGGACTCGAAGTACGGCGTGCGAGAGCCGTCGGGCGCGCACTGGTTGTAGGGCGGATCGACCGCGCCGGGATCGGGGCGCGCGCAGAGCACCCCGCGGCCCTGCGGGAACGTGCCCGCGCAGTAGCCGTCCGGGCCGCAGGCCAGCCCGCCGCAGGGGGTGTCGTCCCGGCACGGCACGACCACCGGCGCGCCCTCGCCGCAGGGAACGTCCTCGTTCGCGACGCGGCGCACCGCCAGGGGGGCCGGATTCGAGTTCTTCACGTAGGCGCCGGCGAGGTCCGTCCCGTCGATCTCGCGGCCGGGCGTGAGCCGGACGCGCTTCACCGCCACCTGCTGCGCCTCGCCGGCCTCGGCGACCACGAGCACGGGCAGCTCGAGGTACAGGCTGCAGGCGTAGGCGGGCTCCGCCTCTGCGCGGGCGATCAGCCGATCGAACGCGCCGCTCACCTGCGGCACGCTCACCTCGATCTCGGCGCCCTCGCCGAGCGCGACGACGCCCGGTTCGGCGAGCAGACGGTCCACGTCGCGGAGCGCGTCGGGGTCGAGGCAGGGGGGGAGCGCCTCCGTGCCGTCCGGGATGCAGGTCGCCCAGCGCACGCGCACCGGGGATCGCCCGAGCGGGTTCGCGACGAGCGCGGTGAGCCGCACGGTCTCGCCGAGGTCCGCGTCGGCGGCGAGGCTGCCCACCACCTGAGCGCGGACGGCCAGGATGCGGAGATCCTCCACCCGGTACTGCGGGGCGAACCCGGTGTCGCACGCGGAGGCGGCGAGGGCGAGCGCGAGGGCGAGCGGCAGAGCGGGGCGGGCCATGGGTCACCACTCGGCGCGCAGGCCGAACGCGGGCAGCACGGGGACGGAGGGGATGGCGTAGGTCTGCGAGCAGTCGTAGCTCGGGAAGCGGAACTCGGCGTTCTCGCGGTTCGTGACGTTCTGCACGTCGAGGTACACGGACAGCATCCAGGAGCCGTACACGAAGCGCTTGTCGACGCGCGCGTCCGCCTGGAAGAAGCCCGGCAGGCGGCCCGCGTAGCGCCGCGCGGAGGGGATGCACTGGTAGCGGCCGGAGTCGGCGTCGTAGACGCTCCCCTCGAACGGCGTGTAGGGGTTGCCGCTCACCCCGCGCACCCGCGTCCCCAGGATCCAGTCACCCGGCAGCCGGTAGCTGAGCACGAGGGAGAAGATGTGCGTCTGGTCGAGAGGGAAGGGGTGCCACTCCGGGTACGAGGGCATGCTCGGATCGTCCTGGCGGATCGAGCGCGACCACGTGTACGAGAGCCAGCCGAAGAGCCCGCGCGCGAGCTCCCGCCGGGCCATCACCTCGAGCCCGAGCACCTCGCCGCGTCCCTCGTTGGACACCTGCTGCAGGTCCCCGTTCTCGTCGGTGGCGCGGGTGACGACCACGAGGTCCCACAGCCGCTTGTAGAAGCCGGTGACCTCGAGCCGCGCGGACCACGGCAGCGCCTGGCGCACCCCGAGCGCGAGGTGGAGCGCGCGCTGCGGGCCGACGTCGGGGTTGCCGAACGTCTCGGTGGCGTCCTGGGGCTGGGGCGCGGAGCCGAACAGGCCGGCGGCGGCGGAGAGCGTGGTGCCGGGCCGGAGGTCATAGAAGGCCGAGGCGCGCGGGTCGACCCAGGCCCTCCGCCCGCGCAGGCGCGAGTCCGCGTCCACGCGCAGGCCCGCCACGAGCCGGAGCCGCCCGGTCGCGCGCCAGTCCGCCTCGACCCAGCCGCCCGGCGCGAGCCACGAGATGCGCGTGCTCTCGCCGACGGTGGTCTCGGGACGCTCCTCGTCGAACTCGCCGATCGTGCCGGGCGCCGAGAGCGGCGGCGCGTAGATGGAGTAGTCGAGGGAGCGGAGGATCGCGTCCACCCCGGCCTCGAGCGTGAGCCGCTCGGAGGCGCGCCAGGCGAGCGTGTCGCGGACCGTCAGGGAGCGGACCTCCGTCAGCACGCCGAAGTTCGACGACTGGAGCACGTCGAAGCTCTCGCGCCCGAGGGCGAGGACCAGATCGTTGTTGGCCGCGCCGAGGGGCCTTCGCCAGCGCGCGCCCAGGCGGTGGAACACGGTGGAGAGGTAGAACGTGGGGCGCCCGCTCGACTCGCCGCTCTCGACGAACTCGAGCTTGTCGTCGGAGCCGTAGGCGAGGAGCGTCACGGTGCCGCCGAGCGCGGGCCGCGAGAGCTTCGCCTGGTAGTCCCAGTAGCGCGGCGCGACGCGCAGCTCGTCCGCCGTGTCGGGCGCCACACGCGGGAGCGCCAGGGCGAGCACCGCGTCCACCCAGCTGCGCCGGACCGCGACGAAGCCGGTCCCGCCCGCGACGGGCCCCTCGATCTCGAGGCGCCCGTCGAACAGATCGAGCTGCGCCGCGCCGTGAAAGGCGTCCCGGCCCTCGCGCGTGCGGAGGTCGACGGTGCCACCGAGCGCGCGCCCGAAGCGCGCCGCGAAGTTCCCGGGGAGGAACTCGAGCGTCTCGATCACGTCGGAGGAGACGACGGAGGTGACCCCGCCGAAGTGGAAGAGCAGGGGGACGGGGATGCCGTCCAGGTAGACGTTGGTCTCGGACGGCTCCGAGCCCCGCACGACGAGCAGCCCGATGCCGAACGGGCTGCGGGCGACGCCGGGAAAGTTCTGGAGGACCTTGAGCGTGTCGCCCTGCGTGCCGGGGAGGGTCCGGATCTCCTCGACCTCCATCGTGTGGACGCTCACCTCGCGGCGCGGGCGCTCGCCCCGGACCACCGACTCGTACGGATCGTAGCTGCGCCTGGACAGGCGGTACTCGACCTCGCGGCGCTTGCCCGCCTCGATGAGCTCCTCCAGCTGAAGGGGCTCGTGCTCGGGGGCGACCACGCGCACGCGCGCGACGCCGGGGGCGACGCCGCGCACCTCGAAGCGGCCGTCGGCGTCGGTCTCGGCCGCGACGCCGCTCACGTCGATGGAGGCGCCGGCCACCGGTGCCCGCGTGCCGCGCTCGATGACCCGGCCGCTCAGCACGAGCGGCGCCGGCGCCGGCGGGGGAGGCGGGGCGCGGCGCAGCACGAAGTCGTAGCGGTAGGTGATCTCCACCGGCGCCGGAGCGCCGTCGATCTCGGCGGGGCGGAAGCGGAACTGCTGGACCGCGTGCAGCGCCGCCGGCGCGAAACCCGGGTGCGGGCCCGGATCGATCACCACGGCCTGCTGCACCTCGCCACGCTCGTCGATCACGATCGCGAGCTCGACCGACCCCTCGATTCCCTTCTCCTCCGCGTCCGGCGGGTACTCGGCGGGGACGAACGCGAGGAGCTCGGGCGCGCGCGTCAGCACGCCCGCGGCCGGAGGCTCCTCGGCGCTCGGCGTCTGGGCCGCGGCCGGGAGGGCCGCGAGTGCCGCTCCGAGGAGTAGCGCGTGAATCCTCATCGAGCCGCGTGGATCTTACGGTCTGGCGCACGGAGGCGCCTATACTTTCCTGCCCATGCGGAACTGGACCAAGCTCGCCATCCTCGCCGTCGCCGCGCTGCTGGTGACGCAGCTCCTGCTGCGCAAGTCGGCCCCGCCGGTCGCCTCGGGGGAGCCTTCGCCCCCGCTCGTCCTGCCGGACCTGGCGGGGCGCTCCGTGGATCTGGCCGCGCTGCGCGGCAAGGTGGTGGCAGTGAACTTCTGGGCGACCTGGTGCGGCCCGTGCCGGGAGGAGATCCCGGAGTTCGCGGAGGTCTGGCGTGCGCACCGCGGCCGCTGCTTCGAGATCCTGGGGGTGGCGGAGGAATCGGCGCGCGAGGACGTCCTGAAGATGGCGCCGCAGATCCCGTATCCGGTGCTGCTCGACGAGCGGGCCGAGGCGCTGGAGCTCTGGAACGTCCAGGGCTATCCGCGCACCTACCTCGTGGACGCCGAGGGGAAGCTGCGGCAGACGTTCGAGGGCGGGATGCGCGGCGCGGAGCTGGAGGAGGCGATCCGGCCCCTCCTTCCGGCGAGCTGCCCGGAGTCCTGAGCCCCCGGGCCGGCCCGCGACGATCGTGATGCGCGGAGCGGGGCGGACGCGGTAGATCGGTCCCGTGCCGCGCGCCTGCTCCATCTGCGGGAAGCCCGTCCCGCCCCGCAGCGAGAACCGCTCGTTCCCGTTCTGCTCGCCTCGGTGCCGCTTGCTCGACCTCGGCAAGTGGCTCGGCGAGGAGTACCGTATCCCGGGCCCGCGCCCGGGCGACGGCGCCGAGACGCCTGCCCAGCCGCCGTCGCACGAGGAGGACGACGCGTGAAGCCCGTGCTCTACCTCGTCCGCGCGCTACCCGGCGGAGAGCTCGCACCGCTCCGCGAGCTCTTCGAGGTGCGCGGCGGCGCCCCTCGCCCCCCGCCTCGCGAGCGCCTCGTCGAGGAGGCCCGCGAGGCGGCGGTGCTCGTGCCGACCTACATCGACCGGGTGGACGCGGCGCTCGTGGACGCGCTCCCCGCCCTCCGGCACGTCGCCTCCTACGGGGTGGGCGTGAACCACCTCGATCTCGACGCGTGCCGCCGGCGCGGCGTCCTCGTCACGAACACGCCCGGCGTCGTCACCGACGCCACCGCCGATCACGCGATGGCGCTCCTCCTCGCCGCCGCGCGCCGCGTCGTCGAGGGCGACCGGGTCGTCCGCGCCGGCGGCTGGACGGAGGTCGATCCGGCCTGGATGCTCGGCACCGAGGTGACCGGCAAGACCGTGGGCGTGGTCGGCTTCGGCCGCATCGGCCAGGCGTTCGCGCGCCGCGCGCGGGGCTTCGACACCCGGGTGCTCTACACGAGCCCGCGCGACGCGGGCGTCGCGTGGGCGGAGCGGGTCGGGCTCGAGCGGCTGCTCGCGGAGGCCGACTTCGTGTCGCTGCACGTTCCGCTCGTCCCGGCCACCCGCAACCTCCTCTCCCGCGAGCGCCTCGCCCTCCTCAAGCCCGGCGCGATCGTGGTGAACACCGCCCGCGGCGGGGTGCTCGACGACGCCGCGCTCGCGGAGGCCCTCGCGGACGGGCGGATCGGCGCCGCGGGGCTCGACGTCTTCCCGGACGAGCCCCGCGTGCCCGAGGCGTACCTCCCGCTCCCGAACGTCGTCCTCACCCCGCACCTCGGCTCCGGTACCCGCGAGACGCGGGCGGCCATGGCGCGGCGGGTGCTCGAGGACGTGGAGCGCGTCGCCCGCGGCGATCCGCCGCGCTACCCCGTCTCCTGAGCGTGGGACCAGGCGTGGAGGGGCCCTGGCCGGGGCGCCGTTCGCGTGGTATCACCGCCCACCCGCGGCAGCGTCGCTGGACCGTTGCGACGCCGGCGCTCGAGGGAGCCCGCGCCCGCGGCCTCGCCGGAGGAGCATGCGTTGAGACGCATCGTGCAGGCGCTCGTCGGGATCGCGATCTCAGGCCTGGCGCTGTGGCTCACCCTCCGAGGCAAGGATCTCTCGGCGATCGTGCACGAGATCCGCGCGGCGGACTACCGCTTCCTCGCGCCGTACGTGCTCATCCTGCTGGGCATCCACCTCGCGCGGACCGTGCGCTGGGGCATCCTGCTCGAGCCCGTCGCGAAGCTGCCCTTCTCGCGGCTCAACGCGGTGTCGGCGGTCGGGTTCATGGCGCTCGTCGTGCTGCCGTTCCGGCTGGGCGAGTTCGCGCGGCCGTATCTCGTGGCGGAGCGGCCGCGCCTGCGGGTCTCGTCCGCGCTGTCGTCGGTGGTCGTGGAGCGCGTGGTGGACGGCCTCTTCACGGGCGTCCTGCTCGTGGTGATGCTCCTCGCCCTGCCGGACGGTACGCCCGGCGTGCAGCTCCTGAGGACCGCCGGCCTGGTCGTGTCGCTCGCCTTCGGAGGGCTGCTCGCCTTCCTCGTCGTGGCCTACCGCAACCGCACGCTCGCCGTGCGCATCGCGGAGGCCGTGCTGCGGCCGCTCTCGCCGAGGCTGGCGGCGCGCGCGTCGGGCATGCTGGACGCATTCATCCACGGGCTGCGCCTCGTGCCCAGCCGCTCCAAGCTCGCGCAGTTCTTCCTGCTCACGGCGATCTACTGGGGCCTCAACGCGTGGGGCATGGCGCTCCTCGCGCGCGGGTTCGGCTTCGAGCTCGACGCCGCGCAGGCGTGCACGCTGCTCGGCGTGCTCATCGTGGGGGTGATGATCCCCGCCGGCCCGGGCATGATCGGGACGTTCCAGGGGGCGATCGTGTTGGGGCTGTCGCTGTTCGCGCCGCGCCAGGTGGTGGCGACGCAGGGCGTCGCCTTCGCGAACGTGCTCTGGGCGGTGCAGCTCGCGCAGCAGGTGGGGCTCGGGCTCTTCTTCCTGTTCTCGCGCCACATCCAGCTCGGGCGGATCCTCGCAGCGCCGTCCGAGATCGAGACCGGCCTCGAGGCGGAGGAGGCGGAGTACCAGGCCGAGCCGGACGAGCGCGCCGCGCGCGAGCTGTCGCGGGACTAGAGGGCGCTGACCGAAGCTAGGCGATCGACGCGGCGGCGAGCTGCTCGCGCGCGCGCTTCACGCGCTCGAACGCATCGGCCAGGTCGGAGAGGAAGGAGGCGTCCAGCGCGGCGTCGATCTCCTCGACGACCTCGTCGAGCGGGGAGGGCGACTCGTCGTCGAAGGGCAGCAGCTCCAGCATCACATCTCCTCCTCGAGCCAGCGCAGCAGGGCTTCCTTGATGCGGTCGGCGGGGCGCTGCGGAGGTCGCGGCGCCGGGCGGGGTGGGTCCTCGGGGACCTTCAGGGGAAGCTCTCGGGGCGTGAACTCCTGCGTCCGCGTCGAGATCGACGTCTGCGCCTTCCCCATCCGAAATCCTCCGATATCGCCCGACGTACCCGTGTACCACGTCGAGTAAGATGAGCAAGAAAGCCATCCCGTCGCGAGCGGGGGTCGGGCGACGGAGGTGGGTATCACACTCGTCTGACACGGAGCACGGCCGAGTGAAGTGGCAGAGCGGAAGCCGCCGCTGTCGTCAGCCTCCAGGTCCGTCAGAACTCGCCAGCCCGGGCGCGAGCACAGGGCAGCGCTGCGCCACGCGGCCCGTGCTCGCGCTCGAACGCGCCTCGAGGTGACCTCAAGGGCACTGCAACATGTCGTGAACGTCCGCGGCGAACGCGACGAGATCCTGCGACTGATCTCGCGTGATCCGCTTCTCGCTCTGCGCGCTCACCGAGTCGCGGAACGACGCGAGGACCTCACAGGCCGCCGGGATGTCCCCCGCTGCGAGCGCGGCGTTCGCAGCAGCGAGCTTCCTCTCCAGGCTGGTCTGCGTCCCGAACGGCAGCGCCATGCGGTCGATCGTCTGAACCAGCAGCTCGATCTCGGCGACGGGATCGGTCTTCCAGAGCACGGCGTGCCACGAACCGTCCGCCAGCTGACTCTCGCCAGCGATCTGTCCGCTCTCGTTGATCGCGAACGCCTCGCTGCGGCCTCCGCCGAGCGCACCGAGATCGATCATTCCGCCCGCCTGGGTCCACGAGAAGGCGCGGACGGAGCCGTCCGAAGAGGTGCCCGTGCCCACCACCTGACCCCTGTCGTTCACCGCGCGCGCCTCGCTGCTCTCCATCCCGGCGAGCGTTCCCAGATCGATCATCCCGCCATCCTGCGTCCACGAGAATGCGTGCCGTGGGCCCGTGTCAGGGTAGCCGGGACCCGTCATGCTCCACCCCACGACCTGGCCGCTGTCGTTGACCGCGGAGGCTTCGGACAACCATCCACCGGGGAGCGTTCCGAGATCGATGAACCCGCTCTCTCTCGTCCAGGAGAACGGTCTAGAGGTCCAATGTCCCCACCACGTCCACCCGACCACCTGGCCACTCTCGTTCACGGACGAGGCTCCGCTGTAACCGCCGTATTGAGGGATTAGATCGATCATGTTGCCGGAGTCCCAGAAGAACACGTGATACTCCGTGTACCACCCGCTGATGCCGATGACCTGGCCCGCGTCGTTGATCGCGGTCGCCCCGGCCGAATCCTTCACGTTCAAAGACTCTGGATTGCGCAGCGCCCCCAGATCAGTCATCCCGTCTTCCTGCGTCCACAGGAATGCGTGGGAATGAGCATAGAGGTCATCCGGTGGCATCCAGCTTTCGCCGACGACCTGACCGCTCTCGTTCACGGCGGAGGCGTGGCTGTTCGTTCCGCCGAGCGTCCCCAGATCGACCATGCCTCCCGCCTGCGTCCACGAGAACGCGTGCGAAGAGCCGTCGGCCAGGGCGCTCGCCCCGACCACCTGGCCGCCGTCGCTCGCCGCGGACGCCTCGCTGCGGCCGCCCCCGAGCGTCCCCAGGTCAACCATGCCGCCGGCCTGCGTCCACGAGAACGCGTGGAGCGAGCCGTCCGCCAAGGTGCTGGTTCCCACCACCTGGCCCGTCTCGGTCAACACCCGCCCTGTCGCAGTCAACGCCTGGGGGGGCGCAGAGGTGTAGCTCTCCGTTCCCCCGAGCGTTCCCAGGTCGATGATCACCGGGACGGTCTGCCCCAGCGCGCTCGTCGCCAATGACACCGATGCGCCCACCGCCACCATGAGAATTGCGCGCCTCATGAACCCCTCCCGCCACGAGTGTCTCGCCCGAATGCAGCGATACGGAGCGACTCTCGCAGACGGCGTGAGCGTTCGCCCAGCGGCCGCGCGGAGACGTGAGTTCGGGGGGCGATATGAAGGACGCTACGAATGGTGTGGTGGCGTCGATGGGGGACGTGCGCGCGCGTGGACGTTGGAGCGTTTCTGCGCGCGCATGCCGCGCCAGAAGGCGGGAGCCGCGCGGGGAAGGTCGCATTGCTCGGGCACCCAGATCGCCGAGCGCGACGGGGAGCCTCCCGGAGTGAAGCGGGGTTGCGCTACGTGAGCGAAGTGCAGCTGAGCCAACCGCAGTCTGTGCCACGCGGCGTGGGCGCTCTCGGTCCGACGCAGGTGGCGGGACCGACGGCGGCGCTTCGCCTTGTGCCCGTCTTCGAAGTCGGGCGGCGCTGCCCCAGGCGCCCCAAACAAACAAGAAAGGCCGCCTCGCGGCGGCCCTGGAGTGGTGAGGGGGAGAATCGAACTCCCGACCTAGGGATTATGAGACCCTCGCTCTAGCCGACTGAGCTACCTCACCAAAGCGTTCAAGAGACGCGGGTTTATAGGGCCTCGCGCGCGAGCGGTCAAGCGCGTACGGCGCGGTGGGAGAGGCTTGCGGGGAGGCGAAGCGGCCCCCCGTCCTGCTACCATTCGGGGCCATGCGCCTCCTCGCCCTCCTGACGCTCCTCGCCGCCAGCGGCTGCGCCGCCCCGAGCTTCGTCGGGAACACCGGCCGGGTCGCTCCGAAGGGCGCGTTCCGCGCCGGCTTCGGCTCGGGCTACCAGGTCAACACGCAGGCCGCGGAGATCGTGCGCGACGGCAGGGACCTCGCCGAGAACCTCCGCTCCAAGGCGACGAGCTGCCCGAACGGCGCGGACCAGTGCTGGAACGTCGCGGACGTCGAGCCCGTGGTGGACGCGGCGTTCCGCTTCGCGCTCGTCGCGCCGCTGTCGTCCCACAGCGAGGTCTCCGTCCGCTACGGCTTCGCGCCGGGCTTCGACGCGGGGATCCACTGGGGGCCCGACTCGAAGGCCATCGACCTCGGCTTCCAGGCGTTCGGTCCCCGCGACGCGAGCGCGGAGGGGTGGGCGGGCACGGTGCTGCTCGGCGGCGGCACGCGCGACCTCGGGACGTTCGGCGACGTCATCGAGAGCGTGCTCCACGGGGAGGCGGGGCTCACCGACTACCAGCTCGCCTTCGTGGCCGGGCGCCAGTGGCGCGAGATCGCCCACACCTACGTCGGTGCGCGCTACACCCTCACGCGCTGGAAGGTCCAGGTCATCCCCGATCTCCCCATCGTCTACGACGGCGGCGAGGCGCAGAAGACGCTGCTCGGGACGGACGCGAGCGGCCTCGTCCACACCTCCGGCGGCGTGCTCGGCGCGGCGATCGGCTACCGGCATGTCTTCGTCGGCGCCGAGCTGAACCTGCTCTACACCGCGGGCACGGCGGAGGTGCTCTTCCGCGAGCGCGATCTCGGCGCGTTCGGCGTGATGCCCGCCGTCTACCTCTACGGTCAGTACTGAGAGCCCCTCGTCGCTCGGGTCGACGCGCCGAGCCTCGCGGCGTCTGCGCCGCGAGGTGCCTCCTGGTGCGAACCTCCTCCTCGGCGCGGTCCTCGGCGATCCGGCCTCTCGCGCCGACCCCGTCCCCGCCCGGGCCTCCTGCGCCCATCGCGTGCCAGGGCTAGATGTCCTGAGCACCCGGGAGCGGAGGTCTCATGGCGAAGGCGGCGAAGGAGCTCGGTCCCAAGGAGGCGTCGAACCGCAAGGAGACCCCCGCTGCGCCCGAGCGCGCCGAGCACCCGACGTTCGCGCGCGAGGAGCTGGAGCGGATCCTCGCGGAGCGCGAGTCGTGGACGCAGGGAGAGCTCGCGGAGGTCCTCGGCAAGCTCGCCCGGCGCAAGGCCCGCTTCGAGACCGACTCGGGGATCCCCATCCCCGACGTCCTAGACCCCGCGAGCGTGCGGGAGAGCGACTACCTGCGCGACGTCGGCTACCCGGGCCGCTACCCGTTCACCCGCGGCCCGCAGGCCTCGATGTACCGCGGGCGGATCTGGACGATGCGCCAGTTCGCCGGCTTCGGCAGCCCCGAGGACACGAACCGGCGCTTCAAGTACCTGCTGCAGCACGGCGTCCACGGCCTCTCGACCGCCTTCGACATGCCCGCGCTCATGGGCTACGACGCGGACCACCCGATGAGCCGCGGCGAGGTCGGCAAGGAGGGCGTCGCCGTCTCGACCCTGCGCGACTTCGAGCTCCTGTTCGACGGCATCCCGCTCGGCGACGTCACGACGTCGATGACCATCAACGCCACGGCGGTGATCGCGCTCGCGATGTACGTCGCCGTCGGGGAGAAGCAGGGCGTCCCCCGCGCCAGGCTCGGCGGCACGCTGCAGAACGACATGCTGAAGGAGTACATCGCGCAGAAGGAGTGGATGATCCCGCCCGCTCCCGCCGTGAAGGTGAACTGCGACGTGATCGAGTTCTGCGCGAGGGAGATGCCGCGCTGGAACCCGGTGTCGATCTCCGGCTACCACATCCGCGAGGCGGGGGCGACCGCGGTGCAGGAGCTGGCCTTCACCCTCGCGGACGGCATCGAGTACGTGCAGGAGTGCGTGGACCGGGGCCTCGAGGTGGACGCGTTCGCGCAGCGGCTCAGCTTCTTCTGGGACGTGCACAACGACTTCTTCGAGGAGGTCGCGAAGCTCCGGGCGGCGCGCCGCATCTGGGCGCGCACCATGAGGGAGCGGTTCGGGGCGAAGCGCAAGGAGTCGCTCCTGCTCCGCACGCACGCGCAGACCGCGGGGGTCTCGCTCACCGCGCAGCAGCCCTACAACAACGTGGTGCGCACCGCGCTGCAGGCCTTCGCGGCGGTGCTCGGCGGCACCCAGTCGCTGCACACGAACTCGCTCGACGAGACGTACGCGCTCCCCACCGAGGAGGCGGTCACCATCGCGCTCCGCACCCAGCAGATCATCGCCCACGAGTCGGGCGCCGACCGCGTGGTGGACCCCCTCGCCGGCAGCTACTACGTCGAGTGGCTCACCGGCGAGATGGAGCGGCGCGCCCTCGAGCACATCCGCCACATCGACGAGATGGGCGGGATGCTGCGCGCGGTGGAGGAGGGCTACCCGCAGCGCGAGATCGCGGAGAGCGCCTACCGCTACCAGCGCGACATCGAGGCGGGCGAGCGGATCGTGGTCGGGGTGAACGCGTTCCGCGGTGAGCAGGAGGCGCCGATCACCATCCTCAAGATCGACGAGACGGTCGCGCGCGGGCAGGTGGAGCGGCTCCGGCAGGTGCGGGCCTCTCGCGACGCGGCGCGGGCCGAGGCGGCGCTCGCGGCGGTGGAGCGGGCGGCCAAGGAGGGGGCGAACGTCGTCCCCCCCGTCATCGAGGCGGTGAAGGCGTACGCGACCCTCGGCGAGATATCGGACGTGTTTCGCAAGGTGCACGGCGTCTATCGCGAGGACGGACGCTTCTAGCGCCCCCGGGAGAGGGTGCCGGAGCGCAGCGGTCGTCATCCCCGACAGGCGCTCGGGTGGCGAAACGCGGCGGAGATGGGGTAAACCACCGGAGCGCTGGATCTGGTCGTTTTCTGAACGGAGACGAAGGCATGAGCCCCGCGAAAGAGCGTCCCCTCCGCATCGTCGTCGCGAAGCCCGGCCTCGACGGCCACGACCGCGGCGCGAAGATCATCGCGCGCGCCCTGCGCGACGCGGGCTTCGAGGTCATCTACACCGGCCTGCACCAGACGCCGGAGATGATCGTCGCCGCCGCCATCCAGGAGGACGCGGACGCGATCGGCCTCTCGATCATGTCCGGCGCCCACATGACCCTGTTCCCGGCGGTGGTCGAGCTCCTCGGCGAGAAGAACGCCAGGGACGTGGTCGTGTTCGGCGGCGGGATCATCCCGCAGGACGACGTGCCCAGGCTGAAGGAGAAGGGCGTCGCGGAGGTGTTCCTGCCCGGCTCGCCGACGCACGGCATCATCGACTGGATCCGCGCGAACATCCATCCGCGCGCGGCGGCGTAGCTACCCGCCGGACCCGATCATCGGCAGCAGCCCCGACCCGCCGCGGGGCATCTCGTGCTTCTCGCCCTTGGCGAGGAGCGCCGCGCGCACCGCGGCGGCGATCTCCTCGTCGGACGCGCCCGCGCGGATGAGCTCGCGCAGGGGCGCCCGATCCCGCCCGCCCAGGCAGGCGCGGAGCGAGCCGTCGGCGCCGACGCGCACGCGGTTGCAGCCGTCGCAGAAGTTCTCGGTCATCGCGCCGATGAAGCCGACGAGCCCGCTCGTCGCCTCGCCGCCGACGGCGGAGGAGCCGCGCATGTGGTAGGCGGGCCCCCAGCCGCGGGTCGCGTCCGGCTCGAGGCGGATCCCCTGCGCCTCGAGGAGGCGCTTCACCTCGGCGGTCGGCACCGGCTTCCCCGGCCCGAAGGGCATGAGCTCGATGAACCGCGCCGTCGCGCCGAAGCGCCAGGCGAAGCGCGCGAGGTTCCCGAGCTCGTCCTCGTTCTCGCCGCGGACCACCACCACGTTCAGCTTCACCGACGCGAAGCCCACGCGGAACGCGGCCTCGATGCCGGAGACGATCCGCTCGAGCGTCGCGGCGCGGCCGGAGATGCGCTGGAGCTTCTGCGGGTCGAGCGTGTCGAGCGAGACGTTGAGCCGAGTCACGCCGGCCTCGCGCAGGAGGAGCGCGTGCGTCGCGAGCGCGTGGCCGTTGGTGGTGAGCGCGATCTCCTCGATCCCGGGCGTCGCCCTCACGTCGCGAACGATGTCGAGGAGCTCGCGGCGGAGCGTCGGCTCCCCGCCGGTGAGCCGCACGCGCCGGATGCCGAGCCTCGCGAACACCCCCACGACCCGCGCCAGCTCCGGCCGCGTGAGCGGGTCCTCCTGCCGGTCCGGGCCCATCGGCGCGCAGTAGGAGCAGCGGAAGTTGCAGCGATCGGTGAGGGAGAGCCGCAGGTACTGGATCTTGCGGCCCTGCCCGTCGAGGAGGGGTCCGTTCACCGGGGGCGCACCGTCGGGCTGGGACACTGGCCCGTTATACCCGATAGGCGCGGTCCAGATCATCTGCGGCGGGAGGAGTGATACCTAGATCGGCCGGACCTCGGTCGTGCGCGCCAGGTCCGCGAGCTCGTCCGGGGTCATGGAGAGGAACGCGTCGGCGCAGCGGGGGTCGAACTGCGTCCCGGCGCAGCGCGCGATCTCGGCGCGCGCGGCGTCGACCGAGCCGCCCTTGCGGTAGGGGCGGTCGCTCGTCATCGCGTCGAAGCAGTCGGCGATCGCGAAGATCCTCGCGCCGACGGGGATGGCTTCGCCGGCGAGGCCGCGCGGGTAGCCGCCGCCGTCGTAGCGCTCCTGGTGGCTGAGCACGATCTGCGCCGGGGTGTCGAGGAACTCGACCGACTGCAGGATGTTGAAGCCGATCTGCGGGTGCTTGCGCATCTCGGCCCACTCGGCGGGCGTGAGCTTCGCGGGCTTCAGGAGGATCGCGTCCGGGACGCCGATCTTGCCGATGTCGTGGAGGAGCGCGCCGCGGCCGATGTCCGGCAGGTCCTTCTCCGGGATGCCGAGCCGCCCCGCCACCGCGAGCGTGTAGCGCACCACCCGCTGCGAGTGATCGCTCGTCTCGTGCTCGCGCGCGTCGAGCGCCGCGACGAGGGACCACAGCGTCTGGGAATAGGTGGCCTGCAGGTCGCCGAGCGTCCGCGAGAGCTCGGCCGTCTTCTCGCGCACGCGGTTCTCCAGGCTGCGCCGGTAGCGGTGCCGCGCGAGCTCGAGGCGCCGGCGCCCGAGCGCCCGCTCGATCGCGCGGATGAGGTCGGTGACCTTGGGCGGCTTCAGGAGGTAGTCGGCGGCCCCGTTCCGCAGGCACTCGACCGCCGCCTCGGTGTCGCCGAAGGCGGTGAGCATGATGACCGCGGTGTCCGGGTGGAGCTCCCTCACTCGCTCGAGGAGCCAGAACCCGTCCTTGCCGGGCATGCGCACGTCGCTGATGACCAGCGAGAAGTCGGTCAGGCGCGCGGCGTCGAGGGCGGCCTCGGCCGAGGAAACCGCCGTGACGGCGTAGCCCTCCTCGCCCAGCAGGACCGCGATGACGTCGCGCACCGAGGTGTCGTCGTCGACGATGAGGATGCGGGTCGGCTCGGTGGGGGACTCCGCCATCCGGTGATTCCTCGGCGAAGGTGGAGCGCCCAGGAGGGGCGCTGCGCGAAACTATACCATGCGGCATACGCCCCCAATGCGTAGGATTCGCCCAGCGGTCGCCCGTTTGAGCGCCGTGTCTTGACCCAGCACCAGAGCGCCGCTACATCCGGCGCGGCATCATGTCCGACTCCCCGCGCAGCAGCCTGCCCGTCCTGGGCCCCTCCGGTGAGCCGCCTACCGATCGGCGGTCCATCCTCCAGTCTTTTCGGGAGCAGGGCGTACCGATGACCGCGCGGAAGCCTGGCTGGCTGCGGGTCAACGTCCCCGGCGGCGCCCGCTACCAGCAGGTGCGCGACACCGTGAAGGGGCTGGCGCTCCACACCGTCTGCGAGGAGGCGCACTGCCCGAACGTGGCGGAGTGCTGGGGCGGCGGCACCGCGACCGTGATGCTGATGGGCGACGTGTGCACCCGCGGCTGCCGCTTCTGCAACGTGAAGACGGACGCCCACCCGCCTCCGCTCGACCCGGACGAGCCTCGCCACCTGGCGGAGGCCATCGCAGAGCTGGGGCTCGACTACATCGTCGTGACGAGCGTGGACCGCGACGACCTGCCGGACGGCGGGGCCGGCCACTTCGCGGACGCCATCCGGCGGCTCAAGGACATCCCGCAGCTCCTCGTGGAGGTCCTCACGCCCGACTTCCGCGGCGACGCGGAGGCGGTGCGCACGGTGGGGCGCGCGCGCCCCGACGTCTTCGCGAACAACCTCGAGACCGTGCGCCGGCTCACGCCGGTCGTGCGCGACCTGAAGGCCGGCTACGACCAGACGCTCGCGGTGCTCGCGCGCATGAAGCGCGAGTTCCCGCGGATCGTGACGAAGTCGTCGATCATGGTCGGCCTCGGGGAGACCGAGGACGAGCTCCTCGAGGCGATGGGGGACCTGCGCGCGGCGGGGGTCGAGATCCTGACCTTGGGGCAGTACCTGCGCCCGAGCGCCTGGCACCTGCCCGTCGTCGAGTACGTGAAGCCCGAGAAGTTCGCGGCGTGGCGGGAGGCGGGCCTCGGGCTCGGCTTCCGGTACGTGGCGAGCGGACCGCTCGTACGGTCCAGCTACCGCGCCGCCGAGCTGTTCCTGAGGGGCGAGCTCGCCTCGCGACCCCCAGGTCCCTGACCGGAGCGACGCATGCGTCGAGAGCACGAGGTGGGGGCGGTACCGAGGCGGCAGCGCGGTAATCACCGGGAGTGGGAGCCGGGCCGCTTCGTGAAGGAGTTCCCGCTGTACCGCCTCGTCGCCGAGGACGGCGAGCTCGTCGGCGCGCCCGACGAGGTCACGCTGCCGGACGCCGAGGTGCTGCGGCTCTACCGGCTGATGGTGCTGAACCGCTCGCTCGACGAGCGGATGATCACGCTCCAGCGCCAGGGCCGCATCGGCTTCTACATCGGCTCCATCGGCGAGGAGGCGACCATCCTCGGCTCCGCGGCCGCCATGGCCGAGAGCGACTGGATCTTCCCCTGCTACCGGGAGCACGGCGCGGCGCTCATGCGCGGCATGCCGCTCGTCACCTTCCTGTGCGACCTGTTCGGCAACGCCGGGGACGCGATGAAGGGGCGGCAGATGCCCTGCCACGAGGCGTGGCGTCCGGGCCGCTTCACCTCGATCTCCTCGCCCATCTCCACGCAGATCTCGCACGCCGTCGGCGCCGCCTGGGCGGCGCGCCTGAAGGGCGACGCGATGGTCGCGCTCACCTACTTCGGCGAGGGCGGCACGAGCGCCCACGACTTCCACACCGGCCTCAACTTCGCGGCCGTGCGGAAGATCCCGGTGGTGTTCGTGTGCCGCAACAACGGCTGGGCCATCAGCGTGCCGCGCGAGCGCCAGACCGGCTCGGAGACCATCGCCCAGAAGGCCATCGCCTACGGGATGCGCGGCGAGCGCGTGGACGGCAACGACCTCCTGGCCGTGCACGCCGCGACCCGGCGCGCCCGCGAGCGGGCGGAGGCGGGCGAGGGGCCGACGCTCCTCGAGTGCGTGACCTACCGCGTCGAGGGCCACTCCACCTCGGACGACCCGCGGGCGTACCGCCCCGCCGAGCTCGTCGAGCCGTGGAAGAAGCGCGACCCCATCCTGCGCATGCGCCGCTACCTCGTGCGCCGCGGCGCCCTCGCCGAGGCCGAGGACGAGCGCATCCGCGCCCAGGTGCGCGAGGAGCTGCAGCGCGTCCTCAAGGAGGCGGAGGCGTTCGCGCCGAAGCCGCCGCTCGAGAGCCTGTTCGAGGACGTGTACGCGGAGCCCCTGCCGCAGCTGCGCGAGCAGCTGGCCGAGCTCGAGGCGGCCGTCGCGGCGGACCCCCGCGTCGCCAACCCGCGCCACTCCGACGCCTGACCCCGGCGAGGCCCACATGCCGACGATGAACATCATCCAGGCGGTGAACGACGCCCTGCGCCTCGAGATGCGCCGCGACCCCGACGTCGTGGTGCTCGGCGAGGACGTCGGGAAGTTCGGCGGCGTCTTCCGGGCGACGCAGGGGCTGCAGGACGAGTTCGGCGCCGATCGCGTGATGGACACGCCGCTCGCCGAGGGCGGCATCGTGGGGACGGCGGTCGGCATGGCGCTCTACGGCCTGCGGCCCGTCCCGGAGATCCAGTTCGCCGACTTCATCTTCCCGGCGTTCGATCAGATCGTGAACGAGGTGGCGAAGTACCGCTACCGCTCCGGCGGTCAGTACGCGTGCCCCATGGTGATCCGCACGCCGTACGGCGGGGGCATCAAGGGCGGCCACTACCACTCCCAGTCGCCGGAGACGCACTTCGTCCACACCGCCGGCCTCAAGGTGGTGGTCCCCTCGAACCCCTACGACGCGAAGGGCCTGCTCATCAGCGCCATCCGCGATCCCGACCCGGTGCTGTTCTTCGAGCCGAAGCGGATGTACCGCGCCGCGAAGGGCGAGGTGCCGCAGGGCGAGTACGTCGTGCCCATCGGCCAGGCGAGGGTGACGCGCGAGGGCAGGGCGGTGACGCTCGTCGCCTGGGGCTCGATGTGGCACGAGGTCGACCAGGCCGCCCGCGAGGCGGAGGCGGAGGGCATCGACTGCGAGGTCATCGACCTGCGCTCGCTGCAGCCGCTCGACACCGGGACGCTCGTCGCGTCGGTGAAGAAGACCGGCCGCGCCATCGTCGTGCACGAGGCGCCGCGCACCTGCGGCTTCGGCGCGGAGCTCGCGGCGATCCTGCAGGAGCGGTGCTTCCTCCACCTCGAGGCGCCGATCACGCGGGTGACCGGGTTCGACACGCCGTTCCCGTACACCCTCGAGATGGAGTACCTGCCGCGCGCGCCGCGCGTGCTGAAGGCGATCCGCGAGGTGGTGTCCTACTGAGGGGTCGCCGCCCGCGCCGGGGCGCCGGCGCGAGCGGTATCCCGACCCGAGCCGGAGGGCGGTCCATGGCGTACAAGCTCGAGCTCCCCGACATCGGCGAGGGCGTCGTCGAGGCCGAGGTCCAGCAGTGGTTCGTGAAGCCCGGCGACGACGTCGCCGAGGACCAGCCGCTCGTCGAGGTGATGACCGACAAGGCGACGGTCGTCATCCCATCGCCGAAGCGCGGGCGCGTCGTGAAGCTGTTCTTCGGCGTGGGCGACCTGGCCAAGGTGCACTCGCCCCTCCTCGAGCTGGAGCTGGAGGGGGCGGTCGCGGGGGCGCCGGAGGGGCCGGAGGGGCCGCGCGCGAAGGCGACCGTCGAGGCGCCCTCGGTGGCGAGCGCCCCCACGCCGTCGGGCCAGCGCGGTGCCGCTCCCCCGGAGCTTGCCGAGGCGCGGCCGGCGGGCGCCGGCGGGGAGGGGCCTCCCCGCGCCTCCGGCCAGAAGTCGCTCGCGACGCCGGCGGTGCGCGCGCTCGCGCGGGAGCTCGAGATCGACATCAACGCCGTGGCGGGCTCGGGTGCCGGCGGGCGCGTGACGAAGGACGATCTCGCCGCGTACCGGAGAGGCACGAACGGGCACGGACGGCCGGAGCTGCGGGCCGCGCCGGCGGGCGAGCTCGCGCCCGCCTCCCGCGCCCCCGCGGCGCCGCCGTCGCCCATCCCGCTCCGGCCGGAGTCGGGCGGCGCGGCCGACGAGCGGGTCCCGCTGCGTGGCGTCCGCAAGCGCATCGCCGAGAACATGGCCCGCTCCAAGCGGACCGCCGCGCACTTCACCTTCGTCGAGCAGTGCGACGTGACGGAGCTCGCGCGGGTGAAGGAGCGGATGGCGGTCGCCGCGAAGGAGGAGGGGGTGAAGCTCACCTTCCTCCCGTTCGTCGTGAAGGCCGTGGTCGCCGCGCTCCGCAAGCACCCGAAGCTGAACGCGACGATGGACGACGAGCGGGGCGAGCTGGTGCTGCATCGCCGCTACGACGTCGGCATCGCCTCCGCCACCGACGCAGGGCTGGTCGTGCCGGTGGTGCGCGGCGCGGACCGGCGCTCGCTCGTCGAGCTCGCCCGCGAGATCGAGCGGCTCGCCCAGGACGCGAAGGCCGGCCGCGCGCGGCCCGAGGACATGGGCCGCTCGACCTTCACCATCACGAGCCTCGGCGCGCTCGGCGGGATGTTCGCGACGCCGGTGCTCAACTACCCCGAGGTCGGCATCCTCGGGGTGCACCGGATCCGGCCCACGCCGGTGGTGCGCGACGGGCAGGTGGTCGTGCGAGACGTCATGCACGTGTCCGTCACGAGCGACCACCGCGTCGTCGACGGGCACGAGGCGGCGGCGTTCTGCTACGAGGTCATCCGGACGCTCGAGGATCCGAACCTGCTCTTCATGCACCTGGCGTAGGCCCGCGCTGATCGACACCCACTGCCACCTCGACAAGCTCGAGTTCGCGCCCGATCGCGACCGGGTCGTCGAGCGCGCGCGGGCGGCGGGCGTCTCGGAGCTCGTCGTCCCGGCGATCGGCCCCGAGGGCTGGGCGGGGCTCGCGGGCTACGCCCGCGCCACGCCCGGCGTCCACTTCGGGCTCGGCATCCACCCGCAGCTCCTCCCCGAGATCGATCCGCGGGACGACGACCGGCACCTCGCCGACCTCGACGCGGCGCTGGCGCGTGGCGGCGCGGTGGCGGTGGGGGAGTGCGGGCTCGACGGGGGGAGCGTGGCCGCCGGCGCGTCGCTCGTGCGCCAGGTGCGCGTCCTCGGCGGGCACCTCGCCCTCGCGCGCAAGCACCGGCTGCCGGTGGTGCTCCACTGCTTGAAGCTCCACGATCCCCTGCTCGCGCTCCTCCGCGCGGAGCCGCTGCCCGCGGGCGGGGTGCTCCACAGCTACTCCGGCGGCGCGGAGCAGGTGAGGGCGTACCTCGCGCTCGGGCTGTACCTCTCGTTCGCGGGCCCCGTGACGTACGAGGGCGCGCGGCGCCCCCTCGCCGCCGTCCAGGCGGTCCCGCCGGACCGGCTGCTCCTCGAGACCGACGCGCCGGATCAGACGCCGCGGCCGCACCGCGGCCGGAACGAGCCCGCCTTCCTCCCCGAGATCGCCGCGGCCGTCGCGCGCGCGACCGGCCGCACGGTCGCGGAGGTGGACGCCTTCACGACCGCGAACGCCCGGGCGCTCTTCCGCCTGCCGCCGTAGGACGGTAGAAGGGCGGGCCATGGACTGTCGCCGGGTCTCGCTCCGCGTCGATCGCACCGCCCGCCTCCTCGGCCCGGACGCGATGGAGCGGCTCGCCGGGGCGCACGTGGTCGTGCTCGGCGTGGGCGGGGTCGGGAGCTTCACCGCGGAGGCGCTCGTGCGCGCCGGGGTCGGGCGGGTCACGATCGTGGACGGCGAGCGCGTCGACGAGACGAACGCGAACCGGCAGCTCCACGCGCTCGAGGGGGCGTTCGGCGCGCTCAAGGTCGAGGAGATGGCGGCCCGGCTCGCGCGGGTGAGCCCGGCCGTACAGGTGGACGCGATCGCCGAGTTCTACTCGGAGGAGAGCGCGGAGCGGATCGTCCCGCCGGGCGTGTCGTTCGTCGTCGACGCGATGGACACGGTCGTGGCGAAGCTGCACGTCATCCAGCGCTGCCTGGCGCTCCGCATCCCGATCGTCACCGCGCTCGGCGCCGCCCGGCGGCTCGATCCCACCGCCATCCAGGTGACGGATCTGTGCGAGTCGCACACCGACCAGCTCGCGAAGGACGTCCGGAAGTACCTGCGGCGCCGGCACGGGATCTCGGCCTCGGAGCCGACCGGCGTCCTCGCCGTCTGGTCGGTCGAGACGCCGCGGGAGACGCTGGCGCTGCCGGGCGACGAGGACGGCGTACCCGGGGCGCGCCGCCGCGCGCCGGAGGAGCGGCGGCGCGATCCGAAGGTCTACGGCAGCGCCGCGTTCGTGACCGGCGCCTTCGGCCTCGCCGCCGCGGGGGCGGTGGTCCAGGGGCTCACCGGCGTCGCGCCGCGCGCCCATCGCGTGCTCTCGGAGAAGGAAGCCGCGCGCCGCCGCAAGCGCTCCCGCAGGCCGTGACGCGTGCCGTGGCCGCCGCTGGGCGAGCGGGCAGGCCCTTCAGAGATCGCTGCTTTCGTGTTGACCGTGCGCCACCCGCCGATAGAGTCCCCGCGCGCGCGAGGACGCGCGGTTATCTCGGCTCCGTCACCCACGAGGGGGATCACTCCATGGCCACCAAGACCTTCGATGCCGTCGTGATCGGCGCCGGCGTCGGCGGGTACCCCGCCGCCATCCGGCTCGCGCAGCTCGGGAAGAAGGTGGCGCTCGTCGAGAAGGAGACGCTCGGCGGCGTGTGCCTGAACTGGGGGTGCATCCCGTCCAAGGCCCTCATCGCCGCGGCGAACCTCGTGGACGAGATCAAGGGCGCCGCCGAGCGCGGCATCGTGAGCGGCGAGCCGAAGGTGGACGTCGCGAAGCTGCGCGAGTTCAAGAACGGCGTGGTGAAGAAGCTCACGAGCGGCGTCGGCCTCCTCGAGAAGGGGAACGGCGTCGAGGTGGTGAAGGGCACGGCCACCTTCGTCTCGGCCACGGCCATCGACGTCGAGCAGAACGGCGAGCGGACGCGCATCGAGGCGCAGGCGTTCATCGTCGCGACGGGCGGGCGCCCCGTCGAGATCCCGGGCTTCGCGTTCGACGGCAAGGACGTGTGGAGCGCGAAGGAGGCCGTCGATCTCCCCGAGGTGCCGAAGCGCCTCGTCTGCATCGGCGGCGGCATCATCGGGATGGAGCTCGGCACGGTCTACGCGAAGCTCGGCGCGCAGGTGACGTTCCTCGAGGCGCTGCCGCAGATCCTCACCGGCGTCGACCCGGAGGCCGTGCGGTTCGTCCAGAAGAACCTGCGGCAGCGCGGCGTCACGGTGCACGTGAACGCGAAGGCGAAGGGGTTCGAGAAGAAGGGCGGCGCGCTCGCCGTCAAGGCGGAGGTGGACGGGAAGGAGACGACCATCGAGTGCGACAAGATCCTCGTCGCGGTCGGGTTCCGGCCGAGCCCCGAGGGCCTGGGGCTCGAGAAGATCGGCGTGAAGATCGCGCCGAAGGGGATCGAGGTCGACGCGCAGTACCGGACGAGCGTCCCGTCGGTCTTCGCGATCGGCGACGTGACGGGCGGGCCGTTCCTCGCGCACAAGGCGTCGAAGGAGGGCGAGATCGCGGCGGAGGTGATCGCCGGGATGAAGTCCGCGCGCGACTGGGTCGCGATGCCCGGCGGCATCTTCACGGATCCGGAGATCGGCACGGTCGGGCTCTCCGAGGAGGAGGCCCGTGCGCTGGGGCACGATCCGATCACCGGGAAGTTCGCCTTCGGCGCGCTCGGGCGCGCGATCGCGATCGACCACACCGACGGGTTCGTGAAGGTGATCGCCGACCGCGCCTCGAAGCTCATCCTGGGCGTGACGGTGGTCGGGCCGGAGGCGGCGGACCTCATCGCCGAGGCCACGCTCGCGCTGGAGATGGGCGCCTACCTCGAGGACGTCGCGCTCACCATCCACGCCCACCCGACGCTCCCCGAGGCGTTCATGGAGGCGTGCAAGGTGGCGCTGGGCGAGCCCATCCACATGCTCAAGCCACCCGAGCGCAAGAAGAAGGGCGAGCAGGCGGCGCCGGCGCGCGCGTGAGCGCCCCTGCGCAGCCCGACGGGCCGACGCGCGGAGAGGCCGCGCCGGTGCGCACGCTCCTCGTCCACCGGCTGGGCCGCGTCGAGTACGAGGACGGCCTCGCGCTCATGCGCCTCGGCGGCGCCGCCGTGCGCGCCGCGACGCCGCCCGCGACCGACCACCTCTTCCTGCTCGAGCACCCGCCCGTCGTGACGCTCGGGCGAGGCGCCGATCGCGCCAACGTCGTGGCGGCGCCCGCGTGGCTCGAGAAGCAGGGCTTCGAGCTGCACGAGACCGACCGCGGCGGCGACGTGACCTACCACGGCCCCGGCCAGATCGTCGGGTACCCGGTGGTCGATCTGGCGGACCGGCCCGACGTGCGCCGCTACGTGGCCGCGCTCGAGGAGGCGATGATCCGGGCCTGCGCCGACTACGGGATCGCGGCGGGCCGGCACGACGAGCACCGCGGCGCGTGGGTGGGCCGCAAGAAGATCGGCGCGGTGGGCGTGCACCTCTCGCGCTGGGTGACCTCGCACGGCTTCGCGTTCAACGTCCGCACCGACCTCACGCACTTCCAGGTGATCGTCCCCTGCGGCATCGCCGACCCGCGCCTCGGCGTGACGAGCCTGGAGGCCGAGCTGCGCGAGCGGGGCAGGGCGGCCCCCGAGCTCGGCGAGGTGGAGGAGCGGCTCGCGACGCACGTCGCGGAGGCGCTCGGCCGCGCCCGCGCCGACGCGGCGCCGGACCTCCGCACCGTCTCGGTCGTGCCGGTCGGCGCCGATGGGCGCGTCCTGCTCCTGCGCCGCAGCGAGGCGCGGGGGGGCTTCTGGCAGCCCGTCACCGGGCGGATCGAGCCGGGCGAGTCCGAGGCGGACGCGGCGAGGCGCGAGCTGTGGGAGGAGACCGGCGCCGACGTGCCGGTGGAGCCCCTCGATTACGCGCACGCCTTCGCCCTCGAGCCGGCCCTCGCGCGGCTCCCCGAGGGCGCGCTGCGGCTCGCCCACGAGACCGCCTTCGCCGCGCGCCTCCCGGCCTCCTTCGAGCTGCGGATCTCCGACGAGCACGCGGAGCACGTCTGGCTCGCGCCGCAGGACGCGGTGGCGCGGCTGCGCTTCGCCGGGCTGCGCAAGGCGGTGCGGCTCGCGACCGGCGCCGCGGTCGCGCGCTGAGCGGGCCCGGCTCCGCCGATGTGGTCGCAGGTGGGTTCGCCGGGCGGCCCCTCGCGCCGTCCCGCGGCCATGGCATGATGCGCGCCGTGGTCGTCACCGAGCGCCATCGCCTGCGCGAGAAGCTCCCCGAGCTCGGCGCCGCCGCGCGTACGCTCGCCATGCGCGGCGTGCCGCGCGAGGTGCGTCTGCAGGGCTGGACCGGCCCGACGTTCTTCTCGTCGGAGCTGGCCGACGGACGGCTCCGCACCCTGGAGCAGTTCGCGGGCGCGGGCGCCGAGGCGGCGGGCGTCGCGGGCTGGGTGCTCGGCTCGATGCGCGATCCCCTGGCCTGGGACGACGAGCCCTCGGCGGTGTTCGTGCTCGAGCGCGCGTCCGGGCGCGTGCTGCTGGTCGACCTGGAGCAGGGGCAGCGGCCGACGTTCGTGAGCTCCAGCGCGGGGCTGTTCCTCGACGCGGTGGACGTGTTCCTGCAGTGGTGGGGCGGCGAGGAGCCGCTCCAGGACCGGCTGAAGCGGATCCGGACCGACCTGGCCCGCATCGATCCGCCGGCGATGGCATCGCCGCAGAATCACTGGCCGCAGTGGCTGGACGACCTGCGGGAGGTGTAGCCGCGCCCCTGCGGCTCACCCCGACCGCCTGCCCGACCGCCCGCGGGACCGTCTTCGTGGCCCCGGAGGGGTTCCGATCGCGGCGCCAGTTGGTATCATCCCGGCTTTCGCCCGGAACCCAACCCCATCCAGCCCGCGGGACCCGTTCGATGATCAGCGTCGAGAAGATCGGTGGCACCTCGATGTCGGCGTTCGAGGACGTCCTCCGCAACATCATGCTCCGCGACCCGAAGCGCGTGTACGGTCGCGTCTACGTCGTGTCGGCGTACGCCGGCGTCACGAACCAGCTCCTAGAGCACAAGAAGACGGGCGAGCCGGGCGTGTACGCGCGGTTCGCCGGCGGCGCGGACTACGCGGCGGCGCTCGAGCAGCTCACCGCCAAGCTGAAGGAGATCAACGCGGGCCTCGCGCCGCTCGGCCTCGATCTCGCGCGCGCGGACGGCTTCATCGAGCGGCGCATGCGCGAGCTGCGCGCGTACCTCGACTCGATGCGCCACGTGCTCGCGAGCGGCTACCTGCGCCGCGAGAACGTGCTGCTCGCCGCGCGCGAGATGCTCGCCGCGATCGGCGAGGCCCACAGCGCGTACAACAGCGTGGAGATCCTGCGCGCGAAGGGGGTCGAGGCCTCCCTCATGGACCTGACCGGCTTCGACGACGACGAGCCGTTCACGATCGACGAGCGGATCCACGCTTCGTTCAAGGGGGTGGACCTCTCGCGCCAGGTGGTGGTGGTCACCGGCTACACCAAGGGGATCGAGGGGATCATGCGGGAGTTCGACCGCGGGTACTCCGAGGTCACCTTCAGCAAGGTCGCCGTGGAGATCAAGGCGGACGAGGCGGTGATCCACAAGGAGTTCCACCTCTCGTCGGCGGACCCGGTGCTGGTGGGCGAGGAGAACGCGGTGCTCGTCGGGATGACCAACTACGACGTCGCCGACCAGCTCGCGGACGTGGGCATGGAGGCCATCCACCCGAAGGCGGCGAAGCCGATGGAGCTCGCCGGCATCGCCATCCGGCTCAAGAACACCTTCGAGCCCGACCACCCCGGCACGCTCATCACGAAGCAGTACGTGGGCAAGCAGGCCCGCATCGAGATCGTCGCCGGCTCGCCGAAGGTCACCGCGGTGGAGATCCACGATCCCTCGATGGTCGGCACGGTGGGCTTCGACTACGGGGTGATGGAGATCTTCCGCAAGCACGGGGTCTCGTACATCCTGAAGGCCACCAACGCGAACTCGATCACGCAGGTGGTCTGGGACAAGTCGGTCACGCCGGGCTTCCTCGAGGAGCTCGAGAACGCCTACGAGGTGGTGACCGCCGCGCCGTCCGCGATCGTGTGCGTGATCGGGACGAACATCGCGTTCCCGGGCGTCCTCGCGCGCGCCACGGCCGCGCTCGCCGAGAACGGCATCAACGTGAACGCCGTCTCGCAGTCCCTCCGGCAGACGAGCATCCAGTTCGTCATCGCCCGCGACGACTACAAGCGGGCGGTGGTCGCGCTCAACGCGGCGCTCTGCCTGAACCCGCCCGTGGCTGCGTAGGCGAGGCGGGCCGGGGCGCGGCGTCCCGCCCACCTCGGCCCTACGACCTCGGCGGCACGGGAGATCTGGTCCTCACCGACCTCTCCCCGCTCGAGGGCGGCCTCGTCCTGCCCGCCGCGGCGGAGGGGCTCTACGTCGTGCTCGACGGCTCGGGCCGAGCCGTCGCCGAGGTGGCGAAGGGAGCCGGCGCGGAGCGGCGGGTCGCGCTCCCGCCCGGGCGGTACACCGTGAAGAAGCGGCTCCCGGACGACTCCGGGCTCCTCGTCGCCCCCGTGTCGGTCGCGGGGGGCGCGCCCGCGGTGGTGGACGACGCGCGCATGGACCGGGTGCCGCTCGAACGCGATCCGCAGAAGGGCTTCTCCGGCTCCCGCTGGGCGCTCGTCGCGGGGCTCGGCGCGCAGCGCTTCTTCGACCGCGCCGCGCGCGACGGGCTGTTCCCGCCCGCGACGCTCGGGGGCCTCGAGGTGGCCGTCCGCGACGACCTGGGCCGCGGGCTGGCCTGGGGGATCGACGCGGCGCTCGGCGGCGGCGCCGGCACGCTCCGCATGCCGGGGGTGGAGCCCATCCCGGTGAAGTTCGCCGAGCTCGCGGGCGGGGCCTCGCTCTGGAAGGACTTCCTGGTCGGGCCGGTGGTGCTCTCGGCGGGCGCGCGGATCGGGCTCATCTGGCTCGGGCGCAGCTTCCCCGCGCGCGAGGAGCTGCCGAGCCAGACCTTCTTCACCGTGACGCCGGGCCTCGTGGGCGGCGCCGCCTGGCGCTTCTCGCCGCGCCTCGCCGCCGTGGCGCGCATGCGTCTCTCGTACCTCATCTACGCCGTCGACGAGGATCGCAGCCTCGGGTTCGCCGAGGGGATGCTGGGGGTGGAGTATGCGCTGGGTGAATAGCCGGCTCGCCGCCGCGCTCGGCCTGTGCCTCGGCCTGTGCGCCTGCGGCGACTACTCGACCGAGGACCTCCGCTTCCTCGCGGCCGTGCCGAGCCGCGAAGATCTGCGCGTCGAGGTCCCCGCGGAGGCGGCCGTCGCCGCCGGCGCCTCGGCGCAGGTCGCGGGGTGCCCGACGCGGCCGGCCGACACCTGGCTGCGCGCGAAGCCCGAGTCCGATCGGCTCAACGCGGGGATCTGCTGGTGGTGACCGCGTCCTTCGACGCCGCAGCGGCAGGTCGCGCCGCGGTCGGCTTCCGCACCGCCCTGGGCGCCACGGGCGGCTTCCGGCAGTGCTGGGACCCGACGGCCTGCCTGGTGTACGTGGACGATCCGGCCGCGTTCAGCTGCGGCGGGGCCGCGTCCTGCTCGTTCGGGGGCGTGGCCGCCTGCCCCGCGGTGCCGTCGCCGCCGTTCTGACGGCGCTGTCCGCGCCGGAGACGGTGAGGTACACCATCGTCTGGTTGAGGAGCTGGTACGCGATCTCGCCGAAGGTGATGGGCCCGACGATGTCGCCCGTGGTCCTGCCCTCGAGCGACGAGTTGACGAAGTTGACGACGCAGTTGCACGAGAGCGCGATGCGCTCGGTGAGCCCGGTGGGAAGCGCCGACACGAGCGCGTCCACGTAGTCGGCGATCGGGCGGGCGTGATGGTAAGGGACGCCCGCGAACACCGGGGCGTAGAACCGGACCTCGCCCCTCGCCCGGTCGACGGCCTGGAAGCTCACGTTGATGCGGGCACCGCAGTAGTCCGCGACCAGGGGGAGGCGCGTGTCGAGAACGGTCTCCTGGACGTACTCGGCGAAGTTGCACAGCCGCCCGTCGACCTCCGCGAGGGTGGCGGAGAAGCCGGTGACGGGGAAGACGATGGCGGGGCCGGTGCCCTTCTCGAAGATGTTCAGGATCGCGATCTCTGCGCGCATCCCGGGCGGCAGGCGGACGTGCATCACGAGCGCGTGCTGCTCCATGGCCTCGGCGGTCGTGCCGTCGAACACCTTGGGCCTCACCTTGCCCACGTCCGAGAGATGGACGCCCGAGATCCACCCGAAGAGCGGGGCCGTCGCGAACTTCGCGAACGTGGGCGCGTTCAGGGCGAACGAGAGGTGCACCCGGCTCGAGAACGGCGCGATCATCACGCCCATCGCATCGGCCGGGAGCTCCGAGTACACCCGCGAGACGTCCTCCGCGTCGTAGCGCCGGACGCCGGCGTACTCCGCGCCCTCGGGGAGAGACTCCACGAAGATGCGCTGGCGATCGACGACCCCGCCTTCCTCCGTCATGAAGTACGGGATCGTCCCCGCGATCCACTTCCCTCTGGGCAGGCGGCTCAGCGGGCTCTCGTCCCCGGCGAGCAGCAGCGTCTCCCCGCTGCGGATCAGCGCTGCGACCTCGTCCACCTGGAGGAGATGCCGCCGCATCGAACACAGCATATTACGGTCGGGAGCGGCCATCCCGCAGCGAGCGGCGAGGACGATCCGCGCGCCGTCATCCAGGCGGGTGCGGGTGCGCCGACTCACCCGGACGGTGCGTCGAGCGAGCCGCGGACAGCGCGGGTGGCCCGACGCGCGAGGCGCTCGGAGGTGCGCGGCATCAGATGATGAACCTGCTCGCACAGCAGCTCCGCGTGAGCGCGCTCCAGGCCGAGGTGAGCCGTTTCCAGCGGTTCGCGAAGGACGCCCCCATCGGCATCCTCTTCATCAGCAGCGACGCCACCGTGCAGTTCGCGAACGACGAGTACCTGCGCATCGTCGGCCGCTCGCGAGAGGAGTTCGACGCCGACCGGTTCCGGGAGGGGCAGGGCCGACCGCCCGAGTGGCTGCACCCCGAGCTCGGGACGCGACACGAGAGCGAGTACGTTCGGAGCGACGGGACGCGGGTCCCGCTCCTCGTGGGGCTCTCCGTCCAGCCGGATGGCGTCGCGGCGTTCGTCATCGATCTCACCGCCGAGAAGGCGGCGGAGCGCGGGCGCCAGGAGAGCGAGGAGCGGTACCGCGCCATCGCCGAGCAGCTCGCCGAGGCGGATCGGCGAAAGGACGAGTTCTTCAGGATCCTGTCGCACGAGCTGCGCAACCCGCTCGCGCCCATCCGGAACGCGCTTCACCTCCTCGGCCGCGCACCCGACGACCCGGCGCGCGCCGCGCGGTGGCGCGAGGTGATCGAGCGCCAGGTCGGGCACCTCTCGCGACTGGTCGAAGACCTGCTCGACCTCACGCGCATCACGGCCGGGCGCATCCAGCTCCGCCGCGAGCCGCTGGACCTCGCGCACGTGGTCGGCCACACCGCCGAGGACCACCGCGCCGGGTTCGAGGCGATCGGCGTGCGCCTCGTCCTGCAGCTACCGCCCGCGCCCGTGCCGGTCGAAGGCGACGAGACGCGGATCGCGCAGATCGTGGGGAACCTGCTCGCCAACTCCGCGAAGTTCACCCCGGACGGCGGCACCGTCACGGTCCGGGTGGCCGAGGCGCCAGGGCGCTCCGCGCTCCTCGACGTGCGGGACACGGGGGAGGGGATCGAGGCCGAGGTCCTCCCCCGCATCTTCGAGCCCTTCTCGCAGGCGGACCGCACCCTGGCGCGCTCCCGGGGCGGGCTCGGCCTCGGTCTCACGCTGGTGAAGCGCCTCGTGGAGCTGCACGGGGGAACGGTGGTGGTCACGAGCGCCGGTCCCGGGGCCGGGACCGAGGTCGCGGTACGCTTCCCCCTCGCCGCCACGCCGCGCGTACCGGCGCCGCAGGTCGGGTCCGGCTCGGGTGCGCGTGGCGCGGCGACCGTCCTGGTGGTGGAGGACAACCTGGACGCGGCGGAGACCTTGCGGGACGCGCTCGAGCTCGAGGGCATGGAGGTCTCGCTCGCCCCCGACGGCGAGGCGGGGCTCGCGGCCGCCCGGCGGAGGCGGCCGGACCTCGTCATCTGCGACATCGGCTTGCCGGGGAAGCTCGACGGCTACGGCGTGGCGCGCGCGTTCCGCGCCGATCCCGCCCTGCGCGACGTCCGGCTCGTGGCGCTCACCGGCTATGCGGGTCCGGAGGACCGGACGCGTGCGTACGCGGCCGGCTTCGACCTCCACCTCGGGAAGCCGGCTGCTCTCGGTGAGCTGCTGCGCGCGATCGCTCCGCTGGTCCGGCCCGGGACCGGCGGCGACGGGGCAGCCCGGGAACCCCGCTGAGGCGGCGCGCCGCCCGACGGCATCGGCTCCGTCCGCCCGGGTCCGCGATCCGGAGCTACCGCGCGCGCCGCTCGCAGAAGCTCCGGTGGAACCGGCCGATCCGCTCCACCACCGCCTCCAGCCGGTCGACCGGCGGCAGGATGGTCGTGCGGAAATGCCAGGTGCCGGGCTGCTGGCCGAAGCCGGAGCCGGGCACCACGCAGATCCCCGTCTCCTCGAGCAGGCCGAGGCACCACTCGGAGTCGGTCGCGCCCTCGGGGAGCGAGATCCGCGGGAAGGCGTACATCGCCCCGGCGACCGGGTTGCAGGTGATCCCGGGGATGGCGGACAGGCCGCGCTCGAGGAGGGCCGCGCGGCGGCGCAGGCTCTCGAGGACCTCGTCCCGCTCGCGGACGTACGTCGCGTGCGACGGCTCGCCGGGCCGCGGCGGCCGCACGAGCAGGTAGGTCACGATCTGCCCGGCGGAGTTCGCGCACAGCGCGATCGACTGGAGCTTCGTGATCTCGTCCATCACCGCGGCCGGCACGTTGCGGCACTCGAGGTAGCCTCCCCGTTGCCCGCACTCGCCGAGGAAGCCCTTCGAGACGGAGTGGAAGCTGAACAGCGAGACGTCGCGGAAGCCGAGCCGCTCGAGCACGCTCGCGAACGACACGAAGCGGTCGCCGGGCAGGTAGACGTTGGCCTGGTAGACCTCGTCGGCGAGCACCGCGAGCCCGCGCTCGCGCGCGAACCTGAGGACGTCCTCGACGTTCGCCTCGTCGAGCACGGCGCCGGTGGGGTTGCCGGGGTTGATGACGCAGATGGCGCGCGGCCGGATGCCCTTCGCGCGGGCCTGGTCGAAGGAGCGCTCCAGGTCGGCGAGGGAGAGCGACCAGCGCGCGCTCTCGTCGAGGTGGTAAGGGATGGCCGTGCCGCCGTAGAGGGTGATCGTCGCGGAGTAGAGCGGGTACTGGGGGATGGGGATGAGGATGCCGTCGCGGGCGTCGGTGACGAGGAGCCGCAGCACCGACTGGACGCCCTTGCTCGCGCCGTCGGTCAGGTACACGTGCTCGGCGTCGGCCTCGATGCCGTCGCGATCGCGGATGAAGGCGGCCACCGCCTCCCGCACGAAGTGGTACCCCTTGCTCTCGGTGTAGGCGCCCAGGCCGTGCTCCGAGCCGCGGAGCACCTCGCGCGCGACGGCGACGACGTCGGCGGCGAACGTGCCGGCGGGCACGCGCTCCAGCAGCTCCGGCCACTCGGCGATCGCGAGCACCTGCCGTACCCACGACAGCGGCCGCTGCCCGAGGGACTGCGGATTGCCGATGTTGCAGTAGATGACCTCGCGCCCCTGCCGCTCGAGCTCCTGGGCGCGGGCGACGATCGGGCCTCGGACGGCGTACTGGGCCTCGCGCACCACCGGCGCGACGTCTTCGATTCGGACGACCATGACCGCGCAGGATACGACGACCCGGTCGGAGCGGCGAGCCCTGGGCCTCCCGCCGGCGCCGGGGCTGGCGGAAAGCCCTGCGGGACAAGGGTGTCGTGAGCACGGACCAGGAGCGCGGGTCGCCCGCCCGCGGGGAGGGGACACGAGTGGTGAGCGACGGCGGGACCGGACGTCCTCTCGCTGGCATCGGCGCGGTGCGTCATGAAATCGCCTCGCCGGGAAGAGTCCCGGAGAAGGATTCCCCAAAATGCCGCGGCTTTCTGCCGCAGAGGGGGGACAGCATACCCACCGGCACCTACGGGCGTTTCCGGAGATCCCTCGCCATGAACCTCTCGCGACGGCAGTTCCTCAAGCTCACCTCGTCGGGAATCGGCGCCACCAGCCTCGGCGTGCTCGGCTTCGCGCCGGACGGCGTGCTGGCCGACGTCCGGAACTTCAAGCTCGCCTCGACGACGCAGACGCGGAACACGTGCCCGTACTGCTCGGTCAGCTGCGGCGTCATCATGTACGGCCTCGGCGATCGCGCGAAGAACGCGCGCATGCGTCTCGTCCACGTCGAGGGGGATCCGGATCACCCGGTGAACCGCGGCACGCTCTGCCCGAAGGGCGCGGCCCTGCTCGACTTCGTGAACAGCCCGCACCGGCTCAAGTTCCCCGAGTACCGCGCGCCCGGCTCGACCGAGTGGCAGCGGGTCACCTGGGAATGGGCGCTCGACCGGATCGCGCGCCTCATGAAGGACGATCGCGACAAGAACTTCATCGCGCAGAACGCGGCCGGCGTGACGGTGAACCGCTGGACCACGGTGGGGATGCTCGCCGCGAGCGCGTCGTCGAACGAGTCCGGCTACCTCACGCACAAGGTGTTCCGCTCCATGGGCATGACCGCCATGGACAACCAAGCACGTGTTTGACACGGACCCACGGTGGCCGGTCTGGCCCCCTCGTTCGGCCGTGGCGCGATGACGAATCACTGGGCGGACATCAAGAACGCCAACGTCGTCGTCGTGATGGGCGGTAACCCCGCGGAGGCTCACCCCTGCGGCTTCAAGTGGGTGACGGAGGCGAAGGCCCACAACAAGGCGCGCCTCATCGTGGTCGATCCGCGCTTCACGCGCACCGCCGCGGTCGCCGATCAGTTCGTGCAGATCAGGCCCGGCAGCGACATCGCGTTCCTGGGCGGCGTCATCAACTATCTCCTCTCGAACGACGCCATCCAGCACGAATACGTGAAGGCGTACACCAACGCGTCCCTGATCGTGCGCGAGGACTACGCCTTCGAGGACGGGCTGTTCTCGGGCTACGACGAGGCCGGCCGCAAGTACGACAAGACCACCTGGACGTACGAGCTCGGGCCGGACGGCTACGCCAAGGTCGATCCGACGCTCCAGGATCCGCGCTGCGTGTTCCAGCTCCTGAAGAAGCACTACGCCCGCTACACGCCGGAGGTCGTGTCCTCGGTCACCGGCGCGGGCAAGGAGGAGTTCCTCCAGGTCTGCAAGACCATCGCGTCCACCGCGCCGCCCGACCGGACCATGACGAGCCTCTACGCGCTCGGCTGGACCCAGCACACCGTCGGGGCACAGAACATCCGCGCGATGGCGATGATCCAGCTCCTGCTCGGCAACGTGGGGATGGCGGGCGGTGGCGTGAACGCGCTCCGCGGCCACTCGAACATCCAGGGGCTCACCGACCTCGGCGTCCTCTCGGACCTGCTGCCCGGCTACCTCACCATCCCGAAGGAGACCGACAAGGACCTCGACACCTACCTCGCGGCCCGCACGCTGAAGCCGCTGCGGCCCGGGCAGATGAGCTACTGGCAGAACTACCCCAAGTTCTTCGTCTCGCTGCAGAAGGCGTGGTGGGGCAACGCCGCGACGAAGGAGAACCAGTGGGCCTACGAGTACCTGCCCAAGCTCGACAAGCTCTACGACATCCTCACCGTGTTCGACCTCATGCACCAGGGGAAGGTGAACGGGTACATCTGCCAGGGCTTCAACCCGCTCGCCGCCGCGCCGAACAAGGGGAAGAACATCGAGGCGCTGGCGAAGCTCAAGTTCCTCGTCGTGATCGATCCGCTCGTCACCGAGACCTCCACGTTCTGGAAGAACGCGGGTGAGTTCAACCCGGTCGACAGCGCGAAGATCGAGACGGAGGTGTTCCGGCTGCCGTCCGGCTGCTTCGCCGAGGAGGACGGCTCGCTCACGAACTCCGGGCGGTGGCTGCAGTGGCACTACAAGGGCGCCGAGCCGCCCGGCGAGGCGAAGACCGACCTCGAGATCATGGGCGAGCTGTTCCACAAGGTCCGCACCCTCTACGTGAAGGAGGGAGGGGCGTTCCCGGACCCCATCGTGAAGCTCGCCTGGCCGTACGCGGTCCCGAACCGGCCGTCGGCCGAGGAGGTCGCGCGCGAGTACAACGGCTGGGCGCTCGCCGATCTCCCCGATCCGAAGGACAAGACGAAGGTGCTGGTGAAGCGCGGTGACCAGCTCACGACGTTCGGGCAGCTCACCGACGACGGCTCCACCGCGTCCGGCTGCTGGATCTACACCGGCAGCTACACCGACAAGAACAACATGGCGCGCCGCGACACCTCCGATCCGAGCGGGCTCGGGCTGACGCCGTCATGGGGATGGGCGTGGCCGCTCAACCGGCGCGTCCTCTACAACGCGGCGTCGTGCGATCCGACGGGGAAGCCCTGGGACCCGCGCCGCGCGCTCGTGAAGTGGAACGGCGAGAAGTGGGTCGGCGCCGACGTGCCCGACTTCAAGGTGGACCAACCGCCCGAATCCGAGTCCGGGATGTCGCCGTTCATCATGAACCCGGAGGGCATGGGGCGGCTCTTCGCCGTCGACAAGATGGCCGACGGGCCGTTCCCCGAGCACTACGAGCCGTTCGAGAGCCCGCTCGTGAAGAACCCGATGCACGAGCGGGCCGTGGCGAGCACCAACCCCGCGGCGCGCATCTTCGCGGCGGACAAGGCCGCGCTCGGCACCTCGGACAAGTTCCCGTACGCCGCGACCACTTACCGGCTGACCGAGCACTTCCACTTCTGGTCGAAGCACGTCCAGATGCTCGCGGTGGTCCAGCCGGAGCAGTTCGTCGAGATCGGCGAGGCGCTCGCGAAGGAGAAGGGAATCCGGAACGGCGAGAAGATCCGGGTGCGCTCGAACCGGGGCGAGATCGTCGCCAAGGCGGTGGTCACGAAGCGCATCCGGCCGCTCACGATCGCGGGGAAGACCGTCCACACCGTGGGGATCCCGATCCACTGGGGCTTCGAGGGCCTCACCAAACCCGGGTACCTCGCGAACACCCTGACGCCGTTCGTCGGTGACGCGAACGTGCAGACCCCCGAGTTCAAGGCGTTCATCGTGAACGTCGAGAAGCTCTCGGTGGCGTGAGGAGGCGGCCATGGCGCTCGAATCGCTCGACATCCGCCGCCGCTCCGCGAGCCAGACGTCGCCGCCCGACGTGCGCAAGCACACCGAGGTCGCGAAGCTCATCGACATCTCGCGCTGCATCGGCTGCAAGGCCTGCCAGGTGGCGTGCATGGAGTGGAACGACGTCCGCGACGACGTCGGCGTCCTCGACGGCACGTACAACAACCCGATCGACCTCACCGACCGCTCCTGGACGGTGATGCGCTTCTACGAGGAGGAGATCGCCGAGAAGGGCCTGCAGTGGCTCATCGTGAAGGACGGCTGCCTGCACTGCGCCGACCCCGGCTGCCTCAAGGCCTGCCCGGCGCCCGGCGCGATCGTGCAGTACTCGAACGGCATCGTCGACTTCAAGCAGGACAACTGCATCGGCTGCGGCTACTGCCAGACCGGCTGCCCGTTCAACATCCCGCGCTACGGCGTCACCGACGGCAAGGCGTACAAGTGTACGCTCTGCTCCGACCGGGTGGGGGTGGGCCTCGAGCCCGCGTGCATCAAGACCTGTCCGACCCAGGCCCTCAGCTTCGGGACGAAGGAGGACATGATCGACATCGCCAACGCGCGCCTCGTGGATCTCAAGGAGCGCGGCTTCGAGAAGGCGGCGGTCTACGACCCGCCGGGCGTCGGCGGGACGCACGTGTTCTACGTGATGCCGCACGGGGACCCCGCGCTGTACCGGATGCCTCGCGACGCGAGCATCTCGCCGCTCGTGGCGCTGTGGCGCAGCGGGTTCGCCCGGACGCTCGGCGTGCTCACCATGGTCTCGGTCGCGGTGGCCGGGTTCTTCCACTGGATGAAGGTCGGCCCGGTCGATCCCGACGCCCGGCCGCCGCGCGAGGAGGAGTAGGACATGGCGAACGAGACGCAGCGGACCTTCACGCCGCCGCCGGCGGTCCCGCCCGGGCCCCAGCGTGGCCCGAGCCATCACTTCGCGACGACCCGGCCGCCGGACGCGATCCAGCGCTACTCGACGACCGAGCGGCTCACGCACTGGGCGGTGGCGCTCCTGTACATCGTGCTGTTCCTGTCCGGCCTCGCGATGTTCCACCCGTTCTTCTACTGGATCTCGTTCCTGTTCGGCACGCCGACGTTCATGCGGATCCTGCACCCCTTCCTCGGGGTCGCGCTCGCCGTGCTGTTCTTCGCCTATGCGGCCCGGCTCTGGAAGGAGAACACCTTCAGCGCCGCGGATCGGCAGTGGCTGCGCCGGATGTTCGCGTACATGAACGGGCGCGACGAGGCGAGGGTGGAGGGCAAGTACAACGCCGGGCAGAAGGCCATGTACTGGTCGATGATCGTGATGGTGCTCGGGCTCCTCGTGACCGGGCTCTTCATCTGGAGGCCCTACATCGCCCCGGCGGTGCCGCTCACCGGCCGGCAGATCGCGGTGGTCCTCCACGCGATCTTCGGCTTCATCATGTTCGTCGGCATCGGCATCCACATCTACGCCGCCATCTGGACGCGTGGCTCGATGCGGGCCATGACGCAGGGCTGGGTGACGCGCCGCTGGGCGCGCTATCACCACCCCGGCTGGTACGAGCGGCACGCGCCCAAGGAGCCGGTGCGTTGAGCCATCCGGAGCTGCCGATCACCCCGGGTGACGTCCCGCCCCCGCTCCGGCTGCCCGAGGCGAGGCTCCTCTTCCGCGGCCGGGCCGAGCGGCTGGAGGCCCTCGCGGAGGGCCACGCCGCGGGCGAGTGGCTGCGCTTCCTGGCCCGGCTCGCCCGCGGCCAGGATCGCGCCGTGCGCGAGGTGGCCGCGGCGCCGCCGCCGCGAGCCGAGGGAGGGCCTCCTCTCGCGGGCGCGCTCGCGCGTCGCGACCCCTCCTGGCGTGACGCCCTGCGGGTGGTGCTCGCCGTGGCGAAGGACGGCGCGCTCCCCGGCGCGGCAGCCGCGGCCATCGCGCGCCTCGAGGGCGCCTCCCCCGAGGCGCTCGAGGCGCTCGCGGACGAGGTGGTGGGCGGCGCGCCGGCCGACCTCGCCGCCGCGCCGTTCGTGGGCGCGGCGCTCCAGGCCCACCTCGCGCGGCTCGCCGGCGGCGTCTCTCCCACGGCGGTCGCGCCGGCGGGGGCGATGTGCCCGGTCTGCGGCGGGACTCCCGTCGCGAGCGTGGTCCTGGGCGACGCGCGGGTGCGCTACATCGTGTGCGGGCTCTGCGGCGCGGAGTGGCACCTCCCGCGCGCGCAGTGCGCGCTGTGCCGCCAGTCGGGAAAGCTCTCCTACCTGGAGATCGAGGGCGGGCCGCCGGGCGTCAGCGCCGAGGCCTGCGCGGGTTGCCACGCGTACCTCAAGGTGGTCGATCTCGCCGAGGCCCACGGCGCCGACGCGGTGGCCGACGACGCGGCGACGCTCGTGCTCGATCTGCTCGTGGGCGAGCGCGGGTTCCTGCGCGCCGGGATGAACCCGCTCGCACCCGCGGGCGAGCGGACCTGACGGGGACCGCGCGAGGCCACGCGCGGCCTCCCCCTTCGCGCGAGCGCTGCGGCCGAGCGGGCGGGCGGCGCGCGCCGCGGATCTCCACCTTTCTCCGAGGGAGGAGACACATGCTCAGGACGATCGCGCTCGCGGCGGCGCTCCTCGCGGGGTCGGCGTGTGCGCAGGAGACGAAGTCGCAGGAGGCGCAGCAGAAGTCGGGGGCGAAGCCGCAGGAGCAGGCGAGCGCGGAGAAAGCCCAGGGCGCGAAGGGCGCGGACACGCAGGAGGCCGGGGCCAAGGACATCAAGGGGTACGGCTACGGCACTCCCTCGGGAGTGGAGGCCGAGAGCGAGGCGCGTCAGGCGACGGACGAGAAGGGCACCCGGGCGAAGACGCCGCAGCAGGAGGAGGGCGCGAGCGTGACGGAGGCGCACGCGCGCGCGGAGGCCGGCACGCTCTCCGGCAAGGTCGTGAGTACGGGCAAGGACCGCCTCACCATCCAGGCGCCGGACGGCATGCGCGACATCCAGGTGACGGGCAAGACCGAGGTGAGCGGCGCCGGCCGCACGAGCGTGGCGCAGCTCGAGCGTGGCGACGAGGTGCGCGTATCGTTCGACGCGAAGGAGGGAGTCTCGGTCGCGAAGCGGATCGAGGTGCGTTCGGCCGGCGCGAAGCGCGGCATGGGCGACGAGGCGCTCACGCCGCCAGCGGGGACCTCCACGCCTCCGGGCTCGACGACGACGCCGAGCGGGACGCCGTCCGGCCCGACGCCGGGGACGAACACGCAGGGCGGGACCACCACGCCCGGCACCGACACGCGGCGGTGAGGAGCCGGGCGACTCGGCTCAGACGTCGAGGCGGCCGCCGTCCACGAGCCGGCAGACCGCCTCGATGTCGCGGTGCAGCTCGCGGTCCTCGTCGAGGCGCGGAACGGCCTCGCGGATCCGCCGGTGCGCCTCGGCGACCTTCGCCGCGGGGCGCAGCGGGGCGCGGAGATCGAGCGCCTGGGCCGCCACGAGCAGCTCGATGGCGAGGCAGGTGCGGACGTTCTCGACCACCTGCCGCGCCTTGAGCGCCGCGGTCATGCCCATCGACACGTGATCCTCCCGCCCCGCCGAGGACGGGATGGAGTCCACCGAGGCGGGGTGGCAGAGGACCTTGTTCTCGGAGACCAGCGCCGCGCTCGTCACCTGCGCGATCATGAACCCAGAGTTGAGGCCATGGCGCGGCGCCAGGAACGGCGGCAGCCCCGAGAGCGACGGGTTCACGAGCTGCTCGACGCGCCGCTCCGAGATGGCCGCGAGGTGCGACGCGGAGATCGCGAGGACGTCCAGCGCGAGCGCCACCGGCTGGCCGTGGAAGTTGCCGCCCGACACGATCTCGCCGGTATCCGGGAAGACGAGCGGGTTGTCCGTGGCCGCGTTCACCTCGCGGCCCAGGGTGGCCCGGCAGAAGGCGATCCCGTCCCGGGCGGCGCCGTGGACCTGGGGCATGCAGCGGAGCGAGTAGGGGTCCTGCACCTTGTGGCATCCGGGCCCCTGGTGCGAGGCGTTCAGCTCCGACGCCGAGAGCAGGTCGCGCAGGCGCGCCGCCGCCGCGATCTGGCCGGGCTGGCCGCGGACGGCCTGGATCTCCGCGGCGAACGGGCGGTGCGAGCCGAGGAGCCCCTCGAGCGTCATCGCGCCGGCGAGGTCGGCGAGCGCGGCGAGCCGCTCGGCTCGGAGCAGCGTGAGCGTCCCGACTGCCGCCATCGCCTGCGTCCCGTTGACGAGCGCCAGCCCCTCCTTCGGCTGCAGCACGACCTGTGCGAGTCCCACGCGGCGAAGCGCCTCCCGCGAGGGCAAGCGCTCCGCGGCGAGGCGGTGGTGCTCGGCGGCGAGCGCAGGGGCAGCCGGATGAGGCTGCCCCGGAGCGAGGGGGGGCCTGGGGGGCGCAGCATCATCGCGCCCCCCAGCGGCGAGCGCAGGGGCAGCCGGATGAGGCTGCCCCGGAGCGAGGGGGGGCCTGGGGGGCGCAGCATCATCGCGCCCCCCAGCAAGAAGAAAGGCCTCCCCCTCGCCGATCAGCAGGAGGGCGAGATGGGCGAGGGGGGCGAGGTCGCCGGACGCGCCTACGGAGCCACGCTCCGGCACGACGGGGATCACCCCGCGCTCGAGGAGCGCGAGCAGGAGGTCCAGGGTCTCCTCCCGGATTCCCGAGACCCCCTTCGCGAGCACGTTCGCGCGGAGCAGCATGAGGGCGCGCGCCTCGGCGAGCGGGAGCGGCGCGCCGACCCCCGCGGCGTGGGAGAGGACGAGGTTGCGCTGCAGCCGCTCGAGGTCGGGGCGGTCGATGCGCACCTCCGCGAGCGTGCCGAACCCGGTGTTGATGCCGTAGTGCGGCTCGCCGTCCTCGAGGCGCGCCTCGACGAGCGCCCGCGACCGCCGCACCCGCTCGCGCGCGCCGGGGGAGAGCTCCGCCCGCGCGCGCCCCAGCGCCACCGCCTCGACCTCCTCCAGCGTGAGGGTGTCGCCGTCGAGGAGGACGTGGGTCCGGATCTCCTTGCCATTCGCGCCGTGGCTCATGTGCGCCTTCCCTATACCCGGGTCTCGGCCTTGTCCCGGGACGTGCGGCGAACGCCCCCTGCGAGGCGCCTGAGGAGGAGAGCTCCGACCGCGCGCCGGGGAGGTGGGAGCGCGTCGCACACCGGCGCGCCTCTTGCTCCGGCCACCGGGCATGGCGCACCGGCTGGCCCTGCTCCTCGTGCTGCTCGCGGCGCTCTCGGCTGCGCCGCTGCGCGAGATCCTGGAGACGCCCGCGGCACCGGGCTCATGCGCGCTCTCCGGACGCGGAGCGTACCCTCGTCACTGGCTCGGCTGCGCCGCGGACCCCGCGCCGGAGCGGCCGCTCGCCTCGGACGAGCGGCTCGCGCTCGGGCTTCCGGTGGACCCGAACCGCGCCACTGCGCGCGAGCTCGCCTTCGTCCCCGGGCTGTCGCGGCGACTCGCCGCCGAGGTGGTCGCGGACCGCACGCGCAACGGGCCGTTCCCCGACGTCGAGTCGCTCCTGCGCGTGCGGGGGATCGGCCCGAAGCGGCTCGCCCGGGCGCGGCCCGCCCTGGCGCTGGAGCCGTAGCGACCGGTCAGGGAGCTGGAGTACCCTGTCCCGCGCAAAAGGGACGGGAGGTAGAGCCTTTGAACATCCGCTGTGAACGCTGCTCGACCCTGTACGAGCTCGACGAGGCGCTGCTCGCGCCCGAGGGCTCGTCGGTGCAGTGCACTCGTTGCGATCACGTGTTCACCGCGCGGCCTCCCGCCCAAAGTGAGGGCCAAGGAGCGCCGCTCGCCGTTGCCGAGGTCCGCGCTCGCGACGACGTCGCCGCCGCTCCGCCTCCCTCGCGCGACGAGCCGGAGGACGTCCCTCCCTCTCCGCCGCGCGCTCCGCTCGCGGAGGGCGCGGGGACCCGCGAGCCGCGCACCGCGCGCGCCTCGACGCCGTCCGTCTATCGCCCCACCCCGGGTCCGGGCGCGGGCGTGCGCGCCCACCCGGTGCTGCGCCGCGACACCGTCGGCGCGTTCGAGTCCCGGCTCCGCTGGAGCGCGCGGTTGCGCTGGCTCGTTCCGGCCATCGCGGTCGGGGCGCTGCTCGTGAGCGCGGCCGGCTGGTTGCTGCTCCGCGGTCGCGTCGATCCCGGCGCGGCGAGCGCGCAGGCGGAGGCGCTCGCGCTCCTCGCCCTCGACGACGAGGGCAGCCTCGAGCGCGCCGTGGCGCGCCTCGACGACGCGCTCCGGCTCGAGCCGGGGCTCCGCTCCGCCGCCGCCGATCGCGCGCTCGTGCAGGTCGCGCAGGCGAGCGCGCTGCGCGAGCGATCGCAGGCCGTCGCCGCGGAGCACGCCGCCGGTCAGGCCGAGCGCGAGCGGGTCCTGCGCGAGCAGGCCCCGGGGTGGGAAGCCGCGGAGCGCGCCATGGCGGCGAAGGCGGCGGCCCTCGACTCCGAGTCCGTCGCCCTGGAGCAGCGCGCGCGGGCCCTGGTCGCCTCCGCCCGAGAGGCGCTGGGGCCGCTCGCGACCGAGCTGAAGGACGCCTCCGCCGTCGTGCGGGCCCGCGCGGCCATGCACGCCGCCGCGGGCGAGCGCGACGAGGCGCTGGCGCTCGCGAGCGCCGGCGGCTCGCCGGGCGAGCGCGACCCGTGGCTGGACCTCGTGGACGCGGCCGTCGACGCAGCGGACGCGCAGCGGCCGGCCCAGGAGCGGGCGGCCGTGAAGCTCGCCGCGCTCACGGCGCGGACCCCCGCGCTCCTCCGCGCCCGCCAGCTGCTCGCCCGCGTCCAGGCCGCGCTCGGAAGACCGGAGGAGGCCGGCGCGACGCTCGACCGCCTGCTCGCCGCGAACCCGCGCCACGAGGGTGCCAGGGCTGTGCGCGCGGCGCTCTCCGCCCGCGCCGCGGCGGCGGGCGCCCTGGCGCCGGAAGGGAACCTCTCGCCACTTCCGAGGAAGCCGATTGCCCAGCGCGCGCCCGGCACTGTCCCTGGAGCGCCCGCCTCGGGGTCCACCACCGCCGCTGCGCCGGTGCCGGATCCGGCCGGCGCCGGAGGCGGAGCGTCAGCCGTGGGTGGCGCGGCCAGTGCCCCCGTGGGCACCGCCGCCTCGACCTCCCGGGGTCCCGCGCAGAGCGGGCTCGCTCCGGCGAGCATCCCGGAGGTCGCTCCGGCCTCCGCGATGCCGCAGATCGCGCCCCCGGAGGTGCCGGAGAGCGGACGCCGACCCTCCCGCGAGCCGGCCGTCTACGACGAGCCGATCGGCGGCGGGTAGCGCCCCGCTGGAGCTCGCGAGCGTGGCCCGCGCGTTGCGAGGGCCAGGCTCGATGTCGACCCTCTTCTGGCTCTCCCTCGGGCTCGTCGCCTTCAGCTACGCCGGCTACCTCCTCGTCCTCCTCGTCTGGGACGGCTGCCGTGAGGCGCTCTCGGCCCTGCGCTTCGTCTCCGGCGGCGCAGATCGGCGCGCGCGGCGGGTCGACGAGGCGTGGCCGCGCGTCTCGATCGTCTTCTCCGCCTTCGACGAGGAGGCCTGCATCCGTCAGAAGATCGAGAACTGCCTCGCCCTCGACTATCCGCCGGACCGGCTCGAGATCGTGGTGGGCTGCGACGGGTGCACCGACGGGACCGCCCGCATCGCGCGCGAGGTGGGCGGGGACCGCGTGACCGTGCACGAGATCGCCCCGCGCGCCGGAAAGCCCTCGGCGATCACCAGGCTCGTGCCCGGCGCGAGGGGCGACATCGTCGTCCTCACCGACGCGAACGTGATGCTCGAGCCGGGCGCCGTCCGCGCGCTGGTGCGCCGCTTCGCCGATCCCGCGGTCGGCGCGGTGGTCGGGCGGCTGCGGCTCTACAACCCGACCCGCGCCGAGTTCGAGGAGAGCCTCTACTGGAAGTACGAGACGGCCCTCAAGTACTACGAGGGGAAGCACGGCGCGGTGCTGGGGGCGAACGGCGGGATCTACGCGATCCGCCGGGTCCTGTTCAGCCCGATCGCCCCCGACACGATCATCGACGACTTCGTGATCCCGGTCCGCATCGCCGTGCGCGGCTGGAAGGTGCCGTACGAGCCGGACGCGGTGGCCCACGAGGAGACGACGGAGGACGCGGGCCGGGAGTTCGTGCGCCGAGCGCGCATCGGCGCGGGCGACTGGCAGGCGCTGGTGCGCGTGCCGGACCTGCTCGACCCGCGCTCCGGGTTCCTCTTCTTCTCCTTCGTCTCCCACAAGCTGCTGCGCTGGATGACGCCCTTCCTGCTCGCGATCGCGCTGGTCACCAACGTGCCGCTGGCGGCGCAGCCGGGCGCCTGGCTCTACCGCGCGCTCCTCCTCGGACAGCTCGTGTTCTACGGCCTCGCGCTGGCGGGTCCGCGCGCGGTGACCGGCAGGCTCCGCCGCGCGGTGTCGCTCGCGCGCTACTTCGTCGCCATGAACGCCGCCCTGGCGGTCGGGTTCTGGAGGTTCGTGCGAGGGACGCAGCGCGCCACGTGGGAGCGCACCGAGCGGGTGGCGCCGCCGCCGGGCGTGCGCGCCGCGTAGCGCGGGGCGCGCCGACCGGCTACAGAGCCGGGGCATGCCGTACGCCCCCGAGCTCCTCGTCCTCGGCCTCCTCCACACCCTCGATCCCGCGCAGCCGCTCGCGCGGGCCGCGCTGGTCCGCGACGGCCGCTTCGCCTGCGTGGGCAGCGTCGAGGCGTGCACGGCGCGGGCGGGCCCGGGGGCCCGACGCCTGGAGGTCGGCAGCGCGGTGCCCGGGCTCGTGGACGCCCACGGCCACGTGATGGGACTCGGGCGCGCGGCGCTCGAGGTGAGCTGCGCCGGGCTGGAGAGCGACGACGCGTGCGTGGCCCGCGCGGCGGAGCGGGCCCGGGCGCTGCCGGCGGGCAGCTGGATTCGCGGCCGCGGCTGGGACCAGAACCGCTGGGCCGGGCAGGCGTTCCCCACCGAGGCGAAGCTCTCGCGCGCGGTGCCGGCGCATCCGGTCTTCCTCGCCCGGATCGACGGGCACGCGGGCTGGGCGAACGCGGCCGCCCTCGCCGCGGCCGGCGTCGGGCCGGACACGCAGGATCCGACGGGCGGGAAGATCGTGCGCGACGCGCGAGGACGGCCGACCGGAGTCCTCGTGGACGCGGCGATGGATCTGGTGCTGAAGCGGATCCCGCCGCCGTCGGCCCTGGAGATCGAGGAGGCGCTCCGGCGCGGGATGGACGCGCTCGTCCGGCTGGGCATCACCGCGGCGCACGACGCCGGCGTGACCCCCGAGGTGCTCGAGGTCTACCGCCGCCTCGCCGCCGAGGACCGGCTGCCGCTCCGGGTGTATGCGATGCTCGAGGGGGAGGGCTCGGTCGGAGACCTCGAGGCGCGGATGGCGCCCTGGAAGGCCACGCCGGAGGTGGGCCGGCTCACCGTGCGCGCCGTGAAGCTCTACGCGGACGGCGCGCTGGGGAGCCGGGGCGCGGCGCTGCACGAGGACTACGCGGACGATCGCGGGAACCGCGGACTCTTCCTCACCGCGCCCGCGCTGCTGCGCGAGAAGGTCCGGGCGGTCGTCCGGGCCGAGTTCCAGCCGGCGGTCCACGCGATCGGCGACCGCGCCATCTCCGAGACGATCGCCGCCATCGAGGCCGCGGGTGAGCGCGGCGCGGTGCGCGCGCTGCGACCGCGGATCGAGCACCTCCAGATCCTGCGGCTCGCCGACGCGCCCCGCCTGGCGGCGGCCGGGATCGTCGCGTCCATGCAGCCCTCGCACGCGACGAGCGACGCACCCTGGGTGCCTGACCGCCTCGACGCCTCGGCCCCGCGCCTCGCCGGAGCCTACGCGTGGCGCTCGGTGCTCCGCGCCGGCGTCCCGCTCGCCTTCGGCTCGGACTTCCCCATCGAGAGCCCCGACGTGAGGCTCGGCCTCGCCGCCGCGGAGACCCGGCTCGCGGCCGGCGCGCCCGCGCCGTTCCTCCCGGACGAGCGGCTCGCGCGCGAGGAGGCGCTCCGCGCGTTCACCGCGGGCGCCGCCTTCGCGGCCTTCGCCGAGGGGCGGCGCGGGATGATCCGAGAGGGGTTCGACGCGGACCTGACGGCGTTCGCGGCGGACGTGCTGTCGGTTCCCGCGAGCGCGCTCCCGGCGCTCCCCGTGACCCACGCCATCGTGGGAGGCCGGCTCGAGCGCGAGCCGTAGCCCGAGCCCCAGCGCGCAGCTCAGCGCGGGGTGGCGTAGCCCACGAGCAGCCGGCCCGTGGTGACGCGCCCGGCTCCCACGATGAGCACGTCGTTCAGCGCCTTGCCCTCGTCGGTGCGCGCCTTCCACGGGCTCGACGCCGTGAGGTGCAGCCGGGCCACGCCGCGCGCCGTACGATGCAGGAAGACGACCACCCCGTCCGCGCCCACCCGCTCCACCAGGCCCACGTGCTCGACCGGGCCGCCGGGACGGTCGGAGAGGAAGACGAGGTCGCCGGGCCGGGCCTTCCCGCGCCGGACGAGCCCGCGGCCCCCGGCGGCAGCGTGCAGGGCGCTCGCGTCCCCCTGCGCGATCGCGATGCCGCCCTCGGCGAGCGCGGCCCGGACGAGCGCGTCGCAGCCGTCGCCGTGATCGACGCCGCCGACGACGATGGCGCTCGCTCCGAGCAGGCCGGCCGCCGTCTCGATGGCGCGCGGCACGGAGACCTGCGAGGCGACGCGCGGCGTCCCCGGGCGGGCGAGTCCGGTCTCCGGACCGGCTCCCGTGAAGGAGCCGGTCCGGATCCCGGGGGCGGGCGGGGGCAGGGGGTCGCGCCTCGCCGCGAGCTCTCGCCCGGCGCAGCCCGTCGCGAGGAGGGCCAGCGCCAGGAGACTTCCGCGGCTCGGCGACATCGACGCAGATGGTACGCACGGCGCGACGTGCGTCCAATTTTCTCCTCGGCGCGCGCGGGTCGCCGCGAGCGCCGGGGAACGAGCCCTCCCGAAGGCTACCCCCGCGCCGCGCGCAGCCGCTTCAGGGAGCGCAACCCGAGGACGAGGACGAGGAGGCCCAGCGAGAGGAACGCGAGGGTGCGCGCGAGCGAGGACTTCAGGTAGCCACGCGAGAGCGCCTCGGTGAAGATCCGCAGCTCGCCGTCGCCCGCGAAGCCGACGCCGAAGCGCTTCTGGAGGAACTCGCGCGTGTACGTGCCGGGCACGAACCCGCCCTCCAGCGGGCCGGCCGCACAGGGCACGTCGCCCGCCCGCTGCACGACGAAGGGCGCGCCGCCGTCCCGCGGCACGGCGAGGTAGAACGTGTGGCTCTTGCTCACCGTGCGTGTGTCGCAGCGGGGCTCGGCGTCCTCGAGCCGCAGCCAGCGCTCCGCCGGCGCGTCGGCTGCCTTCGCGACGAGCGGGGCATCCCCGGAGCGCGACAGGGCCAGCCCGATGTTCGCGGAGAGCCAGCCCATGCCCAGGGTCCAGATGGCGCCGGCGGCGATGAGGAGGGTGCTCGCGAGCTTTCCCATGGCTCGGGCATATCACGGCGCGGGGCGCTGCCGAGGGGCTGGCCGGGCGCGCTCGCCACACGAGACCGGCCGTGGCGGAGGAAGCGGGGCCGCAGACCTGATTGGTGACCAGTCGGGCGGCCGCCGGCGTCCCTGAGCAGCGCCGCAGGGTTGAGGTCCAAGCCGATCCACGACCCGGCGTGCGCAAGTTCGCACGCTGATCTCACCGAGGGTACGAAGAAAGAGCGGCGGGTGATCCTAGCCGATCACCCGCCGCGAACGGCCTGTCGCTGGGTAGGAGCCCGGCGTGAGCCAACGACCCCGAGATCTTACGGGAGGAGATCGGTGAGGGAAAGACGAGTTCGCCGGGTGGCCGGGCTGCTGCGTGCCCGCCTCCCGGAGCTGGACCTTGAGGCGGTGCCCGACGTCCGCGCCAGGGAGGGACGCTGGTCGCTGGCGGAGATCCTCACGGGGGTCCTTCTCGGCATCGTGGCCGGGGCGCGGAGCTTGGCCGAGGCCGAGGAGCTGACCGACGGGATGAGCCCCGCGGCACGCCGGCTCGCCAGCGTGCCACGACGGCTTCCGGACACCACGGCGCGCGACGCGCTCTGCGCCGTGCCGCTCGACGGGCTTCGCGCGGCGCTGCACCGGCTCGTGCGGGCCGCGTGGCGCCGCAAAGCGCTCACGCCGGTGGACCTGCCGGTCGGGGTGGTCGCGCTCGACGGCAAGGTCACGGCGTTGCCGACGCTGAACCATCCGCTCATCCAGAACCAGCACCCCGACGTCGGGCTGCCCTACGGCCTCGCCCGCACGGTCACCTGCGCGCTCGTCTCGGCGCCGGGGCGGCCGTGCATCGACGCGGTCCCGATCCCGGCGGAGACGAACGAGGCGGGTCACTTCCAGCACGTCCTCGCGGGCCTCGTTGAGACCTACGGCGCGTTGTTCCAGGTGGTGACCTACGACGCGGGCGCGCTGTCCGAAGCCAACGGCGCTGCGGTAGTCGCGGCGGGCAAGGACTACGTGTTCGCCCTAAAGAACGATCACTTCACGATGGTGAAGCTCGCGACCGAGCTGCTCGACCCGCACGAGATCGCGGCGCGGCGCGAGGACGTCCTCGACAACGCGACGACGGCAACGCGCGAGATCCAGATCCTCGCCGTGGACCCGAGCCACGGATACGGCGCGGGCAAAGGGCCCGAGGAGTCGGTCTGGTCGCATGCGAGGACCTTCCTGCGCGTGACCTCGACGGTGCGCCGCTCCGGCGTCGTGATCGAGCGTGACAGTCGGCTCTTCGTGTCGAGCCGAGCGGCCGACCAGCTCACGCCGGACCAGTGGCTCCAGGTCGTCCGCGCGCACTGGGGTGTCGAGAACAACAACCACCACACGCTCGACACCGCCTTCGCCGAGGACGAGCGGCCGTGGATCGCCGCCGACGCGAACGGCATGCTGGCGGTGCTCCTGCTCCGCCGCATCGCGTACACGCTGCTCGCGCTCTTCCGGGCGGTGACGCTCCGCTCGGACGACCACCGCGCGATGCGCTGGCTCGCCCTGCTGCGCTGGGTGCGCGACGCGCTCATCGTCCTCTCCGCGGAGCACGTCGAGAACCTGCGTCTTCGCTCGCTCGCCGTCGCCACACGCTGACATCGCCGGGCTCCTACCCGCGGCGAGCGAACATCGAAGGGACCTGAGGGCGGGCGGCGGGCGCGTCGGCGCCGGCCGGCTGCGGCCGCTGCTTGCCTCGACGTCCAGGCCGACCGCCGGCCCGGCACCCCGGAACGAGAGCCTAACCCTGGGATCGGCGTGACCGATCAGGTCTGAGCGGGGCCGGGGCAGGCTGGACCCGTGTCGGACCGCCCTGCTAGGTTGCACCTCCCTGAACGTATGTCCCGGCGTTACCAGCTCAAATCCGCCGCCCCGCCGGCGCGCGCCCTCAACTACCAGGGGCTGCTCAACGACCAGCAGATCGCCGTCGTCGAGGCGGGCGACGGGCCGATCCTGGTGGTCGCCGGCGCGGGCTCCGGCAAGACGCGCACGCTCACCTGGCGCGTGGCGCGGCTGCTCGCGGAGGGCGCCTCTCCCGAGTCGATCCTCCTCCTCACGTTCACGAACAAGGCGGCGCAGGAGATGCTCCGCCGCGTCGGGGAGGTCTGCCGGCTCGACACCCGTCAGATCACGGGCGGAACCTTCCACCACGTCGCCCACCAGCTCCTGCGCGAGCACGGGGGAGAGCTCGGCTACCGCAAGGGCTACTCGATCCTCGACCGCGAGGACTCGAGCGACGTCATGAGCGCCGCCATCGCCGACTGCGGCCTCGCCGTCGGCGCGCGCCGCTTCCCCAAGGCGGACGTGCTCATCGACCTCGTGTCGATGGCGGTGAACACCCAGACGCCGCTCGCCGACGTCCTCGCCGACCGCCGCCCGCAGTTCGTCCCGCTCACCGACGACGTCCTGCGCGTCGCGCGCCGCTACGCCGAGCGGAAGCACGAGCTGAACGCGATGGACTTCGACGACCTGCTCCTCAACTGGAAGATCCTGCTGGCCGAGCGCGAGGCGGTCCGGCGGGCGGTCGCGGGCCGCTACCGTCACGTGCTCGTGGACGAGTACCAGGACACGAACCGGCTGCAGGGCGACGTGGTGGACCTCGTCGCGGGCGAGCACCGCAACCTCTGCGTGGTCGGCGACGACGCGCAGAGCATCTACGCCTTCCGGGGCGCGCACTTCGCGAACATCCTCGAGTTCGAGAAGCGCTACCCCGACGCGCGCCGCTACGACCTGACCGTCAACTACCGCTCCACCCCGCAGATCCTCGGGCTCGCGAACGCCTCCATCGCGGCGAACGTGCGGCAGTTCGAGAAGGAGCTCACGAGCGTCCGCCCCGACGGCACGCTCCCGGCGGTGGTGCCCTGCCGCGAGGTCCAGCAGCAGGCGGCGTTCGTCGCGCAGCGCGTCCTCGAGCTGCGCGACGAGGGCATCCCGCTGCCGGAGATCGCCGTCCTCTATCGCGCCCACCACCACGCGATGGAGATCCAGTTCGAGCTGGCGCGCCGCGGCATCCCCTTCGTGGTGCGGAGCGGGGTGCGCTTCTTCGAGGCGGCGCACGTGAAGGACGTCCTCGCCCACCTGCGCTTCGTGCGGAACCCCGGCGACGAGCTCGCCCTGAAGCGCTGCCTCAAGATCACGCCCGGCGTCGGCACGGCCACCGCGGAGGGGGTCTGGAACGCGTTCCTCGCCCGGCGGCAGCGGGGGGCCGGCACCGTGGACGAGCTCCTCGCGCCGGACGTGGCCTCTCACGTCCCGCCGAAGGGGCGCGCCGGCTACCGCAAGCTCGCGGAGCTGCTGCGCGCCCTCTCTCGCAAGCCCACCGCCGAGCTGCCCGGAGAGGCGATCGAGAAGGTCATCGAGGGCGGCTACGAGGACTACCTCCGCGCCGAGTTCCTGAACGCCGACTCGCGCGTGGAGGACCTCCGCCAGCTCGCCGAGTACGCGCGCGGCTACGAGGACACGGAGACCTTCCTCGCCGAGATCTCGCTCCTCACCGAGCTCACGGCCGAGACGGTGTCGGAGGGAGGCGACCCCGACGAGAAGATGGTCCTCTCGTCGGTGCACCAGGCGAAGGGCCTGGAGTGGCGCGCCGTGTTCGTGGTGTGGCTGTCCGACGGGCGCTTCCCCTCGGCGCAGGCGCTCAAGGATCGGGACGGCGAGGAGGAGGAGCGGCGCCTGTTCTACGTCGCGTGCACGCGCGCGAAGGACGAGCTGTACCTCACGTATCCCATCCTCGCCGCGCCCCGCGATCGTGAGCGCGTGGTGATGAAGGCGTCGCGCTTCGTGGAGGAGCTCCCCGGAGAGCCGGAGCTGTTCGAGCGCTGGCAGCTCGACGAGCCCGGCGCGGCGGCGCCCGCCCTCGGCGCCGCCCCCGCGCCCTCCGGGCAGCTCCCTCCCCGCGACGCGCGGGTGGTGCCGGCGCTCTTCGGCGCGCCGACGCCCGGCGAGCGGCCGCGGCTCGGGGCTCCCGGAATCGACGCGCGCGAGCTGCCTCCCGCGAACGACGACCCCGGGGACGGGGACGACGTGCCCTTCTAGATTCGTGCTAAGGATCCGGGCACATGGCCGCCGCCCGTGAGAAGCCCGTCCTCGGCATCGACCTCGGCACCACGAACGCCTGCGTCGCCCACGTCCGCAGCCGCATCCCCAAGGTCGTCCCGACCGATCGCGGCAACCTCATCCTGCCGACCGTGGTCGCGCTCTCGGACCGGGGCGACCTCCTCGTCGGCAACGTGGCCAAGGATCAGCTGGTCACGAACCCGAAGAACACCATCTACGGGGCGAAGCGGCTCATCGGGCGCAAGTGGAGCTCGAGGGTGGTGCAGGAGCTGCGCAACTACTACTCGTACGACATCGTCGAGGGCCCGAACGGCGACGCGGCGGTGATGCTCGGCGGCGAGGTGCGCACGCTCCCCGAGATCTCCGCGATGGTGCTCGCGCACGTCCGCAAGATCGCGGGGCAGTTCCTGCAGAAGGACGTCGACGAGGCGGTCATCTCGGTGCCGGCCTACTACTCGGACGCGCAGCGGCAGGCGGTCCGCGAGGCGGGGAAGCTCGCCGGGTTCGAGGTGAGACGCATCGTCAATGAACCGACCGCGGCCGCGCTCGCCTACGGCTTCGGCCGCGCGCTCGATCAGAAGATCCTCGTCTACGACCTGGGCGGCGGCACCTTCGACGTCTCGGTACTGCAGCTCCAGGGGAACGTCTTCGAGGTGCTGGCGACCGGGGGCGACACCTTCCTCGGCGGCGTCGACTTCGACAACCGCATCATCGACTACGTCCTCGAGGACTTCTGGCGGCAGCACAAGATCGACCTCGCCGGCTCTCCCATCGCCATGCAGCGGGTGAAGAAGGGCGCCGAGGCGGCCAAGATCGACCTGTCGCTCATCCCGAACGTCACGATCGACCTGCCCTTCATCGAGGAGAAGAAGGGCCGCCCCCTCGACGTGCGGGTGCCGCTCTCGCGGCAGCAGCTCGACGACCTCTGCCTGGATCTGGTGGACCGGACGTTCGAGATCTGCGACCAGGTGCTGGCGGAGAAGCGGCTCCGGCCGCAGGACATCGACGAGATCATCCTCGTCGGCGGGCAGAGCCGGATGCCGCTCGTGCAGCAGAAGATCCAGCAGCACTTCGGCAAGCCGCCGCGCAAGGGCGTCCACCCCGACGAGTGCGTCGCGCTGGGCGCGGCGATCCTGGGCGACTCGCTCGGGCAGATCGACTCGGTGACGCTCGTGGACGTGCTCTCCATGCCGATCGGCATCGCCACGCCGCAGAGCCTGTTCCGGCGCATCCTCGACAAGAACACGCCCATCCCCGCGGCGAAGAGCTTCCGGCTGCCGCCGCCGCGCGAACCCGGCAAGCCCATCGAGATCGACATCTACCAGGGCGACTCCGACCACGTCGTGGACGACGAGTTCCTCGGCTCGATCCGGCTCCCCGCCGCGGCCACCGGCCGCCGCATCGACTTCCGGCTGGACGAGGAGTGCCTGCTCAAGGTGAGCTTCGACGATCCGGTGAAGGGGATGACCGAGCTCGAGCTCGCGACGCGCGACACGCCCGAGGCGCTCCGGCGCGCGCTCGCGGAGGACGCGCGCGGGCGGGAGGCCGCTGGCGCCGGGGGGCTCGCCCCGGCCGCGAACGACGACGGCGAGCGACGCGGCGGCCTGTTCGGCTGGCTGAAGCGAGGGTAGGGATGCGGTTCGGATCGCGGGAGTGGATCGACGCGGTGATCGCGGCGCTGAACCGGCAGGCCGACCTCTCGAGCGCGCTCGCCGGGCTCGGCGGGGACGCGGCCTTCGTGGTGGAGGCGGAGCGGCCGGTCTGGCCCGCCGACGTCGCGGCCTACGCGCGGCACGCCCGCGGCCGCGTCGTCGACTGGCGGTTCCTCGACGATCCCGACGACATCCTGGAGCTCGAGCCCGCCTACGTCGTCCGCGCTCCCTACGGTGCGTGGAAGGGCCTCTTCAACGGGGCGGACCCCGTGAAGGCCGCGCTCTCGGGGCGCGTCCGGGTCGAAGGTGATCTCGAGGGGCTCGTCCGCCGGAGCGGCTACCGGTACGTGGTCGACGCCGCGCTCGCGGCGGTGGCGACCGAGTTTCCCTGAGCGCGAGGAGGACACGGAACATGGCGCGGAAGGGCTTCACGGAGCGGCTCCTCTCGACGGGCACGCGCCTCGTCACCCAGGCGGCGGAGGCGGTCATGAAGGACCCGCGCGGCCAGGAGGCGGTGGCGCGGGCCGTCGGCGCGGCGCAGCGCGGCCGCAAGCGGCTCGAGGAGGCGCAGACCCGCCTCATGAAGGCGGCGGGCGTCCCCGGCAGGCAGGACTATCAGGACCTCGCGAAGCAGCTCGCCCGCATCAAGCGCAAGGCGCGCGAGCTCTCGCACCAGCTCGACAAGGCGGGCCGGACGGGCGAGGGACCGGGCGGACCGACGTCGCACTGATCGCGTTGACAGGGGTCGGGACCGACGGCATACTCCGCCGCCTCGAACCACCGGGCGCTTAGCTCAGCGGTAGAGCACAGCCTTCACACGGCTGGGGTCGCAGGTTCGAAACCTGCAGCGCCCACAGGGGGTTAGCGGATTTCCGCTGACCCCTTTTTCCTTTTCATGGTCGCAACCATGGTCACAACGGACCGGCCGGTCTCCCGGTCGGCCCGCCCGCAGTACGCGCGCGTTTCGACGCGCCGCGCGAGCCACCAGATCAACGGGTTGAGCAGGATCGCAGTACCGAGCCCGAGTGCGGCTTTGACCCTCGCACCCACCCCGCTCGCGCAGTGAATGACGTGCTCGTTACTGTCAGTACGAGTTTGCCGCCGCCGATTCACGCCGTGATGCGCGGCTCCGCCTGCTTCCCCGGCGCTCGGGCGGTCCGGCGAGCCCGCCGCTTTCGCGAAGCTCGAGGGGATGCCCTCCGCCCGGACCGGACGCAGACTCTTGGGATCGAGAGTAAGGGGGGCCGCGGTGGCCCGAGATGTCGATCAGCTCTCCGTGGCGACCCTCCGCACCCTCGCCATGGACGCCGTCCAGAAGGCGCGCTCCGGCCACCCGGGCACCCCCATGGCGCTCGCGCCGGTCGCGTACGTCCTGTGGCAGCGCTTCCTGCGCTACGACCCGGAGGATCCGATCTGGCCGGACCGGGACCGCTTCGTGCTGTCGAACGGTCACGCGTCGATGCTGCTCTACTCCCTGCTGCACCTCGCAGGCGTGAGGGCGGTCGATCCGGACTACGAGACGCTGGGCCGGCTGGCCGTCGAGCTCGGGGACATCGAGCGCTTCCGCCAGCTGGACAGCAAGTGCCCCGGCCACCCCGAGTATCGGTGGACGAGCGGCGTCGAGACGACGACCGGTCCGCTCGGGCAAGGCGTGGCGACGAGCGTCGGCCTGGCGATCGGCGCTCGCTGGCTCGCCGCCCGCTACAACCGACCGGACCTCACGCTGTTCGACTACGACGTCTACGCCATGTGCGGAGACGGCGACCTCATGGAGGGAGTCTCCGGCGAGGCGGCGTCGCTCGCGGGGCACCTCCGGCTGCCGAACCTCTGCTGGATCTACGACAACAACCGCATCACCATCGAGGGCCGGACCGAGCTCGCCTTCAGCGAGGACGTGGCGTGCCGGTTCGTCGCGCTCGGCTGGAGCGTGACGCGCGTGGGAGACGCGAACGACCTCGACGCGCTCACGCGCGCGCTCGAGCACTTCCGCGCGACCGGCGACCGGCCGACGCTGGTGGTCGTCGACAGCCACATCGCCTGGGGCGCGCCCGGGAAGCAGGACACCCCCGAGGCGCACGGGGAGCCGCTCGGCGACGACGAGGTCCGCGCCGCGAAGCGCCGCTACGGCTGGCCGGAGGACGCGCAGTTCCTGGTCCCCGACGGCGTGCGCGAGCACTTCCGCGCGGGGATCGGCGCGCGCGGCGCCCGGTTGCGCGAGGCGTGGGAGGAGACGTTCGCGGCGTACCGGGCGAGATATCCCGACCTCGCCGCCGACCTCGAGCGGATGCAGCGGCGCGAGCTGCCCGAAGGGTGGGACCGTGGGCTCCCGTCGTTCGCGCCCGACGCGAAGGGGCTCGCCACGCGCGACGCGTCCGGGAAGACCGCGACGGCGGTCGCCGCGAACGTGCCCTGGCTCCTCGGCGGCGCCGCCGACCTCGCCCCCTCCACGAAGACCCGCCTCGCGCTCGATGGCGCCGGCGACCTCGAGGCGGCCACGCCGGGTGGCAGGAACCTGCACTTCGGGATCCGCGAGCACGCCATGGGGGCAGTGACGAACGGCCTCTCGCTGTCGAAGCTGCGACCGTTCGAGTCGACCTTCCTCGTCTTCAGCGACTACCTGCGCCCGGCCCTCCGGCTCTCCGCCCTGATGGAGCTCCCGGTCATCGCGATCTTCACGCACGACTCCATCGGGCTCGGGGAGGACGGCCCCACCCATCAGCCCGTCGAGCACCTCGCGTCGCTGCGCGCCATCCCGGGGCTCGTCACGATCCGCCCGGCGGACGCGAACGAGGTGGTGGAGGCGTGGCGCGTGGTGATGCAGCGTCGCTACGGCCCGGTGGCCCTCGTGCTCACGCGCCAGGCGTTGCCGATCCTCGACCGCACGCGCTACGCCCCCGCGTCGGGCCTCGCGCGCGGGGGCTACGTCCTCGCCGACGCCGCCGGCGGCCGGCCCGAGCTCCTCCTGCTGGCCACGGGGAGCGAGGTGCACCTCGCCCTCGCAGCGGGGGAGACGCTCGCGGCGCGCGGAGTCCGCGTGCGCGTCGTGAGCCTGCCGTCGTTCGAGCTCTTCGAGCAGCAGCCGCCGGAGTACCGCGCGAGCGTGCTTCCACCCCACGTGAAGGCGCGGGTCGCGGTGGAGCAGGCCTCCACGTTCGGCTGGGATCGCTACGTGGGGAGCGGAGGGGCCGTGGTCGGGATGCGGACGTTCGGCGCCTCCGCGCCGCTCAAGGCGTTGCAGACGCGGTTCGGGTTCACCCCGGACGCGATCGTCTCGACCGCCAGCGCGCTCCTCGGGCGTGAAGGGGGCTAGCGGGATGCGAGTGGCCATCGCCGCGGACCACGCGGGCGTCGCCCTGGCGGCGATGCTGCGCGCCGAGCTGGCGGTCCTGGGGCACGAGGTCGTCGATCTCACCCCCCGCGACCAGGGGCCGGAGGACGACTACCCCGACCACGCGGTGAGTGTCGGCGAGGCGATCCGCTCCGGCCGTGCCGAGCGCGGCGTCCTCGTGTGCGGGAGCGGCGTCGGCGTGGCCATCGCCGCGAACAAGCTGCCGGGGATCTACGCGGGCGCGTGCCACGACACCTACTCGGCGCACCAGGGCGTCGAGCACGACGCGATGAACGTCCTCGCGCTCGGAGCCCGCGTCGTCGGCGAGGCGCTCGCCCGGGAGATCCTCGGGGCCTTCCTCGGCGCGCGCCCCTCCGGCGAGGAGCGGCACCGCCGGCGGATCTCCAAGACGCGCGGGATAGAGGCGCGCGCGCTCCAGGGAGCGCCCGGCACCTCGGGGGAGCCGCGTTGAGCGCGCCGGCGCGCGCTCGGGATCCGCGACGCCGTCGGTCGTTCAGCTCGCGTCCGGCGCGCCCGCGCCTCGCTCACCCAGCAGGGCCTCCACCTCGGCGACCGATCCGAGCTCCACGGCCCTCTGCGCGAGATCCCGTGCGTCGTCGAGCCGGGTCTCGCGGATCGCGCTCTTCACCGCGAGCATCTCGCCCGGCGCGACGCTGAACGAGCGCAGGCCGAGGCCCAGGAGGAGCCGGGTGTGGAGCGGATCGCCCCCCATCTCGCCGCAGATGGTGAGCTCGCGGCCGGCGCTCACCGCGGCGTCCGCGACGGAGCCGATGAGGCGCAGCACGCCGGGATGCAGCGGCTGGTAGTAGGGGGCGATGCTCTCGTCCTCGCGATCGGCCGCGAGCACGTACTGCACGAGGTCGTTCGTCCCGAGGCTGAGGAAGGCGACCTCTCGCGCCAGCGTTCGAGCCATCAGGGCCGCCGAGGGGACCTCGATCATCGCGCCGAGGGGGACGTCGGGGTTGAAGGGCCGGCCCTCGGCGGCGAGCTCGGCCTGCACCTGCCGCAGCACGTCGCGGATCTCCCGCACCTCCTCGAGCCCGCCGACGACCGGGAGCAGGATCGAGGCCGGGTGAACCGCGCTCACGCGGAGGAGGGCGCGCAGCTGCGGCTTCAGCACGTCCGGGTGCCGGAGCAGGAGCCGGACGCCTCTCTGCGCGAGCGACGGGTTGCGGGCGGGCGGCATGGGGAAGTACGGCAGGACCTTGTCGCCGCCGAGGTCGAGCAGGCGGAAGACGACCCTGCGCGGGTGGAAGCGCTCGGCGACGCGCGCGAGGGACTCGTACTGCTCGTCCTCCGTCGGGAACGCGGGGTGGATCGAGAACGCGAACTCGGTCCGGTAGAGACCGATCCCGTCGGCCTCGAAGCGCAGCGCGGACTCGGTGTCCGCGAGCTGGCTCACGTTCGCGTAGAGGGGGACCGTCGTGCCGTCGCGGGTCACCGACGGCAGCTCCACGAGGTGACTCAGCTCCTCCTTGCCGGCGCGAAGCTCCGCCTCCAGCCGATCGTACTCGCCCTCCACCGACGGCTCGGGGTTCACGAAGACCACGCCCGCGAGGCCGTCCACGATCAGCCGATCGCCGGTCCTGATCCGGACCGACGCCTCGGGCACCCCCGCGATGGCCGGGGTCCCCAGGGAGCGCGCCAGGATCGAGCTGTGCGAGAACCGGTGACCCCGCTCCGTCACGAGGCCGCCGACGCGGTCGAGCTCGAGGCGAGCCGTCACGGACGGCAGGAGCTCCTCCGTCACCACGATGGCGCCCGCCGGGATGACGAGGCTCGAGGGCCCGCGGCGCTCGATGAGCGTCGAGAGGACCCGCCGGCCCACGTCGCGGACGTCGGCCGCCCGCTCGCGCAGGTAGGTGTCGGGGACCGCCTCGATGATCCTCAGGTACTCGTCGATGACCTCCGAGAGCGCCGCCTCGACGTTGATGCGCTTCTCGCGCACGCGGCGGAGGACCCGCTCGCGCAGCTCGGGATCCTGGACCGCGAGCGTCTGGGCGCCGAAGATCTCGGCCTGGCTCGGGCCGAGCCGCTCGCCCACGTCCTCCTGGAGCGCCGCGAGCTGGGCGGCGGCCGCGGCCAGCGCCGCGTCGAGGCGCAGCCGCTCGCCCTCGGCCTCCGACGGCTGGATGCTGCGCCGCGGCGCCGCGGAGCGGTAGCCGCAGGCGATGACGAGGGCCGTGCCCCGCGCGACTCCTGGCGACACGCCCGTGCCTCTGAGCATTGGAGCGACCCTCTCGCGCCCGGCCCCATAAGCGCGCGGAGGTCGCGACCGCCATCCGAACAGGCCGTCCCCTGGCGAAGCGCGCGGCGAAGGCCGGCGGCTCGATCGCCGGCGCCTCGCTCGCGCGGACGCGCGGCCGCTCGTGCGGCGACGGAGCGGCCGGTGGCTCCTGTCGAGACGTGAACTTCGCCCCCGGGCGGGCGCACCGGCGGCGCCGCCGCTCGGCGCCGCGGGGCCGCGCCCGCGTCCCGGTCACAGCTGATACTCGGTCACGAGCAGGTTCTGCAGCTTGCGCCCCTGCCGAAACGCCTCCTTGAGGACGTGGCGGTCGAGGTCGTTGAGATCCCGCGGGTCCACGCGGTTCGCGCCCTCGCCGGTGGGCCGCGTCGCCTGGTTCCGCAGCCGCAGCAGGTGGATGAAGTAGAAGCCGTCGACCATGGCGGTGACGCTGCCGGCGCCGAGCCGGCCGGCGTCCCCGAGCGCGCGCAGGCGCTCCGCGGTGCTCGTGTGCGCCACCCGGCGGGCGAGCGCGAGGATGCGCGCCGCGTCCACGAACGGCCGCGAGCCGTACATCTTGAGCTCGAGGGTGTGGGGGAACTCCTTCGCGCGATTGTCGAAGACGAAGTCGCGCAGGGTCCCGAGCGGCGGCTGGCACCTCAGGGCGTTGTCCGCCATGAAGCGCAAGAAGATGGGGCGGTCCGCGGCCGAGGCGAGGAGCCACTCGCGCAGCTGCTCGGCGAGCCGATCCGCGCCGTAGACGGGGCGCAGATCGAAGAAGATGGCGGAGTTCAGCAGGTCCTCCTGGTTCGGCTCGTAGATCCAGCGTCCGAAGGCCCGCTGCCACTCCGCCAGCGTGAGGCACCAGCGGGGGTTGCTCGCCATGATGCCGCCCTTGCAGAGGGCGTAGCCGCACGCGTCGAGCTTCTCGTTCACCGAGCGCGCGAACGGGAGCAGCGCGGCGCGCACCTCGTCGGCGTCCTCCTCGGCCGCCTCGAAGACGATGCCGTTGTCCTGGTCGGTGCTGAACGTCTGCTCCAGGCGCCCCTCCGAGCCGAGCGCGATCCAGCAGAGCGGGACGGGCGGCAGCTCGTGCTCGTCGAGGGTCAGCTCGACGACGCGGATGGTGAGCAGGTCCGAGAGCGTCGAGGTGAAGTGCGTGACCGGCTCGGCGCCGACGCCCTGCGCGAGGAGGTCGATGGCCAGGCGGCGGATCTCCGCGGAGGCGCTCCGGAGCGCGGGGAGGTCCCGGGCGGAGGCGATGGCGGCGCTGAGCTCGCCCACGCCGACGCGCTGCAGGCCGAACAGATCGTCTCGCGAGACGACGCCCACGAGGTGGCCCTCGGCGTCCACCACGACGACGTGGCCCATCGCGTTGCGGGCCATGAGCAGCGCCGCCTGGTGCGCGGTCGCCTGCGGCCGGAGCGTGACGAGCCCGCCCGTCATCGCCGCGACGATGGGCTGCTGCAGGTCGCCGCCCGGCAGCGTGACGCGGCGGAGGAGGTCGTGGAGGGTGAAGATGCCGAGGGGGAGGGCGCCGCCCGGATCCGTCACGACGATGGAGTCGATGCGGGTCCGCTCCATCCGCTCGAGGGCCTCGCGCACCGTCGCGTCGAGCGGGACGGTCACCGGCGGACGGCGGACGATCGCCGAGAGCGGGCTGTACATGGACAGCGTCGCGCGACGCCCATCGGTGCCCACGAGGCTCCCTCCCTTCCGAGCGGCCGCCGCTCAGCGGCGCACGCCGAGCAGCTCGTCGATCCGCGCCATGAGATCCTTCGTCGAGAACGGCTTCGTCACGTACGCGTCCGCCCCGAGCCGCAGGCCCCGGGTGACCTCGGTGTCCCTCCCCCGGGCGGTGAGCATGAGGACCTTCGTCCCGCTCCACCGGGGATCGGCGCGGATGCGCTCGCACAGCTCGAAGCCGTTCAGCTTCGGCAGCATCACGTCGAGCACCACCAGATCGGGCGTCCGCTCGGCCAGCGCCGCCAGCGCCGCCTCCCCGTCCGGCGCGACGGCGGTCTCGTGGCCGGCGCGCTTCAGGAGGTACTCGAGCGAGAGGACGATGTTCGGCTCGTCGTCCACGATCAGGACGCGCTTGCTCATCGGCCGGCTCCGGTCCCCTGCGCGGCGCGCCGCGGCTCCTCGGCGGCCTGCGCGGCTGCGTCCAGCGGCAGCACGAACGAGAACGTCGCGCCCCGTCCCAGCTCGCTCTCGACCCACAGCCGCCCGCCGAAGTGCTCCACGATCCTGCGGCTGATCGGCAACCCCAGCCCCGTGCCGCGCGGCTTCCCGGTCAGCGTGTCGCTCACCTGGCGGAACTTCTCGAAGATGATGTCCTGGTCCGCCGGGCTGATGCCGGGGCCGTCGTCCTGTACGTCCACCCGGACCCCCTCCGGCGCCGGGGCGAGCCGGACCTCCACCCTGCCCCCGCGAGGGCAGAACTTCACCGCGTTCGAGAGCAGGTTCATGATCACCTGGACCAGCCGGTCGCGGTCGGCGCGCACGCGCGGCGCCGGCTGCAGCGCCACCGCGAGCTCCACGCCGCTGTCGCGGAAGAGCTGGCTCGTCGCCTCGACCGAGTCCTGGATGGCCTCCCGCACGTCCAGCTCCGCCGCGTGCCACTCCGCGTTGCCCGACTCGATCTTGGCCATGTCGAGCAGCTGGTCGATGAGGCGGGTCAGCCGCTCGGACTCCTTCACGATGATGGCGAGGAACCTCACCCGCTCGGCGATCGGGGCCTTGGGATCGTCGCGGAGGATCTCCGAGAAGGCCCGGATCGAGGTGAGGGGCGTGCGGAGCTCGTGCGTGACGCTGGACATGAACTCGTCCTTCATCCGATCGAGCTCCTGCAGCTGGGCGTTTGCGGCGCGGAGCTCGGCGGAGGCGGTCTCGAGGGCGCGCGACTTCTGCTCCAGCTCGCGGCTGTAGGCGCGCACCTGCGAGGCCTCGTCGAGGATGTCCATCACCTCGTCGAGGCCGAGGGGCTCCTCCTGCACCACCGAGGCGACGAGGACGCGCGCCGAGGCGCCGCCGATGGCGCCGGCGAGCTGGGTCTCCGCGAAGTGGACGAGGTCCGCGTCCGCGGGCAGCGCTTCGAGGGAGCCGACGCCGCGCCGCCGCGCGTAGGCGAGGAAGGCCTCGCGCGCCCGCTCCGGTCCGAGGAAGCGCCCCGTGAGCGGCAGCAGGTCCTGCACCGAGGCGCTGCCCCGCCACAGCCGCGAGCGGTCGAAGGCGTGCGTGCGCTCGAACACGTCCACGAACAGGGCCGCCTGGCTCGTCTCCGAGACCCCCGGCCGGCTCGCGACGGACACCGCGACGTACAGGCCGACGTTGGCGAGCATGCTCCAGAACAGGGCGTGCGGGATCTCGTCCATGCCCGTCAGCCCGAACAGCTGCTGGGGCTTCAGCAGGGCGACCCCGAGGAGCCCCTCGCTGAGGAAGCTCGCGGGCAGCCAGCCCGACTTGGCGAAGGAGGGCAGGAGCAGCGTGTACGCCCAGACCGCGAAGCCCGCCGAGAGGCCCGCGAACGCGCCGGCGCGGGTGCCGCCGCGCCAGTAGATCCCGCCGAGGATCGCCGGCGCGAACTGCGCGACCGCGGCGAACGAGATGAGGCCGATCGCGACGAGCGCGTACGCCTCGCCGGCGACGCGGAAGTACGCGTAGCCGAGGAGCAGGATCGCGCCGATCGCCAGCCTGCGGATGGAGAGGAGCAGGCCGGAGACGTCGCGCCACTCGTTGAGGCGGAGCGACCTCATGCGCAGCAGCACCGGCATGACCAGGTCGTTGCACACCATGGTGGAGAGGGCGATCGTCTCGACGATCACCATGCCGGTGCCGGCGGAGAGGCCGCCGATGAAGGCGAAGAGGGTGAGGGCCTCCTCGCGCCGGAACATCGGCAGGGTGAGCACGAACGTGTCCGCGTCCACCCTCGCGCCCGAGAACAGCGCGAGCCCGCCGATGGCGATCGGCAGGACGAAGACGTTGATGAGCAGCAGGTACAGCGGGAACAGCCAGATCGCCTTGCCCAGGTGGCCCTCGTCCACGTTCTCCACGACGGTGATCTGGAACTGCCGCGGCAGGAAGAGGATCGAGAGCATCGAGAGCAGCGTGAGGAACGTCCAGCTGACGTAGCTGCCGCTCGTGGCGGGCACGGTCAACAGCCCGCGCAGCTCCGGCGTCTTCGCCGCCTGCCCGAGGACGTCGCCGAAGCCCCGGTAGACCGCGAAGGTCACGAACGCCCCGACCGCCAGGAAGGCGGCGAGCTTCACGACCGACTCGAAGGCGATCGCCGCGACGAGCCCCTCGTGCCGCTCGGTCGCGTCGAGGTGGCGCGTGCCGAACAGGATCGTGAAGGCCGCCAGCATCAGCGCGATGTAGAAGGCCGTGTCCTGCAGGAACGGGAGCGCCAGCGCCTTGGCCGGCATGACGACGTCCGGGTAGTGCCGCAGGATGGTGAAGCTGCCGGAGATCGCCTTGAGCTGCAGCGAGATGTAGGGGATGACCCCGACCACCGCGATCACGGTGACGAGCCCGCCGAGCAGCTGGCTCTTGCCGTAGCGCGACGCGACGAAGTCGGCGATCGAGGTGATGCGGTAGGCCTTGCTGATGCGGATGATCTTCCGCATCACGTACCACCACAGCGGCACCATGAGGGTCGGCCCGAGGTACACCGGAAGGAAGCCGATGCCGCTCGACGCGGCGCGACCCACGCTGCCGTAGAACGTCCAGGTGGTGCAGTACACCGCGAGCGACAGCGCGTAGATGTACGGGTTGGCGATGATCGAGCGGCCGGCCTCCGCCCGCTTGTCGCCCCAGTACGCGATCGCGAAGAGCACGCCCAGGTAGGCGAACGAGGCGACGACGATCACCCAGCCCTGGAGCATGCGCGGCTCCTACTCCCGCCGTCGCTCGATCACGAGGGCCATGAGCCCGATGACGAGGCTCCACACGCCGAAGACGTACGCGTACAGGAGCGGGAGCCCCGCGATCTCGCTGGGCCGCGCGAACAGCGAGAGGATCGGGTAGTTCAGCAGCGCGCCGCCCATCAGGAAGATGGCGACCAGCCGCGGCCCCGTCGTACCCGAGCGGTTCATCGACGCCTCCGGCGGCAGGATAGGGCGACTATAGCGCGGTGCGCCGGGGTGCGCAGGTGACGCGCTCACCCGGATGGTCCCCTGCGGATGGTGACGACACACGAAGGCGCCACGCTCGCGTGGAGGACACCCTCGCGGCACCGCTGATGACTCACAGAAAGAAGCGGGCCCGGCGACCGGTCGCCGGCGTGCTGGCGCGGGCGTGGCCGGAACCCGTTTGCGCTATGGTGCGCCGGAGGGGACCCGTCCCGCGCGGAGGAACGGAATGCACATGGAGAGCGTCGAGCGCTGGCAGCACGATCACGCGTTCGTCGGGCGCGAGCCGGCGCGCGCCGAGCGGCGTACCCGCTGGGTCGTCGCGCTCACGCTCGGCATGATGGTCGCGGAGATCGTCGCCGGGACCCTGTTCCGGTCGATGGCGCTCCTCGCCGACGGCTGGCACATGGGCACGCACGCGGCGGCCCTCTCCGTCGCGGCGTTCGCCTACGCCTACGCACGCAAGCACGCCGCGGACCCTCGCTACACGTTCGGGACGGGCAAGGTCGGCGCGCTGGGCGGGTTCGCGAGCGCGGTGGGGCTGGCGGTGATCGCGCTCCTCGTCCTGACGGAGAGCGCCGTCCGGCTCGCGTCGCCGGTGACGATCCGTTTCGACGAGGCCATCCTCGTCGCCTGCGTGGGGCTCGCCGTGAACCTGTTCTGCGCGTTCTTGCTGCGGGACGAGGAGCACGGGCACGCCCACGGGACGGACCACCTCGACGCCCACGACGGTCGAGAGGACCACGACCACGACCACGTCCATCGCGGCCATGGCCACCGGGACCACAACCTCCGCGCCGCCTACCTCCACGTGCTGGCCGACGCGATGACCTCGGTCCTCGCCATCGTGGCGCTCCTCGCGGGGAGGACGCTCGGCTGGAGCTGGATGGATCCGGTGATGGGGATCGTCGGCTCGGTGGTGATCGCCCGCTGGTCGTACGGCCTGCTGCGCGACACCTCGTCGGTGCTGCTCGACGCCGAGGCCTCGGCGGCGCGCCGCGCCGAGATCCGTGGGGCGCTGGAGCAGGGAGGGGATCGGGTCGCCGACCTGCACGTGTGGCGGGTCGGTCCGAGGCACCTCGGCGCCATCGTGTCGGTCGTGAGCGACGCGCCGCGCCCACCCGCCGCCTACAAGCAGCGGCTCGCGGCGTTTCCCGATCTCGTGCACGTCACGGTCGAGGTGCACCGCTGCGACGGTTCGGAGACGCGCGGCGTCGCCTGAGCGGTCAAAACGCGCGGCTCTGCCCGCCGTCCACCACCCAGCACGCGCCGTTCACCCAGCTCGCCCGCGCCGAGAGGAGGAAGGCGACGACGGCCGCCACCTCCTCCGGCCGGCCGAAGCGCCCCCCGGGGATCTCACGGCCGACGAAGTCGGCGATGCCCTCCGGATCGGAGAGCCGGCGCCGCTCCCACCCGCCGCCGGGGAACGCGATCGATCCCGGCGCGACGGTGTTCACGCGGATGCCTTCCCGCGCGAGCTCCCGCGCGAGCGCCTTCGCGAGGCTCACCTCCGCCGCCTTCGCGACGTTGTAGGACGGGCCGCCCCCGGCCTCGCGGCCCCAGATCGAGGAGATCATCACGATGGCGCCGCCGCCGCGGCGGCGAAGCTCCGGGATCACCCGGAGGCTCGCGCGCAGCGCGGGGAAGAGGTTTCGATCGAGCACCGCGCGGAAGTCCGCCTCGTCGGCCTCGGCGACCGTCCTCGCGCCCGAGCCGCCCACGTTGTTCACGAGCAGATCGACGCCGCCGAGCCGCTGCACCGTCCCGGAGACGAGGGCGTCCACCCCGCCCGCGGTGGTCAGATCGCAGGGCACGGCGAGGTGAGGGCCCGGACCCGCGGCCTCGAGCGCGCGGAGCGTCTCCGCGAGCGCGTCCTCCCCGCGCGCGCCCACCGCCACCCGCGCGCCCTCGCGGGCGAGCTCGAGCGCGATGGCGCGTCCGATCCCGCGGCTCCCCCCGGTGACGATCGCCGCCTTTCCGCCCAGTCCCAGGTCCATGAGGCGAGTGTAGCGCCGGGGAGGAACGTCCGGTCCGCCCTCGTCACCCCTCGAGCGGAGCGAGCGGGTGGCGCACGATGGTGCGCAACGCCTCGGGCGGCGTGGGCGGGCCGTTCAGGTAGATCTCGTGGATGGGGGGCGCGAGCCGCCGCCCCGCCTCCCGGGCGGCCGCCTCGAGCCGCGCGACCGCGGGCCCCACCGCGTCGTACGGCCCGCGATGCAGCGTCTGCACGCACTCGCCCTCGTTCAGCTCCTGGACGCGGACGGCGCGCGAGGCTTCCTGGTCCTGGATGGCGGCGGCGACCTCGGCGAGCTCGGCGCGGCCGATCGTCACGCCGGGACCGAGCCGGAGGAGCAGCTCCCAGGTGAATGGCCCATGCGTCACGTCGGGCGTCCACCAGAGCGCCTCCAGGAACGCCGGCTCGACCGCCACGCCGCGGCGCGCCAGCTCCTCCGCGACCGTGCAGAGCGCCGCCACGTCCGCCTGGAACACGGCGCCCCCGGGCTCGCCGCGACCGACCTTGGCGAGGAAGCGGGCCGGCGCGACGGTCACGAAGCGCGGCGTCTCCGCTGCGGCGTACTCCCCCCGTGCAGGCGGCGACGGCGACTCGGCCGCGCGTGCGATCGGCATGCGTTCACCCCCGTGCTCCCCAGGAAAACACGCGCACGATGGGCCCGAGGCGCAACTGCGACGAGCCGGCGCGAGCCCCGTGCGCCCCCCGGTCTGCGGGGCGGGCCTGCCGACGCTCGCACGCCGCTCAGCGGGGCAGAGGCTGCGCCGGGGCGCCGCACCGCGATGCGTGCAGGCGGTCGTCACGCTCGACGAGCCGGCGCCGGCACTCCACGCAGGTGACCGTGTCCCGGAGGATGGTGCACCACCGCGCGTCGGCCGCGCCGCAGAGCGCCGAGTCCTTCGTGACGAAGTGGATGGGGTCCATCGGTTCCTCCGGACATCGTGGGTGACGCCAGACCGGGTCGCGGAACCAACAGTGCGAGTATTCGCCCAGTACCCACGGTCCGGGAGTCCCACGTTCCAGGGCGTAGTCCAGTGTGCGACGCGGTGGTCTCGCAGCGATCTCGCGCGCCTGCGGACGCGGCGCGGAGCCGCGCGGCGCGAGGCCGCGAGCTCATCTCAGCGTTGACCGGTCTCCACGGGCTTCCCGGCCGCGATCCAGCCGGAGATGCCGTCGGTCATCACCCACAGTGTCCTGTAGCCGAGCTGGGCCGCCTCACGGGCGGCCTCGTGACTGGCAGTTCACCGCGGACCCGAGCAGTAGAAGACCAGCCTCGCGTCGCGATCCTCCGGCAGCACCTCGCGCAGCGGCCCGTCGCCGGCGAACCGCGCGCCGGGGAGGTGATGCCGCTCGAACAGATCGCGGACGTTGGCGTCGACGATCGTCACGCCGGGGGCGCCGAGCATCTTCTCCACGTCCGAGATGGACGCGACGCGAAACGGCTCGCTGCCGCCGCGCGAGCCGCAACCGAGCGCCAGCGCGATGACGACCCCCAGGCTCCGACGCATCTGCACCTCCGGGGCAACCTCTAAACGACCGTGCGCGATTCGGAAACAGCGCGGCGAAGCCGCGCCCGCGGGACGGCGCGCGAGCCCCGAGGGGCGAAGCGCGCCCGGGCCCCGCGTAGCAGGGGTGGGGCCCCGACGAGCTTCGCTCGGCGGGGCGGGGGCGCAGCCCCCGTCAGAACATGGCTAAACCATGGCGTGATTCGCGACACCGAAGGTGATCGCGAATCACGAACCATGGTTTAGCGCACGGCCCCGCGCGGTGCCAGCGGACGGTTCCTGGAGGCGCGAGCGCGCCCTGCCTCAGGCGGTGGCGCCGGACTCGAGATCCGTCTCGGCCGACCACCTCGGCCCCGCGATGGGGATCTCGACCTCGTCCTCGATCATCTCCAGGCCGAAGCCGGCGAGCAGGCGGGCGTGATCGGGTGTGCCGGGCAGGAAGGAGACCCGCTTGGTGCGCCGCGCTTCCCGGGCGAAGTTCGCGAGGATGCTCGCCGCGAACTCGAACGCCTCCACCGCGTGGGTGAGGTCCACGACGAACCGCGCGGCGTCGGACTCCTCCATGGCGAGCCGGAGCGCCCAGGCCGAGGCGCCGTCGAACGCGCCGTGTACGGCCAGCACGACCGCATCTCCCGCTTGCCATCGAACGATAGACGCGCCGGTCATCTCGAAACGAACGTTAGGCACTCCGCGCGCGGCGCAAAGGGAGAATTTGCACTATGCTCCGGGTCTCTTGTCGGAACGGCCTCCGATCGCCATTCTCTTCGACCTCGACGGCACGCTCGTCGACACGGTGCCCTTCATCCTCGCCTCCGTGCGTCATGCGTTCGCCGGGTACGGGGACTGTCCGACGGACGCTCAGTGGATCGCGGGCATCGGCACCCCGTTGCGGGCGCAGATCGCCTCCTTCGCTCGTCACCCCGAGCACGTGGACCCGCTCGTGGCCCGTTACCGGCAGTACTGGGTCGAGAACCACGACCGCATGACACGCCCCTTTCCTGGCGCCCTCGAGGTGGTCGAGCTCCTCGTTACCAGGGGGCACCCGGTCGGCGTGGTGACGGCCAAGACCGAGGAAGGTGCGCTGCGGACCCTCCGGCACACCGGGCTCCTGCGTTACATGCGAGCGATCGTGGGCGCGGATACGTGTCTCCGGAGCAAGCCGCACCCGGAGCCGGTGCACGTCGCGCTCGCGCGGCTGGAGCGGCCCCCGCCGGAGGCCATCCTCGTCGGCGACTCGCCGCACGATATCGCGGCTGCACGAGCCGCGGGGGTCCGGGCCATCGGGGTACTGCACGGCGCGTGCGATCGCGAGCGCCTCTTCGCGGCCGGCGCGGAGACGCTGCTCGAGGACCTCGGGCCGCTGCCTGCGCTCGTCGCCGCGACCGGTTAGCGCGCCCCCTCCGAGCGGCTCCGGACGCGCCCGGAGGCCCGCACGCCGAGCTAAGCTCCCGCCGGTGGCAAGGTCGTGGCGGCTCACGCCCGCCGCCCGATGGGGAGGACGCATGGTGAACGGGCTCGAGGCGACGCGCCGGGCCGGCGGCCTGGCGAAGGAGTTCCGGGAGTTCCTGCTGAAGCAGAACGTGATCGCCCTCGCGGCCGGCGTCGTGATCGGCGCCGCCATCGGCAAGGTGGTCAGCGGGATCGTGGATTTCGTGGTCATGCCGGTGGTGGGGCTCCTGCTCCCGGGCCAGGACGAGTGGCGCCAGGCGAAGCTCGACATCGGCGGGGGCAACGCCATCGGCTACGGCGAGGTGGTGGGGCGGCTCGTCGAGTTCGGGATCATCGCGCTCGTCGTGTTCCTCGTCCTGAAGGCGTTCGTGCGCGCGCCGCCGCCGCCCGCGCCGACGAAGGCCTGCCCGCAGTGCCTGGAGACGATCCCGGCCGCGGCCCTCCGCTGCCGCGCCTGCACCTCGGAGGTCTGAGCTCGAGCGCGTCCGGCCGTCCCCGCGCCGCGGGCGTGGTAAGAGTCGGGGATGCGCATCGCGTACCTCGGCCCGCCGGGCACCTTCAGCGAGGAGGCGGTGGCGCGCTGCGATCTGGCGCGCGGCGAGGCGGTGCCGCAGCCGACCTTCGCAGACGCGTACCACGCGCTCCGGCGGGGCGAGGTGGACGGCGCGCTCCTCCCCATCGAGAACTCCATCGAGGGGAGCGTCGGCGCGACGCTCGACCTCCTCGTCGGCGAGCCCGGCCCGCTCATCCGCCGCGAGCTGCTCCTCCCCGTGCGCCAGCACCTCCTCGCCCCTCCGGGCACCCGCCTCGAGGACGTTCGCCGCGTCCTCTCGCACCCGCAGCCCTTCGGCCAGTGCAGCCGCTTCCTGCGCGAGCGGCTCCCGGGCGCGGCGCTCGAGCCGACCCACTCGACGGCGGAGGCCGCGAGAAAGGTCGCCGCGGGCGAGGCCGGCGCCGCGGCGATCGGCTCGCGGGCCGCCGCCGACCGCTACGGCCTCGCGCTGCTCGCCGAGTCGATCCAGGACGTCGACGAGAACTTCACCCGGTTCGTCCTGCTCGCGCAGGCCGACGAGGCGCCGACCGGCGCGGACCGGACCAGCATCGCCTTCACGCTCGACCGGGATCGCCCGGGTGGCCTGTACGAGGTGCTGGGCGAGCTCGCCAGCCGCGGGATCAACCTCTCCAAGGTGGAGAGCCGCCCGATGAAGCAGGCCCTCGGCCACTACGTGTTCTTCCTCGACTTCGAGGCGCACCGGCTCGAGCCGGCGGCGGCCGAGGCGCTCGCGGGCGTCCGCGCGCGCGTGCACCGCCTGTGGCTGCTCGGCTCGTATCCGCGCGGCGGGGCGCCGTAGCGCCGTCAGCGAGGAGCCCGCCATCCCGCGGCGAGCGCGCGCAGGTGATCCCCCGAGGCGCCGCAGCAGCCGCCGACGAGCGCGACCCCGGCAGCGAGCGCTGGCCGGAGCTCCGCGGCGAAGGCGTCCGGCGAGCGCACCGCACCCGGGAGCCCGGGGCTCGGCTTCGCGACGAAGGGGACGGGGAGGGTGGCCTTCGCCCAGGCGGCGAGCGCCCCGAGCGCTGCGCCGGGCGCGCCGCAGTTCACCCCGACCGCGCTCGCGCCGAGCGACGCCATCGCGAGCAGGGCCTCCTCGACCGAGGTGCCGTCGGAGAGCGTCGCGCCGTCGCCGAGCGCGGTGAAGGTCACGACCGCGTCGAGCCCGGTCGCGCGGGCGGCCACGAGGGCGAGGCGCGCCTCGGCGCGGTCGTGCTGCGTCTCGAGCCAGAGCAGGTCCGCGCCGGCCGCCGCCAGGGCGCGCGCGGCCCGTCCGTAGCCGGCCGCGAGGCTCCGGATCGGCGCGGGCCGACCGGGCGCGGCCAGCCCCGTCGGCCCGAGCGCCCCGGCGACACGCGCGCCGGGCGCCGCCCCGCGCGCCAGCCGCACGGCGATCGCGGCGAGCTCCTCGACGCGCGGCGGGTCGAGGCGCTGCGCGAGGCGCGGCGCCGCCAGGTTGAACGTGCAGGTGAGGACGATCTCCGCGCCCGCCCGGGCGTGATCGGCGTGGACCTCCGCGATCGCGTCGGGGCGGGCGAGCAGCCACTCCTCGGGGAGCGCACCCTGCGGGAGCCCACGCGCGACGAGCGCGGTGCCCATGCCGCCGTCGAGCAGCGTCGGCGCGCCGGGCGCCTCGTGGAGGCTCGTCACAGCGCGAGCTCCTCGAGGTGGGCCGGGACGTGCGCCCTCCAGCCGAGCCCGTCCATGCGCGCCTTGGCCGCGGCGAGCGCCGCGGGCTCGCCGTGGACGAGGAGCGTCCGGGCCGGCGGGGAGGGGAAGGTCGCGAGCCAGCGCGAGATCTCCGCCTCGTCGGCGTGCGCCGAGAAGCCGCTGATCGTCGCCACGCGGGCCTTCACCGGCACGTCCTCGCCGTGGATGCGCACGGTCGGCGCCCCGCTCTGCAAGGTCCAGCCGCGCGTGCCCGCCGCCTGGAAGCCCACGAGCAGCACGGTCGTGCGCGGATCGGGGAGGCGGCGGGCGAGGTGGTGGAGCACGCGGCCGCCGGTGGCCATGCCCGACGCCGACAGGATGACGCACGGGCCGCGCACGTCGTTCAGGGCCTTGGACTGGTCGGTGCTCCGGCAGAAGGAGAGCTTCGCGGGGCGGAGCGGCTCCTCTCCCGCCTCGATGAGGCGGGTCGTCTCGTCGTCGTGGTCCGCGCGGTGCGCGAGGAACAGCGCGGTCGCGTCCACCGCCATCGGCGAGTCCACGAAGACCGGGAGCGCCGGGATCTCGCCCCTCGCCTCGAGCGCACGGAGCGTGAAAAGCACCTCCTGCGTGCGGCCGATGGCGAAGGCGGGGATGATCACCGCGCCGCCCGCGCGGACGGCGCGCCGGATCTCCTCGGCGAGCGCGGCCGCGGGCGAGGCGTCCGGGTGGGCCTTGCCCGCGTAGGTGCTCTCCAGCACGAGCGCGTCGGCGGGGGAGCCGGGATCGGGATCCGGGAGGATGGGCGCGCCGTAGCGGCCGAGGTCGCCGCTGAAGAGCAGCCGCAGCGGCCGCGGCCCGTCGAGCGCGAGCTCGACGAGGGCGCTCCCCAGGATGTGGCCGGCCCGGCGGAAGCGAACGCGCACGCCCGGCGCGATCGCGCGCTCCTCGTCGTAGGGGAGCGGGGAGAGCCGCGGCAGCGCCGCGAGCGCGTCTGCCTCGGAGTAGAGCGGGGCCGCGTGCGGGGCGTGCTTCGAGTACCCCCTCCGGTTCGCGAAGCGCGCCTCTTCTTCCTGCAGCCGCCCCGAGTCCGGCAGGAGGAGCCCGGCCAGGTCACGCGTGGCGGGCGTGCAGTGCGCGAGGCCGCGGAATCCGTCCCGGACCAGCAGCGGCAGCGCCCCCGTGTGGTCCACGTGGGCGTGCGTCAGCACCACCGCGTCGATGGAGGAGGGCGGCACGGGCCAGGGCGCGCGGTTGCGGAGCCGCAGCTCCTTCTGCCCCTGGAACAGGCCTGCGTCGACGAGGACGCGGACGGACCCGGACTCGACGAGGAAGCGCGAGCCGGTGACCGTACCCGCCGCGCCGAGGAAGCGGATGGACGCCATGATGCGCCGATTCTACAATTCACCGGGGTCGGCGCGTGCCCGACCTGAGCTCGACTGCGCAGCGCGAGCGCCTCCGGGCGGCTCGGCGGAGACAAACGGAATGCGCCGCAAGATCCGGGTCGTCGGGGCGATGATCGAGCAGGACGGCAAGTACCTCATCACCCAGCGGCCGCCGCGGGCCTCCTTGCCGCTGCTGTGGGAGTTCCCCGGCGGCCGCGTGGAGGCGGGCGAGACGGATCCCGCCGCGCTCGCGCGAGAGCTGCGCGAGGAGATGGGCATCGGGGTCGAGGTCGGCGACCGCGTGATCCACGTCGAACACGCGTACGAGAGCTACGACATCGACTTCTGCGTGTACCGCTGCCGGCTCGTCACCGGGCCCATCCAGAACCTCCGCGTGCACGCCCACCGCTGGGTCCGACCCGACGAGCTCGACCAGTACGAGTTCCCCGCGGCCGACGAGAAGACCATCGCGAAGCTCCTCGGCCTCTAGCGCCCGGCCACCCGCCCGCTTCGCGCGCGCCTCAGCACCCATCCGGCCTCCCCGGAAGTCCCGACCCCGGATCGGGGCGCTCCAACGTGAGGCGGCGGATTGCCCGCTCCCCCGACATGCACAGATTCCTTGCGAAGAGGGGCGGGAGGCCCAGTGCCGGACGACAAGAAGCCACACGGACAGCGGGGCGAGCGGGGCTCGCGCCAGGGACCGCAAACACGGGTGCCGCTCGCCTCACCGGCGGCCTGGCTCGTGCTCATCGCGCTGGCGGTCTTCCTCTTCCGCGCGTTCCAGGACGTGGGCGTCCGGCGCATCCCGTACTCCCAGTTCAAGGACATGGTCCGCCAGAGCTCGTTCGAGCGCGTGGTGATCGGGCCGGACTGGGTGCGCGGCATCCCGAAGCCGGTGGAGAGCGGCTCCGAGGGAGCGAAGGCGGAGGGCGAGAAGAGCGAGAAGGGCGGCCAGGCGCTGCCGTACGTCGCGACGCGCATCCCGGGCGGCGACAGCGAGCTCGTCCCGCTCGTGGAGAAGGCGGGCGTCCCGTACGACGCCGTGTCCGGCGGCGGCATGGGCGACCTCTTCTGGGTCTGGGTCGCGCCGATCGCGCTCGGGCTCCTGTTCTGGGCGTGGATCATGCGGCGCATGTCCGGGCAGATGGGACAGGGCCCGCCGGGCGTGATGGCGTTCGGCAAGTCGCGCGCGCGCGTCCACATGGAGCCGGACACCGGGATCACCTTCCAGGACGTCGCCGGCATCGACGAGGCCGTCGAGGAGCTCCAGGAGATCGTCGAGTTCCTGAAAACGCCGGAGAAGTACCGGCGGCTGGGCGGGCGGATCCCCAAGGGCGTGCTGCTCGTCGGTCCCCCCGGCACCGGCAAGACGCTGCTCGCCCGCGCCACGGCGGGCGAGGCGGGGGTCCCGTTCTTCTCGCTGTCCGGCTCGGAGTTCGTCGAGATGTTCGTCGGCGTCGGCGCCGCGCGCGTCCGCGACCTCTTCGCCCAGGCGACTCAGAAGGCGCCGTGCATCGTCTTCATCGACGAGCTCGACGCGCTCGGCAAGTCGCGCAACTCCGGCGTGGTCGGCGGCCACGACGAGCGGGAGCAGACGCTGAACCAGCTGCTCGCCGAGATGGACGGCTTCGACGCGCGCGCCTCCCTCATCGTCATGGGCGCGACGAACCGGCCGGAGATCCTGGACCCCGCGCTGATGCGCCCGGGCCGCTTCGATCGTCAGGTCCTCGTGGACCGTCCCGACAAGCGCGGCCGCGAGAAGATCCTCCAGATCCACGCGAAGAACGTGAAGCTCGGCGCGGACGTGGACCTCCGCTCGATCGCGGTGCGCACGCCCGGCTTCGCCGGCGCCGACCTCGCGAACGTGGTGAACGAGGCCGCGCTGCTCGCCGCCCGCCGCAACAAGAGCGCGGTGACGCGGTCGGAGTTCGAGGAGGCCATCGAGCGCGTCGTGGCGGGGCTCGAGAAGAAGAGCCGGCGCATCAACGAGCGGGAGAAGGAGATCGTCGCGTTCCACGAGGCCGGGCACGCGCTCGTCTCCTGGATGCTGCCCCACGCCGACCGGGTGACGAAGGTGTCGATCATCCCGCGCGGCCTCGGCGCCCTCGGCTACACGCTCCAGCTGCCGATCGAGGATCGCTACCTCCTCACGCGCTCCGAGCTGCGCGACCGCATGGCGGGGCTCATGGGCGGGCGCGTGGCCGAGGAGGAGGTGTTCGGCGAGCCGTCCACCGGCGCCTCGAACGATCTCCAGCAGGCCACCGGCCTCGCCCGCATGATGGTGCGCGACTACGGCATGAGCGAGGCGCTCGGCCCCATCGCGCTCAACGAGGAGCGCGCGCCTTCCTTCCTCGGCAAGGCGTTCGAGACGCGCACCTACTCCGAGCAGACCGCGCTCGAGGTCGACCGCGAGGTGCAGTCGCTCGTGCTGGAGGCGCAGCAGCGCGCGCGAGAGACGGTGCGGCGCAACCGCGAACGGCTCGACGCGATGGCCGCCCGGCTGCTCACGGCCGAGGTGGTGGAGGAGGAGGAGATGACGCGCCTCTGGGGCCCGAAGGTGGCTCGGCCGGACACGATCCACGGCCCCGGGCACACCGAGGCGCCCCCCGAGCACCCGGCCCGTCCCGTGGCGATGGCCGAGGAGCACCGCGACACGTGGGGCGCGCCGCAGGCGGTGGCGGGCACCGCGCCCGGGGACCACGAGTGAAGCACGGGTCGGAGAGCCACGAGGCCCGCAAGGTCCTCTTCCAGACCGGCATCCGCCGCGGGCACCTCTCCCTCCAGGAGATCGACCGGGCGCTTCCGCAGGGGAGCCTCTCGCCGGCGGAGCGGTGGCTCCTCTTCTACAGCCTGCGCGCCGCGGGGGTGGAGATCCGCGACGGACGCGGCGACACCGTCCAGGAGCTGCCGGGAGAGCCGCCGATCCCCTGAGAGATCGCCGGGGAGGGCGGCACCGCTCCGGCCTCCTCGACCGACCCCGGTGGCGCGTCGCCGCCGGGGGCTTCGACGTTTGACAGCCCCGAGCGTGTGGTTAGGTTCGCGGCCGGAGGTCACGACAAGGCATGTCCGAAGAGCGACGCGGCGCGCCCGCCCCGGAGGCCGGCGAGCCGCAGGTGAAGGTCGTGGATCGTCGGCGGTTCCGTCCCGACGGCAGGCCGGTGGAGGGGGATCCCGAGCAGACGCCGGGCGCCGGCGCCGACGCGCCGTCCGAGGAGGCGGCGGCGCCGGAGACGGCGGCCGATCCGCGCGAAGCGCAGCTCGCGGCCCAGCAGGCGCGCATCGAAGAGCTGGCGCGGGCCTATGCGGCGCTCGTGGAGGACAACAAGGCGTTCCGCCAGCGGCTCGAGCGCGAGCGGGCGCGCGTCGTGGAGGCGGAGCGCGTCAACGTGGCGCAGGCGCTCCTCGAGGCCGCCGACGACCTGGAGCGCGCGCTCGCCGCGGTGAGCACCGCGGGTGAGGGGCAGGGAGACGCGCTGCGGAACCTCGCCGAGGGGGTCCGGCTGTCGCTCGCGTCGCTGCACAAGCGCATCGCCGAGCTGGGCGCGCAGCGCATCCCGGTGCAGGGTCAGCGCTTCGACCCGCACGTCGCGGAGGCGATCGACACCATCGCCGTCGCGGACGCGGAGCAGGACGGTGTCGTGCTGCACGAGATCCGCCCCGGATATCGCATCGGCGAGCGCGTTCTTCGCCCCGCGCGGGTCCGGGTCGGCCGCCTTGCCCAGGCGTAGCATGCGCGCGGTCCGCCGGAGCGGCGGGCGCGCGGGAATAGTTTTCCCGGCCGCACGTCTTTCGGGCGGATCCGGATCACTTGCCCGAGGAGAGGGTATGCGCCGCATCATCCACCGAAGCATCGCCACCACGTTCGTCGCGGCCCTGATCGCGTGCTCGCAGGACGGCCGCGCGGCCACCGAGCCCCAGCGTCCCGGCGTGAACGGCGCCCCGCTGTTCCAGGACGCCTCCCAGCAGGCGAGCCCGCAGCAGCCTGCGGAGGCCGCGGTTCCCCCTCAGGGCTCGCTCGCGCCGCTCATCGAGAAGGTCAAAGGCGCCGTGGTGAACATCTCCACGACGACGGTCATCAAGCACCCGCAGACCCGCGGGATGCCCAACCCCCACGGCCAGGCGCCGGGCGGTCGCGGCGGCCCCGGCGACGAGGAGTTCCAGGACTTCTTCGAGCGGTTCTTCGGCGGCCGCCCCGCGCCGCGGATGCCGGAGGAGTTCCGCGGCTCCTCGCTCGGCTCGGGCTTCGTCATCAGCCCGGACGGCTTCATCCTCACGAACAACCACGTGGTGCAGGACGCGACGGACATCCTCGTCCGGCTCACCGACGGCCGCGAGCTCAAGGCCGAGACGGTCGGCCGCGACCCGGCGACGGACGTCGCCCTCATCAGGCTCGTGAACCCGCCGAAGGACCTCCCGAACGTCGTGCTGGGCGACTCCGATGCGCTCCGGCAGGGCGACTTCGTGCTCGCGCTGGGCAGCCCGTTCGGCCTGCGCGACACGGCCACGCTCGGCATCGTCTCCGCGAAGCACCGCCGCGAGGTGAACCCCACCGGCACCTACGACGACTTCATCCAGACGGACGCGGCCATCAACTCCGGCAACTCGGGCGGCCCGCTGTTCAACCTGCGCGGCGAGGTCATCGGCATCAACACCGCCATCGTCTCGCCACAGCTCGGCTCCGGCGTCGGCTTCGCCGTGCCCATCAACCTCGCGAAGTCGATCCTCCCGCAGCTGCGCGAGAAGGGGAAGGTGACGCGCGGCTACGTGGGCGTCTCGATCACCGATCTCAACCGCGACCTCGCCCAGGGCTTCGGCCTCCCTCCGGATCAGAAGGGCGCCCTCATCCAGGCCGTCGTCCCCCGCGGCCCCGCCGCGAAGGCGGGCGTGCAGCCCGGCGATGTCGTCGTCGCGGTGAACGGCAAGCCCGTGACCTCCGGCGGCGATCTCACGCGCGCGGTCGCGCTGGTCCAGCCCGGCAGCAAGGTGGATCTCACGGTCGTGCGCAGCGGCCAGAAGAAGCAGTTCAGCTTCGCGGTCGCGCAGCGGCCCGATGACGAGGAGGCGATCGCCCGCGGGCAGGGCGGCGAGCAGGAGGAGGGCGGCGACAAGGCCCCGAAGCTCGGTGTGACCCTCGGTGATCTCACCCCGCAGATCGCGCGGCAGCTCGGGATCGAGCCGGGGGAGGGCGTGCTCGTGCGCGACGTCGCCCCCGCCGGCCCGGCCGGGCGCGCCGGCATCGAGCCGGGCATGGTCATCGTCGAGCTGAACCGGAAGCCGGTGAAGACGGTGCAGGACGTCGCGCAGGCCATCGCGAAGATGAAGGACGGCGAGGTCGCGCTCCTGCGCGTTCGCCGCGGTCAGGATCTCTTCTACGTGGCGGTCCCGGTGGGCGGGCGCCAGTAGCGAGCCTCGAGCCCGCGGGGCCGCAGCGCCGTGCAGACGATCGAGGGCCGCCCGGCGGATCGGGCGGCCCTCGCCGTACCGAAGGAGTGAGGTCGCCGCCGGGTGCCGCTACAGGACCCGCGAGGCGATCTCGTTGCCGGTGCGTGCGTCGACGACGCGGATCGCCATGAAGCGCGCCGCGACGCCCTCCATCATCCCGCCCTCGCCCCGCCGCCGCAGCTTCCAGCTCTTCTCCGGCCGGAAGACGATCTCGAGCTCGATGGCGCCGGTCCGGAACGGTCCCTGGAACTCCAGGTCCATCACGCCGGGCGGGAGCTTTCCGCGGATCGGGATGAGGTTCATGAGGGGGTTGCCGGCCGCGTCCTGGCGGGCGGGCGTGCCGTGGGTGAGGGCGAGGCCGCCGCCGTCCACGAAGGGAGTCACGAGGAGCACGAAGCCGTCACCCTGGAGCTCGGCGCGGACGAGGGTCGCCGCGTCCGTCACACGCACGGTGAACGTCTTCCCGGAGAGCGCCCGCCGCGACGCGAGCACGTTCGCCTCGCAGGTGGCGCGCGTGTACACGTCGGTGCAGTGGCCGACGTAGCGCGTGAGGAAGGGCTCGAGCGCGTCGAGCCGCTCCGCGCCGGTGGCGAGGGCGTCGAAGCGCTCGCCAGCCAGGGCGGAGGGGGAGGAGGCGAGGAGGAGGACCACGGCCCAGAGAAAGCGCATGTGTTGGGATCCCCTTGGTGCGCGGGCGATGCGCCCGGACGGGTACCGCGAGTGTAACGCGGGGCCGCTCTGCTCGACCAAAAGTTAGGCCGTCGGCGTGCGACCGGGAGGCGCATGAAGGGCGAGGTGGCTTTTTTGACTACATGCGCCCACCGGCCTAGCCTGTCGGGCAGGTCGGGAGGCGGACGACATGCTCAACAGCCGCAGGGACGGACGCAGGCCGATGCCGGTGGAGCGCCGCGCGGCGCCCCGTCTCGACAAGGTCTTCCGGGTCTACCTCGAAGGCGATCGGGGCATGGGCCTCGGCATCGCGCGCAACATCTCCGAGGGCGGCATGTTCGTCGAGACGCGCGTCCCCCATCCCATCGGCTCGCAGGTCCGGGTCACCTTCCCGTCCGACGCCGGCGAGATGACCGCCGTCGCGGAGGTCCGCTACGTCTGCCACCTCGTCGGTCGGGGACCGGTCGACGTCGAGCGGCCGGCGGCGCTGCGCGGGATGGGCGTGAAGTTCCTGTACTTCGAGGACGACGCCGTCCACGCCGACCTGCAGTGACCGAGCCCGCAAGGTCGCCCGGCGGCCCGGCGCGACCGGTCGACCCGAGGTAGATCTGCTCCCGTGACGCTCGCGATCGAGACGGAGGGGCTGACGCGGCTGTTCGACGGCCGCGTCGCCGTGGAGGGGCTCGCGCTCGCCGTGCCGGTGGGGGCCTTCTACGGGTTCCTCGGCCCGAACGGCGCCGGGAAGAGCACCACCATCAAGATGCTCACCGGCCTGCTCTCGCCCACGTCCGGGCGCGCGCGCGTGCTCGGGATCGAGCTCGACCGCGATCCGCTCTCCGTGAAGCGCCGCATCGGCGTCGTGCCGGACGGCCTCGCGCTCTTCGAGCGGCTCTCCGGCGCCGAGCAGCTCCGCATCCACGGCCAGCTCTACGGCCTCGATCGCCGCGAGGCCGGGCGGCGCGCCGACGAGCTGCTCGCGGCGCTGGAGCTGGTGGACGACGCGGGGAAGCTCGTCGGCGAGTACAGCCACGGCATGAAGAAGAAGCTCGCCCTCGGGTGCGCGCTCATCCACGGTCCCGAGCTCCTTTTCCTCGACGAGCCGTTCGAGGGCATCGACGCGGTGGCCGTGAACGGCATCCGGCGGCTCCTGCAGGACCTCGTCGCCCGCAGGGCGATGACGATCTTCCTCACGAGCCACGTGCTCGAGGTGGTGGAGCGGCTCGTGTCGCACGTGGGGATCGTCCGCGACGGCCGGCTCGCGGCGCAGGGCACGCTCGCCGAGGTCCGCGGCGCGTGCACGCTCGAGGAGGTGTTCATCCGCACCGTCGGGGAGGAGCGCGAGGTGCGCGGGCTGTCCTGGCTCGGCGAGGGCGCGTGACGCGGGCCGGGGGCGGCGAGGCCGGCGCGGCGGAGCCGGTCCCGGCGCCCGCCCGCGCGGACGGGTGGGCCACGCTGCGCGCGCTCGCGGAGCTCCGCTGGCTCCTGCTGCTGCGCCGCCTGCGCCGGCCGGGAGGGGTCGCCGAGATCGTGGCGCGCGTCGCGCTGTACGTCGTGGCGATCCCGGCGGGGCTGGCCTTCGCCGCGCTCGCGGGCGCGGCGTCCTTCCAGGCCGTGCGCGTCGGGAGAGGGCTCCAGGCCTCGGTCCCCGTCGCGGCGCTCTTCTTCGGCGTCTGGCAGACCTGGACCGTCGTGTCGCTCTCCATCTCCGAGCGCGACGCGCTCGACCTGCGCCGCCTCCTCGTCTACCCGCTCCCCCCGGGCCGCGTGTTCGGTTACGGCCTCGTGGCCTCGCTCGCCGGCGACCCCTTCGCCGTGTTCTGGTGCCTGCTCCTCGCCGGGGCGTTCGCCGGGGCGGCGGTGGCGCGGCCCGGCGCGTGGCTCCTGCTGCTCGCCCTCGTGCTCGTCGCCTTCGTCGCCGCCACCGTGGCGCTCGTCGCCCTCATCCAGGAGGTCCTCGCCCGGCTCCTGCGCGCCCGCAGGGCGCGAGAGCTGCTCGTCGCCGCCGTGTACCTCGGCGTGGCGCTGCTGCTCGCCTGGACCGCGGGCCAGCCCGGCACGATCCTTCGCGTCCTGCGCGGCGCGCGCGCGCTCCGCTGGGTCGCTTACCCCGCCGCCCTGGCGGAGGGCGCAGTGCGCGAGCTGTACGCGGGCCGTGTGCCGGCGGCGCTGCCCTGGCTCGGGGCGCTGGTGGCCGCCACCGTCGCGACGGCCTGGGCCGCCTACCGGCTCGCGCTGGCCTTCGCGCGCGACGGAGAAGGCGGCGCACCGCGCGCCGCGGCGACGGGCGGGAGCGGGTGGCGGCTGCCGGGCCGCCTCGGGGCGCTCGTGGAGAAGGAGGCGAAGTACGTCCTGCGCCACCCCCTGGCGACGCTGCTCGCGCTGGTGCTGCCGCCGTTCGCCGCGCTGGTCGCGTGGAAGGTCCCGCCCCGCATCCCGCCCGAGGCGGGAGAGATCGTGCGCGTCTTGCCGGTGCTCGGCTTCGCGCTCTACGCGCACATGGCGGCGCAGATCTTCTGGCTGAACGCCTTCGGCTGGGAGCGCGGAGGGGGCCGGGTCTGGTTCCTCGCGCCCGTCGCGGCCGGGGAGGTCCTCCTCGCGAAGAACGTCGCCGCCTACGCGTTCTCGGCGGGGCTGTTCCTCGCCGCCGCGGGCGCGGCGATCGCGGTCGGCGGGGCGCTGCCGGGCTGGGCGCTCGCCGCCGCCATCGCGCTGCACGCCGGCGTGGCCCCCTGGCTCCTCGCCGCCGGGAACTTCGTGTCGGTGCTGAACCCGCGAGCCGCCGCGAACACCGTCCAGCGCGGCGGCGCGCTGTCCCCGCTCTCCTCGCTCGCCGGGATGCTGATCGTGGCGGGCGCAGCCGCCGCCTTCGGCGTGCCGGCCTTCCTCGCCGTGCGGCGGGGGGCGCCCTGGCTGCTCGTCGCCGGGTGGGCGGCGCTCGGGCTCGCGGGGGCGGTCGCCTACCGCGTCGCGCTCCCGTTCGCGGCGCGCCTGCTCGAGCGCCGGCGCGAGGCGCTCCTCGCCGCGGTCGCGGGCGACCAGGACTGACCGCCGGCCTTGCGAGCGGATCCGGCGATGGGTGCGCGGAGCCTGGCGCGGACGAGGGCGCCGAGCGCCGCGAGGAGCCCCGCGAGCTCGCCGCCGCCGCCTGCGGACGCGCAGCCACCGCCCCCTCGCGGCGGTGCGCCGCCGCCGGCAGGCGGCGGAGGCTCGGAGATCCCGGTCGGATCGCGCGTGCACACCCCGCCGATGCACAGGCCGATCGAGCAGGGCGTCCCGTCCGGCAGCGGAGAGGACGTGCAGCCTCCCGCCGCGATCTCGCACGCCGCCGCCGTGTGGCATTCGCCCGCGGGCTCGCACGTGACCGGCGCTCCTCCCCCGCACGCGCCGCCGGCGCAGGTCTCTCCGATGGTGCAGGGGTCCCTGTCCTCGCAGGCGCTGCCGTCCGGCACCGGGACCGCGAGGCAGGTTCCGCTCGGGGCGCTGCACGTCGACGCGGCGCACGGGTCGGGCGAGTCGCAGGCGAGCGGGTCGGAGCCGAAGCACGTCCCGGCCGCGCAGGCGTCGGCCCGGGTGCAGGCGTCGCCGTCGTCGCACGGGGCGCCGTCCGGCTTCGCCGGGTAGACGCACGCGCCGCTCGCGTCCACCACCGCCTCGTGGCAATCGTCGGCGGCCGGGCACGCCGTCGAGGTGAAGCGCGCCGTCACCGCGACCTCGCCGCTCACCCGCAGAGCACAGTCGCCCGTGCCCACGCACGCGCCCGCCCAGCCGTCGAACCGCGAGCCGGGATCGGGCTCGGCGGTGAGGGTGACGTCCATCGCCGACGCGTACGTGGCCGAGCACGTGCTCCCGCAGTCGATCCCCGGCGGAGCGGAGACGACGCGGCCGGACCCGCTCCCGAAGCGCGTCACGACGAGCCTCGGCGGCGCCCCTCCGGGGCCGCCGAAGGCGCCGATGTCCGCGCGCGTGCCGTCCACGTCGCTGTACGACGCGGCAGGATCGCCGGCGTCGATGCAGGCCGAGCCGGGCGAGAGCCGGTAGTCGCCCGCGTCGGGGTCCACGAACGCCGGATCGGCGAGCACGTCGCTCGAGCCGGGACCGGAGCCGTCGACCGCGGCGATGTCGACGCCGTTGCGCGCGAACGCGTTGTAGCCGAGGTCACCGGTGGAGGACGTGCTCGCGAGGACGGCGTAGTCGTTCCGGAAGAAGGCGTTGTTGCGGATCGTCGGGACGAACCCGTCGTAGTACGTGATCATCAGCCCGTACGTGTTCCCGTCGAACACGTTGTTCGTCACCCGCGCCACGCGCGAGTCGCGGTTCCAGCTCGGAGGCCATCCCTCCCAGAGCGCGATGGCGGTGTAGAACCCGACGAACGCCGAGTTCGTCACCGTGAACGCCGTGGAGTAGCCCTGCTGCAAGGCGTCGCCTCCGAACGCGTCGGCGCCTGCGGCGGCACGAAGGGTGAATCCGGACACGGCGCTGTCCTCGCCCGGCATCACGAGGGGGCGGGCGTCGAGTGCCTCCAGGATCGATTGCCCCGGCCCCGCGCCTGCGAGCGACACCGCGTCCGGAAGGCGCACGAGCTCCCGGAACGTGCCTGCCGGCACCCGCACCGTCGACCCCGCGGGCGCCATGGCCAAGGCCGTGAAGAGGGTGGGGTGGTCGCCCGTGCCGTTCACGGTGATCCCGACGCCCCTCCGCCACGAGACCACCGCGTCCGCGTGCACGTCGTCGCCGTCCTCCACGATGCCGGTGAGCTCGAACGAGCAGCTCCCGTCGTAGTCCGCGCTGCTCGGAGTCGTGGCGCACGTCAGCGCGCCCTCGGTCCGGCCGCCCGGGAACGGCGTCCCGCCCGCCGAGGTGGAGGCGGGAATCCCGTCCGCCTCGACGAGATCCAGGATCCAGTGGTCGCCGGTGGTGTAGCTGGCCTGGGTCTCGTCCACGTGCCACACGAGCATGCCGTGGCCCGGCAGGTGGGTGTCGAAGCCCACCCACTGCCGGTTCTCCAGCAGGAACGTGGAGCGCTCGGTCAGGACCTCGAACGCGGCGGGCGCCGAGGCGACCGGCGGGAGCCGCAGCGGACCCGCGAAGCCGCCGGCGAGCCGCTCCGGCCGGAGCCAGCCCAGGCGCTTCTTCTCCCACGCCCCGACGTGCGGCGGGGTCCGGCCCGCGTCGAGGTAGTTCCCGCTGCCCATGAGCCCCCAGGTGCCGATGTTCCCGGCGCCGTAGTAGAGGTCGGGCAGGCCCAGCACGTGGCCGAACTCGTGACAGTGGGTGCCGACGCCGGCGAGGTCCACGCCGAGCGCGGTGCTCGAGTAGAACGTCTCGGACATCACGTACCAGTTCCCCGGCGCGTTCGGCCAGAGCGCGCTCGACTGGACCTCGCCGGCATAGACGAGCGCGTAGCCGTCGAACTGCGACAGATCGACGCCCGAGCCCGCGATGGCCTCGTCGCGGAGGCGCCACGAGTCGTTCAGGTACTCCGATCGCGGCGCCGCCGCGCGCACCCAGTCGAACACCTCCCCCGTGACCGAGAGCTGACCGTACGACACCTCCGCCCAGTACTCGCGGAGGCTGCCCGTCACGTCGTAGCCGAGCGGCGACTTGCGGTACGTGCCTTCCGAGAAGAACAGCGCGCGGAAGGCGTCCGCGCCGTACGTGTGGGGCACGTCCGGGAACTCCACGAGGAGCACGGCGAGGCGGAACGAGGCCGGGGGCACGGCGGCGAGCAGCGCCCGCCCGGCCGCCTCGCCCCCGCCCGGGCGGGAGGCGGCGAGGCCGTCGAGCGCGCGCGCCCGGTCGCGCAGCGCGGGGAGCGGCGCCCGGGCGGAGTTCGCGTCGCGGCGACGGACGTCCATCTCCCGCAGGGCGGCGGGCGCGGGGCGCAGGTGCGGGGCGAACCCCGCGCGCGCCGCGTGCGCCGCCCGGTCGGAGGCCACGAGGCGTCCCTCGGGCGCGAGGCGCGCGAGGCGCCACTCGCCGGTGGCGGTCTGCGCGAGCGCGTAGCCGTCGAGCGTCTCGAAGACGATCCCGTGCTCGTCCCCGTACGCCCGCACGGCGAGCGGCGAGCCGTCCGGCTGCCGCACGGAGAAGGCGCCGGGCGGCGCGGGGGCGGCCGCCGCTGCGGCGGACAGGAGCGCGGAGGCGAGCGCCGCGACGCGACGGGTGACCACCCGGAGTGATGACGGCATGCGCGGTCTCCTCGGCGCTCGACACGCCTAGGATCGGCATGCACTGGGCGTGGAGCGACGCCCCGCCGGTGCGGCGCTCCGTCGGGGAGCCCGAAGCAGCGCGACGGGGCGCCGAAGCGCCCCGTCCCTGACGGCTCGCAGGTGCCGTGACGCGGCGCCGGCGAGGCCGGCTACTGCGAGAACCCCTCGATGAGGTAGTGCGCCTCGATGCGCTTCAGCGCGAGCACCATCGCCGCGGTGCGCACGTCCGTCTCCTTGCCGACGCAGAACGGGCGCGAGTCGTAGTGCGGCGTCCGCTGCGGGCGGTTCCGCGCGATGTCCCGGATGATGGCGTAGTTCTTCTTGATGGCCTGCTCGAGGCGGCGGTTCACGTCGCCCTCGGTCCAGTGCTCGAGCCGCTGGTTCTGCAGCCACTCGTAATACGAGACGGTGACGCCGCCCGCGTTGCAGATGATGTCGGGGATGAGGTCGATCTTGCGGCCCATCATCACGCGATCCCCGTCGCGGGTGGTCGGGCCGTTGGCGCCCTCCGCCACGAGCTTCACCTTGAGCCGCTCGGCGACGTCGCCGGTGATCTCCTCGCCGAGCGCGGCCGGGAGGCAGATGTCGGCGTCCACCGACCAGAAGTCGTCCTTGGAGATGGCCTTCGCGCCGGGGAACCCCGCCACGCTGCGCCGCAGGTTCTCCTTGTTGCCGTGCACGTACTGGACGAGCGCCGCGACGTCGAGGCCCTTGTCCTCGTGGATCGTGCCGTTCACGTCGTTCACCGCGACGATCTTCGCGCCGTGGGCGGCGAGGATCTCCGCGGCCGAGGAGCCCACGTTGCCGAACCCCTGCACGATGACGCGCGCGCCCTTGAGATCGAAGCCGCGGTCCCGCGCCCACTCCTCGATGCAGTACACGACGCCCTGGCCGGTGGCCCGCACGCGCCCCTCGGAGCCGCCGATGCGGACGTCCTTGCCGGTCACCACGCCGCGGAGCTTGTGGTGCTCCCGTTCGCCGTCGGTGAACTGACGCATCATGTAGGCCATGATCTCCCCGTTGGTGCCGACGTCGGGCGCGGGGATGTCGAGGAACGGGCCCATGAAGTTCTTGAACTTGTAGACGTACCGCAGCGTGATGTGCTCGATCTCCTCGCGGGAGTAGTTGAAGGGATCGAGCTTGATGCCGCCCTTCGCGCCGCCGAACGGGATCTCCGCGATCGCCGTCTTCCAGGTCATGTCCGCGGCCAGCATCTTGAAGAGGTCGAGCGACACGTCCTTGTGGTAGCGGATGCCCCCCTTGTACGGGCCGCGCACCTGGTTGTGCTGGATGCGGTACGCCTTGAACTTGCGCGGACCGCCCTTCTCGACGCGGAAGAGCCCCATCTTCGGGATGTTGATGACGCCCTGGCGCATGTGGATGTCGGAGCGGAGCAGGGCGCGGCGGTGCAGGATGAAGTTGCCGTTCGCGAGCGGCTCGAGCGCGTCGGCGGCCTTCATGTCCGACGGCTGCAGGTCCTTGAACTTGGGCACGTCCTCGGCGGCGAGCGGCACGAGCCGATCCCGCAGCTCCGTCGTGACGTAGAAGATGTGCTCGAAGTCCGGCTCCTCCAGCTCCATCCGGACGCGCGGGTTCATCTGGATGAGCTCTGCCGCGCGATCGAACGTCTCCATCGCCTCGTCGTAGAAGCTCTTCTTGCCGTTTCGACCGGCCATGCTGTCGACCTCGGTTGGTGGGGACCCCGTGCTTCGCCGGACGGCGAAGTCGGGCGCATGCTAGCCCCGCATAACTCTCGCGGTCAAAAATTGCGAATCGTCGGGAATCATCAGTGGAGACGCGCGATTACGGTGTGATCATGAGCGCGATCCCCGGCTTCGGCACCCGCCGCGAGGGGCATCCGCAGGCGGCGGAAATCTAACTCCGGACTGCCCGCGCCGATAGCTCCGGGAGCGGCTCGGAAAGGGGCCAGGCGGGCGAGGGCGCGGGTCCGGTGCCCCCGGCGGGCACGCCCCGAACGCGTGCTATCATCCCGCCCCCCACGCATCAGGAGAAGGCACCCGTGCAGACCGTCTGTCTCGACCTCGAGGGCGTCCTCGTCCCGGAGATCTGGATCGCCTTCGCCGAGCGCACCGGCATCGCGGAGCTGCGTCGAACGACGCGAGACGAGCCGGACTACGACAAGCTCATGCGCTTCCGGCTCGACCTGCTGCGCCGGCACGAGCTCGGTCTGCCCGACATCCAGAAGGTGATCCGCGAGCTGGGCCCGGAGCCGGGCGCGAAGGACTTCCTCGACGCGCTGCGGACCCGCTATCAGGTCATCATCCTGTCCGACACCTATTACGAGTTCGCCATGCCCCTCATGGCGCAGCTCGGCATGCCGACGCTGTTCTGCCACCGCCTCGAGACGGACGAGCGTGGCTTCGTGACCGACTACCGGCTGCGCATGCCCGACCAGAAGCGCGCCTCGGTGCAGGCGCTCCGCGGCCTCAACTTCAAGGTCATCGCGGCGGGCGACTCGTACAACGACACCGCGATGCTCTCCGCCGCGGACGCGGGGATCCTCTTCCGGCCGCCCGACAACGTCATCGCCGACTTCCCGCAGTTCCCGGTGGTGCGCGACTACCCCGCGCTCACCGCGGCGATCGCGGAGGCGAGCCGGCGCATCGGGGAGTAGGGCGCCCGCCGCCCTGCGCGGCGCACCCGCGGCTCATCACCCCGTCGCCTCGAAGCTCGTGCGGACCGGCGTCGCCTTGACGAGCGCGAGGTAGACCGGGCAGCGCTCGTGCCACGCGCGGGAGAGACGCGCGACGGCGTCGGCTCCGTCCGGCGAGCGGATGCGGACGTCGAGGCTGAGGTCGGTCAGGTCGGCCGCGACTCCGCCGATGCCGAGGAGCCCTCGCGCGTCCGCGTCGCAGCGCGCCTCGGCCTCCACCGAGTCGACGCGGATCCCCATCTGCGGCGCGAGCGTCTCGCGGATGAACACCACCGCGCACCCCGCCAGCGCCCCGAGGAGCAGCGCCGTGGGGCTCGGCGCCGCGTTGCCGCCTCCGAGCGGCGCCGAGAGGTCGGCTTGCCACTTGAACGACCCTGCCTCGAGGGTCGCGGTCGCACCGTCGAAGCGAGACTTCACGATGGGACTCGATTTCGCTCGCTCGGGCTCCGACTGCCACAGCCGGGTCGTCTCCTGGATGCGCTCGGGTGTCACTCGCCGACCTCCGTGTCCGCCGCGGTCGCGGCGCTTATGACGGGTTGCCGACAGCGCAGCCCGCGCGGCAAGGGTGCGCGCGCCCGAGAGAGAGGGCCATGAGCCTCGCGCCGGATCAGCTGACCGAAACGCCTTTTCGCCGGGCGGTTCCCGGACCGGCCGCGCTCGACGTCCTCTCCGACGCGCTCCGCGTGGTGCGGGCCTCCGGAGCCCTCTTGCTGCGCGGCGAGTTCACGGGCTCGTGGGCGGTGGCGACCCCCGACTCCTCCGCCATCGCGCGGATCGTCTGCCCCGGCGGCGCACGCCTCGCCATCATGCACCTGCTCGCGGAGGGCGACTGCTGGATCGCGCTGCCGGGACGGGAGCGGGTCCGCCTCGCGACGGGCGAGCTCGTCCTGTTCCCGCGCGGGGACGCGCACCTGCTCGGGTCGGGCGATCACGCTGCGGTCGTGCCCGTGTCGGCGCTGCTGCCCCCGGCGCCGTGGACCGAGCTCCCGGTGCTGCGGCACGGCGGCGGCGGCGAGCGCGCCCGGATCGTCTGCTGCTACCTGCGCTGCGACGACCTGCTGTTCACGCCCTTCCTCGAGCCGCTGCCGCCGGTGCTGCACCTGCGGGCGGACGGCGGCAGCACGCACGAGTGGGTGAGCGCGAGCATCCGCTACGTCATCGCCGAGTCCACCCGCGGCGGCCCGGGGTCCGGCGCGCTCGTGGGGAAGCTGACCGAGCTCCTGTTCATCGAGGCGCTGAGGCGCGAGATGTGCAGCCTCCCCGAGACGAGCGTGGGGTGGCTCGCGGCGCTGCGCGACGAGTACGTCAGCCGCGCGCTGCAGGCGTTTCACGCGCGCCCCGGTCGTGCCTGGACGGTCGAGGGCGTGGCCCGGGAGGCGGGACTGTCCCGCTCGGCGCTCGTCGCTCGGTTCCAGCGCGTGCTCGCGAAGACGCCGATGCAGTACCTCACGACCTGGCGCCTGCAGCTCGCGGCGAATCGCCTCCTCGCGACGTCCGAGACGGTCGCCGCGATCGCCCACGCGGTCGGCTACGGGTCGGAGGTGGCGCTCAGCCACGCGTTCAAGCGGGTGACGGGCGTCTCGCCGGCGGCGTGGCGGCGCTCGCACCGGCGGTCCGGTACAACCTGAGGATGCGAACGCTCCTCGCCCGCGTCGTCGTGCTGCTCCTCGTGCCCTGGTCCGCCGCGCGGGGGGAACCCGAGACCGACCTCGGCGACCGCGTCCGGGCGCGCCCGCTCTCGGCCCACGCCTGGCTGATCCGGTCGGTGAGCGCGCTCGAGGGCTTCGGCGACGTCGAGTCGAACGCGGTGCTGGTGACGGGGGCGACGGAGTCCGTGCTCGTCGACACCCCCGCCACGGACGAGCAGACCGCGCCCGTGCTCGCCTGGGCGGAGAAGACGCTGCGCCGACCGGTGCGCCACCTGATCGTCACCCACTGGCACGCCGACCGGATGGGCGGGATCGGCGCCGCGCGGGCGCGCCAGGTCGCGACCTACGCCTTCGGCAGGACCCGCGCGCTGGCGCGGCAGAAGGGGCTCGTGGTTCCGGAGCACGAGCTCGGACCCGCAGAGCGGCTCACGCTCGCGGGCCTATCTCTGGCGACCTGGTATCCCGGCCACGGGCACACCGCGGACAACATCGTCGTGTGGCTGCCCGAGGACGGGGTGCTCGTCGCGGGATGCTTCGTGAAGGACGCAGCGGCGGGGACGCTCGGCAACGTACGGGAGGCCGACCCCGTCCAGTGGGCGACCGGGGTGGCCGCCCTGCGGCGGCGCTACCCGGGGGCTCGTATCGTCGTCCCGGGCCACGGCGCGGCCGGAGGCTCCGAGCTGCTCGCCCGAACGACGGCGCTGCTCGAGGCGCACGGCAGTCGGGGAGTTCCGGCCTCAGGCCGGTGAGGAGCTCCCTCCGTTCGTCACCGATCGCGACTCCGCGGGTGGCGCGTCGGGTCCGGGCCGGTCGTTGTAGCCGCGGTCACCGTAGGGCTGCAGCCGCTCCAGCCACGCCTTCTCGAGCTGCCGCACGGCGTCCCGCGGGAACACGACGCCCTCGTCCTTCTCCGGCAGCACCTCGAGGATCTCGACCACGAACGCCTCCGGGCCGAGCGCGCTCACGTCCGCGCGGAGTTGCGCGTTCCTGTGCCATCCGCGCGCGAGCTCCATCCGCCTGCCGTTGAGGGTCTTCAGGTTCAGCGTGCTCTCGACCAGGATCCGCCCGCTCCGGACGTTCCTGATCTGGTACACGCCGGCCTCGGGCCTCGTCTCGCGCGCCGCGCGCTTCAGCTCGGCTCTCCGATCCATCGCCTCTCCTTCTCCTCAGCGGCCGCGAGGGTTCGCACGGGTTTCGACCGAAGGCGGACGCTCGAGCCGTGCCGCTTCTTCCGACAGGGCCAGCAGGTGAGCGCGGACGTCCTTCGGCCAGGTCCGGACCAGCGTCCCGAGCCGCTTCGCGTCGCCGGCGTACAGGGCACGCGAGGCCTCCTCGAAGCCGGGCAGATCGCCTGCCATCGCCCACATGAAGCGGCCCGCGGCCTCTCTGACCCGCCGCGCGCGCGCCCGATCCGGCTCGCGCTTCCTCGCCTCGTCCACCAGGCGCCGCAGCGCCGCCGAGCTGCCGTTGGGCTGTTGCTCCAGCCACTCCCAGTGACGGGGCAGGAGCGAGACCTCGCGGCTCACCACCCCCAGCTTCGGCCGGCCCGGCCCGGCCCTGGGCGCCGCCACGCGCGCGACGACCTGCTCCGGAGTGCCCCGCAGGTCGAAGTCGAGCTGCCGCCCGGTCGCGTCCTCGAACACCAGCACCGGGTCTCCGCCGGCGTCGTGATGCGCCTTCACCGCGAGCAGCACGTCACGCCTCGCGCCCGACGCGAGGAGCCGGACGCCAGCGAAGGCCGTGTAGCGGGGCTCGTCCATCGTCTCTGACATGTCCGCCCTCGCTGATCGGGCGGATTCCACCCGGGTAAAATTCAGGGAAGAGCTACCGCAGACCCGCTCGCGGATCAATATCACCCGGGTGAAAAGCGCGGGGCGGAGCCGGAGCACCGAGGACGGGATGGCGACGCGCGCGGCGTACGGGGCGCGCCGCCCGCCAAAAGGAACGGGCGCTCGACCGGGAGGCCGAACGCCCGCAAATTCTGGAGCCGACACCCAGACTTGAACTGGGGACCTACTGATTACGAATCAGTTGCTCTACCAGCTGAGCTATGTCGGCGAAACGGGCGCGTTGTTTAGCACCGCCGGAGCCGGCCTGCAAGAGCGGAACTCACAGGCTCGCGGCGGGTCGCTCGCGCCCATGACGCTCCGCGCCTAGCTTCGAGACATGAGGAAGAACCAGCCTGGATCGGCGAAGCGCGCGATGGGACAGCAGGAGGCGGCGTTCCGCCGCGGCGCGCCCGGGAAGCAGCAGTTCATCGGAGGCGCCTCCGCTAAGCAGAGCCAGGCGGCCCGCCAGGCGCAGAGGCGCAAGGTCGAGCGCATGGCGGAGGTCGACTCCGCCACGCGCAGGGCGGACGAGCTGGGGACGCCGGTCTCGGCCATCCTCGCCGAGCTGATCCAGGACACGGTCCGCCTGGCGCGCACCCTCGCCCTGGCGCCGTTCCGGATCGCCTCGGCCCTCGTGCGGCGACCGCGCGAGGCGTAGCGGTGCGCCCGGCTCAGAACGACGCGCCGAGCACGACGTAGGGATAGACCTCGTCGGGCGCGATCGCCTCGTCCGCCGCGCGCCAGCCGTCGAAGGGCGCCCCCATCGCGCGGGCGAGCCCGAGGCGCAGGTCGGTGCGGATGTAGTAGCCGAGCACGAGCTCGAGGCGGAGCTCCGCGCCGAGGCCGAGCCGGAGCGCGCCGGCGTCGAGCGGGTTGCCGGCGAGGATGGGCTCGCCCGGCCGATCGAAGGTCTCGCCGAGATCCGCGAACACCGCGCCGTGCAGCCGCCGCAGGAAGAGCGGCCAGGTCGTGCGCCCCAGCTCGGGCGCGCCGAGCGGGAACCGCAGCTCGGCGTTGGCGAGGACGAACCCGGTGCCCTCGAAGGTCCCCACGTCGTAGCCGCGCAGCGCGTCGGGCGGCATGCCGGAGCCGAGCGCGACGGAGAGCAGGCTCGGCTGCGGGACCCCGCCCAGCTCGTACGGCTCCCGGCCGCCGAGCGTGCCGCGCGCGAGGCCGCCGGAGGCCCGGAGGGCGAGCACGGTCCGGCCCAGGCCGGGGACCCGCAGGTACTGCCCGACCGACCCTCTCACACGTGCGAGGTCGTAGTCGCTGCCGGTGCCGGACCCGGCGTAGCTCAGGCTGACCGCCGCGCTCCGGCCCTCCTCGGGCGAGATGGAGCGCACGAAGCGGCGCGCGTCCGAGTACGAGAGCAGGAGCGACACGTCCGACAGGAAGCCGTCCTCGAACGGGAAGGGGAGCCGCGGGTCGGGGCCGGGCTCGCCCTCGAGCGTGTCGTAGCGCGTGCCGCTCCAGCCGAGCCGCAGCGCCAGCGCGCGGGAGAGGCGGGTGAACGTGAACGTCGCGCCGGCGTCGGCGAGCGTCCACACGGAGAGGAGTCGATCGCCGGGGTCGGGAGAGTCGCCGACGAAGCGCGACGACGAGAGATCGAGCCGTGGCCAGGACCAGCCACCCTGGTACGCGACGGCGTAACCGGGCTCCTGCGTCTGGGTGCTCCAGAAGGCCTGCGCCGCCCAGGCGTGCCGGCGCAGCACGTCCGCGCCGCCGGTCGTCGCGCCGAAGACCGTGCCGGCCGCGTCCGCGGCCAGGAACGGGAGCCAGTAGGTCGGGCCGAGCGTGTCGAGGGCGCGGTAGCGGCGGGAGGGGAGGTCGGAGGGGACGGGCTCGGGATGAGCGGCCTCTTTCCCGGGCGATTCCGGCACAGGGTTGGCGGTCGGGGTCGCGGTCGTCCCTCGACTACGCTCCTCCGCTGACGCGGAGTCGCTACGCTCGGGATGAGCGGCCTCTTTCTCCGGCGATTCCGGCACAGGGGTCGCGGTCGAGGTCGCGGTCGAGGTCGAGGTCGGGGTCGCGGTCGAGGTCGAGGTCGAGGTCGGGGTCGCGGTCGCGGTCGGGGTCGGGGTCGGGGTCGAGGTCGCGGTCGGGGTCGAGGTCGCGGTCGGGGTCGCGGTCGGGGTCGCGGTCGGGGTCGGGGTCGCGGTCGGGGTCGCGGTCGGGGTCGCGGTCGCGGTCGAGGTCGAGGTCGAGGTCGGGGTCGAGGTCGCGGTCGCGGTCGCGGTCGCGGTCGGGGTCGGGGTCGGGATCGGGGTCGGAGTCGAGGTCGGGGTCGTCCCTCGACTACGCGCCTCCGCTGACGCGGAGTCGCTACGCTCGGGATGAGCGGCCTCTTTCCCCGGCGATGCCGGCACCGAGGTCGCGGTCGGGTTCGAGGTCGCGAGGGATCCCGCTGCGTCCGGCGCCGCCCTCCCTTCGACAGGCTCAGGGCGAGCGGCTGCCGTCGCGGGGCGGGGCTCCGCCGGCAACGGCTCGAGCCAGCCCTCCGGCGCGAACGGGATCGTCGCGACGTCGTACCCGGCGCGCGAGTAGAGCAGGAACGCGATCGTCCGGCCGTCGGGCGAGACGTCCGGCTGCAGCGCTCCCGTCTCCACGTTCGTCACCTGCGCGACGTCGCCGGTCGCGGCCTCCCAGGCGTACAGGTTGTAGAGGCCGCCGCGGTCGGAGGCGAAGAGCAGGTGGCGGCCGTCGGGCGTCCACGCCGGCGAGGTGTCGAGGGCGCCGTCGTCGGTGATGCGCGTGACGCGGCCGTCCTCCCACAGCGCGAGGTCGCGCCGTCCCTCCTCCTGCAGCTCGAACGCGATGCGGCGTCCGTCGGGTGAGACGCGCGGCTGGTACACCTCCGCGCCGCGCCGCGAGAACAGCACCTCGCGCGCGCCGAGCCGGCCGGCGGCGTCGAGGGGACGGCGCACGAGCGCGAGCGCGCCCGGACCGGTGCGCTGCACGTACGCGAGGAACGCGCCGCCGGGCGCGAGGTCGGGATCGGTGGCGCGCTCGCCGCGCGTGAGCCGAGTGCGGCGGCCGGTGCGCAGATCCACGCGGTGGAGATCGTCGTAGACCCGGTACTCGCGGTGCACCTCGCCGATCGCCGCGATCGCCTGGTCAGGCGACCGAAGGGTGAGCGTCCCGTTCGCGTCCACCGTCGTGACGGCGCCGAGATCCCTCCCGTCGGGTGACACCCGGTAGAGGGCGGGCCGTCCGTCGAGCGGGCGCCGCCAGTAGGCGAGGAACGTGCCGTCTGGGCTCCAGCGAGGGTTCTCGGCCCGGCCGCCGCGGGTGGTCAGCCGGCGGGGGCGGGTGACGGGCCGCGCGCGCACCGCGGCCACCACCTCCTCGGCGCGGCGCCGCTCGGCGTCCGCGTACTCCGCCCAGAGCTGGGCGAAGGTTCGGCCGCCGAAGAACCGGCGCCCCACCCACGACGGCGCGTACGGCCAGAGCTGCGCGCCCTGCCGGCCGACGTAGCCCGCGATCGCGCCGTCGCCGTAGCGGGCCTGGAGGTAGGCCATGAAGCGCCCGCCGAGCAGGTAGGGCGCGGTCCCCACCGGCCACTCGAGCAGCGGGTTCGAGGCGTCGTCGAGCGGCGGGAACCCCGGCGGCTCCAGCGCGAGGGAGCGCGCGTACATCGCGTGCAACGCGCTCGCGTTGCGGCCCGTCTCGGGGTCGCCGTTCGACTCGTGCAGCACCGCGAGCCCCTCCACCATCCACGGCGGCACGAGCCCGTTCGGCACGAGCAGCTTGCCGAACACGCGGTTGAAGAGCGCCGGGAACCCGCCGATCCGGTCGAGGTGGAGGATGTGGACGTACTCGTGGAAGACCAGGGCGTCGAGCCAGTCGCGGTAGTCGTTCAGCTCGGAGAACGAGGACGGCGGGACCGCGTAGAGCCGGACCGTGTCGTAGGGGAGCGGCGTCGCCGAGCCGTTCGCGTCGTCGGCGTCGTCGGAGAGCACCACCTCGGTGCGCCGCGGCTCGTACCCGAGCAGTGGGGTCAGCGCCGCGTGCGCGCGCTCGGCGGCGCGCGCGACGTCCTGCGCGAGCGCCTCCTCCCCCTGGTGGAAGTGCACGCGGAAGTGCGGCGTGTCGAGGGTGTGCCAGCGGTAGCGCGGATCGTAGGGCTGCGGCGCGCCGCGCGCGGGCACGAGCGCGGCGAGGAGCGCGACGAGGAGGAGCGCGCGGCGCAGGGGGCGCTCGCAGCACCCCGATCTCGGCGAGGCGAAGGAGGCTCTCGTGGAGCCCGTCCCGGCGTGCGTCGCAGCAGGCTCCATGCGAGGGGGTGGCGCCATCAACGGGCGCGCGGTCCGTTTCCTCGGGGGCGCCGCGCGCGAGGCGCGGACGCGACCCCGTCCGCCTTCGCGGCGCGGCGGCGGGGCTTGCTCGCGGCGGCGCCCGCGGCGGTCGCGGCGGTCGCGGCGGTCGCTCCCGCGCGGCGCGGACGCCGGACCGGCGCGTGCACGCCCAGGAACGCGAGCGTCCGCTCCCCCACGAGCTCGGGGTCCTCGAGGGGCGCGACGTGGGTGCCGCCGGGCACGACCAGCAGCTCGCTCCCCGGGATGGCGTGATGGATCGCCTCGGAGAGGCGCAGGGGCGTGAAGCTGTCGCGCTCTCCGGCCACCACCAGGGTGGGCGCCGTGACGTGGGGCAGGTGCGGGCGCGTGTCGTGGTCCTCGGCCGACGCGAGGAGCCGGACGAACAGCGCCGGATCCACCTCGGAGAGGTCCTCCAGGTAGCGCTCCAGATCGGCCCGCCGCACGCGCGCGCCGTCCACCTCGAAGGTCATCGCGTACGAGAGGGCGAAGTCGGTCGGCACCACCGTCCGGAAGGCGAGGCGCGCGAGGTCCGGGTAGCGGAGCACGAGCTGCTTCGCCCAGGGGAAGGCGTAGCGGAGCACGGAGGAGTCGTGGAAGGTGTCGAGCAGGTGGCCCGGTGCGCCGCACAGGAGGAGGAGGCCGGCGACGCGGTCCGGGTGGCGCCGCTGCAGCTCCAGGGCGACCTGCACGCCCATGGAGTGGCCGGCGAGCACCGCGCGCTCCTCGCCGGCCGCCTCCAGCACCGCGAGCAGGTCGGAGACGCAGTCGTCCACCGTCATGCGCTCGGGATCCGACGGCGCGGCGCTGCGCCCGTGCGCCCGGTAGTTCCAGTGGAGCACCCGGCGCTCGCGGGCGAGCAGCGGCTCGAGCGCCCGCCACACGTAGCCGGCGCAGCCGATGCCGTCGCAGAGGACCACGGCGGGCCCGCCCGCGCCGGCGCTCGTCCAGTGGAGGCGGGTGCCGTCGAGGGCCGTCGCCCGGTGCTCGGTCTTCTCCATGAGCGTCCGCCGTGCCGCGGAGAGCGGCTCGGCCGGGGGCGGGCGGGCGTGTGGCGCCCGCCGCCTGCCCGTCCTTAGGACCATGGCGTAGACTGAGGGGCTCGGAGGTTCAAGCGGAATGTCGCGCGGTCACTCCCACGGGCGGGGGGCACACGGACGGAAGCACGAGGCGCCGCACGGTGAGCGGTGCGACGGGCACGGGCACGGGCACCGGCACCCCGAGCACGAGCACGACCACGGCGAGCACGTGCACGGGATGGGCGGCCACCACGCCGGCGCGAGCCTGCGCCGCCTCGCCGCCTCGCTCGCCATCACCGGCGGAGTGATGATCGCCGAGGCGATCGGCGGGTGGCTCTCCGGCTCGCTGGCGCTCCTCTCCGACGCGGCGCACATGCTGACCGACGCCGGCGCGCTGGGGCTCGCGCTCGTCGCCGCCTACCTGGCCACCCGCCCCGCCAACGACAAGCGCACCTACGGCTACCGGCGGGCGGAGGTGCTCGCGGCGCAGCTCAACGTCGGGGCGCTGCTCGTGCTGTCCGTCTGGATCGTGTGGGAGGCGGTGGAGCGGCTGCGGCAGCCGCACGCCGCCATCGACCTGCGCCTCATGGCGAGCGTCGCGGTGGTCGGCCTCGCCGCGAACCTCGCCATCCTGTGGTTCCTGCACGAGGAGCACACCCTCAACGCGCGCGCCGCGTTCCTGCACGTCCTCTCGGACACCGTCTCCTCGGTCGCCATCCTCGGCGGCGCCGGGGCCATGGCGCTGCGCCCGGACCTGCGCTGGCTCGATCCGGTGCTGTCGCTGGCCATCGCGGCGCTCATCTTGTGGGGCGCGCTCCGGCTCATCTTCGAGATCACCGACATCCTCATGGAGGGCGTGCCGCGGCACCTGGACGTCGCGGCCGTGACCCGCCAGATGGAGTCCGCGCACGGCGTCTCGGCCGTCCACGACCTCCACATCTGGACGATCTCCTCCGGGATGTACGCGCTCTCCGCGCACCTCGTGGTGCACGCGGAGTCGATCGGGCGGAACGACGACATCCTGAACGAGGTGAAGCACGGCCTCCGCCGCTCGTTCGGCATCGACCACACCACGCTCCAGATCGAGTCCGTGGAGTACGAGCACCTCCACGACGTGCACAGCCATTGACCGGCGCCGGCGCCGGCGAGCGGCGGCCGCGTGCTATACCGTCCCCGTGAGCTCGCGCCTGTCCGCGTTCCGGCCCGCCCGCACCGTGCAGCGGCTCGCCCCGCGGAGCGCGGCCTGCCCGCTCTCGGCGCGCGACCTGCTCGCGCCCGCCACCGAGCTCGGCCTGCTGCTGCCCTTCGTCCGCGCGCCGTCGGCCCACGTCGCGCGCGGCGCGCTCGTGGCGGCGAAGGCGCTGGGGAGCGCGCTCGGGCTGGTGCTGCCGAGCGGGGGGCGCGCGGATCGCTGGTTCGCCGAGGTGACCGCCGCGGCGGACGAGCTGGCGGCGGCGCTCCCGCTCGTGCTCGCCGGCGAGGTCGCCGTCGCGGGGGAGGGCGCCCTCGCCGTGGAGCGGGCGTCCGCCGAGACGTGGGCGCTCGTGGACGCGGGGCTCACGCACCTGGCGCTCGACGCCGCCGCGGTGGCGCCGGCGGACCGCGGCCGCGTCCTCTCCGAGGTGGCCGGGCCCGCGGTCGAGCGGGGCCTCGGGATCGAGTGGATCGTGTCCCTGGAGGACGCGTCAGGGAGCGCGGCGCGGGCCGTGGCCGGGCTGGAGGCGCTCGCGCGGCGCGGCTTTCGCCCGGATCTCGCCGGGGTCCGCTGCCCGGCGCCGGCCGACGAGGAGGAGGCGCGCGCGCAGGCGGACGCGCTCGCCCGGCTCGCCCTCGCGCTGCGCGGCACGCCCGTCATGCGGCGTGGCCCCGTGACCCCGGCGCTGCTCGCCGCGCTGGCGCGCTCGCCGGTGCGCGCCTGCGAGGACGGCGGCGCCGCCGCGGAGCGGGCCCTCGGGGGCGGCGCGCCGGCGGCGGGGCAGGGTGAGGAGGCCGAGCGGGCCGAGGCGCGCGCGTTCGCGGAGACCACCGACCTCGTCGAGGGCCTGGCCGCCGCCGGTTCCGCCGCGGCGCTCGCCGCGGCGATGCTGCGCCGCGTCGAGGGTCGCCACCCGTGACCCGCATCATCGCGGGGAGCGCGCGCGGCCGCCGGCTCGCGGCGCCGCGCGGCGAGGCGACCCGGCCGACGAGCGACAAGGTCCGCGGCGCGGTGTTCAACGTCCTGGGCCAGTTCTTCGAGGGTGGGGACGTCCTCGACCTCTACGCCGGGACGGGCGCCCTCGCGCTCGAGGCGCTCTCCCGCGGCTGCGCGAGGGCCGTGTGCGTGGAGGCGGACCGCGGGGCGGCGGAGCTCATCGGACGGAACGCCGCGGCCTGCGGCTTCGAGGGGCGCGTCGACGTGCGGCGGGGGCGGGTGGAGGAGGTCGTGCCACGGCTGGCGGCCGGGGCCTTCGCGCTCGCCTTCGTGGACCCACCGTACGCGGAGGGCCCCGAGGCGGCCCTCGCCCTGGCGGCGCGTTGCCTCGCGCCGGGGGCCCGCGCCGTCGCGGAGCACGACGCCCGCAGGCCGCCGCCGGAGCGGATCGGCGGCCTCGCGCTCGCCGATCGGCGGAGGTACGGTGGCACGGGGATCTCGATCTACGTTAGGGAGTGAGGGATACTCCGCGCCCGCATGCCTCGCCGGACCGCCATCTACCCTGGTTCCTTCGACCCGCTGACGAACGGGCACCTCGCCATCATCCAGCGCGGGCTGAAGGTGTTCGACCGGCTCATCGTCGCGGTCGCGAACAACCCGCAGAAGTCGCCGCTGTTCACGGCGGAAGAGCGGAAGGCGCTCATCTCCGAGGCGGTCGGGAACGACCCGCGCGTCGAGGTGGACTCGTTCAACGCCCTGCTCGTGGACTACGTGCGGACGAAGGGCGTGTACACGGTGATCCGCGGGCTGCGGGCCGTGTCCGACTTCGAGTACGAGTTCCAGCTCGCCAACATGAACCGCAAGCTCCTGCCCGAGTTCGAGGCGGTCTTCGTCATGACCGGCGAGGACTACTTCTTCGTCTCGGCGCAGCTCGTGCGCGAGGTCGCCACGTTCGGCGGCGACGTGACCGGGCTCGTCCCGCCCAACGTGGCGCAGGAGCTGCGGCGCAAGCTCGGCACCCCGGCGCACCGCTAGCCACGCGCTCCCGCGTTCGGGGCGCGTTCCCCATTTCGGTTCTGCTATCCTCGCCGCTTTGGCCGTCCCGGAGGGCGGCCCAAGGCACCTCTGCCCGAGGAGACAACGACCATGAAGCTCGCGAAGCGGCTCGACGCCGTGAAGCCGTCGCCGACCCTGGCCATCACCGCCAAGGCCCGGGAGATGAAGCAGAAGGGGATCGACGTCGTCGGGTTCGGCGCCGGCGAGCCGGACTTCGACACGCCCGCGATCATCAAGGACGCGGCCAAGAAGGCGATCGACCAGGGCTTCACGAAGTACACCCCGACGAACGGCATCCCCGAGCTGCGCGAGGCGATCGCGGCGAAGATCCAGAAGGAGCACCGGATCTCGTACAAGGCGACGGAGGTGCTCGTCTCCTGCGGCGGCAAGCACGCGCTCTACAACCTGTTCCAGGCGCTCCTGAACGAGGGCGACGAGGTCGTCATCTTCACGCCGTTCTGGGTCTCCTACGCAGACATGGTGCGCGTCGCCGGCGGCGTGCCGGTGCTCGTCGAGACCACCATGGACACGGGCTTCGACCCGGCGCCGGAGCAGATCAAGAAGGCCATCTCGCCGCGGACCAAGGCGATCATCGTGAACAGCCCGTCGAACCCGACGGGCGCGATGCTCTCCCGGCGCACGCTCGAGGCGGTGATCGCCGAGGTGAAGGGCAAGGAGATCCTCGTCGTCACCGACGACATCTACGACAAGCTCGTCTACAAGGGCCGCTTCGAGAACGTCCTCGACCTCGACCCGTCGCTGCAGCCGCAGGTCGCGCTCGTGAACGGTGCGTCGAAGACCTACTCGATGACGGGCTGGCGCATCGGCTGGACGGCCGGCCCGCAGGCCCTCATCTCGGCGATGCAGAAGCTGCAGGACAACTCGACCTCGAACCCCACCTCCATCGCCCAGAAGGCGGCGCTCGCCGCCCTCACCGTCGCGGGCGTGGACGAGGAGGTCGAGAAGATGCGCAAGACGTTCGACGAGCGGCGCAAGCACATCGTCGCGCGGCTGAACGCCATCCCCGGGGTGCGCTGCTTCGATCCCGGCGGCGCGTTCTACGCGTTCCCCGACGTGAGCGCGCTCCTCGGCCGCAAGGCGCCGGGCGCCGCCGAGCCGCTCGGGACCGACGGCAAGCTCATCGACCTGCTGCTCGAGAAGCACCTCGTCGCCGCGGTCCCGGGCTCGGCCTTCGGCGCCCCCGGCTACATGCGGCTGTCGTTCGCGACCTCGATGGAGCAGATCGACAAGGGCTGCGACCGCATCGCCGAGATGGCGAAGAGCCTCACCTAGCGTCCCGCATCCAGCCGTCTCCAGGCGCCCCGCCGGCCCCGGGCCGCGCGGGGCGTCGCCGTCTCCGGCGCCGCGCTACGGGCTCGCGGTGAGCGCGCGCAGACGCTGGTACGACGCCGCGCTGGACGGATCCGCGCCCAGCGCGGCGCGGTAGCTCTCGATCGCAGCCCGCGAATCGCCCAGCTGCTCGTACGCGAGCCCGAGGTTGTGGTACGCCGGGGCGAACCGAGGCGCCAACCCGATGGCGGCGCGGAGCGGCTCGATCGCCGCCGCGCCCCGGCCCATCTTCACGTACGTCGCGCCGAGGCCGTTCAGCGCCGTGACGTTCGCGGCGTCCCAGTAGAGCGCGCGTCCATAGGCGCGGAGGGCGTCCTCGTCACGCCCGGCCGCGTGGTACGCCGCGCCGAGGCTCGTCCACGCGACCGGGCTCTCCTCGAGCCGCAGCGCGGTCTCGTACTCGGCGATCGCGCGTGGCAGGTCCCCGGCAGCTTCCAGCGCGACCGCGAGGTTGTAGCGGGGGATCGCGGCGCCGGGCGCCTTCGCGGCCGCGTCGCTCCAGAGCGAGACGTCGTCGCGCCAGGCGGGTTGGCGCGCGGCGACGCCCCAGGCCCACGTCGCGCACAGGACGACGGCCGCGGCGCCGAGCGCAGGCGCGAGACGGGGCCTGGCCGCGACGAGCCGCTGTCCCGCGATGGCGAGGAGCCAGATGAATCCGAGCGACGGGAGGTACAGGTAGCGCTCGGCGAACGGGTTCTCGCCGAGGCGGGTGAGCCACAGGCTCGGGAGGAGCGGCAGCAGCAGCACCGCCAGCGCAACGAGGACGGCGCCGCTCCTCCTCCGCCAGGCGATCGAGACGAACGCCACCACCAGCGCCAGGGCGACGAGGCCCGCGAGCGCACGCGGGTCCGCGATCGACACCACCGGGTCGAAGGGGTGGAACGCGGAGAGGCCCGACGGCACGACGAGCTTCGCGAGGTAGGCCCCGAACAGCGCGCAGACGTTGAGAGCAAGCTGCAGGGTCGTCAGCTCCTGATGCCGCGAGATGGAGGCGAAGCCCCCCAGCGCGCTCCAGCGCAGCAGGAAGTAGAGCCCGATCACCCCGGCGAACGGCGCGTACGCCGCGAGCCACCGCACCCGAACGACCGCGTGCCGCCGGAAGGAGACGTCCCAGGCGACGAGGATCCCCGGGATGACGAGGGCGACCTCCTTGGTGAGGGTCGCGATCGCGAACGCGATGACCGCCCACAGGTAGCGGGGAGAGGCGGAAGGGACGCGCTCGGGCGGGAGCGTGGCGTACGCGTGCAGCGCGGACAGCGCGAGCAGGGCGACGCAGAGATCGGTCGTCGCGGAGATCCAGCTCACCACCTCGGTGTGGATCGGGTGGGCCGCGAACAGGAACCCGGACGCCGCGGCGAGGACGCGCGAGCGCGCCGGCGAGGCTCCGGGCGCCGCACGCAGCACCAGGAGTGACGTGGCGTAGACCAGCACGGAGACTGCCGCGTGCAGCAGGAGGTTGAGGAGGTGAAACCCTCGGGCATCCAGCCCGAAGAGCGCGTTCGCCGCCGCGTAGACGACGTGCATCATCGGCCGGTAGTAGTTGCTGTGGATCCCCAGGTACCCCCAGGCGTCGGACGTGAACGCCGCGAGGAGGCTCGAGGCGTCGCGGATCCAGGGATTCTGCACGACCTGTGGGATGTCGTCGTACACGAACCCGTTGCGCAGCGCGCCGGCGTAGATGGCCAGCGCGAACGTCGCGATCGCGGCGGCCATCGCCACGGAGCGGAACCTCGACCAGGGGCGCCCGGCCGCTGTCGTGCTCGAGCTCGAAGGGATCATGTCGGCGCTTCTCTACCGTGAGCGTCCACCAGAACACCACAGGCGCGGCCGGTCGTCACGCCCGGCCGCCCAGCCGCCTCCTCGCGCCACGGCGTTCGGCGTCGATGTAGGCGCTCGCGATCCGCAGCGGCGCGCGGCGTGGCTCGCCGGGGCGCGGCCCCTTTTTCTTCGCTCGCTCGCCATCCGGGGCTAGAGTCCCGCCACCAACGACGCACCGACCGTGCGTGAAAGGAAAGGAACAGCATGAAGAAGCTGATGTTCGCACTCGCCGCCCTGGCGCTGTCCGCCACCGCCGTCCAGGCGCAGGAGGCGCAGGCGCAGGCGCGGCGGCCCTTCGGCCTCGGCATCGCCATCGTCCCGCTCGAGCCGTGGAACGTCGAGATCTACGCGCCCCTCGCCGTCGCGCCGAACATCCGCGTGGAGCCGTCGCTCGGCGTGTCGACGCGCGACGAGTCCGCCGGCGGCCAGGACACGCGGGACGTGACGATCGGGGTCGGCCTCTTCTACGTGGCGCCCGTCGCGACGGCCTTCGACCTCTACATGGGCGGCCGCCTCAAGCTGAACTTCGCGAAGGTCGACAACGGCGTCAACGACGAGAGCGGCACCGACGTCTCCCTCGCCGCGGCGATCGGTGGCGAGCACTACCTCGCGACGCACTTCTCGCTCGGCGCCGAGGCGCAGCTCGGGTTCTACTCGGAGTCCGATGTCTCCGGCGACGCGTCCGGTCTGTACACGACCGGCCTCGCCTTCCTGCGCTTCTACTTCTAGCGAGGCTTCCCGCGCGGCCCGCGCGCGGTCGGCTCGCGCAGCACCCGACGCCCCGCCGGCTCGCGCCGCGCGGGGCGCCGCCGTCTCCGGCCCGTGTCGGGCGAGGAGGAGGCGGCGCCTACATCACCCGACGATGAGCGCGCTCCGCCGACCGACCACGAGGGGGTGTTTCACGGAAAGGCGATCACCGCGCGATATGCTCCGGGTCCGGTGCGCGCCGGAGGCTCCCGGGACTCGGAGCCCGCCGGGCGCGACGCGGGGTGCGAGGCCGAGCGTCCCTCCGGCCCGCGAGAGGGAAGATGAGCGACTCGCAGCGAGCGCCGGAAGTGGACGCCAAGGGCGGGGATCTTCCCGGTCCCGGCTCGACCCAGGACCGGCGCGCCTGGCTCGCCTGGCTCGCCGCCGCGGCGCTCGTGCTCGCGGTCGGCGGCGGCTGGACCGCCTTCAGCCGCGGGGGGCCCGGCCAGCCAGGGGGCGCGCCGGCCACGCAGGCCGCCGCACCGGAGCGGCCCGACGAGGTGGTGGTCGAGCGGTCCCAGGGCACCATCGAGCGGCTCGGTCCGGCGGGCTGGGAGCCGCTCGCCGAAGGGCAGCTCCTCCTCGAGGACGACACCATCCGGACCGGGCCCGCCGCGAGCGCCAGCCTCGCGATCGGCGACCGGTCGCGCGTCATGGTCTCCGACGCGACGCAGCTCACCGTGCGCGAGAGCGCGGCGGCGGCGCAGCGCCTGCGCCTCTCGCGCGGCCGGATCTCGGTCGATCATCGGCCGGACGGTGCGCGCATGCTCCTCGTCGAGAGCGACGACGGCGGCGCCGTGGCCCGGGCGGCCACCGCCCGGTTCAGCGTGCTCGCGAGCGGGACGAGCCTCGCCGTCGCCACCGAGACCGGCGTCGTGCGGCTCCAGGCGGCGGGCAGGGCCGTCGAGGTCGGGGCCGGGCAGCAGGCACTGTCCTTCCGGGGGAAGCCGCCCGATCCCTCCCTGCCGATCCCCGCCGCGGTCCTGCTCAAGATCGCGCGGACCGCGATGGGCGAGGGGGTGTGCATCGTCAGCGGGCTGGGAGAGCCGGGCGCGGAGGTCCGCGTCGAGGGCCGCCTCGCCGAGGTGAGGCGGGATGGCCGGTTCTCGGTCCGGCTGGCCGCCCGGCGCGGGCTGCGCGCCACGGTCGTCACGCGGGACGCCGCTGGTCACGTCGCGGAGCGTCACGTCGAGTGCAAGCCCCTCCTCGCGGACGACGACGTGTCCGACTTCGCGGTGCGCTGGGGACAGGATGCCTCGCCGCGCCACGCTCGCTAGCTGGACCGCGGCCGCGGTCCTCGCGTCGTCCCAGGCGGCGGCGCAGGGGAGCGTGTCGCTCAGGGCGCCGGATCGCCTCGTGCTGGGGCGGAACGCGAGGGCCGCCATCCAGGTCGAGGTCGAGGGCGCCGGCGACGCGCCGCCGACGCTCACCGTCAACGTCGGCCGGATCGAGCGCCTGCGGCGCGCCGGCGCGGGCCGGTTCGTCGCGGACTACGTCCCTCCCGCGGAGCAGTACCCGCAGGTCGCCATCGTCGCGGCGGGCGCCGGCGACGCCTGGGCGTGGACCGCCCTGCCGCTCTACGGCCGAGGCCTCGCCCTCGCGCGCTCCGTCCCCCACGCGCGCATCCGCGTCACCATCGGCGACGTCCCGTTCGGCCCGGTGACGGCGGACGCGACCGGCGAGGCCCGGGTCCCGGTGGTCGCGCCGCCGGGGGCGCGGTTCGCGTATCACCGGGACAAGCCGCTCGACCTCGAGGTCCCCCCGGTCCTCCACGTCCACCTGGCGCTCGGGCGGGCCGCCGCGCGCGCCGACGCGGCGCACGACGTTCCGCTGAGAGCCTTCGCCGTCACTCCCGCGGGCGCGCCGCGCGCCGGCGCCCCGCTCCGGATCGAGGTGAGCGAAGGCCGGGTCGTGGAGCTCGCGGAGGCGGGGCCGGGGAGCTGGGCCGGCACCTGGCGCCTCGAGCCCGGGCGGGCCGGCGTCGCGAGCGCGACGGCCACCCTGGCGGACGAGCCCGGCCTCGCGGCGGTCGCGCAGCTCCCGCGGGCGCCGGGCCCGCTCGCGCGCCTGTCGGTGCAGCCCGCCGCACGGCGGGTGACGGCAGGCGACGCGGTCCTGCTGCGCATCGGAGCCGCGGACGCGGCGGGAAACCCCGTCGAGGTGGCCCCCGTGGTCGAGGCGACGCACGGCGCGCTCACCAGCCTGGCGCGGGTGGCGGCCGGGACATGGGAGGCTCGCCTCGCCGCGCCGACGCAGCTGGGTCCCCTCCGGCGGGCCGGCCTCGTCGCGCGCGTGGGCGCGGTGGAGGAGCGCGCGGAGCTCGAGCTCGCCGCCGGCCCCGCCGTGGCGATGGAGGTCGCGGCCGAGGCACCCGGGCTCGTCGCGGACGGCGGCGCGGCGGCGCGCGTGCGGGTCCGGCTGCGCGACCGCTTCGGCAACCCGGCGGACGCTGGGGCGCCCGAGGTCACGGCCACGCGGCGCGGGGAGCTGACCGCCGAGCCGGATGGGCCCGGGGCGTGGGTGATCCGCTACCGCCCGCGCCGCGCGCGGGAGGATCGCACCGACACCGTCTCCGTCCGGGCGGGCTCGCTGGCGGGCGAGGCGCAGCTCGCGATCGTCGCGCCGGAGCGGCGGCTGGGGATCGCGCCGAAGCTGGGGATCGCCGCGTCGTCCGCGGGGCTGCTCGCGCCCTACGGTGCCCTCGAGGCGACGTATCGCTCCCGCTGGCTCGACGGTCGGCTCGCCCTCGGGCTCGAGCTCGGACGATTCGTCCACGAGCGGACGGACGCGTCGCGGGTGGGTGACGTCGCGCTCTCGATCCACGGCCGCGCGCGCTACCTGCCGGCGCTGCTGACCGCGCGCTGGCAGGCCTGGGGCCGCGGACGCCAGTCGCTCTGGGCGAGCGCCGGCGGCGGTCTCGCCCACGTCGGGTCGGAGGTGTCGGCGGACGGCGGACCGGCGGCGCTGGAGCAGGGGCTCGTGCCGGTCGTCCACGCCGGGGCGGGGTGGGCGATGGCGATGCGTCGCGGCGGCCCGTTCGTGGAGGCGCGCCTCGCGCGCCACGGCGATCCCGGTTTCGAAGCGCTGCGGGGATCCCTCACCGTGCTCCTCGGCGGACTGGGCTGGCGGTATGACGCGTACTGAGCACGCCCACCTGGCGATCGCGCTCGCGGTCGTCCTCGGTTGCCAGGCGGCGCAGCCGTCCGTCCCGCCGTCCCCGAGCGCCGTGGAGCCGCCGCAGGGCTTCGAGGGGTCCAGCACGACGATCGAGATCGTGGGCACCGGGTTCCACGTGCGTGCGGTCCAGCGCGTCGGCGAGCGCGAGAGCAGGGTGGTGGCGAGGTACCGCGCGTGGGTCGTCGCCTTCGAGGAGGCGTTCGAGCTCGAGGAGGTCGTCTGGCTCGGCCCCACGAGGCTCCGTGCTCGCGTGCCGGCAGGGCTGCCCGTGGGGCGGTACGACGTCGCCGTCGAAGGGCCGTACGGCCGGGGCTCCGTGGCCGGCGCGTTCGAGGTGCTCGCGGGCTCCGCGCCGGCGCTCTCTGCCGCGCTGATCTTGCCGCCTGCGGTGAACGTGGGGCAGCAGCTGCTGGTCGAGGTCACCGCCGACAACGCGGGCGACGCGCCGCTACAGGCCGTCCGCGCGGAGGTCGCCCTCGGAGGGACCGGCGCGCTCGCTCCCGTGATCGCCGGCGCCGGCGACCTCCCCCGGGACCTCGCGCCCGGGGAGCGGAAGACCTTCACGGCGAGCTATCGCGCCGAGACCACCGGCAGCGTGTCCGTGCAGGCCTCCGTCCTCGGCTCGGACCCCCGGACCGGCGCCACGGTCGCTGCGAGCGCGGGCGGGGAGGTGCTCGTCCAGCGCCCGGCGACGCTGGTCGCCACGCTGAGCGCGCCCCCGGGGCCGCTCGCGGTCGGAGAGCTCCCGCTGACCGTCACGGTCACGAACAGGGGCGAGGCGACGGCGGTGGGCGTGCTCCCGGTCGCGCTCACCGACGGCGGCTCGACGGCGGCCCTCGTCGCCGGCCCGGCGCCCTCGGAGCCCGTCTCCCTCGCCGCGGGAGCCAGCGCGACGTTCACGTGGACGAGCCGCGTCGCCGCCACCGGCAGGCTGACGGTCACCGCCACGGTCAGAGGCCTCGACGCGAACGACGGCGGCGTGCGCACCGCGGCCGCGACGGCCAGCCTCGGGTCGATCGCCCACACGACGGAGGTGATCGCCCCGGATCCCTTCAGGGATGGCAGCCCGTTCGCCTTCGTCGCGCCGCTCCGCGGGCAGGTGTACGTGGGCCCGAGCAGCACCGGAACCGGGATCGTGCGCATGCAGCGGGACGGCTCCGCGCCCGAGTCGCTCGAGCTGTCGTTCGCGCTGGACACGGCGGGGAACGCCATGGGCAACACGGCCACGCCGCATCGGTCCATCGGCTACTACGGTTGCCAGACCGACAGCCTCGCCGAGGCATGCGGCCCCGACGACGAGGACGGGCGCGGGCTCCTCACCTCGGTGTCGTTCGCGGGAGAGGAGTGGCTCGTCCTCGGCGGCGCCAGGCTGAGCGGCGACCTCGACTACGTCTACCTGGGCCGCGCCTCGGCGTCCCCGCTCGCGTTCTCGTACGTGGACCTCTCGCAGCTCCTCGGCGGGAACACACGCGGCTTCTCGGCCGCGTTCGCCCGCGGCGAGCGGCTCTACCTCGGCTTCCCCGACAACGGCGGGAACCGCCCGTACGGCGTCGCCCTCCTCGCGCCGCCGCCGGAGGGCGGTGGCCTCGACGCTCGCGCCGGGATCGACGCGATCGATCTGAACCTCCACGACGCGTACGCCGCCTGGAGCGCGAGCTTCGCGAGCGTGTCGATGGTGGACGCGATCGCCGAGCTGGGCGGTCGCCTCTACTTCTTCAACGACGCGGGCTGCCTGGTCTCCACGAGCGCGGCCCCCGCCACGAAGGACGACTTCCGCCCGTGCTCCCCCGCGTCGGGGGCGGAGTACGACCGGAGGAGCTCCGTGGAGCCGACCCGCCAGCACGACCTCGAGCCGGGCGACAGGGCGTGGCCGCAGGCCGTGGCGTGGCAAGGGCGGCTGTACGCCATCCGCAACACGTACACCGGGCCGCAGCTCTGGACGTGCGACCCGGCCGGCGGGGGCACGGATCCGGTCGCGTGCGAGGCGGCGGAGTGGAGGCTGCTCGCGGCAGACCCGGCGACGCTCCGGACGAGGTTGGGGCATCCCGGGGTCACCGCCGCGTCGATGCTGCTCGCCACGCCGACCCACCTCTACGTCGGGCTCGACGATCCCGTCGCCGGCCTCCACGTGCTCCGCACGCGCGCCGCGCTGCCGGCCATCTCGGACTTCGAGGGGCTGGGTGGCGCCGTCTTCGGCGCGCCCGGCACGACCCTGAAGCGGATCTTCGACGCGAAGGTCGTCACGGGGGCGGACGGGCGCGCAGACGTGTTCCTGACGGCCGGCGACGGCAACTCCGCGGTCAGCGTGATTCGCATGGACCCGTAGCGCGGGCGCGCGTCGCCGCGCCCGAAGCGTCGCGGCCCATGTCCGGTGGTCGCCCGTGTGCCCGGTGTGCTGGCGTCCCGGCGGGACGGCGACCCCGCCGCGCGAGGTGTGCTCCTCGCCGTCCGGGAGCCGAGAGGCGGCGGTCCGGCTCGGCGGATAGGCTCCCCGGGAGCTCCCGGGGAGCTCCCGGGGAGAGCTCCCGGGGGCCGCCGGCGGGGGCTCCGACGCGACGCGGCGGGTTCCTCCCCCGGCCGTGTCGAGGTCGCCTCCAGTGTGCTAGGTTCCCCGCCCCATATGCCGCGCCGCACCGACATCCGGAAGATCATGATCGTGGGCTCCGGGCCGATCGTCATCGGCCAGGCCTGCGAGTTCGACTACTCGGGCACCCAGGCCTGCAAGGCGCTGAAGGAGGAGGGCTACGAGATCGTCCTCCTCAACTCGAACCCGGCCACGATCATGACGGACCCGGGCTTCGCCGACCGGACCTACGTCGAGCCCATCACCCCCGCCGTCGCCGAGCAGATCCTCGCCCGCGAGAAGCCGGACGTGCTCCTCCCGACCCTCGGCGGCCAGACGGCGCTCAACCTCGCCGTGGCGCTCGCGAAGAACGGGGCGCTGGCGCGGCACGGGGTCGAGCTCATCGGGGCCCAGCTCGAGGCGATCGAGAAGGCCGAGGACCGGCTCCTCTTCAAGGCCGCGATGGAGCGCGTCGGCGTCGAGCTGCCGAAGTCCGGCTACGCGACGAGCTGGGAGGAGGCGCGCGCCATCGCCGAGGACATCGGCTTCCCCATCATCATCCGCCCCTCGTTCACGATGGGCGGCGAGGGCGGCGGCGTCGCCTACAACCGCGAGGAGTTCGAGCCGCTCGCGCGGCGCGCGCTCACCCTCTCCCCGACGCACACGATCCTGTGCGAGGAGTCGATCATCGGGTGGAAGGAGTACGAGCTCGAGGTGATGCGCGACCGCAACGACAACGTCGTCATCATCTGCTCGATCGAGAACTTCGACCCGATGGGCGTCCACACCGGCGACTCGATCACCGTCGCGCCGGCGCAGACGCTCACCGACAAGGAGTACCAGCGGATGCGCGACGCGGGCATCCGCATCATCCGCGAGATCGGCGTCGAGACCGGCGGCTCCAACATCCAGTTCGGCGTGCACCCCCGCACCGGGCGGATGGTGGTCATCGAGATGAACCCGCGCGTGTCGCGCTCCTCCGCGCTCGCCTCCAAGGCGACCGGCTTCCCGATCGCCAAGATCGCGGCGAAGCTCGCGGTGGGCTACACGCTCGACGAGCTCAAGAACGACATCACCCGCTACACGCCGGCGTCCTTCGAGCCGACCATCGACTACGTGGTCACGAAGGTGCCGCGCTTCGCGTTCGAGAAGTTCAAGGGCGCGAACGACACGCTCACCACGCAGATGAAGTCGGTCGGCGAGGTGATGGCGATCGGGCGGACCTTCCAGGAGAGCCTGCAGAAGGCGATCCGCGGCCTCGAGATAGACCGCTGCGGGCTGGAGTCGCCCCTCGGCAAGCGCCCGGGCGACGCGTACGCGTCGGAGGAGCTCGAGCGGATCAAGGCGGAGGTGCGCGTGCCGCGCGACCGCCGGGTGTTCTGGGTCGCCGAGGCGCTCCGCGCCGGGCTCTCCGTCGACGACGTCCACGCGCTCACCTACATCGACCCCTGGTTCCTGCGGGAGATGGAGGAGCTCGTCCACGCCGAGGAGGCGCTCGCGAAGGGCGTCCCGCAGGGCGCGGAGCCGCTCCGCGCCGTGAAGCGGATGGGCTTCTCCGACAAGCGCATCGCGCAGCTCGCGGGGACGACCGAGAAGGCCGTGCGCGAGGCGCGCTGGCAGGCGGGCGTGCGGCCGGTCTTCAAGCGCGTCGACACCTGCGCCGCCGAGTTCGAGGCCTACACGCCGTACCTGTACTCCACCTACGAGGAGGAGTGCGAGGCGACGCCGACCGACCGCCGGAAGGTGATGATCCTCGGCGGCGGCCCGAACCGCATCGGACAGGGCATCGAGTTCGACTACTGCTGCGTGCACGCGTCGTTCGCGCTGTCCAGGGCCGGGTACGAGACCATCATGGTCAACTGCAACCCGGAGACGGTCTCGACCGACTACGACACCTCCGACCGGCTCTACTTCGAGCCGGTCACGCTCGAGGACGTGCTCGAGATCGTGCACGTCGAGAAGCCGGAGGGGCTCATCGTCCAGTACGGCGGGCAGACGCCGCTCAAGCTCGCGGTGCCGCTCCACGAGCTCGGGGTGCCGATCTTCGGGACGACGCCGGACGCCATCGATCGGGCCGAGGACCGCGAGCGCTTCGCGGCGCTCATCGAGAAGCTGGGGCTCCGCCAGCCGCAGAACGGCGTGGCGCGCAGCGCCGACGAGGCGTTCGCGGTGGCGCGGCGCATCGGCTACCCGGTGATGGTGCGCCCCTCGTACGTGCTCGGCGGGCGCGCCATGGAGGTCGTCTACGACGACAAGGACCTCGACACCTACCTCCGCGAGGCGGTGCAGGCCTCGAACGAGCGCCCGGTGCTCGTGGACCGCTTCCTCAGGGACGCGGCCGAGGTGGACGTGGACGTCGTGTCGGACGGCGAGGACGTCGTCGTGGGCGGCGTCATGGAGCACATCGAGGAGGCGGGCATCCACTCCGGCGACTCCGCCTGCGCGCTGCCGCCCTTCAGTCTGGCGCCGGAGAGGGTCGCGGAGATCGAGCAGCAGTCGATCGCGCTGGCGAAGGAGCTGGGCGTCGTCGGCCTCATGAACGTCCAGTTCGCCATCCAGGGGAACGACGTCTACGTGCTCGAGGTGAACCCGCGCGCGAGCCGCACCGTGCCTTTCGTCGGCAAGGCGACGGGCCTGCCGCTCGCCAAGGCGGGCTCGCTGTGCATGGTGGGCAAGAGCCTCGAGGAGGCCGGGGCCCTCGTCGACGGCCGGCGGGGCCACATCTCCGTGAAGGAGGCGGTGTTCCCGTTCGCGCGCTTCCCTGGCGTGGACACGATGCTCGGGCCCGAGATGCGCTCGACGGGCGAGGTGATGGGGATCGACCAGGACTTCTACCGCGCGTTCTTCAAGGCGCAGACCGCGGCCGGGAACACGCTGCCGGCCTCCGGCGCGGGCCGCCGCGCGTTCGTCTCGGTGAAGGACTCGGACAAGCCCGCCATCGCCGAGCTCGCCCGGCGGCTCGTCGCGCTGGGCTTCGAGGTGCTCGCCACCGCCGGTACGAGCGCCTACCTCGGCGCCCGCGGCGTCCCCACCACCCTGGTCCTGAAGGTGCACGAGGGGCGCCCCTCCGTGGTGGACCGCATCAAGGACGGGGACGTGCACCTCGTCTTCAACACCACGGCCGGCAAGCAGGAGATCGCGGACAGCTACTCCATCCGGCGCGAGACGCTCATGAAGGGCCTGCCGTACTTCACGACCCTGACCGGCGCCCGCGCGGCGGTGGGGGCGATGGAGGCCGCGCACGGGGGCGCACCGAGCGTGCGCTCGATCCAGGAATACCATGGTGAGGGGCGCCAGGCGTCCCGTTGACAGCAGGCCCGAGGCGCTCTACTGAAAGGTCTGGAGGCGGCCGCCCCGGGCTTCTCGGGCCGGCCGCAGTCATTTTTTCGGAAGGTGGATGATGTCCGAGCGCGTTCCCATGACGAAGGGCGGCCTCCTCCGGCTCAAGGAGGAGCTCAAGCGGCTCAAGAACGTCGAGCGCCCCAAGATCGTGAAGGAGATCGCCGAGGCGCGCTCGCACGGGGACCTCTCCGAGAACGCGGAGTACCACGCGGCCAAGGAGAAGCAGAGCCACATCGAGGGCCGCATCCTGCAGGTCGAGCACTGGATCGCGAGCGCCGAGGTGATCGACGTCTCGAAGCACGCGGGCGACCGGGTGGTCTTCGGCGCGACCGTCTCGCTGGAGGAGAGCGAGTCGGGCGACCACGTGACCTACCGGATCGTCGGCGAGCTCGAGGCCGACCTCAAGCAAGGCCGGATCTCCGTCACGAGCCCCATCGCCCGCGCCCTCATCGGGCGCGAGGAGGGGGACGCGGTCACCGTGCGCACGCCGGGCGGCCAGAAGGAGTACGAGATCCAGTCCATCTCGTTCGTCGAGGAGGAGCTGCCCGCCGAGTCCGGCGAGTAGTCGGACCGCGCTGGTAGCCTCGCCCCGTGGAGCCGAGGGGCCACCAGGGCGACGCGCCCGCCGCGGGGGAGAGCTCTCCCGGCCTCGCCGCCGCGCAGCGTGCGCTCGCGGCGCTCGTGCCGCCGCTCCGCTTCGCCGTCAAGGACGGGTTCGCGGGCGCGCCGCGGCTCAAGGGCTTCGGCGAGCTCGCCCGCGGCGCCATCGCGCGTGCGCGCGCGGCGGGCGCCCCCGACACCCCCGCGCTGCAGCGGCTGGCCATCGAGGCCGAGGCGTTCGACGCGCTCCCCGCCGACGAGCGCCGCGCCGCCCTGGCCCGGATCGCCGGCGGGCTCTCTGCGCTCATCCCCGTGCCCGAGGAGCTGCGCGAGGTCGCGCGGCTCGGGCGGACCGGCGTGGCGGCGGGCACGCGGCAGGGGCGGGGGACCTCGACCTCGGCCGGCCCCGTCGAAGCCGGTCCTTCCCAGCGAAGCTCCGCGGCGTCAGCGGCCGAGCGGAGTCGAGGTACGACCGCGACCGCGAGCCCCGCCGCAACGGGAGCTCACGAGGCCGCTCATCCCGAGCGCAGCGCCGTCCTGAGCCTGCCGAAGGACGGCGCGAGGTCGACGGACACCTGGACCGAGGCTCCACCGCCCAGGACGCCGGAGGAGCGCGCGGCTCGTCGCAAGAAGCTCGCGACGCCGCTCGCCGAGCTCCCGCGCACGCACCCGTCGACGCGCGCGCAGCTCGAGGAGCGCGGGCGCCTCACGGTGGAGCAGGGGCTGGAGTTCTTCCCGAAGGCGTACCAGGACCGCACGCAGGTGCGGCGCATCGTGGAGCTCCGCGCCGGCGACGAGGGGATCGTCCACGGGACCGTCGGTCACGTCCGCGTGCAGCGGATGCGCAACGGCCGTCCGCTCCTCAAGGTCGGCCTCTCCGATCCGTCGGGCGCGCTCGAGCTCGTCTTCTTCAACCCCCCGCCGTGGCGCGCGCGGCAGTTCGCCGCCGGAGACGCGCTGCTGTGCTCGGGGAAGGTGACGGAGGGCTTCGGCCGGCGCTTCCAGATGAGCCAGCCGGAGGTCGAGAAGCTGCAGGCCGGAGACTCGGCGAGCTTCGGCCGCATCGTCCCCATCTACGCCGGGCCCGCCGACTACCAGCATCCCGCGCTGCGCAAGCTCGTGAAGCGGCTCGTGGACGAGTACGCCCCGCTCGCGGTGGACGACCTGCCGCCGCAGGTGCGCGCGCGGCGGGGGCTGCTCTCGCGCGCCGAGGCGCTGCGCGACGCGCACTTCCCGGGCGCCGGCACCGACCTGGTGGCCGCGGCCGAGCGGGCGACGCCGGGGTTCCGGCGGCTCGTCTTCGAGGAGCTGTTCTTCCTCCAGCTCGCGCTCGCCCTGCGCCGGCGGGGGGTGCGCGCCGAGGCCGGCATCGCGTTCGACGCCTCGCCCGCCGCGATCGCCCGCGCGCTCGAGCTCCTCCCGTTCCGGCTGACCGGGGCGCAGGCCCGCGCGCTCGACGAGATCGCCCGCGACATGGCGCGGCCCGAGCCGATGAACCGGCTGCTGCAGGGGGACGTGGGCAGCGGCAAGACCGCGGTCGCCTTCGCGGCGATGATGCTCGCCGTGCGCTCCGGCCACCAGGCCGCGATCATGGTCCCGACGGAGCTGCTCGCCGAGCAGCACGCGCGCACGCTCGCAGGCTGGCTTCAGGGGACCGGCGTCGAGGTGGCGCTCGTCGCCGCCGCCGCCCGCGGCAAGGGGCAGAAGGAGACCCGCGCGCGCGTGGCGGACGGGACGGCGCGGATCGCGGTGGGGACGCACGCGCTCCTCGAGCAGGACGTGGCGTTCGAGCGGCTGGGCCTCGTGGTCGTCGACGAGCAGCACCGGTTCGGCGTGCTGCAGCGCGCGAAGCTCATCTCGAAGGGGCATCGGCCCGACGTGCTCGTCATGACCGCCACGCCGATCCCGCGCACCCTCGCCCTCGCCTTCTACGGCGATCTCGATCAGTCCAAGATCGGCGAGCTCCCCCCCGGCCGCACGCCGGTCGCGACGAAGGTGTACGGCGACTCGCAGCGCCGGGGCGCCTACGAGGTGGCTCGCCGGGAGCTCGAGGCCGGGCGGCAGGTGTACGTGGTCTACCCGCTCGTCGCCGAGTCCGAGAAGTCGGACCTCGCCGACGCGACGAGCGGGGCCGAGGAGCTGCGCCGCGTCTTCGCCGGCCACGAGGTGGGGCTCCTCCACGGCAAGCTGAAGGCCGACGAGAAGCAGGCGGTGATGGATCGCTTCCGGACCGGGGCGCTGCGCGTGCTCGTGGCGACGACGGTCATCGAGGTCGGCGTCGACGTGCCGAACGCGAGCGTGATGATCGTGGAGCACGCCGAGCGGTTCGGGCTGTCGCAGCTCCACCAGCTGCGCGGACGCGTGGGGCGCGGCGCCGCCCGCAGCCACTGCCTGCTCATCGCCCACTTCAAGCGGGTGGGCGACGAGGCGCGCGAGCGGCTACAGGCCATGGCCGAGACGCAGGACGGCTTCGAGGTGGCGCGGGTGGACCTGCGCATCCGCGGCCCCGGCGAGCTGCTGGGGACCCGCCAGTCCGGCCAGAAGCTGTTCGAGATCGCCGACCTGTACCGCGACGAGGCGATCCTCGAGGAGGCGCGGGAGGACGCGTTCGCGCTCGTCGACGCCGATCCGGAGCTCGGCCGGCCCGAGCACCGGGCGGCCGCCGAGGCGCTCGAGGGGCGGTGGGCGGGGCGGCTCTCCCTCGCGCAGGTGGGGTGAGGCGCCGCCCGGCGATTGGTACGATGGAGCGTGAGCGCCGAGCTGTCGCGCGCGGTGGCGGCGATGGGGATCCGCGATCCGGCGGTCCTCCGGGCCATCGCGGAGGTGCCGCGTGACCTGTTCGTGCCGCCGCGCCTGCGTCACCAGGCCGGCGCGGACCAGGCTCTCCCCATCGGCTTCGGCCAGACCATCTCGCAGCCGTTCGTGGTCGCGTTCATGACCGAGCGGCTGCACCTGACCGGCCTCGAGCGCGTGCTGGAGGTCGGGACGGGCTCGGGGTACCAGACCGCGATCCTCGCCCGGCTGGCGGCGGAGGTCTTCTCCATCGAGATAGTCCCGGAGCTCGCCGCGCGCGCCCGCGCGGCGCTGCTCGAGACGCTTCACCTGCGGAACGTGCGGCTGCGGACGGGCGACGGCGCCGCAGGCTGGCCCGAGGCGGCGCCGTTCGATCGCGTCCTCGTCACCGCCGCGGCGCCCGAGGTCCCGCCGGCGCTCACCGCGCAGCTCGCGCCGGGCGGGCGGATGGTGGTGCCGGTGGGCGCCGCGCCCGGGCTGCAGGTGCTGCGCGCCGTCGACAAGGGGAACGACGGCGTGGACCTCTCGACCGACCTCATCCCGGTGCGCTTCGTTCCGCTCACCGGGGCGAGCGGCTAGCGGAGCCCGCCTGGTCGAAAGTCGCGTCGCAGCAGCGCATCGGGCGGTGGTCTTCGCCCTGGTGCGTTAGACTCGCGAGCGATGATCATCTGTCCGCTGTGCGAGCACGCTCAGCCCGAGGCGGGCGAGTGCGAGATCTGCGGGTACGCCCTCGAGTCCTCCGGTGACGCGGCGCGGCCGCCGCCGCTGGAAGGGCTCGAGCGCGCCGGGTACGCCCCGGCGCCCGCGCTGCACGCCCTCCCGGTGGACGGCCTCGAGCCGACGGCGCACGCGCGGGTCGGCCCGGTCGTCGCGCCGCCGCTCGAGCTCGAGCCGACGGGCGCCGCGCCGCTCGACGTGGACGCGCCCGCGCTGGACGGGCTGGAGCGGACCGCGGCGGACCCGGTGGACGATCCGACGCCGATGTCGGCCTTCGTGGCCTGTCGCTACTGCAGGACTCCCGCGCTGCCCGGCGAGCGGATCTGCGGCCGGTGCGGGATGCGCCTGTCGCTCGCCGCGGGCGGGAGCGCAGAGCGGGAGGGAGGCGCGGGGCGAGCCTGCGGCTGCGGCGCGCTCGTCCGCGGCCGCGCGTGCCCGTCGTGCGGCGCGCGCGCCTGAGCCCGGCGACGATCGCGCGCTCGGCCGCGAGCACCGCGACGGCGCTCCGGCCGGCCGGAGCGCGATCCCGCGACCCCTTGAAATGGAGGCCTGGTCCCGGCAAATTGGCGGGTCCTCCATGAAGACGTTCCACGATCCCGAGGTGTTCGGCCGCGTCCGGCGGCTCCCCGTCCCGGTCTCCGCCGTCGTCGCCCGGCTCCGCGACGAGGCGCTCGCGCGCGGCGTGGACGTCGTGGATCTCTCGAGGGGAGGCCTGGACCGAGGCGCGTCGCCCGCCGTCGTGGAGCGGCTCCGCGAGGCGGTGGCCGACCCGCGGCTTCACGGTCACGCCGGCCCGCTCGGCCTGCCCGAGCTCCGTGCGGCGGCCGCTCGCTGGTGGAGCCGGCGGCACGGCGTCGAGGTGGACCCCGAGCGCGAGGTGCTCGTCACCCCCGGCTCGGAGGCGGGCCTCGGGCACGCGCTGCTCGCCCTCCTCTCCGAGGGCGACACGGTCCTCGTCCCCGCGCCGGCGTATCCCCTCCACGCGTACGGGGCCGTGCTGGCGGGCGCCGAGAGCATCCCGGTGCGCGCCGGGCCCGGGGTGGACTTCTTCGAATCGCTGATGGAGGCGACCGAGAAGGCGGAGAAGCGGCCGAAGGGCATCGTGGTGAGCTTCCCCGCCAACCCGACGGCGGCGGTCGCCACGCCGGAGCTGCTCGAGAAGGTCGTGAGGTTCGCGGAGGCGCGGGGCCTGTTCGTCCTGTCGGACCTCGCCCACGGCGAGCTCGTGTTCGACGGGGGGCGCGCCCCGGCGATGCTCTCCGTCCCCGGCGCGCGCGAGCGGACGCTCGAGTTCGTGTCGCTGGCGAGCAGCCATGGGATGGCGGGCTGGCGAGTCGGGTTCTGCGCCGGGAACCCCGCCCTCGTGGCCGCGGCCGCCCGCGTGACGGGTCACCTCGGCGGCGGCCCGTTCGGCGCGACTCAGCTCGCGGCGGTGACCGCGCTCGACGAAGGCGACGCCGGCGTCGCCGCGACCCGCGAGCGCACCCAGCGGCGGCGCGACGCGCTCGTCGCCGCCCTCGGCGCGGCCGGGTGGCGGATCCCGCCCCCCGCCGCCACCCCGTTCGCGTGGGCGCCCGTCCCGGAGCCGTTCCGGGCGCTCGGCTCCCTCGAGTTCGCGCGGCGGCTGGTCGACGAGGCCGGGGTCTGCGTCGCGCCCGGCGTGGGCTTCGGCCCGGCCGGCGAGGGGTTCGTCCGCATCGCGCTCGCGGCGGACGAGCCGCGCCTCCAGCTCGCCGCCGAGCGCATCCACGACTTTCTCCAGAAGGGCAGGTGACCATGACCGCTCCCGCACCCTCGGCCTGGTTCCGCTGCGCGGAAGGCTGCGACTTCCGGGCGGAGCTCGTCGACGTCGTCTACGAGTGCCCCCGCTGCGGCGGGCTGCTCGAGGTCGAGCACGACCGCGCCGCGCTCGCCGCGCGCTCCGGCGACGAGTGGAGGGCGCTGTTCGACGGCCGCTTCAAGCTCGGGGCCTGGCCGTACGGCTCAGGGGTGTGGGGCAAGAAGGAGTGGGTCTACCCCCAGCTCGCGACCGAGAACGTGGTCTCCATGTACGAGGGCGGCAGCCCGCTCCTCCGGGTGGATCGCTACGCGCGCGAGCTCGGCCTCGAGGACGTGTGGGTGAAGGAGTGTGGCGTCACGCACACCGGGTCGTTCAAGGACCTGGGCATGACGGTGCTCGTCTCCGCGGTGAAGGAGATGCGCGCGCGCGGCCGTGAGGTGCGGGCCGTCGCCTGCGCCTCCACGGGCGACACCTCCGCCGCGCTCAGCGCCTACTGCGCCGCCGCCGGCATCCCGAGCGTGGTGCTCCTGCCGCGCGGCAAGATCTCGACGGCCCAGCTCGTCCAGCCCATCTCGAACGGTGCGCTCGTCCTCGAGCTCGACACCGACTTCGACGGCTGCATGCGCGTCGTGCGGGACCTCGCGCGCACGAAGGACATCTACCTCGCGAACTCGATGAACTCCCTGCGCATCGAGGGGCAGAAGACCGCCTCCATCGAGATCGCGCAGCAGCTGGGCTGGACCACGCCGGACTGGATCGTCATCCCGGGCGGGAACCTGGGGAACGCGAGCGCCGTGGGGAAGGGCTTCCAGCTCATGAAGGAGCTGGGGCTGGTCGACCGGCTGCCACGGCTCGTGGTCGCCCAGGCGGCGCAGGCGAACCCCCTCTGGAAGGCCACCAGCGGCGCTGGGGTCAAGCCCACCACGGCGGTGACGGTCGAGCCCGTCCCGGCGCAGCGGACGCTCGCGTCGGCGATCCAGATCGGCGCGCCGGTCTCGGCCCGGCGCGCCCTGCGCGCGCTCGAGGCGCTCGACGGCGTCGTCGAGCAGGCCACCGAGCAGGAGCTCGCGGACGCCGCCGCGCGGGCAGATCGCGCCGGCCTCTTCACCTGTCCGCACACGGGCGTCGCCCTCGCGGCCCTCGAGAAGCTCGCGGCGCGCGGCGCCGTCCGCCGCGGCGAGCGGGTGGTGGTGATCTCCACCGCGCACGGGCTCAAGTTCTCGGACTTCAAGGTCGGTTACCACGACGGGACGTTGCCGGGGATCGCGTCGCCGCTGCGGAACCCGGGGGTCCGCCTGCCGGCGACCCTCGGCGCCGTCCAGGACGCGATTGCCGCCCGCTTCGGGCGGGGGTAGAAACGGCCCCGATGGAGACCGCGTCCCACCCTCAAGACCCCGCCGTGCTCCGCGTCGAGCACGACGCGCTCGCCGCACGCCTCGAGATCCGCCGCTCGGTCGACCACGTCCGCCGCGGCGCGTACGTGGGGTTCGCCGCGGTCATCGCCTTCGGCCTCGCGGTGAAGCTCGCCTGGGACCGCTGGGGTACGCCGGCGCCCGGCGTCGTCCGCAAGATCCCGACGGGCCCGCCGCTCTTCTTCTACGTCGCGGCGCTCATCGCGGTGGTCCTCGTCGTCCTCACCGTCAGGGAGCTCGTCCGCGCGCGCAGGCTGATGCGCGAGGAGGACGCCCTCTTCGCGCGGCTGGTCGCGCTCCGCGACGCCCTCGGGCTCGAACGCTGACATGCCCGCGCGACGCGATCGGCGGGGCCGCTTCATCGTCCTCGAGGGGCTCGACGGGGCGGGGACGACGACGCAGGCGCGCCTGCTCGGGGATCGCCTGCGCGCCTCCGGGCGCTCGGTGCACGTCACCGCCGAGCCCTCCGGTGGCCCAGTCGGCAGCCTCGTCCGCCAGGTGCTCTCGCGCCGCGTGGTCGGCGGGCGCGGGGAGGGCGAGCTCGACGCCGGCGCCCTCGCGCTGCTGTTCGCGGCCGACCGGCTCGACCACGTGGCGGCCGAGATCGCCCCCAAGCTGGCCGGCGGCGTCGACGTGGTGTCCGACCGCTTCACGCTGTCGTCGCTCGCCTACCAGGGGCTGACGACGGGCGACCTGCCCTGGGTCGAGGCGATCAACGGGCGGGCGGCCACGCCCGACGTGACGCTGTTCCTGCGCGCCCGCCCCTCGGTCGCGCTGAAGCGGCGGCGCGCGGCCTCCATCGATCCGGAGCTGTACGAGGTCTCCGAGTTCCAGCGCGCGGTGGCGCGCAGCTACGACCGCGGCATCGAGCGGCTCCGCGCGGCGGGACAGCGAGTCGTGGAGCTGGACGGCGAGGCGCCGGTCGAGGCGGTGTCCGCCGCGGTGTGGGCCGAGGTAGAGGCGCTCCCCTGAATCGAGCTCTCCGGCAGCGCGCCCCGTCGGCGCTGTTTGCGCGGCGAGCGACCGTCCCCTAGGTAGAGGGAATGCCCGGTCCCACGGCCATCCTCGTCGTCGTCGGCAACGAGGTGCTCTCTGCCAAGGTGCAGGACGAGAACGGCCCCTGGGCGGCGAGGCGCCTGCGCGAGCTCGGCGTCCGGCTCGACGCGATCCTGACCCTGCCGGACCGGCTGGACGACGTGATCGAGGCGGTCGATCGCGCCCGCCGGCGTGCCACCTGGGTGTTCACCTCCGGTGGCGTCGGGCCCACCCACGACGACGTGACGGTCCCTGCCGTGGCACGCGCGCTCGGGCGGCCGCTGGTGCGCTCCGGCCCGCTCTGCGAGAGCATCCGCGCGATGCACCGCCGCCACCACGACGGCGCCGAGGCGCCCGAGGCCGCGCTGCGGATGGCGGACGTGCCCGAGGGGACCCGCCTCCTCGGCGATCCGTCCTTCCCGACGCTGGCCGTCGAGAACGTGGTGATGCTCCCGGGGGTCCCCCAGTTCTTCCGCTGGCAGTTCGACCGGATCGCGCCCCTGCTCGCCGCCGCGCCGTTCCACCTCGCCTGCGTCTTCCTCGCGCTCGGCGAGGACGCGCTCGCGCCCGCCCTTTCGCGGGTCGCCGAGGCGCACCCGTGGGTCGAGATCGGCAGCTACCCGCGCTTCGACGACGCGGACCACCGCGTGAAGGTCACGATCGAGGCGAAGGACGGCGCGCGCGTCGACGCCGCGCTCGCGGCGCTGCTCGCGGCGCTGCCGGAGGGAGCGGTCGTGCGTACGGAGCCGCGGTGACCCCGCGGGAAGGGCGGAGCGCGGCCGGGGGGACCTCGGAGCCGGCTCAGGGCTCGAAGCGCTCGATCTTGCCGGCCTTCTGCAGCACCTCGAGGGCGCCGAGCGTTGCCTTCTCCTTGTCGTTGCCCTGGATCTTGACGACCAGGGGCGCGGCGCCGGGCGGGTACACCGCGACGGCCCAGCTGTCGCCGAGATCCTTGTCCACCAGGACCCGGCATTCCATGCTTCCGATGAACGCGCGTGCCATGCGGGATCGCTCCTCCGGGGTGCGCGCACGGTATATCCCGAAAGGCAGCCGATGAGAAACCCGTGCTTCGTCCTCCTGCTCGCGGCCGCGGCCTGCTCCTCGTCGGGCCCGCGGCTCCCGCGCGCCGCGACGGGGGCGCAGGTGATCGAGATCCGCGGAGCGCTGGAGGAGGGTCCGTTCCTCCTCGGCGAGGCGGACCTGGCCGCCCTGCCGCGCCGCGCCGTTCGCGGCCTCGACCCCGTCACCGGTCGTGAGGCGAGCTGGGAGGGGACGCCCCTGGCGCTGCTCATCTCCGACCGCGCCGCGCCGAAGAAGGGGACGGACACGGTGATCGTGCGCACCGCCGAGGGCACCGCCGTGCCCATCCCGCTCACCTTGATCCGTCAGCTCCGGCCGGTGCTCGCGGACCGGGCCGACGGGGCGCCCATGGCGACGCGGGTCCTCGCGTGGCCGAACCTGGAGCGGGCGGGCCTCCCCACCGATCCACGACAGGGGTCCTGGTGGGCGCGCGGTGTGCGCACGCTCGAGATCGTGTACTGGCAGGGGACGCTGGGGAACGCGCTCGCGGCCCCGGCCGGGGCACCCGACCGCGCCCGGCTCGGCTCCGACGAGTACGGATCGCGCTGCGTCGCCTGCCATCGGCTGCGCGGCGCCGGCGGCGAGCGTGGGCCGGATCTCACCCGCGTGGCCGACCGCCTTCCCCACGATCGCTTCATCGCGCTGCTGGAGCGTCATCCGCTCCGCGCGGACGGGGGGAGCGAGCCGCCCGGGTCGGAGGCGAGCGAGGATCTCTGGGTCTTCCTTCGCGCGGTCGCGGCGACGACGGACGGGCAGGGCGCCACGCCGAAGCCGGCGGCCGCGGCGGCGGGGATGCCGGACCCACCGTGAAGTACGCTAGACGGCCCAGATGAACCCGATGCGGACGCCCACCAGCTCGGCGATCTGCTTCGCGATCTGCTTCCCGTCGCGCCCCGCCACCCAGCGCGGGATCACCACGTGGAACTCTCCCCCGGTGAGCTCCGCCGCCGACGCGAAGAGCTGCCAGCGGCTCGCCACGTCCTCGAGCGTCACCGGCCCGGGCGAGAGGACGTCGAGGAACACCGGCTTGGGTGACTCGCAGAACAGCGCCGGGCGGTGATCGCGCATCGCGCCGTGGATGACCTCCGGCTGCTCCCAGCCCGGGAGGTCCGCGCGGACGCCCGCGTAGCCGGCCAGCGGAAGGGTCTCGGCCATCAGCCGGATGAACGCCTCCTTCTGGACGTCGTTCACCGCCTCGACCGTGGTGCTGGTTCCGAACGTCTCCATGGCGCTGCCAGGCGGTGAGCGGCGGCTTCCCGCGGTCCTGGCCTCCACACGAACGGTGGGCCTCGCCCGCGCACGGCGCATCCCCCGGGGTCCGGAGACACGCGCCCGCTCGCGCGCTCGCGGTGACCCGCCCATGACGGCCGCTCGACAGATCCACGGCTGCACATGCCTGCCACCCGAGCTGCCGATGTCGACGCGATCGCCTGGACCCGCTCGCTCCCCTTCTTCGCCGTTCACGCCGTCGCCCTGGCGACGCCCTTCCTCGCGCCCGTCGAGGGGCGATGGGTCGCCCTCGCGATCGGTCTGTACCTGACGAGGATGTTCGGCATCACCGCCGGGTACCACCGCTACTTCTCCCACCGGGCCTTCCGCACGTCGCGCGGCTTCCAGCTCGTCCTCGCGGTGCTCGGCGCCTCGTCCGCACAGAAGGGGCCGCTCTGGTGGGCCGCCCACCACCGCGACCACCACCGGCACTCGGATCGCCCCCCCGACATCCACTCGCCGCTCGAGCGGGGCTTCTGGTGGAGCCACGTGGGCTGGATCCTCGCGCGCCGCCACGACGCGACCAAGCTCGAGCGCGTGAAGGACCTCGCCAGGTACCCCGAGCTTCGCTGGCTCGACCGGTGGCACCTCGCTGCGCCGCTCGCGCTGGCGGGCGTCCTGCTCCTCGCGGGCGGCGTGCCCGCGCTGCTGTGGGGCTTCTTCGTCTCCACGGTGCTGCTGTGGCACGGCACCTTCGCCATCAACTCGCTGGCGCACGTGTTCGGCCGCAGGCGCTACGAGACGGGGGAGGGGTCCCGCAACGGCCTCCCCCTCGCGCTGCTGACGCTCGGCGAGGGCTGGCACAACAACCACCACTTCTACCCGTCGAGCGCGAACCAGGGGTTCTTCTGGTGGGAGGTGGACGTGACCTACTACGTGCTGCGCGGGCTGTCGGTGCTGCGCGTCGTGCGCGATCTGCGCACGCCGCCCGACCGAGTCCGGTACGCCCATCGCGCGGCCGCGGAGCCGGCGGCCCGCTCCGTGGTCCTGCAGGACGCGGGCTAGGAGACGCCCGGTTCACCCACGGGGGTGGGGCGCGATCGTGACCTCGCCACGGCGCCGCCTCGCGCTTAGAGTGGCGGCGCACCGGAGGCGCACATGGAACGGCTGTCACTGGACGTGAACGGTTGCTTCGACCCCGCCGCGGGCGGCCTCGCGGTCCCGGCGCTCGACGCGCTGGCGCCCGCCGCGCGCGCGGCGTTCGAGGGGTTCGAGGCGCGGCGCCGCTCGGGAGAGCTCGGCTTCGCGGACCTCCCCGCCGATGGGGCCGCCGCGGACGCGAGCGTCGCGCTCGCGCGTGAGCTGGCGGAGCGGTTCGAGAACCTGGTCGTCCTGGGGATCGGCGGCAGCTCCCTCGGTGGCCGCGCCATCGTGTCCGCGCTCGCGCACCCGTACCACAACCTGCTGCCGCGCGATCGTCGCGGCGCCCTGCGCGTGTTCTTCCCGGACAACTCGGACCCGGCCACCTTCGAGGCGCTGCTCGGGACCCTCGACCTCGAGGAGACCTGCTGGGCGACGATCACCAAGTCCGGCGGGACCGCGGAGACCATGGCGCAGCACCTCGCGCTGCGCGAGCGCTGCATCGCCCGCTTCGGCGAGGACGGCTACCGGGAGCGTTGCGTCCTCGTGACCGATCCGTCCAAGGGCGCGCTGCGCGCCATCGCGGACGCCGAGCGGCTCCGCGCGCTGTCGGTCCCTCCCAGCGTGGGGGGGCGCTTCAGCGCGCTCACCGCGGTCGGCCTGCTGCCCGCGGCCGCCGCCGGCGCGGACGTCACCGCCCTCCTCGCGGGCGCGGCCGCGATGGAGTCCCGCTGCCGATCCGCTTCCCTGCGGGAGAACCCGGCGCTCCTCTACGCCGCGGTGCTGCACCTCATGGATCGCGAGAAGGGCCGCCACGTCCACGTGCTCATGCCGTACGCGGACGGGCTGCGCGACACCGGCGACTGGTTCGTCCAGCTCTGGGCGGAGTCGCTCGGGAAGCGCCCCGACGTCGGCCCGACGCCGTTCCGCGCGGTGGGCGCCACCGATCAGCACTCGTCGGCCCAGCTGATGATGGAGGGCCCGCACGACAAGGTCGTCACCTTCGTGCGCGTGGTGCAGCCGCGCGCCGACGTCTCCATGACGGTCCCGGACGTCTACCGGGGGCACGCGGAGATCGCCTACCTGGACGGCCACACGATGGGCGAGCTCATCGAGGCGGAGCGGCGCGCCACGGAGGCCGCCCTCCGCAAGGCGGGCCGCCCGACGATCTCCGTCCAGCTCCCGCGCCTCGACGCCCGGGCGATGGGCGAGCTGCTCATGCTCCTCGAGCTCGCGACCGCGTACGCGGGCGGCCTCTACGGGGTGAACGCGTTCGATCAGCCGGGGGTGGAGGCCGGAAAGCGCTACGCCCAGGGGCTCCTCGGCAGGCCGGGCTACGAGAAGGCGCGCGACGAGCTGCTCGCGCGGGCGAGCCCGGCGCCGGAGCTCGTCCTGGCGTAGCTCGGCTAGAGGTAGACGGACCGCCGGCCCGCGAGGTCCTCGTCGAGCATCGCCTGGAGCGTCCCGCGGACGCGCTCGGCGAGGGCGTTCACCGCCGCGGCGTCCTCCGCCCCGGCCGCGCCGGCGCTCCCAGGATCGATCGGGTCGCCGAAGCGGAGCGACCAGCGCGACGGGAGCGGCAGGAGCGCGGCAGAGCCGAGGTGGAGCGAGCTCCCGGGGAGCCCGCCGAGGCCGAGCGTTCCGGCGAGCCAGCCCGGCCGCGAGATGCCGGGCGAGGCCTCCTCGCTCCCGACGATCGCGCACGGGACGATGGGCGCCCGGGCCCGGAGCGCGATCTTCACGAACCCGCCGCGCCCGAACCGCTCGATCCGATAGCGCTCTGCCCACGGCTTTCGCGCCACGGCGCTCCCCTCCGGGAAGACGCCGAGGAGCCCGCCCTCCCGCAGGATCCGCTCGGCGGGCTCCGGCGCCGCCCGCACCGCGCCGAGCCGGATCGCGAGCGGCCCGAACACGGGCAGCTCGGCCTCACGGTCGTCGATGAGCGGCCGGAGGTCGCGCCGGGCGGGGTGATCGCGGTGGAGCGCATGGCGGAGGACGAGCGCGTCCCACGGCACCACCCCCGCGTGGTTCGCGACGACGATCGCGGGGCCGCACTCCGGGATCCGCTCGATCCCGCGGACCTCGGCGCGCCACCACGTGGCGTACAGGAGCTCGAGCAGCGGCAGGGCCCGTTCGTGGAAGCGCGGGTCGAGGCCGTAGCGGTCGAGCCGCTCGGGTGGCTCGAGGAGCCGCGCCAGATCGACGGCCGTGCCCAGCGCGTGCTTCACCTTCGGCAGCAGCCGGGCCAGGGTCTCGCGCAGCTCGCCACCGGCGGAGGCGATCCCGGCCATCGCCGCGAGCTCGGCGAGCCGGTGCTCGAGCCCGGCGAGGGTACTCTCCATCCGGTGCTCGAGCTCGCCCAGCCTCTCGCCGGCGGTCGTCCGTCGACCGTCCACCGCTGACGCGGCGGGGCGCGGGGTCGGGGTCGGGGTCGGGGTCGGGGTCGGGGTCGGGGTCGGGGTCGGGGTCGGGGTCGGGGTCGGGGTCGGATGCGCTCCGCGCATCACGGAGGGTGCGGGCTCTCGCGGCGCCGCGCCTCGGGCGAACGGGTCGTTCCCGAGCACCGGCTTCGCCGGGCGGGCGGCGGCGCGGGCGCGTGGCTCGCCCGCGCGCGCGGGCGTGCGCTTCCCGGTTCCGCCCTTCCTCCGGCTCTTCTCCGCCACGCCGACCCCTATAGACGTGCGCCCGGCAGGCGTCAAACGGGCGGACGGGGTTCCGGCGGCGCGGCGGTCCGCCCCCTGTGATACGACAGCGCCGTGCCGCGCATCCAGGTCCTGCCCCCCGGGCTCGTGAACCAGATCGCCGCGGGCGAGGTGGTCGAGCGCCCCGCCTCCGTCGTGAAGGAGCTCGTCGAGAACGCGCTCGACGCGGGCGCCACGTCCGTGTCGATCGACGTGGAGGAGGGCGGGCTCGCGCTCGTGCGGGTCGCGGACGACGGCTGCGGGATGAGCGCCGACGACGCCCAGCTCGCCCTGGAGCGCCACGCGACGTCGAAGCTGCGCGACGCCGAGGGGCTCGCGGCCATCGCCACAATGGGCTTCCGGGGGGAGGCGCTCCCCGCGATCGCCTCGGTGGCGCGCTTCCGGCTCGACACGGCGCCGGCCGAGGACGGGGCGGGCACGCGGGTGGAGGTCGAGGGCGGCGGGCGGCCGTCGTCCGGGCCCGTGGCGCGCCCGCGCGGTACGACCATCGAGGTCCGCGACCTGTTCTTCAACACGCCGGCCAGGCGCAAGTTCATGCGCGCCGCGGCGACGGAGTCGGGGCACGTGACGGAGGCGGTCGTCCGGCTCGCGCTCGCGCGGCCCGACGTGGGGTTCACGCTGCGGTCCGCGGGGCGCCTCGTCCTCGGTTCGCGGGCCGGCGCCGCGGCCGCAGACCGCGCGGCGCAGGCGCTCGGGCGCGACGCGCACCGGCACCTCGTCCCGGTCGACGCCGGGCGCGGGAACGTCCGCGTGCGCGGCCTCGTCTGCTCTCCCGATCATTCGGAGGCGACGGGGCGTGCCCTCTACCTGTTCGTGAACGGCCGCTACGTTCGGGACCGCGGGGCCGCGCACGCGGTGCTCCGCGCGTTCGCCGGGACGCTCCCGCCCGGACGGCACCCGGCGGGCGTGCTGTTCGTGGAGCTGCCGCTCGATCGGGTGGACGTGAACGTCCACCCGCAGAAGCTGGAGGTGCGCTTCGCCGAGGCCCGCGAGGTGTACGACGCGCTCTTCCACGCGATCGCGGGGACGCTCCGCACGGCGCCCTGGCTGGCGCACGGCCGCGCCGGGGGGAGTGCCCCGCCGGGTCCGGTCGCCCTGACGCCGCCGGGCGGCGCGGGGAGCGACGAGACCGCCGCAGTGCTCGCCTGGGCGCGCGAGGCCCACGCCCCCGAGGGCAGCGGCGCGCTCGTTCCGCCTCCGTCGCCCGTGCCCGGCGCGAGCGGCACGTTCGCGTTCGCGATCCCGGACGAGGCGGGGCTGGCGCGGCCCGCCGGGTACTTCGCCTCCCTGCGCTACGTCGGGCAGCACGCGCGCACGTATCTGCTGTGCGAGGCGCAGGGAGGGACGCTCGTCGTGATCGACCAGCACGCGAGCCATGAGCGGCTGCTGTTCCAGCGCCTGCGCGAGGTTTTCCGTACGCGCAAGCTCCCCGTGCAGCCGTTCCTCCTCCCGCAGGTCGTGACCCTGCCGCCGGCCGTGGCGCGCGCGCTGGAGGGCGGCCTGCCGGAGCTCGCCCGCCTCGGGTTCGACGTGGAGCCGTTCGGCGGCGACAGCTTCGCCGTGAAGGGCGCGCCCGCGGCGCTCGCCGGAGTGGATCTCGAGGCGCTGCTGCTCGACCTGTCAGCTCAGCTCGAGCTGGTGGGCAGCGGCACGGCGGTCGACGAGGCGCTGCACGATCTGCTCGCCACGATGGCCTGTCACGCGGCGGTGCGGGCGAACCAGGAGGTCGCGCCAGAGGAGGCCCGCGCGCTGCTCGACGGCCTCGACGCGATCGACTTCAAGGCGCGCTGCCCGCACGGCCGCCCCGTCGTCTTCGAGCTGCCGCTGGCGGAGCTCGAGCGGCGGGTAGGGCGTCGATGAAAGCTCGTCGCGGCGTCGATCGTCCGCCGCAAGAAAGGTAGCTCTCGGCGCGGTCTCGAGTTGCACGAGCGAAGAGGCGAGCGACCGCGCCGAGAGCTCCCAGACGGGAAAGCGCTGTCTCGCGGTATGGGGGGGTTACCGAGAGCAGCGTGACTTCCTGATCGATTGACTCTTCAATCGACGTGCCGTCCGGGTTGCGGATCGGACGGGAACGAATTCAGGGGGTTGAGAAGCGACGGCGTAGGCCAGGCGCTGCTCGGATTTCAGCTCTGAAAGGTGTGGTTGCAGGTTTGAAGGGATGGGCAGACCCTTCTGGGGAGACTGTAAAAGCAACACCGGGAGGATGGCAAAGTTCACGTCACCGCTTGCCTGGCCGGCTCTCCGCGCTCGCCGGATTCCGCCCAGATCCTGAATGTTCTTCCAATTCCCCGGGCGAGCGCGGATCGGCACCGCCGATGCAGTCCCGATCCGTCGTGCAGGGCGCCATCACCAGCCGGGACGTGCTCCTCCACTCCGTGACGATCGTCCGGCTCTTCGGACCTGCCTTCTACGTCCGCTGTCTGCGGGCGATGCTGAGCGGTCGCCCCTGCACGTTCCTCGAGGTGCTGGCGGAGCGCCGTTGAGCCCGCCCGCGCGCTGAACACTCGACGCGGCGTCGGCCGTTTGGCACAGTCCGGCGCGTGTCGAGGGACCCTCGCTACAGCAAATACCGTACGGCGCTCTGGCTGCTGTACTTCGGCGTCATCGCGCTCGCCCTCGCGGTCGTGGTGACGAGCGTCGTGCGTAACCTGCGTGGACCGCACCGCCCCCCGGCGACGGGTGCGCTCCCGACCCGCGCCGCCCTCCGCGTCTGCGTGACCGAGCTCGAGGCGCTCCACGCCGAGCAGAACGAGCGGGCCTGGCGGCTCGCCGACGACATCGGCGAGAAGGACGCGGTCCAGCGCTGGCAGGTGTGGGCGCGCGAGTGGGAGCAGCGCGTGGACGATCTGGCCGACCGCTGCAGGCTGGACGCAGCGGATCCGGACCCGCAGGGCTTCGGTGGCCGCGCGGAGCTCGCCCGCGCGAGGGAGGCGGTGCTGGAGCTCCACCGGGCGTACGGCGCGCAGGTGAACCGCTTCGCGCAGGAGGAGGCGAACCTCGCCCATCGCGCGGCGGCCTCGCTGCGCGAGGCGCGCGAGGCGCTCGCCCGTCCACCGGAGCGGCGTTGATCCCCACGGCGGCTCCGCCCCCCGCTCGTGGGCTCGATCCTTCGATCACCCGGCGGGCGGCTTCGGGCAAGCGACGTCCGCCGACGGCGTCACGGTGAGGAACAGCCACCGGTAGACCTGCACCTCGAAGCCCAGCTTGGGCTGGCGGTAGGGGAGCTCGGCCGTCGGCGTGTCGAAGTTGGGATCGAAGCCGTTCGACACCACGAGCTCGACGACGTGGAGCGCCCCCGCGGTGCCGCTCGCGCCGCTGCCGGCGACGGAGGCGTACTGATAGGGCGGGAACTCGAAGGAGCGCGTCTCCCGGTCGAAGCTGTCGTCGCCGGCCCCGAGGAGATCCTCGGCGAACTGCGGCGTCACCGTCGGCCGGGCCGCGAGGTCGTAGTTCACGAACCAGCGCGCGACGATGGGCTCGATGGTGTTCGCGTCGCGCAGGGTCGCGCGCAGCGCGTAGAGCGGCGCCTCGGGGCAGCCGGCGGGGACGCGCACCACGGTCTCCGGGAACGGCACGGTGCGGAAGGTGTCGTTCACCACGACGCGCGGCGGCGTGACGGGTTGCCCCTCGGGATAGTCGGGCAGCGGCTGCGGCAGCGGGCAGCCGACGAGGAGCGCCCCGAGCGGCGCCGCCAGGAGCGCCCAGGCGCGGAGATCGCCTCTCACGCGTCGTCCTCCTCGTCGGGCGGGAGCTTCTGGCCGCGCCGCTCCGCCTCGAGCTTCTCGAGGTGCCGGAAGATCGTCCGCGGGTCCACGCCGAGATCCTTCGCCGTCTTGGTGCGGTTCCCCTGGTTCCGCTCGAGCACCTCGTTGATGTAGCGCTTCTGGAACTCCTCCTTCGCCTGGATCAGCGGGAGGATGGGCTCGAGGATCTCGGGGTGCAGGTCGAGATCCTCCGCCGACACCAGCGCCCTGTCGGCGAGCACGACCGCCTTCTTCACGCGGTTCTCGAGCTCGCGGATGTTGCCGGGCCAGGCGTACTTGCGTATGGCCACGACGGCGCTCGGCGTGAACCCGCGCACCTTCGCCCCGAAGTCCTTGGCGTACTTCTGGAGGAAGTACTTCGCGAGCACGAGGAGATCCTCCCCCCGCTCGCGCAGCGGCGGCAGCACGATCGAGACCACGTTCAGGCGGTAGTAGAGGTCCTCCCGGAAGGTCCCCTTGCGGATCTCGTCCTCGAGCACCTTGTTCGTCGCGGCCAGGATCCGCAGGTCCACGGGCTCGGGCCGCGTGTCACCGATCTTGGTGACCGATCGCTCCTGCAGCGCGCGCAGCAGCTTGACCTGGAGCGCGGCGGGCATCTCGCCCACCTCGTCGAGGAAGAGCGTGCCGCCGTGCGCCGCCTGGAACTTGCCGGGACGGGTCGCGACGGCCCCCGTGAAGGCCCCGCGCACGTGCCCGAACAGCTCCGACTCGAGCAGCGCCTCCGGGATGGCGCCGCAGTTGACCGCGACGAACGGGCCGCTCGCGCGGGTGCTTCGGCGGTGGATCTCGCGGGCGACGACCTCCTTCCCGGTGCCGGTCTCGCCGGAGACGAGGACGCTGATGTCCGTGCCGGCCACCTTCTCGATGCGCCGGTACACCTCGCGCATCGAGGCGCCCGAGCCGATGAGCTCGCCGTAGTGCTTCGAGCTCACCGCCTCCTTCAGCGCGACGTTCTCCCGCCGCAGCGAGTCGAGCAGCATGGCGTTCTGGACGAGGAGCGACGCCTGCGCGGCGAACACGGTGAGCGCCTCGAGCGACCGATCGTCGAAGAGCGACACGACGCTGTCGTTGCCGAGGTAGATGACGCCGCAGACCTCCCCCTTCTGCATGAGGGGGGCGCACATCACCGAGCAGAGCTTCAGGTTCACGACCGAGGTCGAGCCCGACCACTCCCGGTCGTGCAGCGCGTCGGCGACGACGATGGGGCGGCGGGTGTCGATCACGCGCTGGATGATGGAGTCCGAGACCCGCGCGACCGCGCCCTCGATGGTCTCGCGGCCCACGTTGCGCGCCGCCCGGACGTTCATCTCGCCGTCCTCGAGCAGGATGAGGAACCCCTTGTCGGCGTGGGTGACCTCGAGGAGCGCGTCGATGAGCTCGTCCAGGAGCCGCGCCAGGTCGTTCGCCCCGAGGAGCCGCTCGGAGAAGCGGACCAGCGTCTCGAGGGCGAGGAGCCGCTGGCCGGCGCTCGGCCGAACGGTGGGGACCGGGCGCGGGGCGGGATCGAAGGAGAGCTCCGTCCCCGCCACGCGGATGCGATCCCCCGGTCCGAGCCGCCAGGTCGAGCGGCGCTTCCCGTTCACGGTCATGTCGGCGGCGTCGTGGGCGGCCGCGTTGTAGTCGCGCCCGTCCCAGTGGATGTGGACGGCGGTGCCGGGCATGGTCGGATCCGGCACGGCGACGTCGTTCTCCGCGTCCCGCCCGATGCTGGTGATCCGCTTCACGAGCGCGATCTCGCGCTCCACGCCGTCGGGGCTCTTCACGATGAGCGTCGCCACGTCTGGCCTCTGGGCTAGAACGCCCACTCGAGCGAGATCGAGCCGCCGCCGCCTCCCGGGGCGACCTCCGTCTCGACGATCGGCACGTAGTGCTGGTGGGCATCCCACACGCCGTACGCGTACAGCGCCCAGAACAGCCCCGCGGAGACGTACTTCACCGCGTCGACGCGGCCGAGCAGCTCCCGGTCCGAGTCGGAGTACGGCGGGCTCGAGCAGCCCGGCTGGCCGGAGATGCAGGTCCGGGTCCGGTCCTCGGCGAGCTGGTTGTGGAAGACGATCGCCCCGAGGTTCACGAGGCCGGCCACGATCTGGCCCGCCGCGATGGCGGTCCCCTTCGCGCGATCGCCGTTCTGGAACTGCCCCGCGCCGAGCGGCATCCAGTTGAACAGGTAGAGCCGCTCCTGCACGCGCACGACCTTGGTCGGAGGCCCGGTGCGCGCGCGCTCCTCCGCGAGCAGCCGGCGCTTCGCCTCGTCGGCGAGGCGTTCCTGCTCGCGCAGGGCGCGACGCCGCTCCCGCAAGGGCGCGAGCGCCGGCTCGTGCTCGCGCTTCACCCGATCGAAGAACTCGACGATCGGCGGCGGGACGAGGAACGGATCGAGCGCGTAGTCCGGGTCGTGGGAGAGGAGGTTCACGAACGCCGCCCGCGCCTGGGCCTGATCGCCGAGCTGGAACTCGGAGATCCCCAGCATCCGGTAGGCGTCGATGGCCTGCTCCTCCGTGAGCGGCGGGCTCGTGGCGAGGTAGCGGCGCAGGGTGCCGGCCGCGTCGGCGTACGCGCCGAACTCGAACCGGTCCTTGGCGCGCTTCAGCTCAGGCGGAGCCGTCAGCGCGAGCGCGAGCAGGAGCGGGATCACGGGCGGGCGTCTCCTGGCTGGGTGCTGGCGGCGGCGGGCCGCGCGGCGCCGGGCGCCGGGACCGGCGCCGGCGCCGGCGCCGACGCCGGCGCGGCCACGACCACCTCGCCGCCGGCCCGGAGCTTCACCTGGACGTCGCGCGCCGCCGCGCCCGCGATCTCGAGCCCGATCCGGGCGGGCGCCTCGTAGGGGCTCTCCGCGCCGCCGGGCACGGGGATGGCGAACGCCGTCCGCTGCGACTCGCCGGCCGTGCCGACGAGCTTGCCGTCCACGTACACGCGCGTCGCCGGGTCGCCCTCCACGCGCAGGCGGGCGGGGCGCGGCACGAGCGGGACGCGCAGCTCGCCGACGCGCTGCGCCTCCTCTGCCGTGATCTCCCGCACGAACGGCGCGCAGCAGGCGTGATCGAGCTGGATGACGTGCGGCCGGCCGGGCGCCAGCGAGAACCGCACCAGCTGCTCGCCGCGCGCCACCTCGACGCCGTCGAGCAGCGCGCGCTGGGCGTATGGACGGACGTGCACGGTGAGCGTCGCCGGCGGGCGAGGCGGGGCGGAGCCCTCGCGCGGGGCCCCCGGTCCGCCCGGGCGCGCGCCGCGCGGAGCCGGCGCGGAGCGCTCCTGGGTCTTCGCGGCGGGCGGATCGATGGAGGGCTCGGGGGCCTCTGGCGCGGCGTCGGCCCCCGGAGCCTCGGGGGTCGGGGCGCCACTCGGCGCGCGCGCCTCGGCGGCCGGGGGCCGGGCCGGCGGAGCCCCCGCGGGCGGCGCGACGGCCGGGCGCGGCGCGAGCGCGATGACGGCGGCGATCCCCGCGGCGAGGGCCACACCCGCGCTCGAGAACGCAGCGGTCCGCCTCAGGCGGCGCCGCCGGGAGAGGCGGGCGAGCTTCGCGGGGATCTCCGCGTTGCCGGGGTCTATCGCGAGGACGCGGGAGTAGAAGCCGAGCGCGCGGGCCGGGGAGCCCCCGGCGAGCACCGCGTCCCCGCGCTCCGTCAGCGCGGCCACCGCCCTCGGCGGGAACGAGGCCTTGAAGGCGGCGGGATCGCGCAGGAACGCGACGAGCTCTTCCTCCGGCCGCGCCAGGCCGCTCTCCGCGAGGAGCCGGTCGAGCGCGTCGCGCACCTCCGCGGCGCTGGCGGGGCGCTTCTCGGGGGCGAGCGAGAGGCAGCGCAGGATCAGCTCGGCGAGCCCGTCGGGGACGCGCGGGTCCGCCGCGCGCGGATCCTCGAAGTCGGCCTCGAGGACGCGCCGGAGGATCGCGGTGGGGTTCGACGCGGCGAAGGGCAGCTTCCCGGTGGCCAGCCAGTACAGGATGGTGCCGAGCGAGAACAGGTCGCTGCGCGCGTCCGCCTCGCGCCCCTCGACGATCTCCGGCGCCATGTGGTGCGGCGACCCGACGAGGGCGCCGGTCATCGTCATGCGCTCGTCCGACGCGAGGATGCGGGCGATCCCGAAGTCCGCGAGCTTCACGGCGGGCCGCTCGCCCTCGTGGACGAGGACGTTCTCGGGCTTGAGATCGCGGTGGATCACGCCGGCGGAGTGCGCGTGGACGAGGGCGTCCACGAGCGCGCGCCCGACGAGCGCGGAGAGCTCGGGGAACCCGAACCCCACCTCCGCCGCGAAGGCGCGCAGGGTCCGCCCGCGCACGTACTCGGTGACGAGGTAGCTGTCCGCCGCCCCGTCGCCCGAGTAGTCGTAGATCTCCACGATCCCGGGGTGGGAGAGGCGCGCGACGGCCCGCGCCTCCCGCGAGAAGCGGGCGCGCGACTCCGGCGCGGAGGCGAGGTGCGGGTGCAGCAGCTTGACCGCTACCTCGCGGTCGAGGGCGGTATCGCGGCCGCGGTACACGACGGCCATGCCCCCGCTCCCGACCTGCTCGAGCAGCTCGTATCGGCCGAGCCTGCGGATCACCGCGCTCCCGCCCTCGAACGCCTCGCGCTCGGTTGGGTCATCACGTGCCGCCACGCATCACCGCACACCCGCGACGCTCCTGCCGCGGCTCCGCTCCGGATCGCGACGGCGGGGGCCGGATCGGGCGGTGCACTATGACACGGATGCCGCGCCTCAGCCATCATGTGCGCTGGGCACGCGCGCGACCGAGGGGCCGCCGGCCGCCCGCTACCAGGCGGGGAGAGCCCCTGGGCGGGAGCTCGGCAGGAACCTCCCGGCGGCGAGCGCCCGGATGGTCTCGGGGATGGCCTCGGTGGAGAGGGGGTGGAGGGCCTGGAAGCCGAGCGCCGCGAGGCGGCTCGTGTCGTAATAGTGGTCGGCGCTCATCCAGTGGATGGCCTCTCGCTCGACGCGAGGCGCGCGCGCCTCCGTCGCGCCCGTCCGCGCCGCGAGCCGGCGCCAGGCGCGCTCGAGCCGGCCGTTGACGGGGCCGAGGAGCGCCCGATCCGGCACGTGCCGCACGAGCCAGAGGAGCGCGGCGGTGAGGCGGGGCAGCGTCGGGAGGACGCGCCCCGGCGTGAACCCCAGCGCCGCCAGCGCGACCGCGAGGTGCTCCGCGAGCGGCAGCGGGGCCTCGTCTCCCACGTTGAAGGCGCGCCCCACGACGTCGCGGTCGTCCGGGTGCTGCACGACGTGCACGACCGCGCGGGCGAGGTCCTCGACGTGCACGAGGTGCGCGACCGGGCCGCGCCGGATGATCGGGATCCGCTGCCGGCCTCCCAGCAGCGCGAAGAAGGTGAGGGCGCGGACGGGGCCGCCGGTGAGGCCGGGGCCGTACAGGATGGTCGGGCGCAGCACGGTGAGCGGCGCGCCCCGGCGGAACTCCGCCCAGCTCGCCTGCTCCGCGCGCCACCGGATGCGCTCGAGCGCGGTGCGCGGCGCCTTGAGCTCGCCCTCGCGACAGGGCAGGTTTCGCGGCGTCCCGTAGACCGCGGCGGTCGAGACGTGCACGAGCCGGCGGGCGCCGGCCTCGCGCGCGAGCGCCGCGACCGCGCCCGCCGCGGCCGCCTCGATCCGCGCCCGGGAGCGCTCGTCGAGATCCCGCGGCGTGCGCACGCCCAGGTGGACGACCGCCTCCGCGCCGCGCGCGTCGATCTCCAGGCGCGGGCGGCCGTCGGGCGCGATCGGCGCGTGCCGGACGGAGAGGCCCGCGCGCCCCAGCGCCGCGGCGACGGCATCGGGGATCGCGCCGGGAGAGCCTGTCAGGATCGCGAAGCGCTCCACGCGGCGAGTGTACGGCCGCGGGGGCTCCGGGAACAGCCGCCGGGCGCGGCGAGCCCGCCGGGGCACCGCCGCGCTCGACCCGGGGAGGCGTTCCCGGGGGGCCACGAGACCCGACGGGTACGCCCCGGGGCGCCGAGCCTTTCCCGGCGGGGCAAGCGTAGACGCCGCGGGCTCTGGAAGGCGATCGCCTTTGAGCCCTTGGCTCCCGTCGGTCTTGGCGGGGGGCAACGCCTCAGCGCTCGCTGTCGAGGTGCTTCATCTGCTCGGCGGGGTAGCGTGTGCCCGCGATCGCATCCTTCGGTAGGACCGCCTCCGCAGCGGCGACGTCGGCTGGCGACAGGGGCTTGTCGAGCGCACCGAGCACGTCGCGCAGCTGCTTGCGCGTGCGCGCGCCGACCACGGGAACGAACGTGGGTTGCTTCGCCAGCACCCACGCCACCGAGAGCTGCGCGGGTGTCATCCCGCGCTCGACAGCGAACGCATGGAACCGCGCGACGGCCGCTCCATTCCGCTCGCCGGCCTCGCCGCTGAAACGAGGGAAGTGCCCGCGGACGTTGCCCTTGCCGGCGACCGTGCTCCCCGTCAACAGCCCGCGAGACAGGACGCCGAAGAGCGTCGCGCCGATCCCGAGCTCCGCGAGCGCGGGGAAGATGGCCTCCTCCGGCCCTCGCGTGACGATGGCGTACTCGATCTGCAGGTCGACGATGGGATGCACCTTCGCCGCGCGCCGGATGGTCTCGACCCCCACCTCGGAGAGCCCGACGTGGCGCACGTAGCCGGCCTTCACCAGCTCGGCGATCGCGCCCACGGTCTCCTCGATGGGCACGCCGGGGTCGAGCCGGGCGGGCCGATACACGTCGATGACGTCGGTGCCGAGCCGCCTCAAGCTGTAAGCGGCGAAGCTCTTCACGGACGCAGGGCGCGCGTCGAAGCCCAGCGCGGCGCCATCCGGTCCGCGCAGGGCGCCGAACTTCACCGAGAGCTGCACCTTGTCGCGTCGCCCCTCGAGGGCGCGCCGAACGAGCAGCTCATTGTGCCCCATGGCGTAGAAGTCGCCCGTGTCGATCAGCGTCACGCCGCGCTCGATGGCCTCTCGGATGGTCGCGATGCTCTCGGTGTCGTCCGACGGTCCGTACGCCCCAGACATCCCCATGCAGCCGAGGGCGACAGGAAACACCGATGGGCCCGCGTCTCCGAGTCGTCTCCTGCGGTCAGGATCGGTCATGGCTCCCTCTTCCCTTTTCGATCTATCCGGAACACGGTTCCGGTATTCGTGAGAGATACGGACCACTGTTCCGGTTGTCAAGCGGCGTCCGTGCGGGCAGGATTCGACCGAGGAAGGGACGACGTGCGGCGATCCAGGAAGGCAGCAAGGCCCAAGGAGAAGGAGCAGGCCCCTCTGGCGCGCACCGTGCGCGCCGACGCTCAGCGCAACCTCGATGCGTTGCTCGAAGCAGCCAAGGCTGCCTTCGCTGCCTCGGGAGTCGACGCGCCCGTGCGTGAGATCGCCGCACGGGCAGGGGTGGGCGTCGCCACCGTCTATCGTCACTTCCCGCAACGCTCCGACCTGGTCGCGGCCGTGTACCGTCGCGAGGTCGATGCGTGCGCGGCTGCCGCCTCCGCCCTGGCGCGCGAGCTCGAGCCGGGCGAGGCGCTGGCGCGGTGGCTCCATCGATACACGAGCTTCATCGCCACCAAGCGCGGGCTCGCGGCGGCCTACCACTCCGGAGTTCCGGTGTTCGAGGCGCTGCCGGCGTATTTCCGGGAGCACCTCGAGCCGGCCCTCCAGGCGCTGCTGGACGCCGCGGTGGCCGCGGGACGGGTCCGCCCCGACATCGCGCCGTACGAGCTGCTGCGGGCCGTCGCGAACCTCTGCCTCTCAGGCGCCGACGTCGGACCTCATCACAGTCGCCAGATGGTCGACCTGCTCATCGACGGGCTGCGCTACGGCGCACGCGGGGCGGAGCTCCCAGCGAAGGGGAAGCGACCTCCGGGTTGATGCGCCGGCGCGCGCTGCCGACGGTGGCTCCAGCGGCGCCTTCGAAGAACGCGCCGACGCCGCGCGGCCGAGCCCGGTCCGCGAGCCGGCGCCGAACACGTCTCGCTCACCTCGCCACGGCACCGGGCGCGGCGCGCCCGGTGCCGTGGCGTGCGGCTTTTCGGCGTCCTACGCCCTGATCTCCTCGGCCTTCTTGGCCGCGGACTTCTTCTCGCCCTCCGGCTCCGGGGTCCCCGGCGCCGGGCGCCCGATGGGGTCCTCCTCGAGCGCGGCCTTGAGGACCTCGTCCATGTGGGCCGCGAAGACGAACTCCAGCTCCTTGCGCGCCTGCTCGGGCACGTCGACGAGATCGCGCTCGTTGCGAGCCGGGATGATGATCCGCTTGATGCCCGCGCGGTGCGCGGCGAGCACCTTCTCCTTGATGCCGCCGACGGGCAGCACGAGCCCGCGCAGCGTCACCTCGCCGGTCATCGCGACGTCGGAGCGGACGCGGTTCCCGGTGAGGAGCGACACGAGCGCCGTGAGGATGGTGACGCCCGCGCTCGGGCCGTCCTTCGGGATGGAGCCGGCCGGGAAGTGGATGTGGATGTCGGTCCGCTCGAGGAAGTTGGACGGGATCCCCAGGTTGTCGGCCTTCGAGCGCAGGTACGAGAGCGCCGCCTGGGCGGACTCCTTCATCACGTCGCCGAGCTGGCCGGTGAGGGTCAGCGACCCCTTGCCGGTCATCTTGGTCGCCTCGATGAAGAGGATGTCGCCGCCCGCCGCGGTCCACGCGAGCCCGGTCGCGACGCCCGGGATCTCCGTGCGCTCGGCGGTCTCGTTGTAGAACTTCTCGGGCCCGAGCATCGACTCGACGTCGGAGTCCTCGATGGCGCGCTTCCCCCCCGCCTGGAGCTTCCCGCTCGCGACCTCGACCGCGACCGCGCGGCACACGTCGGCGATGCGCCGCTCGAGGTTCCGGACGCCGGCCTCGCGCGTGTACGCCATGATGATCTTGATGAGCGCCTTCTCGGTGATGGCGATCGCGTCCGCCGACAGCCCGTGCTCCCTGAGCTGCTTCGGGATGAGGTGGTTCTGCGCGATGTGGACCTTCTCCTCGAACGTGTAGCCGGGCAGCTCGAGGATCTCCATGCGGTCCTTGAGCGGGCCGGGGATCGGATCGAGCAGGTTCGCCGTCCCGATGAACATCACCTTCGAGAGATCGTAGGCGAGATCGAGGTAGTGATCCGAGAACGAGTGGTTCTGCTCGGGATCGAGCACCTCGAGCAGCGCCGCCGACGGATCGCCGCGGAAGTCCGCGCCGAGCTTGTCGATCTCGTCCAGCATCATGACGGGGTTCACCGTCCCCGCCTTCTTCATCGACTGGATGATCCGGCCGGGGAGGGCGCCCACGTACGTGCGGCGGTGCCCGCGGATCTCGGCCTCGTCGCGCACGCCGCCGAGGGACAGGCGCACGAACTTGCGGCCGATGGAGCGCGCGATGGACTGGCCGAGCGACGTCTTGCCGACGCCGGGCGGGCCCACGAAGCACAGGATCGGCCCGCGCATGTCGTTCTTCAGCTTGCGCACCGCGAGGTACTCGAGGATGCGCTTCTTGATCTTGTCGAGGCCGTAGTGATCGGCGTCGAGGATCTGCCGCGCGTTCTCGATGTCGAGGTTGTCGTCGCTCTTCTTCGACCAGGGCAGGTCCGCGATCCAGTCGAGGTAGGTGCGCGCGACCGTGTACTCGGAGCTCGCCGTGGGGATCGACTTCAGCCGGTTGAGCTCCTTCTGCGCGACCTTCTCGACCTCGGGCGGTAGCCCGGCCTTCTTGAGCCGCTCCTGCAGCTCGTCGAGCTCCTCCTCCTCCTCGCCGAGCTCGCCGAGCTCCTCCTTGATCGCCTTGAGCTGCTGGCGCAGGTAGTACTCGCGCTGCGTCTTCGACATCTCGCCCTTCACGGCGGAGTCGATCTTGTTCGACAGCTTGAGGATCTCGCGCTTCCGGTTCAGGAGCTCGAGGACGAGCTTCATCCGGGACTTGAGGTCCGTCGTCTCGAGGACCTGCTGCTTCTCCTCGATGGGGACGTCCACGTTGGCCGCGATGAGGTCGGCGAGGTGGCCCGGGTGCGTGATCGACTCGACGAGCTCGGTCGCCGCGGCGGGGAGCTCGGGCATGAGCTCGATGACCTCGCGGGCGAGCTTCTTCAGGTTGATGGCGAGCGCCTCGACCTCGACGTCGTCGGTGATGCTCTTGTCCTCGACCGGATCGACGCGCGCCTTGAGGTACGGGCTCTCCTGCACGAGCTCGAGGACCTTGAACCGCGCGAGCCCCTGCACGACGAGCGAGTAGTTGTCCTCGCCCATCTTCAGCAGCTTGACCACCCGCGCGACGGTCCCGACGGAGTACAGGTCGGCCGCGCCGGGATCCTCCTCCTCGGCGCGCCGCTGCGTCACGACGCCGATGACCTGCTCGTCGCGCACCGCGTCCTTGATGAGCGCGATGGTCTTCTGCCGCCCGACGGCGAGGGGGAGCACGCCACCCGGGAAGAAGACGGAGTTCCGCAGCGGCAGGATGGGCAGGACCTGCGGGATGTCCTCCTTGGCGATGAGACCCGGGGGCCCCATCGCCGGGGCGACCTGCGCTCCGGCTGCGCCCTTCTTCTCCTTCTCAGACATCGCCGTCTCCTTGGCCGATACGGAGCGAATGGGATACCCGCGTGAGCCGCGGATATCAATGAAAAGCGTTTGACCTGTCAGGCGTTACGGGTGCGAGGGGCGGCGGTGGCGGTAGCAGCCGCACCCTGCGGGCGGTCCCGCCGATGCGTCAGTCCTCGTTCAGGGCGGTTCTCCCGGGACGCGGGACGGTTCGGCCGTCCGGCTCGCCCCCGGGACCGCCCGGATCGGTGCGCACCGGGCCGCTCGAGGGCGCCCACAGGCCGGAGCCTGGCGTGCGCGAGTCGTCGCCGGAGCCGGAGACGTACCCGGAGCGGTGCGGAATCTGCTGCGGTGCCGCTTCGGGTCCCTCCGCGGGGGACCATGCATGCATGCGGGTCATGATCTCTGCATAAGGACTGCTACCGCGTAGGCAAGCAGGTGAACACCTTGGGCGGCGTGTCGCCCGGTGCGCATGCGCTCGTGCTCCTGGCCGGCGTCGCCCTCGGCGTCGCCGCGGTCGGCGCGTGGCGGCTGATCTCCGCGCGGCGCCGGGCGGGGCTCAGCGCTCCGGTCGAGCGCGTTCTCGCGGGCGCGTTCGAGTGCTTCGGGGACGCGGTGATCGTGCTCGGGCGCGACGGCCGCGTCGCGCGCGCGAACGGCGCGGCGCTGCGGCTCGCCGGCTCCGACGTGGCGCCGCTCGTCGGGAAGGACGTCGCCGTGATCTCGGAGGCGCTGGCGGCGCTTCGCCAGGGGCTCGCGCGCGCGCACGCCACGCAAGGCACGGTCTCCCTCCGCACCGGCGTCCGCGCGCACGCGGCCATCGTGCGGGTGACCGGGACGCCGCCGGTGGAGGTGGTCGTGCTGCGCGCCGAGCCTCCGCGCGCGGCGCCGCCGCCGTTGCCCGCGAGGGCGCCGTCCCTCCCCGAGCCGGCGCGTCTCGGCGAGGTGCTCGCCGGGGCCGCCGCGAGCGTGAGGGGGCCCGTGGCGCGCGCCGCGACGGCCGCCTCCTACCTGCGCCTCCTGGCGCCGCCGCTCCCCCCGCGCGCGGCGGAGCAGCTCACGCTCCTCGACGAGGCGCTCGACGAGGCCGCGCGCCGCGTGGGGGAGCTGCACGGCGCGGCGGAGAAGGCCGCGAGCGCGCCGCGCGCGGTCGATCTCGCGCCGCTCGTGTCCGATCTGCTCGCCGCCTGGTCGCCGCCGGCAGGCGTGCGCGTCCGCAGCGCGATCGAGCCGGCCGTCGCGCTCGCCGAGGATCGCCCGCTGCGGGCCGCGATCCGCGAGGCGCTGCGCGCGGCCGGCGCGGGCGCGGGCCGCGGCGCGGAGATCGCGGTCCACGTCGGCAGGCGCGGGGCGTCGGCGGTCGTCGAGATCGCGGGCGGCGCAGGCGGCGACGACGGCGACGCGGCGGCGGTCGCGCGCGCGCTCGTCGCGCCGCACGGCGGCCGGGTGGAGGACGAGGCGGTGCCGGGGCGAGGGCGGATGCTGCGCATCCTCCTGCCGCGCGCTGCCGAGGCCGCCCACCCGCACGCACCTCCGGTTTGACGTCCGCCCAGGCTGCGATAGCATCCCGAGGCTTCCACGGGAGGCTGCATCGTCCGGCTCGGCCACATCAGCGATCTCCACGTCTCCGACCGGAGCCGCTACCCGCGCAACGGCTTCTCGGCGCGCGACTGCGAGCGGCACTCCGCCCGGCTCGCGAAGGGGCTGCTCGATGCCCTGCGCGAGGTCGGCGTCGACCACCTCGTCGTCACCGGTGACGTGACCTTCTCCGCGGAGCCGCGGGAGTTCGAGCGGGTCGCCGATCTGCTCCGGCCGTTCGCGGAGGCGCGCAAGCTCACGGTCGTGCCCGGCAATCACGATCTGTGGACCGAGGAGTCGGTCGAGACGGCCCGCTTCCTCCGCGCGCTCGGCCCCGACGGCCTCGGGATGAAGAAGGCCGCCCCCAGCTATCCGCACGTGGTGCCGCTCGGCGAGGAGGCGGTCCTCGTGGCGCTGGACAGCGCCCGCTGGGGCGAGGACCCGTGGACGACCCCCGGCCGGCTCGGGAGCGATCAGCTCCGGGCCGCGCGCGAGATCGTGCGCGAGCACGCGAAGCTCGGGCGGGCGGTCGTGCTCGCCCTGCACCATCACCTCGTCCTGCCCCCGGAGCGCGTCCCGTCGGACGCGCACGTCGCGAGGATGCCGCTCGCCGACGCCGATCAGGTGGTCCGGCTCGTCGCCGAGCTCCCCGTCGCCGCCGTGCTGCACGGCCATCGCCACACCGCCTTCCGGGTCGATCTGCCCGGCGCCGCCGGCGCGACGCCGGTCCTCTGCGCGGGCTCCGCCTCGCGCGTGGCGGACGAGCCGGTCCGCCGCGCGCGCGCTTACGTGTACGAGCTCGATCGCACCGGCGTCCGGAGCGTCGAGGCGCTCGTCTCCGGATCGGAGTGAACCCCATGAAGAAGCTCTTCCTCGTCGCGGTGCCGGTCGGGCTCGCCGTGCTCGCCATGGTCTTCCTCACGTCGAGCGCGCGCGAGCGCGGCGACGCGTACGAGGCGCAGCTCGAGCGCGCCCGGCTGAAGCGCGACTTCTCCGAGCGGGCGGGCGCGGCGCGGACCATCCCCTCGGATCGGCTGCCGGAGTGGCGCGACGAGATCGCGGCGCTCTCCCGCTGGTACTTCGACGAGCTGCAGGCGATCCGGAACCGTCACCCCGGCGAGCCCGTGCGCCCGAACGCGGTGGAGGCGGCCGCCTCGGATCGCAAGAGCAAGCTCGACGCCGGCGCGCGCGCGCAGCTCGAGGACTTCCAGCGCTTCGCCGACGGCCGCCTCGCGCTGCTGCGCGAGGGACGGTACGCGCCGGTGCAGTCGATGATCGCCGAGGGGCTGCGGCTCGATCTCGTCGCGGTGGAGACCGGCTCGCCGCCCGAGGGCGGGGCGCCGGGCCTCCGGATCGACTTCGCGCTGTGGGGCGCGCCGCGCTTCCTCGAGCGGGAGAAGGGCGGGGAGCGCACCACGGTGGTGCGCAGCGTGGTCCCGGTCTCGTTCAAGCGGCTCGCCTTCCACTTCATCGGCGCGGACGGCAAGCCCTACGGCGAGATGAGCGGCGGCGGAGAGCCGTACCAGAAGCTCGCCGACCCGGAGCGCTTCGCGGACGACTTCCCGCCCGGCGTGCTGTTCGGCACCTGGTACGTGGAGCTCTTCCCGCGCGAGGCCACCGAGGTCCGCCTCGAGATCCAGGCCGACGTCCGCGGCGCGAGCGGCGCCGTGCGGCCGGCCACGTTCCTGGCGCAGCTCCCCGTCCCGGACGGCTGGAAGCTCCCGCCGGGCGCGGTGTTCCAGGCGGAGGTGCGCGAGGCGGCGGCGGCCCTGCAGTGAGGCCCGGGGTGGCGACGACGCGGAAGGCGGGAGGGAAGGGGAAGGGGAAGGGCGGCGGCCCGGCGCGCAAGCGCGCGGCCGCGCGCGTCGAGACGCCCGCGCTGCCGGATCCCGGAGGCGACGCGCCGCTCGAGGAGCTGTCGCGGGACGCGCTCTCGGTGTTCCTCTACGCCGCGCTCCTGCCGGAGGAGACCCGCGCCCTCGTGAAGGCGCTCGGCCTGTCGGTGCCGGGCTTCCGCACCGAGGGGCTCTCGGACGTGGAGCGCAGCGACGTCCTCGCCGACGAGATCCGGGCCCGCCCGGCCACCCGCGCCCACGCGCTCGACGCGCTCCGCAAGGCGTTCGGGGCGCCGCCGCTCGTCGCCGTCCCCCTCGACGCGCGGACGGCGGACGACCTCCTCACCGTCGGCGCGTCGGACCACGGCCTCACCCTCGCGCTCTGGCGCGTCCTCGCCGATCCGGCGGCGGAGGTGCGGGCGCGGGCCACCCCGCTGCTCGACGAGCTCGTGAAGGAGTACTACGGGCCGGGCCCCGGGGACGGCGCGCGCGGGGAGGCCAAGGCCGCGCCGCGCGAGCAGGGGCCCGATCTCGCCGCCCGGCTGGCCGCGCTGGAGAAGGAGCTCGCGGAGGCGCGGGCCCGCGTCGAGTCGGGGCGCAAGAAGTCCGAGGAGCAGCGCGACAAGCTGCAGGCCTGGCTCAAGGACGCGCGCGCCCGCGCCGCCCAGGCGGTGGACGACGCCGCGCGCGCGCGCGAGTCGGCGGAGGCGGCGCAGCGGGCGCGCGAGCGGGCCGAGGCCGAGGCCGCGGCCCTGCGGGCCACCGACGCCGCCGCGGAGGCGCAGCGCGCCCGCGCCGCCGCGCGCGAGCTCGAGGTGCGCGCGGTGGCGGCCGAGTCGCGGCTCGCGCGCCAGGAGGAGCGCGAGCGCGAGCTCGAGGCGGCGCTGCGCGAGGCCCGGCGGGCGGAGACCGAGCGCGGCCCGGCCGCTCAGCCGGCGGCCGTGGAGGCGGACGAGCCCGAGGACGCGCCCGCGTCGTGGCTCATGCCGATGTTCACGCGAGAGTTCTATGACTCGCTGGAGGGGTGGGATCGCCGGGTCCAGCGGGCCGCGTTCAAGCAGGCGTACCTGCTCGCGCAGGACCACCGGCACCCCAGCCTGCGCGCGCTGCCGCTCGAGGGGCTCCCGGGCTATTACCGGGTGCGCGTCGCGACCGACGTTCGGCTCCTGTACCGCCGTGGGGAGAGACAGAACGCGATCGAGGTGCTCTCCCTCATCGACCGGGAGGATCTCGATCGCTACGTGCGCCAGGCCAAGACGCGGGCGTGACGCGCAGCGCGCGCTCCCGCAGGGGCCCGCGCGCCGCGCATCCCGCGGCGCCTACTCGGCGCCCTCGAGGTTCTGAATCTCGACCCCGAGGCCGTTCGGTTCGCCCGGTCCCGCAGCTGGCCGGCGGCCACGGCGGCTCCGAGGCGGCGGCGTCTCGGCCGCCGACAGCTCCTTCCCCGCTGCGAGCAGCCGGGCCCACGCCTCCGCGGACGGGGTCGCCCGGGCGGCCTCGAGGGCCTCCCGATACGTCTGCCGCGCCGCGTCGAGCCTGGGATTCGCCTTCGCCATCCTCGCCTCCCTCCCGAGTAATCGCTCCGGCCGGGTCCGGTCCGGACACAGCGCAAGATAGGGGCAGAGGTAGGGCGAGGTAAGCCGAGCCCCGCGAACCACGTGGGCTCCGCACGCGCAGGGGGTCGGCGTGCCCGGGCACGTAAACGAACAGTGAATCAGCCCGCGGAGGGGCGAGGCGCCCGGCTGGCGCTCAGCCGAGCTTGCGGTAGACGCCCACGACGACGCCCAGGATCATGGTGGTGCGGAAGTCGGACCCGCGGACGTAGATGGGCGCCATGCGCGGGTTCGAGGGCTGGAAGCGGACGCGGTCCCCCTCGAAGTAGACCCGCTTCACCGTGGCCTCCTCGTCGATCATGGCGACCACGATGTCGCCGTCCTCGGCGTGGAGCTGCTTCTTCACGAAGATGTAGTCGCCGGGGAGGATCCCGTCGCCGATCATCGAGTCGCCCTGCACGCGCAGGCCGTACACCTTCTTGTTCGTGCCGAGCAGGAAGGAGTCCACCTGCACGGTGTCCTCGACGCGCTCCTGCGCCAGGATCGGCTGACCGGCGGCGACGCGGCCGAGGATGGGGATCTCGACGAGCCGCCCCGCCGGCTTCAGCCCCACGGCGGGCGTCCGCGTGAACGGGACGACGTTGGAGGCGCGCGCGCCGCCGCCGAGGACCTCGCGCGCCTGGGGCGTGGGGATGAGGGCGCGCGACTTCACGGGATCACGGGTGAGGAAGCCCTTGCGCTCGAGCGCCTTCAGGTGGTCGTTCACGCCGTTCGTCGAGCGGATGTCGAGCGCCTCCCCGATCTCGCGGATGGTCGGGGGGTAGCCGTTGTCCTCGATCTGCCGTGCGATGAAGCGGAGCACCTCGAGCTGCCGGTCCGTGAGCGCGTCCATCGATCCTCCAGGAGCTGGACTGAACGTCGGTATACTGTCCTGGCGTTCAGAAGGCAAGAAAGACGCCGTGGTTCCGCGGTTGCCCGCGCGGCGCGGCGAGGCTACGGTCCGCGCGTGCCCCCGTCCTTCGGTGCCGCCCTGGGCCTCGGCCTCTCCGCCTTCCGCCGCGAGCCGTGGCTGCTCGCGCCGGGGCTCCTCGTCGCCCTCGCCCGGCGAGCGCTGACGTGGCCCGCCATCGTCGTCGCCTGGACCCTCGTCGCGCGCGGGGCGCTCCTCGCCTTCTCGGAGCGACCGCTCGACCCGGGCGCCGCCATCGGCGGCGCGCTCGCCGTCCTCGGCTCCCCCAGGTTCCTCGGGCTCGTCGGGGGGCTGTGGCTCGCAGGGGTGCTGCTCGGCGCCGCGCTGCGCGTCGTGTGGCTCGCGGGCGCCCTGCCGACGCTGGGCGGGGCCGCGGCCGGGCCGGTCGGCGCGCCGCGCTTCGCCGCCGGCGTCGCCTTCGGGACGCCTCGCGTGCTCGGCACCGCGCTCCTCGGGTTCCTCGTCGATCTCTCGGCGTCCCTCTTCGCCTTCACGCTCGCGCTGGCGTCGCTGTGGATCACCGTCCACGCCGCGGGCGGGCGCGCCTCGGCGACGCTCGCGGCGGCCGTCGCGGGCGCGCTCACGCTCGCCGTGGCGGTCCCGCTCGCGCTCGCCGTGATCGCGGAGGCCGCGGTGGCGCGCGCGGCGGTCCTGCTGGAGGGGCCGGGCGCGGCCTTCGCCGCCGCGGCGCGGCGGTTCCTCGCGCGCCCGGGCACGTTCGTCCTCGCGGCGATGATCTTCGGAGTCGTGGCGGCCGTCGCGCCCGCGGCGGTGGAGGCGTTCGGAGGGATCGCGACCGGGTTCGCGCGCGGGGCGCCCGCCGCCGTGCTCCTCGGGCCGAACCTCATGCTCGCCGTCGCGGGGGCGGCGATCGCGGCCGCCGTCGACCTCGCCTGGCTCGGGACCCTGGCCGCGCTGTCCTGCGCCGACGCGCCCGGCCGCTGACGTCCTGGGGCCTCAGCGCTGCAGCAGCTGGCGCAGGGAGATCTTCCGCAGCCGCTGGCTCGCCGCGTGGTACGCCGCCGCGAGCGCGGAGAGGACCACGGCGCTGCCCAGCGCCAGCCAGCCGAGGACCGGCGCGGAGCGGCTCGCCAGCACCACCAGCCCGCCCACCGTCAGCCCCGCGGCGAGGAGCCCGAGGAAGACCATGACGCCGAGCGCGCGGACGTGCCCTCCGATGCGGTCCATCGCCTCGCCCGCCACGTTCACGCGGAACTTGCCGCCCTCGAGATCGACGAGGATCTGGCTGAGCTGACTCGGCACGTCCTCGGCGAGCCCCTGCAGCTTGAGCAGGGACTTCATGAGCATGCCGGAGGCGTCGGAGGGGTTGAAGCGCGAGAGCAGGAGCTCCTTGGCGTACGGCAGCCCCACCTCGAGCACGTCGAGCTTCGGGTAGATCCGCCGGATGATCCCCTCGATGGTGATCGAGGCCTTCGCCAGGACGGCGTACTCCTTCGGGATCCGGATCCGGTGGCGGATGGCGAGATCGAGCAGGTCCCGGAGCAGGGTCGCGCTGCGGATCTCGTCGAGCTTGAGGCCCAGGTAGCGGTCCAGGATCGCGCGGATGTCCTCGCGGAAGTCGGCGATGGGGGTGTGCGAGTCCGGGACGCCGATCCGGTTGAGGAGCCGGGCGACGGTGTCCGGATCGCGCAGCGCGACCGCCACGATGAGCGTGACGAGCGCCTCCTGCTGCGCCCGCGTGAGCCGGCCCACGAGGCCGAAGTCGAGCAGGGCGATCCGGTCGTCCGGGAGGACGAGGATGTTCCCCGGGTGAGGATCGCCGTGGAAGAGCCCGTCCTCGAAGAGCTGCCGGAAGGACGTCTCGATCACGTTCTTCGCGACCTGCTCGAGGTCGTGCCCGTTCTCGGGGCGGACGTCCGAGATCTTGGTCCCCTCGACGTAGTCGAGGGTGAGGATGGTCGGGGAGGAGAGCTCCGCGTGGACGCGGGGGATGACGACGACCTTGCGCCCCACCGCCGCGTCCCGCATCTCCCGCGCGTTCCGCGCCTCGTTGCCGAAGTCGAGCTCCTCGTGAACGGTCCGATCGAACTCCTCGATGATGTCGGTGGGCGTGTAGATGCCGGTCTCCTCGATCACCGCCTCGAGCAGCCGCGCGAGGTAGTGGAGGAGGGCGAGGTCGGACTCGATCTGCTCGCGGATCCGGGGGCGCTGCACCTTCACGACGACGGGCTCGCCCGCGTGCGTCACGGCGCGGTGGACCTGGGCGATGGACGCGCTCGCGAGCGGCACCTCGTCGAGCGACGCGAACAGCTCCTCGACGGGGTGGCCCAGGCCGCGCTCGATCTGGTGCAGGACCTCGGCGATCGGCAGGGGAGGGCAGTCGTCCTGCAGCGCCTCGAGCTCGTCGATCCAGTGCGACGGGAGCACGTCCGGGCGGGTCGAGAGGAGCTGGCCCAGCTTCGTGAACGTCGGCCCCAGCTCGGCGAGGAGCTGCCGGAACCGCGCGGCGGTCTTGTGATCGGGCGGCGGCGGCGGCGCGCCCTCCACCGGCGGGGCGTCGCGCCCGAGCACGTCGCGGAGCCGCGTCTTCTCGAGGTAGGAGCCGAAGCCGTGCCGCGCGACCGCGTAGGCGATCTGGCGGAGCCGGTTGAGATCCTGGAGGGTGCGCTCGAGCATGCGACGGGGCGGACTGTAGCACCGCGATCCCGGGCCCGCCACGCGGCGTGCGGGTCCGCGCGCGGGGCGCGGGGTGGGCGCGGCGTGGTAGAACCCCACGGCCCGATGCCGGAGATCGCCCAGCCCACGCCGATGATGCGGCAGTACCTCGAGACGAAGGCGAGGTACCCCGACGCGCTGCTGTTCTTCCGGCTGGGCGACTTCTACGAGCTCTTCTTCGAGGACGCGCTCACCGCGTCCGAGGCGCTGCAGATCACGCTGACGGCGCGCGCCAAGGGCGACGACAAGGTGCCGATGTGCGGCGTGCCCCACCACGCCGCCCGCGGCTACGTCGCCCGCCTGCTCGAGAAGGGGTTCAAGGTCGCCATCTGCGATCAGGTCGAGGAGCCCGGGAAGTCGGCGATCGTGAAGCGCGAGGTCACGCGCGTCGTGACCCCGGGCATGGTGTTCGACGACCAAGTGCTCGATCCGCGGGAGGCGAGCTACCTCGGCGTGGTCGCGCTGGCGGAGGGCCGCGCGGGGCTCGCGCTCCTCGACGCCTCCACCGGCCAGCTCCAGTGCGGCGAGGTGCCCGACGACGCCCGCGCCGTCGACGAGCTGCGGCGCGCCGGGGTGCGCGAGCTCGTGCTGCCGCTCGGCGCGGACGCCGCGCGCGCGGAGCGGATCGAGCGGGCGGTGGGCGTCCCCGCCGCGCGGCGGCCGGCCGCGGACTACGAGCGCGCCGACGATCGGCTCCGCCGCCACCTGGGCGTGGCGAGCCTCGACGGCTTCGGGGTGGGCGGGGAGCCGCTCGGGCTCGCCGCCGCGGCCGCCGCGCTCGCCTACCTCGCGGACACCCAGCGCGCGACGCCGCGCCACGTGGATCGCGTCTCGCGCCTGCGGACGGAGGACGTGCTCCTCCTCGACGAGGCGACCCGTACGAACCTCGAGCTCGAGCGGACGCTCAACGGGGGCCGCAAGAAGGGTTCGCTCCTCGCGCTCCTCGATCGGAGCGTCACCGCGCCCGGCGGGCGGCGCCTGGCGGAGTGGCTGCGCTACCCGCTCACGGAGCTCGCCCCGATCCACGCCCGGCTCGACGCGGTCGAGGAGCTCGCCGGCGCCTCCGTCGCGCGCGAGGACCTCGCGGCGGCGCTTCGACCGGTCGCCGACGCGGAGCGGCTCCTGTCGCGCCTCGTGCTCGGCCAGGGGAACGCGCGCGACCTGCGCGCGCTCGCGGGCGCGCTGCTGGCGCTCCCCGCGCTCGCCGAGCTGCTCGGCGGCCGCGCCGCCGCGCTCCTGCGCGACGCGGGCGAGGGGACGCGCGGCCTGGAGGAGCTCGCCGCGCACCTCGATCGCGCCGTCGCGGAGGAGCCGCCGGCGACGCTCCGGGAGGGCGGGATCATCCGGCGTGGGTTCTCGCCAGAGCTCGACGAGATCGTCGCCGTCGCCGAGGACGGCAAGGGGTTCATCGCCCGGCTCGAGGCGCGCGAGAAGGAGCGGACGGGGATCGGCTCGCTCAAGGTCCGCTTCAACAAGGTGTTCGGGTACTACCTCGAGGTCACGAAGGCGAACCTGCACGCGGTCCCCTCCGACTACGAGCGGCGCCAGACCACCGTCGGCGGCGAGCGGTTCGTCACCCCGGAGCTGAAGCGCTTCGAGGAGACCGTGCTCACGGCCGAGGAGCGGCGCATCGCCGTCGAGGGCCGGCTGTTCGAGGAGCTCCGCCAGCGGGTCGCCGAGGCGGCCCCGCGGATCCGCACCGCCGCCGACGCGGTCGCCACCGCGGACGCGCTGCTCGCGCTCGCGCGCGTCGCGGCGGAGCGGGGCTACTGCCGGCCGGAGGTGGACGGCTCGGAGGTGCTCGAGATCGTGGACGGGCGCCACCCGGTGGTGGAGGCGGTGCTGCCCGAGGGGCCCGCCGGGTTCGTGCCGAACGACGTGCTCGTCGCCTCCCGGGGGGCGCTCGAGTGCGAGCGGCTCGGGGCGCTGCACGTGATCACCGGGCCCAACATGGCCGGCAAGAGCACCGTCATGCGGCAGGCGGCGCTCGTGACGTTGCTCGCGCAGATGGGGGCCTTCGTGCCGGCGCGGAAGGCGCGGGTGGGGATCGTCGACCGGATCTTCACGCGCGTGGGCGCGTCCGACGACCTCGCGCGAGGTCGCTCCACCTTCATGGTCGAGATGACCGAGACCGCGGCCATCCTCCACAACGCGACGCGCCGCTCGCTGGTGGTGCTCGACGAGATCGGGCGCGGCACCTCGACCTTCGACGGCGTCTCGATCGCGTGGGCGGTGGCGGAGCACCTCCACGACCAGGTGGGCTGCCGGACGCTGTTCGCCACCCACTACCACGAGCTGCAGGACCTCGCGCGCGAGCGGCCGGCGGTGAGGAACCTCACCGTGGCGGTGCGCGAGGTCGGCGATCGGGTGGTGTTCCTGCGCAAGCTCGTGCAGGGCGGCGCCTCGCGGAGCTACGGCATCGAGGTCGCGAAGCTCGCCGGCCTCCCGGCGGAGGTGCTCGCGCGGGCGCGCGAGATCCTGAAGAACCTGGAGGCGCTCGAGGTCGACGAGGGCGGCCACGCCGCGCTCGCGCGCGGGCGGAAGACCCGGCGGGCGGACCCGCAGAGCCAGCTCGGCCTGTTCGCGCCCGCGCCGGCCCCGGCGGACCCGGCGCTCGAGGAGATCGCGAGCGCCCTGCGCGCGACCGAGATCGACGCGCTCCGCCCGCTCGACGCGCTGAACCTCCTCGCCGCCTGGCGCGCGAAGCTGCGCTGATCGGCGCACGATCCCGGGCCTGCGTCCCTCGACCCCGCCCGGCGCGGGGCCTACGCTCGGGACGAGCGGAACATGGCCGAACGCCTCGCCGGGCGTCGCTGCGCTTCCCCGTCCCGGGCCCGTCATCCCGAGCGAAGTCGAGGGACGGTCTCGTGCGCCTTGCAGCTCCCGAGGCAGGCTGCCGGCAAAAAAAGAGGGGCCGGGAGACCGGCCCCTCCACCCTAAGCTGATCTCGGAGCGGCGCGCGTTACGCCTTCTTGTGGCACTCCGCGCACTTCGCCGGGCCCTTCGCCTCCTTCTTGTGGCACTCGACGCAGAGGGCGTGGCCCTTCTCCTTGTCGAGCTCGAGCTTGCCGCCCGCGGCGCTGGCGTGGCAGGTCTCGCACTTCAGCGCGGCGTGCGTCTTGTGGTTGAAGGTGACGTTGCCGTTCTTCGCCTCGAGCGTGGCCGGGGCGGCCGGCGCGTCGGCGGCGATGGCGGCGCCCGCGAAGAGGACGGCGGCGACGAGCGAAGCGATTCGGATCTTCATCTTGCTGACCTCGCGTGTTCGCATTCACGGCGGGTGAATCCCGCCGCGGCGTGACGCCGCAATGTAGAGCGACGCGATCGCGCGAGGCTGCGGTTTGAGGGCGCGCGTCGGGGCGCCGCAGGCGCGGGGTGGAGCGCGCACAAAAACAGAGGGGCCGGTGTCCCGGCCCCTCCCGTCACTACGGACGACGCGTCGAGCGCGTTACGCCTTCTTGTGGCACTCCGCGCACTTCGACGGGCCCTTCGCCTCCTTCTTGTGGCACTCGATGCAGGTGGCGTGAGCCTTCTCCTTGCCGAAGCCCTCGATCTTCCCGCCCTCGGCGGTGGCGTGGCAGGTCTCGCACTTCACGGCGGAGTGCTTCGAGTGCTCGAAGGTCACGTTGCCGTTCTTCGCCTCGAGCGTAACCGGGGCGGTGGGGGCGGCAGCGTGGGCGGCGACGGCGAACACGACGGCGAACAGCGCAGCGAGGTACTTGGTCACTTTTCGTGCTCCTGAGATCGGGGCGGACCAGCCCGCCCGGCTTAGGGACGGCGGAGCCTACTCGATATTCAGGGGTCGAGACACAATTGCGATCGGGTGCGTCGACGACCGGGTTCCACTGAGAGAGGGTCTCAGTTTGTGGTGTCCGGAGGCGTCAGGCCAGCTCGAGCACGGCGGAGACCAGCTTGTCGATTCCGGTGGCGACCGCTCCGATCCAGGGTCCGAGCATGTAGGCGGGTGTCGACACGACCTTGAGGCGCTCGTCGATGGCGATCTCGTCCACTTTGCACTCCACGTGACGGGCGCCCCAGGACGCGATCGCCGCCGCCGTGTCCGCGTCGTCGCCGATCGTCACCTTCACGCCCTCGCCGCCCAGCAGGCGCGCCGCGATGACGGGCGAGATGCAGATGAAGCCCATGGGCTTCGACGCCGCGCGCATCTCGCGCACGATCCGCTCGACCTCCGGGAGCACCCGCATCCCGCGCCCCTCGACGGCGAAGGAGCAGAGGTTCTTCGCCGCGCCGAAGCCCCCCGGGAACACGAGCGCGTCCACGTCGCTCGCGGAGAGCTCGGCCAGATCGCGGATCTTGCCGCGGACGATGCGCGCCGACTCGGCGAGCACGTTGCGTCGCTCGCCCTCCGCCGGCGCCTGGCGCAGGTGATCGACGACGTGCATCTGCTCCACGTCCGGCGCGGCGGCGACGAGGGCCGCGCCGCGTCGATCGAGCGAGAGCAGCGTGCAGGTCGCCTCGTGGATCTCGGCGCCGTCGAGGAAGCCGCAGCCTGCGAGGACGACGCCGACACGCTTCGGGTTGGCCATCGGGAAACCTCCGTCGCACGGGAGGTGGGGATCCTACGCCGGGGCGGGGCGGTGCGACAGCGCCCCACCGCGGGGTGCGGCCGGGCGAAAAGTGGACGTCGATATCGGCGGGGCGGAGAGTGGTCGCCTCATGGGCCGTGGCACGCTCGCCCTCCTCCTCCTCTTCTCGATCGGGGCCCCCACCGGGACGCCCGCCGCGCCGCGCCGCGGCAAGGACTCGGTCTCTGCGCGCGCCTCCAAGAAGCCCGCCGTTCGCGCGGCCCGGGCGCCCGCCAAGGCGGCGCGCGCCGCGCCGCGGGCGCGGGGGAGCCGCCTCGAGCGGGCCAAGGAGGACATGCGCGCGCTCACGCGCGATCGTCAGAAGCGGCGCTACCGGCACCACTGGGAGCGCGCCATCGCCGGGCTGATCCAGGCGGCGAAGGGACGGGAGCGGGCGCCGGCGCTGGTCGAGGCGGCGCGCGCGCGCTACGCGCTCTACCGCTGGTCGGCGGACGAGTCCGATCGCGAGAAGGCGCTCCTCAACGCGCGGCGCGCGGCGGAGCTCGGCTCGCGCGAGGCGCGGCAGCTCGTGGCCGCCATCCGCCGCGAGGCGGGCGACGATCGTCCCGCGCCGAGGCCGGCGCGCAGGCCGGACGCTCCGGCCACCCCCGTTCCCGAGGAGTCGCCGCAGGACTCGGAGCCCGATCCCGAGCTCGACGCCGCAGTGGCGGATCTCACCGGCGCTGGAGCCGCGCCCGCGCTCGCGCTCGGCGAGTCCGGCGGGGAGGGCAAGGCGCGCGTCACGGAGGTGCGCACCTGGTCGAACGACGACTACACCCGCGTCGCCATCTACCTGTCGCACTGGGTGGGATGGCAGCAGCTCGAGCTCGCGCCCTCAGCCGGGCTCCCGCGCCGGCTCGCGGTGGACCTCCGCCCGGCGCTGCTCGCCGGGCGTGCGCTGGCGCGGCCGGTCGCGGGCGAGCGGGTGGACAGGGTCCGCGCGGCGCAGAACGACGCGGAGACGGTGCGGGTGGTGCTCGATCTCCCCGGCACCGACCGCGTGCAGCTGTTCGGGCTCGACGATCCGCCGCGCCTCATCGTGGACGTCGGGACGGCGTCGGCGCGCAGGAGCGTCGCGGAGGCGCGCCCGCCGGAGCCTGCCCAGCGGGACCCCGGGCCCGCCCCGGAGCCGGGGCGCGCCGCGGCCGCGGTGCCCGCCTCTTTCGAGCGCGTCGAGCGCGGGCCCGAGCACGAGCTGTCCGGGCGGATCCGCCGCGTGGTCGTCGACGCCGGGCACGGCGGACACGACCCGGGCGCCATCGGACCGCGCCGCGTGCGCGAGAAGGACGTGACCCTCGCGATGGCGAAGCGGCTCGCGAAGCGGCTGCGCGCGGAGGGCTTCGAGGTGGTGCTCACCCGCAAGAACGATCGGTACCTGGCGCTGGAGGAGCGCACCGCGATCGCCAACACCGCCGGCGGCGATCTGTTCGTCTCCATCCACGCGAACGCCCACCCCCGCCGGAACCGCAGCGGGGTCGAGACCTACTTCCTGAACGTCGCGGACGATCGCTACGCCGCGCGGCTCGCGGCGCGCGAGAACGGGGTCGAGCTCGCGGACCGCGGCGACGGGGACGTCGGCCGGATCCTCACCGACCTCGACGCCAAGGCGAGCGCGGGCGCTTCCCGGCGGCTCGCCGGGCTCGTGCAGCGCGAGCTCACCACGGGCGTCCGCTCACGGGTGGGAGAGGTGCGGGACCTCGGGGTGAAGAGCGCGCTCTTCTACGTGCTGCTCGGCGCGCGCATGCCCGCGGTGCTGGTGGAGACGGCGTTCATCTCGAATCGCGTCGAGGAGCGGCGACTCGCCTCCGCGAGCTACCAGGAGGAGGTCGCGGCCGGGATCGCCCGCGCCGTGACCTCGTTCGCGCGGAGCGAGGCGCGGGTGGCCTCGGTCCGTTGAGCCGAGCCCGCCGGCCGCTGCGAAGCCGGGCGAGGCCGCGTTCACCCCCGTATATTCCCGGACATGCGCCAGCCCGACGTCCACCCGAGCCTGCCGGTCGCGGCGCCCTTCGAGCTGGAGGAGCGCCTGCGGGAGCTTCCCCCGCTCACCGGCGACGTGAAGGCGGACTTCGCCGCGCAGCGCCGGTTCGTCGAGGAGGTGCACCGGGCGGGCGGGAGCGGGCACACCGTGGTGCGCCTGCAGAGCGCCGCCATGGACCGGATCGTCGCGGCGCTCTGGGAGCGCGCCTGCGCGGCGGCCGCGGAGGAGCACGCGGCCTCGCCCCTCTCGCTCGTGGCGATCGGCGGCTACGGCCGGCGCGACCTCGCCCCGTTCAGCGACGTGGACCTCCTGGTGCTGCACGGCGCGGGCGAGCCGGACGCCTTCGCCAAGACCGCCAGCCAGCGGTTCCTCTACGCGCTCTGGGATCTCCGGCTCGAGGTCGGTTACGGCGTGCGCGATCTCGCGGCGTGCGATCGGCTCGCGCGGGAGGACCACACCGCCCGCACCGCGCTCCTCGACCTGCGCTGGCTCGGCGGGGATCGCGCGCTCTACCGGGAGCTCGAGCGCGAGGAGCTCCACGGGCTGTCCGCCGAGAAGGTCGAGAAGTTCCTGGCGGACAAGCTCGGGGAGATGCGCGCGCGGCGCGAGCGGTTCGGCGACTCGATCTACCTGCTCGAGCCGAACGTGAAGGAGTCGGAGGGCGGGCTCCGCGACCTGCAGGCGGCGCTGTGGCTCGCGCGCGTGCGCTTCAAGGTCGCGGGCATCACCGACCTGCTCGCGCGGGCGCTCCTCCCCGAGCGCGAGATCCGCGAGATGCGGCGCGCGCGGGACTTCCTGTGGCGCGTCCGCAACGAGATGCACTACCTCGCCGGCCGCAAGTGGGACCAGCTCACCTTCGACGTCCAGCCGCCCGTGGCGCAGGCGATGGGGTACGTCGACGGCGAGCACGGGTCGGGCGTCGAGGAGTTCATGCGCCACTACTACCTCGCGGCGAAGACCGTGCTGGTGGCCTGCGACGCGATCGTGGACCGCTGCCTCGAGCCGGAGGCCGCCAAGGGCTGGCGGATGGTGCCGCCGCCCGCCGCCACCATCGGCGCGGAGCGGGTGGTGCCGGTGCTGGGCGGCAAGCCCGCGCGCACGGCGGACCGGCACATCCCCGGCGGCGAGTTCAAGGTGTTCCGGGGCAGGCTCACCGTGGTGGACACCGACGTCCTGAAGCGCTCGCCCGCCGCCCTCGTGCGCCTGTTCGCCACCGCCGACCGGGAGCAGCTGGACCTGTACCCGTTCGCGCGCGACCTCGCCGCGCAGGCCGCGGAGGAGCTCCCGCCGGAGGCGGCGACCGACCCGGAGCTGAACCAGGAGCTGCTCGCGTGCTTCTCGCGCCCCGGCACGCGCGGACGGTTCCTCACGCTGATGCACGAGATCGGGGTGCTGCCGCGCCTCCTCCCGGAGTTCGCGCGCGTGACGGCGCGGCGGCAGATCGACGTCTACCACGTGTACACCGTGGACGTTCACACGCTGTTCGCGGTGCGCCGGCTGTTCGCGCTCCGCTGCGGCGACGTGAAGGAGGACGGCCTCGGCGACCTCGCCAGGAGCGTGCAGCGGCCGCTGGCGCTCTACCTCGGGACGCTGTTCCACGACATCGGCAAGGGCGCCGGGAAGGATCACTCCGCCCGCGGCGCCGAGATCGCCGCCGAGGCCTGCGTGCGGATGGGGCTCGACCCCGCGGACGCGGCGGACATCGAGTGGCTCGTGCTGAAGCACCTGCGCATGAGCGCCGTCGCGCAGCGGCGCGATCTGTCCGACCCCGATCTCATCCACGCCTTCGCCGAGGAGATGGGGACGAAGGACCGGCTGGACAAGCTGTACCTCCTGACCTACGCCGACGTCGCCACGGTCGGCCCCCGCACCTGGACCGACTGGAAGGCGCGCCTCATCCGCGAGCTGTACGGGAAGACGCGCGAGGTGCTCGAGGGAGGAGAGCGGCGGCCGGAGCCCGGGACGGCGGAGGCTGCGGGACGCGAGCGCGTCGCGGCGGCCCTCCGCGCGGGCGCGGCGGGCGCGGCGGAGCACGAGCGGTTCCTGCAGGCGATGCCCGCTCGCTACTTCCTCACGGTCGATCCCGCGCACGCGCCCGGCCACCTGCGGCTCCTGCGCCGCGGGGCGGCGCTCCCGGTCGCGACCGCGCTCCGCCACCACCACGCGCTCGGCTACTCGGAGCTGTCGCTCACCGCGCGCGACCGGCCCGGCCTGCTCGCCACGGTCGCCGGCGTCCTCGCCGCGCACCGCATCGACATCCAGCACGCGGAGGTCTTCTCCACGCCCGACGGCTCCGACCTCGGCCGGCTCGCCGGCCGCGCGCTCGACGTGTTCGAGCTACGCGGGCCGGACGAGCGCGCCGTCGAGCCCGCGCGCTGGCGCGCGGCCCGCACGGATCTCGCCCGCGTCCTGGCGGGAGAGGAGGGGCTCGACGCGCTCCTCGCCCGTCGCCTCCGCGCCTCCTCGCTCCCCGAGAAGCCGCTCCCACGCGTGCCGACCAAGGTCGTCATCGACAACGACAGCGCGCGGGCGCACTCGGTGGTGGACGTCTTCACGGCCGATCGCGTGGGCCTCCTGCACACGCTCGCTCGCACGTTCTACGAGCTGGGCCTGTCGGTGGATCTCGCTCGCATCGCCACCGAGGGCCACCGGGCGTCCGACGCCTTCTACGTCCGCACGCCGGACGGGGCGCCGCTCGAGGGCGAGCGGGCCGCGCGCGTGGTCGCTGCCCTGACCGCCGCCGTCTCCCGCTCCGAGCAGGGCTGAGGATGTTCCCCTAGGGAGGGTGGCGGAGCCCGTCCGCGCCCCCGACCTCGCGCGTCCCGCGCGAGGCGCCGCCCGCGTCCTCCACGAGGGGAGCGCGAGCGGCTCGTCCGGGCACCACCAAAAAGATGCGGGATGGCGCGCCCTTGTCCAGCCGACCGGGCGTGGACACCGTGTTGCGCGGGCGGTTGGGGAAGGGGAAGGGAAGCAAGCGTCGCATGAACGATGTCATCCGAATCGGGATCGTCACCGCCTGGCCCGAGGACGATTGGCACAGCAAGCGGCTCGTCACCGCCTTCGCTCGCCACGGCGAGGCGGCGGTGATCGACCCGGCGGAGCTTTCGGCCATCGTGAGCGAGCAAGGCGTCGTCTCGGTGCGTGCTGCGGGTCTCGGGTCCGAGGCCTTCGACGCCTTCGTGCTCGCGCGCGGCATGGGTCGCACCGGCGACGCCGACGTGCAGTTCGAGATCTACCGGGCGCTGGAGGATTCGGGGGCGGTGGTGGTGAACCGCATCGATCCGCTCCTCGCCGCCCAGGACAAGTTCCGGTCGTCCTGGCTGCTCGCGCGCGCCGGCGTGCCGACGCCTCCCGCCGCGGTCGCGCAGACCTCCGCCGGCGCGGCGGAAGCGCTCGCCGGGCTCGGCGAGGCGGTGATGAAGCCCATCGCGGGCTCGCTCGGCGAGGGGGTCCAGCGGGTGCGCGCGGACGCTCCAGGGCGGGCGTCGGCGCGGGAGCGGATCGCCCGCGACGGGGCGGTCTATCTACAGTCCTACGTTCCACACCCCGGACGCGACGTCCGGGTGTTCGTCGTCGGGGGAAGGGGCCGCGCCGCGATGGAGCGGTACGCGCCTCCCGGGGAGTGGCGCACGAACGTGTCCACCGGTGCTCGGGTCGAGGCAGTGCCGCTCGGGGCCGAGCTGGCGGCGGTGGCGGAGGCGGCGGCGGAGGCGATCGGGCTCGACTACGCAGGCATCGACCTGGCGGTCGGACCCGAGGGTCCCACCGTGATCGAGGTGAACGGGAACCCCAGCTGGCAGGGGATCCTCGAGGCCACCGGCCTCGACATGGCGGAGGCGATCGCCGAGCACGTGCTCGGACGGGCGCTGCGCCGGCGCGGGGCCAGCGACCACATTGTTCCTGATTGGACGACGGGGGCGACACATGGCTGAAGAGAAGAAGGGCGGCAGCAAGGGAGCGATGACGGTCTCTGAGGCCGGTCGCAAGGGTGGCGTGCGGGTCCGCGAGACGCGGGGTCGCAAGTTCTACGAGGAGATCGGCAAGAAGGGCGGCGAGACCGTGAAGGCCGAGCGGGGCCGCAAGTTCTACGAGGAGATCGGCAAGAAGGGCGGCGACACCGTCAAGGCGGAGCGCGGCCCTCGCTTCTACGAGGAGATCGGCAAGAAGGGCGGCGAGACGATCAAGGCCGAGCGCGGGACGCCCTTCTACGAGGAGATCGGCCGCAAGGGCGGCCACAAGGTCCGCGAGCTCATCGAGAAGGGGAAGGCGGGCGCGGAGGAGGATCTCGGCGCCGGCCACGGGGGCGGAGAGCGGTAACGCACCGACGAGGTGCTCTGGAGGGGGGACACGATGGCGGACGAAGAGAAGAGCGCGCGGCGCGGTGAGCCGGAGGAAGGTCGCCGCGGGATGACGGTCTCCGAGGCGGGGCGCAAGGGCGGCATCGCCGTGCGGGACGAGCGAGGCCACGCGTTCTACGAGGAGATCGGCCGCAAGGGTGGGCAGAAGGTGCGGGAGCTCATCGAGCGCGGGAAGAACCGCGGCTAGCTCCGCAATGGGCAGGCGGCGACGCCGCCAGAGGCGCCCGTCCGGGTCTTCCCGGGCGGGCGCGCTCGTTTTCGCGGTCAGTGCGGCTCCCCTTCCGGCCGCTGGAAAAGGTGGGGCGTCCTGCACTCCCTCCGAGCGGGCGAAAGCTGCTAGAAAGAGGCCCCATGACGGTCGCCCCCATCGTCGAGATCGATCCCCTGCACCCCCAGCCCCGAGTGGTCGAGCGGGCGGTCTCGGTGCTCTCGTCCGGAGGCCTGCTCGCCTTCCCGACGGACACCTATTACGGGCTCGGCTGCGACCTCTTCGACAAGCGCGCCATCGAGCGCATCTACCAGCTGAAGCAGCTCCCGCGCTCGCACGAGCTGTCCTTCATCTGCCAGGACCTCGCCGAGATCTCTCGCTACGCCATCGTCGACAACGCGGCCTACCGCGTGCTCCGCCGCAAGGTCCCCGGGCCGTACACCTTCATCCTGCCCGCCACGCGCCTGGTCCCCGACCTCGTGCTGCGGCGCCAGAAGACGGTGGGCATCCGCATCCCCGACAGCCCCATCGCGCTCGAGATCGTCCGTCGCCTCGGACACCCGCTCATCTCGACCTCCGCGGCGACGCCCGGCGGCGAGGTGCTCATCGACGCGCACGACATCAAGGAGCAGCTCGGCCACGGCCTCGACCTCGTGCTCGACGGCGGCTACAAGCCCAACGAGCCGTCCTCGGTGATCGATCTCTCCGGGGCCGAGCCGCGCGTGCTCCGCGCCGGCAAGGGCGACGTCTCGGACCTGCTGGCTTGAACGGCCGCTCTTCCCGAGCGTAGCGCCGCGGCGCAGCGGGCAGTCGAGGGAGAACTGGACCGCCGGGCGTCCCGCGCTATCGTCGGGACATGTCGCCGCTCGAGCCCGCGCTCGATCTGTTCGTCGCCCACGTCCGCGTGGAGAAGGGGCTCGCCGAGAACAGCGTGGAGGGCTACCTCCGCGACCTGCGCCGCTACGTCGAGCACCTCGACGCGCTGGGGATCGGCGCCTGGGAGCGGGTGGGCCGCATCGAGATCCAGGCGCACCTGGGCGAGCTGGTCCGCAGGGGGCTCTCGCCCCGGTCCCAGGCGCGGGCGCTCTCCGCCATCCGCTCCCTGCACCGGCTGCTGTTCGCCGAGAAGCTCACTCCGGTCGACGCCGGCGACGAGCTCGACGCTCCCAGGCCGGGCCGGAAGCTGCCGGAGCTGCTCTCGCACGACGAGATCGCGCGGCTGCTCGCCAGCCCCGACCCGCGCAGCGCCGCCGGCCTGCGGGACCGGGCGATGCTCGAGCTGCTGTACGCCACCGGGCTGCGCGTCTCCGAGCTCGTCTCGCTCGGCCTCAACGACGTGAACCTCGAGACGCGGGTGCTCGTCGCGCGCGGGAAGGGGAACAAGGAGCGGATCGTGCCGGTGGGCGCGCCCGCGGCGGAGGCGGTGAAGGCCTACCTCGCGGTCGGGCGCGAGCGGCTCCTGCGCGGGCGGCGCTCGAAGGACCTGTTCGTCTCGCCGCGCGGTGGCCGCCTGACGCGGCAGGGCTTCGCGAAGCTGCTCGGGCGGCACGCGCGCGCGGCCGGCATCCGGCGACGGATCTCGCCGCACAAGCTCCGGCACTCGTTCGCGACCCACCTCCTCGAGGGCGGGGCGGATCTGCGCGCCGTGCAGGCGATGCTGGGCCACGCCGACGTGTCCACGACGCAGATCTACACGCACGTGGATCGCAGCCACGTGCGGCGGCTGTACGACCGGTTCCATCCCCGCGCGTGAGCGCCGGGGGGCTCCAGGCTCCGGGCAGCGGGACGGCCCGCCCCGTACCTCCCGGGAGCCCTCGGACCGAGGCCCGAAGCCTCCTCCGTCCGCCCGATCGTGCGCGAGCGAGCGACCGTCGTCCGCGTTGACCGGTCCCCCCCGTGCTGCTAAAGAACCCCCTTTCCCTGCGAGGACTTAGTGGGTCTCCTGTCCGATCCAGCGGGCGCGGTGATGAACCTCATCGTGCTCCTGCTCTCCCTGACCTTTCACGAGTTCTTCCATGCCTGGTCGGCCTGGAAGCTCGGGGACGACACCGCGGCGCGCCTCGGCCGGCTCACCCTGAACCCCGTCCCGCACATCGATCCCATCGGGACCCTGCTCTTGCCGCTCCTCGGGGCTCCCATCGGATGGGCCAAGCCCGTGCCCGTGAACCCGGCGCGGTTCCGGCGAGACGTGCGGCAGTCCACCGGCGACATCCTGGTCAGCGCGGCGGGACCGCTCTCGAACCTGCTCCTCGGCACGATCGCCGCGATACTGCTCGGGATCCTGCTGCGCCTCGCGCCCGAGGCCGTCGGGCCGGGCGAGGCGGGCCGAGCGCTGCTCGTCCGCTTCATGATCGTCAACACCGGGCTCGCCATCTTCAACCTGCTCCCGGTGCCACCCCTCGACGGCAGCCACGTGGCCGAGAACCTCATGCCCCTCCGGCTGAGGCCGGCGTGGGAGCAGTTCGCCCGCTTCTCGCCCTTCGTCCTCGTGGCGCTGATCGTGTTCGGCCGCGGCATCATCTACCCGCCGATCATGTTCGTGTTCGGCCTCCTCCAGCAGCTGACCCTCTCCATCGCCACCTAGAGCTCGATGCCCGAACAGCGCCCCATCGTCGTCAGCGGCATGCGGCCCACCGGCCGCCTCCACCTCGGCCACCTCCACGGCGCGCTCGCCAACTGGGTGCGGCTCCAGGGGGAGAACGACTGCTACTTCTTCAGCGCCGACTGGCACGCGCTCACGACGAGCTATCACGACCCCGCCGTCATCAAGCAGGCCGAGCGCGAGATGTTCGTGGACTTCATCGCCGCCGGCGTCGACCCGCAGAAGGTCACGCTCTTCGTGCAGAGCGAGGTGAAGGAGCACGCCGAGCTCTACCTGCTCCTCGGGATGATCACCCCGCTCGGCTGGCTCGAGCGCTCGCCCTCCTACAAGGAGATGCGCGAGAACATCACGGATCGCGACCTCGCCCTGTACGGCTTCCTCGGCTACCCGGTCCTCATGACCGCGGACATCATCATGTACAAGGCGACCCGCGTGCCGGTGGGCGTGGACCAGGTCCCGCACCTCGAGCTCTCGCGCGAGATCGCCCGCAAGTTCAACCACCACTACGGACCGGTGTTCCCCGAGCCGCAGCCGCTCCTCACCGCCGCGCCGAAGATCCTCGGCACCGACGGGCGGAAGATGTCGAAGAGCTACGGCAACACCATCGACCTCGGCGAGAGCGCCGAGTCCACGACGAAGAAGGTCATGGGGATGGTGACGGACCCGGCCCGCAAGCGGCGCCAGGATCCGGGCAACCCGGAGGTCTGCGGGATCTTCTACCTGCACAAGGTGTCGAGCGCTCCCGAGACCATCGCGTGGGTGGACGAGAACTGCCGCACGGCCGGCATCGGCTGCGTGGACTGCAAGAAGAAGCTGCTCGAGAAGCTCCTGCCCGCGCAGGAGCGGATGCGGGAGCGGCGCGAGGCGCTGCTCGCGCGGCCGGGGGACGTCGACGCGCTCGTTCAGCTCGGGACCGCCAAGGCCCGCGCGGTGGCGTCCCGCACCATGGACGAGGTCCGCGGGGCGATGAAGCTGAAGCTCGCCTGAGGCGCACGGGGGCGTCCCTTCTCGATGGCCAGGCGACACCCGGAGAGCGATGCGGTCGCCGGCGCCGAGCAGGCGGCGCAGGAGGCCTCCGCGCGCGCCGCCGCGGAGGCGTTCCGCGTCACGCTCCCGCCGCTGCGGGCCGGCGAGCCGCCGTTCGAGGGTCCCCTCGACCTCATCCTGCACCTCGTGAAGGAGCACGAGGTCGACCTGTTCGACATCCCCATCGCGCGGATCACCGAGAGCTACCTCGCGACGCTCGAGGCGATGCGGGAGCTGGACATCGACATCGCCGGCGAGTTCCTCCACATGGCGGCGCAGCTCATGCTGATGAAGTCGAAGCTGCTGCTGCCGCGGACGGAGGTCGCGGAGGACGCGCCGGGCGCCGACGAGTCCGGCGTCGATCCGCGCGCCGAGCTGGTGCGGCGGCTGCTCGAGTACCAGAAGTACAAGGCCGCCGCGGAGGAGCTCGGAGAGCGCGACATCCTGGACCGCACGGTGTTCGCCCGGAAGGCGCGGGTCGAGCGGCCGGTCGCGGCCGAGGGGCCCGAGGGGCTCGCCGACGTCTCGGTGTTCAAGCTGATCGAGGCGCTCGACCGGGCGCTGAAGCACGCGCGCCCCGAGCACACGCACGAGGTCGTCACCGACCGCCTCTCCATCAGCGACGCGATCGCGCGGGTGGCGGACGTGCTACGGCTCTCGCGCAGGGCCACGTTCGAGGAGCTCCTCTCCGGGCCGGCCGAGCACCGGCACACGCGCGCCGACGTGATCGCGACGTTCCTCGCCATCCTGGAGATGGCGAAGCTGAAGCTGGTGCGGATCTTCCAGGCCTCGCTCGACGAGGCGGGCCCCGGCGCGGAGATCCTCGTCGAGGCGAAGGACACCCTCGGGGACGACGTGCCCGCCGCCGGCGGGGAGGACTATCGATGACGGTGGAGCTCGACGACCCGAACACCCCCGCCGAAGGCGCGCCCGAGGAGCGGCCCGAGGCGGCGGAGCCCCCCGCCACGCAGGCGGAGCCCGCCCAGGAGCGGCCGGCGTCCTCGAGGCCGAGCGGCGTCTCGGACGCCGAGCTCCGCGCGATGCAGGCCGCCGAGGAGGCGAAGGCGGGCGATCCGGAGCTCGAGGAGGTCGAGTCCGCCGCCATCGACGCGCCCGGCTCGGACGAGGAGAAGGAAGAGCCGTTCGAGAAGCTCGCGGCGGCCGCGAAGCGGCTCAGCGCGGAGCGCGTGCGGACCATCATGGAGACGCTGCTGTTCCTGGCGGAGCGTCCGCTCACCTCGGAGGAGCTGCGCCAGGCCACCGGCGTCGACCTCGAGCGGATCGAGAAGGCCCTCGACAAGCTGTCGGGCCACTACCGGGAGGGCGTCTGCGGGATCGTGCTGCACGAGGTGGCCGGTGGGTGGCAGCTCCGCAGCTCGCCCGACAACGCCGCCTTCTCCCGCCGCTGGCTCAAGGTGAAGCCGCAGCGGCTCACCCGCGCCGCGCTGGAGACGCTCGCGATCATCGCCTACCGCCAGCCCGTCACGCGGCCGGAGATCGAGGAGATCCGCGGGGTGGACTGCGGCGCCGTGGTGAAGGCGCTCCTCGAGCGCAAGCTCATCAAGATCCTCGGCAAGAAGGAGGAGCCGGGCCGGCCCATGCTGTACGGCACGACCCGCGAGTTCCTCGAGTTCTTCGCGCTCAAGGACCTCGCCTCCCTCCCGACGCTGCGCGAGTTCCACGAGCTCTCCGAGGAGCACCGCGACATCGTGGAGAAGCAGCCGGAGACGCAGGACGGCGGCATCTCCGGCATCGTGGCCGACCTCGCGGACGAGAAGCTGCGCGCGGATCTGGAGGCGAAGCGCGCCGAGAGCGACGCCGCCCTCGAGGAGCTGGAGCGCGCGATGGAGGCGGCCGACGAGAAGGCGCGCGTGGCCCAGGCTGCGCTCGACGACAAGAAGAAGGACGAGGCGGCGGACGAGCCGCCGGGGACGGGCGGCTAGTGGCGGGCGACGAGAAGGGTGGGCCGGACGGCGTCCGCCTGCAGAAGTACCTGGCGGAGGCCGGCGTCGCCTCGCGCCGCAAGGCGGAGGAGCTCATCCTCGCCGGGCGGGTGAAGGTGAACGCGCGCGCGGTCACGGTGCTCGGCTCGAAGGTCGACCCGGCGCGCGACCTCGTCACGGTGGACGGGCGCCTCGTCTCGCGCAGCGAGACGCGGAGCTATTACCTGCTGTACAAGCCGCCGGGGTGCGTCACGACCGCGTCCGACCCCGAGGGCCGCCCCACCGCGCTCGAGTACCTGCGCGGCGTGAAGGAGCGGGTCTTCTCCGTCGGCCGGCTCGACTTCGACGCCGAGGGCGCGGTGCTGTTCACCGACGACGGCGAGCTCGCGAACCGGCTCGCCCACCCTCGCTACGGTCACCGTCGCACCTACCTCGTGAAGGTGCGAGGCGAGCCGCCGCCGGCCGCCCTCGAGCGGCTGGTCGCGGGGGTGCGGCTCGAGGACGGCCCCGCGCGCGCGCTCGAGGCGGTGCCGCACGAGCGCGCCGAGCGGAACGTCTGGATCCGGGTGGTCGTCGGGGAGGGGCGCTTCCACCTCGTGAAGCGGCTCTGCGAGGCGGTCGGGCTCCAGGTCCAGCGGCTCTACCGGCCCGAGTTCGGCGGCATCACGGTGGAGGGGCTGCGGCCCGGGCAGTTCCGCCCCCTCGCCCCGGTGGAGGTGCGGGCCCTCAAGACCGCCGTGGGGCTGGCCGGCGGTGCGCCCGCGGTCGCGCCGCGGGAGCTCCCGCGCGCCGCGCGGCGGCACGGCCACGGCCCGCCCGCGCCGCCGGAGCTCGCGCCGGCGCGTCGCGAGGGCGAGCGCGGCGAGCCTGGGCGCCGGGAAGGCAAGGAGCTCCCACCGCGCGGAGAACCGCGCGTGCGCGGGCGCGGCGAGGACGCCGGGAGAGGGCCGCGCGGAGAGCAGCGGCAGCGCGGGCGCGGCGAGGACGCCGGGAGAGGGCCGCGCGGAGGTGCCGGCGGTGCTCGGCGCCCGCCGCGGGGCGGTGGCGACCGGCGCGGTCGCTGACGCGGCTCGCAGGTCGTCCTGCTCCTTGCGCGTCCCCCGGGTCCTGGCGGAGCATGCCCGGTCATGTTCCCGCGCCGCTCCCTGGTCCTCGCCGCTTCGCTGATCGCCATGGCCTGCCGGCGCGGGGAGCTCGACGCACCCGAGCCGGAGCGGCGCGCCGCCGCGGTCCGCTCGGCGGGGAGGAGCGGAGAGCTCCCGGTCCTGCTCGTCGCCCAGCGCGACCCGAGCGCCCTCGTCCGGCGCGCCGCGGCCGAGGCGTTCGCGGCGCGCGGCGGTCCAGGAGCGACCGAGGCGCTCGGGGCGCTGCTGCTCGACGCCGACGCCGAGGTCGCCGCGACGGCGGCGCGGGGCCTCGCCGCGCTCGGGACCGACGGGACGGCGCGCGAGGATCTCGTCCGGGCCTACGGCGCCGCGCGACCCGCGACGCGCGCGGCCATCGCCGACGCCCTCGACGCCCTCGGCGTCTCGCTGCGCGAGGCCGTCGAGGCGGAGGCCCGCGCCCTGTGGGAGCGGAACGTGGCGGCGCTCGCCGCCGACGCCGGCCCCTCGCGCGCCGGCGCCGCTGAGGAGATCGGGGCGAGCGCCCGCGCCGAGGCGGTGCAGCGGCTCCTGCCGCTCGTGGACACCAATCGCAACCCCGAACCCGCGCTCGCCGCCGCCGCGTCGCGCGGCCTCGCGGAGGCGGGAGACTGGAAGGCGCGACCGTTCCTCGAGGCGCTCCTCGAGGAGGGGGACGTGCCCACCGTCGAGGCCGCGGCGGCGGCGCTCGCGCGCCTCGGCGATCCGGCCGCCGCCGCTCCGCTCGCGCGGCTCGCCGCGGACGGGCCCGGCCGGATCGCCTCGGCCGCCGCGGACGCGCTCGCCGCGCTCCCCGCCGCGCCGGAGGTCGGCGCGGCACTCTGCGGCGTCGCCCTCCGCACGCGCGACCCGTCCATCGCGGCGCTCGTCGCCCGGGCGGCGGCGGCGCACGAGGCGAGCTGTCCGGAGCGTCAGCTGGTCGCGCGGCTCGGCCGCAGCGCCGCCGCGCCGATCTCCGCGCTGGCCGAGCTCGCCCCGCCCTCGTCCCAGACCGCCGCGCGCGTCGCAGCCCTGCTGGACCCCGGCAGGGCCGATGCCCCGACCCGCGCGGCCGCGGCGCGCTTCCTCGCGAGGACCGGCCAGGCCGCCTCCGGCGCCGCCGTGGCGCGGCGCGCGGCCGCGCTCGCCGCCCGCGCGAGCGGCGGCGCGGAGGGCGGGCTCGCGCCGGAGGAGGCGGAGGAGCTCGGCGCGCTGCTCGCCGCGGCGGGGCGGCTCCGCGCCGACGGGGCCGAGGCGCTCCTCGGCCCCGGGCTCGCCGATCCGCGCCCGGCCGTGCGGGTGGGCGCCGTCGAGGGGCTCTCGCAGCTGGGCGCGCCCGGCGCGGTCGCGCGCGTGGCGGCGGCGCTCGCCGACCCCGAGCTGCGGGTGCGCCTCGCCGCGGCGGAGGCGCTCGGACGCCAGGGCACGCGCGGCGCCGCGGCCCTCGCGAAGGCGTGCGGCGCGCCGCGCTCGCGGGAGCCGGAGTGGAGCGCCGCGCTCGCGCGCGCCCTCGGGGAGGCGGGCAGCGCAGAGGCCGTGCCCGCGCTGACCGCGCTCCTCGAAGGAGAATCCGCGGGGATCGCGGCGGCGGCGCTGGCGAGGACGGGCGCGCCCGGCGCGTCCGCGCCGCTCGCGGCCTACCTGGCCCGTCCCGACGCGCCGGCGCGCGCCGGGGCGATCGAGGCCCTCGCCGCGCTCGGGGCGCGGGACGCGGCGCCGGTGGTGGCCGCGCAGCTCACGCACGACCTGCCGGAGGTCCGCGCGGCGGCGGCGCGCGCGCTCGGGAAGATGCGGTACGAGCCCGCCTCGGCGCGGCTCGAGGCGCTGCGGAGCGACTACTACGGGCGGGTTCGCCGGGCCGCGGTGGAGGCGCTCGCGAAGCTGCCGGCCGGCGCGCCCCGGCCGCGGCCCTAGGGCGCCGGCGCCGGCGGAGGGGCCATCGTCGTCGGCAGCACGGTCACCTGCTGCCCGAAGCGCGAGCGGAGCGCGGCGCCGAACGTGATGAGCGCCCCGGCCACCCAGGCGAGCGCGCCGAGCAGCGGGATCTCGGTCACGAGCACGACGATCGCGGTGCCGACGGCGAGCTGCACGACCCACGCGCCCCGCTGGACGCGCAGCGGCAGCGATCGCCCCACGTGGAAGGCGAGGGCGGTGAACCCGAGCACCCCGGCGGCCAGCACGAGCAGGGCGACGACCGCGACGAGCGGGATGCCGATGACCGTCACGACGAGGAGGAGCACGAGCAGCGGGGTCACGACGATGCCGAGCAGGCCCGTGAAGATCGACCTCCACGGACTCGCGATCATCGCCCCCGCGACCGAGTCCACCCGCCGGGGGAAGAGCGCGACGACGAGGAGGCCGAGCGCGAAGAACAGCGCGAACTTCGCGAGCGCCTGCCCGATGGCCCAGAGGGCCGAGTCGCCCCCTCCGAAGAGCAGGCTCGAGCCGAACAGGCCGGCGAGGCCGCCGAGCCCCGGGACCCCGACGCTGGTCTGCTCGCCGCCGATGGCGGCGTGCGGATCGGGCTTCACGCTCCCGCCCACGGCGGTGGCGTTCTGCTCGATCACGGCGCCCGGCCCCACCTCCACGCTCCCCATCACGGCGGTCACCTCGCGCGCGCTGGCGCCGCCCTCCAGCTTGACGCTGCCGAGCACCGCCACGACGTCCCGCGCGACCGCGCCCGGCTCGAGCCGCACGTTGCCGCGGAGGGCCACCACGTCGCGAGCCACCTCGCCCGAGCGGATCGTCACGTCGCCGTTGACGACCCGGTCGCGCGAGTCGGAGCCCGTCTCGGGGCCGTCGCGCCACTCCTCGGCGTCCCGCATCGCGCGCTCGGCGTCGCGCAGGGCGCGCTGCGCGTGCCGGCGTGCCTCCTCGCCGACGCCTGCGAACCCGTCGAACGGCGACTGGCGCACGGTCACCACGCCGCCCTGGAGCTCCGCGGTGAGGCCGGCCTGATCGAGCACCGCGCGCAGCGCGTCCTCGACGGCGATCGCGTTGAACACCCCGGACACCTGGCCGCGCACGCCGGGCGGGATGACGATGGAGAGGCCCCCCGCGGCCGCGATCTGTCGGAGCGCGTCGTCGACGTCCGTGCCCTCGAACTCGCCGGTGAACCGCTTGCCGCTCGGCTTCCCGAAGCCGGCGAGGGTGGGCCGCCGCTCGACGGGGAGGGTCGAGGGGGAGACGACCACCGTGTCGCGGCGGCGCGACGCCTCGAGGCGGGTGCCCCTCAGGGCGGCGCGCATCGCCTCCTCGACCGGCACGTCGCGGAGCTTCAGGACGAGCTGGATGTTCCCGGTCCTGCCGGTGTTGAGGACGAGGTTCCATCCTGCGGCGTCGGCGATCTGCTCGAGGGCGTCGTCGAGCGAGACGGTGTCCGCGAGCGTGACCCGCTTGCCGGAGGGCTCCGCCGGCCAGTCGCCGACGAGCGGATCGAGCTCGCCCGGGGGCGGCGGCGGCGGGGGGAGCGGCGTGGGCACGGGGCTCCCCGCCGCGCGAGGGCCGGGCGCAGGCGGGGAGGGCCGCGGCGGCGGCGGCGGCGACTCCGCGCCGGGGCGGGTCGCCTGCGCGAGCTGACGGGGCGGCGCCTCGAGCGAGGGCTGGAACACGAGGGCGGCGAGGAGGAGCGCGAGCATGGAGTCTCCGTCAGGCGGCTTCGACGCGCGCCTCGGGCGCGGGCATGAGGCGCGCGAGCGCGACGAGCAGCGGGATCGCGAGGGCGGCCCCGGCGAGGATGATCTGCAGCCGGAACGCGCCGACGAGCGCCGGGACGAACCCGGCGCCGATGCGGATCGCGCGGGCGGCGTCGCCGAAGCGGTCCGCCACCGCCGAGACCGCGGGCGCCCACGGGCCGGCCCCGGCCGCCACGAAGGCGACGACGGTGGCGAGGGCCACGCCCGCGAGGATGCCGAGCGCCCAGTTGCGCTCCCGGGCGGCGGCGCGCTCGTGCGCGTCGATGCGCGTGAAGACGCCGGCGGTGAAGTCATCCGGGAGCGGCGGGAGCTCGAGGTCCTCGAGCGCCACCGCGAGCATGCGGTACGACTCCACGGCGGCCTGGCACGCGCCGCACCCCGCCAGGTGCCGCTCGACCGCGGCGGTCTCCGCGTCCAGGAGCGCGCCGTCGACGACCCGCTGGGCCTGCGCGTCGGTGAGGTGTCCGTCGAACGTGTTCATCGCGTGACCTCCGCGCCGGGCTCGGCGAGCGCCGTCTTGAGCCGGGCGCGCGCGCGGTGGAGCCAGGTCATTACGGTGCCGATGGGGACGTCCAGCGTCGCGGCGATCTCCTTGTAGGAGAGGTGCTCGACGTGGAAGAGGTGCACGACCTCGCGATAGTTCTGGGGCAGCGCCGCCACCGCGGCCTCGAGCGCGCCCGCGAGCTGGCGGCGCTCCAGCGCCTCGTCGCCGCGCTCCGCTGCGGGATCCGCGAGCTCGCGCGGCGCGCCGTCCTCCGGCTCGGCGTCGAGCTCGAACTGCTGCGCCTCGGGGAGGCGCCGGCGCAGGACGTCGAGGCAGTGGTTGCGTGCGATGCGGAGCACCCAGGGCGCGAACGGCTGGCCGGGATCGTACGTCGAGAGCGCCGCGAAGGCGCGCGCGAACGTCTCCTGGGCGGCGTCGCGCGCCTCCTCCGGGTGGCGCAGCAGACGGAAGCAGAGCCCGAACACGGCGCGCTTGTGCACGTCGACGAGCTGGCCGAACGCCTTGCGGTCGCCCTTCGCGGCAGACCGCGCAAGGGCGGCCTCGCCGGTCATGACCGGAGGCCCCAACGAGCGCTCCTCCACCTGCCACGAGAGGGCGAACCGTAGATCGGCGACGGCGGCGACCGCAATCATGGAGAAACCTACGGATCCTGCCGGGTTCTATTTCGCCCGGACGCCCGCAGGCGCCGGGAGCGCGGGGGCGGGCGGCGGTCTGGTCAATTCCCGGGGAGTTCCGAGGCGTTGGGTGGCGTCACACGAGCCCGGCCGCGCGCTCGGCGAAAAGGATCGCGAAGCTCACCGCGAGCGTCGCCGCCGTGACCAGGGCGCCGATGCGGAAGAAGCGCCAGAACCCGATCCCCGCTCGGGACCCCGCCTGCTCGAGGACGATCAGGTTCGCCACCGAGCCCACGATCGTCAGGTTACCCGCGAGCGTGGACGCGAGCGCGGTCGCGAGCCAGAGCAGGCGGGGTTCCGCGAGGCGGGGGATCCACTCGCCCGCGAGGACCACGAAGGGCACGTTCGAGACGACCTGCGAGGCCGCCACCGCGAAGCCGCCGAACACCAGCGCCTGCCGCGCCGCGCCCTCGCCCAGCGCCGGCGCGACCGCCTCGTACATCGCCGCCGCTACCCCGGAGCGTCCGACGCCCGCCACGATGACGAAGAGCCCCGCGAAGAACACGAGCAGCGGCCAGTCCACGCGCTGGAGCGCCTCGCGCGGCGCGGGCCCGGCGACCGCCATGCACAGGGCGGCCGCGAAGAGCGCGGTCCACGAGAGCGGGAAGCCTGCCAGGAAGCCGGCCACCGCGAGCGCCGTGGCGCCGAGGGCGCGGGCGAGGAGCCGCCGATCCAGGACGGGCGGCGCCACCCGGGTCGGGGCGAGCGCGCGCCGAGGCAGCTCGCCGCGAAAGACGAGCTGGAGGACCAGGGCGACCACGGCGAGCGACGCGAGCGCCGGCAGCGCCAGGGCGGAAGCGAAGTCCGCGTAGGAGATCCCCGAGAGCGTCCCGACGATCATGTTCTGGGGGTTGCCGGTGAGCGTCGCGACCGATCCGGCGTTCGAGCCGAAGGCGAGGGCGAGCAGGTAGGGCAGGGGCGGCAGCTCGGCGTCCTCCACGACGCGGAGCACGATGGGCGTGACCATCACGCAGACCGTGTCGTTCACGAGCAGCGCCGAGAGGGCCCCGCCGGCGAGGACCACCGCCCACAGCAGCGCCCGCGGGGTGCGCACCGCCTGGAGGATGCGGAAGCTCGTCCAGCGGAAGAAGCGCGCCTCGGCGAGGTACGCGGAGAGGATCATCATGCCGAGCAGCAGCCCGAGCGTGTCGCCGTTCACCGCCGCGCCCGCCTCGCGCGGCGTGAGCACGCCCGTCGCGACCATCAGCGCGGCGCCCAGGAGCGCCGCGGACGGGCGGTCGAGCGAGAGGAATGGCAGGCGCCCCGCCGCGACCGCGAGGTAGGCCACGGAGAAGACGGCGACGGCGGCGACCATGGACGCGCGTTCTAGCACGGCAGACCCCTGGAGGGTCGAGCGGCTGCCCCCCGCGCGACCGCGAACTGGCGGCGGGCGACGGGCTAAATTCGAGCCGTGCCCCACCATCTTCCGATCGTCCTGGACGGCAGCGCCGGAGAGGGGGGCGGCCAGATCCTCAGGACGGCCCTCGCGCTCGCGGCCATCACCGGGAAGCCCTTCGCCATCGACCGCATCCGCGCGAACCGCGAGAAGGCAGGGTTGCGCCCGCAGCACCGCGAGGCCGCGCGCGCCGTGGCCCGGCTGTGCGACGCTCGGCTCGAAGGGGACGAGGTCGGCGCGACTCGCCTCGAGTTCGTGCCGCGGCGACCCGTGCGGGCGGGCGAGTGGGCGTTCGACATCGGCACGGCCGGCTCGACGCCGCTCCTGTTCCAGACCGTCTGCTGGCCGCTCGCGCTCGCCGGCGCGCCGTCCACGCTGACCTTGCGAGGTGGCACGCACCAGGACCACGCGCCGAGCTTCCACTACCTCGCGCTCGTGTGGGCGCCGGCGGTGGCGCGGCTCGGGTTCCGCTTCGAGCTGGGCCTCCAGGCGGCGGGGTTCTACCCGGAGGGCGGCGGCGAGTTCACCGCGCGCGTCGAGCCCGCGCACGCGATGCCGGCGCTCGACCTGCGCCACCGCGGCACGCTGCAGGACGTGGAGGTCGTCTCGATGGTGTGCGGCCTCGGGTTCGAGGTCGCCGAGCGGCAGGCGGCGCGCGCGATGCGCCTGCTGCGCGACGCCGGCATCTCCGCCCAGGCGGAGCGCGTCCCCCTGCCGTCGCGAGCTTCGCGCGGGGGGCACGTCCTCGTCGTCTCGACCTTCCAGCGCGGCCGGGCCGGACACGGTGCGGTGGGAGAGCCCGATCGCTCGCCGGAGGAGACCGCGGAGGAGGCGGTGCGCGACTTCCGGGCCTACCTCGAGGGCGGCGCCGCCCTGGATCGCCACCTCGGCGACCAGCTCCTCCTGCCCGCCGCGCTGCTCGCCGCGGGCCTCGTCCCGGCGGCGCCGGGCGTCGTGCCCACGACGCGCTACACGGTCCACGCGGTGACGAAGCACCTCACCACGAACGCCGACGTGATCCGCCGCTTCCTCGACGTGGAGATCGCGATCACGGGCGGCGAGGGCGAGGAGGGCGACGTGCGCGTGCAGCCCCCGGGCGCCACCGCGGAGGTGGTGCCGCTGCCCCCGTCGCCCCAGTAGCCGCGGGACCTACACCCAGCGCCTCCGGCGGAAGAACGCCCAGAGCGCGAGCGGCATCACCGCCACGACCGAGAGGACGAGCGGCACGGCGATCCGTGGCGGGACGATCTGGAGGTTCATCCCGAAGAACCCCGCGACGAAGTTGAGCGGCAGGAAGATCGTCGCCACGAGCGTGAGCCGGGCGGTGAGCCCCGAGAGCCGGTTGTTGGTGCGCGACAGGTACGCATCCATGGCGGAGGCGAGGAGGTCGCGGCTGGTGTCGATCTCCTCCGCGAGCCGGACGGTGTGGTCGACGACGTTGCGGAAGTAGATGGCGGTCGCCTCCCGGACGAGGGGCTGACCCGGGCGCGCCAATCCGGCGAAGACCTCGCGCTGCGGGGCGAGGCGCCGGCGGAGCAGCCCGTGCGTCCGGCGCGCCGCGACGATGCGAGGGAGCAGGTCCTCGTCGGGCGCGACCCCGTCCGGCTGGGACGCGAGGTCGGCGAGCTCCTCGACCTCCTCCGTGAGGGCGTCGGCGAGGGCGAAGTGCACGTCGGTCATCGCGTCGTGGACGAGGTAGAGCGCGAAGTCCGGGCCGCGCTCGAGGAGGGCGGGCTCCTCGGCGCAGCGGGCGAAGACGCGGTCGAGCTCGGCGAGGGGAACGCGGTGGACCGTCACGACGGCCTCGGCGGTGAGGAACGCGTGCAGCTCGTGCGAGCGCAGGTCGGTGTCGTCGGGCGTGGGCGCCACGCGGTGCACCACGCAGAACAGGCTCTCCGGGTACGGCTCGTACTTGGGCCGCTGGTCCTCGTGGGCGCAGTCCTCCAGCGCGAGCGGGTGGAACCCGAAGGTCGCCCCCAGGAACGCGAGCGTCTCTGCGTCCGGCGTGCAGTCGATCCAGAGCCGCGCACCGCGCTGGACGAGCTCCCGCCCGCCGGCCGTCACGCGCCCCGCCTCCCACCGGATCACTCGAAGCACGCGCCCGCCTCCCCGCGCCCCGGACGATCCGGGCGCCGGGGGGAGCCTAGCATCGCGTGGCGGCGGGCGGCGTCATGGTGTAAGCGAGGGTCCGTGCGGAGCCCCGTCCTCGCCCTCGTGATCGCCGCGGTCGTCGGCTGCGCTCCCCGCGCGGCGCGCCCGCCGCCGCCCGTCCGCGCCGGGACGCCGGAGGAGGCGTTGCGCGCCTTCACCGACGCCCTGCGGGAGGAGCGCTTCGCCGCGGCGCAGTCCCTGCTCTCCGCGCGCTGGCGAACGGCGTACACGCCGGAAAGGCTCGCCGTGGACCTTCGGGGCGCGGGTCCTGCCGGGCGCGAGGCGGCGCAGCGCGTCGCGTCGGCGCTCGCGGAGGGGGCCCCGCTCGAGCGGAACGGCGTCACCGCCCGCCTCCCACTCGGGGGTGATCGCGCCGCGTCGGTGGTCCGCGAGCAGGACGGCTGGAAGGTGGACGCCCTGGAGTGAGTCGTCGACGTCGAGCGGCGCTCACGCGGCGTTGAGAAGCCCCCGGGCGGCGGCTATAAAGGCGCTCCCATGCCGCTCGATCCCACGACCGCCCTCGACGCCCTCCGCAAGGTGATGGACCCCGAGCTCCGCCGCGACCTCGTGTCGCTCGGGATGGTGAAGGACGTCGTGGTCGAGGGCGACACCGTCCGGCTGAAGGTCGAGCTCACCACGCCGGCGTGCCCGCTCAAGGACACCATCGGCCGCGACGTGAAGGCGGCCCTGGAGGGCGCCGGGTTCCGCAGCGTCGAGCTGTCCTGGGGCGCCCAGGTCCGCGCGGCGCCGGGAGCCGCCCAGGGTCAGCTCACGCCGGGCGTGAAGAACATCATCCTCGTCGGTGCGGGCAAGGGCGGGGTCGGCAAGAGCACGGTGGCGGTGAACCTCGCAGCGGGTCTCGCGCGCACGGGGGCGAAGGTGGGCATCCTCGACGCGGACATCTACGGACCGTCCGTCCCCATGCTGACCGGCGTCACCGACCGGCCCACCTCCAGGGACGGCAAGAAGCTCGAGCCCCTCCACGCCCACGGCATGAAGGTGATGTCGATCGGGTTCCTCGTGGATCCCGACCAGGCCCTCATCTGGCGCGGGCCGATGGTGACGGGCGCGCTCATCCAGCTGCTGCGCGACGTGAACTGGGGCGACCTCGACTACCTCGTCCTCGACCTGCCGCCGGGCACCGGCGACATCCCGCTCACGCTCGCCCAGAACGTCCGGGCCGCCGGCGTGGTGCTCGTGTCGACGCCGCAGGACCTCGCGCTCGCCGACGTCATCCGCGCGAAGCTCATGTTCGACAAGGTCTCCATCCCGGTGCTCGGCATCGTGGAGAACATGTCCGCCTTCGTCTGCCCTCACTGCCGCAGCGAGACCGCCATCTTCGACAAGGGCGGCGCGCGGACGGCCGCGGAGAAGATGGGCATCCGCTTCCTCGGGGACGTTCCCATCGACCTCGCCATCCGCGAGGGCGGCGACAAGGGGGTGCCGGTGGTCGTCGGGCAGCCGGACAGCCCGCAGGCCGCGGCGCTCCTCGCGGTGGCGAAGAACGTCGCGGGCGCGGTGAGCACGCAGGTGCTGAAGGCGCCGCGCCTGCCGGTGATCGGCGCGCAGCCGCGCGCCTGACGAGGCGACCATGGAGCGACCGCCGCCGGAGCAGGACGATCCCTTCGCCCCGCCTGACGAGCTGCAGCTCGAAGGCGGTGACGCCGCCGAGGGCGGAGGGCCGCGCGGGCTCATCCCCGACGCGGTGAAGAAGGCGATCCTGGCCGGCGTGGGCGCGGTGTTCATGACGGAGGAGGGCGCCCGCCGGCTCGCGCGCGACTGGAAGTTGCCGAAGGACGTGATCGGCTTCGTCGGCACCCAGGCCCACGCCGCGAAGGACGAGATCCTGCGCGCGGTCGGCGACGAGATCCGGCGCTTCCTCCAGTCCGAGGCGCTCCGCCGCGAGTTCCTGAACGCGCTCGCGGACAGCACCGTCGAGGTGAAGATGGAGATCCGGGTGCGGCCGGACGCGCACGGCACGCCGCGCGCCGAGGTGAAGAGCGCCGCGCGGCGGAAGCCCGCGAAGAAGGGCCGCAAGCGGTGAGGCGCGCCGCGCGTCTCCTGGCGCTGCTCGGCGCGATCGCGGTGGGGCTGTTCCTCGCCCGGGCGGCACCCGAGGACGTCGTGCTCGTCTACGATCTCCCCGGCGCGGCGGCCGCCACGACGCTCGACATCGAGCTCCGGCGGGACGGCGAGGTGATCCGGCGCGCGGAGTTCCCGGTGGGGGCGCGGGAGCGGCAGATCCGGCACGCGCTCCGGCTCCCACGCGGCCGTTACGGGCTCGCGTGGCGCACGGCCGGACCCGAGGGGGCGCGGCGCGGGGAGCGGGACCTCGAGGTGACGGAGGAGGGTACGATCGTGCTCCCGCTGGGGCGGTAGCCCGGCGCTCTCCGCCCTGGCCTGCGCGCCGACCCCTGAACATCGTGAGGGAGATGATCGACCTGCACTTCCTCGCGGATGGGCTCGCGGTCGGCGCACGGTTCCCGATGCAGGCGGCGGCTCGCCTGGCGGGAGAGCACAAGATCACCAGGGTGGTCGACGTGCGCGTCGAGGCCTGTGACGACGCGGCCGTCCTCGCGCTCCACGGCATTTGCCTCCTGCACCTCCCCACCCACGACACCTGCGCCATCTCCCAGCGGATGATCCGGGAGGGCGTGTCCTTCGTCTGCCGGGCCCTCGAGCGCGGCGAGCGCGTCCTGGTTCACTGTCAGTACGGCATCGGACGAAGCGCCCTGCTCGCGCTGTGCGTGCTCGTCGCGCGGGGCCGCGCGCCGCTCGAGGCGCTCGCGCTCGCCAAGGACGCGCGCCCGGTGGTGTCGCCGAGCCCGGAGCAGCTCGAGGCGTTCATCGAGTTCTGCGAGCGCCATCGCGGCGACGCCGGCGCTCCCTGGTCCGTGCCGACGTTCCACGAGCTCGCCGAGATCGCCTACCGCGACCTCGATGGCCGCGCCTCGCGGGAGGCGGCGCGGGCGGCCTCCACGCGCGCCGGCTAGCCCCGGCGCGCGCACCGCGGGCCCAAGGCTCCTGGCGGCGAGCTCGCGCTGGTCGCGCCCCGCCTGAGGTCTCGCCTCCGAAGCCCGTTCGGGACAGGCTCGGGGCGCTCATCACCACAGGCGGGACCGCGCCCACGCGGCCTGCACGGGAGGCGCGGATGGCCATCGAGCGGATCGCGATCGTCGGGGCGGGGCAGATGGGGTCCGGCATCGCACAGGTCGCCGCGGCGGCCGGGCTCTCGGTCGTGCTCGCCGACGCCGCGCCGGAGCTGGCGCGCAAGGCCGTCGAGAAGCTCGGGGCGACCCTCGGCAAGCTGGTCGAGAAGGGCAAGATGTCCGCCGCCGATCGCGACGCGATCCTCGGCCGGATCGAGCCGGCCGCGCGCCTCGAGGACTGTGCCGGCGCGGACCTCGCGGTGGAGGCGATCGTCGAGAACGAGGGGGTGAAGAAGGAGCTCTTCCGCAAGCTCGACGCGCTCCTGCCCGCGCACGCGCTCCTCGCCTCCAACACGAGCTCGATCTCCATCACCGCGCTCGCCGCGGCCACGAGGCGGCCCGCGCAGGTCATCGGGATGCACTTCATGAACCCGCCGCCGGTGATGCAGCTCATCGAGATCGTCCGCGGCCTGCAGACCTCGGACGCCACCTACGAGGCCGTCGTCGCGCTCGCGAAGCGATTCGGCAAGACGACCGTCACCTCGAAGGACTCTCCGGGGTTCATCGTGAACCGGATCCTCATCCCCCTCCTCAACGAGGCCTGCTTCGCGCTGCAGGAGGGGCTCGCCTCGCCGGAGGACATCGACGCCGGCGTGAAGCTGGGCCTCAACCACCCGATGGGCCCGCTCACGCTCGCGGACTTCATCGGCCTCGACACCTGCCTGTTCATCGCCGAGGTGCTGCACCGGGAGCTCGGCGACGACAAGTACCGGCCGGCCCCGCTGCTCCGCCAGTACGTCGCGGCGGGCTGGTACGGCCGGAAGACGGGCCGCGGCTTCTACCGCTACGACGCCTGACACGGCGGCCTCGGGCGGCCTTCGGAGACGACGATGACCTACGAGAACATCCTGTGGGACGTGCAGGACGGGATCGGCACGCTGACCTTCAACCGGCCGAAGGTCCTGAACGCGATGAACGCCCGGACCTTCGAGGAGCTCGCCGACCTGGTACGGGCGGTCGAGGCAGACCCGGCGCTCCGGGCGATCGTCGTGACCGGCGCCGGAGAGAAGGCCTTCGTGGCGGGCGCGGACATCGCGGCGATGTCGGCGATGAACCCCGTCGACGCGCGGCGGTTCGCGGAGGCGGCGCACGACGTGCTCGAGCGGCTCGAGCGGCTGCCGATCCCGACCATCGCCGCGGTGAACGGCTACGCACTCGGGGGCGGGTGCGAGGTGACGCTCGCCTGCGATCTCGTGTACGCGAGCGACCGCGCGCGATTCGGCCAGCCCGAGGTGAACCTCGGGCTCATCCCCGGCTTCGGGGGCACGCAGCGGCTCGCGCGGCGCGTCGGGGTCATGCGCGCCCTCGAGATCGTCCTCACCGCCGAGCCGATCGACGCCGCGCAGGCGAAGGCGATCGGCCTCGTGCTCGACGTCCTGCCCGCGGCGGACCTGCTCGCCCACGCGCGCGAGAAGGCGCGGAAGATCGCCTCCAAGGGGCCGGTGGCGGTCGCGCAGGCGAAGCGGGTGCTGAGGCGCGGGGCGGAGCCGGATCTCGCCACCGCGAACGAGCTCGAGCGGCAGGCCTTCGCGGCGCTCTTCGGGAGCGCGGACGCGAAGGAGGGCATGCGGGCCTTCCTCGAGAAGCGCCCTGCGAAGTGGACCGGCGCCTGACAGATGAATCATGATTCGCAGCCAGCGAGCGAAGCGAGCCGCCGGGGCGACACCGCGTTCGCGGCGGAGCCGCCCGCGGTGGCGCACGGGACCCGGCGAGCCTTGCTCGACGGGGCGGGGGCGCAGCCCCCGTTAGATCATCCGGGGTAGGCCATGGACATCCAGCTCACCGAGGAGCAGCGCCAGGTCCGGGATCTCTGCCGCGAGTTCGCGCAGAAGGAGCTCGCGCCGAACGCCCGCCGCTGGGACGCGGACCACGTCTTCCCCCGCGAGGCGGTGAGGCAGCTCGCCGAGATGGGGCTCATGGGGGTCGCCATCCCGCCGGAGTGGGGCGGCGCCGGCATGGACAACGTCGCCTACGCCATCGCCATGGAGGAGATCAGCGCGGGCTGCGCCGGCACCGGCGTCATCATGAGCGTGAACAACTCGCTCTACTGCGATCCGCTCCTCAAGTACGGCACCGACGCACAGAAGAAGGAGTTCCTCGTCCCCTTCGCGAAGGGGGAGCGGCTCGGCTGCTTCGCGCTCACGGAGCCGATGAGCGGCTCGGACGCCGCCGAGATGCGGACCGTGGCCGCGCGGCGCGGCGACGAGTACGTCCTCGACGGCTCGAAGAACTTCATCACCAACGGACCGCAGGCGGACGTGCTGCTCGTGTTCGCCATGACGGACAAGGCGAAGAAGCACAAGGGCATCAGCGCCTTCCTCGTGCCGAGCGACGCGAAGGGCTTCACGCGCGGCAAGCCGGACGAGAAGGTCGGCATCCGCGCCTCCGGCTCGTGCTCCGTGTTCTTCGAGGGCTGCGCGATCCCCGCCCGCTTCCGGCTCGGGGAGGAGGGCGACGGGTTCAAGATCGCGATGGCCACCCTCGACGGCGGCCGCATCGGCGTGGCCGGGCAGGCGCTCGGGATCGCGCGCGCCGCGTTCGACGAGGCGCGCGCGTACGCCAAGGAGCGCAAGGCGTTCGGGCAGGTCATCTCGAGCTTCCAGGCCATCCAGTTCATGCTCGCGGACATGGCGACGGAGATCGACGCGGCGCGGCTGCTCGTCTGGCGCGCGGCGACGCTCAAGGACCGGGGCGTTCGCCACAGCGCCGAGAGCGCCATGGCGAAGCTGTACGCCTCGGAGATGAGCGAGCGGGTGACCTCGAAGGCCATCCAGATCCACGGGGGGTATGGCTACGTGAAGGAGTACGACGTCGAGCGCCACTGGCGCGACAGCCGGATCACCGAGATCTACGAGGGCACGAGCGAGATCCAGCGCATCGTGATCTCGGCCGCGGTGCTGAAGGACTAGCGCCTCCAGGACGCTCCATGACATTCGAGCCGAACGAGCTCCAGCAGGCGGTCCAGGAGACCGCCCGCCGCTTCGCGCGCGAGCGCATCGCGCCGGTCGCCGCCGAGAACGACCGGAGCGCCCGCTTCCCGCGCGAGCTCGTGCACGGCCTCGGCGAGCTGGGCCTGCTCGCCGTGAACGTGCCCGAGGCGTACGGCGGCTCGGGCGCGGGCGCCGTGGCCTACGCCCTCGCGCTCATGGAGCTCGCCGCCGCCGACTGCGCCACGGCCGTGATCGCGGCGGTGACGAACATGGTGGGCGAGACCATCGCCCGCTTCGGCACGGAGGCGCAGCGGCGCCGGTTCCTGCCGCCGCTCGCGTCGGGCGAGTGGGCCGCGGGCGCGTTCGGGCTGTCGGAGCCGCAGGCCGGCAGCGACGCGGCCTCCATGCGCACGCGCGCCGTCCGGCGCGGCGACGTCTGGGTGCTCGACGGGGAGAAGCAGTGGATCACGAGCGGCGACGTGGCGGGCGTGATCGTCGTGTGGGCCAAGACGGATCCGGAGGCGGGGACGCGGGGGGTGACCGCCTTCCTCGTCGAGCGGGACGCTCCGGGGCTCGTCGTCGGCCGGCACGAGGAGAAGATGGGCATCCGGGCCAGCTCGACCGTGTCGCTGGCGCTCGACGGGTGCGAGGTCCCGGAGGCGCAGCGACTCGGGCCGGAAGGGGAGGGGTTTCGCATCGCGCTCGCCGCGCTCGACGGCGGCCGGGTGGGCATCGCCGCGCAGGCGACCGGCACGATCCGCGCCGCCCTCGACGCCAGCCGCCGCTACGCGAAGGAGCGCCACGCCTTCGGGAGGCCCATCGCCGAGCACCAGGCGGTCGCGTTCATGCTCGCGGACATGGCCACCGACCACGAGGCGTCGCGGCTCATGACGCTCCGCGCGGCGGCGCTCAAGGAGGCCGGCGCGCCGTTCGCGCGCGAGGCCGCCATGGCGAAGCTGCTGGCCAGCGAGGCCGCGCAGCGAGCGGTGTCTCGCGCCGTGCAGATTCACGGCGGCTACGGGTACACCTCGGACTACTCCGTCGAGAAGCTCTTCCGCGACGCGCGCGTCCAGACCCTCTACGAGGGGACGAGCGAGATCCAGCGGCTCGTCGTCGCGCGCGAGGTCTTGCGCGACCTCGGGTGAAGCCTGCCGGCCCCGCGCTCGCGCGTCCGCCACTCGCCAGCCGGGACGGGCGGGCGGCCCTGCGCCGAGACGAACGACGGCAGAGCCGGCTCCGCGCGACGATCGCTCGGCAGGAGGTCCTGGCGGCTGGGATCCGCGGCGCCGCGATCCTCCGCGCGGACGCGCGCACCCCGCGCAGGGGCGTCCAGACCTGGGCCGGCCCTCGCGCTTGCCCGTCCGTGGGGGCGCGCCCACAATCCCGCGGTGGTCCTGCCATGTCCGAGCTCTTCCTCGCGCTGAACGCGGGATCCTCGTCGCTCAAGTTCGCGCTGATCGCGGACCGCGGCGGCGAGCTCCTCCACGAGGCGCGCGGTCAGTTCCAGCGCGTCGCGGGCGACGGCGAGCCGCACCTCGTCGCGCGGCGGGCGGACGGGACCGTCCTCGAGGATCGCCGCTGGCCAGCGAACGCCTACGTGGGCCACGAGGGCGCCTTGAAGGAGCTCCTCGCCTTCGTGCGGGAGGCGGTCGGCGCGGGGACGCTGGCGGGGGTGGCGCACCGGGTGGTCCACGGCGGCGCGGCGTTCGACGGGCCGGTGCTGGTCGACGAGGCGGTGCTCGCCCGTCTGCAGACGTTCGTCCCGCTGGCACCGCTGCACCAGCCGCACAACCTCGGGCCCATCCGGCTGCTGCGCCAGCTCGCGCCCGAGCTGCCCCAGGTGGCGTGCTTCGACACCGCGTTCCACCGCTCCCTGCCGCCGGTCGCGGAGCGCTTCGCGCTGCCCGAGGAGCTGCACGCGGCAGGCCTGCGGCGGTACGGGTTTCACGGCCTCTCCTACGAGTACGTCGCGGCCGCGCTGCGCGACCTGGACCCGGCCGCAGCCCAGGGACGCTCCGTCGTGATGCACCTCGGCAACGGGGCGAGCATGTGCGCGCTGCGCGGCGGGCGGAGCGTCGCCACGACCATGTCCTTCAGCGTCCTCGACGGCCTGTGCATGGGCACGCGCTGCGGCGCGCTCGACCCTGGGGCCGTGCTGTGGCTGCTGACCGCGCGCGGCCTGGAGACCGCGGACGTCGAGCGGCTCCTCTACGATCGGTCCGGGCTGCTCGGTGTGTCCGGCACCACGAGCGACATGCGCGCGCTGCTCGCCTCGAGCGACCCTCGCGCGCGGCTGGCCGTCGACCTGTTCGTCTACCGGATCGCGCGCGAGCTCGGGGCGATGGCGGCAGACCTGCAGGGGCTCGACGCGGTGGTGTTCACGGGCGGCATCGGCGAGAACGCGACCGCAGTTCGCGAGCGCGTCTGCCGCGACGCGGCGTGGCTCGGCGTCGAGCTGGATCCCGGCGCGAACGCCGCAGGCGGGCCGCGCGTCAGCGCGCCCGGGAGCCGGGTGACGGCGTGGGTCGTCCACACGGACGAGGAGCTGATGATGGCCCGCCACGCGCGGCAGGTGCTGGCGGAGAGGCGCCGGAGGGCGCCGGAGGGAGCGCGCATGACCGGGAAGGCCTCGAGTCTCGAGGGATCCGCAACGCTGTCCGCCTTCGGTCGAGCGCGCGCGACCGCCGCGGGAGCGCCCCTGACCGAGGAGGAGGTCCGTCGCCTCGACGCCTTCTGGCGCGCCTGCAACTACCTGGCGCTCGGCATGATCTACCTGCGCGACAACCCGCTCCTGCGCGAGCCGCTGCGCCCGGAGCACGTGAAGGACCGGCTGCTCGGCCACTGGGGCGCGAGCCCCGCGCTGTCGTTCGTCTACACCCACCTGAACCGCGTCATCCGGGCGCGCGGCCTGGACGTGATCTTCATGGCCGGGCCCGGTCACGGAGCGCCCGGCGTGCTCGGCCCCGTCTATCTCGAGGGCACCTACTCCGAGGTGTACCCGGACAAGAGCCTCGACGAGGAGGGCCTCCGGCGCTTCTTCAAGCAGTTCTCGTTCCCGGGTGGCATCGGCAGCCACTGCACGCCCGAGACGCCCGGCTCGATCCACGAGGGGGGCGAGCTCGGCTACGTGCTGTCGCACGCGTGCGGGGCGGCCTTCGACAACCCGGACCTCATCGTGACGGCGGTGGTGGGCGACGGCGAGGCCGAGACGGGTGCGCTCGCCACGTCCTGGCACGTGGGGAAGTTCCTGAACCCGATCCGCGACGGCGCCGTCCTGCCGGTCCTGTCGCTCAACGGCTACAAGATCGCGAACCCCACGCTGCTCGCGCGGATCTCCGGCGAGGAGCTCGTCGAGCTGCTGCGCGGCTACGGCTGGACGCCGTATCTGGTCGAGGGCTCGGATCCCGAGTCGATGCACCAGGCGATGGCGGCCACGCTCGACGCGTGCGTCGACGCCATCCGCGGCGCGCAGGCGGAGGCGCGCCGCACCGGCGTGGCCTCGCGCCCGCGCTGGCCCATGATCGTGCTGCGCGCTCCGAAGGGCTGGACGGCGCCGGCCGAGCTGGACGGCCACAAGCTCGAGGGCTCTTGGCGGTCGCACCAGGTTCCCATCGCGAACGCGAAGTCCGACCCGAAGCGGCTCGGGCTGCTCGAGCGATGGATCAGGAGCTACCGCCCCGAGGAGCTGTTCGACGCCTCCGGCGCCCCGCTCCCGGAGATCCGGGAGGTCGCGCCGAAGGGGCCGCGCCGGATGGGCGCGAACCCGCACGCGAACGGCGGTCTCCTCAAGCGCCCGCTCCGCATGCCGGACTTCAGGAAGTACGCGGTCCCGGTCGACGCCCCGGGAGCGGTCCAGGCGGAGAACACGCGGATCCTCGGCGTGCTGCTGCGCGACGTCATGAAGGCGAACCCCGAGAGCTTCCGGGTGTTCGGCCCCGACGAGACGGCCTCGAACCGGCTCGACGCGGTCTACGAGGCGTCGCGCAAGCTGTGGCTCGCGGAGAGCTTCCCGGAGGACGCCGACGGCGGGCAGCTCGCGCCCGACGGCCGCGTGATCGAGATGCTCTCCGAGACGACGCTGGAGGGCATGCTGGAGGGCTATCTCCTCACCGGGAGGCACGGCTTCTTCTCCTCGTACGAGGCGTTCGTCCACATCATCGACTCGATGTTCAACCAGTACGCGAAGTGGCTCGCCGGCTGCAACGAGCTCTCGTGGCGGGAGGAGGTCGCCTCCCTCAACCTGCTCGTCACCTCCACGGTGTGGCGGCAGGACCACAACGGCTTCACTCACCAGGATCCGGGCTTCCTCGACGTGGTGGTGAACAAGAGCGCGGAGGTGACGCGGATCTACCTTCCGCCGGACGCGAACTGCCTCCTCTCGGTGGCGGATCACTGCCTCCGCAGCGAGAACTACGTGAACGTGATCGTCGCGGACAAGCAGACGCACCTGCAGTACCTGTCCATGGAGGCGGCCGTCGCCCACTGCACCAAGGGCATCGGGATGTGGGACTGGGCCAGCAGCGACGAGGGCCACGAGCCGGACGTCGTCATGGGGTCCGCCGGCGACGTCGCCACCCTCGAGGCGCTCGCCGCCACCGCGTTGCTGCGCGAGGCCTTCCCCGACCTGAAGCTGCGGTTCGTGAACGTGGTGGACCTGTTCAAGCTCCAGCCCGAGACGGAGCACCCTCACGGCCTCTCGGACCGGGACTTCGACTCGCTGTTCACGGTGAGCGCTCCCATCATCTTCAACTTCCACGGCTACCCGTGGCTCATCCACCGCCTCGCTTACCGCCGCAAGGGCCACCCGAACCTGCACGTGCGTGGCTACAAGGAGAAGGGCAACATCAACACCCCCCTCGAGCTGGCCATCGAGAACCAGATCGACCGGTTCAGCCTCGCGATGGACGTCATCGACCGCGTGCCGCGCCTGCGCGACGTGGGCGCGCACGCGAAGGAGCGCCTGCGCAACCGCCAGCTCGAATGCCTCGCGCACGCGCACGAGCACGGCATCGACCCGCCCGAGATCGTGGGGTGGCGCTGGCCCGGTGCCGCGAGCTGAACCGCGACGTGTGACCGACGGGAGGCCATCGTGAATCCGACGCGCGCGCTGTCCGAGCTCGGCCAGAGCCTCTGGCTGGACCACATCACCAGCGCGGGCTGGAGCGGCGCGTCGCGGCCGGGCTGAGCCCCGACGTGCGGTCGGTGGCCTCGATCTTCCTCAGCCGCCGGGACGTGGCCGTGGGGCAGAGGGCGCCGCCGGTGCTGCGCCACGAGCTCGGCGTCGCGGTCGGACGGCAGGCGTACCAGGCGTATCGCGACGTGCTCGACTCCGATCGGTGGCAGCGGCTGGCCAACGCCGGCGCGCGGCCGCAGCGCCTCCTGTTCGCGAGCACGGGCACGAAGGATCCCGCCGCCTCCGACATCCTCTACGTGCGCGGGCTCGCCGCCCCGAACACGGTCGACACGATGCCGGAGAAGACGCTGCTCGCCTTCGCCGACCACGGCGAGCTGAGCGGGGCCATCCCCAGGGACGGGGGAGACGCGCAGCAGGTCCTCGCGGCCTTCGCCCAGGCCGGCGTGGACCTCGGCGCGCTCGCGACCACCCTGCAGGAGGAGGGCGCCCGGTCGTTCGCGGCGTCCTGGAAGGCGCTGATGGGCTCGATCGAGAAGAAGCGCGACGCGCTGCGCTGAGCGCGTGCCCGCGGTCGCCGCGTCCGGATCGCGATCGGTGTTCAGGCGACGCTGGAGCCGACGTCCTCGTCCGTGTCGATGAGGTGCCCGGTCCGCTCGCGCTTCACCCGCAGGTACTCCACGTTGTGCGGGTTGGCGGGCGAGGGCAGCCCGATGCGGCCGCGGACCACGATGCCCGAGGCCTCGAGCCCCTCGATCTTGAGCGGGTTGTTCGTGACGAGCTCCACCGAGCGGACGCCGAGCAGCCGGAGCATGTCGGCGGCGACGTCGTAGCGGCGGAGGTCGTCGGGGAAGCCGAGCAGCCGGTTCGCCTCGAAGGTGTCGTGGCCCTTCGCCTGGAGCGCGTACGCCCGGATCTTGTTGCCGAGCCCGATCCCGCGGCCCTCCTGGCGCAGGTAGACGAGCACGCCGCGGCCGCGCTCGGCGATGAGATCGAGCGCGCGATCGAGCTGGGCGCGGCAGTCGCACTTCAGCGAGCCGAGCACCTCGCTCGTGAGGCACTCGGAGTGGACGCGGACCGGGACGGCGTCCCCGGCGACGTCGCCGAGGACCATGGCCAGGTGCTCCGCGCCGGTGCGCGGGTCGCGGAACACGACGGCGCGGAAGAGGCCGCGATGGGTGGGGAGAGGGGACTCGCCGTAGATGAAGACGCTCTCGCTGCGCAGCTTGCGGCCGGTCACGGCCACCACGTCGCCCATGTCGTTCGCCACCTCCGCGCATCCCGCGACGACGGGACCCCGGCTCGAATAATGGCGCGCGGTGACGAGGGTCAAGAGGAAGTCCGACCCGTCGTCGGGGCGCTCGCGGAGGACCGGGTGTGCGTTGACACGGCGGACGCCGGCGATTAGACGAGCCTCGAATGGGCGCCGACCTCTCATCCGGAGACCTCGCGCGGGCGACCGGCAACACGGTCCGCACGATCCGGTTCTACGAGGAGGAGCGGCTGCTCACGCCGGCGGTGGTGAGCGACGGTGGGCACCGCCGTTACACCGAGGACGATCTGGAGCGCCTGCGGCTCATCACCGACCTGCGCGAGCTCGGGCTGTCGCTCTGCGAGATCCGCTCGATCCTGGAGCTGCGGACCGGCTGTCACAGCGCCGCGGAGTTCGCGATGCGCTTCCAGCAGGTCCTGGCGGGCCACCTCGAGCAGGCCCAGCGGCGGCTCGAGCGGCTCCGGCGCGTGAAGCGCGAGCTCCTCGACGCGCTGTCGACCATCCAGGCGCGCCTGTCGTCCGCGGGCGTCGAGCAGTGCGCGTGCGCGGTGGCCGAGGAGGCGCATGCGCCGCGGATCGTGCGCGTGCTCGCGCGCCAGCAGGGCTGCTGCCGTCACCATCCGCCCGCGGAGGTCGCCCCCGAGGTCGCGGACGGCGAAGGCCCGGCGCCGCGGAAGAGCTCCGCAACCTAGAGCGCCGGTCGTCGGGTGGGGCGCGTGACGCCGCCGCGACATCGGCTGCGGGCGACTCGACCGCGGCTCGCGAACCTCCGGGGATCGGCGCCGGCGGACGCCAGCTCGGCCGGCGAGGCGCCGAGTTACCATAATCTACATTATCGGACTCAAGGGGCGGAGCCCTCGGTCCCTCACGGAACCGCCATTTTCGAGTACGATCGCCAACTCTCCCAGCTTCGCGGTCGGTCGTGCCCGCGCTCCAGCAGGCCCGGAAGCTGGAAGCTGACGAGCACATGGCAGAGCGCTTCCGCATACCAGCTCCCCCGCGCCTCCCGCCCTTGGCGGCGTCCGCGGTGGCGATCGGCCTGCCGCTCCTGATGTTCGCCCTGGACTCGGTGTTCCGGGTCCTGCTCGAGGGCGTTCCCTTCGTCCTCTTCCTGCTCGCGGTGGCGCTGGCCTCGTGGGTGGGCGGCCTCGTCCCCGGCCTCGTGTCCGTGGCGCTCTCCGCGGCGCTCGGCTACGCCTTCCTGCGAGGCTCCGCCGACCCGGCCACGGTGTCGGGTGCGCACCTGGCCATCGCCGTCTTCATCCCGGCCGCCGCCGTGATCACCGCCATCGGCGCCGCCGCGCGCGCGGGTTTCCGCGAGCGGGAGCGCGTCGCCGAGACGCTCCGGCGCAGCGAGGCGCGCGAGCGCGCGAAGGCCGAGGAGCTGCAGGCCATCATGGACGCCGTGCCGGCCGCGGTGCTCATCGCGCACGATCCCGACGCCCGGACGCTCACCGGGAGCCGCGCGGCGTACGACCTGCTGCGGGTCCCGCCGGGCGTGAACGTCTCCAAGAGCGGCGAGCGGCCGCCCGTGCACTACCGCGTGATGAGGAACGGCAAGGAGCTCTCCCCCCAGGAGCTGCCCACCCAGGTGGCCGCCCGGAGCGGAGCGCGAGCGCGGGACGTCGAGTTCGAGATCGTCTTCGACGACGGGACGCGTCGCACCCTCCTGGGCAACGCGGAGCCGCTCTTCGACGACCAGGGGCGCTCCCGCGGCGCCGTGTCGGCGTTCGTCGACGTGACGAAGCTCTCCGAGGCCGTGCGGACGCGCGACGCGTTCCTCTCGATGGCCTCGCACGAGCTGAAGACGCCGATCACGTCGCTCCAGCTCCAGGTCGGCTCGCTCCTGCGCGCCCGGGAGGGCGTCCCGGCGCCGGTGGCGAAGGCGGCCGACGCGACCCGGCGCCAGGTCGTCCGCCTCACCTCGCTCGTGAACACGCTCCTCGACGTCTCACGTCTGAACGAGGGGCGCCTCCAGCTGGAGATCGAGCCGGTGGACCTCTCGGCGCTCGTGAGCGAGGTGGCGTCCCGCTTCGTGGCCGAGACGGAGCGCTCGGAGTCGCGCATCCGCGTCGACGCGGCGGAGGCGGTCTGCGGGCGCTGGGACCGGCTCCGGCTGGAGCAGGTGCTGACCAACCTCCTCTCGAACGCGCTCAAGTACGGCGAAGGCAAGCCCGTCTCGGTGCGCGTCCAGTCCGACGGCGCCACCGCCAGGCTCGCGGTGGTCGATCACGGCATCGGCATCGCGCCGTCCGAGCAGCGACGCATCTTCGAGCGGTTCGAGCGCGGGCCCGCGACGCGCGGCTACGGCGGGTTCGGGCTCGGGCTCTGGATCACGCGCGAGATCGTGAGCGCGCTCGGCGGCACGATCCACGTGGAGAGCGCCCCGGGCGCCGGCTCGACGTTCCGGGTCGAGCTTCCCGTCACCGGGCCCGCGGCCGGCGCGTCGGCGTCCGAGCGGGGGGATCCCGCCTAGCTGGCCCCTCCCTCCGGGAGGTTGTCCGAGGCGGCGAGCGTCGGGCCCTCGTGCACGAACTGCCGGCTCTCGTCGCTGAGCGTCCGTCGCGCGAACTTCGAGCCCGCTCCGGCGCGGACCTCCTCCGCCGTGAGGGTCAGGTAGACGTCCCCGTCGACGACCTCGCTCGCGAGCTCGATCGGCACCGAGTAGTCTCTCAGCGAGTGGCCGCTCTCCACGAGGATGCTCCGCTCCTCGAGGCGGATGATCGTCCCGAGCGCCTCGCCGCCCCGCGCGCGCACCGTCATGTTCTCGCTCAAGTCTGCCGTGTGGACCATGTCGCCCTCCCCGCGTCCGAGCACGTCGACGTGAGCAGACGATAGCGCCGCGAGGCGTGCCGCGCGCCTGGAGCTGGCGGTCGGTCGACAGGTCTCGTCCTTGGGAGAGGCGTCGGGTCGTGTCCTCTGCGCCCGCTCGCCTCTCCGTCCGCCGGGCGGCCCGAGCAGCGCGCTGGACGCCGGGTCGCGAGGGGCCGCCGCTCACCCGGCGCGTACCACCGCCACCGATCCTTCGGCCTTGCGCTGGATCTCGATGCGCGCCGGGATGCGCCGGCGCAGCTCGGCCACGTGCGAGATGACCCCCACCACCCGGCCGCTCTTCCGCAGGTCCTCGAGCGTGCGCACCGCGTCGTCGAGGGTTTCCTCGTCGAGCGAGCCGAAGCCCTCGTCCACGAAGAGCGCGTCGAGCCGCAGCCCTCCGGAGCGGCGCAGCACCACGTCGGAGAGGCCGAGCGCGAGCGCGAGGCTCGCGAGGAAGCTCTCGCCCCCGGAGAGCGCGCCCACGGGCCGGTCCGTCACGCCGGTCCAGGCGTCCTCCACCACGAGCGAGAGCCCCGACGCCTGGTTCCGCCGAGCGACGGCGGTGTCGTGGCGCAGCCTGAAGCGGCCACGCGACATCTGCAGCAAGCGGCGGCTCGCGGCCTCGGCGACCTCCTCGAGCCGCGCGGCGAGCACGAAGCGCTGCAGGCTCATGTTGAGCGCGTTGTGCCCCCGCGCGATCTCGGCGACCTTGCCCGCCACCGCGAGCTCGCGCGCGAGCTCCGCCGCGCGCGCCTCGAGCTCCCCGAGGCGCGCCTCGAGCTGGCGCAGCCGCTCGTGGTCCTTCTCGAGCCGGACGACCGCGTCGCGCGCGGCGCCCGCCGCGCCGGCCGTGGCCGCCCGCCGGGCCTCGAGCGCCGGGAGGTCCGGGGCGGAGGCGCCCGAGAGCTCGGCCTCGAGCGCCCCGGCCCGCTCGGCGGCGGCCCTGGCGGCCACCGTGCGGGCCTCGAGCGACTCCTCCAGCGCCGACCGCTGCTCGGGCGCGAGCAGGGCCGCCTCGCAGGCGGCGAGCCCGTCGAACCCCGCGGCCGCGCAGGCCTCCGCCGCCGCCGCGTGCGCCTCGGTCGCGGCGGCCTCGGCCCTCGCCGCCTCCTCGGAGCACGAGGCGAGCCGCTCGAGCGCGGACGCGTGCCCGGCCCCGGCCTCGCCCGCGGCGCGGCGGGCTGTCGCAGCGGCCGCCTCGAGCGCGTCGAGCTCCCTCCGCGCCGCCGCGAGCTCGGCGGGCGTGTCCGGCCCCGCCCCCGCCGCCTGAACCTGCCGCGCCAGCTCGGCGCCGGCCGCCTCGGCGGCCGCGACGTGCTGCTCGGCCGCGGCGCGCCTCGCGCCGGCCGCCTCTTGCCGGGCGCGCGCCGCCTCCACCTCGCCGCGCGCGCTCGTCGCCTCGACGTCCAGCGCGCGCACCCGGGCGGCGGCCTCGCGCGCCCGCTTCAGCGCGGCGGCGGCCTCGCGCGACTCGCCCTCGATGGCGGCCGTCGCTCGCGCGTCCCCCTCGGCGGCGCCGGTCGCGCGCTGGTGGGCCTCGGCGAGGAGCCCGGCCGTGGTCGCGCGGCGCTTCTCCGCCTCCGCCGCGCGCTCGGAGAGCCGCCGCTCTGCGGCCCGGGCCTCGTCGATCTCCTCTCGCTCCGGCACCCGCTCGCGCGAGCGCGCCGGAGCCGGGTGCTCCGCCGAGCCGCACACCGCGCACGGATGGCCGGGGGCCAGCTTCTTCGCGAGCCAGGCCGCGAGCTCACGCTCGCGCGCCGCGGCGAGCCCGTCCGCGTGGGCCGTGGCCCGCCTCGCGGCCTCCGCGGCGTGGCGCGCCTCGCGCTCCTCACCCGCGAGCGCCTGCTCGAGCTTCGAGATCTCCGCGCGCCGGGCGTCGCGCTCCCGCGCGGCCCGGAGCCCCGTCTCCAGCCTCGCCGAGCGCTCCGCGCAGGCGCCCTCCTCCGCCGCCACCGGCCGGAGCCGGGCCGCCTCCGCCTCCAGCGCCGCGGGACGCGCCTCGGCGCTCGCGAGCGCCGCCCGGGCGCGCTCGTCCTCCGCGCGGGCGCTGGCCGCGGCCCGGCGCGACTCCGCCACGGCCCTGTCCGCCGCGGCGAGCCGCTCCAGCTCCGGGAGCACGCGCTCGAGGAGCTGCACCCGCGCCGACAGCTCCGTCCGCCGGGGCGCCTCCGCCTCGGCCTTCGCCAGCGCCTCGCCGGCCCTCGCGAGCGCCGCGACCGCCTCGTCGCGCCGTCCCGCTGCGAGCGCCTCGTCCTTCTCCCGCGCGACCCGGGCGACCTCGGCCTTCCGCGCGGCGGCGAGCTTCTCCCGGACGCGCTCCGCGGCGCTCGCCCGCGCGAGCCGCTCGCGATCGCGCGCGAGGTCCGCCGCGCCCGCCTGCGCCCGCGCCGACTCCTCGCGTGCGCGCGCGAGCGCCTCGAGGCGGGCCGCGAGCTGCCGGCCCGCGGCGAGCGCGTCGAGCGCCGCGGCGTCGTCGACCGCGCGCGCGGCCGCCTCGCCTCGCGCCTCGGCCAGCCGCGCCTCGAGCGCCTCGCGCCCCGACGCCAGCGCGCCCGCGTCCGCTCCCCCGAGCACCTCCTCGCGGCGCTCCGCGAGCCGCCGCGCCGCCGCCTCGAGCTCGTTCTTCTTGCGGACGAGCAGCTCCTCCACGTCCTTGTAGACGGCGGTGCCGAAGAGCTGCTGGAGCAGCTCCTCCCGCTCGCGCGCGTCCGCGCAGAGGAGCCGCTTGAAGTCGCCCTGGGGGAGCAGCACGACGCGCGTGAACTGCTCGGCGCCCATGCCGAGCAGCTCCGTCACCTTCTCGGTCACGGCCGTCGGCTTCGTCGCGAGGGGCGCCTCGGCGCCCTCGCGCCAGAGGCTCGCGGTGGGTGCCTCCTCGATGGTCCCCTCCCCGCGCTTCTTCGGGCGCTGCCACGCCGCCGTCCGCTCTGCGCGGTACACGGCGGCGCCGAGGCGGAACCGGAAGACCACCCTCGGCGCGGCCCCCTCGGCGGCGCGGTCGGCGCGCAGGCGCCCGGTGCCGCGCGTGCCGGGGACGTCGCCGTAGAGAGCGAACGTCATGGCGTCGAAGAGCGTCGTCTTCCCCGCGCCGGTGGGGCCGTGGATGAGGAAGAGGTCCGCGCCCCCGAGGGCGTCGAAGTCCACCTTCTGCGCCCGGGCGTACGGCCCGAACGCCTGGAGCTCCAGGCTGAGCGGTCTCATGGCGGCGACACCCACCCGCATTGAGCTGCTGCGGCGCACGCTGCCTGCCTGCGCGGGGCAGACTCCTCCTTGCGCTGCTCGACGTGCCTTCCAGGCACGCCTGCGCTGCTCAGTCGTCGTGTGCCCCGCTCGGCGACGGCATCGTGTGCCTCGCTACGCTCAACGCAAGCGGGCGGCGCCATCACGCTGCCCGTTCCTTGCGGGCGATCTCGGCGAGCGCCCCCGCGAAGACCTCGCGGTGCTCGGGCCCGGGCGTCGCGCCCGCCACGGTCTCGAAGAAGGCCTCGAAGAGCTTCAGATCGTCGCCGCCGGCCCCGTCGACGCGCGACGCGAACGTCCCATCGCCGCCGCCCTCGAGGTCCTTGCGCAGGACGTTCAGCACGTGCGCGAAGCGCGCCTGCAGCCGGTTCTTCGCGTCGAAGACGTACCCCTCGTCGGCCAGCGTCACCTCGACGAGGGCGCGCTCGAACGGCGCGAGGTCGCGTCGACGCAGCAGCTCGTCGAGCGTCCCCTCCAGGCGGACGACGTCGCGCCGGGCGCCGAGCGGCACGCGCTCGATTCGCGTCGCGCCGCGCTCGACCTCCGCGAGGACGACGCCCTTCTCGTGGCCCGCCTCGCCGAACGAGTACTTGAGCAGCGAGCCGGAGTACCGCATCCCGGGCGCGACCTCCTGCGGCGCGTGCAGGTGCCCGAGCGCGACGTAGTCGAACCCGGCGAGCGCGGCGGCCGGCACGCAGGCGGATCCACCCACCGCGAGCGGCCGCTCGCTGTCGGGCGACTCGGCCGCGCCCTGCACGAAGGCGTGGGCGACGAGGACCGTGGGGAGCGGGCGCGCCGCGGCGTCGGCACGGACGCGGACCAGCACGCGCTCGGTCGCGGCGGCGTGGCCGCGCAGCGTCTCGTCGCCTTCCGCGCCGCGGACGACCTCGGGGTCGAGGTACGGCACCGGGTAGATGAAGCCCTTCCCGGGGATCTCGACGGGCTCCGCCGACCGCGCGTGCGTCCCGCGCAGGTGGACGCCACGGGCCTCGACCAGCCGCGCCCCGAAGGCGAGCCGCTCGGCCGAGTCGTGGTTCCCGGCGATGGCGACGAGCGGCACGCCGAGCGCCGCCACCTGGTTCAGAAAGTCGTCCAGGAGCGAGACCGCCTCGGCGGGAGGGACGGCCCGGTCGAACACGTCGCCCGCGATGAGGAGCGCGTCCGGACGCGCTTCCCGCAGGACCTCGCGCAGCCGCTCGAGCGCCCACGCCTGATCCTCGAGCAGCGACTCCTCGTGGAGCGCGCGCCCCAGGTGCCAGTCGGAGGTATGGAGGATGCGGAGCGCCACACCATGAGCGTACACGGGGGGCTGACATTCGGCGTCCGGCGGGGTCGAGGTCGGGGTCGAGGTCGAGGTCGCGGTCGAGGTCGGGGTCGGGGTCGGGGTCGGGGTCGAAGTCGCGGTCGGGGTCGGGGTCGAGGTCGGGGTCGAGGTCGAGGTCGAGGTCGCGGTCGAGGTCGCGGTCGCGGTCGCGGTCGAGGTCGAGGTCGCGGTCGAGGTCGGGGTCGAGGTCGAGGTCGCGGTCGAGGTCGCGGTCGCGGTCGCGGTCGCGGTCGAGGTCGAGGTCGCGGTCGAGGTCGAGGTCGAGGTCGAGGTCGCGGTCGAGGTCGCGGTCGCGGTCGCGGTCGAGGTCGCGGTCGAGGTCGGGGTCGGGGTCGAGGTCGAGGTCGAGGTCGAGGTCTCTTCATTCGTCACATCCCACGGCGACAGCACGCGCATTCGGGCAGGTCGTGTGCCGTCGCCCGTACGCAGACGGGGCTCGGGCATCGAGGGGAGAAGCGCTCAGTTCTCGGCGCGCCTCGCGCATCGCACGGGCGGGTCTTCGTCGCCGTCGACGCGAGGACTGGGGAGCGGGCGGAGCAGGTCCGAGGAAGGTCGCGCAACCGTCTAGCGGCATTCACTAATAGTACCTGCTATCTCCAGCGACAGCGCTTGCGGGCCACTCGAGTCCCAGTTGCGGTGGGTGAACGTTGCCCTCTTGACGAGGTTCGAGGCGAAACGCGCTTCGACGTCCGCGGTACGTCGAGAGCACGTACCTCGCGAGCGCAGGCAGGCCGCGCCGTGCGCGTCCGGCGCGCCGCGTGGACGGCGAAGGGGCGGGGCCGGAAAGCGGCGCAGGCGCGATCCTGGTGCGTTTCCGAAGGGGCCGACATCGCGTGTTACGAAGGGTGCACAGGAGGTGCACCATGCCCGCGATCGCCCCTTCCGTCCTCGACTCGACCCTGCTCGCCCAGCGCCTGCGCGAGCTCGCAGGCCAGGAGCGCGACGTTCAGGTCGAGTTCCTCCTCCACCTCGAGGTGTTCGATCGCCGCCGCGCTACGTGGACGCCGGGTACCCCTCGCTCTGGGCGTATTGCCTGGAGGTGCTCCACCTGCGCGAGGGCGCTGCGGGGCGACGCATCCAGGCGATGCGGGTGCTGCGCCGGTTCCCCAGCCTCGAGGACGCCCTGCGCGACGGGCGCCTGAGTTTGTCCACCGTCCAGCTGCTCGGCCAGGTGCTGACCGAGGAGAACCTGCCCGACCTCGTCGCCCGGGCCGCGTACCGCACCAAGGCGGAGGTGGATCACCTCGTCGCCTCGCTCCAGGCGCGCACCGCTCCGCGGGCGGGCGTGCGCAAGCTGCCCGACCGCGCCTCAGCCGCGAGCGCCCCGGCGCTGCCGCTGGCGGTAGTGGATGCCGGACCTGCCGAGCCGCAGGAGGCGATCCCCGTGCCTCGGGCGGCTGCTGGTGGGTCGCCGGCCACGGTTTCCGCCCCACTCGACCCGCCTCGCCCGAAGCCGCGGGCGGAGACCCGCGCCGTGAGCGAGAGCGACTGGTCGCTGCGGGTCACCATCGACCGGGGCTGCAAGGAGGACCTCGAGACGCTCACCGCGCTGCTCTCGCACAAGATCCCGGACGGCGATCTCGCGGCGGTGCTCCGGGAGGCGATCCGCTGCGCCGTCGAGAAGCACGGCAAGCGCAAGGGCGCGATCGCGCCGGAGCGGCAGCGGAAGGCCGACCGGGAGACACGTCCCTCCGCCGAGCCCGCCGCGCCCACGAGCACGATCCCGGCGATAGTGCGGCGCGAGGTCTGGAAGCGCGACGGCGGACGCTGCGCCTGGGTCGCTCCGGACGGGCGGCGCTGCGACAGCCGCTGGCAGCTGGAGCTCGACCACATCCAGCCGCTCGCTCTGGGGGGGGCTCTCGACGCTCGACAATCTCCGGGTCGCCTGCAAGCCCCATAACCTGTTGCACGCCGAACAGACCTACGGGCGCGAGCACATGGATCGTTTCCGGCGTGAGAGCGTCTCCGAGCGGACGGGGCATGCCGGCACCGCGCCAGCTGCCATTCAGCAGGGCTTGTGGGCAACGTGACCGCTGACGGCGGAACGGGAGCTAAGCCGACCGCAGCGCGGCGCGGCGACGCGGCGGACGCGCGCGGTCGGAGTCGCTGTCGCTGTCGAAGTCCCTGTCAGCTCATCGAGGCACGATCCCGCGGCGGGGTGCGCTGTCGCCGCCGCGGGATCCCTTCGTCCTACGCCGCGCTCACCGCCTCGTGGCCGCCCGCCACCTCACCCGCCTCCAGCGCCACCGCCGCCGCGTGGATCACCGCCGCGATCCGGACGGCGTCGTGGACCGCCTCCTCCCCGATCCCGCCCTTCACGACCACGTCCTCGTGCGTACGGACGCAGGCCTCGCAGCCGTTGATGGCGCTCGCCGCGAGCGAGAAGAGCTCGAGGTCGGCGCGGCTCGTCGCGGGCTGCGCGAGCCGGCCCATGCGCAGGCGTGCGGGCATCTCGGTGTAGCCGGGCTTCCCGACCATGTGGCGGAACCGGTAGTAGACGTTGTTCATCGCCATCAGCGCGGCGGCCGCGAGGCCGTCCTCGGCGGCGGAGTCGAGGCCCCGGCTCCGCGCCTCGGCGAGGACCGCGGAGAGGAGCGCCGGCTGGCGCGCCGCGGCGGCGGAGGCGACGGCCACGCCCCAGCGCTGCCCCTCGGTGAGCGCGCCGCCCTGGAGCACCGCCTGGAGGTTCAGGCGGACGTCGCGGGCGGCGTCGGGCAGCGCCTCCCGCAGGCGATCGACCGGGCTCACCGCGCCACCTCCAGGGTCGGCTCGCCCTTCCGCCAGTTGCAGGGGCAGAGCTCGTCCGTCTGCAGCGCGTCGAGCACGCGCAGCGTCTCGTCCACGTTGCGGCCCACGGAGAGGTCGTTCACGGAGACGTGGCGGATGACGCCCGCGGGGTCGACGACGTAGGTGGCCCGGAGCGGGACGCCGTCCGCGTGCAGGACGCCGAGCGCGGTCGAGAGCTCGCGCTTGGTGTCGGCCAGCATGGGGAACGGCAGGTCCTTCAGGTCCGGGTGGCTCTTCCGCCAGGCGAGGTGCACGTAGTGCGTATCGGTGGAGACGCCGAGCACCTGCGCCTCGCGGTCGCGGAAGTCGCGCTCGCGCCGGCCGAACTCGGCGATCTCCGTGGGGCACACGAAGGTGAAGTCCATCGGCCAGAAGAACACCACGCGCCAGCGCCCGCGGTGGCCCTCCGGCGTGAGCTCCCGGAACTCCTCGCCGGGGGCGAGGCTCACGACGGACTGGAGGCGGTACTCGGGGAAGCGGTCACCCACGGTCAGCATCTGGTCGGTCTCCCTTTCTCGGGCGGCGGAGGTCGCCGCGCCGCAGGGGTGAAGGTGCCGCCGGGGCGGTGATTTGCCCAATACATCCTCGGCATGAGTTCGTTAGGATCAGGCTATGACTCCGCTCCCGCCCCACGCCTTCACCCTCCGCCAGCTGCAGTACGCGCTCGCCGTCGCGGAGACCCTGAGCTTCCGGCGCGCCGCCGAGCGGTGCCGCGTCGCGCAGCCCTCGCTCTCCACGCAGGTCGCCCAGCTCGAGGCGGCCCTCGGCGTGCGCCTGTTCGAGCGCGACCGCCGGCGCGTCCTCGTCACCGCGGCGGGCGGGGCGCTCCTCGCGCGTGCGCGGCGCGTGCTCGTCGAGGCGGACGACCTCGCCGGCGCCGCGCGGGCGGCGGGCGACCCCCTCGACGGCGCGCTGCGGGTGGGCGTCATCCCGACGGTGTCGCCGTACCTGCTGCCCCGCGCCGCGCCCGCGCTCCGCGCCGCCTACCCGCGCCTCGCCATCACCTGGGTCGAGGACAAGACCGAGGAGCTCGTCCGGCGGCTCGACGCCGGCGCCCTCGACGCGGCGCTGCTCGCGCTCGAGGCCGAGCTCGGCGAGGTCGAGCACGCCGAGATCGCCCGCGATCCGTTCGTGCTCGCGACCCCGCGCGATCATCCGCTCGGCGCGCGCAGCGGCCCCGCCAGCGCGGCCGAGCTGCGCGGGGCGGACGTCCTCCTCCTCGACGACGGGCACTGCCTGAGGGCGCAGGCGCTCGACGTGTGCGCGCGGGCCCGCGCGCACGAGCTGGAGTTCCGGGCGACGAGCCTCCCCACCCTCGTGCAGATGGTCGCCGGCGGGGCGGGCGTGACGCTCCTGCCCGAGCTCGCGCTCGCCGCGGAGACACGGCGCGGGGACCTGCGCCTCCGCCCCTTCGCGGCCCCCGTCCCGCACCGGACCATCGCCCTCGTGTGGCGCCGCCGCTCGCCGCTCGCCCCCGCGCTCCAGCGGCTCGCGCGCACGGTCCGCGAGGCCTATCCGAAGGCGGGGCGCGCGTGACGCGCGCCCGGCGCCGCCGGCGAGGGCGTGCTCACGACGAGCGGAAGGCGGGCGCGAACACCGAGCGCGCCCAGGCCTCGATCGACGTGGGGGTGGACGTCGCGCCGGAGCGCGGCTGCGTCGCCTGCACCCTCCCCTCGTTCAGGCCGCGGGCGAGCTCGACGTAGATCGCCGCCAGCTCCTCCGGCAGCCCGGCCCGGACCATCGCCGCGTGCGCGTCCGCGTAGGGGAAGGCGACGTACGGGAGGTCGGGCCTGCCGATGGCCGCGCCCAGCGCGCGCGTGACCTCCGCCATGGTCAGGTCACGCTCTCCGTGCAGCTCCAGCACCTCGCTGCCGCGCCAGTCTAGGGCGAGCAGGCGCTGCGCGGCGACCTCGCCCACGTCGGCGGCGGCGAGCTGCTGGAAGCGCAGCTCGGCGGCGATCGCCCCGCCGCTCATCCCGGCCGACCGCACGAGCGGGATGGCCTCGAGGTGGTTCTCGAAGTAGTAGCCGGGCCGCAGGAAGAGCGCGCTCAGCGCCGGCACCTGCGAGAGGCGGCGCTCGAGGGTGTGCAGGCCGGCGATGGGGCCGGTCCCGCTCCCGTGCTGCGCGCCGAGGCTGGAGAGCGCCACCGCGTACGGCACCCGCGCGGCCTCGAGGCCCTCGGCGAGGATCCCCGCGACGCGGTCCTGCCACGCCCGGATTCCGGGACCCGGATACGGCGGGACGATCACGAACGCCGCGCCCGCGCCATCCAGCGCGCGCCGCACGAGCACGGGATCATCCACGCTCCCCAGCACCGGCTCCGCCCCCGCCCGGGCGAGCGCGCCGAGCGGCCCGGCGCTCCGCGCGACGGCGCGGACCGGACGGCCCTCCTCGGCGATCTTCCGGGCGACGACGGCGCCCACGTGGCCGGTGGCGCCGAACACGACGTAGACCTTCTCGGCCATCCGACCTCCACCGGTGACATGCGGAGAGGTGGCAGCCGCGGCCCGGTCCCTTTGGAGTGCAACGATGCGCCCGCTCTCGGGCCGCCTCCTGCTCGTCCGACCGGGCTCGGACCCGCTCGGCCCGTGTTACCCTCGCCCCCGATGACGCGTCTCCCAGCGCTCGGCATCCTGGTCGTCGTCCTCGCCCTCGGCTGCTCCGAGGCCGCTCCCGCCGCGGCCTCACCCTCCACGTCGCCCGCGCCCGGCGCCGGGCCTTCCGGCCCGGCCGCGCCATCGTCCGCGGGCGCGGACCCGGTCCCGGTCCCGGTGGTCGCGCCGACGCCCGGCGCGGACGTGCAGGCGCTCCCGCCGGCCGACGCCCCGGCTCAGGAGCGGGAGGCGGGGCGGCTCGCCGATCCCGGCTCCGCGCCGTCGGCCGCGACGCTCGTGCGCGAGGCGGTCGCGCTCGAGCCGACCGGCCCCATCCCGCTCGCGCGCGACGAGGAGACGGTCGTCGATCCCGCCGCGTCCTTCCGCGTCGAGCTCCGCGGCGAGGTCCCCGACGGCCGGCTCGTCCTGCTCGACGCAGCCGACGCCATCGTCCCCTCGAGCGGCATGAGAGAGGTGGGCGCGACCACCCGCTTCACGCTCGCGCCGGCGGCGCCGCTCGTCCCGGGTGCGCGCTACGTCCTGCGGCTCGACGGGGCCCGCGCGCGCGAGCTCCAGGACGTCGCGGGACGCACCTTCGGGCCGCTCAACCTGACCGTGCTCGTCGCCGGCGAGCCGCCGAAGCCCGAGCCGAAGCCAGCGCCGAAGCGGAAGCGCCGCCGCTGAGGGCGGCGCGCCGTCTGCCGCTCAGCCGAGCCGCTCGAGCTCGGCGAGCACCGCCCGGTCCGCCTCGAGGAAGTCGTACGAGGCGAGCGAGCCCCGCGGCGCCCAGGCGATCTCGGCGACGCCGATGGGCCGGGGCACCTCCGGTCCGAGGGCGCAGCGGTAGAAGGCGAGCTCGACCTCCAGCTCCGGGTAGGCGTGCGAATGGCGCAGCAGGAGCGGACCCACCTCCGCGCTGCAGCCGAGCTCCTCCGCGAGCTCGCGCCTGAGCGCGGCCGGCTCCTCCTCGCCCTCCTCGACCTTGCCGCCCGGGAACTCCCACTGGCCCGGCAGGCCGGGCCGGTCGGGGCGGCGCGTGATGAGGACGAGGTCCGCTCGGCGGATCACGGCGGCGACGACGCGCAGGCGCCTCACGTCAGGTCAGGTCGAGCGCGAAGAGATCGCCGCGATTGGAGAGCACGTACACGCGCCCCTCGACGACTGCCGGCACGCCCGTGACGCCGCTGCCCGGGTCGAGCACGCGGACGAGCCGCCCGCTCGAGGCCTCGAGCCAGCGCAGTCCGCCGCCGCCCGCGGGGACGAGGACCCACGCGCCCGCGAGCACCGGCTCGGCGGCCGGGACGCCGCCGCGCAGCGGGGACGACCAGAGCACGGCGCCGTCTCCAGCGGAGAGCGCGTAGACGCCGGCGGTCGCGACCGCGAGGACCGTCCCGCCCGGCGCGACCGCGACCTTCACGGCCCCGGGCGCCTCGAAGGTCCACCGGGTCGTACCGTTCGCGGCGTCGAGCGCGACGACGGCGCCGGAGTAGGCCGCCGCGTACACGCGGTCGCCCTCCACTACCAGGCCGTCCACGTCGAGCTCGTCGCCCGCGGGCGCGACCATGCGCTCCCAGCGGGCCGAGCCGCTGGCCGGATCCAGCGCCGCGACGAAGCCGTCGGAGTAGGCCGCGTACACCGTGCCGCGCGCGACCTGCACCGGGGCGGCGCCACGGATCGTGAAGCCCGCGCGCGGCTCGCGCCGGTGGTGCCACTTCCAGGCGCCGGTCTTCGCGTCGATCGCGAAGACGGTGTCCTGCAGGCTCGCGACGTACACGGTGCCGTCCACCACCGCCGGCTTGGTCCCGAGCTCCTCCTTCGCGTCGTAGCGCCAGCGCTCCTTGCCCGAGTCGAGCGCGATCGCGTAGAGGTGCCCGTCGTCGCACCCGGCGTAGACCGTGTCGCCCGCGATCGCGGGCGGTCCGGAGAAGCCACTGGTGGCCCGGAACTCCCAGGCGACCTCGCCGTCGTCGCGCACCGCGTGCAGCCAGCCGTCGCGCGTCCCGAACAGCACCGTGCCGCTCGCCGCGTCCACGGCGACGCCGCCCGGCTCGCGCGGCTTCCACTCGAGCGCCTTCGGCGTGACGAGCGGACGCTGCCAGGCGATGCGGTAGAGCTCCCGCGGGGCCGGCGGCAGGCCGCTCCGCATCCCGGGGGCCGTCGCGGCGAGCGCGACGGCGAGCGCGAGCGCCGTCATCTACTTGCCGCCGAGCTTCCCGAGCCGCTGCGCGGCCTCGGGCGCGAGGGGCGACTCCTTGTGCTGCTCGGGGAAGGCGGCGAGCACCTGGCGCGCCTCGTCGAGCTTGCCGGCGGCGGCGAGCACGCGGGCACGCTCGAGATCGGCGCGATCGGAGAAGGCGGGCGCCTCCTTGGCCATGCGCGCGAAGCCGTCCGCCGCGGCGGCCAGATCGCCCTTCCCTTCGCCGGCGAGGGCGAGCCCCTCGAGCGCGCCGAAGCGGAGCGAGTCGTCGCGGTCCGCCTCCGTGAGGTACTTCTCGTAGGCGGCCTTCGCCGCGTCCCACTCCCGCAGCCGCAGGTGGGCGTCACCCTTCGCGAGCGCCGCGAGGGCCGCCGCGCTGCCGCCGTGCTCGGCGACGACCGCGTCCGCCGCTCCGACGATGGCACGCTGGCGCGCCTCCTCGGTCGGGAAGAACGGGCCCGGCTGGCCCGGGAGTGGCACCGTCGAGACGGTGCCGCCGACGGTCGAGAGGAGCTGCGACACCGCGGCGCCGGTGGTCTCGGCCCGCCGCGACTGCACGAGCAGGACGACCGCGACGAGGATCACGAGCCCGAGCGCGGCGCCGCCGGCGAGGAGCGCCTGCCGCCTCCGCGCCGCGACCCAGCCGGCGGCCTGCTCCGCCGCGTGCTGGAACTTGTCCGGCTCCTTCATGTCCTTGCGGGTGATGACGCTGGTCTTCGAAGACATGACACCTCTCGGGGGCGCGAAGCGCGAGAATCCTCAAGAAAACCGGGCCAATCTAGAGGGCACGGGCGGACGCCGTCAAGGGAAAGCCGGCCGGCCGTCAGCCGCGCTTCCGCGAGGGCGGCCGGCTCCGCCGCTTGCGCTCGCGGAACACGAGCCGCATCGGCACGTCCAGCCCGAAGGCGTCTCGGAAGCGGTTCTCGACGAAGCGCCGGTAGGGCTCGCCGATCGCCTCCGGCCGGTTGCACTGGATGACGAAGGTCGGGGGGGCGTAGGCCACCTGCGCCACGTAGTACAGCTTCACCGGGTGCCCCTTCGCGAGCGGCGCCGGGTGCTCCTCCTGGATCGCCTCGAGCAGCTCGTTCAGGGCGGGCGTGGGGAAGCGGGCGCGGTACTGCTCCACGAGGCGCGCCGCGCGGTCGAGGACGCGGGTGACGCCGCGCCCTTCCTTGGCGGACACGAACAGCATCGGCGCGAACGAGACGAAGGGGAGCCGCTTGTGCAGCTCCTTTCTGTACCAGTCCTGGGTCGCGCCCTCGCGCTCGGCGATGTCCCACTTGTTGATCACCACGAGGAGCGCCTTCGCCTTCTCCGCGATGAGCCCCAGGAGCCGGGCGTCCTGCTCGACGCCGGCCTCGGTCGCGTCGAGCAGGCAGGCGACGACCTCGGCGCGGTCGATCGCCTTCATCGACCGGACGACCGAGTAGGCCTCGACGGCCTGGGCGATGGCGCTCTTGCGCCGGATTCCGGCGGTGTCCGTCACGACGAAGCGCTGGCCGCGCTGCTCGACGAGCGAGTCGATGGCGTCGCGCGTGGTGCCGGGCACGTCGGAGACGACGAAGCGCTCGTGGCCGAGCAGGGAGTTCACGAAGGTGCTCTTCCCCACGTTCGGCCGGCCCACGATGGCGAGCCGGATGTCCCCCTTCGGCCGGTCGGCCTCGGTGACCTCCTCGGGCTCCTCCACGTCCTCCGGCGCGGGCGGCGCCTCGGGGAGCTGGAGCTTCTCGACGATCGCCTCGACGAGGTCCCCCACGCCGCGCCCGTGCTCGGCCGAGACGCTGTGAACCTCCCCGAACCCGAGCTGGTAGAACTCGGCGAGCGGGATCTCCTCCTCGGTGCGGGCGGTGTCGACCTTGTTCACCGCGACGAAGAGCGGCTTGCCGGCGCGCCGGAGGAGATCGGCGACCGAGCGGTCGACGGCGGTGAGCCCCTCGCGACCGTCGACGACGAGCACCACCGCGGCGGCCTCCTCGACGGCGAGCTGGGCCTGCTGGCGCACCTGCGACATGAGCCGGTCGCGCGACTCGGGCTCGAACCCGCCCGTGTCGACGACGGAGAGCGCGCGGCCGTCGAAGCTGAAGTCGGCGTAGTTCCGATCGCGCGTGACGCCTGGGACGTCCTGCACGATGGCGGCGCGGCGGCCGGCGAGCCGGTTGAACAGCGTGGACTTGCCCACGTTCGGGCGTCCGACGAGGGCGACGAGCGCCCGCGGCGAGGGGGGGGCGGGCGCGCTCACAGGCCGAGCCTCTTCAGCGCGGTGGCGCGCTCGCTCCAGCGCTCCTCCACCTTCACCGTCAGGGAGAGGAACACCTTGCACCCGAGGAGCCGCTCCAGGTTCTCCCGCGCGCGGGTCCCGACCTTCTTCAGCATCGCCCCGCCCTTGCCGATCACGATGGCCTTCTGCGACTCGCGCTCGACGAGGACCACCGCCGAGACGCGGACCAGCCCGCCGCCGTCGCGGCGCTCGGCCTCGTCGAACTCCTCCACCTCGACCGCCGCCGCGTAGGGGATCTCCTGGTGCGTGTGCAGCATCAGCTGCTCGCGCACGTACTCGGCGGCGAGCGCGCGCTCGGCCTGATCGGTGAGCTGGTCCGGCGGGAAGAGCGGCGCCTCCGACTCCGGGAGGTGCTTCGAGAGGACCTCGAGGAGCGTGTCGACGTTCTCGCCGGTCAGCCCGGAGAACGGGACGATCTCCGTCCACGCGTGCAGGCCCTTGTACGCGTCGATCACGGGGAGGAGCGTGGCGCGCGGCGCCCGGTCCATCTTGGAGATGCCGAGGATCGCGGGCTTGCCGCGGCGCCGCACCTCCTCGATGGCCCAGCGCGTCGCCTCGCCGACCTCGACGCGCCCCTCCGGCCCGGTGCCCGCCTCGACGAGCATGAGCACCGCGTCCACCTCGTCGAGGGTGGTGAGCGCGACCTCGACCATGCGGCGGTTGAGCGGCCCCTTCGCGCGGTGCAGCCCGGGCGTGTCGAAGAACGCGATCTGGGCGCCCTTCCCGTTCCAGATCCCCAGGATGCGGGTGCGCGTCGTCTGCGGGCGCGGCGTCACGATCGCCACGTGCTCTCCGAGCACGCGGTTCAGCAGGGTGGACTTGCCGACGTTGGGCCGCCCGACGATGGCGACGAACCCGGCGCGGAACTGCGGCTGCTTCTTCTTGGTCATGGAGGTGATCGCGCCCGTCCCCGGAGCGGGGCCCCGCTCCCCCCGAGCTCGTCGGGGGGAGACGGGCGCCTGTGGGTTTCTGCGTCGCCGCCCTTAGGGCTGGGCGCCGCGGGTGATGGTGACCTTCTCGAGCTTGACCTTCGCGTTGCCGGTGCGCGCGATCTTCGGCACGAGCTCCTCGCCGCGCACCACCTCTCCGAAGATGGTGTGTCCCTTGTCGAGCCAGGGCGTCGCGATCTCCGTGATGAAGAACTGCGAGCCGTTGGTGTTCGGGCCGGCGTTCGCCATCGCGAGCAGGCCGCCCTTCGTGAACCGGTTGTCGGGGCCGATCTCGTCCGCGAACTTGTAGCCGGGCCCGCCGGTGCCGGTCCCCAGCGGATCGCCGCCCTGGATCATGAACTCGGGGATGACGCGGTGGAACACCGTGCCGTCGTAGAGCGGCTTCTTCTGCTTCTGGCCGCTGCGGGGGTCCGTCCACTCCTTCGTCCCCTCCGCGAGGCCGACGAAGTTCTCGACGGTCTTCGGCGCCTTCTCCGGCAGGAGCTTCACGACGATCTCGCCGAGGGAAGTCTGGAACGTCGCGTAGAGCTGCTCAGCCATGTCTCTCCTCCCGTCCTCGCCGGCGCGGATCGTCCGCCCGGCCGGCGCCGCTCACTTGCAGGTGGGCGCCTTCTCCGTGATGGTGACCTTCACGAGCTTCGTCTGGCCGTTCCCGGCGCGGGCGATCGGCGCCACCAGCTCGCAGCCGCACACGCCCTCCCCGAAGTGCACGTAGCCGCACGCGCCGCCCGGCGCGCCGCACGCCTTCGGATCGAGCCACGGCGTCGCCGCCTCGGTGATGAAGAACTGCGAGCCGTTCGTGTTGGGCCCGCTGTTCGCCATCGCGAGCTGGCAGGGCTTCGCGAACGGCTTCGCGGGCGGCTTCTCGAGCTCGTCCGCGAAGCGGAAGCCCGGGTCGCCCGTCCCGAACGGCCGGCCCGACGCGCTGCTCGTCTCCCCCAGCGCGGCGCCGCGCGACAGCGGGTCGCCGCCCTGGATCATGAAGCCCGGGATGACGCGGTGGAACAGCGTCCCGTCGTAGAGCGGCTGGGTGACCTGCTTGCCGGTGGCGGGATCGGTCCAGGCCTTCTTGCCCTGGGCGAGGCCGACGAAGTTCTCGACGGCCTTCGGGGCCTTCTCCGGGAGCAGCTTCACGCCGATCGCGCCGCGCGAGGTCTGGAACACGGCGTAGAGGTCCTTCGCCTGGGCCGCCGCGGGCACGACGAGCGAGGCCGCGAGCGCGGCGAGGAGCACGGTGGGTCTCGTCATATGCGCGGGATGCTAGCCACCGGCGGGGGTGCGGGCAAATGGAAAGAGGGCGAAGCATGCCTCGCCTCGTTCACTTGCGGCGACGCGCCCCCTTGCGGGCCTTCTTCGTGGCGGGGACCTCGGGCGCGGAGCGCCGGGCCTTCGGCGTCGACTTCTTCGCTGGCCGCGCCGCCTTCGCGCGCACCCGCTTCGCGGGTGGCGGCTCGCTCGGCGGCTCGGCGGCGGCTGGCGCTTCCGTCGGGAGCGTGCCCTCGGCGGGCGGCGCGAGCTCGGCGGCGGGCTCGACCGCAGGGACCGGTGCCGCGGCGACCGCGGCTCCCGGCGCGGGCTGCCCGGCTACGCGCGGCTCGTCGGTGTCTGGCGGAGGTGACGCCGGCGCCGCGTGCTCGGGCGCGGTGCGCTCGACGGCGCTCTCGGCGGGTGCCGCGGGGGTCCCGCCCCCCGCCCCGGCGGCGGCGCTCTCGTCGGCGCAGCGGCGCAGGAGCAGGTCGAGCCCGATCTTCGCCGCGGCCTGCTCGGCGTCCTTCTTCGACCGGCCCGTGCCGCGTCCGACCACCTCGCCGCGGAGCTCGGTCTCCACCTCGAACGTCTTCGAGTGATCGGGGCCGTGCTCGCCGACGACGCGGTAGCGCGGCGTCGCGCGGACGCGGCTCTGCGCCAGCTCCTGGAGCTGCGTCTTGAAGTCGCGGTCGAGCGTGCCGGCCGCCGCGCGGGCGAACGCGTCGCCGAGGAAGCGATCGATGAGGACGAGCACGGGGGCGAGGCCGGCGTCGAGGTACAGCGCGGCGACCACCGCCTCCATCGCGTCCGCCAGGAGCGAGGCCTTGCGGCGGCCGCCGGTCAGCTCCTCTCCTCGGCCGAGCCGGAGGAGCGAGCCGAGGTCGAGGGCCCGCGCCATCTCGGAGAGCCCCTGCTCGTCCACCACCGCCGCCCGCATCTTCGAGAGGTCGCCCTCGCGCGCCGCCGGGAACCGCTCCATGAGCCGGTGCGAGACGGCGAGGTCGATGACCGCGTCCCCGAGGAACTCGAGCCGCTCGTTGTCGCCGAGGCCCGGCTCGTCGCGGTGCTCGTTCACGTACGACTTGTGCGTGAGCGCGGCGAGCGCCGTGGAGCGATCGCCGAGGCACAGCCCGAGGCGCGCCTCGAGGGTGGCGACGGGGTCGACCGGTGCCCCGGCCTGGCCGGGCTCGTTCGCGTCGTGCATCCGGCTCCTCATGCGCGCAGGCGTGCAGCGAGCTCGTCCGCGAGCGCGTACGGATCCGCCTCGCGCGCCGCGATCCGCTCCGCGACGGCGTCGAGCCGGCCCATCTCCGCCTCGAGCCGCTCGAGCGCCCCCTGGACGAGCCGCTCGCGCAGCACCGCCACGAACGCGGCCCGCGCCCGCGCGGTGTCCCGCGCGCGCCGTCCGCCGCCCTCCTCGAGGTGGGCCCGGTGCGCGTCGATGGCGGCGACGAGCTCCCGGGTGCCCTCGTCGCGCAGCGCCACCGTCCGCACGATGGGCGGCTCCCAGGTCCCGTCCTGCGCGGCCAGGCCCGGCTCGGCGAGCTCGAAGTGGTGGGCCGCGTCGTGCTCCCCCGGCCGGCCGATCACCGTGCGGCGCAGCTCCAGCATCCCCTGCAGATCGCGCACGGTGCGGTCCGCGCCCTCGCGATCCGCCTTGTTGACCGCGAACACGTCCGCGATCTCCAGGACCCCGGCCTTGATCGCCTGGACGTCGTCGCCCAGGCCGGGGACGGCCACCACCACCACGGTGTGGGCCAGGTTCGCGACCTCGATCTCGTCCTGCCCGACGCCCACCGTCTCGACGAGGATGACGTCCTTGCCCATCGCGTCCAGCACCTGCACGACGTCCGCGGTCGAGCGCGAGAGGCCGCCCAGGTGGCCGCGCGTGCCGAGCGAGCGGATGAAGACGCCGGGATCGAGGGCGTGATCCTGCATGCGAATACGATCGCCGAGGATCGCCCCGCCGGTGAAGGGGCTCGTCGGGTCGACCGCCACCACGCCGACCGTCCGGCCCTGAGCGCGATGGTGGGCGATGAGCCGATCGGTCAGCGAGGACTTTCCGGCGCCGGGCGCGCCGGTGAGGCCGATGACGTAGGCGCGGCCGGTGCGCGGGAACAGCGCGCGGAGCGCCGCCTCGGCGCCGGGCTGGCGGTCGTCGAGGTCGCGCATGAGGCGGGCAGCGGCGCGGACCTCCCCTGCGAGCACGCGGTCGGCGATGGAGCTTCCGGTCGTCATCAGTAGGCCGCCGCCTCCGGCACGAAGTTCGCTACGAGGATGGCCGCCGCCATCTTGCGGGGGGCGCCGATGGGCTGCCGGCCCCGGTCGAGCTGGCGGTAGATGACGCTGCCGTCCTGCACCTGGTCCACGAGCACGAGCAGCCGCCAGCCGCCGCGCTCCTGGGAGAAGACCGCCTCGAAGTCGGCGCGGGGCAGGACGCGCGCGGCGCCGTACGGCCGCCCGTCGATGTCGGTCCCCACGTAGCGGACCTCGCCCTCCCGCGCGTCCTCCACCACCACGCTCATCACCCAGATCTCGCCCGGGTGCGGCTGGAGGTGGCCGGGCACCTCGCCGTGGTCGAGGGCCAGCCGGCCGGTGAAGGCGCCCCCTGCGCTCGCGGCGGCGGCCGGCTCCGGCGGGAGGCCGAGGGCGAGCGCGACGAGCGCGCGCGTGCCCGGGAAGGCGGCGAGCTCGAAGCGGTCCGACCAGACGTCGCCGCTCGGCCCGATGAGCCGGCCCTTGAACTGCGTCCCCATCTCCCGGGTCGCCACGAACCGGTAGCGGGTGCCCCCGTGCTGGAACTCCTGCACGAGCTCCACCATCGCGTTGGGGGCGAGGGTGGACTCGGCCCCGAAGACCTCGGCGAGCGCCGCGAGCGTGAGCGCGTTGCGCGGCGCCGGCGTCGCCTCCAGCCCGGCCGCGGCGGGCCCCGCGGGCGGTCGCCCCTCGCGCGCCGCTGGAGCCATCCGCCCCACCGCGCCGACGAGGTGCAGCTCGAGGGCGCTGGGCGTGCGCAGCTCGCCGAGATCGAGCGGAGGGAACTCCGGCGAGACCTCGAACGGCGCTCCGCCGACCGGCGCCACGCGCGAGACGCGGACGCCCTCCGGTCCGCCGAGGAGCTCGAACGCGTGGCTGGGCGTCTTCACCACCGCGCGGGCCGAGAGCCGATCGGCGTCCAGCCGCGGATCGAGCAGGAGCGCCCTGAGCCGGGCGGCGACGTCGGCGACGGCGGCGGCGCGCTCCTGGAGGCGCGCGGTGATCGCCTGGTCGAGCTGAGCGGCCCGCTCGTGCTCGTGGAAAGGCACCGCCCCGAGGGCGGACAGGGGCGCGTCGAGGAACCGGAGGTGGTCGTGGCCGACCACGGCGAAGCGCGCGCGCGGGATCGGCTGGCCGGTGGCCGGGTGGATGGCGCGGGAGAGCGTGAGCTCGCCCTCGAGGCTCTCGCGATCGGCCCCGAGCCGGACCGGAATGCCGAGGGCGGAGAGCTTGCGCGAGGCGATCTGGTTCAGCCGCTCCCGGGGGATCTTGCTGATGATGGTGTGCTCGCCCTCGCCCATTCGATGCCCGCTGCCCTTTCGCCGGAGCAGGTTACCTCAGAATCGCGCGCGAGATGACGAGCCGTTGCACCTCGGTCACCGGGGCGCTCCGGGCGCCGGCTGCGGCGCGCCCAGCGGCGCGATCAGGGGAGCGCCCGGATGACGCGGCACGGGTTCCCGGCCGCCACGCAGCGCGCGGGCACGTCACGCGTCACGACGCTCCCGGCGCCGACCGTCGCCCCCTCGCCGATCGTCACCCCCGGCAGGATCACCGCCGAGCCGCCGATCCAGGCCTTCGCGCCGATGCGGACGGGCCGCGCGAGCTCCGGACCGCGCGCGCTCTCCTCGGGATCGATGGGGTGCGTCGCGGTGTAGACGTGGACACCCGGACCGAGGAGCGCGTCGGCGCCCACGTCGATCCGCGCGCAGTCGAGGAGGACGCAGCCGGTGTTGAGGTAGGCGCGCGCGCCGACGTGCAGGTGGGCGCCGTAGTCGACGAAGAGCGGCGGCTCGACGTACGCGGCCGGGCCGAACGATCCGAGCAGCTCGCGCAGGATCGCTTCTCGCCCCACGACGTCGTCCGGCGCCGTCGCGGCGAAGCGCCTCAGCGCGCGGCGAGCGAATGAGCGCGCGCGCACCAGCTCCGGATCCGTCGCCAGGTACGGCTCGCCCGCAAGCATCTTCTCGCGCTCGGTCATCGCGCCCTCCCCGCGCGAGGTCCTACCGCGGGGGAGCTGCGCGCGCCCGCCTCCGCCCGCGCGACGGCTCCCCACCGCAGGGTCGAGGTCGTGCTGCTCGACGGGCAGGCGGACTACCGGAGGACCGCGCGGGAGATCACGAGTCGCTGGATCTCGCTCGTCCCCTCCCCGATCTCGGTGAGCTTCGCGTCCCTGAAGTACCGCTCGACGGGGAAGTCCCGGGTGTAGCCGTAGCCGCCGTGGATCTGCACGGCCTTGGTGGTCGCGCGCATGGCGGCCTCGCTCGCGAAGAGCTTCGCCATGGAAGCCTCGGCGCCGAACGGCTCCCCCGCGTCGCAGAGCGCCGCCGCGCGGTGCACGAGGAGCCGGGCCGCGGCGACCTCGGTGGCGACGTCGGCGAGCATGAAGGCGACGGCCTGGTGCTCGGCGATCGGCCGGCCGAAGGTCCGGCGCTCCTTCGCGTAGGCCCGCGACTCCTCCAGGGCTCCGCGGGCGAGCCCCACCGCCAGCGCGCCGATGGTGATGCGGCCACGGTCGAGGATCTGCAGGGTGTTCACGAACCCCTGGTTCACCTCGCCCAGCCGCTGCGCGTCCGGCACCTCCACCTCGTCGAGGTGAAGCTCGGCGGTGTCCGAGCTGCGCATGCCGAGCTTGCCGTGGATGGGCCGCTGCGAGAACCCCTTCGCCCCCTTCTCGAGGACGAAGGCGGTGATCCCGTGCTGCTTGCGCTCGGGCTCGGTGTTGGCGAGGACCACGAAGGTGTCGCCCACCGTGCCCTGGGTGATGAAGGTCTTCGCGCCGTTCAGGAGCCAGCGATCCCCGCGCCGCACCGCGGTCGTCCGGAGCCCGGCGGCGTCGGACCCGCTGCCGGGCTCGGTGAGCCCCCACGCGGCGAGCTTCTCGCCGCGCGCGAGCGGCGGCACCCAGCGGCGCCGCTGCTCCTCGCTGCCGAAGCGCAGGATGTGCCCGGTGCCGAGCCCGTTGTGGCTCGCCACCGTCAGCGCGAGCGAGCCGTCGTAGCGCGCGATCTCCTCGACCACCACGGCCACCGCCAGCGCCCCCATGCCGGCGCCGCCGTACTCCTCCGGCACCGCGATGCCCAGGAGCCCGAGGGGGCCGAGCTCGCGCACGACCTCCCAGGGGAACTCCTCCTTCTCGTCCCAGGCGCGCGCCCGCGGCTTCACCTTCGCCTCGCAGAAGTCGCGGACGGTGCGCTGGATCTCGCGAAGCTCCTCGGGCAGCTCGAAGTCCATGTGGGCCTCCACTCCAAAACCGACGAGCACGATGTCGAAAAACCTGGGCTACCGGCTACGGGTTACCGGCTTCGAAGACCGCGCAGAGGCTTCTCCTGAAGCCCGAAGCCCGATGCCCCCCCTACACCGGCAGGATCCCGCGCTTGCGCTCGGCAGGGGGCACGTGGCCCGATGCGTACAGGGCGTACCGCCGCGCGAGCTCGCCGCGCAGCGCCTTGCCGGGTACCACCGCGTCCACCACGAGCTCGCTCGCGAGCTTCACGAGATCGATGTCCTTGCGGTACTCGTCGCGGAGCGCCGCGACGTACGCCGCCCGCTCGCCCTCGGGCTTCTCCTGGATCTTGTTGAAGTAGACGGCGTTCACCGCCGCCTCCGGGCCCATCACGGCGATCATCGCCTGCGGCAGCGCGAGGGTCGCGCTCGGGCCGAACCCCGGCCCGTCCATCGCGTAGAGCCCCGCGCCGTAGGCCTTGCGCACCACCACGCAGATGCGCGGGACGGTCGCCTCGGACACGGCGCTGATCATCTTGGCGCCTGCGCGGATGATGCCCGCGCGCTCGACCTTCGTGCCGATCATGAACCCGGGCACGTCGGCGAGGTAGAGGAGCGGCACGTTGAACGCGTCGCAGAGCCAGATGAACCGCGCCGCCTTGTCGGCGGAGTCCACGAACAGCACGCCGCCCTTCACCCGCGGCTGGTTGGCGAGGATGCCCACCACCTGCCCGTCGATGCGCGCGAGCCCGGTGACGAGCTCCGCCGCCCACAGCTTCTTCACCTCCAGGAACGAGCCCTCGTCGACGATCGCCTCGATGAGCTCGAGCACGTCGAACGGCTTGTTCTGATCGCGCGGGACGAGCTCCTCGATGGCGCGCGCCCCGGCGCGCGGCGGCCGGGCCGCCGCGGGCGGGGGCAGTCCGCGGTGGTTGCCGGGCAGGTACGAGAGCCAGCGACGGGCGAGCGCGATGGCCTCCTGCTCCGTCTCGACGAGGAAGTCGCCGCAGCCCGAGACCGAGCAGTGCATCCGCGCACCGCCCAGCTCCTCGAGCGTCACCTTCTCGCCGATGACCATCTCCGCCATGCGCGGCGAGCCGAGGTACATGGAGGCGTTCTCCTCGACCATGACCACGATGTCGCAGAACGCCGGGATGTAGGCGCCGCCCGCCGCGGAGGGACCGAAGAGCAGGCAGAGCTGCGGGACCACGCCGGAGAGGTGGACCTCGTTGTGGAAGATCCGCCCGGCGCCGCGGCGGCCCGGGAACATCTCCACCTGGTCGGTGATGCGAGCGCCGGCGGAGTCCACGAGGTAGAGCAGCGGGACCTTCTGCGCGGCGGCGACCTCCTGGACGCGGAGGATCTTCTCGACCGTGCGGGCCCCCCAGCTCCCGGCCTTCACCGTCGAGTCGTTGGCCATGACGCACACCGGCCGGCCGTCGACGCGGCCCATGCCCGTCACCACTCCGTCGGCGGGCAGCTCGGGATCGAGCGCGTTCGCGAGCGCGCCGTCCTCGACGAAGGAGCCCTCGTCGAGGAGCAGCCGGAGCCGCTCGCGGGCGAAGAGCTTCCCCTGCTCCGCGTTCTTCGCGTGGTACTTCTCCGCGCCGCCCCGCTCGACGCGCGCGAGCTCGCGCTCGATCCGCTCGTCCGGGCTCTCCGGCCTCGGGGCGCCGCCCGGGGTTCCGTCCGCGTCCATCACGGTTCCTCGCTCTCCCCGCCGGGCGGGGTCACTCGCCGGTGAACACCGGCGGCCGCTTCTCCGCGAACGCGCGGAGCGCCTCGACCCGGTCCTTCGTGCCGAGGCAGTCCTGGTAGAGCCGGTTCTCGAGATCGAGCGCCTCCTCCAGCGGGAGGTGGAACCCGCCGTCGATGGCGCGCTTCGCCTGCCGCAGCGAGACGGGCGCGTTGCGCGCGACCCGCCGCGCGAGCTCCTCCGCCTCCGCCAGCAGCCGCTGGCCGGGGACGAGCCGGGTGACGAGCCCCATCGCCAGCGCCTCGGCGGCGGAGGCGCGGCGCGCGGTCAGGACGAGGTCCTTGGCGCGCGAGACGCCGACGAGCCGCGCGAGCCGCTGGGTCCCTCCGCCGCCCGGGATGATGCCGAGCGACACCTCCGGCAGGCCGAGCTGCGCGGCGTCCGCGGCGATGCGCAGATCGCAGGCGAGGGCCAGCTCGAGCCCGCCGCCGAGCGCGGCGCCGTTCAGCGCCGCCACGAACGGCTGCGGCGCCTCCTCGATGCCGCGGAGCGCGCGGCGGAGCTCGCGGTGGAACGCGTGCACGTCCTCGGCGGACATGGTGGCCCGCTCCTTCAGGTCCGCCCCGGCGCAGAAGGCCTTGTCGCCCGCGCCGGTGAGCACCACGCAGCGCAGGGCGCGGTCCGTCGCCGCCCGCGCCAGGTGGGCCTCGAGCTCGCGCAGCATCGCGCGCGAGATCGCGTTGCGCCGCGCCTCGCCGTCGATGGTCCACACCTCGATGCCACCCTCCCGCCGCTGGATCCGGAACTCCATCCGTCGAGCCTCCTGGCTCGGGGCCGGCGGGGCGAACCCGCCGGACCGTTCACGCCCGCCTCACGCGCCGGCCGGCGCGGCATGCGGCGCGCCGCGAGCGAGCTCGGCCTGGAGCGCCTTGCCCGGCAGGCGGCGCCCCACCAGCCGCTGCGCGAGGGCGCCGGCCGCGACGAGCCGCTCCCAGTCGATCCCCGTCTCGACGCCCATCCCCCGCAGCATGTACACGAGGTCCTCCGTGGCGAGATTCCCGGAGGCGCCCGGCGCGTACGGGCAACCGCCCAGGCCGCCGATCGCCGCGTCGAAGGTGGTGAGCCCCTCCTCGAGCCCCACGAGCACGTTCGCGAGCGCCGTCCCGCGGGTGTCGTGCATGTGCAGCGCGAGCTGCTCGGGGCGGGCGGTCGCGAGGAGGCGCCGCACGACGTCCCGCGTCTGGTGAGGCGTCCCCACGCCGATGGTGTCGCCGAGCGACACCTGGTGGCAGCCGAAGGCGAGGAGCCGCTGGGCGATCTCCGCGGCCCGCCCGGCGTCGACGCGCCCCTCGTACGGGCAGCCCCACACCGTCGAGACGTAGCCCCGGACGCGCAGCCCCCGCCCGAGCGCGGCCGGCACGAGCGACGCCGCCTCGTCGAGCGCCTCCGCGATGCCCTTGTTGATGTTGCGACGCGAGTGGGTCTCGGACGCCGAGAGGAAGACGGCTGCGTCGACGGGCGGGTGGTCCGGGCCCGCTCGCCCGAGCGCCTCCCCCAGCCGCTCGAGCCCCTTCGCGTTCGGGACGAGGACCACGTAGGAGACGCCCGGGACGCGGGGGAGCGCGGCGGTGACCTCGGCGGCGTCGGCGAGCTGCGGGATCCAGCGCGGCGAGACGAAGCTCGTCGCCTCGATGCGCCGTAGCCCGGCGCCGGCGAGCGCGCGCACGAGCGCGAGCTTGTCGCCGGACGGGACGGTCTTCGCCTCGTTCTGGAGGCCGTCGCGGGGGCCGACCTCGTACACCGTCACCCGGGGTGCCATCGCCCGGGATCCTAACCCCTCGCCCGCCTCGGGACTGCGTCACGGGCGAGCCCCCGAAGGGCGGTTCGCCGCGAACCTACCGCGCGATGGGCAGCGGGCCGCCGGCGCGGGTGGGCTGGGACGGGGCGGCGTCGGCGCACGGGAGCGCGGCCCCGGGGGCGGCGCCGTCGCCGAGGTGCGAGTGGATCCGCATCGAGCAGAACTTCGGCCCGCACATGGAGCAGAACTCGGCCGACTTGGCGGCCTCCTGCGGCAGCGTCGCGTCGTGCTTCGTGCGCGCCGCGTCCGGGTCGAGCGAGAGCTCGAACTGGCGCTTCCAGTCGAACGCGTAGCGCGCCCGGGACAGGGCGTCGTCGCGGTCGCGCGCGCCCGGCCGCTGCCGGGCCACGTCGGCGGCGTGGGCGGCGATCTTGTAGGCCACGATCCCCTGCCGCACGTCCTCCGCGTCGGGGAGGCCGAGGTGCTCGGCGGGCGTGACGTAGCAGAGCATCGACGCGCCGTGCTGCGCCGCGACGGCCGCGCCGATGGCGCTCGTGATGTGGTCGTAGCCGGGCGCGATGTCCGTGACGAGCGGGCCGAGCACGTAGAACGGCGCCTCGTCGCAGAGCTCGCGCTCCTTCTGCATGTTCATGGGGATCTGGTCGAGCGGGACGTGCCCCGGCCCCTCGACCATCACCTGGACGTCGTGCGCCCACGCCTTGCGGGTGAGCTCGCCGAGGACCTTCAGCTCGGCGAACTGGGCCTCGTCGGAGGCGTCGGCGAGGCACCCGGGCCGCAGCCCGTCGCCCAGCGAGAACGTCACGTCGTACCGCTTGAAGATCTCGCAGATCTCGTCGAAGTGCGTGTAGAGGGGGTTCTCCTGCCCGTTCGCCGCCATCCAGCGCGCCAGGAGCGCGCCGCCGCGGCTGACGATCCCCGTGATGCGCCCCGCGGCCATCGGCACGATGTCCCGCAGCACGCCCGCGTGGATGGTCATGTAGTCCACGCCCTGCGCCGCCTGGGCCTCGATGATCTCGAGGAGCCCTCGCGGCGTGAGATCGACCACGTCCTTCACGTGCGCGAGGCACTCGTAGATCGGCACCGTGCCCACGGGGATGGGGCTGTGCCGGAGGATGTTCTCGCGGATGAGGGGGATGTCGCCCCCCGTCGAGAGGTCCATCACGGTGTCGGCGCCGTGGCGCAGGCACACGGAGAGCTTGCGCAGCTCCTCGTCCACGTCGGAGGTGACCGCGCTGTTCCCGATGTTCGCGTTGATCTTGCAGGTCGCCGCGATGCCGATGGCGATCGGCTCCAGCTCGGGGTGCTTGAGGTTGGCGGGGATCACCATCCGCCCGCGCGCGACCTCCTGCCGGACGAGCTCGGGATCGAGCTTCTCCCGCGCCGCGACGTGGGCCATCTCCTCCGTCACGCTCCCCCGCCGCGCGTGATGCATCTGCGTCACGTTCGGCTGTCCGTGCCGCCTGGCGATCCACTGGGCCCGCATGAGCTCTCCTCGAACGTCGCTGTGGCGCGCGAACCTAGCGAACCGGGGCGGCGCCGGTCAAACGGATCCCCCGTCAACGTCCACTTCGAGACTGCCGCTCGCTCCTTCGGTGCGCCGCGCGGGCCGCCGCGCCGGGGCGGCGTGGAGCGGCGCGGTCCAGAACCGGCCGCCGAAGCGGCCCCCCCGGAGACGGCGACGCGCCGCGGGAGGGCGATCCCGCGGCGCGCCGTGTGCTGGCCTGGACGATCAGCGCAGCGCCCGGAAAGCATCCCGCCCTGCGTACCGGGCGGCCTTGCCGAGCTCCTCCTCGATCCGGAGGAGCTGGTTGTACTTGGCGACGCGGTCGGTGCGCGAGGCGGAGCCGGTCTTGATCTGGCCGCAGTCGCAGGCCACCGACAGGTCGGCGATGGTCGTGTCCTCGGTCTCGCCGGAGCGGTGGCTCATCACGCTCGTGTAGCCGGCGCGGTGCGCCATGCGCACCGCCTCGAGCGTCTCGGTGAGCGAGCCGATCTGGTTCACCTTCACGAGGATCGAGTTCGCGACGCCCTCCGCGATGCCGCGCGAGAGGCGGGTGACGTTCGTCACGAAGAGATCGTCGCCCACGAGCTGGAGCTTCGAGCCGAGCCGCTCGGTGAGGAGCTTCCAGGTGGCCCAGTCGTCCTCGGCGCAGCCGTCCTCGATGGAGACGATCGGGTACTTCGCCGCCAGGCTGGCGTAGAAGTCGACGAGCCCCTTCCCGTCGAAGGCCTTCCCCTCCCCCTCCAGATCGTACTTGCCCGAGCTCTTCTCGAAGAACTCGCTCGCCGCGCAGTCGAGCGCCAGCCCGACGTCGTCGCCCGCCTTGAGGCCGGCCTGCTCGATCGCCTTCATGATGAGCGCGAGCGCCTCCTCGTTCGAGGCGAGGTTCGGGGCGTAGCCCCCCTCGTCGCCGACCCCCGTGCCGGCTCCCTTCTTCTTCAGGACCGCCTTCAGCGCGTGGAACACCTCGGCGCCGTAGCGCAGCGCCTCGGCGAAGCTGGGCGCGCCGAGCGGAACGACCATGAACTCCTGGATGTCGACGTTCGAGTCCGCGTGGGCGCCACCGTTCAGGATGTTCATGAGCGGCACGGGGAGCGTGCGGGCGCCCGCCCCCCCGACGTAGCGGTACAGCGGCAGGCCGTGCGCCTGCGCGGCCGCCTTCGCCGCGGCGAGCGATACCCCCAGGATGGCGTTCGCGCCCAGCTTGGACTTCGTCGCCGTGCCGTCGAGCTCGATCATCCGCTGGTCGAGCACCGCCTGGTCACCGGCGTCGAGGCCGACGACCGCGGGGGCGATCTCGTCCATCACGTTGGCGATCGCCTTCCGGACCCCCTTGCCGAGGTAGCGCCCCTTGTCGCCGTCTCGTAGCTCGAGCGCCTCGTGCTCGCCCGTGGAGGCGCCCGACGGGACGGCGGCGCGACCGACGTCCCCCGTTCCGACCGCCACCTCGACCTCGATCGTCGGGTTGCCGCGCGAGTCGAGGATCTCGCGCGCGGTCACGTTGATGATCTCGGTCATCGGACTTCCTCCGTGGGGGCGCGCCTGGCGCCGAGGGCCGGCGGGCGGTAGGCGCTCGCCGCGTGGGTGCGGGAATGTGCCCCCCCGCCCACCCGCCGGTCAATCGGTTTTCGGGACCCGGCGGGACGGAGCCGCGCCGAAAGAATCGGGCGCGTGACCTCGCGGTCCGCGCCCTCGTCCCGGCGATCGCCGCTGGCGATCGCGGAGCGTCCTGTGGGGGTTCAGCCGAGGTCGATGATCACGACGCCGCGGTCCTTCCGGTCGTCGCGATCGTCGTGATCGTCGTCGCGCTCGGAGCGCTCGTCGCCGCCCGGACGACGGACCGGCTGGGGGATCGGCAGCTCGAGAACGGGACGATCGTCGCGAGACTGCTCCCGCTCGCGTCGCTTTATCTCCTCGATGACGTAAGCGTCCAGCATCGCGCGTCCTCTCGCCCTCGTCGTCGCCGTCCCGGGTTCGTGCAAGCTGCGTTCCCCCTGGATCCTCTCCGTTCGAGCTCTCCTCGTTCTAAACGTTGCGCCCCTTCATCGCATTCAGATGTCCCGGCAGGGCCATGGTTTCATCGTATTCCCCGGCGAGACAGGGGGTCAAGGATCGGAGTCGGACCGGGAGAGCGAGCGCTCCACGAGGGCTCGGGCGTGGCGCGCAGACCACGCGGCCGTGCGTCGAGCGCACGCAACTCGCTCACCTTCCCTCCTCGGCGCGGCGCTTGAATGCCTCCAGCGTGCGGGGGAGCTGGACGCGCGTCAGCTCGTCCGCGATGCGGTCGACGATCGCCTGGGGGACGAGCGGCGGCTTCGCGATCTGGATCTCGACGGTGTAGAGCGCGCGGGTCTTGCCGTCCTCGGCTTCGAGCTCCCACGAGCCGTTGGAGACCTTCATCATCTCGCCCGAGACGAGCGACCAGGCGACGCGGCGCGGCCGCTCCTCGACGTGCCGGAGGACGTAGCGGATGCGCCTCACGCCGACGTCGAGCTCGTACTCGACCTCCTTGCCCCCCACTCCGTTCCCCTTCACGCGGCACGCGTGGATGCCGGGCACGAACTCGGGGTACCGCGGGTAGTCGATCACCAGGTCGAAGAACCGCTCCACGGGGGTGGCGATGACGACCTCTCGGGACACGGCGGTCATGCGGCTCATCTCCTCGGGGCGGCGCGCCCCACGACGGCTCGGCTCCCTCGCGGCCCTCGGCTAGTGCTCGTAGTCGGGCGCGCGGGAGAACTTGTGGATGGTCTCGATGTAACGGATCGACCCGCTCTTCGAGCGCATCACGACGGAGTGGGTCCGGGCCCCGTCGCCGGTGAAGCGGACGCCGCGGAGGAAGTCGCCGTTCGTCACGCCGGTCGCGGCGAACATCACGCTGCCGCCGGCGAGGGCGTCGATGGAGAGCACCTTGTCGAGGTCGCGCAGGCCGGTCCGCGCGGCGCGCTCGCGCTCGCCGTCGTCGCGGAGCTGGAGCCGCCCCTGCATGTCGCCGCCCACGCAGCGGAGGGCCGCCGCCGCGATGACGCCCTCCCGCGCACCGCCGGTCCCCATGAGCACGTCGACGCCGGACTCCGGGAAGCAGGTGTTGAGCGCGCCCGACACGTCGCCGTCGCCGATGAGCTTGATCCGCGCGCCGGCGGCGCGGACCTCCTTCACGAGGGCGTCGTTGCGCCGGCGGTCGAGGATGACGACGGTGAGGTCCTCCAGGTACTTCCCGAGCGCGTCGGCGATGCGCTCGAGGTTCTCCGTCGGCGAGCGGCGCAGGTCGATGGCGCCCTTCGCCGCCGGGCCCACGGCGATCTTCTCCATGTACCCGTCGGGCGCGCGCAGGAGGCGGCCCTTCTCGCCGATGGCGATGACGCTGATGGCGTTCGGCGCGCCGGTCGCGCAGAGGTTGCTCCCCTCGAGCGCGTCCACGGCGATCTCGACCTCGACGTCCCCTTCGACGCCGCGGCCGACCTTCTCGCCGACGTACAGCATGGGCGCGCGGTCGCGCTCCCCCTCGCCGATCACCACCTCCCCGCGGACGTCGACGTTGTCGAAGACGCGGCGCATCGCCTCCACCGCCGCGCGGTCGGCCCCGTCACGATCTCCGCGGCCCATGAGCCGGGCGGAGGCGAGCGCCGCGGCCTCGGTGACGCGTACGACCTCGAGCGCGAGGTTGCGATCCATCTCATCTCTCCTTCAGGGCTGGGCCGCGAGCGGCTCGCCCGCCGAGAGGCGATCGAGCAGCTCGCGGGGCAGGCGCTGGACCTTGCCCTCGCGATCCACGCACGCGTGCACGGTGTAGCCGGTGACGAGGAGCTCCCCGTCCCGGAGGATGCGGTACCCGAAGCGCGCCGACGCGCGCCGCGCCTCGACGAGCGAGATCTCCACCGAGAGCAGGTCGTCGTACCGCGCCGGCAGGCGGTAGCTCACCTGCGCCTCGACGACGGGCAGCACGAGCCCGTGCTGCGCCTCGAAGTCGCGGTAGCGCAGCCCCTTCGCGCGGATGAACTCGTTCCGCCCCGCCTCGAAGTAGCGCAGGTAGTTGCCGTAGTAGACGACGCCCATCTGATCCGTGTCGCCGTAGATGACCCGGATCTCCGTCTTCACCATCTCGCGGCCTCGCGGGGCCCCGCGCGCGCCGGCGCGCCGGGGGTCGACAGGGGCGCGCGCCGCCGAGGAGGCGCGGCGCGCGCCCGGATCAGACGGTCTCGATGCGGATGAGGCGCGTGGGCGCGAGGGTCGTGGGATCCCGATCGATCTCGTCGATGGCGCCGCGCAGGTCCGCCTCGCGCGCCTGGTGCGTGAGGATCACGAGCGGGACGGGCTTCCCCTGGTCGTTCTGCTCCCGCTGCTGCACCGCCGCGATGGAGATCCGCCGCTCGGCGAGCTTCGAGGCGGTGCGCGCGAGCACGCCCGGCGCGTCCTTGACGGAGAAGTGCAGGTAGTACGCGCAGCGCACCTCCGCGTGCGGCCGCAGCTCGACGAGGGGGCGATCGGGGGGGAGCGGGACGCGCCCCGGGCTGCCGGCGAGGATGTTCCGCGTGAGGTCGATGATGTCCGACACCACCGCGCTGCCCGTGGGCATCGCGCCGGCGCCCTGCCCGTACAGCATCGACGGGCCGAGCGCCTCGGAGTGGAGCACCACCGCGTTCATCGCGCCCCGCACGCCGGCGAGGAGCGAGCCGAGCGGGATGAACGCCGGGTGGACGCGGGCCTCGATCTGGTCGGGCGCGCCGGGGGCGGCGCCGTCCGCCGGCCCGGTGCGCCGGGCCACCGCGAGGAGCTTGAGCGCGTACCCGAACTCGCGCCCCCAGCGGAAGTCCTCGGGGCTGAGCCCGGTGATGCCCTCGGTGAGCACGTCCTGCGGCCGGAGCCTCGCGCCGAACGCCAGCTGCGCGAGGACGCAGAGCTTCTGCGCCGCGTCCCCGCCCGACACGTCCAGCGTGGGGTCGGCCTCGGCGTACCCGAGCTTCTGCGCCTCGCGGAGGGCGTCCTCGAAGCGCGCGCCCTGCTCGTCCATCGCCGTGAGGATGAAGTTCGTCGTCCCGTTGACGATGCCGTGGAGGGCGTTGATGCGGTCGGAGGCGAGCGCCTCGCGGAGGGTCCGGATGATGGGGACGCCGCCGCAGACCGCGGCTTCGTAGTAGACGTCCACGCCCTTCTCGCGGGCGAGCCGGAAGATCTCGTCGCCCCGCGCCGCGAGGAGCGCCTTGTTGGCCGTGACGACGTGCTTGCCGCGCTCGAGCGCGCCGCGCACGAGCGCGAAGGCCTGGTCCACGCCGCCCATCAGCTCGACGACGACCGCGATGCCGGGGTCCTCGAGGAGGTCCTCGACGCGGGTGGTGAGGAGCTCGGGGGCGAGCCCGATCGCGCGCTCCTTGCCCTCGTCGCGCACCGCCACGCGCCGCACCGCGATCCGCGCCCCGAGGCGCGCCTCGATGTCGCCTGCGTGGCTGCGGAGGATCGACAGCACTCCTCCGCCGACCGTGCCGAACCCGGCGATCCCGATCCCGACCTCGCGCATCACTTCCCTCCAACCCTGTAAGCGCTCAGCACTGCCCTGACCTGGGGCGTCACCGCCCCCCCGACCACCGCGAACGTCTCGAGCTTCACCGGTCCCACCCCCGGCGCGTAGGTGATCTCGAGCACGTGCTCGGCGCCCTCCGCCGCGCGGTTGTGGGCCCGCACGCGCACGCACCCCGCGAACGCGCCGGCCGGGGTGGTGGCGGTCTCGCCCACCGCGGCGATCTCGTAGCGCTCCGTCGAGCTGGCCGAGACGATGGACGACCAGCGGTTGCCGGTCGCGATGGGGCCACACAGGAGACGTCGCGCCCGGTCGTGCAGGCAGTCGCCGTCGAGGCGCAGCTCGCCGCGCTCGGTGTCCTTGAAGTACCCGTCCTGCGTGCGCTCGACGATGCGCACCGTCCGAGGGCTGCGGTGCTCCGGCGGCACGGCGGGAGACTCGTCCTGGTAGGTCCACTCGTTGCCGAGCGCGAGCGGGAAGTAATCGGCGGGCGTGGCGCCGGCGGGGGCGACCGCGGCGCCCGGGGCGGGGGCGCGGGCGCAAGCGAGGGCGAGCAGGGTGACGGCGAGCGGGCGGAGCCTCATGGGGCCCGCATCTTAGCGGAAACCTGCGCCTCAGCGGCCTCCGCCCGCGCGGAGAGGTCGGCGAGCGCCTCTCGCGCAGCCCGGCGCACCGCGGGGTCGGGGTGACCGGCCTCGAGGGTGAGCAGGTAGCCCTCCGCCTCGGGGCCACCGATGTCCCCCACGATGCGCGCGATCCGCGCGGTCAGCGCGGGATCGCCCCCCTGCGCGACCTCGATGAGCGCTCCCACGGCGCGGGGGTCTCCGATCTGCGCGAGGGCGCCGACCGCGCGCTGGACGATGTCGGGGTCGCCGTCGCGAAGCCGCTCGAGCAGCGCCGGGATGGCCTCCGGGCTGCGCCGCTCCGCGAGGACGCGGATGGCATGATCGCGCACCCGGGCGTCCTGCGAGCCGAGATCCAGGATCAGCGCGTCGAGCGGCTTCGCCTCGGCCGCGAAGCCGAGCGCGAGCCCCTTCGCGGCGTCCGCCACCGCCAGCCCGAACGCGGTGCGCCACGCGTCGCGGGGCGTGCGGCCGGCGAGCGTCGCCGTCGCCGTGCTCGTCTCGTGGACGAGGTCGCCCGCCTCGGGGCGCGACGGCGCGAGCTCCAGCTCGACGGCGATCTCGACGCGCGGGGCGCTGCCGGCGAACCCGTCCGGCGCGAGCCGCACCCCGAGCACGTCGACGCGGGCACGATAGGCGTGGTCGCCCTTCCCCTGACGGAACCCTGCCTCGGAGAGCGCGGTGCGCGCCGACGTCTCGAGGCTCGTCGCGTCGAGTCCCGCCTCCCGCATCGGCTCGGAGAGCGCCCCTTCCGCGACCCGCACCGAAGCGACGGCGGGGAAGGCGTCCCGGCGGCAAGCGGTCCCGGCGGCCAGCACGGCGGCGACGCCGACCGCGATCACCGTGCTGGCGCCCCGCGAGCCCGCCATCGGCCGCTAGCTCCCGCTCGTTCCGCCGTCGCCGTCGGGCCGCTCCGCCGCGGGAGCGGACGGCTCACGCTGAGGGGCAGCCGCGGGCTCGACATCCTTCTGGCCGGCCGCTGCCACGGGTGCGCCGCCAGGCTGGGCGGCGCCTTGCGTGGCTGCGCCGCCCTCGCGAGCGCGGCCGCGTCCACCACGCCGCCGCCGGCGCCGCCGGCGGCGGCGACGCTCTCCAGCGGCGTCCGCCGGGCCCTCTCCCGCCGCCACGGTCTCCTCCTGCGTCGCCTCGACCTCCTCGCCCTCCTCGTCTCCCTCCGGTCCATCGTCATCGAGCTCGCCGCCCAGCTCGCCCTCCCCCTCCTCGGCGAGCGAGCGCTCCACCGTACGCGGCGCCGACATGGTGACCATCACGGCGTCAGCGGCCGCTGCCGCGCTGGCGATGACCTCGAGCGGCTCCGGACCGGAAGCGGGGACCGGCTCGGCGGCCGACTCGGCCGTGGGCGCCTCCTCGCGGAGGGGCTCGCGCGGCTCGCGGCTCTCGCGCGGCTCGCGGCCCGCACGCGGCTCGCGGCTCTCGCGCGGCTCGCGGCTCTCGCGCGGCTCGCGGCCTTCGCGCGGCTCGCGGCCTTCGCGCGGCTCACGGCCCTCGCGCGGCTCACGGCTCTCGCGCGGCTCGCGGCCTTCGCGCGGCTCGCGGCCTTCGCGCGGCTCACGGCTCTCGCGTGGCTCACGGCCCTCGCGTGGCTCCCGCCCCTCGCGCGGTTCACGGCCCTCGCGCGGTTCACGGCCCTCGCGCGGCTCGCGCCGCTCCCGCTCCTCCCTCCGCGCGCGCCGGGCAGCCTCCTCCTTCTCGGCCGCCTCGGCGGCGGAGCGGAAGAAGTCCTCGTCGACCTCGGGGATCACGATCGGCGCGGTGCCGAGCCCGACGTCGGCGAACGCCTCGGCGAGCGCTTCTCCGCAGAGGAGCACGATGGGGAGCTGGCCGGAGGCGGCGGCCTCGCCGCGCGCCTCGCGCGCGACCTCTCCGGCGCTGATGATGACGCCGATCTGCGCGCCGTAGTGGGCGAGATCGCGCCGGAGCTCGGTCACGTCGCGCCGGGACGCGTCCGCTCCGTTGCGAACGACGCGGATGCCGTGGCGAAGCTCCGCCAACCCCATCTTGCGGCGGGCCGTGTAGATCACGTGCTCGCGCCCGCGCTTCGCGACCTTGATCTCGCGGAAGCCGGTCTGCTCGAGCAGGCGCCCGGCGAGGTGCTCCACGGTCGCGGCGTCGGACTCGCGCAGCCGGCGGCGCAGCGTGGCGAGGGCGGCCCGCCGGAGCTCCGAGGCGCTCTGGGCCGCGGCGGGACGCGCCGCGACGGGGGCGATGGGGGCGCGCTCCCCCGCCTCGGGCTGCGCGACGAGGGTGACGGCCTCTCCCTCGACGAGGAAGAGCGGCTTGCGGCCGGCCGACTCGCGCCGGCGGTTGTCCTCGACGAGGGCGGCCTTGAGCGAACCGGCGTCGCGGACGAACGCGTCCGGCATGAGGAGCCGCTCGGCGCCCAGCGCCGCGATCTCCGAGAGCGTGATGGCGTGACCTGCTCCCGCGAGGATCTCGTAGGCCACCTCGGCGGGCGGCGGGAAGCGACGCCCGCGCCGCTCCTCCTCCTCCCTCCTCCTCGGCCGGCCTGCCTCGCCACGCCCAGCGCCGCGCGCGATCTCTCGGGAAGGGACCGGGTGGCGTTCGCGCCCCCGGTAGGGGAGCTCGCCCTCGGGCGGCACCTCGATGAGCCCCTCCAGGCCCGCCGGGTCCTCGTCGAGTCCCCACTCGACGAGCGCGAAGGTGCCCGGCAGCACGGGGATCAGCCGCCGGTCGGCGTGCGGGAGCCGGCAATGCGCGGCGAGCTGGTCGGCCATCGTCTCCTCGGGAATCTTCCCGACGTGGTCGAGCAGGCTCTCGCGGATGGCGATCTCCGTGAGCTTCTTGAAGTGGAGAGGCTTTCCTTCGCGCCGCAGCACCTCGATCGCTGCTTCCGTGAAGGTCATGTACGTCCTTGGGAGAGGGGAAGAAAGAGCGGCGGCCCGCGCGTAGGGGGCCCGCACCGGAGCGGTCATCTTCGTGCCGGTGCGCTGTCATGTCAACGTTGAAAGTGCCTGATTCCGCGGTGATTCTTGGGATCCCATGATCCGGATCCGAACGGGCGCGAGCTGGAAGCACGACCCCGGGCTGGAGGCCTCGCTGCGCCGGGCGACAGGGCCGGCGCGAGCGGCCGCCGCGCGCGCGGTGGTGGATGCGCTCGCCATCGAGGTCGACGGGATCGACATCGCCGCAGGCCAGGCAGAGGGGCCGCTGCTCCCCTCCCTCGAGGCGCTGCTGCGGGCGATCGCCCGGGTCGTCGGCGGGGAGGCGCACGCGGCGGTGCCCTTCCGCGAGGGCGAGCTCGAGCTCGTCATCCGCCGGCGCGGCTCGAGCGCCCTGCTCACCCTGGTGACCCTCTCTCGCCCGTCGCGCGTGCTGGCGCGCGACGTGGAGGTCGAGGTCGACGCGCTCGCCGCGGCGGCCCTGGACGCCGCCGCCGCCTTCTGCAGCGAGCTCTCCGAGATCCTGCCCGAGGAGGCGGAGCGCGAGGGGAGACGGCTCCGCGCGGCCGCGCGGGTGCTGAGGCGCGCCGAGTCTGCTCCTCCGCGGCGCTCGCGAGCCACGGGCGGCGCCCGCGCGCCACGCGCCACGCGCGGCGGGGCCCGGTTGGCCTGCCTCCTCGAGCTCTCGGACGAGGAGGGACAGCTCCTCGCATACGAGGGCGGTCGGCCGGACCTGGGGTCGTTGCTGGTCCCGGGGCGTCTCACGCTCCGCGGCCCCGGCGGAGCCGCGCTGGCGACGTTCCCGGGCATCCCGTTCCTCGCGCTGCGCGATCTGGGCGCGGGCGTGGACCGGCTGCTCGCGGCGCTCCGCCGTGGCGAGCCGAGCTGCGAGATCGTGCTCGCGCGGCAGGGGCGCGGCGGGGTCACCACGCTCGCGCTCGATCTCGTCGCGGGCCGGCTCTCTGGCCCCGGGCCCAGCGCGCCCTGCCCGCCTCTCGAGCTGGCCCGCGCGCTCGCCGAGGCCGCGCTCGAGCTGGGCCGGGTCGCGCGGGCGCGCAACCCACGGCAGGCCGAGAACGCGCACCTCGCGGACCTGGAGGCCGCGGCGGCCGAGCGGCTCGGGCAGATCGAGGAGCTCGCCGAGGGGGACCGCGCGCACGACGCCGCCCGCGGCGACGAGGCGCGCGTGCCGGCCCCCAGGGCGCCGTCCCAGCGGCCGCTCGGCCCGGGACGGCTCCGCAGGCTCGCCTTCCGGCGGCTCTTCGCGCTCGACGTCGGCGCTCCCGCCGGGCCTGGCCTCCACGTCCGCGGCGGGGTCGTCCTCGTCGCGGGTGCCGCGACCGTCGCCGCGCTCGAGCGCGCCTCCGGACGGCTCCTGTGGCGCGCCCCGGGCGCGACCCACGCCGCGGTGCTGCCGGGCGCGCTGCTCCTCGCGCGCGGCGGCGAGCTCGAGGCGTCGGCGCTCCGCACCGGTCGCCGGCTCTGGGCGCGCCCCCTCCCCGGCGCGGCGGCGTTCGGGGCCGTGGCGTTCGCGCGCGGGCCGCTCCTCGTGGTCGGCGGCGGGGCGCTCACCGCGCTCGATCCCGCTTCCGGCCGCACGCTCTGGCGGCTCGTCCCGCCTGGCGCGGGGCGGCTCGTCGCGACGAGCTTCGGCGGCATCGTCGCGGCCGGCGCGGACACCGGCTTCATCTACGGCGTGGACGGGACCGGCCGCGTGGTGTGGCGCGTCCGCGGCCCGGGTCCGGTCCTGCGCCCCCCCGCGGCGGTCGCCGGGCTGGCGCTCGTGCTGTGCTCCGCGGACTCCGGCGCCGGTGCGGTGGCGCTCGCCCTCGACCCGGCGGGCGGCGCGCGCCGCTGGGAGGCACCGCTCGACCTCGTCCCCTCCGGTCCGCCGGTCGCCTGGGGGCGGCGCGTCGCGATCGCCGGCGCGCTCGCGGGCGACGCCGTGATCGCCACGTTCGAGGAGACCGGCGCCCCGTCCTGGACGGTGGTCCCGCCCTTGGCCGGCCCGCCCGCGCTCGCGACCGCCGGCTCGCTGCTGGTCGCGCGCGATCCCAGCGGCGGGCTCGTGGCGCTCGGCCGCGACGGCGTGGCGCGCTGGACCCGTCCGCCGCCGTCCGGCGCGCCCGCGCCCGGCGCGGTGCCGCCCGCCATCGCGCGGGGCACGGTGATCGCCGCGGCGGACGGCGTCACCGCGCTCGACGCGCGCACCGGCGAGATCGTGGGCGCGATCGCCGGCGTGGCGCCGGTGCGCGTCGCGGTGGACGCCTCCCTCGGCCTCGCGCTCATGGACGCGGACGGCCTCGTCACCGGCTACCGCGTCGCCACGCACCTCAGCGTGGTGGCGTGACGGATCGTGACCAGGAGGAATCTTTGCGGAGGGGCTCCACGCGAAGCGTGGGGAGGGCGCCCCTCGACTTCGCGACCGCTGCGCGGCCGCTACGCTCGGGTGAACGGGATGTCAGATGGGGAACGGGTGAGCGGGACGTCGAACGGCCCCGCCGAGCAGGGGTGGGGGCGGGGGGCGCAGCCCCCCGCTACACACCGATGTACAGGCGCTTGCCGAAGTTCAGCGCGAGGTCCGCGTCGAAGATCTTCTGAGCCGCGGCCTCGATGTCGTAGGCCACGCGGTGGAACTCGACCACGCGCTCGTCCGAGTCGTACAGGACGAAGGCGGCGCGGTTGTCGCAGTCGCGCGGCTGGCCCACCGATCCGACGGACACGACGTACCGGTACCCGCGCCGGAGCCCGAACCGCGGCGCGACCACCTCGGTCACGTCTCCCGCCGAGTTGAGCGCGAACGACTTGCACAGGTGGGAGTGCCCGACGAAGTTCACCTCCGCCAGCGCCTCGAGGTGCGGGAGGAGCTCCCGGGCCTGCTCGATCGCGAAGACGTACTCGTAGGCCTCGGGGTCCACCGGGCTGCCGTGGGTGAACTGGGCGTTCTCGACCCGGTGCGCGTACGGCAGGCCGCGGAGCCACTCGAGGTTGCCGAGGTCGATGCGCGCGGCGGTCCAGTCGAGCGCGTGGCGCGCCGCGTCGTAGTAGAAGCTGTAGTCCATGCGCCCGGCGACGGCCGCGTCGTGGTTTCCGAGCAGCGTGACCGCCGCGCTCCTGCGGACCAGCGCGCAGCACTCGTTCACGCTGGCGCCGTACCCGACCACGTCGCCGAGGCAGATGATCGTGTCCGGCCTGAGCTTCTCGAGCGCCGCGAGGGTCTCGGTGAGCGCTTCGAGGTTCGAGTGGATGTCGGACAGGATGCCGATGCGCATTTCGCGGCGCGTCCCCCGCGCGCGTCGGGATGGTAGCCGCGAGGGTGCAGCGCGTCAACCCACGGACACGCCGTTGAACAGGTCCACCTCGAGGTCGTCGAAGTGGGCGAGCCGCCGCGCCTCGGAGTAGCGGGCGCGGATCTCCTCGGTCGTGAGGGTGCGCAGCCGGTCCAGGGAGAAGCGCTCCACGGTGAAGCTCGCGAGCACGCTGCCGAGGACGATCGCCCGTCGCATCGCCCCGTGATCGAGGCCGCCGTTGCGTGCGAGGTATCCCATGAACCCGCCCGCGAAGGAGTCGCCCGCGCCGGTGGGGTCGAACACCGAGGCGAGCGGGACGGCGCAGGCGGCGAAGACCTCGTCGCCCGAGAAGAAGAGCGCCCCGTACTCTCCCCGCTTCACCACGACGGCCTTCGGGCCGAAGGAGAGGATCCGGCGGGCCGCCTTCACGACGTTGTGCTCCTCCGCGAGCTGGCGCGCCTCGGCGTCGTTCACGAACAGCATGTCCACGCGCCGGAGCGTCTCGAGCAGGCTCTGCCGCTTCGAGGCGATCCAGAAGTTCATCGTGTCGCACGCGACGAACCGCGGGCCACGCACCTGATCCAGGACGGCGCGCTGCAGATCCGGGTCGATGTTGCCGAGGAACACGTACTCGGAGTCGCGGTAGTGGGCCGGCAGCTCCGGCCTGAACTCGGCGAAGACGTTGAGCTGCGTGTCGAGCGTGTGCGCGGTGTTGAGGTCGAACTCGTAGCGCCCCTTCCAGCGGAAGGTGCGCCCGGCGCGCCGAACGAGCCCGCCGAGGTCGATGCCGCGCGAGGCGAGGAACCGGACGTGCTCCTCGGGGAAGTCCTCGCCCACCACCGCCACCACGCGCGTCGGCCCGAAGAAGCTCGCGCACGTCGCGAAGTACGAGGCGGAGCCCCCCAGCACCTCTTCCCGCGCGCCGAAGGGCGTCTCCAGGGAGTCGAGGGCGACCGAGCCGACGGCGAGCAGCGACATGCGCGACCTTTCCGCCGGCGGGCCGCCGGCCAGGCGGCACGATTAGCCCGCCGCGGGCAGGCGGGTCAACGGTGGCGGGGCGGGGCGCCTCGGATCGCCCGGGCCGCCCTCCGCCGCGAGCTGGCCGCACGCCGCGGAGATGTCGCCGCCGCGGTTCTTGCGGACCACCGCCGTCAGGTTCCGGGCGGCGAGGGTCTCCTGGAACTCGACGACGCGCTCGGGCGCGGGCGCGCGGTACGGGAGGCCGGGGTTCGCGTTGTACGGGATGAGGTTCACCTTCGTCGGGATGCCGCGCACGAGCCGGGCGAGGCGCACCGCGTCCTCGAGCGAGTCGTTCACGCCGCCGAGGAGCACGTACTCGAAGGTGATCCGGCGCCCGTTGCGGATGGGGAAGCTCCGGCAGGCCTCGAGGAGCTGCGCCAGGGGGTAGCGCCGGTTGATGGGCATGAGGGCGTCGCGCTGGGCGTCGGTGGTCGCGTTGAGCGAGATCGCGAGCTTCACCGGCGTCTCCTCGCCGAGCTTGCGGATCATCGGCACGAGCCCGCTCGTCGAGACGGTCACGTGCCGGTGCGAGAAGTTGGGCCCGTCCTCGCTCAGGAGGAGGTCGAGCGCGACCTTCAGGCTGCGGTAGTTCGCGAGCGGCTCGCCCATCCCCATGAACACGAGGTTCGTGAGGGGCCGCGGCCCCTGCCCTTCCCCGAGCTCGACGATCCGCCGGTTCGCGCGATGGACCTGCTCGACGATCTCACCCGGCGTGAGGTTCCGGGCGAGCCCCATGGTGCCGGTGAGGCAGAAGGTGCACCCGACGGCGCAGCCGACCTGCGACGACACGCAGAGCGTCCGGCGGTCGGGCTCGGGCATGTAGACCGACTCGACCAGCTTCCCGTCGTGCGTGCGCCACGTCCACTTGATCGTGCCGTCGACCGAGCGCTGCTCGGTCGCGCGCTCGAGGGTGGTGAGCGTCGTGGCCTCGGCGAGCGCGGCGCGGAGGGCCCGCGGGACGTCGGTCAGCTCGTCGAGCGAGGCGGCCCCCTTCTGCTGCAGCCAGCGGTGGAGCTGTCGCGCCCGGAACGGCCGCTCGCCGAGCGCAGCCACCAGCCGCTCGAGCCGGTCGAGGGGCAAGGACCGGAGGTCGGGCCGGGGCTCCGGCCGAGGCGGATCGTGCGGCGCAGACATGGACGTCCTGTTCTAAGCGCTGCCCGCGGCGCGCGCCGCCGGCTCCCCGGAGGACTCGGCCGGCCGTCGCGCGATCTCCACGCGGGTCACGCGCCGCTCGTCCCCGGCGCGCACCGTGAAGGTGAGCCCGTCCCAGGTGACCATCGCGCCGACGGGCGGGACGCGCCCCGCCGTCGCCGTCACGAAGCCGCCCAGCGTCTCGTAGTCGCCCTCCTCCGGGAACCGGAGCTCGGGCGGCCGCTCCTCGCCCGCCGCCGTGGCCGCCTCCTCGAGGCGCTCGTTCAGGTAGGCCTCCAGGTCGTGCAGCGGCATGGCCGCCTCGGCGAGCCACAGTCCGGGCCCGACCACCTTGACCGGCGCGGCCTCCACGTCCCCCTCGTCCTGGATCTCCCCGACGATCTCCTCGATGACGTCCTCGAGCGTGACGAGGCCGCTCGTGCCGCCGAACTCGTCCACCACGACCGCGAGGTGCGTGCGCCGCCGCTGCATCTCCTTGAGGAGACGCGAGATCTTCATGCCCTCGGGCACGAAGAAGGCCGGCTTCAGGTACCGGTCGATGGCGATGGGCCGACCCTGGCGCAGGTCCTGGATGATCTCCCGGACGAGGAGCACGCCGACGACGTTGTCGATCGAGCCCTCGTAGACCGGCATGCGGCTGAAGGGGTTCTCGGTGACGATCCGGAACAGCTCCTCCTGCGGGGCGTCGTGGTCGATGGCCACCATGCGCGTGCGCGGGACCATGATCTCCTTCGCCACGCGATCGGCGAACTCGAGCACGCTGTTGAGGAGCTCCTCCTTCACCTCGTCGAGCACCCCCTCGCGCGTGCCCATCTCGATGAGGTACTCGATCTCCTCGCTCGTCACGGCCGGCGTGACGGCGCCCTTGCCGCCGAACAGGCGGAACACCCCGTTCGTCGCCCGCGTGACGGCGGCGGAGAGCGGCCACATCACCCAGGACAGCGCCTGCACGAACGGGATGACGGCGAGGGCAGCCCGCACCGGGTGGCGCTTGCAGAGCGTCTTCGGGATGATCTCGCCGAAGAACAGCACGATCACGGTGGCGATCACCGTCGCGACGGTGACGCTCGTGGCCGTGTTCCAGCCGGCGCGCTCCGCCAGCGTCGCCCCGATCCCGGCGGCGAGCGCGCCCGCGCCGATGTTCACGAGGGTGTTGCCGATGAGCAGCGACGACAGGACGCGCTCGGGGTGCTCGATCCAGAGGCCGAGCATCCGCGCCCGCCGGCCGCCCGCGTCGCGGAGCTGGCGGGCGCGGGCGTCGCCCAGCGCGGTGAGCGCGGTCTCCGTCCCGGAGCAGAACGCGGACGCGACGAGGAAGAGGATCGCGAGCAGCCACTTCCATGTCGGCACTGCATCCAAAGCCCGCGCGCTCCTGACGTTCCCGAGACACGAAGCCCGTCCGGGGGTGGACGGGCGAGAGAGATTGTAACCGGAAATGGCGGTCGGGCCGGCACCCGATTGGGTGCCAGCCCGACTTACCGTAACAACATCCGAGAGTTAGGCCTTCTTCCACTCGTAGGTGTGGATGGCCGTCTCGGGGAAGAAGTAGCTCACCTCGATCTTCGCGTTCTCCGCGCTGTCCGAGCCGTGCACGGTGTTCTTCTCGATGTTGGACGCGAAGTCCTTGCGGATGGTCCCGGCGGCCGCCTTGGCCGGGTCGGTCGCGCCCATGATCTCCCGGTTCTTCGCCACCGCGCCCTCGCCCTCGAGGACCATCAGGACCACCGGGCCGCTCGTCATGAACTTCACGAGATCGTTGAAGAACGGGCGCGCCTTGTGGACGGCGTAGAAGCCCTCCGCCTCCGCCTGGGAGAGGTGCGTCATCTTCATCGCGATCGGCTTCAGGCCGGCCTTCTCGAAGCGGGCGATGACCTGGCCGATGACGCCCTTCTCGACGCCGTCGGGCTTGATGATGGAAAGCGTGCGCTCGTTCGCCATGTTGCGTTTGCTCCTCGTGCTGGGTTTTCCAAGGGCGCTAGCCGCGCTCGCGCTTCGCCGCCTTGCGAGCGCCCTTGCCGCCGCGTTGTGAGGGGGCCGAGCTCCGTGCTCCGGCTCCCCCGCGCGCCGGTGCGGCGGTCGGCGCGCGCTTGCCCGCGGCGGCGGGCCGGGACCGGCCGCGCCGAGCGAGGGCGTCCTTCATCGCACGACCGAGCAGGTGCGGTCCATCCACGACCGTGATGCCGGCGTCGCGCATCGCCTCGATCTTCGCCTCGGCGGTCCCGCTGCCGCCCGACACCACCGCCCCCGCGTGCCCCATGCGCTTCCCGGGGGGCGCCGTCCGGCCGGCGATGAACCCCACGACCGGCTTCTTGACGTGATCACGGACGAAGGCGGCCCCGCGCTCCTCCTCGGTGCCGCCGATCTCGCCGATCATGATGATCGCGTCGGTGCCGGGATCGTCGGCGAACTCGCGGAGGACGTCGACGAAGTCGGTGCCGTGCACCGGATCGCCGCCGATGCCCACCGCCGAGGACTGGCCGAGCCCGAGATCGGTGAGCTGCTTCACGGCCTCGTAGGTCAGCGTGCCCGAGCGCGAGACGACGCCGATGCGCCCCGGCCGATGGATGTGCCCGGGCATGATCCCGATCTTGCACTCGCCCGGGGTGATGAGGCCGGGACAGTTCGGGCCGATGAGCCGCGTCCCGGGCCGCTCCGCGAGGAACCGGCGTACGCGGATCATGTCGAGCACCGGGATGCCCTCGGTGATCGCCACGACGAGCGGGATGCCCACGTCCGCGGACTCGGTGATGGCGTCGGCCGCGAACGGCGGCGGCACGAAGATGACCGCCGCGTTCGCGCCCGTCTCCTTCACGGCGTCGTCCACCGTGTGGAAGATGGGCACCGTCCCCTGGAACTTCGTGCCGCCGCGGTTCGGCGTCACGCCCGCGACGACGCGCGTGCCGTACTCGAGCATCTGCTCGGTGTGGAAGCTCCCGGCGGAGCCCGTGATGCCCTGCACCACGACCCTGGTGTCTCGATTGACGTAGATGCTCACGCGCCCTCCGCGTCTTGAGAGGGGCTGCGCCCCCGCCCCGCAGACAGCTCATCGCCGTGCCCGCTCACCCCGAGCGTAGCGCCCGCGAAGGCGGGCGCGAAGTCGAGGGGCGGGGCCCCACCCCTGCTCGCCGGGGCCCGTGCGCCATCGCCGGCGGCTTCGCCGCGAGCGCGATGGCGCCCCGGCGGACTCGCGTCGCTCGTCTGAACGGAACCCATCACCGTCACGCCCGCGCCGCGGCGACGACCTTGCGCGCCGCGTCGCCGAGGTCGTCGGCCGGGATGATGTCGAGCTCGCTGTGGGCCAGGATCTCCTTGCCCAGCTCGACGTTCGTGCCCTCGAGCCGGACGACGAGCGGGAGCGCCAGGCCGACCTGCCGCGCCGCCGCGACGATGCCGTTCGCGATGACGTCGCACTTCATGATCCCGCCGAAGATGTTCACCAGCACCGCCCTCACCGCCGGATCCGAGAGGATGATCTTGAGCGCCGCCGTGACCTTGTCCTCGTCCGCGCCGCCGCCCACGTCGAGGAAGTTCGCGGGGCGCCCGCCGGAGAGCTTGATGACGTCCATCGTGGCCATCGCCAGGCCGGCGCCGTTCACCATGCAGCCGATGTCGCCGTCCAGCGCGATGTAGGAGAGATCGTACTCCTTGGCCGTCGTCTCCTTGGGATCCTCCTCGTCGGGATCCCGCATCGCGGCGATGTCGGCGTGGCGGTAGAGCGCGTTGTCGTCGAAGTTCATCTTCGCGTCGAGCGCCAGCACCTCCCCGCCGACCGTGATGACGAGCGGGTTGATCTCGGCGAGCGACGCGTCGGTCGCGACGTACGCGTTGTGGAGCCCGGTCGCGAAGCGCACGAAGGCGCCCACCGAGTCGCCCGTCAGCCCCAGCCCGAAGGCCAGCCGCCGGGCCTGGTACGGCATGAGCCCGATGAGGGGGTCGATCCACTCGCGGAGGATCTTCTCGGGGTGGCGCTTCGCGACCTCCTCGATGTCCACGCCGCCCTCGATCGAGGCCATGACGGCGAGCCGGCCCGCCTCGCGATCCAGGGTCATGCCGAGGTAGAGCTCCCGCGCGATCCGGCAGCCCTCCTCGATGTACACCTTGCGGACCTCCTGTCCCTCGGGGCCGGTCTGCGGCGTCTTCAGCATCATCCCGAGCATGGCCTCGGCGTGCTGCCGCGCCTCGTCGGGCGAGCGGGCGAGGCGTACGCCGCCGCCCTTCCCTCGTCCGCCGGCGTGGATCTGCGCCTTCACCGCGCAGATCCCGCCCCCGAGCTGGCGGGCCGCGCCCTCGGCCTCGAGCGGCGTGACGGCGAGGTAGCCGCGGGGGACGGCGACCCCGAACCGCCTCAGGATGTCCTTCGCCTGGTACTCGTGGATCTTCACGGTGGGTCACTCCCCTCCGGAGCTTCCCGCCACGACCCGATCCCCGCTCGGCCGGGAGTCGTCACCCAACGGCGCGGGCGATGGAGGTCGTCGGCGGGATGGACTTGGGGCAGACCTCTACACAGATCCGGCCGTGGTCGCAGTCCCGGATTCCGCTCCGGCCCATATGAGGCCATGCATCCATCCCCGGACCGAGCCAGAGGGTCGAGACGCGAGCAGCGCGAGGCGCGACGACCGAGCATACCCGCTGGGTATGTGAGGGAGGAGCAACGAAGCGACGCGACGCGGATCGGCCGCCGCGTCGACGGAGGCCGGCTCCCCGCGGAGCCGGCCCGGCCGAGCCGCTACAGCCTGGTCTCCGCGACGGACTTCTTCACGCTCTCCACCGACTTCGCGAGCATCGCCTTCTCCTCGTCGGAGAGCTCGAGCTCGACGACCTTCTCGACGCCCTTCGCCCCGATGACCACCGGAACGCCCAGGAAGAGGTCCCTCACGCCGTACTGGCCCTCGAGGTAGGCGGAGCACGGCAGCACGCGCTTCTGATCGCGCAGGTAGCTCTCCGCCATCGCGACCGCGCTGGCCGCCGGGGCGTAGAACGCGGACCCGGTGCCGAGCAGGGCGACGATCTCGCCGCCGCCCTTGCGCGTGCGCTCCACGATCGCGTCGAGCTTCGCCCGATCGAGGAGCTTCGTGAGCGGGGTGCCGTTCACGGAGCAGTACCGGACGAGCGGCACCATGTCGTCCCCGTGCCCTCCGAGCACCACGCCGGTGACGTCCTGCGGCGCGACGCCGGCCGCCTCGCCGACGAAGTACTGGAAGCGCGCGGTGTCGAGCACGCCGGCCATGCCGACCACCTTCTTCCTGTCGAAGCCGGTGACCTTCTGCATCGCGTACACCATCGAGTCGAGCGGGTTCGTCACCACGATGACGAACGCGTTCGGCGCGTGCTGCTTGATGCCCTGAGCGACCTTCGTGATCGCGTCGAGGTTCACCTTGAGGAGATCGTCCCGGCTCATGCCGGGCTTGCGCGGCACGCCGGCGGTCACGATGCAGACGTCGGCGCCCTGGATGACCGAGTAGTCGCTCGTGCCTCCGCCGGTGACGTCCACGTCGAACTTCAGGACGCCGCGGGTCTGCTGGAGGTCGAGCGCCTTGCCCTTCGCGACGCCCTCCATGATGTCCACGAGGACGACGTCGCCCAGGTTCCGCTGCCCGCAGAGCAGCGCCATGGTGCCGCCGATCTGGCCGGCGCCGATGAGGGCGATCTTCTTCCGAACCGCCATGGGTGTTTCTCCGTTCGCGCGAGGAGGACCGAAGGACTACATGTGCTTGATGATCTCGTCTCCGAACTCGGAGCACTTCACCTCGACGGCGTCGGCCACGCCCTCGGCCTTCATCAGGCGGGCGAAGTCGTAGGTGACCCGGTGTCCGGCGATGGCGCCGTCCATGCCCTTGATGATGAGATCCGCCGCCTCGTTCCAGCCGAGGTGACGGAACATCATCTCGCCGGAGAGGATCACCGAGCCCGGGTTCACCTTGTCGAGGTCCGCGTACTTGGGGGCCGTGCCGTGGGTCGCCTCGAAGATCGCGTGGCCGGTCACGTAGTTGACGTTGCCGCCCGGCGCGATGCCGATGCCGCCGACCTGCGCCGCGAGCGCGTCGGACAGGTAGTCGCCGTTCAGGTTCAGGGTCGCGACCACGTCGAACTCGTCCGGTCGCGTGAGCACCTGCTGCAGGGTGATGTCGGCGATGGCGTCCTTGACGAGGAGCTTCCCGCCCTGGAGCGCCGCCTTCTGCTCGGCGTTGGCGGCCTCCTCGCCCCTCGACGCCTTGGTCCGCTCCCACTGCTCCCAGGTGTACACCTTGTCCGCGAACTCCCGCTCGGCGAGCGCGTAGCCGTAGTTCCGGAACGCGCCCTCCGTGAACTTCATGATGTTGCCCTTGTGGACGAAGGTGACGCTCTTCCGCTCGAGGCGGAGGGCGTACTCGATGGCCGCGCGGACGAGCCGCTCGGTGCCCTCGCGCGAGACGGGCTTCACTCCGAGTCCGGTCGAGCCCGGGAAGCGGATCTTCTTGTACTCCTTCGGGAACTCCTTCTCGAGGAACCCGAGGAGCTTCTTCGCCTGCTCGGAGCCGGCCTCCCACTCGATGCCGGCGTAGATGTCCTCCGTGTTCTCGCGGAAGATCACCATGTCGACCTTGTCCGGGCGCTTCACCGGCGAGGGCACGCCCTTGAACCAGCGCACGGGCCGGAGGCAGACGTACAGGTCGAGGAGCTGGCGGAGCGCGACGTTCAGGGAGCGGATGCCGCCGCCGATGGGCGTGGTGAGCGGCCCCTTGATGCCGATGAGGTACTCGCGGAACGCCTCGATGGTCTCGTCGGGCAGCCAGTTGTTGAACTTCGTGAAGGCCTTCTCGCCGGCGTAGACCTCGGTCCAGGCGATCTTGCGCTTGCCGCCGTACGCCTTCTCGACGGCCGCGTCGAGCACGCGCTGGCTCGCGCGCCAGATGTCACGGCCCGTTCCATCACCCTCGATGAACGGCAGGATGGGACGATCCGGGACGTTCAGCTTCCCGTTCACCAGCGTGATCTTCGCTCCGTCCTTCGGCACAACGGGCTTGGCGTCGGGCATTCGATCGGACCTCGCGTATGGGGAGTGGAGCCGGGTCTTATCACCGCGATCGAGAGGGAGTAAAGGCGAAGGGAGGGCCAAAGCCCTCGGAAAATCGGGAGTTTAGTGACCGCTAGGGTCGACTATGGGAGCCGGCCGGCGACCCTCGTATGGGGCCGCTGCGACAAAAACTCCGCGTAATCACAGAGCACCGCCCCGGCCGCGTCCGCCGCCGCACGCGCCCGGGGGCTGCAGAGCGCGGCGAGCTCGAGCTCGCGCTCGTGCCCGAACGAGGTGCGGGCGTGGCTCGGCGCGTACCCCGGATGTGCCATGAGCTCGGTCGCCCCTTCCTCGAGACCGAGGAGCGCGGTCACGAGCGCCTCCTCCGTCCACGCGGGCCGCCGCGCGGCGTCGCCGAGGAAGCGATCCGCCGTGACCACCCCTCCCGCGCGGAGCGCCGCGCGCATCGGTGCATCGATCGCTCTCACCGGGAGTCCGCGCTCCGCCGCGACCGCGGTGAACGCCGCGAGGATCGCGGGCGCCGCGTGCGCGTGCTTGTGGCTGTCGAGGTGCGTCGGCGCGGCGCCGCGCAGGTCCTCGAACCTTCCCAGCTGGGCCCGCAGCTCCGCCTCGGCCGCCGCGCGCGAAAGGTCCGCCGGGACGACCGCGTGGAGGCCGACGCCGAGCGTGGGCGGGGCGGCTCCCAGGGCGGCGCGCGCGAACGGGCTGAGCACCATCACGGTGGCGCTCGTCACGATCCCGCGGGCGTGGGCCTCGAGGATGCCGCGGTCGATCTCGGGATCGTAGCCGAGGTCGTCGGCGTTGACGACGAGGAGCTTCAAGCGCGCGAGCCTCGCTCTCGCGCCGCGCCCGGTCAAGGGACGCGCACCCCGCGCGCGCTCGCCGTCAGTGGACCGCCGGGGCGTCGAGTGCCGCGGGCGCGTGCTCGCCGGGAGGGTCGCGGGGCAGCTCCACCGTGAACGTCGCGCCGGCGCCGGGCAAGCTCTCGACGCGGATCTCCCCGCCGTGCGCCGCCACGACCTGGCGCGCGACGTACAGCCCGAGGCCGAGCCCTCCGTAGTTGGCGATGGGGACGGCGCGCTCGAACCGCTCGAACACGCGGGCGTGATGCTCCGGCGCGATGCCCATCCCCTGGTCGGTCACCCGCAGGCGCGCGCGCGGGCCGTCCGCCTCGACCTCCACCGCGATCGGCTTTCCCTGCCCGAACTTGGACGCGTTGAGGAGCAGATTCGTGACCACCTGCTCGAGGCGCATGCGATCCCACCGCCCGGGAGCCCGCGCGAGGTCGAGCTGGAGGACCGACCCCGAGCGCGCCACCTCCTCGCGCACCTGGGCGGCTGCGCCGCGCACGACGTCCGCGAGGTCGAGCGCCTCGTAGCGGAGCTCCAGCCGCCCGAGGCGCATGCGGGAGACGTCGAGCAGCTCGTTCACGAGCAGCGCGATCCGGCGCGTCTGGCGCTCGAGGGCCTCGACGCGCGGCTCGAGCAGGCGCGGGACGTCGTCCTTTCCGCGCGCGGCCAGCCGGTGGAGGAGCTGGAGCTGGAGCTGGAGCGCGGTGACGGGGGTCCGCAGCTCGTGGGACGCGACGGAGAGGAACTCGTCGCGCTCGCGCACCTCGTCCTGCGCCTTGCTCCACAGCCGCGCCCGGCCCTCGAGGAGCTTCCGGTCCGTGACGTCCCGCACCGCCGCCACGACGCAGCGCCGCCCGTCGACCTCGATCGGCGAGAGGCTGATCTCGGCCGCGAACTCCGCCCCGTCCTTGCGCAGGCCCGACAGGTCCAGCCCGAGGCCCATCGGCCGCGTGCGCGGCGCCGCGTGGTAGCCGGTCCGGTGCGCCCGGTGCTCGGCGCGGAAGCGGGACGGGAGCAGGATCTCTATCGGCCGTCCCGCCAGCTCGCTGCGCGGCCACCCGAACAGGCGCTCCGCCTCGCGGTTGGCGTGCACGATCTCCCCGTGCTCGTCCGCGATCACCATCGCGTCCGGCACGGAGTCGAGGAGGGAGAAGTCCACGGCCTCACGTTGACCCTCCCCCGGTGCCGCGAGAAGCCTCGCCCGCTCGCCGCCCCCTCGTCCGAGGTGGCGTGGGGCGCGCGCCCGCGCTGGCGCCTCGCACGCGGTCGACCCCACCTTGAGCGAGGCGCCGTCGCGCGCCGGGAGGAGCGCCGATGCCCGCCGCCGGAACCATCTCGCTGCCGCTCGCCGCCGCCGCGGCTGGGATCCTGGCGCTGGTCGCGGGGGGCCAGAGGACGCCGCGGGCGACGCACGGAGGGGGGCGGGTCACGCTCGAGCTCGCGGCCGTGCTGCCGATGCCGGAAGGCCCCGCTGGGCTCGTCGTGCTGCGGGACGGGAAGAGCGGGACGGTGCTCCCCCTGCTCGTGCCCGACGGCGACGCCCTGGACCTGGGGGCGCGATCCGGGGCGGCCCCCGAGGGGCTGCTCGGTCGCGCCCTGGAGGCGCTGGGCGCGCGAGTCCTCGGGGTCGAGATCGACGCCGTCGAGGAGACCTCCGCCGGGGCCCGGGTTCGCCTGGCGCAGGCAGGCCGCGAGATCGAGGTGGCCGCGCGGCCCTCCGAGTCGCTCGCCCTCGCGCTGGCGGCGGGCGCGACCATCTCGACGACCAAGCGGCTGCTCGCCGAGGCGGGGCTCACGCCCGACGAGCTGCGGCACGCGCACGAGGCGCTGGTGGCGGAGACGAGGGCGCCAGCGCTCCGCCTGTGAGGCGGGGTCCCGGGCTGCGAGCGGCGCTACCGCGCGCTACCCGGTCTTGGAGGGCGGCCGCGGGGTCGTCGCCCGCGGCTCGGGCGAGAAGTCGTAGATGGACTCCAGCCGGACGTTGCGGTAGCGCTCGAGCTTCATGGCCATGCGCGCCAGCCGCGCGAGGAAGGCGGGCACGTCGGGCTGGTTGCCCTTCCCCGCCGCCTTCTTCAGCCGCTTCACCTCGGCGAGCACCTCCTTGCGCACCTCCCGCGGGTGGTAGAGGAACGCGCCGGAGAAGAGGAGCGTGCCGTCGAACGGGAGCAGGCGGGCCTCGAGCAGGTCCCCCTTCTCGAGCCCGGCCGTGGTGCGCCGCTCCGTCACGTCGTAGTCGCCGCCAGTGAACACGTCCCGCAGCCGGACCATGCCCTCCGAGATCTTGCGGACCTCGAACAGGCCGTGGACCGTCTTCGAGAGCTCGCGGTACGCCGCGACGTCCTCGGAGGCCAGCGCAGGGCCCTCCGCCTCGAGGAAGCGCTCGAGGGTGGTGCCGGCGCCGCCGGACGGGCGGAAGTCGTACAGGTAGAAGTCCAGCATCCCGTTCAGCCGGACCTCGTGCGTGCGGTCCTCCTCGTGCGGCTCGCCGTAGGCCTCGAAGTGCGCCCTCCGCGCGGCGAGCAGCTCCTCCTTGCGCTCCTCCGCCGTGGCCCACGCCAGGAGCCGTTCCTGCAGCTGCCCGAGCTTCATCGCGCGCGCTCCATGAGCTGCGCGAACCGCCCGAAGAGCTGGCGCGCGTCGTGCGGGCCGGGCGACGCCTCGGGGTGGTACTGGACGCTGAAGGCGGGCGCGTCGAGGAGCTCGAGGCCCTCCACCGTGCCGTCGTTGAGGTTCAGGTGCGTGACGCGGGCGTGCTTGCCGAGCGTCTTGTCGTCCACCGCGAAGCCGTGGTTCTGCACGGTGATGTCGACCTTGCCGGTGACGAGATCCTTCACCGGCTGGTTGGCGCCACGGTGGCCGAACTTGAGCTTGTAGGTCTTCGCGCCCACGGCGAGCGAGAGGATCTGGTGACCGAGGCAGATGCCGAAGATGGGGACCTTCCCGATCATCGCCGCGACCGTCTCGCGCGCGCCCACCACCGCGGCGGGGTCGCCCGGGCCGTTCGTCAGGAAGACGCCGTCCGGCTTCAGCGCCAGCGCCTCCGCGGCGGTGGTGCGAGCGGGCACCACCGTGATCCGGCAGCCCTGCTCGGCGAGGAGCCGCAGCATCGCGCGCTTGAGGCCCCAGTCGTAGGCGACCACGTGGAAGCGCGCCTTCGCCTCGGGCCGCTCCCCGTCGGACCACGCGTCGGCGCCGGTCTCGCTCCAGCCGTAGGACCGGTCGGTCGAGATGCGCGTCGCGAGGTCCTGCCCCTCCATCCCGGGCAGCGCGCGGGCGCGCTCGACGAGCGCCTTCGCGCTCCCCTCCGTCGCGACCACGCCCATCTGCGACCCGGCCGTGCGCAGGTGGCGGGTGAGCCGGCGGGTGTCGATCCCGGCGATCCCGACGATCCCGTGCTGGACGAGGTAGCTCTCGAGGCTCCGCTCCGAGCGGAAGCTCGACGGCGCCTCGGCGAAGTTCTTGACGATGAACCCCGTCGCGTGCGGGCGCGCCGACTCGTCGTCGGGCCCGTTGACGCCGTAGTTCCCCTGCTCCGGGTACGTCATGCAGATCATCTGCCCGACGTACGAGGGGTCGGTCAGGATCTCCTGATACCCGGTCATCGACGTGTTGAAGACGACCTCGCCGGTCGCCTCCCCGGTCGCGCCGAACGCGCGACCTTCGAACGTCGTGCCGTCCGCCAGCGCGAGGATCGCCTGCTTCATCTTTCCGTCCTGCCCTCCTCGTGGACGATCCGGCCGCCCACGATGGTGATCAGACAACGCCCGGTGAGGCGCCGTCCCTTCCACGGCGTGTTCCGGCTCTTCGAGTACATCCGAGCCGGGTCGACCGTCCACTCCGCCACGGGATCGAGCACCGCCACGTCCGCCGGCACCCCGGCCGCGAGGGTCCCCCCCGCGAGGCCGAACGCCCGCGCCGGCCCGGAGGTCAGCGCCTCCACGAGGCGGCGCTCGCTCAGCGCGCCCGCTCGGACGAGGTCCAGGCAGACGGGGAAGGCCGTCTCGAGCCCGGTGATCCCGTTGGCGGCGGCGTCGAACTCCACGTCCTTCTCCACCGCCGAGTGGGGCGCGTGGTCGGTGGCGATCGCGTCGAGGGTCCCGTCGGCGAGCCCCTCGCGGCACGCCCGCACGTCCTCCGCGGAGCGGAGCGGCGGGTTCATCTTGTAGTCGGTCGAGTAGCCGGACGCCGCGACGTCCTCGTCGGTGAGCGCGAGGTGGTGCGGGGTGACCTCGCCGGTGACCGGGAGGCCGCGCGCCTTGGCGTCGCGGATGGCGCGCACCGCGCCCTTCGTCGAGACGTGCGCGACGTGCAGGCGACCGCCGGTGAGCTCCACGAGCGCGATGTCGCGGAGCACCATCACGTCCTCGGCCGCGCCGGGGATCCCCTTCAGGCCGAGGCGCGTCGAGGCGGCGCCCTCGTGCATCACGCCCTTGCCGACGAGCTGGAGCTCCTCCTCGTGGACCGTGAGCGGCAGGCCGAACGCCCTCGCGTACTCGAGCGCGCGCCGCATGAGCGCCGCGGAGAGCACCGGCCGGCCGTCGTCGGAGAGCGCCACGCAGCCCGAGGCGAGCAGCTCCCCGTACTCGGCCAGCTCCTCGCCGTTCGAGCCCTTCGAGATCGCGCCCACCGGGTAGACGCGCGCGAGGCCCGCGGCCGCGGCGCGGGCGAGCACGAGCTCGGTCACGGAGGCGTTGTCGTTGACCGGCTTCGTGTTCGGCATCGCGCACACGGCCGTGAAGCCGCCCGCCACCGCCGCGCGCGCGCCGGTCGCGATCGTCTCCTTGTACTCCTGGCCCGGCTCGCGCAGGTGCACGTGCAGATCGATGAACCCCGGCGTCACCCACTTGCCGCGCGCGTCGATCGCGCGGGCGTCGCGCGGCCGCTCCAGGCGCGCGGCGACCTCCGCGACCTTCCCGTCGCGGACGACCACCGTGCGGACGCCGTCCGTCCCGCTCGCGGGATCGATGACCCGCCCGCCCTCGATGAAGAGCACCTCAGCCATGTCGTCCCCGCAAGGAAGCGCCGGCTCTCGCCGCGCGCGTCACGCCTTCGCCTCGCCCGCGTCGGCGGGGTTGCCGCCGGCGAGCAGGTACAGGATCGCCATCCGGACCGCCACCCCGTTCTGCACCTGGTCGAGGATGACGCTCTGCGGTCCGTCCGCCACCTCGGGCGAGAGCTCCACGCCGCGGTTGATCGGGCCGGGGTGGAGGATCACGCACTCGGGCCGCAGCCACTCCGCGGCCTTCTTGGCGTTGAGGCCCCACAGCTTCGAGTACTCGCGCGTCCCCGGGATCAGCGGATCGCCGATCCGCTCGTGCTGGATGCGCAGCATCACGACGGCGTCGGCCCCTTCGACCGCCTCGCGCAGCTGGGTGCGCACGGTGGCGCCGAGCGCCTCGATGCCGGCGGGGATCATGGTGGGCGGGCCGCACAGCCGGACGCGCGCGCCGAGCTTGGTCATGGCGTGGAGGTCGGAGCGCGCGACGCGCGAGTGGGAGATGTCGCCGACGATGGCGATCGTCTTCCCCTCGAGCGTGCCGAGCTTCTCGCGCAGGGTGAAGCAGTCGAGGAGCCCCTGGCTCGGGTGCTCGTGGGCGCCGTCGCCCGCCGAGACCACCGAGCAGCCCACGTGCTCGGCGACGAGCCGCGGCGCGCCGCCGGCCGAGTGCCGGATGACGAGCACGTCCGGCCGCATCGCCTCGAGGTTGCGCGCGGTGTCGACGAGGGTCTCGCCCTTGGTGACGGACGAGGCGGAGGCCGTCCAGTTGAGCGCGTCCGCGGAGAGGACCTTGGCGGCGATCTCGAACGAGCTCCGCGTGCGCGTGGACGCCTCGAAGAAGAGGTTCACCACCGACTTGCCGCGCAGGCTCGGCACCTTCTTGATCGGTCGCTGGAGGACCTCCTTCATGGAGACGGCGAGGTCGAGGACCTCGAGGATCTCCTCGCGCGAGTACTCCGCGAGGGAGATGCAGTGCTTGTGACGGCCGATCACGTGCCCCTCCTCTTCACGACCACGTCGTCCTGCGCGGCGCCGCCCTCGGTGAGCCGCACCTCGACGACGTCCTCGTCCGCGACCTGGAGCCGGACGCCGACGAAGTCGGCGGCGATGGGCAGCTCGCGTCCGCCGCGGTCTACGAGCACGGCGAGCCAGACCGCGCGAGGGCGGCCGAAGTCCACGAGCTCGTCGAGCGCGGCGCGGACGGTCCGCCCGGTGTAGAGCACGTCGTCCACGAGGACGATGAGCTTGCCCGCGATCGGGAAGCGGATGTCCGTCGGGCCGATGATGGGCGCGGCGCCCCGCTCCGAGAGATCGTCGCGATAGAGCGCGATGTCGAGGGTGCCGAGCGGCGGCTCCGCGCCGAGGAGCCGGGCGAGCTCCGCGCGCAGCCGCTGGGCGAGGTGCACCCCGCCGCGGCGGATGCCGACGATGGCGAGGTCGCGCGCCGCTCCCGACGCCTTGGCGCGGTCGGCCACCTCCTCCGCCAGCCGCCGGATCCCCCGCTGCAGCTCCTGTGCGTTCATGCCGTGCTCCATCAGCGCCCCGGCCCCCAGTCCGGCCGGGTGAGATCGCTCGTGAGGTCCACCGTGAAGACCTTCGTGCCCGTCCGCTCGAGGAAGGGATACCTGACCGACCGCTCGTAGTCGAAGGCGACCCGCAGCGTGGGCACCGCGGCGCTCGCGTCGCGCTCCCAGCTCACGGCGGCGGGATCGATGACGACCGCGGGCACCCGGGCGGCGGCCCCGTAGGCGTCCTCCCCGTCGACCGAGGCGAGCACCTCGAGCTTGTGCACCATGCCCCGCACCAGCTCGGCGTCGTTCGGGTTGCGCACCGCCTGGTTCATGTACTCGCGGACGACCTGCCTCACCTCGTAGTGGACGACGTAGACCGGCCCCCACACCCAGAGCCAGTAGCCGGCCAACGCGACGGACGCGAGGAGGAGCAAGCCGACCCACGTGACCTCTCCGCGCTCGGCGCGGCGGCGGCCGGAGCGCGCGTCTCCGGAACGCGCGGCGCCGGCGGCGCGCGCGGGAGCGGAGGGAGGGGCGAGCATCGAGGTGAGACTCTTACCAGCTACTCGATGCGCTTGAAAAGCCGCTCGATGCGCGGGCCGCGGCGGTCGCCGAGGAGGCCCCCGCCGTCGCCCCAGCTCCAGAACACCAGGGTCGCCCGACCGGCGATGTGGTCCAGGGGGACCTGCCAGCCGCCCTCGCCGCGGCTGTCGGCGGACCGGTCGCGGTTGTCCCCGAGCACGAACACGTGGCCGGGACGGACGATCTCGAACGGCCCCTCCGTCTGGGCGAGCCGGGCCCTGCGGCACTGGAGCACGTCGTAGGTGGCCACCCCGGCGGCGGCCCCGCTCTGCCAGCTCGCCTCCGCGTCCGCGGCGGCCTCGCCGTCCGGCCGCGTCAGCTCGCCGCGGGCCAGCGCCTCCCGGTAGCGGCGGCAGGTGTCGTTGAAGACGGCGCCCGTGACGTCGCTCCGCTCCTCGTAGGCGAGCTCGCCGGAGGCGGAGCGCGGCTGCGGCACGCCGTTCACGACCAGCACCTGCTCGCGGAGCTCGAGGACGTCGCCGGGCACGCCCACCACGCGCTTCACGTAGTCCTTCGTGGGGTCGAGCGGGTTCTCGAACACGATGACGTCGCCGCGGCGCGGGACGCCCAGCTCGACGAGCCGCAGGTGGGTGAACGGGACGCGGATCGCGTAGGCGAGCTTCGACACGAAGATGTGGTCGCCGACGAGCAGCGTGGGGACCATCGACCCCGAGGGGATGCGGAACGCCTCGACCACGAAGCCGCGCAGCGTCAAGGCCACGAGCACCGCGGCGAGCGTGGACTCCGCGTACTCGCGCCACAGCGGGCGCGCGCGGCGCGCCAGGTGCGCCTCCCACTGCGCGTCGAGGGCGCGCAGCGCGGTCGAGAGGCGCTCGGACGTCCCCTCCTCCGCGGCCCGCTCGACCTCCTCCGCCGCGGCGTCGATCTCCGCCCGCGCCGCGCCCAGCTGGCGTGCGTGCCGGGCGGCGAGCCGCCGGGCGTCCCGCGCGAAGCGGCGCGCGTCCTTGCGAGCGCGGGCGAGCCGGCGGGCGGCGCGGTCCACGCCGCCGCTACTCCTCGACCTTCAGCACCGCGAGGAACGCCTCCTGCGGGATCTCCACGGAGCCGACCTGCTTCATGCGCTTCTTGCCCTCCTTCTGCCGCTCGAGGAGCTTGCGCTTGCGGCTGATGTCGCCACCGTAGCACTTCGCGATGACGTCCTTGCGGAAGGCCTTCACGGTCTCGCGGGCGATGATCTTGGCGCCGATCGCCGCCTGGATGGCGACCTCGTACATCTGCTTCGGGATGACCTCGCGGAGCTTCTGGCAGAGCTCGCGGCCGCGGTGGTAGGCGCGCTCGCGGTGGACGATGACGCTCAGCGCGTCGACGGGCTCGCCGTTGATGAGGATGTCGAGCTTGACGAGATCCGCCTCCTCGTAGCCCTTCAGCTCGTAGTCCAGGCTCGCGTACCCGCGCGAGACGCTCTTCAGCTTGTCGAAGAAGTCGAAGACCACCTCGGCGAGCGGGATGTCGTAGGTGATCTGGACGCGCTTCGTGCCGAGGTACTTGAGATCCCGCTGCACGCCGCGGCGGTCCTGGCAGAGCTGGAGGATCGCGCCCACGTCATCCGTGCGGGCGTGGATGTGGCAGGTGAGGTGCGGCTCCTCGAGCTTCGCGATCCGCTGGACCGGCGGGAGCTTCGCGGGGTTGTCGATCTCCACCACCTCGCCCTGCGTGTCGGTCACGCGGTAGACGACCGAGGGGGCGGTGGTGATGAGGGAGAGGTTGTACTCGCGCTCGAGCCGCTCCTGGACGATCTCCATGTGGAGGAGCCCCAGGTACCCGCAGCGGAAGCCGAACCCGAGCGCGGTCGAGGTCTCGGGCTCGAACGTGAAGGCGGAGTCGTTGAGGCGGAGCTTCTCGAGCGCGTCGCGGAGCTGCTCGTAGTCCTTCGCCTCGATGGGGAACACGCCCGAGAACACCATCGGCTTCACGACCTTGAAGCCGGGGAACGGATCCTCCGTGGGCCGATCCGCCTCCGTGACGGTGTCCCCCACCTTCGCGTCCTGGACCTCCTTCACGTTCGCGACGACGATCCCCACCTCGCCCGCCGTGAGCCGCTGCACGGGCTTCGCGAACGGCGCGAAGATCCCGAGCTCCTGCACCTCGAACTTCTTCCTGTTCGAGACGAGCTGGATCTTCTGCTTCGGCGCGAGCGTCCCCTCGAACACGCGCACGAGCATGACGACGCCGCGGTACGAGTCGTACCAGGAGTCGAAGATGATCGCCTTGAGCGGCGCCTCGGGGTCGCCCTTCGGCGGCGGGACCTTGCGGACGATCTGCTCGAGGATGTCCCCGATGCCGATCCCTTCCTTGGCGGACGCGGGGACCGCCTCCGAGGCGTCGAGCCCGATGACCTCCTCGATCTCCGCGCGCACGCCGGGGACGTCGGCGCTGGGCAGGTCCACCTTGTTGATGACCGGGATGATCTCGAGGTCGTGGTCCAGCGCCTGGTAGACGTTCGCGAGCGTCTGGGCCTCGACGCCCTGCGTCGCGTCCACGACGAGGATCGCCCCCTCGCACGCGGCGAGCGAGCGCGACACCTCGTAGGCGAAGTCCACGTGCCCGGGGGTGTCGATGAGGTTCAGCTCGTAGTCCACCCCGTCCCTGGCGCGGTAGCGCATGCGGACGGTCTGGGCCTTGATGGTGATCCCCCGCTCCCGCTCGAGCTCCATGTTGTCGAGGAACTGCGCCTGGGCGTGACGCTCGCTCACGGTCCCCGTGTGCTCGAGGAGGCGATCCGCGAGCGTGGACTTGCCGTGATCGATGTGGGCGATGATCGAGAAGTTTCGGATGTGCGCGTTCGACTCGGGCATGGAACGCGGGGCTTGTAACACGCGCGTCCCCAGGGGGCCACGCCGCCCACCGCCCCGCCCGTCGCTGCGGGCGGCGAGCGGGCGCGACGTCGTGCCGCTCGACGCGTGATCGGCGGGGGTGATATCGCTGCGCGCCGCGCGGCGTGGCCTGGTCGCGCGCCCGTGTAGGCAGTGCCCTCCTGGCGCGGCGCTCGCCGCTGGACCGAGCCGTGCCCGCATCGGTTACCTCTAAAGGGGAGCCCCAGGAATACCAGCGGGTTGTATTGCCCTACGTGTATGGCACTATATATTGTAGTCACGCGTTGACATCAGGTGGTCGGCTGCTAGAGTAGACATTCGCGGTTGGGCGGCGTCGCAGAGGTCGGAGGGCGGAGTGCGGCGCTACGCGCGGGAAATCCAGACATTTGCGCCTCGTGAAGAGGCGCTGCGGCGGGCGCGTCAGACGCGCTTGCTACACCTCCGGCACTGAACGAGGGCCGGCCGGGGGCACGAACGTTCGATCGGCTGCGCGCCTGGCGTGCAGCCGAAGGGGCAGGCGTTTGCCCGCGCTCGCCGGGGCGCGGGGGCGGAGGACGAGGGACATGATGGAGCGCGAGATCACGGGGCAGCGGGCGCGGGGCGCGAAGGCCAGGAAGGTCGCGAGGAGGGGACTCACCATCCCGCGCACCTTCACGACGCGAGGGGTCGATCCGGCGGAAGAGCTCGCCTGGGAGACGCGAACCGCGCAGATCAACGGCGAGGGCGGCGCGGTCATCTTCGAGCAGCGCGACGTGGAGGTCCCGAAGTCCTGGTCGATGCTCGCGACGAACGTCGTGGCCTCGAAGTACTTCCGCGGATCGCTCGGGTCCCCTACCCGCGAGCGCTCGGTGAAGCAGCTCGTCGGGCGTGTCGTGTCCACCATCGCCGCCTGGGGCCGCAAGGACGGCTACTTCGCGACGGAGGAGGACGCCGCCGCCTTCGAGGCCGACCTCGCGCACCTCGTGTACCGGCAGAAGATGAGCTTCAACTCGCCGGTCTGGTTCAACGTCGGCGTCGAGGAGCACCCCCAGTGCTCCGCCTGCTTCATCAACTCGGTCGGCGACTCGATGGACTCGATCCTGAGGCTCGCCCACACCGAGGGGATGCTCTTCAAGTACGGCTCCGGGGCGGGCTCCAACCTGTCGAAGATCCGCTCGTCGAAGGAGCGGCTCTCCGGCGGCGGCGAGGCCTCCGGCCCGGTGTCGTTCATGCGTGGCTTCGACGCGTTCGCGGGCGTCATCAAGTCGGGCGGCAAGACGCGGCGCGCGGCGAAGATGGTGATCCTGGACGCCGACCACCCGGACATCGGGGAGTTCGTCAGCTGCAAGGCCGACGAGGAGAAGAAGGCCTGGGCCCTCATCGACGCCGGCTACGACGGCGGCTTCAACGTGAAGGGCGGCGCCTACGACTCGGTCTTCTTCCAGAACGCGAACCACTCGATCCGGGTGACGGACGGGTTCATGCGCTCGGTCCTCGACGATCGCGCCTGGGAGCTCACGGCGCGCACCGACGGCCACGCCCTGGAGTCGATCCGAGCGCGCGACCTCATGCGGCAGATCACCGAGGCGGCCTGGCTGTGCGGCGATCCGGGCATGCAGTTCGACACCACCATCAACGCCTGGCACACCTGCCCGGCCACGGATCGCATCAACGCGTCCAACCCGTGCTCGGAGTACATGTTCCTCGACGACTCGGCCTGCAACCTGGCGTCGCTGAACCTCATGCACTTCCGCGGGATCGACGGCGCCTTCGACGTGGAGTCCTTCAAGCGCGCCGTCGACCTCACCGTCCTCGCGCAGGAGATCCTGGTCTCCAACGCGAAGTACCCCACCGAGCAGATCGGGAAGAACAGCGAGGACTACCGGCCCCTCGGGCTCGGGTACGCGAACCTCGGCGCGCTGCTCATGGCGAGCGGCCTGCCCTACGACTCCGACGGTGGCCGCGCCTGCGCGGGGGCGATCACCGCGCTCATGACGGGCGAGGCGTACGCGATGAGCGCCCGCATCGCGGAGCGCATGGGGCCGTTCGCCGGCTACGAGCGGAACCGCGAGCCGTTCCTCGGCGTCGTCCGCAAGCACGCGAACCACGTCGATCGCATCGACCCGACCTTCGTCGAGCGTCCCCTCCTCGACGCCGCGCGCGACGCGTGGGGCGACGCCCTCCGGCTCGGGACGCAGAGCGGCTACCGGAACGCGCAGCTCACCGTGCTCGCGCCGACCGGCACCATCGGGTTCATGATGGACTGCGACACGACGGGCATCGAGCCGGACATCGCGCTCGTGAAGTACAAGAAGCTCGTCGGCGGAGGCGTGCTCAAGATCGTGAACAACACCGTCCCGCTCGCGCTGCAGCGGCTCGGGTACTCCGCCGACGCGATCGCCTCGACGCTGGAGTTCATCGACAAGGTCGAGACGATCGAGGGGGCCCCCGAGCTCCGCGACGCCCACCTGCCCGTGTTCGACTGCGCCTTCAAGCCGCAGAACGGCACGCGCTCCATCCACTACATGGGCCACATCCGCATGATGGGCGCGGTGCAGCCGTTCCTCTCGGGCGCCATCTCCAAGACGGTGAACATGCCCACCGAGGCGACGCCGGCGGACATCGAGACGGCGTACCTCGAGGCGTGGAAGCTGGGGCTCAAGGCCATCGCGGTGTACCGCGACGGCTGCAAGCGGAGCCAGCCGCTCAACACCGGCAAGGCGAAGGAGGAGGAGAAGCGCGAGAGCGCCGGCGAGCGGCTCGCGCGCCGCCGCCTCCCCGACGAGCGCCGCGCGCTCACGCACAAGTTCTCGATCGGCGGGCACGAGGGCTACATGACCGTCGGCATGTACGACGACGGCTCGCCGGGCGAGGTCTTCATCACGATGGCGAAGGAGGGGTCGGTGGTCTCCGGCCTCATGGACTCTTTCGCGACCTCCATCTCGATGGCGCTCCAGTACGGCGTGCCGCTCAAGGTGCTCTGCGACAAGTTCAGCCACATGCGCTTCGAGCCCTCGGGGTTCACGGGTAACCCGGACATCCCGATCGCGAAGTCGATCTCGGACTACCTGTTCCGCTGGCTCGCGCTGAAGTTCCTCCCCAGCGAGGGCGCCGTCGCCGAGGCCCCGCAGAACGCGCTGCCGCCGGGGTCGGCCCCGACGGGCTCGTCCGCGCGCGCCGCGCAGCAGACCGTGGAGGCGAAGCCGCTGGCGGCCTCCTCGAACGGCCACGCGAACGGGTCGTCCAACGGCGTCCAGACGGCGTACAAGCGGGAGAGCGACGCCCCGCCGTGCCCGACGTGCGGCTCCATCACGGTCCGCAACGGCGCCTGCTACAAGTGCGTGAACTGCGGGTCCACGACCGGCTGCAGCTAGCCGAGCACCGGGCCGCGACCTCGCGGCCGTGATCTTCACGCGCCGGGGCGGCTCGTCCGCTCCGGCGCGTGACGTCTTGGACCCGGTGGGTCGCGTCGCAGCGGGGTGGCGCCGAACGCCCGCACGCTCCCCTCCCTGGCGCAGCCTCCCTCACACCCTGCCCCGTTTCACCCTCGGGCGCTGCATTGCCCGGCGCGCCCCCGCGCCAAACGTTCGTGGCGGAGGTCCGCCATGAGCTCGCGCGCAGTCGCCCTCGTCCTCCTCCTCTCCGCGGGGTGCGGCTTCTCCCGCGGCGCGGTGCTGGCCCGCCGCGTGGAGGAGGGACCCCCGCTCGAGGACCCCGGCTCCGAGTCGTATTCCCTCTGGCACGACGGCGGCGGCTGGCACCTGCGCGCTCGCTCCGACCTGCCGCGGCGGTTCCACGGGGAGATCGCGGGGACCGGAGACCGGGCGTCCGCGGTGGGAGTCGCGGGGGACGCGGTGAGCGCGGGCGGAGGTCGCATCCGGTTCTCGTTCCAGGCGGGCGACGACGCGGGGTTCGACTTCGGAGGCGGCTGCGTGGACGTCGCGCTCTACATCGACGGGGACCCGCGCCCGCTCCGCGTGTTCATCGGGGAGTTCGGCGCCGCGCCGGGGCGGGTGCCGTTCCGGGTCTGCCCGTAGGCGCTGCGCGCGGCGGCTGGTCAGCGGAACTCGCGCGCGCGGTTCCCGACCTGGGGCGCGAGCGCGAGCGGCGCGACCGAGCTCACCCGCACGTTCACGACCTCGCCGCTCCGCTCCACCCGGCCGCGCGCCAGGAGGAACGGGGCCGCACGCACGACCGGCCGGAACCGCTCGTACACGTCGGGCATCACGACGAGGTTGGCGATCCCGGTCTCGTCCTCGAGGCTCACGAAGACGATGCCCGCGGCGGTCTGAGGCCGCTGCCGGACGATCACGAGTCCCGCCACCTCGACGGGCGCGCGGTCGGGCAGGCGCGTCAGCTCCCGGGCGGTGCGGACGGCGCCGCCGGGGAGCGTGCCGCGCAGGACCGCCATCGGATGGCCGCGCACCGAGACGCTGGTCGTCGCGAAGTCCTCCGACACCTCCTCCGCCGCGCTCGCCGACGGGAGCGTCGCGTCCGGCTCGGCCGGGGTGACGCCCGCGAAGAGGTCGCCCCCGTCCGCCTCCATCGCGAGGCTGCGCCAGATCGCGCCGCGCCGGTCCGGCGCGAGCGATCCGAGCGCGTCGGCCTCGGCGAGCCGGACGAGCCAGGCCCGCGAGAGCCCCCCGCGCCGGACGAGGTCGCCCAGATCGGCGAGCGGGCGCGCCCGCCGCGCCGCCACGATGGCGTCGCCGACGTCCCGCGGCAGCCCGCGCACGAGGTGCAGTCCGAGCCGGATCGCAGGGGCTTCGCCAGCCCCCGCAGGCTCTCCAGGCGCCCTCCCCTCGAGGCCGCTCTCCCAGCCGCTCGCGCACACGTCGACCCCTCGCACCTCGACGCCGTGCCGCTTCGCGTCCTCGACGAGGGTGTGCGGCGCGTAGAAGCCCATGGGCTGGCTGTTCAGCAGGGCGCAGGCGAAGGCGGCGGGGTGATAGCGGCGGAGCCAGGCGGAGGCGTAGACGAGCAGGGCGAACGAGGCGGAGTGCGACTCGGGGAAGCCGTAGCCGGCGAACCCGAGGAGCTGGTGGAAGATGAGCTCGGCGTCCGCCGCGGAGATGCCGCGCTCGGCCATCCCGGCGAGCAGCCGCGCCTTCATCGCCGCGAGCTTCTCGTGCGATCGCCGGTGGGTCATGAGTCGACGCAGCTCGTCCGCCTCGCCCGGCGTGAACCCCGCGGCGACGACCGCGAGCCGCATGATCTGCTCCTGGAAGAGCGGCACGCCGAGGGTCTTCGCGAGGACCGGCTCGAGCGGCGGGTACGGGTAGCGGACCTGCTCCTTGCCGTCGCGCCGGCGCAGGTACGGGTGCACCATCCCCCCCTGGATCGGCCCGGGGCGCACGATCCCCACCGAGATCACGAGGTCGTAGAAGTTCCGCGGCTTGAGCCGCGGCGCGAGCGACATCTGCGCGCGCGACTCGATCTGGAACACGCCGATCGAGTCCGCCTTGCAGAGCATGTCGTAGACGGCGGGATCCTCGGGAGGGATGGTCGCGAGCGAATCCGGATGTGCGAGGCCAGCGGCGGTGGGGAGCGCCGGGGCCGGCCGGTGGGCGGCGAGGAGCGCGAGCGCGCGCGAGAGCGCCGTGAGCATGCCGAGCCCGAGGAGATCCACCTTGAGCAGGTCGAGGTCGGCGAGGTCGTCCTTGTCCCACTGCACGATGGTGCGCCCCGGCATCGCCGCGGGCTCGATGGGGACCGTCTCGCAGAGCGGCCGGCGGGTGATCACGAACCCGCCGACGTGGATCGAGAGGTGACGCGGGAAGCCCTGCAGCTCGCGGGCGAGGTCGAGCGTCATGCGCACGCGGTCCGACGCCTCGACGTCGAGGCCCGCCTGGGCGAGGAGCTCCGGTCCGACCTCCGAGAGGTCCTCGTACATGCCGACGAGCTTGGCGAGCCGGTCGACCTGCGGGAGCGAGAGGCCGAGCGCCTTGCCCACGTCGCGGAGCGCGGACTTGCCGCGGTAGGTGATGACCTCGCAGACCATGCCCGCGCGGTCGCGTCCGTAGCGCTCGTAGACGTACTGGATCACCTCCTCGCGCCGCTCGTGCTCGAAGTCGATGTCGATGTCCGGCGGCTCTCCCCGCTCCGCCGAGATGAACCGCTCGAACAGCAGGCCCATCCGGACGGGATCGATCGCCGTGATGCCGAGCGCGTAGCAGACGGCGGAGTTCGCCGCGCTGCCGCGGCCCTGGCAGAGGATCCCGCGCGAGCGCGCGAAGCGGACGACGTCCCAGACGGTGAGGAAGTAGCTCGCGTACCCGAGCTGCTCGACGAGCTCGAGCTCCCGCGCGAGCTGCCGGGCGACGTCCTCCGGCGGCTCCCCGCCGTAGCGCCAGCGCGCCCCTTCGCGCACGAGCGCGCGGAGGAGCGCCATGCCCGAGACTCCGTCCGCTGGGTCGATCGGGGTCGAGGTCGTCCCTCGACTCCGCGCCTCCGCTGACGCGGAGTCGCTACGCTCGGGATGAGCGGCCTCTTTCCCCGGCGGTACCGGCGTCGCGGTCGGGGTCGCGGTCGGGGTCGCGGTCGGGGTCGCGGTCGGGGTCGCGGTCGGGGTCGGGGTCGCGGTCGGGGTCGCGGTCGGGGTCGCGGTCGGGGTCGCGGTCGGGGTCGCGGTCGGGGTCGGGGTCGTCCCTCGACTCCGCGCCTCCGCTGACGCGGAGTCGCTACGCTCGGGATGAGCGGCCATCGATTCCGCGGCAGGAGTTGGCGTCGTCCGCAGCGACCGGTTCGGCACCGCCGCGACGGCGCGAGCGTCCTGCGCCGGGCTCGACATCGCGGTCGCTGCGCCGCCCGCGAGGGTGGCGCGATCGACGACGACGGGCGGCAGCGGGTGCTCTCCCCGGATCTCCTCCAGGCGGAACCGGCACCCGTCCGCGATCTCCGCGGCGGCCTCGAGTCCCTCGGGGAAGTCGCCCCACAGGCGCGCCATCTCCTCGGGGGCCTTGAGCGTCCGCTCCGCGTTCGGGAACAGGCGCCGGCCGGCCCGGTCGACCGTGGTGCCGTGGCGCACGCAGGTGAGGACGTCCTGCAGCACCTGCCGCCGCCGGTCGTGCGTGTGCACGTCGTTCGTGACCGCGATCCGGATGCCCAGCCGCCGGCCGATCGCGCGCGCGGCGAGCACGCGCGCCTCCTCGCCCGCCACCCGGTGACGGGCCACCGCCAGCGCGAGCCGCGCGCCGAAGATCTCCTTCAGGCGTGCCGCCGCGTCTCCGTCGGCGCCGGGGAAGAGCGCGAAGAGCCCGCGCGCCCGGGCGGCGACCGCCTCGAGCGCCACGGCGACCTCCTCCCGCGGCCGGCGGGGCGCGGCCCGCGCCGGGTCCTCCGCCCCGTGCGCGCGGGTCGCGAGGCGGCAGAGCCCCGCGTATCCCTCGCGATCCTGCGCGAGCAGCACGAGGCGCGCGGGCCGGCCGGTCGCGAGCCCGGTCACCACCAGCTCCGCGCCGACCAGGAGCGGCAGCCCGCGCCGCTTCGCCTCCCCGTGCGCGCGGACGATCCCGTACAGCCCGTTCACGTCGGTGAGCGCGAGCGCCGAGAGCCCGAGCTCCGACGCGCGCGCGACGAGCTCCTCCGGATGGCTCGCGCCCTCCAGGAAGGAGAAGCAGGAGCGGCAGCGGAGCTCCGCGTAGCGCGGCACGCCCGGCCGGAGCGTCTTCCGCGCGCCGCCGGACGCGGCCGGTCCCGTGTCGATCCGCTGTCGCTCGTGGTTCACGTCAGTCGAAGTAGCCGTGCAGGTAGAGCCGTCCGTCCGCGGCGTCGCGGTACACCCAGCAATCGCCCAGCCCATCGAGCCGGACGCGGTAGTAGTCCCGGTCGAACGGCGCGGGCGCCCACCACTCGCCGCGCAGCCGCTCCGGCCCCTCCATCGCGATCACCGCCCGGGCGCGCCCCTCCACGCGGAGCGCGGTCACCCGCCCGCCCTCGCCCTCCGCGAGGATCGGCGCGGGGGGCTGCACGAGCCGGGTGGGCCGGGGCGGCGCCCCTTCGTCGCGCGCGGGGGCCGCGTCCCCGTCGCGGAGGAGGCTCCGCGGGCGCGCGGCCCCGGGCCGCGAGGCGGAGGGCTCGAACGGAACGGGCCGGTACGCCGCCTCGGGCCGGTAGCGCTCGACCGGCTCGGCGGCGAAGAGCGCGCCGTCGCCGAGCCGCCCGGTGAGCCGGGCGAGGACGTTCTCGAGGGCGGCGAGCGCCTCGGGCCGATCGTCGATCGCCAGCTGCTCGGCCGCCAACGGGGCGACCTCGATCGCTGCGAGCTGGACGGAGGTGACCGCACCGGGCAGCCGCAGCGCGAACACGTGCTCCTTCGCCGGGACGAGCCAGCGCGCGGCCGCCGCGGTGGGCTGGGCGAGCGGCACGATCACGCGCTCCTCCCCCCGCGGGTCGAGCTTCAGGACGATCTTGAGCCGCGTCGCGCCGAGGCCGCGGCCGGCGAGGCGCGCGGCGACGCGGTCGGCGAGCCGCTTCACCGCGAACAGGAGCGGCTCGGCGCTCTCGGCGGGCGCGTCGAGCTCGAGCGCCTCGACCGGCAACGTCTCCGGCGCGTAGGGCGAGAGCGGGGTGTCGTCCTCGCCGCGCGCGAGGCGCGCCGCCGCGACGCCGTCCGGCCCGAAGCGGTGCGCCAGCGTTCCGGCCGGCAGGCGCGCCAGCGCGCCCGCGTCCGCGACGCCGAGGCCACGGAGGCGCGCCGCCACCGCCGGCGCGAGCCCGAGCGCCTCGAGCGGCAGCGCGGCGAGGGCGCGTCCGGTCTCCTGCCGCGGCACCTGGACGATCCGCGCGGTCACGCCGTCGTGCGCGGGGAACGCGCCGTGCCGCGCGAGCGCGCCTGCCGCCGCGCGACCCGTCGCGATCGCCGCTTGCGCCACGTACCCCATCTCCGCCGCCGCCGCGATCGCCCGCTGCGCGAGGACCCGCTCGCCCGCGACGAGCGCGCGATCTCGCGCGGCCATCGTGCCGGTGATCACGGGAGCCGACGGAGCCGTTCCCCCGGCGGCGGTGGCCTCCGCGCGGGCCCCCTGCACGGCTCCGGCGAGGAGGTGCGCCGAGCTCGCGTCGAGGAGCACCACGTCCGGCGTGACCGGCTCGACCGCGGGGGCGAGCAGGAGCACCGCCTCCGCGACCGCGCGCAGCGCAGCGCGTTCCGCCGCGGGATCGAGCGCGACGGTGCGCAGCCGACCGCACGCGGCGAGCGCCGCGGATACCGTGGCGCCAGGGCGGACGCCGTCGGCGGCCGCGGCGGCGTCGCAGTGGACGATCTTCCCGTCGGAGACGACCGCGAGCGGTCCCTCCCCCCCGTCGATGCGCAGCCTTCGCGCGCGCTGGAGCGGCAGCTCCGGCAGGCAGAGCGCGACGACGCGCAGCCCGCTCGCCTCACGCCGCGTCGCCATCTCCCACCTCCCCGCCGCCGCGCGCCTGCGGCCACCAGAGCCCGCGAGCGAGACCGCAGTGAGCCGCCGCGCCACTCCCCCATGCCGGCGCCTCCGCCGCTTGCCGGCGGCGACCGACGATCCGGCCGTCCTCTGCGCACAGCTCGAGGCGGACGGCCGCAGGGACACGGAGCCCCGTCCCGTTCTGCGCGGCGAGCCACAGCCCCACGGCGCCGCCCTTCTCCGCCGCCGCCTGGAGGCGGCGCGCCGCGGCGTCCGCGCCGCGCACTGTGCGCGCCATCGGCACGTCGATCGCCACCGCGTCGAACGCACCCGACCCGAGGAGCGCCTCCGCGGCCCACAGGGCGACGAGCGCCGGGTCGCGCTCCGGGCCTCCACCGTGCGCCCGGGGCGGCGGCCGTACGACGAGGAGCCTGGAGAGCTCGACTCCGAGCGCCGCCGCGGCGGGCGGGTACAGCTCCCCTCGCCCATCGACGTAGGCGGCGAGGGCTCCTGGGCCGAGCGCAGCGAAGAGCGCCAGCGCGATCGCAGTCTTGCCGCTCGCCGGCCCTCCCGCGAGCTCGGTGAGCGCCCCACGCCGAAAACCGCCGTCTGGCAGCAAGGTGTCGATCTCCGCCCGGCCGCACGCCAGCACCCCTTCCCGCCGGGAGGGGCGCCGCTCGATGCGGCGGATCTCGTCGCGCAGCCGCGCGACCACCCGTTGACGCTCCGCCCCCGCCGACATGCCGACCGCTGCCTCCGCGTCGCAAGATAGCTGCTCAAGCGTTCAGGTCGCAAGCCGTAGCAATCGGGTCTGACACGCGGCGTTGGGATGCTCACCCTATTCGCACATCAGCGAGCCACGGCAGTTCGGCCGGGCTCCGTCATTCGGAGCAAGGGAGGGTATTGGAATGAAGCATTTCGGATGGGTCGCGGGTCTCGGAGTCGCGGGTCTTCTCGTCGCGGGCATCCCCGCGCAGGCTCAGTCCGGCTCGACGACCGGCAGCCAGTCGACCGAAGATCAGATGAAGGGCTCCGGCTCCACGACGTCGCAGGGCACCGGCTCGGCCGGCTCCTCGACGATGGGCTCGGGCTCGGCCACCGGGTCGAGCACGGGGATGGAGAGCAGCAAGAACGAGCTCACCGGCACGGTCCAGAAGTTCGACCGCGAGACGAAGGAGCTCACCCTCGCGAACAGCGACAAGACGCTCAAGGTGAGCGAGAGCACCACCGTGATGAAGGACGGCCAGGCCGGCACCCTCAGCGACATCAAGGAGGGCGAGCAGGTCCGCGCGAGCTTCTCCGGCTCGGGTGACACGCTGCAGGTGAGCCAGATCGAGGTGATGACCGCGGGCAGCACCGGCACGTCGGGCATGGGGACGGGCTCCACCGGCACCACGACGCCGCCGTCCGACACCGGGACCGGCTCCACGGGCACCACCACGACGCCGCCGTCCGACACCGGCACCGGCTCCACGGGCACCACCACGACGCCGCCGTCCGATACCGGGACCACGCATGACAGCGGCTCGAGCGGCGCGACCCCGCCTCCGAGCAAGGGTTACTAGCGAGGCGTCGGCAGTCGAGAACGAAGGGCGGGTGACCGAGAGGTCACCCGCCCTATTTTCTTCGCAGGCTCGGACGACCTTCTGGCCGTCCGGGTCGTGAGCGTTCGACGAGGGAGATCGCGGACGAGCGCTCAGACCGAGGCGCGCTTCGTGCCGCCCTCCTGCTCCTGCGCGGCGATCTCCGCTCGCACCTTCTCCATGTCCAGGGCCCGGACCTGACGGATGAGATCTTCCAGGGCCGCCTCGGGCAGCGCGCCGGCCTGCGAGAACAGCAGCACCTTGTCGCGCAGGATCATCAGCGTCGGGATGGAGCGGATGTCGAACGCCCCCGCGAGCTCCTGCTCGACCTCCGTGTTCACCTTGCCGAAGGTGAGGTCCGGGTGCTTCGCCGCGACCTTCTCGTACGTGGGCCCGAAGACCCGGCACGGTCCACACCAGGGGGCCCACCAGTCGATGAGGACGATTCCGTCCTTCTCGACCGTCTCCTTGAAGTTCTTGCCGGTGATCTCGACCGTCGCGTTGCCCATGCTCGATCCTCTCGGCGCCCCCCGCCGTCCATCGGCCCTTCGGCGCCTGATGAGGGATTGGACCCGGCACGCCGGGAAAGGATTCGCGGGGCGTGCCCGCCTCGCAGGCACGCCCCGGCTGGGCAGACAGCGGGCCGGCGTCAGCGCGACGGCGGGTACTTGTGCAGCTTCCGCTGCAGGGATCGGCGGTGGATCCCGAGCCGCCGCGCCGCCTCCGAGATGTTGCCGCCGCAGTCGGTGAGGACCCGCTGGATGTGCTCCCACTCCGCGCGCGCGAGCGACGGGGTCTCGACGCCCGACTGCTTCGCCGTGTTGGTGCCGTTCAGCGCCGCCAGGATCTCGTCCGCGTCGGCGGGCTTCGGGAGGTATCCGACGGCCCCCTCGCGCACGGCCTCGACAGCGGTCGAGATGCTGCCGTAGCCGGTCAGCATGAGGACGCGGGTCGCGGGATCGTGCCGGCGGAGCTCCTTCAGCAGGTCGAGCCCCCCGCCGCCGGGCATGCGCAGGTCGAGGACCGCCATCTCCGGCGATTCCTTCGCGGCCTCGCGCAGCGCCTCCTCCGCGCTGCCCGCGGTCCGGACCTCGTAGCCGCGGGCTCGGATCGCGGTCGCGAGACGCTCGCGCAGGACCTCGTCGTCGTCCACGAGCAGGATGCTCGGGAGGGTTTCCTGCGTCCCTTCGACGTTCATTGGGCACTCCTCTCGCCGGCGTCCGCCGGCAGTTCGATGCAGGCCTCGGTCCCGGCCCCGGGATGCGAGGTGATGTGGAACTGGCCGCCCAGCTGCTCGACGAGCGCTCGGGTGAGGAAGAGGCCGAGGCCCATCCCTTCGCCAGGGCTCTTGGTGGTGAAGAACGGCTCTCCGACACGGCGCAGCACCTCGGCGCTCATGCCGCGCCCGCGGTCCACCACCCGCGCGCGAATGTCCCCGTCGGTCGACGTCAGCTCGAGCGTCACGCGCTCCCCCGGCGGCGACGCCTGGATCGCGTTCTTCAGCAGGCCGCGGAGCGCGTCGCCGAGCGCCCGCGGCGGCCCGACCAGGATCGCCTCGAGCGCGCCGCCCTCGGGCGCGACCTCGACGCGCTCCCGCGTCGGGAGCCCGTCGAGCGCAGTGTCCACCCAGGCCTTCACCGTCATCGGCGCGAGCGGCTCGCCGGCGTGCTCACCGGCGTTCGCCGACATCCGATCCAGGATGTCGCGGCAGCGGCCCACCTGCTCGCGGACGAGCTGGAGGTCGCCGCGGACCTCGGCGGGGACGTCGGCCGGGAGCGAGCGCTGCAGCTCCTTCGCCACGACCGCGATGGTGGAGAGCGGGGTCGACAGCTCGTGCGCCGCCCCGGCGGCGAGGGTGGCGAGGGAGGCCAGCTTCTCTCGCCGCTCTGCGCGCGTCCTTGCCTGCTGCAGCTCGCGCTCGCGGGCGGCGAGCGCGCGAGAGACGCGCTGCACGAAGAAGACGATGAACACCGACGCGATCGCGAACGCGATCCACATCCCGCGCAGGTGCGAGTCCATCATCTGCAGGGCGTCCATCTGCGTGCGGATGTGGTGCGCCCGGGAGGTCGCGCCCTCGTGGACGTACAGGGAGGCGAACCCGCTGAGGGTCGCGACGGTGAGCGCCCACGACCAGCGCGGCGGCAGGAGCACGGCGCCCAGGGCGATGTTCACGAGGTACAGGGTCGAGAACGGGTTCGACGCGCCGCCGGTCAGATCGAGCAGGACGGTGAGCACCGCGGTGTCGACGAACATCACCGCCGCGACGCCCGCGTTCGTCGCGTTCGGGCTCGCGCGCCGAGACCAGGCGCGCAGGGCCACGTTCCCGGCCACCTCCAGCACGACGATCGCCAGGAGCGGCACGAGCGGGACGCCGATGCTCGTCCAGGACGACGCGCCCACGACGATGACCACCTGGCCGAGGATCGCCCACCAGTGAAGCTGGACGATCCACGAGAGGTTCACGCGTGCGCGCTCGACGCGCATCTCGGCGCGTGACGTCGCCTGATGTGGGACGGGGGTCGTCGCGGCGGGTTCCACTGTCGCCATCTGAGCCCGCGGGGCGCGCATGGGCCGAAACCTCCTGGCGAAACTACCACACCCGAACGCGTGCGGCGCCGGCGCGACCCGTTGCCGCAGCCCTCGCGTCCGGCGCGGTCGCTTGACGCATCTCACGCCCTGCTCGTACCTTGCGGCACCCGTGAGAGGCCGCCGCCGCACCGTCGCTGCCGTGCTCGCCGAGACCTTCGCGCACCGGCGTAGCGCGGAGCCGGCGGCGCTCGTCGCCGCGTTCGCCGAGGCCTGCGGCCCTCGGCTCGCGCGCGAGGTCTCGATGCGGGGCGCGCTGCGGGACGGCCGCCTCCTCGTGCTGGTTCGCTCGGAAGAATGGGCGGCGCAGCTCAGGGCCGCTGAGAGCCTGCTGTGCGAGCGCGTGAACGCTCGGCTCGGACGGACCGTGGCCAAGGGCCTCGAGGTGCGCCTCACGCAGGAGGGTTGATTGGCCGGCGCCCCGTTCCCGCGGGCGACGCTTCGCTCGGCCCTGCCGCCGGCGCTCCTCGCGGCGCTCCTCGGCGGCTGCGCCGCCCGCCCGACCGCGGGCGATCCCCCTCCCCCGACGGCACCAGACGCGACGGAGCGCGCCGACCTGCCCGTCCAGGGCAGCTACGGGCCGGAGCCGGAGACGCACCTCGCCCCGATCGAGCGCCAGCTGCTCGAGGTGGCCTCCGCCGCCCTCGGGGGCGCGCGCGCGTCGAGCGCGCTGTCGGTCGCGGCGCGCGAGCTCGCGGGTCGGGCCGCGGCGGGAGAGCTCGCGGCGAGCGCGGGGCTGGCCTCGCGCGAGGTGCTCGCCCGCGCGCTCTGCTACGACCCTTCACCTGCGGTCTACTCGGTCCGCGCGCGCCCGGAGGACGCAGCCGAGGCGCTCGCGCGGCTCCTGCCAGGCTCCTCCGCCTCGCACGTCGGCGCCGGCGCGGTGGAGCGCGCGGGGTTGCTCCACGCCGTCGTCCTCGCGGTCCAGCGCAAGGCCGCGCTCGACCCCTTTCCGCGCGAGGTCCCGGCGGGCGGCGCGGCCGTGCTCTCCGGCACCCTGGGGCGAGGGCTGCGCTCCGCCCGCGTGTTCGTGGGGGGACCGGCGGGGGACGTGCGGGAGGTGGACAACGCCGCGAGCGGAGCGCGCTTCCGCGCGCGGATCGCCTTCCCGGAGCGAGGCGCTCACACGGTGGAGGTGATCGGAGACGGAGCGCGGGGGCCCGAGGTGGCCGCGCTCCTCACCGTCGCCGCGGGGGGAGCGCGGCTCGAGGCGTCGCGGGGCGCGGGGGTCGGGGCGGATGACCCGGCCGACCCCGCCGCCGCCGAGGGGCGGATCATCCAGGCCATCAACGCGACGCGGGCGCGGCGCGGGCTGCCGCCGGTACAGGCGACCTCGGACCTGGTCGCGCTCGCGCGCCGCCACAGCGCGGCGATGCGCGACGCGGCGACGGTGGCGCACGTGCTGCCCGGCTCCGGAGAGATCGGCGAGCGGCTGCGGCGCGCGGGGATCCCCTATCGCGCCGCCTTCGAGAACGTCGCGCAGGGGCCGACGGGGCTGGCGGCGCACGCGAAGATCGAGGAGAGCCCGGCCCACCTCGCGAACGTGATCGCGCAGGCCGCCCAGGTCGGCGTCGGGATCGCCCGCGGCGCCCTCCCCTCCGGCGCACCCGCCGTGTACCTCACCGAGATCCTGGTCGAGCCGCCGGACGACGGCCGGCAGAGCGCGCTGACGCCGGACGCGCGCGTGCGCGAGGCGCTCTGGCGCGAGCGGGCGCGGCTCGGGCGCGCGCCGCTGCTCGCGGATCCTGCGCTCGACGCCCTCGCCCGCGAGGCCGCAGAGGCGATGCGGACGGCGGACGCTCCCGACTCGGGCGACCTCGGCACTCGCGCGCTCGCCGGGCGCGGCATCGCCGCCGTCGACGTGTTCGTCGCGAGCGCGCCGGCCGAGGCGGTCCGCTCGCGCAACCTGCCCGACCCGCGCTTCCGCCGGGCCGGCGTGGGTGTGGCGACCGGCGACAGCCGTCGCTACGGAGCGCGGCGGCTCTGGATCGCGGTGGTCTACACGGACTGATGGCGGCGATCACGCGGGTCGAGCCATCCCCTCGCCCTTCGCCAGGCTCCGGGCGCGGATCGGGGACGGCCGGTCGGTGAGCCTGCCTACGAACCGCGAGCGCGCCCGATCGACGCGAGCGGGCGGGCCATGACGACGCCGGTCGGGAGACGGGCGATCCGGGCTCGCTGGAGGCCGCGCGCCGGGGGCCTCGCAGGGAGGCCGCGATGTGCGTCGGGCGGGGCTAGACGAGGCGGCGCTGAGTGGCGTAGCTCTCGAGGCCGCCCTCGACCTCGGGCTGGAGGGCGTGGAGGGCGCAGCGCGTGCAGGTCCAGCTGTTCCAGCCCTTCTTGACGGCCTCGTCGAGGCACGCGTCGTAGAAGGTGCAGAAGAGGTTGCGGTGACCCTCGACCCCACGGTCGGGGTTGATCGGAGCGGTGAGCTCGCTGGGGCACGGCTTGTCGAGCACGATGGACTCCTCCGGATGGCCGGGCCATCCCTCCAGGCAGCGCGACAGCGCGTCCTGCCCATCCGCCGTCGCCGCCGTCCCCCCTCGAGAATCGGCGTGCGGCCCGGCGCCCAAGGCGGCGCCGGAGCGCGCGCAGCCCCCCGATCGACAGGGGCCGGGCGCGCGCGCTATATGGCGCCGCTCCATGGAGCGAGTCAAGCCCTGCCGTACCGATCGTGAAGGCCGCGAGAGGCGTCGCGACGAAAGCTGCGGACGCGCTTGGGCTTACACCCGTGGGGTGATCGCCTTGCTTGCTTTACTGGGGGTCGCGCCGACCCAGGCCGCGGTACGTGAGCCGCTGTGCGCCTGGCTCTCGGGCATCGCGGAGGCCGCGCAGGCGCAGGCGGACGGCGACGCCGCGGCGGCGGAGATCGCGGCACGACGGGCGCTCGGCGCACGCCCGCGCGGTGCCGCGGCGGGGCGTGCTTCGGCGGCGCTGGGGCTCGCCCTGGCCGGCCGTGGCGCGAACGCGGAGGCCGCCGAGACCCTCGAGACCGCCCTCGCGGGGGCGACGCAATCCGCCCGCGCCCACCTCGCCCTGGCGCGCGCCGAGGCGCTGCTCTCCTCCGGGGACGCGCCGCGGGCGGCCAAGCTCTTCGGAGACGTGGCGGTTTCCGGCGATCTCGCGGTCGCGCGGCGCGCGCGCTGGCGCGAGCCGGAGGCGCTGCTGGCGGCCGGCCTCGCCCCGGAAGCCGTGCCGCTCCTCGAGGCGCTCCTGCGCGACCAGCCGGCCGACGGCGCCGCGCCCGCCGCGCGGCTGGCGCTCGCGCGCGGCCTGCGCGAGCTCGGCGAGGACGTCCGCGCGGCCGAGGTGTATCGGTCGCTGTGGCTCGAGCGGCCGGAGCTGCCGCAGGGGCGCGCCGCGGGCGGCGCTCTCGAGACGTGGCGCGCCGCCGCAGGTCCCGTCCCCCCTGCGACCGCGGCCGAGCAGCTCGCGCGCGCGGACCGCCTCCTCGCCACGGGGTGGCCCGACGAGGCGCTCCTCGCGCTGGACGCGGCCGAGCACGCGGATCCTCCCCCTGCCCCCGAGCGCGCCGCAGTGCTGCGCGCGGGAGCGCTCGTCGCGCTCGGTCGCTTCGAGGAGGCCCGGCGGCTCGCCGCGCCGCTCACCGGGGCGACGGACGAGAGCGACCGTCGCGGCGCGCTGCTCGTGCTCGCGCGCGTGGCGGCGAGGGCGGCGCGCGTGGACGAGGCGAGCCGCCTCTACGGCGAGCTGGCGGCGCTCCGGGCGCCCGTCCCGGGCCTCCCGGGGTGGCGGCAGCGCGACCTCGGCGACGAGGCCGCCTACCTCGCCGCCTGGCTCCACTACGATGCCGGGCGGTACGCGCGCGCCGCGACGGCGCTGGACGCGTTCGCGAAGGCGAACCGCCGCTCGCGCCGCGCGGACGACGCGCGCTGGTTCGCGGCGTGGTCGCTGTACCGTCTCGGGCGCGGAGCCGCCGCCGCGCGCGCGCTCGCGAAGCTCGAGCGCACGTCGTACGCGGATGCCGCCGCGTACTGGCGCGCGCGCCTCGCCCGCGCGCCGCGCGAGCAGCGGCGCCTGTACCGCGCGGCGATCGACGCCGGCGGCGACGGCTGGTACGCGCTGCTGGCGCGCGCGCGGCTCAGGGCGCTCGGAGAGGAGCTCGCGCGGGTGCCGCCGGCGGACGCGCGCCCCTTGCCCGAGGTGCGCGACCCCGACGCGGCGGCGCGCCTCGCGGTCGCGGTCGAGCTCCTCGGGCTCGGGCTACGCACCGAGGCGCTGGAGGAGCTCTCCGACCTGGCCCGCTCCTGGCGCATCCGTCCGGCGGCGCCGGTCGTCGCGCAGCTCGCCGCGTTCGCGGGCGACGCGGAGGTCCCGTTCCGCGTGGCCCGGGATCACCTCCTGCCCACCCGCCGCACGCTGCGGTGGGCGCACCCCGAGCCCTACCCCGAGCTCGTCCCGGCGCGCGCGACCGCCGTGGGCCTCGATCCCTCCCTGCTGCTCGCCGTCATGCGGCGGGAGTCCGGGTTCCGCCCCCGGATCCGGAGCGGCGCCGGCGCCGAGGGGCTGCTGCAGCTTCGGCCGGCGACGGCCGAGCGCGTCGCGGCGGTGCTCGGGCTTCCGCCGGGCCTCGGGGCGCGGCTGGGCGAGCCGGAGGTGAACATCACCCTCGGCTCGCACTACCTCGGGCTGCTCCTCGCGCGGTTCGGCGAGCCGGCCCTCGCGGTCGCCGCGTACAACGCGGGCCCGGCGGCGGCCGCGGAGTGGGCCCGGTCGCGCGCCGGCATGCCCCTCGACGCCTGGGTCGAGTCGATCCCGTACCGGGAGACGCGCAGCTACGTGAGGATCGTGCTCACGGACTGGGACGTTTATCGGGCGTTGAGGGGAGACGCGCCCGCGCCCATCGATCCCGCCCGCGTGGTGTCGGCCCCGCGCGGCGGCGTCGCGTTCTGACCCGGGGCGCCGCTCACAGGGTTGTCCAGAATGCCGGGGACCTTCGCCGCGGCGACGGGACCGGCGTTCTGGACAGCCCGCTCAGGTGCCCTCGGAGACCGGCGGCGCCGCCGCACGCACCGCGGCGAGGATCTCGTCACCGAGCCGCCGCATCACCGAGGGGGTGACGCCCGGGATGCGTCCGAGCTCGTCCGCGTCGCGCGGGAGCCGGCGGGCGATGGCGATCATCGCGTCCTCGCCGAGGACCTTGAACGGCGGACGATCCAGGCCGCTCGCCCGCTCCTCGCGCGCGACGTAGATCGCGCGCAGGACGGCCAGGCCGGCCGGGTCGAGCTCGCGGGCGCCGCGCAGCCGCCGGAAGCCCTCGGGGTCGAACACCCGCTCGCGGGCGACGACCGCCGCGATCCGCTCGAACTCGCGGCGCGCCTGCTCGCTGGCGCCGAGCGTGTCGAGCTCGCCCGCGAGCATGTCGCGCAGCGCGAGGAGGTAGTGCGTGTCGAGCGCCGCGTAGGCGAGCTGCGCGGCGGTCAGCGGCCGCTGGCCCCAGTCCGAGCGCTGGAACGTCTTCGAGAGGCGCACGCCGAAGTGGGCCTCGACGAGCGCCGAGAGCCCGAGCCCCTGCCGCCCCAGCCGGCGGGCCGCCGCCATGGTGTCGAACAGGCGCGGGAGGTGCCACCCGTACTCGCGCCTGAGGCAGCGCACGTCGTAGTCGGCGCCGTGGAGCACCGTCTCCCGCCCGTCGCAGAGCACCTCGCCGAGCGGCGAGGGATCCACCGCGAGCGGATCGACGATGTAGTCGGCCGCGCGGGTCGACACCTGCAGCAGGCAGATCCGCTCGCGGTAGACGTGGAAGCTGTTCGATTCCGTGTCGAGCGCCACCACCGGCTCCGCGCGGACCTCCTCCACCAGCCGCGAGAGCGACGAGGAGTCGGCGACGAGGAGCGGGGTGGCGCCTTGTCGAGGAGGCGTCATCCTGCGGGATTCTAGCCGACGCGGGCGAGCGCCGCTGCCACCTCGGCGGCGACCCCTGCATTTCGCTCCAGCAGCGCCACGTTCGCCGCCCGCGCCCGGCCGTGCGTCGCGCGGGCGACCGCCTCCAGCAGGAAGGGCGTCACCGCCTTGCCGCGCACGCCGCGGTTGCGCGCCTCGACGAGCGCCGTCGCGATGGCCGCGTCGACGACCTCGCGCGGCACCGGCTCGGGCGGCGGGACGGCGAGCACGACGCCTTCCCTGCGCGCGAGCGCGCCGAAGTGGAGCGCGAGCACGCGGGCGACCTGCGCGGCGTCCTCGACGCGGTGCTCGAGCCCCACGCCGCTGCCGTCGGAGTAGAAGGCGGGCAGCTCGGAGGTGCGCCAGCCGAGCACCGGGATCCCCAGCGTCTCGAGGGCCTCCGCGGTCGCGGCCACGTCCAGGATCGCCTTGGGCCCGGCGCACACGACGCAGACGGGGCAGCGCGCCAGCTCGGCGAGATCCGCCGAGACGTCCGCCGCGCCCACCGCCGGCTCGCCCTCGGGGATCCGGTGTACGCCGCCGAGGCCGCCCGTCGCGAACACCCGGATGCCCGCGTGCGTCGCGACGGCCGCGGTGGCGGACACGGTCGTCCCGGCGTCGCGTCCCTCCGCCACGACCGCGGCGACGTCCCGGAGCGCGGCCTTCGCCGGGGCGCGCGCGGGGTCGGCCAGCCGGGCGAGCTGGGCCTCGGAGGCGCCGACGACGACGGTCCCCTCGAGGATCGCCACCGCCGCGGGGACGGCGCCGCCCGCCCGCACCGCCGCCAGGCACCGGCGGGCGGCCTCCAGCCCATGCGGCGGAGGGAGCCCCTGCGCGACGACGCTCGACTCGAGGGCGACCACCGGCCTGCCCGCGGCGAGCGCCTCGCGCACCTCCTCGGAGATCCGGAGCGGCGTGTCCATGCGGCGAGCATAGCTCGGGAAACGCGGCCGGCGCGTGCTATAAGCCGTGCAGGAGGCGTGCGGGCGGGCGACACTCGCGCGAGGGATCGAATGCTGGCGAGACTCCGAGGCTGGGTGGTGCTGGCCTACACCGCCGTCTCGATGGTGTTCTTCTTCCTCGTCAGCCTCCCCGACACGATCCTGGGCCGAGGCGACCTCGCGATGTGGTTCGCGAAGTTCACCTGGTCCCGATCGATCCTCAAGCTCGCGGGCGCCAGGGTGCGCGTGCTCCGCGTGCCCCAGCTGCCGGACGGCCCGCTCATCTTCGCGTGCAACCACGAGAGCGCGCTCGACATCCTCGCGCTCGTGGCGTCCCTCCCGCGCATCATCCGCTTCGTCGCCAAGATCGAGCTGTTCCGGATCCCCGTGTTCGGCTGGTACCTCCGGATGGGCGGCCACATCGCGGTGGACCGCGGGAACCACTCCCGCGCCATCGAGTCGCTGCGTCGCGCGGGGGCGGCGGTGCGCGGCGGGACCTCCCTCATCGTGTTCCCGGAGGGGACGCGCTCGGTCGATCTCCGCGTCCACCCGTTCAAGAAGGGACCGTTCGTCGTCGCGATGGAGGCCGGCGTCCCCGTCGTGCCGGTCGCCATCTCCGGCGCGGGACGGATCACCCCGAAGCGGATCATCGCGGTCTACCCCGGGGAGATCCGCATCGCCCTCGGCGACCCCGTCGACCCGCGCGCCTTCCCCGACAAGAGCGACCTCCTTCGCGAGGTGCGCCGGCGCGTGATCGAGCAGCATCGCGCCATCGGAGGCGCGGGCGGCGACCCGGACGACGCCGTCGCGGCGGCCGGCCGCGAGGGGACGAGCGCGCGCGCGGGCGCGCCGGTGTAGGCAGCCTTGCGCCTTGTCGTCCCCGGCGAGCGGGCGGTACCCTCCCCTGGATGAAGGAGCCGGTCCGCCCCGAGCCGCTCGCCGCGGCGCACCGCGTGAAGGACCTGGCGCGCGACCTGGCCCAGGAGCTCACCGACGGGTACCGGCGCTCGACGCGCTACGTCCGGCTCCGCGCCGCGGTCGTCGGTGCGTGGGCCCTCCTCTCGCTCGGCGCCCTCTGGGCGTCGTGCCCGGGCTCCACCGCCTCCAACGACCTCGACGCCGAGGCCCAGCTGCTCCGCGGGTCGATCATGGGGACGCAGCTCCTCGTCAAGAACGGCTCGGACCGGCACTGGACCGAGGTCGCGTTCACCCTGGACGGCGGCTGGCGCTCGGAGCGCAGGACCGTCCGCTCCGGCGACAAGCTCGTCCTCTCCCTCACCCAGTTCCGTGGCCAGGACGGCGCCGCCCCGCCGCCGGACCTGCGCCCGCGGGCCATGACGATCGAGTGCGTGGAGGGTCGCGCCGCCCTCCCCCTCGGCGCCGCGGAGTGATCGTGGCCAGCCCGCGCGTGCTCCTCGTCGACGACGACCCCGACATCTGCGAGTTCCTCGGAATCCTGCTCGCCACGGAGGGGATGGAGTCGCGCGCCGCCGCCTCGGCCGAGGAGGCGCTCTCGGCCCTGGGGGAGGCCGCGGCGGTCCTCCTCGACGTGGCCATGCCCGGCGTGGACGGCCTCGAGCTCTGCGGCCGGATGCGCGCCGCCGGATTCTCCGGGCCGATCCTGATCGTGTCGGCGCGCCCCGCCGCCGACCTGGCGCGCCGGGCGGCCGCGGCCGGGGCCGACGCCTTCGTGCGCAAGCCCTTCGAGAACGCGGAGCTCGTCGGCACCCTCCGCCGCGCGCTCGCCGCGCGTGAGTCCCGCGCGATCTAGCCCGCTCCGTCCCGCGCCCGCGCGGCGGCGAGGTCGTCGAGCGCCGCGTCCTCCGCGCGCTCCCGCGCGCCGAGGCGCCCCTTCTCCCAGGTCTCCCGGTGCCGCGCGATGGCCTGCCGCGCCGCGGAGGCGGCGGCGAGCGACCTCCGCGCCGCGGCCACGGCGCCGGCCGCCGCCGCGAGCGCCTCCTCCGCCGTGCGCTCGTCGCGGCGGAGGCGTGCCGTCCAGCCTGCCGCGGCCGCCAGCGCGCCGGCGGAGGGCTCGAGATCTCGGGCGTCGCAGGGGGCCCGGGGCGCCGCGGCCGCGCGCTCGAGCGCGACCCGCAGGCGATCGCGGCTCCGCCGGGCCCGCTCCTCCGCCGCGAGCGCGTCCGCCAGGGCCGCCCGCGCCGCCACCTCGTCGCGCTCGCGCAGCGCGAGCACCGCCGCGAGCGGGTAGCGGTCCGTCACCGCACCAGCTCCTCGAGGCGGGCGCGCGTGCGCTCCGGAGCCTCGGCCTCGTCCGCGCGCTGGCGGAGGAACGCCTCGATGGCGGGGAGGCGCGCCAGGGCCTCGTCGGCGTCGGGATCCGAGCCGCGCGCGTAAGCGCCGACGGCGATGAGGTCGCGGTGGCGCTCGTGGGCCGCGAGGAGCGCGCGAAGCCGGTCCGCGGCGGCGCGGTGCGAGTCCGTCGTCACCGCGGGCATGACGCGCGAGAGGCTGCGCAGGACGTCGATGGCGGGGTAGCGGCCCGCGGCCGCGACGCGCGGGTCGAGCACGACGTGACCGTCGAGGATGCCCCGCACCTCGTCCGCGATGGGCTCGTCGAGATCGCCGCCCGCGACGAGGACGGTGTAGAGGGCCGTGATCCCGCCGCGCGCGCGGTTGCCCGTGCGCTCGAGGAGGCGTGGCAGCGCCGCGAAGACGCTGGGCGGATAGCCGTGCCGCGCGGGGGGCTCGCCGGCCGCGAGGCCGACCTCGCGCTGCGCGCGCGCGTAGCGCGTCAGCGAGTCGAGCATGAACAGGACCCGGCGGTCGCGCTCCGCGAACCACTCCGCGATCCCCGTCGCCACGTGCGCCGCCTTCAGCCGCTCGAGGGCCGGCGCGTCGCTCGTCGCGGCGACCACCACACTCCGCGCGAGCCCCTCGGGTCCGAGCGCCTCCTCGACGAACTCGCGCACCTCCCGCCCGCGCTCTCCCACGAGGCAGATGACCGACAGCTCGGCCCGCGTGTGCCGCGCGATCTGGCCGAGCAGGGTCGACTTGCCCACCCCTGCGCCCGCGAAGATGCCGATCCGCTGCCCCTCACCGACGGTGAGGAGCCCGTCGATCGCGCGCACCCCGAGCGCGAGCGGCGCCGTGATGCGGCGGCGCGCGAGCGGGCCGGGCGCCGGCCGGTCCACGGCCCATTCCTCGAGGGACGCTGGCAGCGGCAGGCCGTCCAGGGGGCGCCCGAGCCCGTCGAGCACGCGCCCGAGGAGGCCGTCGCCGGCGCGGATCGAGAGCGGACGCCCCGTCGAGACGATCTCGCTGTCGGCGCCGAGGCCCGCGGGATCTCCGAGGGGGAGCAGCACCGCCCGCTCGTCGCGGAACCCGACCACCTCGGCGAGGAGGGGCTCCCGGCCGGGCGTGAGGATCTCCACCGCCTCGCCCTGCCGGACGCCGGCGGCCTCGGCCTCGATCACGAGGCCCACGAGGCGCGTCACGCGGCCGCGCAGGCGCAGCGGGGCGGCCCGGTCGAGCGCGTCGCGGTGGCGGTGGGGCGCGCTCAAGCTGCCGGGCCCCCCGGCGCGATCCCCGGGGCGCTCACGCTCCCTCCCCGTCGAGCGCCCTCGCGAGGGCCGCGAGCTGGGTCTCGACGCGCGCGTCCACGCGGCCGGCCTCGGTCTCCACGATCGCGTCGCCGCGGGCGAGGCCAGGGTCCTCGCGCACCGCGAGGCCCGGCGCCCTGGAGAGGACCGCCGCGAGGCGCCCGGCCGCCTCGCGGATCGCCTCCGCGTCGGCCGGGTTCACGCGCAGCACGACCTCCCGCCGGTCCCGCGCCGCGGAGAGAGCGCGCGCGGCGAGATCCGCGACGGCGGCGGGATCCTGGGCGAGCTCGCGACCGATGATCGTCCGAGCCACGTCGACGGCGACCGCGGCCACCTCGCGCTCGGCCAGCGCCAGGCGGCGGTCGCGCGCTGCGGCGGCCGCTGCGAGCGCCGCGGCGGCCCGCGCGAGCCCCTCGCGGCGCCCCTCCTCCTCCGCCTCTGCCCGGAGCCGAACGCGGTCCGCCTCCGCCGCGTCGCGGATGCGGCGCGCCTGCTCCTCGGCGGCGGCGATCAGGGCCTCGGCCCGCGCGCGCGCGTCGAACGCCTGGGCCTCGATGCGAGCGCCGCCGGACGGTGGCCCACCCTTGAGGATCTTCGCCAAGCGCCCCTCCCGCCGCGATTGTAGCGCGGCGTGCGGGGAGCGGGCTCGCTACCGCAGGGCCTCACCGGTCGTCGCAGGGACGACCTTGCCGTACTTCACCCCGCGCGTGGCCACCAGGCTGTCCGCCATCTGGAGGATCTCGCCGGCGCGCCCGCGCAGCACGAGCACCTCGAGGCAGTTGTGCGCGTCCATGTGGACGTGCAGCGCGGAGACCACCGCCTGGTGGTTCTCGTGCTGGATGTGGGTGAGCTTCTGCGCGAGGCTCGAGGACTCGTGGTCGTAGACGATGGCCACGACCGCGACCTGCTCGCCGCCCTCCGACTCCGACCACTGGCGTTGCACGAGCTGGTCGCGGATGAGGTCCCGCACGGCCTCCGAACGGTTGACGTAGCCCTTGCGCTCGATGAGCTCGTCGAACTGCTCGAGCAGGCTGCGCTCGAGGGAGATGCCGATGCGTTCCAGCATGGCGCGCATCGTTACCAGCGACGCTCGACCGTCGCAAGCGCCGCCCGGAAAGCGGCGAGCCCGCCGCCGGGGGGACCGGGGCGGGCTCGGGCGTCACGGCGCGGCGACTGGATCAGGCGGCGTCGCGCTCGGCCGGCTGGAGGTAGCGGTGGAGGAACTGCTTGGTCTTGAGCTCGACCTGGCGGACGCGCTCTCGCGACACCCCCCAGCGCTTGCCGATCTCCTCGAGCGTGCGCGGCTGATCCTGCTCGAGGCGGTTGTGGACGATGTCCCAGCCCAGCTCCCCGATGCGCTTGCGGACCTTCCCGAGCGCGTCGCGGACGTCGCTGTCCCCCTCGGCCTGGAGGTAGGTGTCCTCGGGGCCCGGGCCGTCGTCCTCGATGCGCTCGAGGTGGGTGGCGTCACCCTCCTCGTCGATCGCGCTGTCGAGCGACAGGTCCGGCTGCGCCACGGTCCCGCTCTGCGGCCGGACGGTGGAGCGCGCCTCCTTGAGGTACTTCCCGATGTAGGCGCGGATCCACCACACGGCGTAGGTGGAGAACCGCGTCCCGGCGTGCGGATCGAACTTCTCGACGGCGCGCATGAGGCCGACGTTCCCCTCCTGGATCAGGTCGTCCAGGCGGACCGTGCCTCGGCGCTGCTTGCGCGCGATCGCCACCACGAACGCGAGGTTGTGGCGGACGAGCTTCTGCTTCGCGCGGACATCGCCCTTCCGCGCGCGGAGCGCGAGCGCGTGCTCCTCGTCGCGGCTCAGCGGCGGAAAGTCGCGGACCGCCTTGAGGTAAGGAGCGAGTTCCTCGAACTCCCTGCTGCTCTTCTGAGTGGTCGCCATCCTCATGTACCGATTGCCCCTCTCGCCTGCGTCAGAGCGCCCCGGGTAGGTTACGTAACGTGACTTTATTAAGATAGACTCAACAGGTCAAGTATCCCACAGATGCCCGAAGACCCTGGAAGTCTTCGGTGGATGAGGGAAGCCGCACACCACGCAAGTACCGAGCGACGCAGAATATGAACACGATACGGGAGTTGGCATTTCGCGCCCGCACGCCTGCTCCCCTGATCCCCGGACAAGTCCCGGAAATTGCTCCACATCAAGTCCGGTAATGGCCCCATTCGGGAAACACCAAGGGTGCGGCCTCGTATCGCAAGTGGCTGCTTACCAGTCCGAAACGGTGGGTGGTCGCACCTCGAAAAGATAAGGGCCCGGCCCCACCTGGGACCGGGCCCTCATGCTGGGCACCGTAGCGGTCGCCTGACGGCCGGAGCTACTCCTCCCCGCTCGCGACGGCGAGGGCCTCCTCCGCCTCCTCCACCGCGTCGACCGGGGTCTCGACCTCGATGTCGAGGTGCTTGTAGTGCGGCAGGCCGGTGCCGGCCGGGATGAGCCGGCCCATGATGACGTTCTCCTTGAGGCCGCGGAGGTGATCGACCTTGCCGCTGATGGCGGCCTCGGTCAGCACCTTCGTCGTCTCCTGGAAGGACGACGCCGAGATGAACGACTCGGTGGAGAGCGACGCCTTGGTGATGCCGAGCAGCAGCGGCTCGCCCTGGGCCGGGCGGCCACCCGCCGTGATCACCTTGTCGTTCTCCTCCTCGAACACGAACTTCTCCACCTGCTCGTCCGCGAGGAAGTTGGTGTCGCCCACGTCGACGATCCGCACGCGGCGCAGCATCTGCCGGACGATCGTCTCGATGTGCTTGTCGTTGATCTTCACGCCCTGGAGCCGGTAGACCTCCTGCACCTCGTCCACCAGCCAGCGGGCCAGCTCCTTCTCGCCGAGCACGCGGAGGATGTCGTGCGGGTTGGCGGCGCCGTCCATGAGCGCCTCGCCCGCCCGCACCCGGTCGCCCGTGTGCACCGAGATGTGCTTGCCCTTGCCGATCAGGTACTCCTTCGCGAGATCGGGGCGGAGCTTGCCGTCCACCTCGGGCGTGATGACCACCTTGCGCTTGCCCTTCGTGTCCTTGCCGAAGGCGACCACGCCGTCGATCTCGGAGATGACCGCGTGCTCCTTGGGCTTGCGGGCCTCGAAGAGCTCGGCGACGCGCGGGAGACCGCCGGTGATGTCCTTCGTCTTGGTGGTCTCGCGGGGCATCTTCGCGATGACGTCGCCGGCGTCCACCTCGTCGCCGTCGTTCACCACGAGGTTGGCGCCCTCGGGGAGCATGTAGCGGGCGTCCGCCTCGGAGTTGGCGAGCTTCCGCGTCTTCCCCTGGTCGTCCTTGATCGAGATGCGCGGGCGCGCGTCCGGATCCTTGGAGGCGATGACCGCCTTCCGGGCGAGGCCGGTGATCTCGTCCACCTGCTCGCTGATCGTGACGCCGTCGACGAGGTCGCCGTACTTCACGTGGCCGGCGACCTCCGTGATGATCGGCATCGAGTAGGGATCCCACTCGGCGAGCAGCGTGCTCGTCTCGATCTTCTGCCCGTCGCGGACGAGGAGCTTCGCCCCGTAGACCACGCCGTAGCGCTCCCGCTCGCGGCCCTGGTCGTCGGTGACGATGATCTCGCCGTTGCGGTTCATGACGATGAGCGTGCCGTCCTTCTTCTTCGCCACGGCCACGTTGTGGAACTTCACGAGGCCGGGGTTCCGGTTCTCGATCGTCGACTGCTCCGCCCGCCGGGAGGCCGCGCCGCCGATGTGGAAGGTCCGCATCGTGAGCTGCGTGCCCGGCTCGCCGATCGACTGAGCGGCGATCACGCCGACCGCCTCGCCGATGTTCACCTTGCGCCCGCGGGCGAGATCGCGCCCGTAGCACTCGACGCAGATGCCGCGCCGCGCCTGGCAGGTGAGCACCGACCGGATCTTCACCTTGTCGATGCCGGCGTTCTCGATGAGCTTGACCTTGCTCTCGTCGATCTCCTCGTTCGCCTTCACGAGGACGCTCGAGGCGAACGGGTCGTGGATGTCGTCGAGCGCGACGCGGCCGAGGATGCGCTCGCCCATCGGCTCGATGATCTCGCCGCCCTCGACCAGCGCGCCGAGGGTGATGCCGTCCATCGCGCCGCAGTCGTACTCGGTGATGATCGCGTCCTGGGCCACGTCGACGAGGCGGCGGGTCAGGTAGCCTGAGTTCGCGGTCTTGAGCGCCGTGTCGGCCAGGCCCTTGCGGGCGCCGTGCGTCGAGATGAAGTACTGCAGGACGTTGAGGCCCTCGCGGAAGTTCGCGGTGATGGGCGTCTCGATGATCTCGCCCGAGGGCTTGGCCATCAGGCCGCGCATGCCGGCGAGCTGCCGGATCTGCTGCGCCGAGCCTCGGGCGCCGGAGTCGGCCATGATGTAGATCGGGTTGAACGAGGGCTGCTTGCGCTCCTCGCGCTTCCCGTCCTTGCCCGTCCCGATCGCCGTCTCCTGGCCGATCTGCGACATCATCTCCTGGGCCACCTCCTCGGTGACCTGCGCCCAGATGTCGATGACCTTGTTGTACCGCTCGCCGATGGTGATGAGACCCTCGGTGTACTGGGTCTGGATGTCGTCGACCTCGCCCATCGCGCGCTCGAGGAGCTCCTGCTTCTTCCTCGGGATGATCATGTTCTCGAGGGCGATGGAGATGCCCGCGCGCGTAGCGTTGCCGTAGCCCATCGAGCGGACGCGGTCCGCGAGGAGCACCGTCTCCTTCTCGCCGCAGAGCCGGTACGTCAGGTCGATGAGGTTCTGCAGCTGCTTCTTGTCCATCACCTTGTTGATGGACTCGAACGGCAGCCGCTTCGGCACGATGTCGTAGAGCAGCACGCGGCCGACCGTGGTCTCGACGCGCTTGCCGTCGAGGCGCACCCAGATCTTGGCCTGGAGATCCACCTCGCCCTGGTCGTAGGCGGCGCGGACCTCCTCCTCGCTGGCGAAGACCTTGCCCTCCCCGCGCGCGAACGCCCGCTCGCGGGTCATGTAGTAGATGCCGAGCACGATGTCCTGGCTCGGCACGATGATCGGCTTGCCGTGCGCGGGCGACAGGATGTTGTTCGTGCTCATCATGAGCACGCGGGCCTCCATCTGCGCCTCGATGGAGAGCGGCACGTGCACGGCCATCTGGTCGCCGTCGAAGTCGGCGTTGAAGGCGGTGCAGACGAGCGGGTGCAGCTGGATCGCCTTGCCCTCGATGAGCACCGGCTCGAAGGCCTGGATGCCCAGGCGGTGGAGCGTCGGGGCGCGGTTCAGCAGCACCGGGTGCTCGCGGATCACCTCGTCGAGGATGTCCCAGACCTCGGGGCGCTCCTTCTCCACCATCTTCTTCGCGCTCTTGATGGTGGTGACGTACCCCTTCTCCTCGAGCTTGTTGTAGATGAACGGCTTGAACAGCTCGAGGGCCATGATCTTCGGCAGGCCGCACTGGTGGAGCTTGAGCTCCGGGCCGACCACGATCACGGAGCGGCCGGAGTAGTCGACGCGCTTGCCGAGCAGGTTCTGGCGGAAGCGCCCCTGCTTGCCCTTGAGCATGTCGCTCAGCGACTTGAGGGGCCGCTTGTTCGGGCCGGTGATGGTCTTGCCGCGCCGGCCGTTGTCGAACAGCGCGTCCACGGCCTCCTGCAGCATCCGCTTCTCGTTGCGGATGATGATGTCCGGGGCGTTCAGCTCCTGGAGCCGCTTCAGGCGGTTGTTGCGGTTGATGACGCGCCGGTAGAGGTCGTTCAGGTCGGAGGTGGCGAACCGGCCGCCGTCGAGCGGGACGAGGGGGCGGAGGTCCGGCGGGATGACCGGGATGACCTCCAGCATCATCCAGTCGGGCTTGTTGCCGGACTGGACGAACGCCTCGACGACCTTGAGCCGCTTGGCGATCTTCTTCCGCTTCGCGTCGCTCGTGGCCTCCTTCATCTGCGCGCGCAGCTCGTCCGCGAGCCCGTGCACGCCCTCGCCGTGGCCCTTGTCCGCCGGCCCGACGACCTTGAGGAGCTCGAGGACCGCCTCGCCGCCCATGCCGGCGAGGAAGGCCTCCTCGCCGAACTCCTCCATCGACTTGTGGTAGCGGTCCTCCGAGAGGAGCTCGCCCCGCTGGAGCGTGGTCTCCTTCGGATCGATGACGATGTACGACTCACAGTAGAGGACCTTCTCGAGGTCCTTCAGGGTGATGTCGAGCAGGTTCCCGATGCGGCTGGGGAGGGACTTCAGGAACCAGATGTGCGCGACCGGCGTGGCGAGGGTGATGTGGCCGAGCCGCTCGCGGCGGACCTTCGACTGGATCACCTCGACGCCGCACTTCTCGCAGACGACCCCGCGGTGCTTCATGCGCTTGTACTTGCCGCAGTTGCACTCGTAGTCCTTCACGGGGCCGAAGATCTTCGCGCAGAAGAGGCCGTCGCGCTCCGGCTTGAAGGTCCGGTAGTTGATGGTCTCCGGCTTCTTCACCTCGCCGTGGGACCACTGGCGGATCTTGTCCGGGCTCGCGAGCGAGATGCGGATCGCGGAGAACGACAGCGGATCCTTCGGCTTCTCGAAGAAATTGAAGATGTCCTTCACGTCGGCTCCTTACAGAAAGGCTCGTTTCGTAGACGTCAGGGCCACGGGCTGCGGGCTGCGGACTTCAGGCCGGGCGCCCCCACCCGAAGCCTGAAGCCCGGAGCCTGAAGCCTCGTCCTACGCCGTGTTCTTCTCGGCGGCGGCGCCGCGCGGGGTGCCGAGCGGTCCGCCGAGCTCGCCCTCGGCCTGCTCGCGCGCCGCCTTCGCCTCCGGCGTCTCCAGGAGCTCGACGTCGAGCGCGAGGCTCTGGAGCTCCTTGATGAGCACGTTGAACGACTCGGGCAGGCCCGACTCGAGCGTGTTCTCGCCCTTGACGATCGCCTCGTACATGCGGGTGCGGCCGACCACGTCGTCGGACTTCACCGTGAGGAACTCCTGCAGCGAGTAGGCCGCGCCGTAGGCCTCCATCGCCCAGACCTCCATCTCGCCGAGGCGCTGGCCGCCGAACTGGGCCTTGCCGCCGAGGGGCTGCTGCGTGACGAGCGAGTAAGGCCCGATGGAGCGGGCGTGGATCTTCTCGTCCACGAGGTGGTGCAGCTTCAGCATGTACATGACGCCGACGGTGACGTCCTGGTCGAACGGCTCGCCGGTGCGGCCGTCGAAGAGGATCGACTGCATCGTCGCGGAGCCCTCGCCGAGGAGCGCCTTCATCTCGTCCTCGTGCGCGCCGTCGAAGACCGGCGTCGCGACGTGCATGCCCTCCTTGAGCTTGGTGGCGAGCTTGGGCAGCTCCTGCGCCGGCAGCTCGTCGATGAGCTGGCCGAGCCGATCGCTCCCCTCGACGCCCTCGAACGCCTTCTTCAGCTTCTTGCGGAGCTGATCCGGCCCGAAGTTCTTCTCGATCATCTCCTGGAGCCGCCAGCCCACGTTCTTCGCGGCCCAGCCGAGGTGCGTCTCGAGGATCTGCCCCACGTTCATGCGGGAGGGGACGCCGAGCGGGTTCAGGACGATGTCCACCGGCCGGCCGTCCTCGAGGTACGGGAGGTCCTCCTCCGGCAGCACGCGGGAGACGACGCCCTTGTTGCCGTGGCGGCCCGCCATCTTGTCGCCGACCGCGAGCTTGCGCTTGATGGCGACGTACACCTTCACCATCTTGATGACGCCCGGCGGGAGCTCGTCGCCCTTCTTCAGGCGGCCGATCTTCTCGCCGAAGAGGAGCTTCACGAGCTCCTTCTGCTCCTCGAAGTTCTCGACGATCTTGCGGACGAGGTCCTGCACGTCGCCCTCGACCGCGATCTCGCCCCAGTAGCGCTGGGGCACGGTGTCGAGGAGCGCGTCGTCGAGGACGTCGCCGCGCTTGAGGAGCTGGTTGCCCTTGTCGTCGACGAGGCGTCCGGAGACCTCCTTGCCGAGCAGCAGGCGCCGGATCTTCTGGAACGCCGAGTCCTGGATGATGCGGATCTCGTCGTTCTGGTCCTTGAGGAGCTTCGCCTCCTCCATCTCCTCGATGGCCTTCGCGCGCTCGTCCTTCTCGACGCCCTTGCGGCTGAAGACCTTCGCGTTGATGACGGTGCCCGAGACGCCCGGCGGCACGCGCAGCGAGCTGTCGCGGACGTCGCCCGCCTTCTCGCCGAAGATCGCGCGGAGGAGCTTCTCCTCCGGCGAGAGCTGCGTCTCGCCCTTGGGGGTGATCTTGCCGACGAGGATGTCGCCCGGCTTCACCTCCGCGCCGATGCGGATGATGCCCGACTCGTCGAGGTCCTTCAGGGCCTCCTCGCCGACGTTCGGGATGTCGCGGGTGATCTCTTCCTTGCCGAGCTTGGTGTCACGGGCGACGCACTCGAACTCCTCGATGTGCACCGAGGTGAACACGTCGTCCTTCAGGAAGCGCTCGGACAGGAGGATCGAGTCCTCGAAGTTGTAGCCCTGCCACGGCATGAACGCGACGACCACGTTCTGACCCAGCGCCAGCTCGCCCATCTCGGTCGCGGGCCCGTCGGCGATGACGTCGCCCTTCTTCACCCGCTCGCCCGGCTTCACGATGGGCTTCTGGTTGATGCAGGTGTTCTGGTTCGACCGCTGGTACTTGATGAGGTTGTAGATGTCGACCTCGTTCGCGACGTCGGTCGCGGAGGTCGGCACGTCCGCCTTCACCACGATGCGGGCCGCGTCGACGGACTGGATGACGCCGTCGCGCTTGGCGACGACGCACACGCCGGAGTCGCGCGCGACGATGCCCTCGATGCCGGTGCCGACGAGCGGCGCCCGGGTGCGGAGCAGCGGCACCGCCTGGCGCTGCATGTTCGAGCCCATGAGGGCGCGGTTCGCGTCGTCGTTCTCGAGGAACGGCACGAGCGAGGCGGCCACGGACACGAGCTGGTTCGGGCTCACGTCCATGAGATCGACCTCGTCCGGACGGGCGTTGATGTACTCGCCCTCCTTGCGGCACGAGACGATGTTGCCGGTGAAGACGCCCTTCTTGTCCACGGGCGCGTTCGCCTGCGCGATGATGTGCTTCTCCTCCTCGAGCGCCGAGTAGAAGGAGACCTCGTCCGTCACCCGGCCCTTCTCGACCTTGCGGTACGGCGTCTCGACGAAGCCGTACTCGTTGACGCGCGCGTAGGTGGAGAGCGAGGCGATGAGGCCGATGTTCGGACCCTCGGGCGTCTCGATGGGGCAGATGCGGCCGTAGTGCGTGGAGTGGACGTCGCGCACCTCGAAGCCCGCGCGCTCGCGGGTGAGGCCGCCCGGCCCGAGCGCCGAGAGGCGCCGCTTGTGCGTCACCTCGGAGAGCGGGTTCGTCTGGTCCATGAACTGCGACAGCTGGCTCGAGCCGAAGAACTCCTTGATGACCGCGGTGACCGGCTTCGCGTTGATGAGGTCGTGCGGCATGAGCGTCTCGATCTCCTGGAGGCTCATGCGCTCCTTGATCGCGCGCTCCATGCGAACGAGGCCGATGCGGTACTGGTTCTCGAGCAGCTCGCCCACCGCGCGGACGCGGCGGTTGCCGAGGTGGTCGATGTCGTCGACGTCCTTGTTCGGCGTGCCGTTCTTGAGGTCGATGAGGAAGCGGACGACCTCGAGGATGTCGCGCTTCGTGACCACGGTGTTGTCGAGCGGCTCCTCGATCCCGAACTTGTAGTTGAGCTTGAGGCGGCCGACCTTCGAGAGGTCGTAGCGCTCGGCGTTGAAGAAGAGGTTGACGAAGAGGTTCGTCGCCGTCTCCGGCGTCGGCGGGTCGCCCGGGCGCAGGCGGCGGTAGATCTCCATGATCGCCTCCTCGGGCGTGGAGATCTTGTCCTGCATGAGCGTGTCGCGGAGCGACGGCAGCACGTTCAGGTTGTCGATGAAGAGGACCTTGAACTCGCCGATGCCGCGCTTGCGCAGCTCCTCGAGCTTCTCCTCGGAGACCTCCTCGTTCACCTCGAGGAGCACCTCACCCGTCTGCTCGTCGACCACGTCCTCGGCGGAGATCTTGGTGTAGACCTCCTCCGGCTCGATGGGCAGCGACTTCATCTTCGCCGCGACGAGCTTCTTGATCGCGCTCTCCGTGAACTTCCGGTTCTTCTTGACGACGATCTCGTTCGTCTTCGGATCGCGGATGTCGCGCGTCGCGCGCTGGCCCTTGAGCAGGTCGGGGTTCAGGTCCTTCTCGAACTTCCCCTTCCCCTCGATCCGGATCGTCTCCGTGTCGTAGTAGTACTTGAGGATCTCCTCGGCCGAGCCGTGGAACTCGATCGGCGTCTTCTTCGCCGTGTCCGGCACGCCGCCGAGGGCGCGCAGCAGCACCGTCGCGGGCAGCTTCCGCCGGCGGTCGATGCGCACGTAGAGGATGTCCTTGTGATCGAACTCGAAGTCGATCCAGGACCCGCGGTACGGGATGATCCGCGCGTTGAAGAGGAGCTTGCCGGAGGAGTGGCTCTTCCCCTTGTCGTGATCGAAGAAGGCGCCCGGCGAGCGGTGCAGCTGGCTGACGACGACGCGCTCGGTCCCGTTGATGATGAAGGTCCCGTTCTCCGTCATGAGCGGGATCTCGCCGAAGTAGACCTCCTGCTCCTTGACGTCCCGGATCGACTGGGCGCCCGTCTCCTCGTCCTTGTCCCAGACGACGAGGCGGACCACGACCTTGATCGGCGCGGAGTACGTCATGCCGCGCTGGTGGCACTCGTCGACGTCGTACTTCGGCTTCTCGAGGTGATAGCTGACGAACTCGAGCGAGCTCGTCTCGTTGAAATCCTTGATCGGGAAGACGGACTTGAACACGCCCTGCAGGCCGGTGTCCTCGCGCTTCTCGGGCGGGACGTCGGCCTGGAGGAACTTGTCGTAGGAAGATTTCTGGATGGCGATGAGGTTGGGGATCTCGGCGATCTTGTTGATCTTCCCGAAGTTTCGCCGGATTCTGAAGTTGTTCTGGATCGTCGTCGCCATCGAGTTCGGTCCTCTGGTCCCTTTGGAGACCCGTACAAACAGGTCTAGCCGGCCAGCCGGCCGGCTACCCAACTACGTCCGGCCGAAAAGGCCGGGAGTCCGGAATCAGTGAAAGGGATACGGGTTCTTAACGACTCCGCGCCCGCCCGTCAAAGATTCCAACGTGGTGCACGGCGGGGTGGCCTGCAACACCGCCCCGCCGTGCACACGCCTCTCTACTTGATCTCGACCTTGGCGCCGGCCGCCTCGAGCTTCTTCTTGAGCTCGTCGGCCTCCGCCTTCGGGATGCCCACCTTGACCTCCTTGGGGGCGCCCTCGACGAGGTCCTTCGCCTCCTTGAGGCCGAGGCCCGTGATCGCGCGGACCTCCTTGATCACGTTGATCTTGTTCGCGCCGGCGTCCGCGAGGACGACATTGAACTCCGTCTTCTCCTCGACGGGAGCCGCGGCGGCGGCGCCGCCCGCGCCACCGGCGACCATCACCGGCGCGGCGGCGGAGACGCCCCACTTCTCCTCCAGCTTCTTCACGAGATCGGCGGCCTCCATCACCGTGAGGCCCGACAGCTGATCCACGATCGTGTTGAGATCTGCCATTTCCTTCTTCCTTCTCTGTTCCGGGGCGTCCTTCGGGACGCCCGCAGCGTCTGGCCCGCGCGTCGCCGCGCGAGCGGTTCACGTACCGTTTAAGACTGCTTCTCGAGCTGCTCGCGGCGTGCGCCGAGGACGCGGGCCAGCTGCTGGCCCGGGGCCCCGAGAACGCGCGCGAGCTGGGTCGCGGGCTGCGCGATCATGGCGGCGATCTGGCCGCGGAGCTCCTGGAGCCCCGGCATCTTCGCCAGGGACTGGATCCCCTTCGCGTCGACCACTCGCCCCTCGATCACCGCGGTGCGAATGGTGAAGTTCTCGCGGTCCTTCATGAAGTCCGCGAGGAGCTTCGCCGGCGTGACGACGTCGTCGTAGCTCATGACGAGCGCCGTCGGCCCCACGAACTTCTCGGCGATCGACTCCACCGGCGTGCCCTTGGCGGCGCGCGCGGCGAGGGTGTTCTTCACGATCCGGTACTCCACCTTCGCCTCACGCAGCTTGCGTCGAAGCTCGGTGACGGTCGCGACGTTCAGCCCCTTGGGCTCCGCGAGGATGGCCGCCTTCGCCATCGCCATCTTCTCGTGGAGCTCGCCGATGACCTGCTCTTTTTCCGTCCGGTTCAATTGAGTCTCACCACCTTTCCGACCGGCCGGCTCTCGCCGGCTCGGCTTCGCTCGGGGTTCGGACCGGACGTCGGTACGAAGACCCCCTGGCCAAGCAGGGGACGCTGCGGAGAGGCTGCAGGTTCCCGTCTCGGCGGGTCGGACCCTCGCGGATCCGCTTGGCCGCTCGCTCGCCCCGGAACTGCGCTCGCACCCGGGGCCGTTCGCGGGCCCGCTGTCTTGGACCAGAAACCCCGGCGGCGTCATGCCGCCGGGAACTCCTGAGGTTTCGCTAGCCGTGGGCCGCGGCGAGCTCGGAGAGATCGAGCTTGATGCCCGGGCCCATCGTCGTGGAGAGCGTGACGTTCTTCACGTAGACGCCCTTCGCCGTCTGCGGCTTCGCCTTGTAGATGATCTCCATGATCGCGGAGAAGTTCGCCTTCAGCTTCTCCGGCTCGAAGGAGGCCTTGCCGAACGGGACGTGGACGATGCCCGCCTTCTCGACGCGGAACTCGACCTTGCCGGCCTTCTGCTCCTTCACGGCGCGGGCGATGTCCGCGGAGACGGTGCCGACCTTCGGGTTCGGCATGAGGCCGCGGGGGCCGAGGACCTTGCCGAGGCGGCCGACGACGCCCATCATGTCCGGCGTCGCGAGCACCTTGTCGAAGTCCATGAAGCCGCCCTGGACCTTCTCCGCGAGATCCTCGGCGCCGACGATGTCCGCGCCGGCCTCCTGGGCCTCGCGCGCCTTGTCGCCCTTCGCGAACACCGCGATCTTGACCGCCTTGCCCATGCCGTGCGGCAGCACGACGGCGCCGCGGACCACCTGATCCGCGTGCTTGGGGTCGACGCCGAGGTTGATCGCGGCGTCCACCGTCTCGTCGAACTTCTTCGTCGCGGTCTGCTTCACGAGGCTCATCGCCTCGTCGAGCTTGTACCGCTTCACCCGGTCGACCTTCGCGGAAGCCGCCTTGAACTTCTTCGCAACGTGAGCCATGTCCGTGTCCTCCTCGCGGCTAGCCGACGACGTCGATGCCCATGGACAGCGCGGTCCCCTCGACGGTCCGCATCGCGGCCTCGAGGCTCCCCGCCGTCATGTCCTGCATCTTCGTCTTCGCGATCTGCTCCACCTGCTTGCGCGTCACCTGCCCGACCTTCTCCTTGCCGGGCTTGTGCGCGCCGGAGCCCTTCTTCTTCTCCGTGTGGAGGCCGGCCGCCTTCTTGAGGAGGATGGCCGCGGGCGGGGTCTTCAGCTGGAAGGTGAAGGAGCGGTCCTGGTACACCGTGATGATGACCGGGATGATGAGCGCTTCCTTCGCCTGAGCCTGCGTCGCCGCGTTGAACTGCTTGCAGAACTCCATGATGTTCACGCCGTGCTGGCCGAGCGCCGGGCCCACGGGCGGGGCCGGGTTCGCCTTTCCGGCGGGGAGCTGCAGCTTGATCTGTCCAGTGACCTTCTTCATCTCTGCTCCTCGGGGCCGCCGAGGCGGACCCGCGTGGTCGTACGAGCCGTTGACTCGGCTCTCCCACGGATTCGCCCACGGTGACTCACCGCGGGCGGTGCCTCACTACGTCTTCTCCACCTGCATGAAGTCGAGCTCGACGGGGGTGGCGCGGCCGAAGATCGAGACCAGCACGCGAAGCTTGCCCTTGTCCGGCTTGACCTCTTCCACCGTGCCGTTGAAGTTCGAGAACGGGCCGTCGATCACGCGGACCTGATCCCCCTCCTCGAACTGGACCTTCGGCTTCGGCTTGAGCGAGCCCTCCGAGATCTGCGTCGTGAGCCGCTGCACCTCGACGTCGGACACCGCCGGCACCTCGTTCGGCGTCTTGGCGTTGCCGACGAACCCCGTGACCTTCGGCGTCCCCTTCACGAGGTGCCAGGTGTCGAGGGTCATCTCCATGTTCACGAGGATGTAGCCGGGGAAGAACTTGCGCTTCGAGGTCTTCTTCTCCCCCTTCACCATCTCCTGGACCACCTCCATGGGGATGAGGACCTCCCCGAACTGCTCCTGGAGGCTGTGCTGGCGGACGCGCTCCTCCAGCGACTTCTTCACCTTGTTCTCGAAGCCAGAGTAGGTGTGGACGACGTACCACTTCTTCGCCATTTGCGAATCTCCGTGTCGTCGCCGCGTGTCCCGTCGAAACGCCGCGGGAGCCGCCGGCGGCCTGCCGCCGCCCAGGGCTCCCGTCGGTCGTGAGCCTCGAACCGCTCGCCCGCGGGCGACCCTAGTAGACCTTCGAGCTCAGCCAGCTCCAGACGAAGTCGAACACCCCGAGGATGACCGCCGCGATGGTCGAGGCGACGATCACCGCCACGGTGGCCGCCCGCGTCTCGCGGAGGCTGGGCCAGGTGACGCGCCGGAGCTCCAGGGCGACCTCGAGCGAGACCTCCTGGGTCTTCGGGATGCGCCAGAGCGCGACCGCCAGCACGATCGCCAGGCCGAAGCCGATGATCGTGGAGAGCGTCCAGTCGCCCAGCACCGCGACGTCGTTCACGCGGGCGTACGAGAACACGAGCGCGAGGATCCGCTCGAAGAACACGCCGACCGCGATCGCGGCGAGCACGTAGAAGATCACCACGATCCGCTTCGGCTGCTCGACCCCGCCCACGTTTTCCATGGCTCGCCTTCGGTGCTGCGCGGGGGCGGGACGCCTCGGCGCCCCGCCCCCTGGTTTCTGCTCGGTTTGGCAGAGAGGAGAAGCGACTCGACCTCTCCTCGGTGCGACCCTGCCTTCTTCTGGCAGGCCAGGAGGGATTCGAACCCCCAACCCGCGGTTTTGGAGACCGCTGCTCTACCGTTCGAGCTACTGGCCTATCCCCGGCGGCTTCGCGCTACTTCGTCTCCTTGTGGTCCACGTGCTTGCGGCAGCGCGGGCAGAACTTGGAGAGCGCGAGCTTGTCCTGCGTCTTCTTCTTGTTCTTCGTCGTGGTGTAGTTCCGCTCTTTGCAGGTCTTGCACTCGAGCGTGATGATGCTGCGATTCCCGGCCATGGGATCCCTTCCTTACTGGATCACCTCGGCCACGACGCCGGCGCCGACCGTCCGGCCACCCTCGCGAATCGCGAACCGAAGCTCCTTCTCCATGGCGATGGGCGTGATGAGCTCCACCTCCATGCCAATGTTGTCACCGGGCATCACCATCTCGACGCCCGCCGGCAGCTGCACCGAGCCCGTCACGTCCGTCGTGCGGAAGTAGAACTGGGGCCGGTACCCGTTGAAGAACGGCGTGTGGCGCCCGCCCTCCTCCTTCGTGAGGACGTAGACCTCCGCCTTGAACTTGGTGTGCGGCGTGATCGAGCCCGGCTTCGCCAGCACCTGACCGCGCTCCACCTCCTCGCGCTTCAGGCCGCGGAGCAGCGCGCCGATGTTGTCGCCCGCCTGCCCCTCGTCGAGCAGCTTGCGGAACATCTCCACGCCCGTCACCACCGTCTTCGCCGTGGGCTTGAGGCCGACCACCTCGACCTCCTCGCCGACCTTGATGATCCCGCGCTCCACGCGCCCGGTCGCCACCGTCCCGCGCCCGGAGATCGAGAACACGTCCTCGACCGGCATCAGGAACGGCTTGTCCGTCGCGCGCTTCGGCGTCGGGATGTAGCTGTCCACCGCGTCCAGCAGCTGCTGGATCGCCGGCTCGCCCAGCTCGCTCTTGTCCCCCTCCAGCGCCTTCAGCGCCGACCCCTTCACGATCGGGATCTCGTTCCCGGGGAACTCGTACTCGCTGAGCAGCTCACGGACCTCGAGCTCCACGAGGTCGAGCAGCTCCTTGTCGTCCACCATGTCGACCTTGTTCAGGAAGACGACCATGTACGGCACGCCCACCTGCCGCGCGAGCAGGATGTGCTCCCGCGTCTGAGGCATCGGGCCGTCCGCCGCGCTGACCACCAGGATGGCGCCGTCCATCTGCGCCGCGCCCGTGATCATGTTCTTCACGTAGTCCGCGTGGCCCGGGCAGTCGACGTGCGCGTAGTGGCGCTTGTCCGTCGAGTACTCGACGTGCGCCGTCGCGATCGTGATGCCGCGCTCGCGCTCCTCCGGCGCCTTGTCGATCTGGTCGTACGCCATGAACTGCGCCCGACCCTGCGTCGCGCAGTACTTCGTGATGGCCGCCGTCAGCGTGGTCTTGCCGTGGTCGACGTGACCGATCGTCCCGACGTTCACGTGCGGCTTGTTGCGCTCGAACTTCTCCTTGGCCATGTTCGCTCCTGCTGTGGGTGCCGCCGGCGCGAGCAGCCCTCCGAATGTCCGCGCGCCGTCTTAGACTGGAGCCCTCGTCCAGGATTGAACTGGAGACCTCGTCCTTACCAAGGACGCGCTCTACCGACTGAGCTACGAGGGCGTATCAAATTCCGCTGTGTCGACCTCTCTGGAGCGGGAAACGGGATTCGAACCCGCGACATTCAGCTTGGAAGGCTGACGCTCTACCAACTGAGCTATTCCCGCAAGGCTTTTGGCGAATCCCTTTCGCTCGAGGACGAACCGCTGTGGAGGGGGGTGGATTCGAACCACCGAAGGCGTAAGCCGGCAGATTTACAGTCTGCTCCCTTTGGCCGCTCGGGAACCCCTCCGTAACCTCTTCAACCGCTCCTCACCACCCCGCTCCGTGCTCGACCCACTGCTCGTCTTGAGCTGGCGGTGGGACTCGAACCCGCGACCTGCTGCTTACAAGGCAGCTGCTCTACCAACTGAGCTACGCCAGCAAGATCCTTCCGGAAGCTCGGGCCGACCGCCGCCGCGCGCCCGCGCCGACGCCCCGCCCCCTGCTGCGTGGAGCGGTGCCTTTTAGATGACCTCCCAGGCCTTGTCAAGGACGCACTTCGTCGGGCGAACCGGGCGGTTACCGGCCCCGCTGGCGGGCCGCCTCGTACAGCGCCACCGCAGCCGAGGCTGAGACCGAGAGCGAGTCGAGATCCCCGCTCATGGGGATACGCGCCGAGTGGTCGCACGTCTTGCGGACGAGGGGGCGGAGCCCCTCCCCCTCGCTCCCCAGGACGAGGGCGATGGGCCCGGTGAGGTCCACGGCCCCGAGCGGCGCGTCGCCGTCCGCGGCCAGCGCCACCGACCAGATCCCGGCCTCCTTCAGCGCCTCGAGCGTCTTGGAGACGTTCGTGACGCGCGCCACGGGGCAGCGCTCCACCGCGCCGGCCGAGGCCTTCGCCACGGCAGGGGTCACCCCCACCGCCCGATCCTTCGGGATGACCACCCCGTGCGCTCCGAGCGCGTGCGCGGAGCGGATGATGGCGCCCAGGTTGTGAGGGTCCTCGACGCCGTCCAGGACCACGACGAGCGGCGGCCGCCCGCTCGCGCGGGCCGCGGCGAGGAGATCCTCCACCTCGGCGTAGCGGAAGTCCGCGACCATCGCGACGACGCCCTGGTGACGATCCGTGCCGGCGAGGCGGTCGAGCTTCGCTCGCGGGGCGCTCCGCACCTTGGCGCCCGCGGCCCGCCCGAGCCGCTCCAGCTCGCCGAACGCCGCTCCGCGGGTGCCCCCCTCAGCGAGCCAGAGCTCCGAGAGGCCCTCGCCGCCCGCGCGCAGCACCTCGCGGACGGGGTTCAGGCCATAGACGACGCGCATGGGCCGAGGCTCCGGGAGCGGACGCCGAGGAGAGACGGGCGGCCGCGCCGCGGGATCACTTCACGTTCACCGCGACGGTCACGTCGCGAGTCTGCTTCACGCACCACTGGTCGGAGCAGATGAAGAAGTCGAGCTTCGCGGTCGCGTCCTGCTTGCCGGCCGCGGTGGCCACGAACGGGACCTCGAAGCGAGGCCCCTCCGCCTTCGGATCGACGGCGTCCTTGTGGCCCAGGGAGGTCTTCTCGAGCGTGAGCCCGCGCGCCTCGAGCGTGATCTTGAGCGGCGCCTGCGGGTGCACGTGCACCTTCTCGACGGGCACGATGGAGAGGACGAGCGTCCCCTTCCCTCCCGCCTTCAGCTCGGTCGTCGAGCCCTGCGTCTCGATCCGGTAGCTCTTCGCCGCCTCCGCCGCGGGGTCCGCGGCGCGCGTAGCCGGCGCGAAGACGAGCAGGGCGAGGGTGGAGAGGACGCGGATCATGCGGGCTCCTTGCGGGGATGCGACCGCTCTATACCAGGGACGGCGGTGGACGGCCATGCATTCAGGGGTTGTTCAGAACGCCCGGGGACCGAGCCGGGCGAGCGAGACGCGAGCAGCGCGAGGCGCGACGACCGAGCATGGCCGGAGGCCATGTAAGGGAGGAGCGACGCAGCGATGGACGCGGTCGTTCGCCGCGGCGACGGGACCGGCGTTCTGGACAGCCCTCATCCTTGCGCCCGCACGGCGCGGCCCCTGAGCGGCCGGCGTGGCGACGCAGCGCGCCCGCGCGCCTCGGCGAGCGCCACCGCCCGCTCGACGATGCGGCCCGCGGCGTCCACGCCGCAGGCCACCTCGGCCTCGCGGATGGACGGCGAGCTGTTCACCTCGAACACCCGGGGCACGCCCTTCACGTCCAGCATGTCCACCGCGCAGACCTCGAGCCGCAGCACGCGCGCGGCGTCCACCGCCGTCCGCGCGTAGGTGGCGGGCAGCTCCACCGGCTCGAAGCGGGCCCCGCGGCGCAGGTTCCGCGCGAACCTCCCGATGGGCGGGCTGCGGCGCATGGCGGCCACCACCTCGCCGCCGACGACGAGCACGCGCAGATCGCGCCCCTTCGCGCCGCGGAGGTACTGCTGGACGACGATGTTCTGGCCCAGGCCGAGGATGGCCTCCAGGGCGGCCTCGAGCGACTGGAGGCTCTCGCAGATCATGACGCCGCTCTTCTCGTTGACCGCGAGGAGCTTCACGAGGACCGGCACGCCTCCGACGACCCGCACCATCTCCTTCAGGCGCGACGGATCGCTCGCCATGACGGTGCGCGGCACCCGCACGCCGCTCGCGGCGAGGAGCTGCAGGCTGCGCATCTTGTTGCGGCTCGCGGCGATGCCCCAGGCTCCGTTCAGCGTGGGGACGCCGAGGAGCTCGAGCTGGTTCACCACCGCGAGGCCGTACTGGTGGATGGAGAGGCCGACGCGTGGGACGACCACGTCCGTCGCGGGGAAGCGGCGCCGGCGCCAGTACAGCGCCGGGGCGTCCCCGCCGAGCCCCATCTGCACGTCGAGCGGGTCGAGGACGCGGGTCGAGTGGCCGCGCGCGCGCGCCGCCTCGACGATGCGGCGCGTGGTGTAGATGGCGTTGGAGCGCGAGAGGACGGTGAGGTGCACGCGCCGGATGGTAAGCCCACGCGGCCCGCGGCGCACGGTGCCGGACGCCCTCCCCTCGACTGCGGCCCGCGACGCGGGCCTGCGCCGGGGTGAGCGGACGGCCTCATCGCTGGCGGCGCCTGCGGCGTACGCCTCGGCGGCGCCTCGCTGCGGGGACCGGCTCGGCTCGGGTGCGGTACCCTGCGCCTCGGCGAACGGAAAGGGCCGCCCGCGCGAACGCGGACGGCCCCGGACGGCGGGCGGGTCGCCGATCAGACCTGCTTGAACTCGGCGTCGACCACGTTCTCCTTCGGCTTCTCCTCGCCGGGCGCCCCCTCTTGCGGGCCAGGCGCCGCGCCGGGGGCGGCGCCCTTGTAGAGCTCCTCCGCGGCCTTGTGGCTGGCGCGCTCGAGCCGCTCCATCGCCGCCTTCAGCTCGTCGGCCGTGCCCTTCTCGCGCAGCTTGTGGACCTCCGCGACGGCCTCCTCGATCTCCTTCACGCTGGCGGCCGGCAGCTTGTCCTTGTTGTCCTTCAGCAGCTTCTCCATCTGGTAGGCGAGGTTCTCGGCCCGGTTCTTCTGCTCGACCTCCTCGCGACGCTGCTTGTCCTCCGCCTCGTGCGAGCGGGCGTCCGCCACCATCTTCTCGACCTCGTCCTTCGCGAGGCCCGAGGACTGGGTGATGGTGATCTTGGTCTCCTTCCCGGTGCCCTTGTCCTTCGCGGACACGTTCAGGATGCCGTTCGCGTCGATGTCGAACGTCACCTCGATCTGGGGCACGCCGCGCGGCGCGGGCGGGATCCCCTCGAGGTGGAAGCGGCCGAGGGTGCGGTTGTCCCGCGCCATCTCGCGCTCGCCCTGGAGCACGTGGATCTCGACGGAAGTCTGGCTGTCGGACGCGGTCGAGAACACCTCGGAGCGCTTCGCCGGGATGGTCGTGTTGCGCTCGATGAGGCGCGTCATGACGCCGCCGAGCGTCTCGACGCCGAGCGAGAGCGGGGTCACGTCGAGGAGCAGGATGTCCTTGACGTCGCCGGAGAGCACGCCGGCCTGCACCGCCGCGCCGACGGCGACCACCTCGTCCGGGTTCACCGAGCGGTTCGGCTCCTTGCCGAAGAGCTTCTTCACCCGCTCCATGACGGCCGGCATGCGGGTCTGGCCGCCGACGAGCACCACCTCGTCGATCTGCTCGGCGGAGAGCTTCGCGTCGGCGAGGCACTTCCGCGTCGGCTCGACCGAGCGCTCGATGAGGTCCTCGACCATCTGCTCGAGCTTCGCGCGCGAGAGCTTGATCGACAGGTGCTTGGGTCCGGTCTGATCGGCGGTCAGGAACGGCAGGTTGATCTCGGTCTCCATCATCGAGGAGAGCTCGATCTTGGCCTTCTCCGCCGCCTCCTTCAGGCGCTGGAGCACCATCTTGTCCTTCGAGACGTCGATCCCGGTGTCCTTGCGGAACTCGGCGATGAGCCAGTCGATGATCTTCTGGTCGATGTTGTCGCCGCCGAGGTGCGTGTCGCCGTTCGTGGCGAGCACCTCCACCACGTTCTCGCCCACCTCGAGGATCGAGATGTCGAACGTGCCGCCGCCGAAGTCGTAGACCGCGATCTTCTCGTTCTTCTTGCGGTCGAGGCCGTAGGCGAGCGCGGCCGCGGTGGGCTCGTTCACGATGCGCCGGACGTTGAGGCCCGCGATCTCGCCCGCGTCCTTGGTCGCCTGCCGCTGGGCGTCGTTGAAGTAGGCCGGCACCGTGATGACGGCGTCGGTCACCTTCTCGCCGAGGTAGTTCTCCGCGGCGCGCTTCAGCTTCAGCAGGATCTGCGCGCTGATCTCGGGCGCGGAGTACTGCTTGGAGTCCACCTGGATGCGCGCGTCGCCGTTCGGCCCCTCCACCACGTGGTAGGGGACGCGCTTCATCTCGTCCTGCACCTCCGAGAACCGGCGCCCCATGAACCGCTTGATGGAGTAGATGGTCTTCTCGGGGTTGGTGATGGCCTGCCGCTTCGCCACCTGCCCGACGAGCCGCTCCCCTTCCTTGGTATAGGCGACCACGCTCGGGGTGAGGCGGGAGCCTTCCTCGTTGGTGATGACGACGGCGTCCTTGCCTTCCATCACCGCGACGACGGAGTTCGTCGTCCCGAGGTCGATGCCGATGATCTTGGCCATGCTGTGGGAGTCCTCCTGGACGGGGGCAACCTAAGACCGCGAGCCTCCCTGTCAAACGGCGCCCGGCGCGATTCCGGTGCGTAGCTCGCTACGCGGTCCGCCACCGCGGCGACGCGCCGCGCGCCCCCTCGGGGCGAGAGCACACAGACGCAAGTCCCCGGTTTGTCGGGAATTCGTCGCAGTGACGCGCCGTGGCACCCCGCTTGCTCCAGGACCGCGACATCCGCGTCACATCCTCGCCGGGGTACGCATGCTTCGAATGGTCGCCAGCGCCGAGCGGTTCGCCTGCCCAACCGAGCAGCCGGTCGTCGGGCCCTCGTCGCCAGTGGCGGTCCTCCTGAACGCGCACGCGAAGCAGGTCAACGCCGAGGTCCGGCGGGCCCTCTCGCGCGTCGTTCCCGACGAGCACCTGTACCTCTCGCGCAGCCAGGACGAGGCGAGCGACATCGCGGAGGAGGTGGTCTCGCGACGCTACGGCACCGTCTTCACCGGCGGCGGCGACGGGACCTTCGTCGCGTGGGTGAACCGGATCCTGGAGAGCGCCGAGCGTCGCGCCGCGCGCCCGCCCCGCTTCGGCGTGCTGGCGCTCGGGACGGGCAACGCGGTCGCCGAGATGGTCGGAGCGACGCCGCGGCGGCATGCCCAGGACCTCGCGCGCTTCCTGCGCGGCGACATCGGCGGCGTGCGCAGGCTCGATCTCGTCACGTGCGCCGGGCGCCGCACCCCCTTCGCCGGCGTCGGCGTCGACGCGGCGGTGGTCAACGACTACTGCTGGATCCGCGAGCGGCTCTCGGGGACCCCGCTGCGCAAGCTCTGCCTGGGCGCGCCCGGCTACGGTCTGGCCGTCGCGCTGCGCTCCGCGCCGCGCTACCTGCTCGAGCGCCGCCCGGCGTACTGCGAGATCGTCAACGTCGGCCGGGCCGCCTGGCGTCTCGACGGGAGCGGCGAGCGGATCGGCCGGCCCATCGCGCACGGCGAGCTCCTCTACGCAGGCCCGTGCATGATGGCCGCCGCGAGCACCGTCCCCTACTACGGCCTCGGCCTCCGCGCGTTCCCGTTCGCCGGACGGGCGCCGGGGGTCATGCAGCTCCGCCTCGCCACGTCCATCGGCGTCCCCACCGTCCTCATGAACCTGCCGAGCATCTGGTCCGGCGACTTCGCGCACGAGGGGCTGCTCGACTTCCACGCGGACCGGGTAGCGCTCCGGTTCGAGCGCCCCATGCCGCTGCAGGTGGGCGGCGACGCCGAGGGCTGGCGCGACGAGCTCACGTTCGGAGTGGCGGCGAATCCCGTCGAGATCGTCGACTTCGGACCGCGCGCCGCCGCGTGACGCCGCCGCCAGCCCGCGACGCTAGCGGGCGCCGTCCAGCGGCAGCCGGACGGTGAACACCGAGCCCTCCCCGAGACGGCTCTCGACGCCGATGGTCCCGCCGTGGGCCTCGACGATGCGCCGGGTGATGTAGAGCCCGAGCCCGAGCCCGCCGTGCGCGCGGGAGTTCGTCCCCTTGTGATAGCGATCGAAGACGAGCGCGACGTCGTCGGGTGCGATCCCGATCCCGGAGTCCGCCACGACGAGCACGGCGTCGTCGTGCTCCCGCCGCAGCGTGACCGAGACCGGCCCCTGCCCGCCGTAGCGCACCGCGTTCGAGACCAGGTTCGTGAGCACCTGGTCCAGCTTCAGCCGGTCCCAGCGCCCGTGGACGGCCGGCTCGAGCTGGAGCTCGAGCAGGCGGCCCGAGCGCGTGAGCTCGTCGCGGAACCGTCCGGCGAGATCGGCCACGAGCTCTCCCAGCTCGAAGGGCTCGCGCTCCACCTCGAGCCTCCCTGCGTGCAGGCGCGTCACGTCGAGCAGGTTCGCGACGAGCCGGGTCATGCGGTCGACCTGGCGCGCGCAGGTCCCGAGGCGGTCGAGGAGCGCCTCGCGGCGCGGGCTCCCCTGCAGGGCGGACACCGCCCGCTGCAGCGCCTTCATCTGGAGGTGCAGCGGCGTGAGCGGCGTCCGCAGCTCGTGCGAGGCGATGGAGATGAACTCGTCGCGCACGCTCACCGCGTGCTGCGCGGCCCGGTACACGAGCGCATGGTCGATGGCCTGCGCGGCCCTTCGACCCAGCTCCTCCGCCAGCCGGAGCGCCCGCGCGTCCAGGTGGGGGACGGCGAGGAACTGCAGCGCGCCGACGACGCGATCACGGCCGCGGAGCGCCACGGAGACGACGCGGATCGGGCCAGGCCCGAGGAGCGCCTCCGCGCTCGCCGCCGCCTGGGCCGACAGGAGCGGCCGCGCGTCGTCCAGGACCTCGGGGCGCCCATCCTCCCGGGGCCGCGCGAGCGGGGCGTCACGCACGAGGTCGCGCAGGAGCCCGTCGCGCGAGGGGTCGCGGTGCGCCACCGCCAGGATGGCGGGCAGCGCGTCCACCGCGTCCACGTGCACCACCGCGGCCGCCGCGAGGAACGGGACCCCGATCCTGGCCGCGACGTCCGCGGTGGTGGCGAGGTCGAGCGACTCTGCGAGGCCGGCGCCTGCACGATCCAGAAACTCGAGCGTCTCCTCGGCGAGCCGCGCGACGGTCACGTCGACCGAGAACCCGCGCACCTCGAGCCGGCCCTCCTCCTCGGAGGGCACGAGGCGAACCTCCGTCTCGAACCGGAGCATGCGCCCGTCCGCGCAGACGAGCTCATGCTCGATCGAGACACCCTCGGCCCCCGGCGCGAGGCCCCGGATCGCGTCCAGCAGGCGGGCACGGGCCGAGTCCGGGAGGAGCGTGAGCCAGTGGTCCGGCCCGCTCGTCCAGCGGTCGACGGGGTGTCCGGTGAGCTTCTCCGCCGCTGGGCTCACGAAGGTGCAGGCGAGCGTCGCCGGGTCGGCCGTCCACACGATCGCGTGGGTGATCCCCTCGACGAGGCGGCGATAGCGTTCCTGCGCGGCGCGCTCGCGGCGGAGGTTCTTCAGCTCGAGCTGCGCCAGCGCGCGCTGCCGCTCCCGCTTCTCCTGCTCGGCGAGCAGCGCCGCCTGGCGGACGATCTCCTGCTTGGCGCGGTGGAGCTCGACGAACGCCGCCACCTTCGCGCGCAGCACGTCGGGGTCGACCGGCTTGAGGAGGTAGTCGATCGCGCCGGCGTCGTACCCCCGCGCGACGTAGCGCTCCTCGTCGGACATCGCCGTGACGAAGACGATGGGGATCGCTCGCGTGCGCTCGTTCGCCCGGACGAGCTTCGCCGTCTCGATGCCGTCCATGTGCGGCATCTGCACGTCCATGAGGATGAGGGCGCACTCGTCGCGCAGCAGGAATCGCAGCGCGTCGGCGCCGGAGCGCGCCTTCACGATCTCGTACTCGGCGGTCCCCAGCACCGACTCGATGGCGAGCAGGTTCTCCGCCCGATCGTCCACCGCGAGGATCTTCACCCGGGCGGGCTGCGTCGCGGGCCCACGTCCTCGCACACCAGGCGCGTGGCCCTCGCGATCATCGTTCTCTGGGCTCAGGGAAAGCTCGCGCGTCGATGCCATCTCGGGTTTGCAGAAGTGTACTTCGCTGGCTCGCCTGCCAGCGCCCACCCTTGAAGGGAGCGGGTGGAGCGAGGCGGGTGTTGTTCCAACTAATCGGTTCGCGGTGTTGAACCATCATGGGTACCGGAAGGTTCCCCGTTAAAAGGTGGTTCGACACCGTGGAATGCTGCGGCGCGCACGCGCACGAGGAACACACCGATGTCCAAGAACGAGACGATCCCGACGCGCCGGCGTCGCCCCGCACCCCCGTCGGACGGGCCCGAGCGCGACGCGGCAGCCGCCGGCGCGCCGGATCGCGCCTGGGCCGGCCGGAGCCCGGGCGGCCGAGGTGGCGTGACGGGCGATGGCGCGAGGAGCAGGCGCCGCGGCGGCCCCCCGCCTGGCGAGGCCGTGGTCTCCGGCCCCGTTCCGCGGGCCGCCCGTGACGGCGCCGCCGCTCGCGAGGGCCTCGACGGCTTCACGGAGTGGGACCTCCTCTCGCGCGCGAGCCAGGACGAGGTGGACCAGCTCGCCGACGTCCTCAAGGCGGTGAAGGCGGGCGACTTCTCGGTCCGCCTCCCCTATCGGCGCGACGGCATCCTCTCGCGCGTCGGCGAGATCCTGAACGACATCCTCCAGCTCAACGAGCACGTCTCCGTCGAGCTCCTGCGCGTCGCGAAGGTCGTCGGCCAGGAGGGAAAGATGACCGAGCGCGCCTCGGTGGGTCCGGCGAAGGGCGCCTGGGCCGCCGGCATGAGCGCGGTGAACCAGCTCATCGGCGATCTCGTCGCGCCCACCAACGAGGTCGCTCGCGTCATCACGGCGGTCGCGAAGGGCGACCTCTCCCAGAAGATGTCCCTCGACATCGAGGGCCGTCCGGTCCGCGGCGAGTTCCTCCGCATCGGCACGACCGTGAACTCGATGGTCGATCAGCTGAACTCCTTCGCGGCGGAGGTGACGCGCGTCGCGAAGGAGGTGGGCAACGAGGGGAAGCTGGGCGGCCAGGCCGACGTGAAGGGCGTCAGCGGCACCTGGAAGGACCTCACCGACAACGTGAACGGCCTCGCCGCGAACCTGACGGCGCAGGTGCGGAACATCGCCAAGGTGACGACCGCCGTCGCCAAGGGCGACCTCTCGCAGAAGATCACCGTCGACGCGCGGGGCGAGATCCTCGAGCTCAAGAACACCATCAACGTGATGGTCGATCAGCTCCAGTCCTTCGCGGCGGAGGTGACGCGCGTCGCGAAGGAGGTGGGCAACGAGGGGAAGCTGGGCGGCCAGGCCGACGTGAAGGGCGTCAGCGGCACCTGGAAGGACCTCACCGACAACGTGAACGGCCTCGCCGCGAACCTGACGGCGCAGGTGCGGAACATCGCCAAGGTCACGACCGCGGTCGCGAACGGCGACCTCTCGCAGAAGATCACCGTCGACGCGCGGGGCGAGATCTACGAGCTGAAGAACACCATCAACACGATGGTCGACACGCTGCGCTCCTTCGCGGCGGAGGTGACGCGCGTCGCCAAGGAGGTCGGCACGGAGGGCAAGCTCGGCGGCCAGGCCGACGTGAAGGGCGTCGCCGGCACCTGGAAGGACCTCACCGACAACGTGAACGGCCTCGCGGCGAACCTCACCGCGCAGGTGCGCAACATCGCCAAGGTCACGACCGCGGTCGCGAACGGCGACCTCTCGCAGAAGATCACCGTCGACGCGCGGGGCGAGATCTACGAGCTGAAGAACACCATCAACACGATGGTCGACACGCTGCGCTCCTTCGCGGCGGAGGTGACGCGCGTCGCCAAGGAGGTCGGCACGGAGGGCAAGCTCGGCGGCCAGGCCGACGTGAAGGGCGTCGCCGGCACCTGGAAGGACCTCACCGACAACGTGAACACGATGGCGTCGAACCTGACCGTCCAGCTGCGCGACGTGTCGAAGGTCGCGATCGCGATCGCCCACGGCGATCTGACGCAGAAGATCACCGTCGACGTGAAGGGGGAGATCCTCCAGATCAAGGACGTCATCAACAAGATGGTCGACCAGCTGAACTCGTTCGCCGCGGAGGTGACGCGCGTCGCGCGCGAGGTCGGCACGGAGGGCAAGCTCGGGGGCCAGGCGGAGGTGCGCGGCGTCAGCGGCACCTGGAAGGACCTCACCGACAACGTGAACGCGATGGCGTCCAACCTGACCGTCCAGCTGCGCGACGTGTCCAAGGTGGCGACCGCCATCGCGAACGGGGATCTCGGCCAGAAGATCACGGTCGACGTGAAGGGGGAGATCCTCCAGATCAAGGACGTCATCAACAAGATGGTCGACCAGCTGAACTCGTTCGCCGCGGAGGTCACCCGCGTCGCGAAGGAGGTCGGCACGGAGGGCAAGCTCGGCGGCCAGGCCGAGGTGCGCGGTGTCAGCGGCACCTGGAAGGACCTCACCGACAACGTGAACGGCCTCGCGGCGAACCTCACCGCGCAGGTGCGGAACATCGCCAAGGTGACGACCGCGGTCGCGAACGGCGACCTCTCGCAGAAGATCACCGTCGACGCGCGCGGGGAGATCTTCGAGCTGAAGACCACCATCAACACCATGGTCGATCAGCTCCGTTCGTTCGCCGCGGAGGTGACCCGCGTCGCGAAGGAGGTCGGCACGGAGGGGAAGCTCGGCGGCCAGGCCGAGGTGCGCGGCGTCAGCGGCACCTGGAAGGACCTCACCGACAACGTGAACGGCCTCGCCGCGAACCTGACCACCCAGGTGCGCAACATCGCCAAGGTGACGACCGCCGTCGCGAAGGGCGATCTGTCCCAGAAGATCACCGTCGAGGCGAAGGGCGAGATCCTCGAGCTGAAGAACACCATCAACGTGATGGTGGACCAGCTGAACTCGTTCGCCGCGGAGGTGACCCGCGTCGCGAAGGAGGTCGGCACGGAGGGCAAGCTCGGCGGCCAGGCCGAGGTGAGCGGCGTCAGCGGCACGTGGAAGGACCTCACCGACAACGTGAACGCGATGGCCTCCAACCTGACCGTCCAGCTGCGGGACGTGTCCAAGGTGGCGACCGCGATCGCCAACGGAGACCTCACCCAGAAGATCACGGTCGACGTGAAGGGGGAGATCCTCCAGATCAAGGACGTCATCAACAAGATGGTCGACCAGCTGAACTCGTTCGCCGCGGAGGTGACGCGCGTCGCGCGCGAGGTCGGCACGGAGGGGAAGCTGGGCGGTCAGGCGAACGTGCGCGGCGTCAGCGGCACGTGGAAGGACCTCACCGACAACGTGAACTTCATGGCCTCGAACCTCACCACCCAGGTGCGGGGCATCGTGAAGGTCGTCACCGCCATCGCGAACGGCGACCTGTCGCAGAAGTTCGTGCTCGAGGCGAAGGGCGAGGTGGCCGCCCTCGCCGAGACCATCAACTCGATGACCGACACCCTCCGCACCTTCGCGGATCAGGTGTCGACGGTGGCGCGCGAGGTCGGCGTGGAGGGCAAGCTGGGCGCGCAGGCGCGGGTGCCGGGCGTCGCCGGCACGTGGAAGGACCTCACCGACAACGTGAACTTCATGGCCTCGAACCTGACCACGCAGGTGCGCGGCATCGTGAAGGTCGTGACGGCGGTGGCGAACGGCGACCTGTCGCAGAAGTTCGTGCTCGAGGCGAAGGGCGAGGTGGCCGCCCTCGCCGAGACCATCAACTCGATGACCGACACCCTCCGCATCTTCGCGGACGAGGTGACCGGGGTCGCGCGAGAGGTCGGCATCGAGGGGAAGCTCGGCGGTCAGGCGAAGGTGCCCGGCGCCGCGGGCACCTGGCGCGACCTCACGGACAACGTGAACCAGCTCGCCGGGAACCTCACCTCGCAGGTGCGCGCCATCGCGGAGGTCTCGACGGCGGTGACGAAGGGCGATCTCACCCGCTCCATCACGGTCGAGGCGCAGGGCGAGGTGGCCGCCCTGAAGGACAACATCAACCAGATGATCTCCACCCTGAAGGAGACGACGCAGAAGAACACCGAGCAGGACTGGCTCAAGACGAACCTCGCGAACTTCTCCAACATGATGCAGGGGCAGCGGAACATCGTCTCCGTGGCCCAGGCGATCATCTCGAAGCTCACGCCGCTCGTGAACGCCGCGCACGGCGCCTTCTTCCTGATGGACCGCGACGACGAGAGCGGCGCTCCGTCCCTGAACCTCATCGCGAGCTACGGCTTCGGCGGCAGGAAGACCCTCGCGTCCTCGTACCGCCTGAAGGAGACGCTCATCGGGCAGTGCGCGTTCGAGAAGCAGCGCATCCTGCTCTCGCATGTGCCGGCGGACTTCATCTACATCGCGACCGGGATGGGGGAGGCGCCGCCGCGCTCCGTGGTGGTCCTGCCGGTGCTGTTCGAGGGCGAGACGAAGGCGGTGATCGAGCTCGCCGCGTTCAAGGAGTTCAGCCCGAACCACCTGGCCTTCTTCGATCAGCTCATGGAGAACGTCGGCGTCATCCTCAACATGATCGGCTCGAGCATGCGGACCGAGGAGCTCCTGCAGGAGCTGAAGCGGTCCAACGCCGAGCTCGAGGCGCAGGCGGGCGAGCTGAACGAGAAGGCCAAGCTGCTCGAGCAGAAGAACAGCGAGGTCGAGCTCGCGAGCCGCAGCCTGGAGGAGAAGGCGGAGCAGCTCCAGCTCATCTCCAAGTACAAGTCGGAGTTCCTCGCGAACATGTCGCACGAGCTCCGCACGCCGCTCAACAGCCTGCTCATCCTGTCGAAGATGCTCGCCGAGAACAGGGAGGGGAACCTGACCTCGGAGCAGGTCAAGTTCGCGAGCACGGTGTACACCTCGGGCAACGAGCTGCTCGGGCTCATCAACGAGATCCTCGACCTCTCCAAGGTGGAGGCGGGGAAGATGCAGATCGACGCGCGCGAGGCGCCGCTCGAGACGGTGCGCGAGTACCTCGAGCAGAACTTCCGCCACGTCGCCGAGCAGAAGTCGCTCTCCTTCTCGGTCACGCTCGACGCCGAGCTGCCGAGGACCATCTTCACCGACGTCTCCCGCCTGCAGCAGATCCTCAAGAACCTGCTCTCCAACGCGGTGAAGTTCACCGCCAGGGGCGCCGTCGCGGTGTCGGTGGTCGCGCGGCGGGCGGGGCCGGGCGCCGAGGGCGACGCGATCGCGTTCGCGGTGACGGACACGGGCATCGGCATCCCGGCGGACAAGCAGCGGCTCATCTTCGAGGCGTTCCAGCAGGCCGACGGCACCACGAGCCGCAAGTACGGCGGGACCGGCCTGGGGCTGACCATCAGCCGCGAGATCGCGCGGTTGCTGGGCGGGACGATCGAGGTCGAGAGCAAGCCCGGCGAGGGGAGCACCTTCACGCTGCTGCTGCCCCTGCGGTACGGCGGCGCGGACGCCGCGCCGCGGCCGCCCGCCAGCGTCGAGGACAACCAGGCGGTCGGTCCCCTCCCCCGCGACGCCGACTTCTCGGGCCGGACCGTGCTCCTCGCGGACGACGACATCCGCAACGTGTTCGCGATCAACAGCGTGCTCGAGGCGCAGAGGATGCGCGTGCTCCACGCGGAGAACGGGCGGGACGCGATCCGGCTCCTGCGGGAGAACCCGGCGGTGGACCTCGTCCTCATGGACACGATGATGCCGGAGATGGACGGGCTCACCGCCATCCAGGAGATCCGGAAGATGGAGACGCACCGGGACCTGCCCATCATCTCCCTCACCGCCAAGGCGATGAAGGGCGACCGGGAGAAGGCGCTCGCGGCGGGCGCCTCCGACTACGTGGCGAAGCCGGTCGACCCGGACCGGCTGCTCGCGGTGATGCACGGCTGGCTGCAGGGGGAGGACGCGTGACGAAGCCCGTGAAGAACGAGCCCTCCGCGCTGGTCGCGGCGGCGACGGCGCTCGAGGAGGAGCTCGCCCGGATCTCGAGCGTCGCGCGCGAGGCGCAGCGCCTCCCGCTCGACTCGCAGCGCAACGTCGAGCGCACCGCCGAGAAGCTCGCGGAGCTCGGCGCGGTCGACGAGCGGCTCGGTCCGCTCGTGCAGCAGCTCATGGGCGCGGTGAGCGCCCTCGTGCAGGGGCAGCAGGAGCAGGCGGTGGCGCTCGCGGCGCGCGCGGAGGAGGTGCGCGCCCGGCGCGAGGTGCTGCGCGACCTCCTCGCCCGCTACGCGGGGCTCGGCCGGGCCGCCCAGGAGCTGAACGCGATGGTGCAGGCGTTCGCTGGCGGGGCGCAGCCGGGGACCGGCGGCGCGGAGCCGCCGTCGTTCCAGGCGGTGCGCGAGACCATGACGCGGCTCATCGGCGACGCGGAGGCCGTCGCGCGGGTCTCCGTCGAGCAGGGCTTCGAGGACCTGTCACGCCAGGCGGACGGGCTGCGCCAGAGCCTCCAGTCCGCGCGCAACAAGCTGAACCTGCTCGACGCCAGGGTCGAGCGCGGGGGCCCGCCCCAGTAGCGCGCCCGCGGCGGGAGCGTCGCGTCACAGGTAGTAGATGACGCGCTCGTCCTCCCAGAGGACCTGGTACACGGCGCGCCGCTGCGTCTCGGACTCGAGGCGCACGGCGACCGAGACGGAGTGGTACTTGCCTCCGGCGCTCGCGCGGACCCGGACCCGCTCGGCCGGCGCCTCGCCCACGATGCGCGCCACCAGCCGCCGCGCGTGCTCGGCGAAATCGTCCGCCGCCTGCCCCATGATCTTGAAGGTGTAGTCGAGCGGATAGTCGAGCGCCGGGGTGGGCGTCTGGTTCGATCCTGAGCGGTCCTGCATGCACGTACCCTAGTGAAGGGGGAGCGCCCGGGCCACCGAGGGCGGCAGGGCGAGCGGTTCCCTCTGCCCACCCTGCGCGCCGGGGCCCGTGACCTCGCGCGCCCGCTTGCGCGGGCACGCGCGAGGTCCCCGGCGGCGCCGCACGGCGGCGCGGGCGAGCTGCGCTTCACAGCAGGTTCGCCGCGAGCTCCGCGAGCGGGCTGCGCTCGCCCTTCGACATCGTGATGTGGCCCGCCAGGCGCTCGCTCTTGAACCGGTTCACCACGTGGATGAGGCCGTTGTTCGTCTGGTCCACGTAGGGGTTGTCGATCTGGTACGGATCGCCGGTGAGGACGATCTTCGTCCCGTCGCCGACGCGCGTGATGATCGTCTTCACCTCGTGCGGCGTCAGGTTCTGGGCCTCGTCGACGATGATGAACTGGTTCGGGATCGAGCGGCCGCGGATGTACGTCAGCGGCTCGATCTCCAGGATGCCCAGGTCGAGGAGCTCGTGATAGCCGCGCCCCGCCTTCTTCTCGGAGCGCGACAGGTTCATGAGGTACTCGACGTTGTCGAAGATCGGCTGCATCCAGGGGTTGAGCTTCTCCTCGACCGAGCCCGGCAGGTACCCGATGTCGCGCCCGAGCGGGAAGATGGGCCGCGAGACCAGGAGCTTCTGGTAGACGCCCTCCTCCATCGTCTTCTGCAGGCCCGCCGCGATGGCGAGCAGCGTCTTGCCGGTGCCCGCCTTGCCGACGATGGTGACGAGCCGGATGTCGTCGTTGAGGAGCAGGTCCAGCGCGAAGGACTGCTCCTTGTTCCGCGGCCGGATGCCCCAGACGCCCTCCTTCGGCGTCTTGATGAGCTGCACGAACGCCTGCCGCGGGGCGCTGTACTTCCCGACCGCCGAGTGCTGGGGGTTCGCGCGATCGCGGAGGACCACGAACTCGTTGGGGGGAGGCGGATCGGCCTCCGCCTGCCAGGGGAGCGAGCCGTTCGCGTAGAACTCGTTCACCGCGTCCGGCGAGACCTCCAGCTCGTCGACGCCGCTCCAGAGCTCGTCCAGCTCGACGCCCTCGACGTCGTAGTCCTCGGCGTGCAGCCCGAGCGCGTCCGCGCGGATGCGCAGGTTCGTGTCCTTGGTGACGAACACGGTCGGGAAACCGCGATCGCGGTCGAGGAGCTCGAGGGCGACGGCGAGGATCTTGTCGTCGACCGAGTGGCCGTCGACGGCGACGGTGGGGGGCAGCTTCCGCTCCGCGACGAGCACGCGGATGCGCCCCTTGCCCTCTCCGATCGGTACGCCATCGCGCAGCTTGCCCTGTACGCGGAACTCGTCCAGGTAGCGCGAGACCTGACGGGCGTTGCGACCGAGCGTCGAGAGGTCGCGCTTGAAGTTGTCGATCTCCTCGATGACGTAGATCGGGATGATGACGTCGTTGTCGCCGAACCCGAAGATGCTGCGCGGATCGTGGAGCAGGACGTTGGTGTCGAGGACGAAGTTCTTTTTCAAGCCGGGCCGGCCCCCCGCGGCAATCCCTCTCGCCGCGCCGTCAGTCTAACCCGGCGCGGGGGCGAGCGGCCACCGGCGGCGTGCCGGCCCCTCCTACCCCGCCGCGCGCCGGGGCGCACGCAGCGCGGCGGCGAGCACGGTCTGGTTACGGCCGTGGCGCTTGGCGTGGTAAAGGCACGCGTCCGCACGCTCCACCAGCTCCGGCTTCCTCGCGCCGTCCTCGGGCCAGGTGGCGACCCCGAGCGACATGGTCACGCGCAGCGGCCCCTGCTCGGTCTGGAACGTGACCGCCGCGAGCCGCTCGCGGATCCGCTCCGCGATGACGACCGCGCTCGCGCCGTCCGTCGCGGGCATCACGATCGCGAACTCCTCGCCTCCGTAACGCGCCACCACGTCCGTCTGCCGCGCGTCGCCGGCCAGCACGCGCGCGACGCCCCGCAGCACCTCGTCGCCGACCGGGTGTCCGTAGGTGTCGTTCACCGACTTGAAGTGATCCACGTCGCAGAGCAGCAGCGAGACCTTCTGGCCGCTGCGCGCAGCGAGCGCGAGGTGCTCGTCCAGGCGCGCCTGGAACGTGCGGTGGTTCGTGAGGCCGGTGAGGCCGTCGGTGGTGGCGAGCCGCTCGGCCTCCTCGTACAGCCGCGCCCGCAGGATGGACTGCGCCGCCTGGCCGGCGATGACCTCCAGCTGGCGCACGTGGTCGCCCGTGGGCGCGTGCTCTCGCGCCGCCCCGGCGAGCACCACGGTGCCGAGCACCTCCCCGGCGGCGCGCAGGGGCAGCACGCGGAACCAGCCGACGCCCTTGAGCGGCGTGGAGGCGTCGAGCAGCGTCGTGCGCGCGGGGTCGACGCCCGGCGCGGGCAGCGTCGCGTCGAGCTCGACCGCCTTCTGCACGAACCCGTCCCCGCCCGCCACGCGCTTCCCCTCGATCGCCCTCCAGCGCTCGCCGTGCACGGCGGCGACGCGGTGCGCGCGCTGCTTGCCGTCCTGCTGGACGAGGGTGACGGCCGCGTCCTGGAAGGAGACGATCTCGCGCGCGACCTCGACGATCGCCTGGAAGACCTCGTCGGGCGTCTTGGTGCGGTTCAGGCGGTCGATGGCCGAGTAGAAGCGCTCCTTCTCGTCGCGCGTGCTCTTGATGTCGCCCATCACGCGCTCGGCCTCGAGCGCGCGGAAGATCTCGGCGCACAGGGTTCGCACCAGCTTCTCGTCCTCGTCGGAGAACGGGAGCGGCTCGCGGCGATCCGCGACGATGACGCCGCGGACGTGCCCGCCGCGGCGGTCGACGAGCGGGACGACCAGCAGCGCGCCGGGGCGGGTCGCGTCGCGGTAGTAGGTCGCGACCTTCACCTCCCCGTGGAGGCGCACGGAGGTGAGGCGCGCGATGGCGGCGCCCAGCGCTCCCTCGCGGGCGGAGACCGCGCGCGCGATGGAGTCGCTCGAGGATCTGCACTCGCGCAGCGACAGCCGCTCGCCGGCGGCGTCCAGGAGGTACACGGCGCAGGTGTGGCTGCGGAGCGCCACCTCGGCGACCTCGAGGGCGCCTCGCATCGCGTTCTCCACCTCGGCGACCGACGCCGCCGTCCAGCGCGCGTCTCCGTCGGGTGCGGAGGCGTCAGCCCCGGAGGCGGTGAGCCGGAACTCGCGCGCCCGATCCGCGATCTCCTTGAGCCGCCGCTCCACGGCGCGCTCCTCCGCGCGGCGGGCGGCGCCGACCGGACCCGCGAGCACCGCGTGGTAGAGCACCGCGAAGAGCATCACGAACCCGGAGTGCATCACGGCCTCCGGCAGCTCGCCCGGACGGGCGCCGCGGCCCTGCCAGATCGCCACCTCGATCGCGACGGCGACGATCACCAGGGCCAGGCCCACCGGCCGCGCCATGAACGCGACGAGGAACGCCATCACGAGGTACACGAGCGGCTGCAGCGGGGAGTCCGCCCGCCCGCCGCTCACCGCCTGCGTCATGGCGTGGGCCGCGACGACGAACAGTCCTCCGAGCTCCAGCTGCTCCCGCCAGGTCGCCGCCTCTCCGGCGACGGCCCGCGCGGTGCGCCGCCAGACGGCCACCCCGAGCGTCGCCGCGAGCGCAGCCGTCGCGAGGGTCTGCGGCCAGCCGGGCGCGGCGGCGTCGAACGCGCCGAGCGCCACGAGCGTGCCCGTGCCGACCACCACCGTCGGCGTCAGGCTGCGCAGCGCGAGCCGCGCCGTGCGCCTGCGAGCGAGCGCGCCGAACGTCCCGCCGTCGCTGAAGAGGACGGCGTACAGGCGGACGAGCAGCGGCCGGGGGCGCTGGAGCGCCAGCCGGCGGCGCACCGTGGGCGTGGCTCCGATCGGCGCCCGCTGGGGCGCGCCGGGCGGCCGCGCCGTCACGGCCCGGCCTCCGGCGCGTCGCCCACCCAGTAGACCCGCTCGCCGGGTCGGACGAAGCGGAGCTCCTCGCGCGCAGCGCGCTCGAGGGCCGAGGGATCCGTGCGCAGCGCCCGGACCTCGCGCGAGAGCCGGGCGTTCTCGGCCGCGAGCCGGGCGTTCTCCTGCTCCATCCGGCGGGTGTCCTCCGCCAGGCGCAGGTACCTGCGCAGCCCGTCGGGATCGAGCGCGGAGAGCGCCGCGAGCAGCGCGAGCGCGCCGGCGAACCCCCTCCAGCCCCATCCTCGACCGCGTCTCCCGGACATCCCCCGAGGACGCTAGCAGCCGCCCCGGCGCCGTCCAGAAATCGGCCGGTAGCGCCCTGGGACCTGCGCCCACACGCAGCGCGGGCGGAGCTACTTCTTCAGCTGCTCGGCGAGGTAGTTCTGCGCGCCGACCTGATCGATCGCGGTGAGCTGGGTCTCGAGCCAGTCGGCGTGCTCCTCCTCGCCCTCCAGGATCTCCTCGAGCAGCTCCGCGGACCCGTTGTCGCCCTTCTCGCGGGAGAGGGCGATCCCCGCGTTCAGCGCGGCGATGGCGTCCTTCTCGAGCTGGAGGTCGAGCTGGAACATCTCGGGGACGCTCTCCCCGACGTTGACCTTGTTGTACCGCTGCACGTTCGGAAGCCCCTCGAGGTAGAGGATGCGCGCGATGAGCTCGTCGGCGTCCTTCATCTCGTCGATGGACTCGTGGCGGAACTTCTCGTACAGCCGCTCGTAGCCCCAGTTCTCGCAGATGCGCGCGTGGAGGAAGTACTGATTCACCGCGGTGAGCTCGTTGGTGAGCACCTGGTTCAGCAGGTCGATGATCGCGGGATCGCCCTTCACGTCGCTCTCCTCTCTCTCGTGGCGCCGCGCGCGCACGGCGAAGGCGCCTGATATAGGAGCCCCGATCGCATGCCGGCAATCGCCCTGCTGCTCCTCGCGCTCGCCCAACCCACCGGGGGCATCGTCTCGGAGACGCGCCCCGCGATGGGCGGGGTCGCGACCGTGACCCTCGCCGGGACGACGCCGGAGCGCGCGGCGCCCGCCATCGAGGCGGCGTTCGCGATCTTCGAGCGCGTCGAGTGGTCCATGAACGAGTGGCGCGCCGGCTCCCCGCTCGCGCAGCTCAACGCGGAGGCGGGCCGGGGCTGGGTCGCGCTGCCCGGCGATCTCTGCGAGGTCCTCTCCATCGCCAGGGCCGGAGCGGGCCGCACCGGCGGGCGCTTCGACCCGACCTGGGCAGCCCTCTCCGACGTGTGGCGGTTCGACGGGAGCGCGACCGCGCCGCCTCCCGACGACGCCGTGCGCTCCCGCTGCGCGCTCGTGGATCATCGGCTGCTCGAGCTCCGCCCCCGGGGCACCGCCTGCGAGGCGAGACTCGCGCGCGCCGGCATGCGGCTCGGGCTCGGCGGGCTGGCCAAGGGTTGGGCGCTCGACTCCGCGGCCCGCGCGCTCCGCGCGCTCGGCCACGCCGACTTCCTCCTCCAGGCGGGAGGCGACCTCTACGCGGCGGGGACACGGGGCGGAGCGCCGTGGCGCGTCGGCGTGCGCGATCCCCGCGGGGGACCGCTCGAGGAGCTCGCGGAGGTCGACGTCCGCGATCGGGCGTTCTCCACCAGCGGCGACTACGAGCACGCCTACGTCGTGGGCGGCAGGCGCTACCACCACCTCATCGATCCTCGCACGTGCCGTCCGGCCACCGCGTCGCGCTCCGTGACGGTGCTGGCTCGAAGCGCCGTGGACGCGGAGATCCTCGGCAAGGCGCTCTTCGTCCTCGGTGGAGCGCCGGCGCTCCGCGAGGCGGCGCGCTGGGGCGCGGAGGCGCTGGTCGTGGCCGCCGACGGGGCAGTGCTCGCGAGCCCCGGCCTCCGCGTCCTTCCCCCGGCGAAGCCCTAGGGCGTCTTCAGCCGGTCCGCCGCCGCGCGGAGGGGTACCGTCTCCGACGGCGCGTCCGCTCGGGACGCCTCGCGCGCCGGGACCGGACGAGGCTCGGCGAGGATCCGGGCGATGCTGCCGCGGCAGCACCCGCAGCACGTGCCGGCGCCGGTCGCGACGCCGATCGCTTCGACCGAGCGGGCGCCGCCGTCCCGCGCGGCGCGGATGGCTCGATCGGACACCGCACGGCAGATGCACACGATCACTCGACCATCTCCTGGGCCGCCGCGGCGGCCGAGTCCGTCCGGAGCGGGGCCTCGCGTCGAGCGCGCGCCCCGCCGCGGGCGGGAAGGAACACGGCGCCGAGCAGCGCCGCCCAGGCCAGGAGCGTCAGCTCGAGCAGCGCGAACGCGGCCACCTTCGCCGGCGCGAGCGCGGCTCCGAGGTAGCGCACCCCGAACGATGCGGCGATCCCGGCCAGCGCGGCCCCGAACGAGGTGGCCGCCAGGGCGCGGGCGACGCGCGCGGGGAGCGCGCGGGCGAACGAGACCACGTGCACGGCGGCGAAGAGCACGAGCGGGATCGCGGCGAGGTGCGGGACGGCCACCTCGAGCAGCCCGGCCAGGCTCTTGGGCGCCGCGAACCGCTCGGCGTCTCCCAGGTAGAACGCGCGGACGCCCGCGGCGCTTCCCCCGAGCTTCAGCGCGAACAGGGCCGCCGCGCTCCCGGCCTGCACGAGGAGGAAGGCCGCGAAGGCGAGCGCGGGGAGCCGGAACGGCGCCAGGCGGGGATCACGCACGCGCGTCCCTCCCCGCCCGGACTCGCTCGACGGCGACGGCGGCGAGCAGGGCCCACATCGCCGCGGTCGCGGCTGCGAAGGTCGCGACCCGGAGGCCCCCGAGGTCCGGCCGGGCGACGATCGCGAACGGCGCGAACAGGTCGGCGAGCGTCGCGCCGAAGGCGGCGCCGATCAGGATGGCGCGCACGCCGTCCAGGCGCGGCGCCACCGCCGCGAGCGAGGCGAGCATGAAGAGCACGAACCCGTAGACGAACGCGCCGACGTGGACCTCCTCCCAGAGCGCCGCCGCGGAGAGCGGCTCGCCCCCTTCGACTCCGCGGTAGAAGGCCTCCACCTCCACCGGCGAGAGGCCGCCGGCCTGCAGCCGCTGCGCCGCCAGTCCGGCGAGCGCGAGCGCCGCGAACACCAGGAAGAGGGCGACGGGGGCGCGCGCCCGCGCGGCCGGGGAAGGCTGAACGAGCCACCTCATCGCCCCACCCCCATCGCCTCGCGCAGCGCCTGCAGGAGCCAGCGGGACTCCTCCGCCACCCCGCGTGCGGTGAGCGTCGCCCCGCTGATCGGCGCGATGTCCTGGCCCACGGCGAGGCGATCGCCTCCGCCCTTCCCGCCGAACTGCGCCAGCCAGCGATCGCTCGGCCGGTACTCCGACGGCTCGAGGAAGGCGAGCACCGTGATCTTGCGGAGGCGCCCGTCGGGCTCGAAGGCGAGGGACAGCGTCTCGCGCTTCGTCCGCACGACGTGGCTGTGGATCACCGCGTAGCCGAGCACGTCCCCGGCGCGGCGAGCCGTGTAGAACGTGACGAGCCGCTCTCGCACCCGCGCGCGCGCCAGCCGCTCGATGCGGCCCACCATCTCGTCGGTCAGGATCACGTCCTTGGCCATGATCTCGTCCGCGGCGGGGAACACCGCGCGGATGGCGCCCTCCTCCTTCCCCGCCACGCCTGCCGCCGGGGAGGCGGTGGCGGGGAGGAGGAGGGCCACCGCGAGGAGCGTCGCGCGCCCAATCGAGGCTGGTCTCGCTCGGTGCATGACGCCCTCGTTCACGCTCAGAACACGTACCCGACGCCCAGGTTCACCTGCTCGGTCGTCGAGTCCGCCTCGTCCTCGCTGCGCTGGTAGTCCGCCTTCACGACCACCGTCGGGATCGGCTTGTAGGTGAGGCCGGTGGTCCAGATGGTCTGGTCGAGCGCCGGGTTCCGGGCGAGCCCCGACGGCACCTCGTCGTGGAGGTCGAGGGCCTCGTAGCGGACGAACGGGGAGAGCGAATGACCCGAGTCCGGGAGCGCGAGCGCGAGCACGTCGTACGCCACCTCGGCGTAGCCGCCGCGGGTGCGCGAGCCGAGGACGACGCCGTCGTCCTGCAGCGCCGACAGCCGCGCCGCGTCGTCGAGCCAGCCCATCGCGTAGAGCCCGCGGAGCTGGAGCCCGCGCCAGGAGAGCTGCGCGTGCGCCTCCGCGAGCGTCACGTCCGCGTCGATCTCACCCTGCGCGTCCTCCGCGCCCTGCCCCGCGCCCCCGCGGTAGAAGGCGCCCGCGACGGCGAGCGGCCCGGCGTCGTAGCCGACGCTCACGACCCCCGCGAAGCTCTCCGCGGGGGCCTCGCCGCCGCCGGTGCGCGCGCCGCGGAGCCAGCTGCCGGACGACAGGTCACCGCTCGCGCCGTTCAGGCCGATCAGCCCGTACGCCTTGTAACGGAACGGCCCCTTGGCGCCGTGCACGCCGACCCCGTTCTCGTTCCAGGTGGTCGGGATGAGGTTCCGCTCCACGGCCGGCCGGAACACGCCGTGGAAGAAGGGCGGCTCGTGCAGCTCGTTCACGAACCCCATCGGCACGAGCACGTTGCCGACCCGGAGCCCGATCGCGTCGGAGAGCAGGAAGTCGAGGTACGCGAACTCGACCGACAGCTCGCTCTGGTGCTCGAACTCGACCTCCGCGTTGAACAGGATCCTCGGCGTGAAGCGGTAGCCCGTGTAGAGGACGATCCGGTACAGGTCCGAGTCGGATGGGCGATCGTTCAGGAAGTTCCGGTAGAAGATCTCGCCGTAGCCGCCGATGGAGAGCCCCTTCGGCGCGAAGTAGACCTTCGACGCCGCGGGCCCCATCCCGCCGTAGGAGTCGTACTCCACGTCCCGCAGCCCCATCTCCAGCTTCAGGCGGCGGAGCTCCTCGGCCAGCGCCGCGACCTCGCTCTTCGTCGCGGCCTCCTCCTTCGTCGCCTCGTCCTTCTGCGGCCTGGTCGTCGCCTCCTGGGGGCGCTCCTCCCGCCCGGGGGCGGAGTCGTCGGCTCGCGCCGCGGACGCGGCGAGGGTGAGGGCCAGGGCTACTGTGATGTTGACTTTCATTCTCACGTGGGGCCCGCGCAGGGGCTCTCTCCGGTGTTCGCTGCGAGGTGCACTGCGTGCTGCGGTCAGGTGACGGTCAAGGCGAGCGCGCCTCGACCGGCTTCACGTAGATCTCGCCGGCGATCTCGGGATCGAGGGCGATGGTGGTCTCGCCGATCTCGATCACGTAGGACGGCGAGCGCTGGTGGAGCCGGATCGTGCTGCCCGGGATCACCCCGAGCGCGGCGAGCCGGTCCATGCGGTCGTGGAACTTGGGCGCGATGAAGACGATGCGGCCCGAGGCCCCCAGGTCGAAGCTGCGGAGCCCGGTCACGAGCGGCCGGAGCGTCTTCTGGAAGGTGCCGCAGCACGGCCCCTGCGGGATGGGCTTCCCGTGCGGGCAGGTGGGCGGGTGGCCGAGCAGCGTGCAGACGGAGTCCGTCGCCTCCGGCGAGAGGATGTGCTCGAGCTCGCAGGCCTGCTGCTCGGTGGCGCCCTCGCCGAGCTCGAGCACGTCGCGGAAGAGGCGCTCCGCGAGCCGGTGCCGGCGCACCACGTCGCGCGCGCGAGTCTCGCCCTGCTCCGTGAGCTGAACGCGCGCCCCGTCCAGCCGGACGAGGCCGATCCGCGCGAGCTCCTCGAGGTCGGCGCTGCCCGCCCCCGGCGCGTGCTCGGCCTCCGCCGCGGCCAGGATCTGGTCCGCCGCGTCGCGGCCGGCCTCGCGCTGCGTGTAGGCGGTCTGCAGGATCTCCTCGAGCCGCCGCGTCGCCATCCCGTCATTCACGGAGAGTCGCTCCTCGCTTCCTTGTCACGCTTCAGCCGGTCGATGAGGCGCCGGAGCCCGCCGGCGAGCCCGGCCTCCTGCGGGAAGCTGTAGCCGCACGAGGGACAGCACACGACGCGGCAGCCCCGCGCCATCGGGCAGCTCGGCCGGCACCCCTGCCCCGCCGCGTCGAAGCGATCCCCGCAGAGCGGGCAGGTCTCGATCCCCGGGACGAGCGCGGCCACGGGCGCCTCCTAGTACAGCCACCGCATGAGCTGGTTCACCACCGCCCCGACGCCGAACGCGAACGGCACGATGAATCCCATCATCGCCACCCCGGTCTTCCAGCCGCGCTCCTTCAGGATCATGAAGAAGTTCGCGATGCAGGGGATGAACAGGGTGATCGTGACGAGCGCCACCACGATCTCGATCTGCATCGAGCGCGTGAGGCCGCCCGCCTCCATGAACGGCTGGTAGTGCAGGAAGAGCCCCGCGGCCGCGTAGTCGCGCCGCAGGAAGCCGAGGATGAACGCGGCCGCCGCCTCCTTGGGCAGGTTCAGCACCCCCACCACGAGCGGCGCCGCCGCGCGCTCGAGGAACCCCAGGCCACCGAAGCGATCGAGCACGTAGAGGATGAGCGTGCCCACCACGAAGAGGGGCAGCGCCTCGCGGAGGTACCACTCGATCCGGGCGAGGGTCTTCACCGCGATGTTGCCGGCCTGCGGCACGCGCAGCGGGGGAAGCTCCAGCATGAAGTCCGAGCCGCGGCCGGGCAGCACCTTCGCGGCGAGCCAGCCGACGAGGAACAGCACCAGCACGACCGTCGCGCCGAACCAGACGGTCGCAGCGACCGGGAGCTTGGAGGTCATCGCGAAGATGACCGCCATCTGCGCGCTGCACGGCACGCCGAGCGCGAGCAGGAGCGTCACGATGACGCGCTCCTTCCTCGTCTCCATGATGCGCGCGGTCATGGTCGCCATGGTGTCGCAGCCGAGCCCGAGCACCATGGGGAGGACCGCCTTGCCGTTCAGCCCCATCCGCTTGAAGACCTTGTTCAGCATGACGGCCAGGCGCGGCAGGTAGCCGGAGTCCTCGAGGATGCTGAACGCGATGAAGAAGGTCGTCACGATCGGCAGCACGATCGCGATGCCGTAGGAGAGTCCCATCGAGACGACCCCGTACTTCCCGATGAGGATCCCGTCGTGAAGCTGAGGGTCGGGCCCGGGCGGGCCGACGAGGAAGCTCTCGAACCGCCCGTCCGGCGCGAGGAGCCGCACCGCGGCCGTGACCCACGGCACGAGGTACTCCGCGAAGACCGTGTTCTCGAGGAAGTCGACGAGCGTGCCCGCGCCGAGCACGCCGACGAACTCGTACGCGGCGTAGAGGACCGCGGCGAGGATGGGGATGCCCCACAGCGGGTGGGTGGACCAGGCGCCGAGCTTGCGGGCGAAGCCGCTCGAGGCGGAGGCCCCGCCGCGGGTCACCACGGCGTCGTGCAGCCGGTCCGCCGCCGCGAGCCGCTGGCGCGCGACCACGAAGCGGAGCGACTCGGGGTAGCGCGCCGCGACCGATCGGCGGACGGCGTCGATCCGCGAGAGGTCCGCCTCGGACACGTGCGCCACGAGGTGCGGGCGGAGCGACTCGTCGCCCACGAGCGCCATCACCGCGAGCGCGCGCGGGCCCATGCCGCCTTTGGGCATGAGCGGCGCGAGCTCCGCGAGGGCGCCCTCGATCGCCGCGTCGTAGCGAGGCCTGAACGGCGAGGCGCGCCCGCCGGCGTCGATGCGCTGCTGCAGCGCCGCCAGCCCCTGCCGCTGCACGGCGACGGTCGGGACCACGTCGACGCCGAGCTCGCGGGAGAGCCGCTCGACGTCGATGCGGAACCCGCGGCTCGCCGCCTCGTCCGCCATGTTGAGCGCGAGCGTGAAAGGGATCTCCGCCTCGGCGAGCTGCGTCGCCAGCAGCAGGCCTCGGCGCAGGTTCTTCGCGTCGCAGACCTGGACGGCCGCGTAGCCGCGCTCGGTGAGCAGGATGTCGCGCGTGACCTGCTCGTCCTCCGACATCGGGATGAGGTTGTTCGTCCCGGGCGTGTCCATCACGTGCCAGGGGCGGCCCTCGATCGTGGCGGAGCCGCGCGTCACCTCGACGGTGGTGCCCGGGTAGTTGGAGACCGTGACGTACTTGCCCGTGAGCGCGCCGAAGAGCGCGCTCTTCCCGACGTTGGGGTTGCCGACCAGGATGATCGCGCGGCTCGCCGCGACGACTTGCTTGCGTTCGAGGTCGCCCGCGCGCGCGGAGGCGGAGGCGGGAGCGGGAGGGGTCAAGGCTGCTCCTCGCCGCGAGCGCCCTTCCGGCACCTCGCGCAGCGGCCGTACAGCTCGAGCTTGTGGCTCTCCACCTCGAAGCCGTGGCGGCGCGCCACGATCTCCTGCAGCGACTCGATCTTCTCGTTCGCGAACTCGACGATGTCGCCGCACCCCACGCAGATGAGGTGGTCGTGGTGCGCGCGACCGGCGGACGGCTCGTAGCGGGTCTGGCCCTCGCCGAACTGCCTCGCCGACGCGAGGCCGCACTCGACGAGCAGCTTCATGGTCCGGTAGACGGTCGCCACGCTCACGCGCGGGTCGTCGCGCCGGGCCCTCGTCACCAGCTCTTCCACGGTGACGTGCCCCGAGAGGCCGAAGAAGGTCCGCACGATCCGCTCGCGCTGGCGCGAGTGCTTCAGGCCCTTCGCCTCGATGTACGCGGTGAGCGCCGCCGTCGCGGCGCCGGCGTCGAGCGGACGGTGCTGGTGCCCGCGCGCGGCGTCGCGCGGCTTGCTGCCCCGGAGGTCGTGGTCGGCCTGGTTCATTCTGATAACGATTCTCAGTATCAGACCGCCGCGTCCCAGGCAAGCCCCTGGTGGTGAGCTCAGCGCCGCGCCGCGCCGCCCCAGTGGCGCCGCCAGCGCTCCGCCGCCTCCGGGCCTTCTGCACCGAGATCCCTGCCGGCCAGCGCGACCAGGGAGGCGTGCGCCTCGCGCCGGACCGACGGGGAGGGATCATCGAGCAGCTCGATCAGCCGGGGGACCAGGCGCACGGCCGACTCCCTCGGCCGGTGGCGTGCGAGCTCGGCGGCGATGGCGCGGACCTCGGGCGCCTCCGAGCGGAGCGGCGCCGTGAGATCGATCGGCGTCCCCGCCCGATCCACGCGGTAGGCCTGGGCGAGCTCGATCACCACCCCGGCGATGACCCCCAGGACGAGGACCATCAGCCCGACCTGCACCAGCGCCTTCCCCGCCGAGTAACGTCCGGCCCGTACGAGGACGAACCGGTACCCGGCGTACCCGGCGATGAACAGGGCCAGGATGGCGAGCGGGACCGCGATGGTGGCGCGGGGCCAGCCGCCCATGGCCACCGATCGGGCGAGCTCCGGCACGCCGACGAGGGTCAGCACCGCGGCGGCGAACAGCAGCGCGAACAGGATCCAGCGGAGGGAGCGGATGGAGGCGGGTATCCGGCCGTTCCCGCCGTCCTTCGTCCCGGTTGCCATGCGCGGCAGTGAACCACGCGCGCCGGCGAGCGGCAACCGCGATCGCCTTGCGATGCTTGACTCGCGAGGCGGCCCGGCGCAGGTTCCGCCGGGCCATGGCCGAGATCGATCCCGAGCTGCTCGAACGCGTCGCCCGCTGGTGCGCCGACGCCGGCCGCCATGCTGGCGCGCGCGAGATCCGCGCTGCCCTCTCACCGCTCTCCTGGGACGAGCTCCTCGCCGCGCGGGCGCTCCTCGCCGATCCGCCGCCCGCGACGCCGCTCGGACCGTACGCCCTCGCCGACATGGCGCGCGGCGCGTCCGCGGACGCGGCCGCTGAGCGCGAGCGTGGCGCGCAATACCCGCGGGAAGAGGCGGACGAGCCCGTCACTGCCGCCCCGGCGGCGGCGCCGTCGGCGCCCGCGGGGAGCCGAGGCAAGGGCAAGAAGAAGCGCGCCGCGGCCGTCGTGGTCCACCGCGCGCGCGACCGCGTCGTCGCCGCGACCCCGGAGCCGCCCGCGCCGCCGCCTTCGCTCGACGAGCTGCGCCGCGACGAGGGGCGCACCGTCCTCGAGCGGATGCTCCGCCGCCACGGGGGCCGACGCGCGGCGATCCTGTCGGAGGTCCAGGCGGGGTGGCGCGCCCCGGGGGATGCGCCGCCGACCGAGACCCATCTCGACGCGCTCCTCGACCACCACGGCCTGAGGCGTGCGTTCGACCGGCGCGAGCACGACGAGCTCTTGCACGCGCTCCGCGCCTCCGGCGGCTCGCGCGCCGCCGCCGCCGCTGGCCTCGGGCTCGACGAGCGCGGACTCGACGCCGCCCTCGCTCGGCTCGGCGCCGTCGCCGACGCGGAGCGAATCCGCGAGGAGCGACGCACCGATCTTCGCGCGCGCGCGACCCTCTCCGAGCGCGTCCACCTGCTGCTCGGGCAGGAGGACCGGTTGCGTGACCTCGGCCTCCTCGGCGAGTTCGAGGCGGACCTGGGCGCACGCCTGCCGGAGCATCTGCGCGCGCTCCGCACCGGCGGCGAACCCCTCGCGCAGGCTCTCTCTCGCAGCCTCTCGTTGCCGCCGGCCGCGGTCGCCGCGCTGTCGTCCCGGTTCGGCCTCGGCGTGGATGGGGCGAGCGCCCACTCGCCCGGCCGGGAGGGCGCGCGCGAGGAGCGCCGGCTGGGAGCCCCGCGACGTGAGTTCCGCCCGGCGGGCGCCCGCCCGCCAGGCCGCCCAGCAGGCGGATCGCGCGGGGCGGGCTCCTCGTCCCCGGCAGGCAAGCCGTCGCGATTCGGCGGCACCTCGCGCCGTGCGCCAGGTGCCTCGGCGGAACGGTCCGGCACGCGCGCGGGCGCACGCGCCGAAGCGCCTCGCAGCGGTCCTGGCCCTCGCAGCGGTCCCGGCCCTCGCAGCGGTCCCGGCCCTCGCAGCGGTCCCGGCCCTCGCACCGGCCCCGGCCCTCGCAGCGGTCCCGGCCCTCGCAGCGGTCCCGGCCCTCGCACCGGCCCCGGACCTCGCACCGGCCCCGGACCTCGCACCGGCCCCGGACCTCGCACCGGCCCTGGCCCTCGCACCGGCCCTGGCCCCCGCACCGGCCCTGGCCCCCGCGCCGGTCCCGGACCTCGCACCGGCGGCGGACCTCGCACCGGCCGGCACGGAGGACCGCCCAGAAACTCCCCTGGACCAGGGTCGCGGGGGCGCGGGCGGCCCCCTCGGCGGACGTGATCGTCGCGGAGCGGAGCGCCCGGACGAACGACGCTCGCGCGCGCCCGGCGGTTCGCCTACGCCTTCGGCTTCGGCGCCGGCTTGCCCTTCTCGAACACCACGCCGTCGCCGAACTTGGCGACGATCTGCTTCTTCGTCTTCAGGCCGGTCATGTCGATGACGAAGTTCGGGACCCGCCGCGCGCGCCGATCGGCGGCCCAGCGGGTGATCTCGCCGCGCGGGCGCGTCGCCGCGCCGTTCACGCCCCGGCGACGCCGCCCGCGGCCCTTGCGAGCGATCTCCGCGTCGAGCTCGCTCTCGAGCCGCGCGGCGGCCATCTCGGCGACCGCGCGCGCGATCGCGGCGGAGGCGCGCTTCACGACGGGCTCCATCGCTGCGCGCACGGCGGCGTCGAGCGTGGTGTGAACAGGCGGGCGGGGCATCGGGCGTCTCCTTCGCGGCCGATTGCGCAGGTTTTGCTCGGCGCGGAAATGGACCTTTGCCGGGCATTATAGACTCGGCGCCGAGCGCCCAATCCATTTTTCTGCTAGGGTCCGCGGCGCGTCTGGCCCTCTGGCGGAACGGTAGACGCGCTCGACTCAAAATCGAGTGGGGTGATCCCCCGTCCCGGTTCGAGTCCGGGGAGGGCCATTTCTCGGCGAGCGATCCCGTCCGCGTTTTCCCTTGCCGCACGGGCTCGGCCGCGTGTATCCGTACCCCGCACCTCCACCAGGAACGCCATGTACAACCTCCTCATCAGCCTGGGGATCGGGCTCGCAATCGGGGCCGCGATCGCGCTCGGGACCGAGTTCGGCTGGGCCGCCGCCGTCTTTCCCGCCCTGCTCGCCGCGACGATCGCCTACTTCCTCCTGGCGCGCCGGACCTGGAAGCAGCTCGAGGCGGTGTTCGAGGGGATGCAGGCGGACGTTCGAGCGCAGAAGCTCGACAAGGCGGTGCAGACCCTCCAGGGCGGCTTCAGGCTCGCCCCCTGGCAGTTCCTCGTCGCGGCCCAGCTCCACTCGAACATCGGGATCCTCCTGTTCATCCGTCAGGATCTGGACGCCGCCCTCCCCCACCTCGAGAAGAGCTTCTCGCGCAACTGGATTGCCCGCGGGATGCTGGGCGTCGCCCGTTACAAGCGGCGCGACCTCGACGGCATGAAGCGCGTGTTCGAGGACGCGGTGAAGACGAACAAGAAGGAGGGCGTGCTCTGGTCGGCGTACGCCTGGATCCTCGAGGAGCTGAACCGCCACGCGGACGCCATCGCCGTGCTCGGTCGCGCGGTGCAGGCGAACCCGTCGGACGAGAAGCTGAAGGGCTCGCTCCAGCTCCTGCAGAACGGCAAGAAGCTCAAGCTCGGCAAGGTCTACGGCGAGCAGTGGTTCCAGTTCATGCTGGAGCGCCCGCCCCCGCAGTTCGTCGGCGGGCCTGGCTTTCGCGGCGGCAAGCGCGCCATCTACGGCCGCGGCTAGCGCTCTGGTCGCTCCCGACCGGGAGCGTCAGACGCCTCACGATCCGCCGAAGCCGATCGAGACGCGGCCCTGATCGTCCACGACGAGGGGCACGCGCCGCTCCCCGCCGGAGAGCGCCAGGAAGCGCTTCATGGCCGCGGGGTCGGCCTTCACGTCGTGGTAGGTGAACTCCACACCTCGGGCGCCGAGATCCTCACGGGCGGCGTTGGTGTAGGGTCAGCCGTGCTTGCCGTAGATCTCGACGCCTCGGGACATCCGGCGCTCCTCCTCAGGGAGCAGATATTCCGGATCGCTCCCGCGTGTGGGGGGAAAATGTACCGGAGCGCGCGGCGCGCCGGACACGCGGCGTCCACGGGCCCGGACGAACGGCCTGCAATCGCGCGAGCTTCGAGCCGCCCACCCCGTTCGCGTGAGCGGCACCGCGATTGCTCTCCTCGCCCGGCGTGACCGCCCGCGCCGCCTTCGACTTTCCCGGTACCGCTCACCTCTCCCCCCGCGGCCGCCGCGCGCTGAAGATCGCGGTGGCAGCCCTCGTGGGGATCCCGTGGATCCCCCTCGCCGCTGCGCTGTACGCTTGGATGCGCTGATGGCGGTAGGCCCTCGAGCCCCCGCCGATCGGGCGAGCGCGCGCCGGGGGGGCGGGCGTCGCCCGATCGTCCCGCCCAGCGGTAAGCCCTGCCGTTCGGCTCCGCCCCCACTAGATTTGGACGACCCGAACGGACGGATGCCCGGGACGACGCCATATCCTCCGCGACCCCCCGACGTCGCGGACACCGCGCGAGACCCGCTCGCGCCGCTGCTCGCGGCGATCGATGCGGCCTCGACGCTGCCGCCCGAGGAGCGCACGCGCCGGCTCCGGGAGGCGCTGCCGACCGGGCTGGCCGACCTGGCCGACGCGAACCGCCGGCTGCGCGAGACCACCCACCGTCGCGACGCGCTGCTCGCCTCGGCGGCGGCCGAGCTCCGCGCGGCCGCGGACCTGCTCGCCGCCGACCCGGCCGAGGCCGAGGCGCGCCGAGGAGACATCTCGCGGCTGCGGCGCGTCGCCGAGGATCTGGACCGCACCCTGCGAACGACGCCCGACGCCCCCGCCAAGCGCCGCTCCCGCCCGACCGGCACGCGGCCGCGCCTCCTGGTCGTCGACGACGAGGCGGACGCACGCGAGGTGCTCACCGAGGTCCTCGAGCCCGAGTACGAGGTCATGCTCGCCGAGGACGGCGAGGCGGCCGTCGACCTCGCGCGCGAGGAGCACCCCGACGTCGTGCTGATGGACCTGTTCATGCCGCGGCTGGACGGGCTCCAGGCGCTCGAGCGGCTCCGCTCCGATGCCTCCACGAGCGACATCCCGGTCATCTTCGTGTCCGGCCACGGGGACGACGCGGTGAAGGTGCGCAGCCTCGATCTCGGCGCGGTGGATTATCTACAGAAGCCCTTCTCCGAGCGCGAGCTGCGCGCGCGCGTGGAGCGGACGTTGCGGCTCGTCAGGAGCCACGTCGCCCTCCGGGAGCTCGCCCAGACCGACGCGCTCACCGGCCTCGCGAACCTGCGCGCCTTCCGCGCGCGGGTGGAGGAGGAGGTGAAGCGCGCTCGCCGCTACCACACGCCGCTCACCTGCGTGATGGCGGACATGGACCAGCTGAAGCCGATCAACGACGAGCTCGGTCACGCCGCCGGCGATCGCGCCATCGCGGCGGTGGCGGCCGTGATCCGCGAGGAGCTCCGCGAGACGGACTTCGGCGCCCGCTACGGCGGCGACGAGTTCGTGATCCTCCTGCCGCACACCGCCGCCGAGGAGGGGCGCGTGTTCGCCGAGCGCGTCTGCGCGCGGCTGCGCGAGCTCGAGCTCGAGATCGGCGGTCGACGCATCCACGTGGGCGCGTCCTTCGGGGTCGCCTGCCTCTGCGACGATCTGCGCGAGGACGCGGCCGAGGCCCTGGTCGGCGCGGCGGACACCGCGCTCTACGCCGCCAAGCGAGAGGGGCGCGGGCGGGTGGCGTCGACCGAGCTGCCCGAGCCCCCCCGGCTGCCGCCGGACGTCGGCACCGGCGCGGCGCAGTCCGCGCCCGCGCACTGAGCGACGGTTCGCGACGGCGGCGATCCGCCATCACCGGCGGGTCGCGAATCGCGTTGCCGTTCAGTCTCCTCGTGAGGGGGGCTTGCGCCCCCGCCCGGCGACGGGTGACCGACGTACCCGAAGCGGCGCCGTCGTGCGCGCTCAGGCCTTGGCGCCGCTCGCCGGGAGCTCGCCTTCCGTCTCTCCGGCGCGCGTGCGAGCCTCGGCGGCGTACCTGTTCAGCTTGTTGTAGAGCGTCTTCTCGCTGATGCCGAGGATCTCCGCGGTCCGCGCCTTGTTCCCGCCGTTCTTCTGGAGCGACGCGAGGATGTACTCCTTCTCGACCTTGTCGAGCGGGATCCCCAGCGGCACCCGCAGCGTCGCCGCCTCGGGCCGGGAGGCCTGCATGTCGGGCGGGAGGTGCTCCTCGCCGATGACCTCGCCGTCGACCAGGATCATGGCGCGCTCCACGGTGTTGCGGAGCTCGCGGATGTTCCCGGGCCAGGCGTAGCCCTGCAGGATCCCGAGCGCGCCGGGCGACACCCCTTGCACGTGCTTGCCGGTCTCTCCGTTGAACTTCTCGATGAAGTGGTGCACGAGGAGCGGCACGTCCTCCCGCCGCTCCTTCAGGGGCGGGAGCTGGATCGTGAAGACGTGGAGGCGGAAGAAGAGATCCTCGCGGAACCGGCCCTTCCGGATCTCCTCCTTGAGATCGCGGTTCGTCGCGCAGATCACGCGCACGTCCACCTCGACCTCGGAGCGGCCGCCCAGCCGGCGGAATCGCCGCTCCTCGAGGACGCGGAGGAACTTCGCCTGCAGCTCCAGCGGCAGCTCCCCGATCTCGTCGAGGAACAGCGTGCCGTTGTGCGCCAGCTCGAAGTTGCCGAGCCGCCGCTGGTCCGCGCCCGTGAACGCGCCCCGCTCGTAGCCGAACAGCTCCGACTCGATGAGCGTCGCGGGGATCGCGCCGCAGTTCACCGCGACGAAGGGCTTCTCCTTGCGAGGCGACAGGTTGTGGATCGCGCGCGCGACCACCTCCTTGCCCGTCCCGCTCTCGCCGTCGATGACCACGCTCGCGTTCGAGGGCGCGACCTTCTTCACGAGCTCGAAGACCCGCGCCATCGCGGGCCCCGAGCCGATCATGTCGGTGCCGGGCGCCAGCGCGGCGAGGCGCCGCCGGAGCAGCTGCACCTCGCGCATCGTCTCCTTCTTCTCGAGCGCGCGTTCGAGCACCAGCCGCAGGCGCGGCACCTCGAGCGGCTTCTCGATGAAGTCGTACGCGCCCTCCTTGATGGCCTGGACCGCCGTCTGGATGGTGCCGCGGCCGGTGAGGAGCACGACGGGGCACTCCGGCAGCTCGGCGCGGAGCGCGCGCAGCAGCCAGAGGCCGTCCATGTTGGGCATGACGAGATCGGTGAGGATCACGTCGGGGTGTCCCTCGATCGCCCGCCGGAGCGCCTCGGTGCCGTCGCTCGCGGTCTGGACGTCGTAGCCCCAACGCTGCGTCAGCTCCGCGAGCGCGTCGCGGCTGTCGGCCTCGTCGTCGACGATGAGGACGCGGTATTTCATTCGCGATCGTTCCTCGGCAGATACAGGACGAGACGCTCGAGCGCGCCCTCGCGGGCGATCGTCAGGCCGCCGCCGAGCGCCTCAGCGCCGTCGGCGGCGACCTCCGTGTAATAGGCGAGCTCCGGGTCCGGATCTCCCAGCGCGTGCTCGATCGTGACGCGGAGGTTTCCCCCGTCCGGCTCCACGCGCAGGGACATGCGGCCACCCTCCGGCGTCTCCACGAGCGCGCGCGACACGAGCCCGAGGACGAGCCGCGACACCCGGCCCGGATCGCAGCGCGTGCGCGCCGCGCCGGAGGCGGCGTCGACGTGCAGCTCGATGCGGCGGCGGCGGGCGTCGTGGCCGAACAGGCTCGCCGTGTCCGCCGCGAGCGCGCCGACATCCGTGTAGCCGAGCGGCGCGGACGGATCCGTGACGTCGAGGAAGCGGCGCACGACCTCGTTCACCCGCCCGATCTGATCGCGGAGCGCGCCCAGGTGCGTCGCCGAGGCGGCGCCGGCGTCGCCGGCCGAGGAGAGCTTGTCCGCGAGCAACGCCAGCTGGAGCGCCATCGCGTTCAGCGGGTTCTTGATGTCGTGGGCGACGCCCGCGGCGAGGCGGGTGAGCCCCTGGGAACGCATGGAGTGCTCGAGGCACTCGGAGTCGCTCGGGGCGCGGGCCAGGAGCAGCACCCCCTCCCCGCTCGGGACGCGCTGGAGCTCGACCACCTCGCCGTTGAGCCCGGGAACCCGCGCGACCTCCGGTCCCTCTCCCGCGAGGAGCGCGCGCAGCTCGGGCGCACCCTCCGCCCGTGCACGGACCGCTCCGGTCAGGTCGCCGCCGGGCTCGAGCCCGAGCTGCGCCAGGAAGCCCGGATCGGCGGCGAGGACCGCTCCTGAGCGGTCGACGAATGCAGCGCCTCTCGCGAATGGGTGCATGGTGTGACCTGGAGGTCGGGCCCAGAGATGCGTCGTGACCTTCCTTTTTTCAAGCCCGCGCGGATGATACCGGTAAAGTTCGGAGCATCCATTGCGCGCGTCCCGACCCGCCCCATTCGTCGCAGCCGTCCTCACCCTGGCCCTCTCCGCCTGCGCCTCCGGCGCGCGGGGGGCCTCAGCCCCGCGGCCACGGGAGCCGGCGGCGGCGCCCACCGGGGCCCCCCTCCCCGCGCGCGGAGGAGTCGTCGCGCCGGCGGCTCCCGCCGAGGAGCAGGTCCGGACGGTGGCGCAGGCGACCCTGGGCGCGGTCGGCGACGTCCTCATGCACGACGCGGTGAAGCAGAGCGCCGCCACCCACGGACGCGGCTCCGCGGACGCGGGCTACTCATGGCTCTACGCGCCCCTCGCGGACCTCCTCGCGGCCCCGGACGTCACCTTCGCCAACCTCGAGACCCCGATCGCGCCGGGCACGACCCAGGGGACGCGCCCGTTCGTCTTCAACGCCCCGCCCGAAGCCGTCACCGCCCTGCAGCGGGCGGGGGTGGACCTCGTGTCGTTCGCGAACAACCACGTCTTCGATCAGGGGCGCTCCGGGTTCGAGGAGACGATCCGCCGGCTCGACGGGCTGGGGATGCGCTACGTCGGAGCGGGTCCGTCCGGACGCGCGGCGGGCCCGGTCACGGTGGAGGCCGGAGGCCTGAGGATCGCGTTCCTCGGCTACGCCCACTTCTTCAACCAGGACGGGAACGCCTGCCCCACCACGAAGCCGTGCCTCCAGGCGTCTCAGCTCGACCGAAAGGCCGCCGTGGAGGACGTCCGCAGGGCGGCGGCCTCCGCGGACGCGGTCGTGGTCTCGCTGCACTGGGGCGACGAGTACGTGACGCAGCCTCGCCCCGCGGACGTCGAGCTCGCGCACCAGCTGGCCGACGCGGGTGCGCTCGTCGTGCTCGGCCACCACCCGCACGTGCTGCAGCCGGTCGAGCTGTACCGGCGCGCGGACGGGCGCACGGCGCTGATCGCGTACTCTCTCGGGAACTTCGTCTCGAACCAGTCGCGCCTCTACGTGCCGGGGGTGACCCCCGCGGCGGTCGCCGCGACGCGCGACGGCGCGCTGCTGCGCGTGACGCTCGCCCGCCGCGATTACGGACGCGGCGTCGTGCGCGTCGAGCTCGGAGGAGCGGACTTCCTGCCGCTCTGGACGGAGAACGACACGGCCGAGCTCGATCGCCGCGCGGAGCCTCGGCGCCGCCCCGCGATCCGCGTCGTCAGCGTCGATCGCGCCCTCGCGCAGGTGCGCGCCGAGCTGGCGGCCTTCCCCGATCCCGTCCCGGCCGAGCGGGCGGAGGCGTGGGTGCGCCTGCGTCGCCGCGAGCAGCTCCTCTCGGACCGCCGCGCGGCCGTGGCGCAGGTGCTCGGCGAGGACCTGCTCAGGACGCTCGGGCCGGCGGAGCTCTCCCCGGCTGTGGCAGAGTCTCCGGCGGGCGGCCCCGCGCCCTTGCCCGCGGCTATCCCTTGACCCCTGCGCTGACCGTCCTCGCGTGACCGGTGTCGGCCGGGAGCACGTCGGGGCGCTCCGGGACCTTCAGCTCGACGAGCTCGATCCCGAGGCGCTGGGCGTACTCGAAGATCCGCTCGTCGCGGTAGAACTCGCCGAAGACGATCCGCCGGCACCCGGCGTTGCCGATGAGCTTGAAGCACGGCCAGCACGGGGACGCGGTCGTGTAGATCGTGGCGCCGTCGATCGCGACGCCGTTCTTGGCGGCCTGGATGATCGCGTTCGCCTCGGCGTGAACCGTCGCCACGCAGTGGCCGTCCTCCATCATGTGCCCCGCCTCGCTGCAGTGCGGGAGGCCTCGGATCGAGCCGTTGTATCCGGTCGAGAGGATCGTCTTGTCGCGCACGAGCACGGCGCCGACGTGCTTGCGATCGCAGGTGGCGCGGGACGCGACGACGCGCGCCACGTTCATGAAGTACTCGTCCCAGCTGACGCGATTGTCCATCCGCCCTCCGTTCACGCGAGGGAGGGATCCTACCCCAGGGGGCCGACTTTCGGCGGCGGTGGATGGTTAACATCGGACGGCATGCTCCGGACCGCCGCCGCGCTCGCCGCGCTGCTCTACGCCAGCCACCCTGCCGCCGACCAGTCGCCCACGCTTCCCCCTACCGTGCCGCCCGGGAACCCCGCGCCCTCCGCCGGCGGGCCGGCAGGGCCCCCGGAGCCCGGAGCGGCGGCGCGTCCGACGTCGCCGGCACGGCCCACCCACGAGCCGGTTCCGCGAGGCGCCGTGCTCGAGGAGGTGTCCGGCACGCTCGCGCGCGTCGATCGCCAGACCCATCGGATCACGGTCTCGACGCCGGAGGGGCCGGTGACGCTCTCCATCGACCGGAACACGATGGTCTACACCGCCGCCGGGCTCGGCAGCGTCGCCGACCTGATGCCGGGATCGCAGCTGCGCGCCGGCCGGAACGCCGACGCGCTCGCCTACTGGGTCCAGGTCCGAAGGTCGGCGAAGGACGAGCCGCCCTCGACACCGGGCCAGGGGACGGGTCCGGGGGGCGGGAGCGGTCCGCCCGCGGAGGGTGAGGCTTCGGGCGCCGGTGCGGCGCCGCCCACGGGCGTGGGGCCGGGCGGGCTCGCGCCGGGCACCGCCCCGCCCGGAGGCTGAGCGGGGGGATCCTGACGACCGGCGCCCGCCCCCGAGCCGCTCGCGGCGAGGCGCCTACATGCCCGCGGGCGCGGCCGGCAGCGCGACCGGTTGAGCGCGCGCGGCCACCTCGCCCTGCTTCGAGGCGAGCTCTCCCTGCGAAAGGTCCTTCTCGCGCGCGGCGACCTCGTCCGGACGGCCATCGGCGAGATGCGCGAACCCCTTGTCCGCGAGGAAGCGCCGGATCTTCGCGGCCGGGGCGACGAACGTCTCGCCCGGCATGGGCACGTCGAACGCGTACTGGTTCGCGTCCTTGCCGAACTCGACGCGCGCGGTGCGATAGCCCTCGACCAGGCCGATGAGCCGGCCGCGCGGCACGTCGAACACGCCGCCCCCGGAGCTGCCGTAGCCGATGGCGGCGTCCGTCTTGAGCGACTTGGCGCGCCGCGGCGCCGCTGCGTTCTCGAGGAACTCGTACTCCACCTGCGAGACGATCCCCGCCGCGACGGAGAGCCCCTTCCCGAACGGCGCGCCGATCACGACGAGGTCGTCGCCGAGCTCCAGCTCGTCGTCGGGCCCGAGCGGCGTCACGGGGAGCGAGCCCTGCACCTCCAGCACGGCGATGTCGGTGTCCGGCAGGGCACCCGTCGCGACCACCTTCGCGAGGACCCGGCCCTGGCCCTCGCTGGGCAGCACCTCGACGCGCACCGGGTCCTTCCAGGTCCGCTTGTTCGCGACGACGTGGGCGTTCGTCAGGACGTACGTCCGCTCGCCGCTCCGCGCGAAGGCGATGCCGGAGGCGCTGCGGACCACCTCGCCCGCCGCGGAGATCTGGATGCGCACCGCGCTCGGGAACACCTTGTGGACCGTGTCCGCGCGCGGATTGGTGGCGCGCTCGGCGGGCGACAGCCCGAGCAGCGGAGAGGCGGCGAAGAAGAGGCCGGCGACGGCGGCGGCCCCGCCGAGGCTCGACAGGAGTCGGGTCTTGAGCACGATCGGTCCAACGGGGGTGACGACCCCCGAATTCCCTGGGCGGCGGGCGCGGCCGCCCTTCGAGCGCGTGTGGGTGCAAGCCCCCGCTCGCACGACCGGAGGGCGGGGACTCCACCCGGCCCCACCTCCGTAGTACCCTCGCCGCGGCATGGAGCCCCTCGCAGCCGACCCGATCATCGGGATCGACCTCGGTACGACCAACTCGTGCGGAGCGGTGGCGTACGGTGACGGGCAGGTGAAGCTCATCCCGTACAAGGGCGGGGACTACACCATCCCGTCCATCTTCGCCATCGACGACAAGGGCAACGAGCTCATCGGCCACGAGGCGAAGCGCCAGTGGCAGCTCAACCCCCGGAACACCCTGTACGCCACCAAGCGGCTCATCGGCCGCGCCCCGCGCGACGAGGTGGTGGACTCGATGCAGCGGTCGGTCCAGTACCAGCTCCACGCCGGCGCGAACCACGACGTCGAGGTCGACTGCCACGGCCGCAGCTTCTCGATCCAGCAGATCGGCTCGCGCATCCTGGGGAAGATCCGCGACGTCGCCTCGGACCACCTCGGCTTCAAGGTGCGCCGCGCGGTCGTGACCGTGCCGGCGTACTTCACCGACCGGCAGCGCCAGGCCGTCAAGGAGGCGGGGGCGCTCGTGGACCTCGAGGTGGTCCGCATCATCAACGAGCCCACCGCGGCGGCGCTCGCGTACGGGATCGGCAAGCGGCTCGAGGAGCGCGTCCTCGTGTACGACCTCGGGGGCGGGACGTTCGACGTCTCCATCATCGAGATCCGCGACCGCGTCTTCGAGGTGAAGGCCACCGGGGGCGACATCTTCCTGGGCGGGATCGACTTCGACGACGCGATCATCCGCCACGTGCTGGACGACTTCCGCGCCAAGCACGGGATCGACCTCTCGTCCGATCCCGTCGCGATGCAGCGGATCAAGGATCTCGCCGAGCGCACGAAGATGGATCTCTCGGCGCGGAACGAGGCGCCCTTCTCGATCCCGTTCATCACCATGACGCCGCAGGGGCAGCCGCTCAACCTGGACGTGCGGTTCGACCGCAAGCTCCTCGAGGCGCTCACGCAGCACCTCGTGGACCGCTCCCTCAAGATCATGGGCGGCGTGATGGTCGACGCGGGCATCACCGCGAAGGACATCGACGAGATCATGCTCGTCGGCGGCCAGACGCGGATGCCCATCATCCAGGAGCGGCTCGCCCGCTTCTTCGGCAAGCCGCCGTCGAAGGGCGTCCACCCCGACGAGGCGGTCGCGATCGGCGCCGCGCTCTACGGCTGGTCGCTTCAGGAGAGCTCGGATCTGAAGCTGCAGCTGCTCGACGTCATCCCGATGGCGATCGGCATCGAGCAGGCCGGCGGCGCGATGCACGTGGTGTTCCCGCGGAACGCGGCGATCCCCAACGCGCGCACCATCGCCGCGACGAACGCCTTCGACGGCCAGAGCCAGCTCGCGATGCGGATCCACCAGGGCGATCACCCCTTCTCGGTGGAGAACGAGCTGCTCGGGGAGTTCACCTTCAGCGGCGTGAGGCCGGGCCGCGCGGGCGACGTCCGGCTCGAGATCCTCTTCGAGGTGAACGTCGAGGGCATCCTCACGATGTCCGCCCGCGACCTCGACACCGGGCGACAGATGAAGACCACGGTGCGGGTCGCGACGCGCTGAGCTCCGCGCGGCGCGGCCCCCTGCCTCAGCGGTGGTGCGGCGCAGGCACGGGCCTCCGCCCTTCCCCCTGCGAGTGGGAGGACCGCGGCGCCGGGGCGCCGCCTCCGCCACCGCGGCCGCCGCCCCTCGGGGCGGAGGGCGCGGTCATCCGGCCACCGCCGGAGCCGCCGCGCGACTCTCGCTGGTAGGACGGCGGCGCGGCGCCCTCGGTGCGTTCGCGCTCGGTGCGCTGTGGTCGCGTCCAGCCTCGCGGAGAGGGCGTCCCCCCGTCGTCGTCACGCGGGGCGCTCGTCCTGTCGCCCCGCTGGGAAGGCGCAGGCGCCGCGCGCTCGGGGCGAGACCAGCCGCGCGGACCCGCGGCCTGGCCCCCGGAACGAGGCGCAGGGGCGCCGAACGCATTGCCCCGCTCCTCGCGGCGCCCAGGCGCCGGCGCGAACGCGCTTCCACGCCCATCGCGAGGCTCCGGCGCCGGACCGGCCGCCCTCCCCCGCCCCTCAGCTCGCTCCGACGGACCGACCGCCGTTCCCCGGCCGCGTGCGCCGGGGCGATAGACGGCGATCTCTCCGGCGCGCGCTCGCCCGGCGGCGGGCGAGGGGGCCGACACCACCCGCGCCGGCCGGAGCGGACGCCCGATCCGCGCCTCGATCGCCCGGGGGGCCGGGCCTCCCCACGCCGGAGCGGGTGCAGGCCGGACGCCGCCGGGGCCCGGACGCGGCGCGGGACGCGCGGGAGCCGGCGCGGTGTTGTGGAAGTAGTGGCGCGTGTAGCGCGGGGCGTAGGCCACGGAGTAGACGGGCACGGAGACGAAGCTCACGCTCGGAACGAACGTCCACCACGCGTCGTAGAAGGGGTACGCCGTCACGTAGACGGACAGCCCCGGCGCGAGCGGGGCCCAGCCGACGACGTCGCCGGACCAGCGCCACGAGACCCACGCGGGCGCCCACTGATACCCGGGGATCCACACCCAGCCGTGGAAGCCGTCGTACGCCCAGCGCCCGTAGTGATACGCGGCCCAGCCCCAGGGCTCGTCGGACACCCAGAACCAGCCCTCGCTCGTCCACTCCCAGTGACCGTAGTAGTACGGGCGCCACCCGCTGGCGACGTGGGGGCGCCACACCCGCCCGTACGCCCCGGCGGAGACCCACTCGCCGTGGGCCGCGAGCGGGCCGTAGAACGTGTCGAAGGTGACGTCGGCGGAGACGCCGACGTCCACGTCCACGTCGTAGTCGGGCGGGCCCTCGTCCGCCCACTCGCCCTCGTAATCCTGCCCGCGCGCGAACGCGGGGACGAGCGAGGTCGCGACGAGGACGGCGACGAGCGTGCGGCGAAGCATGACGTTCTCCTCGGGATGGGCTCGGTGGACCGCGGAAGCCGTGCGCCGGGGCCCCTCCCCCGGAGACCAAGCAATCGGGATGCCGCGGAAATTCCCCGCCGTCACGGGCACTTGGCGAGTTCCGCCCGCTGGGGCGGCGGCACAGTGTGCTGCGGCGTCACCCCGGGGGCCGCACCCCGGCGCAGGCAGCGAGTGGGCGCCGTCCAGAAACGCGAACGCCCCGGCGGTGGCCGGGGCGTCGTTACGTCGAGGGGTGAGGCGCGCTAGGCGAGCTTCTTCTCTTTCTCGAAGGACAGGAGCGGAGGCTCCTTGTTCAGGATCACGCCGTCTGTGATCTTGCACTCCTTCACGCCTTCCCGGTACGGCACGTCGTACATGATGTCGAGCATCGCCTGCTCGAGGATGGCGCGGAGCCCGCGGGCGCCCGACTTCCGCCGCATCGCCTCGCGTGCGGTGGCGCGCAGCGACTCCTTCGTGAAGGAGAGCTTCACCTTCTCGAGCTCGAAGAGCTTCACGTACTGCTTCGTGAGCGCGTTCTTCGGCTGGGTGAGGATGGTGACCAGGTCCTCCTCGGAGAGGTCGGCGAGCGTCGCGATGATCGGGAGGCGCCCCACGAACTCGGGGATCATCCCGAACTTCACGAGATCCGACGGCTCGACGCGCGCGAGGAGCTCGCCGAGGCTCGCCTCCTCCTTGCGCTCGATCTTCGCCCCGAACCCGAGGGCCTTCACGCCCGCGCGGCGCCGGATCACCTGCTCCAGCCCGCAGAACGCGCCGCCGACGATGAAGAGGATGTTCGAGGTGTCGACCTGGATGTACTCCTGCTGGTTGTACTTCTTGCCGCCGCGCGGGGTGACGTTGGCGCGCGTGCCCTCGATGATCTTGAGCAGCGCCTGCTGGACGCCCTCGCCGCCGACGTCGCGGGTGGGGGACGGCGAGTCGCCCTTGCGGGCGATCTTGTCGATCTCGTCGACGTAGACGATGCCGCGCGCGGCCTTCTCCACGTCGTAGTCCGCCGCGTGGAGCAGGTTCTGGATGATGTTCTCGACGTCCTCGCCGACGTAGCCGGCCTCGGTGAGGCTGGTGGCGTCCGCGATCGTGAAGGGGACGTTGAGGAAGCGGGCGAGCGACTGCGCGAGGAGCGTCTTGCCCGAGCCCGTCGGCCCGATGAGCAGGATGTTCGACTTCTGAAGCTCGACGTCGTCCGAGCCGGTCCTGGTCTGTCCGGGGCGCTGCGGGCGGGCCGGCTTCTTCGAGTAGACGCGCTTGTAGTGGTTGTAGACGGCGACGGACAGGACCTTCTTCGCCTTGTCCTGCCCGACCACGTAGTCGTCGAGGAAGCTCTTGATCTCGGCGGGAGTGGGCAGCGAGACCGCGGGGCGGCCCTCGTCGCGCTCGGCCTCCTCCGCGATGATGTCGTTGCAGAGCCGGATGCACTCGTCGCAGATGTAGACCGTGGGCCCGGCGATGAGCTTGCGGACCTCCCGTTGCCCCTTCCCACAGAACGAGCACGACAGGTTGCCGTGATGGTCTTTCCGGCTCACGCGATCCCTCGGTCCAGCGATGGTACCACCAACCCCCGCCCCCCGGAATTTGGGGCCCGGTTCGAATATAGCCAGGTGCGGAGCGCACCGCCCCACGAACTCCTTCGGGGCGTCGAGCTCAGCGACGGAGCAGCGCGTCGATCTCCCCGGCGAGGGCCCCCGCGCGCTCCGCGACGGGGCGGGGCACGGCCGCCTCCTCGCGGCACGCCTCCGCCAGGCGTCGTGCCATGGCGGCGAGCCGTTCGAGGCGGTCCGCCTCGGGTGGCTCGGGCGCGGGTGGGCGCGGGCCGAACCTCTCGGCGAGCTTGCGGTTCACCGCGGCGGGCGTGGGCGGGCGCTCGACGAGCACCTCGTCGCGCAGCTCGCGCCAGCCCGAGTCCGAGAGCCGGCCCGCGGCCTCCGCGCGCGAGAGCACCTCGATGACCTCGAAGGGCGGCGCGCGCCCCTCGCCGCGCGGCCGCGCGAGCTCGGGCTCGTGCCGCTCGAGGAACCCGTAGCTCGCGGTGAGCTTCTCCGCGGTCGCGCTGCGGATGAACAGCTCTCGCGAGCAGTAACGCTCGAAGCTCGGGTGGCCCCAGGCGCGCCAGTGCTCCTTGCGCTTCACCTCGGCGAGTAGGCGGGCGAGCTCGACCCAGGCGGACTTGAAGCGGCGAGCGCCCTCGAGCACCTCGCGGCGGAAGGAGCCCTCCGGCAGATCCTCCGCGCGCTCTGCCAGCTTCTCGGCGGTCCGGGTGGTCATTTCCCGATCCGGAAGGCGAGCGAGACGGTGGGCCGCTGGCCGGGGAACGCGTCGAAGCGCCAGCCCGCGAGCGCCTTCACGAGGCACTGCTGGAGCGCGCCGGCCCGGAAGCGGGGCTCGTCGATCCAGAGCGCCGCGACGCGTCCGTCGTTTCCGATGGCGAACTCGATCGGCACGTCGCCGTGGAAGTCGGGCGAGCGCGCCGCCTCGGCCCGGAAGCAGGGCACGAGCGAGCGCTGCTCGCGCGAGACCACCGACTGGATCTTGCCCTCGTCGAACTGGGCGGCGACGAGCTCCCCGCCGTCCACCGCGCCGCCGGGCGCGCGGCGGGTCGACGCGGCGAGACCCCCGCCCTTGTCCGGCACTGCCCTCGAGCGCCCGGCGCCCGCGGCCGGTGCGTCGGGCGCGTCCATGGGGACCTCCACCATGTCGTCCCCCTCCGCCGCGCGGTGGCCCACGCCGACCCGGGCGGCCGAGGCGATGGAGATCCCGGCGCCGAAGTCCTCGAGCAGCGCGCTGGTCTCGGTGGGGCGCCGGGCGAGGAGGAACCCGATCACGCCGGCGCCGCCGACCAGGAGCGCGATCGCGAGGACCCACACGAGCGCCCTCCTCCGCCCCCGGCGCGCCGCGAGCAGCCGCGCCCCGGTCACCTCGCGCTCGACCCGGTGCGCCGCCTCCGCGCGCTTCGCGTGCAGGAGGAAGAGCGGGACCTGGCCGGCGGCGCGCCAGGCGCCGTCGCCGGCGGAGATCGGGGTCGAGGCGTCGAGCTCGCCGCGATACAGCATGGCCGCGAGGCCGCGCGAGTCGACGGGGCCGAACACCTGGCCGCCCTTGCGGAACAACCACTCCCCACCCTCGAGGCGGGGGTCGTCGAGGAGGAGCGTCTCGTCTGTGCCGGGCGCCATCGGGTGCGGGACTCGGACGTGAAGGGGTGGGTGCGGCCCGCGCGGCGCGTGACGGGGCGCGGCGGGCGTGGTGAACTTAGCACGAGGTGGAAAGGCGCTTCTACGCTCTGCGCGTCGCCTATGAAGGCGGGCGGTTCCGAGGCTTCCAGCGGCAGCCCGGCCTCCCCACCGTGCAGGACGCGCTCGAGGGCGCGCTCCTCGCCGCCGGAGTCCGGGCGACGCTCGCCGTCGCGGCGCGAACCGACGCCGGCGTCCACGCGCTCGATCAGGTGGTCAGCTTCTCCGCGCGCGCCGCGCTCGACCCGGCGGCGCTCCGCGGCGCGCTCAACGCGGCGCTGCCGGAGGGCGTCGCCGTGCTCGAGGTGCTGCGCGTCGCGCCGTCCTTCCACGCACGAAACACCGCGCGCGCGCGCCGCTACGTGTATCTCGTCGGCGCTCCTCCCCCGGAGTCGCTCGCGGCCTACGCGTGGACGCTCCCCGACCCACGGGCCTTCCCGGACGGCGAGGCTCGGCTCGACGTGGCGGCCATGAGCGCCGCGCTGGCGCACGCGGTCGGGACGCACGACTTCACCGCCTTCGCGCGACCCGGCGAGCAGCGCGGAACGGTGCGAACCGTGACGCGCGCCGAGGTGGTCTCCGCGACCTGGGCGCCGCTCCACGCCCTCGTGTTCGAGGGGCACGGCTTCCTGCGCGCGATGATCCGCAACCTCGCTGGAACGGCGGTGACGGTCGGGGTCGGGCGGGCCGCCCCCGAGATCGTCCGCGAGCTGCTGCTCGCCCGCGGACGGTACCGCGGCGTCCGCGCGCCCGGCTGGGGGCTCACGCTCGCCTCGGTCGTCTATCCCGACGGGGCCCTTCGACCGCCGCGCGGTACAGCTCCATGAACACCCCGAACACCGGCGCGCGCGCGCCGGTCAGGGCGCGCACCGGCCCGCTCGGCAGGCGCGGCGCCTCGGGAGGGGTGGCACGCGGGTCCCGCGTCTCGCCCGGCTGCGGTGTCACATCTCCCCCTGCTCGGGGGGAAGCTGGCCGTACTTCGCGAGGAGGTCGGCGACAGCCTCCCGCAGGTAGTCCGACTGGCGGACGCGCGTGCGGCGCGCGAGGTTCCGGAGCTCTGCGGCGAACTGAGGGGGCAGCCGGACCAGCATGGGCTCGAGACGGGCGGACGGATTCGAATCGGAGGCGACGACGGTCAGCTCGATCGACGTGGTCATGTGTAGGCTCCTTGCGACAGCGGCTTACGTTTGCCTACACGCTACCACTCGATAGCCGCCTCGCAAGAAAGCGCACGCCCGGAAGGTTTCTTGACAGATCCGCCTGTTTTCGACGGCCGCGAGCCCGCCCCCTACCCCGGCACGACGGGCAACGGCACGCCCGCGAGCGCGTTCATCCGCCCCGACCGGAAGGGCTCGAGGTCGAGCACGGCGAGCTTGAAGCCGGCGGCCTTCACCGCCCGCGCGATCTCCGCACGCTGCTCGAAGCCGCGGGCCAGCTCCTCCTCCCCGAGCTCCACCCGCCCGATGTCGCCGTGGTGGCGGACGCGCAGGTCGTGGAATCCGAGGACGCGCAGGGCGGCCTCGGCGCGCTCGACCTCGCCGAGCCGCTCCGGGGTGACGGGGGTGCCGTACGGGATCCGCGAGGCGAGGCAAGCCATCTGCGGCTTCGCCCACGTCGGCAGCCCGTACGCCTCGCTCCAGGCGCGGACCTCGTCCTTGCTCAGCTCGGCCTCGGCCAGCGGCGAGCGGACGCGCCGCTCCTGCGCGGCGCGGTGCCCCGGCCGGTGATCGCCGAGGTCGTCCGCGTTGAAGCCGTCGAGGACGACCGCGAGCCCCTCGGCGCGCGCCGTCTCCTCGCAGAGGCGGAACAGCTCCCGCTTGCAGTAGTAGCAGCGGTCGGAGGCGTTCGCGACGTAGCCCGGGTCGTCCTGCTCGTGGCTCTCCCGCTCCAGGTGGCGGACACCGATGCGCGCCGCGAGCGCGCGCGCCTCCTCGCGCTCGGCGTGCGGGACGGACGGCGAGTGCGCCGTCAGGGCCACGGCGCGAGCGCCCAGCACCTCGTGGGCGACCGCGACGACGAAGGTGGAGTCCACCCCGCCCGAGAACGCCACGAGGACGCTGCCGCAGCCGCGCAGCGCCTCCTTCAGGCGCGCGAGCTTCGGCGCGGATGCACGGCGGAGGTCTTCGAGGGCGTTCGGCGACATGGCGCGGGACTAATACCCGCTCGCGCCAGTCCGCGCAAAGCTCCCCCGCACGAGCTGGAGAAGGCGCGAGGCAGGCAGCGCGCGCCGCGGCTCAGCGGCGCCGCTTGGCGGTCTTCGTGGCCCGCCCCGCGACCTTCTTCGGCGCCTGGCGTGCCGCCGCCTTCGCGACGAGCTTGCGCCGTGCCCCGCCGCGCGTGGCCCGAGCGGGCTTCCCGCGGCGCGGCCGCAGGCCGCCGGTGATCCGCCCGAACTCCGCCGGCCCGACGAGGCGCTGATCGACGAGGGCCTGGAAGACGCGCGTCCCGGCCTCCTCGACGGAGATCTCGTCCGTGTGGACGGTCAGGTCGGCGTGCGTCGGCGGCTCGTACGGCACGTCGACGCCGGGGACCTGCTTCAGCTCGCCCGCCAGGGCGCGCCGGTAGATGCCCTGCGGGTCGCGCTGCTGGAGCTTCTCCATCGAGCAGTCGACGAAGACCTCCACGAACCGGCGCGCCTCCTTGCGGAGCGCCTCCCGGGCGTCCCGGTACGGCGACAGCGCCGCGCAGACGGCGATCCCGCCCGCCCGCGCTACGGCCTTCGCGACCAGCCCGAGCCGCGCCACCGCCCTGGCGTGGTCGTCCTTGCCGGCGCCGAGCCCCTCGAGCAGCACGGCTGCGTCGCCGTCCTCGTCGAGCAGCTCCACGGTCCGTCCGGCCGCGGCGAGTCGCTTGGCGAGGTGCGCGGCGAGCGTGCTCTTGCCCGCGCGGTTCATCCCCGTCAGCCAGATGACGAAGCCGGTGGTCTGCGAGTCCATGCGTCCTCCGGCGTCTCGACGGTCGCCGTCGCACCGCGTGCGCGGGACAGGTCCGTTCGAGCGCAGTTTTCCGAGTATACCCCGCCGGATCGTGTTGTGCCAAAGGGGGATTTGTCGCGAGCGCAAACAAATTTCCGAAGGGGTTGCGCCGAGTTGCGCGATGGTCCGGGGGCGGGAGGCGTTCTCGGAGGGTCAATCCGCTCGGACCGGGCCCCACGAGCGCTCATTCGGCGACGAGAATCCGCCGGTCCCCGCGAGGCGTGCGCCCCCCCTCCCTCCGGGCAGGCAGACCACGACGCCTGGGCCCTGCCGGCAGGTGAGTGCGCGATCGCGCCGCCCGTCAGCCGGCGGAGACCGGCCCTTCGGCGGCGGGTCCGCCACACGCGCAGCCGGGCAGCCGGCTCGTGGGGCGCGCCGTGGCCACACCGCGGACGAGGTCGACGCGCCGTCCGGGAACGGAACCCGGGTTCGCGATCATGAGGACGAGCTCCTGGGCGGCGAGCGCTGAGAGCGCGGCGATCCCGGCCTGCGGCGGGCGACCCACCCCGCTCGTGGAGCGGGCGCACGCGAAGCACGGCGCGCCTGGCGGCACGACGACGAGCGCCCCGCCGTCGGCGTCCGGCTCCACGACGACGTGCGGGATCCCCGCGCGCCGGGCGGCTTCGGCGGAGGCGAGCGCCTGCGGCGCGGAGGCCGCGAACACGAGCGTCGCGCTCGGCACTCCGCCGGTCGGGTAGCGCTCGACCGCGACGAAGCGCGAGAGCGGCGCGAGCACCGCGCGCGCCGCCTCGACGCGGGGCGTCCCCACCGCCGAAGGGGCGAAGAGCCAGCCCGTCACGTCGGCGGGCGCCACGTCCTCGGCGTCCTCGAGCCAGAGCTTGCCGATCCCCGCCTGCACGAGGTAGGTGAGCGCGGCGGAGGCGACCGCGTCGGCGCCGACCACGCGCACGCGCGCGCGCCCGAGCCGCTCCTGCGCCTCCTCTCCGAAGCCGGGAACGAGGAGCTGGCGTGCGTACCGCTCGATGCGATCGTCGTTCACCTTCTCGCCTCCGTTCCACGGGGTCGCGCCCCCGGCGCGGCGGACTCGCGTCGCCGCCTCGCGACTTTTACCCCGCTCAGGGCCACTCGCGCGCGCCCCCCTCGCCCTTCTCGACCACCACGCAGAAGGATCCCGGCGCTCCCGCGAGCGGCTCCACCGACACCACGCGGTGACCGTCCTCGGCTGCGCTCCTCGGCAGGTTCTCCAGCGGCTCGCCGCCGGCGAGCCAGACCTCGAGCCGGTCTCCCGCGGCGAGCCGGTCGAGGGCGATCTTCGCCTTCACGTAGGTCATGGGACAGGCGTACGCGCGCACGTCGACGCGAGCCGGGGCGCCCGCGATCACGCGGCGTCCCCGGAGCCCGCGGAGCCCGCGATCGCGGCGCAGGCGGCCGGCGCGGAGGACTCGAGCGGCTGCGTCCCGACGCACGCGGCGCAGCCGGGGCGCCTGCGCACGAGCACCAGGCGGCCGCGCGCGGAGCGGGCCTCGTAGGTGAAGAGCCTGCCCTCGTAGGCGCCCCGCTCGCCGGCGAGGAGCCGCAGCGCCTCCGCCCCCATGAGCGCGCCCGCGAAGCCCGCGGTCGCGCCGAGCACGCCCGCCTCGGCGCAGGACGGCACCGCCCCGGTGGGCGGTGGCTCCTCGAAGAGGCAGCGCAGGCAGCCGCCGATCCCGGCCGGCGCGACGGTGAGCAGCTGCGCGGTGGTGCGCAGGATCCCGCCGTGGACGAGCGGCTTGTGCGCGCGCAGCGCGGCGTCGTTCGCGAGGAACTTGGTCGCGAAGTTGTCGGACCCGTCCACGACCACGTCCGCGGCGCCGACCAGCTCGAGGGCGTTGTCCGCGTCGAAGCGGAGATCGCGGGCGTCCACCGCGATCGAGGGGAAGAGCGCGCGCAGGCGGGCCGCCGCGGCGCCGGCCTTGCGCTGTCCGAGGTCGGCCTCCTTGAAGAGAGGCTGCCGGTTGAGGTTCGAGGTCTCGACCGCGTCGTCCTCGACGAGGAGGAGCTTCCCGACGCCGGCGGCGGCGAGGGTGAGCAGGGCCGGGCCGCCGAGGCCTCCCGCGCCGATGACGAGCGCGGTCTTGCCGGAGAGGCTCATGATCGTCCGCGTATATCTCGCGCCGGACGGGGGGGCAACCTCGGGGAGAGGCTACGGGCGACGGGCTGCAGGGGTGCTGGAACCCGAAGCCTCAGAAGACGAGCGCCCTCCCCGCCTGCGCCGCCCGCCAGAGCGAGGGGAGCGTCGCGATCCCGTCCACGTGCTGACGGAGGTCTTCCGGGATGAACCCGGCGAGCCGCACCGCGGTGTCGCAGGCGACGACGCGCAGCCCGAGCTCGCGCCGCGCCTCCTCCAGGCTCTCTCTCAGTCCGGCGACGCGGGCCGCCCCGGCCTCCGGCGGCGCCCCCTCGTCGAAGCGGCCCTGGGCCCACAGCCGGAGCGGCTCGAAGAAGAGCGCCACCGTCACCTCGTCCCCGAGGGCGGCGGCGGTCACGGCGAGCGTCGTCGCCTGGTAGCGATCCTGCCAGCCGCCCCGGTGAACGAAGAGGACGACCGGCGCGCTCGCGGCGCTCCCGGACATGGGCGCATCGTACCCTCCGAGGGGAGAACCCGCCAGCCCGCCCCCTGCGAGCCTCGGGCGCGGAATCATTCGTCCGCCACGCTCCCGGAGGGCTTGCCTGGAGACCGGGCTCCGGAAGATCTTGCCAGCACCACCCACACACCGAGGAACGCTCCGTGAAGAAGCCACGCTCCATCGCCCCTGCGTCCGGGAAGCTCGCCATCCTGTTGCCCGGACTCGGCGCCGTCGGCACCACCCTCGTCGCCGGCGTCGAGGCGGTGCGACGCGGGCTCGCGAAGCCCATCGGCTCGCTCACGCAGATGGGGACCGTCCGGCTCGGCAAGCGGACGGAGCGCCGTACGCCGCTCCTGAAGGACCTCGTCCCGCTCGCGGCGCTCGACGACGTCCGCTTCGGCGCCTGGGACGTCTTCCCGGACGACGCCTACGAGTCCGCCTGCCACGCGCGCGTCCTCGAGCCGGCCCTCCTCGAGCGGCTGAAGGAGCCGCTGTCGGCGGTGAAGCCGATGACGGCGGTGTTCTCGCCCGATTACGTGAAGCGCCTCGACGGCCCGAACGTCAAGCGCGGGGCGAACAAGCTCGAGCTGGGCGAGGCGCTGCGCGAGGACATCCGCCGGTTCATGCGCGAGCAGGACTGCAGCCGGGCGGTGATGGTGTGGTGCGCGTCGACGGAGGTCTACCTCGAGCCCTCGGGCGTGCACGGGCAGCTCGACCGCTTCGAGGCGGCGATGGCCGCGAACGACCCGGCCATCGCGCCCTCCATGATCTACGCGTGGGCTGCGCTGAAGGAGGGCGTCCCGTTCGCGAACGGCGCGCCGAACCTCACCGTCGACATCCCGGCGCTCCAGCAGCTCGCGAAGCAGCGGGGCGTGCCGCTCGCCGGCAAGGACTTCAAGACCGGGCAGACCCTCATGAAGACGGTGCTGGCCCCGATGCTGAAGGCGCGCATGCTGGGGCTCGAGGGGTGGTTCTCCACGAACATCCTCGGCAACCGCGACGGCGAGGTGCTCGACGATCCCGGCAGCTTCAAGACGAAGGAGGTCTCGAAGCTCTCGGTGCTCCACCACATCCTGCAGCCCGAGCTGTACCCGGACCTCTACGGCAAGTTCGATCACAAGGTGCAGATCCACTACTACCGGCCGCGCGGGGACAACAAGGAAGGCTGGGACAACATCGACATCGTCGGCTGGCTCGGCTACCCGATGCAGATCAAGGTGAACTTCCTCTGCCGGGACTCGATCCTCGCCGCCCCCGTCGCGCTCGACATCGCGCTCTTCATCGACCTCGCGCAGCGGGCGGGCATGAGCGGGATCCAGGAGTGGATGAGCTTCTACTTCAAGAGCCCGATGGTCGGCGAGGGCCTCTACCCCGAGCACGATCTGTTCATCCAGCTGACGAAGCTGAAGAACACGTTGCGTCACATGGCGGGCGAGGAGCTCATCACCCACCTCGGGCTCGACTATTACGAGGCGTAGGTTAGGACCCTCAGCAGGACAGGAGGTCGTCGATGGCTTACGTGGTTGCCGAGCCCTGCATCAAGTGCAAGTACACCGACTGCGTCGAGGTCTGCCCCGTCGACTGCTTCTACGAGGGGCCGAACTTCCTCGTCATCCATCCCGACGAGTGCATCGACTGCGGGGCCTGTGAGCCCGCTTGCCCGACGAAGGCGATCTTCCCGGAGGAGAGCCTGCCGGCCAAGTGGAAGGAGTACACGCAGCTCAACGCCGACCTCTGCAAGACCTGGCCGAACATCTCCGAGAAGAAGGATCCGCTGCCGGACGCCGACCAGTGGAAGGACGTCGAGGAGAAGCGGCAGTATCTCGAGGGCACCTAGCCGGTCTGGACGGCCGCCCGGGCGCTCGGTGCGATCGTGAACTGCGCTATTGCGCGCCGGGCGACCCTTTGCTAGAAACCCGTCCGCTTCGAGACGCCCAGGTGGTGGAACTGGTAGACACACCATCTTGAGGGGGTGGCGCCGTAAGGCGTGCGAGTTCGAATCTCGCCCTGGGCACTGCGAAGGAACGAGGGGATCCGGGAGACCGGATCCCCTCTCTGCTTTCGGACGCGCGCGGGGCGGTGGAAGCCGGACATCCGCCTGGCGACGCCCCTCCCCTCGAGACGCAGAGACGCAGAGACGCAGGAAGGGGGACCCGGAAGCCGGATCCCCCTCGCACCGCGCGGATGTCGCCTCGAGCTACTGGCCCGGGGCCGGCTTCGCCGGGGCGCCACCCTGAGGCGCCGGCGGCGTCGACTCGGGGGCGTTGGGAGGCGGCGACAGGGGGCTCTGCGACGGCGACGCCGGGAGCTGAGTCGAGGGGGCGGCGGACTGGCGCTGCACCACCGAGCTCGAGCGGGAGGCGTTGTAGGCGAGCGTGACGGACGTGATCATGAAGATCGCGGCCGAGACGCTCGTGACCTTGCCGAGCAGCGTCTGCGCCCCGCGGCCGCCGAACACGGTCTGCGCTCCGGCCCCTCCGAACGCCGCGCCCATCCCGCCGCCCTTACCGGCCTGGAGCAGGATCACGAGGATGAGGATGAGGCAGACGAGGACGTGCAGGATGGTGACGAGGGTGATCAACGGAGTGCACCTTTCACGATGGCGATGAAGTCCGCCGCCTTGAGGCTCGCGCCGCCGACCAGCGCCCCGTCCACATCGGGCTGCGCCATCAGCTCCGCGGCGTTCTCGGGCTTGACCGAGCCGCCGTACTGTACCCGGATCTGGTCCGCGACGGGAGCCCCGACGTCCCGGAGGATGCGCCGGATGGCGGCGTGGACCTCCTGCGCCTGGGCTGAAGTGGCCGTCTTGCCGGTGCCGATCGCCCACACCGGCTCGTAGGCGATGGTGAGCCGGCCGAGCTCGTCGACGGACAGCCCGGCGAGCCCCTGGCGGACCTGACGGTCGACCACCTCCAGCGTCCGCCCCGCCTCGCGCTCGGCGAGCGTCTCACCGACGCAGACGATCGGCCTCACGCCCGCCGCGAGGAGCGCCCCGACCTTCTTGCGCACCGCCTCGTCGGTCTCTCCGAACAGCTGGCGCCGCTCGCTGTGGCCCACGATGCCGTGCCGGCACCCCACGTCCGCGAGCATGGGCGCGGACACCTCGCCGGTGAACGCCCCCTGCTTCTCCCAGTGGACGTCCTGCGCCGCGATCTCGATGGCGGAGCCGCGCGCCGCCTCGACGGCGGCGGCGAGCGCCGTGAACGGCGGCGCGACCGCCACCTGGACCTCGCCGGCTGCGTCGCCGAGGGCCGACCGCAGCTCGCGGACGAGGGCGGCCGTCTCGGCGACGGTCTTGTGCATCTTCCAGTTTCCGCAGACGAACTTCTGGCGAGCCACGGGTCAGCCCTCGAGGACCTGGATGCCGGGGAGGACGCGCCCCTCGATGAACTCGAGGCTCGCGCCACCGCCCGTGGAGACGTGCTTCATCTTCGAGACGAGCCCCGCCTCCTCCACCGCCGCGGCGCTGTCGCCTCCGCCGACCACGGTGACGGCCGGGCTCTGCGCCATCGCCTGGGCGACGCCGAAGGTACCCTCCGCCCAGGGCTTCTGCTCGAACAGGCCCATGGGCCCGTTCCAGAAGACCGTCTTCGCGTCGACGATGCGCTGGCGGTAGCGATCGAGCGTCTTCGGGCCGATGTCGAGGCCCATGAGCCCGTCGGGGATCGCGCGGTCGTTCACGACGACGCGCTCCGCGGTGTCCTTCGGCTCGGCGCCGCACACGTGATCGACGGGCAGGAGCAGGTCCACCTTGCGCGCCTGGGCGCGCTCCAGGATCTGCCGCGCGAGCTCGAGCTTGTCCTCCTCGACGAGGCTCTTGCCGACCGCCACGCCCTGCGCCTTCAGGAACGTGTACGCCATCGCGCCGCCGATGCAGATGGCGTCGGCCTTGGCGATGAGGTTCTCGAGCACCTTGATCTTGTCGGAGACCTTGGCGCCGCCGATGAGCGCCACGAACGGCCGCTCGGGGCTGCCGAGCGCCTTGCCGAGGTACTCGACCTCCTTCTGGATGAGGAAGCCCGCCGCCTTCTCCTTCACGAAGGCGGCCATACCGGCGGTGGAGGCGTGGGCGCGGTGGGCGGTGCCGAAGGCGTCGTTCACCCACACGTCGCAGAGGGTCGCGAGCTCGCGCGCGAAGCCCTCGTCGTTCTTCTCCTCCTGCGGGTGGAAGCGGAGGTTCTCGAGGAGGAGGACCTGCCCCTCCTTGAGATCCCGGACGAGCTTCTTCACGCCGTCGCCGATGCAGTCGTCGGCGAGGATCACGTCCTGCTTGAGGAGCTCGGAGAGCCGCTGCGCTGCGGGCTCGAGCGAGAACTTCTCGCGGTCGTCCGGCTTCCCCTTCGGGCGGCCGAGGTGCGAGCCCAGGATGACCTTGGCCCGCGCCTGGATGGCGTGCTTGATGGTGGGGAGCGCCGCGCGGATGCGGGCGTCGTCGGTCACCCGCCGCTGCTCGTCGAGGGGGACGTTGAAGTCGACGCGGATGAAGACCCGCTTGCCGGCGAGATCCAGCGCGTCGATGGTCTTGAGCGCCACGGCGACCTCACTTCGTGAGGAGCTTCGCCACGTCGACCATGCGGTTCGAGAAGCCCCACTCGTTGTCGTACCAGGCGAAGACCTTCGCGAACGTGCCGTCGACGACGAACGTGCTCGTGGCGTCGAAGATCGAGGACGCCGGGTTGTGGTTGAAGTCCACCGAGACGAGCGGGCCGTCCGAGTACTCCAGCACGCCCTTCAGGCTACCCTCCGCCGCCTTCTTGAACGCCGCGTTGATCTCCTCGGCGGTGGCAGGCCGGTCCATCTCGACGGTCAGATCGACCAGCGAGACGTTCGGGGTCGGCACGCGCACCGACGTCCCGTGCAGCTTGCCCTTCAGCTCCGGGATGACCTCGGCGACCGCCTTCGCGGCGCCCGTCGTCGAGGGGATCATCGACAGCGCCGCCGCGCGCGCGCGGCGCAGGTCCTTGTGCGGCAGGTCGAGGAGGTTCTGATCGTTCGTGTAGGAGTGGATCGTCGTCATCAGGCCGCGCTTGATGCCGAAGCTCTCCAGCAGGACCTTCGCGACGGGCGTCAGGCAGTTCGTCGTGCAGGACGCGTTCGAGATGATCTTGTGCTTCGCCCGGTCGAGCTTCTCGTGGTTGATGCCGAAGGCCACGGTGATGTCCGGGCCCTTCGCCGGCGCGGAGATGAGCACGCGCGGGGCGCCCGCCTTGAGGTGACCCTCGGCCTTCTCGCGCTCGGTGAAGAGGCCGGTGCACTCGAGGACGAGGTCGACCTGGTTCTTCTGGTGGGGGAGATCGGCCGGCGACTTGATCGCCGTCACCTCGATCTCCTTGCCGTTCACGACGATGCCCTTGTCCGTCGCCTTCACGTCGGCGGCCAGGGTGCCGTGCACGGAGTCGTACTTCAGGAGGTGCGCGAGGGTCTTCGTGTCCGTGAGGTCGTTGATCGAGACGAACTCGAGGTCCTTCTCACCCCGCTCGATCGCCGCCCTGAGCACGCACCGACCGATCCGACCGAACCCATTGACCGCAATCCGTGCCATCCCGCTGCCCTCCTCGCAAGGGGTTGAAAAGCGGCGGTAACCTACAGACGAGGATCCGGAGCGTCAATGGGAAACGATGGGGAGAGCGGCGGCGAAGGTGAAAGAAACGAAACGGCGCCGATCGCTCGGCGCCGCCCGGTCCTGCGCGCTCGACTCGTGCGTGGCGCGGTCGTGCCGCGCACGCGGACTAGAGGGCCCGCGCCTCGCCTGCGCTCTGCTGCGCGGCGGCCGCCTGCGCGGCGGCAGCGTGCTCGCCCTTGAGATCCTGCGTGACGAGATCGATGAGCTCGGTCGAGAGGCTCAGGATCTGGTTCGTCGAGTAGCCGTTGCCACGCAGCTCCTTGAAGAGCGACTTCGCGAGGATCTTGGTTCCCTTCACGTCCAGCATGCCTGGCACCATTGCATTCACTCCCCACCGGAGATACGAAACCGCGCCGTGTCGCGTGTCCGGATCGTGAGCAAGTCACGGGCCAGCGCGCGGCAACCGGAGCATGTCTCGCTATTCCGGGTACTTGCACGAGGCGAGGCCCTGCCAGCTGGCCCGTCGCGGTGCGTAGACTCCTTCGCACGCCCTGCCTCGTGGGGCGGGCTCCCGCGTAGCGCGCTTCGCGCTCAGAGGATCTGATGCGGTACAGGATCTCGAACCTCCCCCTCTGGCTCGACGAGGACGAATCCCTCCTGACGCGCCGCGCCGCGGAGCGGCTGGGGCTCTCGGCGGAGCACCTGCGCGACGCCACGGTGGTCCGCCGCTCGCTCGACGCGCGGCGCAAGGGGCACCCGCGCTGGCTCGTGAACCTCGAGGTGGAGGTCGAGGGCCGGATCCGCGGCGCACCCGCCGACGTCGCCCCGGTCCCGTCGCCCGACCCCGCTCCCGGCCCGGTGCGCAGGCCAGCCGCTCCGCCGATCATCCTCGGCGCCGGTCCGGCGGGGCTCTTCTGCGCGTGGGCGCTGCTCGAGCGCGGCGTGCCGTCCGTGGTGGTCGATCGCGGCAAGACGGTGGGCCCGCGCCGGCGCGACGTGGCGTCGCTCATGCGCGCCGGGGAGCTCGATCCCGAGTCGAACATGAACTACGGCGAGGGCGGCGCCGGCGCGTACACCGACGGAAAGCTCGGCACCCGCATCCACCACCCGGCGGTGCGGAAGGTCGTCGAGCTGTTCGCCCGCTTCGGGAACGTGGGGCGCATCGTGGTGGAGGGCAAGCCACACGTCGGCTCGGACGTCCTGCCCGCCGCGATCTCGGCGATGCGCGAGGAGCTGGAGCGCGGCGGCTGCACGTTCCTGTGGGGAGCGCGCGCGATCGACCTCGAGCTGCGCGGCGGGCGGTTCGCGGGGCTCCGGCTCGCCGACGGGCGGACGCTCGACTCCGACCGGCTCGTCCTCGCGCCCGGCAACAGCGCGCGCGAGCTGTTCGAGCTGTTCGCGGCGCGCGGCTGGCCCATCGAGGCGAAGCCGTTCGCCGTGGGGTTCCGCGCCGAGCACCCGCAGCCTCTCATCGATCGCATCCAGTACGGCACGGCCCGGCGCCACCCCCAGCTCCCCCCCGCCGACTACAAGCTCGCCGACAACCCCAAGGTCGCCGGCGCCGCGCGCGGGGTGTTCTCGTTCTGCATGTGCCCGGGCGGCGTGGTCGTCCCGACGCCCACCGAGCCCGAGATGCAGTGCACGAACGGCATGTCGAACTCCCGCCGCTCCTCGCCGCTCGCCAACGCGGGGATCGTGGTGGCGGTCTCCCCGGCCGACTTCGCCGCCGAGGGCTTCGAGGGGCCGCTCGCGGGCCTCGCCTGGCAGCGCAAGTGGGAGCGCGCCGCCTACGCGCTCGGCGGCGGAGGGTACCAGGCGCCGGCCCAGCGGCTCGCGGCGTACCTCGCGCGCCGCCCCGGCGAAGCGCCCTCGCGGACGTCGTACCGTCCCGGTGTCACGCAGGCCGATCTGTCCCGCCTGTACCCGCCGCAGGTCCAGGACGCGCTGCGTGCCGGGCTGCGGGCGTTCGAGCGGCGCATGCACGGCTTCGTGACCGACGAGGCGGTGCTCATCGGGATAGAGTCGCGGACGAGCGCGCCGTGCCGGCTCGTCCGCGGGACCGATCTCCAGTGCCCCGCGATCCGCGGGCTCTACCCCGCCGGCGAGGGGGCCGGGTACGCGGGCGGGATCGTGTCCTCCGCGGTGGATGGCCTCAAGGTGGCCGAGGCCATCTGCGCCGAGCTCGGGCCCGCGGCGTGAGGGAGGCCGGATGGCGGAGCGGATGAAGTACCGGGTGCGGAACGGCGAGGGCGAGGAGCTGGTCGTCCCATCGCTCGCAGTCCTGCACGATCTCTACACGCACGGCTTCCTCGCCGACGACGACCTCGTCCGGGCGGAGACGTCCCCGAGGTGGGTGCGCGTCAGCGCGATGCCCGCGCTGCATGGCGTGCGCGAGCGACGCGGGGATCCGCGACGAGTCGGCCTCGTCGTCGCCGCCGCCGTGGCGCTCGCCGTGGGGCTCGGCCTCCTGCTCGCGCGCTAGAGGACAACGCGCCGCGCCGCGGTTCGCACCGCGTAGCGGCCTTCGCGCCCCGACTCGGGTGGCGCCCAGGCGCGAACCGCGATGGGCCGGGCCGCTACCCCGTGCGGCCGTAGTCGTCCTGCACGCGGACGACGTCGTCGACCTCGGGCGTCGAGACCTCGAGCACGTCGCAGTCGCTCACGGCGCGCATGCGGTGCACGGTGCCGGGCTTCACGTGGAAGCTGTCGCCCGGCTGCATGCGGTGATCGACGAGGCGATCGCCGTCCTGGAGCACGAGGATCATCTCGCCGCTCCAGAGGTGGATCGTCTCGTCCTTCTTCACGTGATACTGCAGCGAGAGCTGCGATCCCGCCTTCACGTGCAGGAGCTTGCCGACGTAGCGGTCGGTCTGCGCCCACCAGAGCTCGTGGCCCCAGGGCTTCTCGACGCGTTTCGGCCTGTCGAAGGTCGTGGCCATGCGATGGGACACTAGCTAGCGGCTGGCGGTGACGTAGCCCGCCACCCCGGTTTCCCGCGCGACGTCGCGCCGGTAGCGCTCGGCCGCCTCGCGCGTGTCGAAGCTCCCGACCCGCACGCGGTACCAGCGCCCCTTCCCGTCCACCTCGGCGGCCTCGACCCGAGGGCGGAGGGACCGGTGTCGGGCTGCGATGCGGTCGGCCTCGGCGCGCTGCTGCGAGGCGCCGATCTGGATCGTGAACGCGCCCGCGGTCGCCGGCTCCGCTCGCTCGGCGGAGGCGGGGGCCGCCTTCGCGGGGGCCGCGACGGTGGGGGCCGCGCTGGGGGCGGGGGCCGGGAGCGCGGCGGGGACCGCGGGCGGGGGGGCGGTCCGGCTCGGGGTCGCGACCGCCGGCATGGGGGGCGCCTTCTCCTTCACCAGGCTGTCGTGGAACGTGAGCGACGCCCCGTCGACGGCCGGAGCGGCGGCGCTCGGCGCGCGGTCGAGCGCCTCGAGGTCTCCCGCGCGGGCGACGTCCGCCTGGCGCGTCGCGATCTGCCTCCCCACGTTGAGGCCGAGGACGAACACCACCCCGAGGATGACGAGCGCGCCGACCACGATGGACGCGATCTGACGGCCGTCGAGGGAGAGGTCGAACTTCTCGCGGACGCGGGAGTTGTCATCGCGCATGACGACCGGATTCTAGACGTCGTCCGCCAGGTCGCGAGTTTCCGGACTCTCCATCCGCTCGGGGGCCGCCACGCCGAGGAGGCCCAGGCCGTTCGCGAGCACCTGCTTGAGGGCCCGGCACAGGAAGAGCCGCCCCGCGGTCTTGCGGGCGTCCGCGGAGATGACCCGCTCTCCCGTCCGCTTCCCCTGCGTGTAGTAGGAGTGGAACGCCGCGATGGTCTCCTGGAGGTAGAAGGCGACGCGGTGCGGCTCGTAGGCGAGCGCCGCGGCGGCGAGCATGTCCGGGAAGGCGACGATGCGCCGGATGAGGTCCTGCTCCTCCGCCGAGGTCAGCGTGCGCGCCGCCTCCAGATCGAACTCCGGCACGGGCGCGCCGGCCTCCCGCGCCTTCGCGAAGATCTGGGCGAGCCGCGCGTGGCCGTACTGCACGTAGAAGACCGGGTTGTCGAGGGTCTGGCGCTTGGCGAGCTCGATGTCGAAGTCGAGCTGCGCGTCGGAGCGGCGGGTGAGGAAGATGAAGCGCGTGGCGTCCCGCCCGACCTCGTCCACCACCTCGCGCAGCGAGACCACCGTCCCCGCGCGCTTCGACATCTTCACCGCCTCGCCGCCGCGGGTGAGGTTCACCATCTGGATGAGGACCACGTGCAGGTCCTTGCGCGAGGCCCCGAGCGCCTCGAGGGCCGCCTCGAGGCGGGGCACGTACCCTCCGTGATCGGCGCCGAGGACGTCGACCAGCGCGTCGGCGCGCTGACGCTTGTCCCAGTGATAGGCGATGTCCGCGCAGAAGTAGGTGGTCGTGCCGTCCGCCTTCTTCACCGGACGATCGACCTCGTCGCCGTACTGAGACGAGCGGAAGAGCGTGAGGTCGTCGGACGCGGCGATCCCCTCCTCCCCCAGGTCGTGCGCGCTGTTGCTCGCCGCCTGGGCGGGGGCGGGCTGGCCCTTCTTCGACTTGGGCGGCGGGAGCTTGCCGACGTAGACGAGGTCCTTCTCCGCCAGGAAGCGCAGGAAGCGATCGACGGTGCCCGACTCGTAGAGCGCCTTCTCCGAGTACCAGCGGTCGAACTCGATGTTGACGGCGCGGAGATCCTCGCGGATGAGGCCGAGCACGTGCTCCACCGCGCGATCGCGGAAGAGGGCGAGCCACTCCGCCTCGGGCGCGTCGAGCCAGCGGTCGCCGTGCTCGGCCTTCAGCGCCGCCGCGACGTCCTTCACGTACTCGCCGGGATAGCTCTTCGGCGGCATGGTGACCTGCCGCCCGAACAGCTCCTGGTAGCGCAGGTGGACCGAGCGCGCGAGGGTCTGCACCTGCGCGCCGTAGTCGTTCACGTAGTACTCGCGGGTGACCTCGAAGCCCGCCCAGCGCAGCAGGCTCTGCACGCCGTCGCCCACGACGGCGTTCCTCCCGTGGCCGACGTGCATCGGGCCGGTGGGGTTCGCCGAGACGTACTCCACGATGACCTTCTTCCCGCGGCCGACCTCGGTGCGTCCGTACGCGGTCCCCTCGGCCACCACGCGCCCGAGGGCGCGCAGCCACACGTCCGGCGCGAGCCGGACGTTGATGAAGCCGGGGCCTGCCACCTCGAGGCCGGCGATCTCGTGCTGCGCGTCCACCGCGCGCACCTCGGCGGCGATGGCCTGGGCGAGGTCGCGCGGCGGCTTCCCCGCCGCCTTCGCGAGCACCATCGCGGCGTTCACCGCGAAGTCCCCGTGCTTCGGGTCGCGAGGCGCCTCGACCGAGAACGACGCCTCGAGGGCGGGCCAGCGACCCTCGGCGGCCCCCTTCGCGAGCGCCTGCCGGAACAGCTCGATGACGCGATCTTTCACCATGGCGCGCTGTCTCTACCGGGCGCGCGCGGCGGGCGCAAGCGGGCAGTCGCGCGGCGGCGCGATCGCCGCGCCGCCGGAGTGCACGACTCAGGGGTACGCGTCGAAGGCGCCGCAGCGGCGGCAGCGCCACGCGCGGGAGGGCGCGTCGGCTCCGCAGCGGACGCAGCGGGGCGCGCGGCCGCGGCGCAGCAGCGCGGCGACGAGCAGATCGTGCCGCGCCGCGAGCTCGCCCGGGCCGGGCGCGTCCGCGTGGCGGAGGAGCTCGCGCATCTCCCAGATCGCCTCCCCTCGCCGGTCGCGCTCCAGCGCGCGCCGCAGCGCCGCGAGCGCGTCGCCCGTCCGGCCAATCCGATGGAGGGCCCGTCCGAGCAGGAGGTGCAGCGCCGCCTCGTCGCCGCGTGCGGCGAGGCGGGTCTCCAGGAACTTCGCCACGGCCGCGGGATCCGCGACGGCCGACAGCGCGGGCCAGGCGAGGAGCGCGACGGACGGCGCGGCGTCGAGGGCGCGCCCGGCGTGATCGAGCGCCCTCTCCGCGTCTCCCTCCACGGCGGCCACCTCGGCCGCGGCGAGGAGCGCGTCGGCGCTCGCCGCGTCGGCGCGCAGCGCCGCTCCGGCGAGCGCCGCGGCCTCGCCGGGCGCGCCCGCCAGCGCCTCCCGCGCAGCGGCCGCGAGGAGGTGCGCGAGCACCGGATCCGATCCCTCCACCGCCAGCGCCCGCTGCGCCTCGATCGCCCCGGCGAGATCGCCGGCGTCGACGAGCACGTCGCGGAGCCCCTCCCCCGCCGCGCGGTCGCCCGGGGCGAGGCGGCGGTAGATCTCGGCGGCCTCGGCGAGCATCCCGCTGCGCCGGTAGTCCTCGGCGAGCTCGCGCTCGACCTCGCCCCGGCGCGCGGGATCGAGCGCCGGACCGAGGAGCATGTTCCGGTGGAGCCTCACCGCGCGGGAGAGATCGCCGGTGCGGCGGAAGAGCTGGCCGAGCGCGAGGTAGGTCTCGACGGCCTCCGGGCTGCCGAGCCGCGCGGCGTCGGAGAGCGCCTCGATGGCGGCGTCCGGGTCACCCGAGATCACCGAGCGGACGCCGCGGAGATACGCCTGCGCCTCGTCGCGGCGGCGCCGCAGCCGGTCCCACAGCAGGACCGCGACGACGGCGAACGAGACCGCGGCGATGGCGACCCAGGCGTCCGACACCGCGTCAGCCCAGGCGGGCGAAGCCGGCGCGCAGCCGTTCCCAGGCGGCGTCGAGCGCCTCGACCACCACGCGCTGATCGGCGAGGACGGGCATGAAGTTGTTGTCGCCCGCCCAGCGGGGCACCACGTGCCAGTGCAGGTGGTCGACGATGCCCGCGCCGGCGGACCGCCCGAGGTTCATGCCGACGTTCATCCCGTCGGGGCGGTACACCTCTCGCACCACCTCCACGGCGCGCCGGAGCTCGTCCTGCAGGTCCGTCCACTCCTCCGGCGCGAGCGCCCCGAGCTCCGCCACGTGAGCGCGCGGGATCACCATCACGTGCCCGGAGTTGTACGGGTAGCGGTTGAGGCAGGTGAACGCGCGCCCGCTCCGGTGCACGAGCAGGTTCTGCCGGTCGCTCGCCTCGGGCGCGGCGGGGAAGTCGCAGAAGATGCAGCCCTTCGGCTTCTCGGCGCGGATGAACTCCATCCGCCAGGGGGCCCAGAGCGGCTGTTCCATGGGGTTCCTTTGCGCGGCGGTCAGCGAGCGAGGAAGTAGACGCCCGGCTCCTGGGCGGCGGTGGCCTCTGCGCGGAGCCGGGAGGCGACCGCGTCGGCGGCCGCGCCCGCTGCGCTGCCCATGAGCTGCTCGAGGAACCTCCCGCGCTCGTCGGCGGGGTAGACGAGGTGGGGCTCGCCGGAGAGCTTCGCCTCCTGCTTCGCGAGCTCGACCGCGTCGTAGAAGTTCCCGAGGGCGTCCACGAGCTTCAGCTCCTTCGCCTCCTCGCCCGTGATCACGCGGCCGTCGGCGAACTTGCGGACGGCGGCCTCCTCGAGCCCGCGCCCCTGGGCGACCGCGCGCACGAACTGGCCGTAGACGCGATCGATGAGGGACTGCCAGTAGGCGCGCTCCTCCGCGCTCATGTCCGCGAAGGGGTTCCCCGCGTCCTTGAGCGCGCCGCTCTTCACGGTCTCCATCTTGACGTCCCAGCGCTCGAGGAGCCCTTTCACCTTCGGAAACTGGGTGATCACGCCGATGGAGCCGGTGAGCGTGCCGGGCTCCGCCACCACCTTCGGGCAGGCGACCGCGACGTAGAACCCGCCCGACGCGGCGAGGTTCCCCATGGAGCAGACGACGGTCTTCTTCTGCGCGAGCTTCTTCACCTCGTCGTGCAGCTCCTGCGAAGGCGCGACCGCGCCGCCCGGCGAGTCGATCCGGACGACCACCGCCTTGAGGCCGTCGTCCTGCGCGACCTTGCGGAGCTGCTTGAGGATCCGATCCGCGTCGGCACCGCCCGCGCCGGTGCCGATGGGTCCCTTCACCTCGATGATCGCGACGCGCGGGCCGGTGGCGATCGCCGGCCCCTCACCCTTCACGACGCTGTAGGCCAGGACCAGGAAGCCGAAGAACACCAGGAAGAGGCCGCCGAAGATGAAGGCCACGATCGCGACGGCGAGACGGTCGCGCCGCGGCGGCGGGGGCGGCGGCATGGAGGGCGGCGTGGGTCCCCAGCCCCCCCCACCCCCCCACGCCGGCGGGGGCGCCGCCGGCCCGCCCCATTGCGTCGGTCCCCCGGGCGCGCTCGGGCCGGTGCCGATGGGCGTCGTCGGGAGGGGCTCGTTCGGGTCGGTCGGGCTCATGGCCGGTCAGGTAAGCACGCAGCCCGCGGCGCCGCAACTGATCGCGAGCGGCCGATCGAAGCGAGCTCGCCCGGGCGAGGGCGCAGCCCTCGCCGGATCAGAACGGCCAGAACACCGGCACGAGGAGGACGAGCAGCACGAGCAGCACCGCGGTGATCGGCGCGCCCATCCGCATGAAGTCGAGGAAGCGGTAGCGGCCCGGCCCGTAGACGAGCACGCACGACGGCTCGAGGGGGGTCACGAACGAGATGGAGGCCGCGAGGCAGATCCCGATCGCGAACGGTCGAGGCGCGAGGCCGAGCTGCGCGGCCACGCCGGCGGCGACGGGGAGGAGCACCAGGGCCGCCGCCTGGTTCGACATCGGGGCCGAGAGCACGATGGTGAAGACCATCAGCGCGGCGAGGACGCCGCGCGCGCCCACGTGCTCGGCGAGGGGGACGAGGAGCCCGCCGAGCCAGCGCCCCGCGCCGCTCACCTCCATGGCGGTCCCGAGCGCCATCATCGCGCCGATGAGGAGCACGACCCGCCAGTCCACCCGGAACGCCATCCGCGGGTCCACGCAGCGCGTGGCGATCATGAGGAGCATGCCGGCGAGGCCCGCCACCGCGAGGGGCAGCACGCCGAGCACTCCCACGGCGAGGACGCCGGCGAAGATGGCCACCGCGATGAGCGCCTTGCGGGTGCGGATGGGCTGGTACTCCACGCTGCCGAGCAGCGTGAGCGTCGTGCCGTCCGCGAGCGCGCGGACCCGGTGGCGTGGACCGCGGACGAGGAGCACGTCGCCGGCCGCGAGCGGCAGCGTCGTCAGCGAGTGCGCGCCGAACAGGCCGTGCAGGAGCTGGACGCGGGTGAGCCGCTGGATCGCGGGCCGGCGCGCGATGGCGAGCGCGACGAGCCCGAAGTGCTCGCCGAAGAAGGCCTCCTTGAGGGAGCGGCCGACGAGGCTCGAGCCGATGGGGACCGCCGCCTCCATGAGCACCACGTCCTCGCCCTGGGGCGCCGGGGCCTTCGCGTCGGCGCGCATCTCCAGGCCGTGGAGATCCTTGACCCGGAGGAGATCGAGCCGGTCCTCCTCGAGCAGGAGCGCGTCTCCCTCCGCGAGCTCGAGCTCCGGCGCCGCCTCGAGCGCGGCGCCTCCGCGGGTGACCGCGAGCACGCGCAGGCCCAGCCCGTGCGTCACGTCCTCGAGGCGCTTGCCGGCGAAGCGCGAGCCGGGGACCACCACCACCTCCGCGAGGTACTCGCGCGCCGGCAGCACGTCGTCCTCCTCGACGGTGCGCTCCGGGAGGAGGAAGCGCGACAGCACGAGGATGAGGAGGATCCCGACGATCGCGAGCGGCAGCCCGACGGGCGCGAGCTCGGAGAAGCCGATCGCGCCGAGGCCGGTCTTCGCCATCATCGCGCTCACGACCAGGTTGGTGCTGGTCCCGATGAGGAAGATCGTGCCGCCGAGCATCGACGCGTACGCGAGCGGCATGAGCACGCGGCTGCGCGGGAGCTTGGCGCGATCGGCCGCGCCGATGACGACCGGCAGGAACGCCGCGGTCGTGACGGTGTTCGAGACGACCGAGGAGAGCGCCGCGACCACGGCCATGATCGACCCCACGAACACGGTCGGCCCGAAGCGGCTCACCCCCGCCATGCGTTGCCCGATGGCCTGCACGACCCCGGTCGACACGAGCCCCTGCGTCATCGAGAGGAGCGTGAAGATGAGGATGACGGTCTCGTTGGCGAACCCCGCGAACGCCTGCTCCGGGGTGAGGACCCGGGTCACGGCGAGGAGCGCCACGACCGTGAGGGCGCTCACCTCGAGCGGGATCCTCTCGAAGGCGAAGAGCACGACCGCGACGGCGACGACGGCGAGGACGAACCCGATCGCGACGGTCATCGCGCGGCCGCCTCCCCGCCCGCCCACCGGCCGGCCCCCGCCCCGTCACACGCCCCCCTGCCCGCGGGTGGGCGCCGGGCGAGCCCGGGTGCACCTTGCAGTGAACGGCCCGGTCGCGCCGGCGGGCCCCGGATGCTCGAGCAGGTCATGGCGGCCTTCGTCCTCTTCACGGCTGCGTCCCAAACGTTCGCACTCCCGGCGTCGTGCGCGCTGCAGGTGCTCCGAATGGCCGCGCCCACGCCGGTGCCGGGCGCGCCGCCGCACCTGCGAGGAGTGCTCGACGTGCACGGCACCCTCGTACCCGTAGTCGACGTCGCCGCGCGGCTGGGGGCGCCCGGGCGCCCGGCGCGGCCCGAGGATCAGCTGCTCCTCGCGGAGGCCGGCGGGCGACGCGTGGCGCTGCAGGTCGACCGAGTCCTCGAAGTCCGCGAGGTGACCGAGGAGTCGGTCGAGACTCACCCCGAGTGGATCTCGACCTCTCCCCTCTCCGCCGGCGCGGTGCGCCTGCCGGAGGGCGTGGTCGTGGTCCAGTCGCTCGAGTCCTGGCTGGCGGATCCCGCCCTCGGGGCCGTCCCCACGCCGTGACGCTCCGTCCGGCACAGGCCCCCGCGACGGAGCGCCTTCGCGCGCTCGTGCGGGAGCAGGCAGGCCTCGATCTCTCCGGCGTTCGCGGCACCCTGCTCGCGGCGGCGCTCACGCGGGAGGCCCACGCAGGCGGCCTCCCGGACGGCGAAGCGGTCGCGAGAGCCCTGCTCGAAGGCGCGCGCCCGCTCGCCCCTTTCATCGAGGAGCTCACGGTGGGTGAGACCTGGTTCTTCCGGGAGCCCGCGCAGTGGGCGTTCATCGAGGAGGTCGTCCTGCCGGAGGGGCTCCGCCGCCGCGAGGGGGGCGTCGAGCGATTCCGGGCGTGGAGCGCGGGGTGCTCGACGGGCGAGGAGCCGTACACCCTCGCCATCGTGCTGCACGACCGGGGCGTGCGGGAGCGCGTCCACCTCGTGGGGACGGACCTGAACGAGACCGCGCTCGCCCGGGCGCGCCGCGGCGAGTACTCGCTCTGGTCGCTGCGCGGCGCCGCAGACGGGCGGGCGCGGCGGCACCTCACCGAGCGCGATGGGCGCTTCCTCGTCGCGCCGGAGATCGCGGCGCGGGTCCGCTTCTTCCCGCTGAACCTGGCGCGGCCCGAGTACCCGTCGGCGGCCCGCGGGCTGTCGGACCTGGACCTCGTGCTCTGCCGCAACGTCCTCATGTACCTCGACCGGGCGCACGTCGCCGAGGCGGCGGGCCGGCTCTTCGAGACGCTGACCCCGGGCGGGTGGCTCCTGACCGGCGCCGCCGATCCGCCGCTGGGCGCGCTGACGGGCTTCACGGTTCGAGCGGGGCCCTTCGGCGTCGCCTATCAGCGTCCCGTCGCGCCCAGCTCCCGCACGGCGTCCGTCCGCCCGACCTCCGCCCGCCGGGTCGCGCCCCGTGACGCGGCGGCGCGCACGCTCCGGCCACCGCCTCCTCCGGGCCACGTGCCCCCGATCCGGTCGCACCGGGCCGCCCCGCCCGGTCCCCCCACGACGCTCTCTCGCGATCCCGAGCTCGCGGCGGCCCACCTGCTCGTGGACGCCGCTCACCTGACCGAGGCGCTCGCCGCGGTCGACGACGCGCTCGCGCGCCGTCCGCTCGACGCGGAGGCCCACTTCGAGAAGGCGGTGGTGCTCACCGAGCTCGGGCGCCTCGAGGAGGCGGCGGACGCATGCCGTCGCGCGCGCTACCTCTCCCGCGGGCAGCCGTTCGTGCACTTCTTCACGGGCTTGCTGCGCCTGAGGCGCGGGGACACGGCCGGCGCATCCCGCGCGCTGCGCACGGCGGCGTCGCTCGCCCAGCGGATGCCGGCGGCCGCGCCCGTGCGGCTGTCGCACGGGATGACCGCCGGAGCGCTCGTGGAAGGGGCGCGATTTCACCTGTCGCGCCTCGCGGGGGATGGCCCCTCGCGACCCTGACGCTACGTTGAACGTGGAGCGAGGAGGCGAGTCCAAGCGTGCCTGGAGGGGCGAGGGAGACCGACGACCAGCGCGCCCGCCGCGTGCTCGCGCAGCGCGCCCGCGCGCTCGCCGTCCCGCCCGCGGCGCCCCCGGGCGAGTCGCTCGACCTGGTGGCGTTCGAGGCAGGGCCCGAGCGCTTCGCGGTCGCCGTCGGGGCGGTCCTCCGGGTGGAGCGAGTGACCGCGCTCGCGCGCGTGCCCGGGGCGGCGCCCGACGTGATCGGCGTGCTGAGCGTGGACGGGCGCCCCTGCGCGCTCGTCGACGCCCCCGCGCTCCTGGGCGCGGCGCGCGCGAGCGCCCCGCGGCGCTGGGCGATCGTCCTCGGGGAGCGCTCCCCGGAGGTGGCCCTCGCCGCCGATACCGTCGATCTCCTGCGCGTGCTGCGCGGCGAGCTGAGCGCCGCGGCTCCACCGCGGCTCGGCATCACCGCGGACGCGCGGGTCGTCCTCGACGGCGCCGTGCTGACGGGCGGAGCGGACCGACCGCCCGCCGGAGACGACCGCCCGTGACGAGCGAGCTCCCCTTCCACCGATCCCTGCTGTTCCGGCTCTCGGCGCTCGGCCTCTCGCTGTTCGTCCTCGCCGCGATCGTGCTCTGGGGGAGCATCCGGATCGTGCGGCGCGTCACCTCGGACGTGGCGCTCCTCAACGAGTCCTCCGACGGCGCCGTTCACTACGCCCACCTCGTCGCGCTCGCGCACCTGCGCGCAGCGGCCCCGCCGGAAGAGGCGTCCGCGCTGCAGGCGCGGATCGAGGAGCGGATCGCCGCGCAGGACAGGCGGTTCGAGGCGCTCCGGCGCGGAGACCGGGCCGCGGGCATCGCCCGGATCGACGACGCGCGCCTGGTCGCGGCGCTCGACGAGCCGGAGCGCGCCTGGCGCGAGGGCGTGCGGCCCATCGTCCTCCGGATCGCGGCGGCAGGGTCCGCGGCGGCCGGGGAGCTCGCCACGCTGGACCGCCGCGTGCTCGACGCGGTCACCGCGCTGGAGCGCTGGAGCCTCGCCGCGCAGGAGCAGCTCGCGGCGTCCGCCGAGCGGGGCAGGCGGTGGTCGTATTCCCTCATCGCCGCGCTCCTCGCCGGGGTCGCCGGCACGCTCCTGGCGGCGCGGAGGGTGGCGCGGCGGCTCGCCGGCCTCTCCCAGTCGGCGCAGCGCATCGCGGCGGGCGAGGAGAGCGTGGCGATCGCGGTGGGCGGCCGCGACGAGGTGGGGCTCCTCGGGCGCGCGTTCGAGGACATGACCCAGAAGCTCCGGCGCAACTTCGCGCTGGAGCGCGACGCGCGGGCGAAGCTCGAGGAGATGTTCCGCGCCGTCGGCGAGACGGCGGCCAGGCTCGCCACGGCGGCGAACGAGATCCTGGCCAGCACGGCCCAGCAGACCTCCGGCGCCCAGCAACAGCTCGCGGCCGTGTCGCAGACCATGACCTCCCTCGACGAGATCGCGCGATCGTCGGAGCGCGCCGCGGACCGGTCCCGCGAGGCCGCCGACATCGCGCGCCACTCGGACGAGCTGTCTCGCACCGGCCACGGCGCCGTGGACGAGGCGGTGGAGGTGATCGGTCGCGCCAAGGACCAGGCCGACGGCGTCGCCCGCAACATCCTCGAGCTCGCCGAGCAGGCCAACGCGGTGGGGGACATCACCGCGCTCATCGACGACCTCGCCGAGCAGACGAACGTGCTCGCGCTCAACGCGGCCATCGAGGCGACCCGCGCCGGCGAGCACGGGAAGGGGTTCTCGGTCGTCGCCGCGGAGGTGAAGTCGCTCGCGGAGCAGTCGCGCCGCGCCACCGCGGAGGCGCGGCAGGTGCTCGGCGACGTGCAGAAGCGTGCGAACCGCTCCGTGCTCTCCACCGAGGAGAGCACCCGGAGCCTGGAGGCCGCGGTCCGCGCGGCGCAGCACGCCGGCGCGGTGATCCGGGAGCTCGCCGAGCTGGGCGCCCGGCTCTCCGGCGCGGTGCAGGAGATCGCCGACTCGAGCGCGCAGCAGGCGACCGGCATCGGCCAGATCACCCAGGCGGTGCGCGACATCAGTAACGTCGCGAGCCAGTACGTCACGTCGACGAAGCAGTCGGAGCTCGCCGTGCGCGACCTCACCACGCTGGGCGAGAAGCTGCGGCAGCTGCTCGTCACCACCTCGCGGTGATCCATGGACCGCGACGCCCTGCTCCAGTCGCTGCGCAACGCGCTGGCGTCCGATCTCGGCGAGCAGGTGCGCGTGCTCGAGGAGGGGGTCGTCGCCCTCGAGAAGGCCGAGCCCGGGCCCGAGCGGGACGCTCTGCTCGCGGACGTCTTCCGCGCGGCCCACGGGCTGAAGGGCTCCGCGCGAGCGGCCGGGGTCGCGCCGATGGAGGCGACCTGCCACGCGATGGAGTCGCTGCTCGGGGCGGCCCGCGACCACGCCCGCACGCTCGGGCGCGAGGACTTCGCCGCGCTGCTCGCGGCGGTGGACGCGCTCTCGGAGGTCCAGAAGCGGCTCTCCGAGGAGCCGGCGGCGGAGGTGGAGGAGGCGCTCTTCGCGAGCGCGAGGGAGCTCCTGCGCTCGCGGATCGAGGGAACGCCGCCCGCGACGTCGAGCGCGGCTCCTCGGGCCGGTCATCCCGAGCGTAGCGTCTCCGCACCAGCGGAGACGCGGAGTGGAGGGACCCCGGCCCCGCCCGCGGCTCCTGGGGCCGGTCATCCCGAGTCCTTCGACTCCGCGGCCTCCGGCCGCTACGCTCAGGACAAGCGGAGTCGAGGGACCCCGACGACCTCGCCCGCCTCGGCGCCCTCCCCTCCCCGCCCCGACGCCGGCCGCTCCGAGCGGCCGCGCCGGAGCGGCGCGCTGCGGCTCGCCCCCGAGCGGCTCGACGCCATCGCCGTCGCCGGCGGCGGGCTCCTCGCGTCTGCGTTCCAGGCCGAGGCGCGGGCGACGCGCGCGGACGAGCTCGCCCGCGACGCCCGGAAGCTCCGCGCGGCCTTGCGCGCAGCGCGGCCGATCCTGGCCCGCGCGGCCGCGGTCCGCCACGGTCGTGCCGCGGTGGAGGCCACCGCCGCGCGCGCGGCGCTCGCGGTCGAGGACGACCTCGGTCGCCTGGAGCGCGGCCTCTCCGCGCTGCGCGGCCAGCTCGCCGTCGAGGCGCGCGCCCTCGAGCGGCGGACGCGCCGGCTGGCCTCGGACGTGCGGGCGCTCCGGCTCACGCCGTGGCTCGAGGCGACCGCGGGGCTCGAGCGCGCCGCGCGCGACGTGGCAGCGGCCCGGGCCCGCGACGTCGAGGTCGTGGTCGGGGGCGAGGGTCTCGAGCTCGACCGCTCGGTCGTCGACGCGCTCCGGGAGCCGCTCGGGCAGCTCGTCCGGAACGCGGTCGACCACGGCATCGAGGACGTCGCCGAGCGCCGCGCGGCCGGCAAGCCGGAGCGAGGGCGTATCGAGGTCGACGCGCGCATCGAGGGCGAGCGCGTGTTCGTGCGAGTACGCGACGACGGCCGCGGGCTCGACCCCGAGCGCCTCCGCGAGGAGGCGCGCCGGCGGGGCCTCCCCGTCCCCGCGGACCGCCGGCGCGCGCTCGAGCTGGTGTTCGTGCCGGGCTTCTCGACCGCGACGCAGGTGACGGAGCTCTCCGGCCGGGGCGTGGGGCTGGACGTCGTCGCCAGCGCCGTGCGTGCGATGCGCGGCACGGTGGGCCTCTCGTCCTCCCGGGGCCACGGGACCTGCTTCGAGCTGGCGGTGCCGACGACGCTCTACGGCCTGCGGGCGGTCGTGGTGCGCGACGCGGGTCAGGTCTTCGCGATCCCCGCGCTCGACGTCGAGCGGGTGTTCCGGCTGCGCCCGGAGCAGGTGGCCACGAGCGGCGGGCGCCCCATGCTGCTCGCCGGCGAGCCGGCCCCCCTCGCGCCGCTGGCGCCTGCGCTCGGGCTCTCCTCTGAGACGTGGCGCGTCGAGGACCGGCGCATGGCGGTGCTGGTGGAGGCGAACGGGCAGCGCGCTGCCTTCGCGGTGGACGAGGTCCTGGCCGAGCGCGAGCTGTCGCTCGAGCCGCTCTCCGGGAGGCTGGAGGGGCTGACCCTCGCGAGCGCCGTGGCGGTCCTCCCCGGGGGCGACCTGGCGGTGGTGCTGGCGAGCCGGGAGCTGGTCGAGCTCGCCCACGGCGCCCAGGCCCCTTCCCCCGCGCCGCCGCGGGAGGCCGCTCCAGCCCGACGCCGCGTGCTGCTCGCCGACGACGCCGCGACCACCCGCGCCCTGGCGCGGAGCCTCCTCGAGGCGTCCGGGTTCGAGGTGATCCCCGCCGGCGACGGAGAGCAGGCCTGGTCGCTGCTCCAGCAGCACGGCGCGGACGTCGTGGTCTCGGACGTGGAGATGCCGCGGATGAGCGGCTTCGAGCTGACCCGGGCGATCCGGCAGAGCCCCCGCTTCGCCAGGCTGCCCGTCGTGCTCCTCACCGCGCTGGAGAGCGAGGGGGACCGGCGCCGCGGCCTGGAGGCCGGCGCGGACGCATACCTCGTGAAGGCCACGTTCGATCAGCGCGTGCTCCTCGACACCATCGCGGAGCTGCTCGAGGAGGTCCCATGATCCGGGTCGTCGTCGCGGACGACATGCAGGCGTCGCTGCAGCTGCTGGAGGCGATCTTCGCGCTCGAGCCCGGCTTCGAGATCGCCGGCCGGGCGAGGGACGGGCGCGACGCCGTCGAGCTCACGCAGCGGCTGAAGCCCGACCTCGTCACGATGGACATCCAGATGCCGGTCATGAACGGCTTCGACGCGACCCTCCGGATCATGACCGACTGTCCCACCCCCATCATCGTCGTCTCGGGGCAGGACGTGAGCTCGGTGGGCTTCGCGCTGAACGCCATGAAGGCAGGCGCGCTCGCCGTGGTCCCGAAGCCGGTCGCGCCGGGCGCTCCGGGGTTCGAGGAGCAGGCCCGGCACCTGCTCACCATGGCGCGCGCCATGGCGGGGGTGAAGCTCCTGCCGCGCGTGCAGCCCACCCGGCCCGGCGAGACGGCGCCCGGCGCGCGCGCGCAGCGTACCCGCGCGCGGGTGGTGGCCATCGCCGCCTCGACGGGCGGGCCGCCCGCGCTGTCGCGGATCCTCTCCGAGCTGCCGGCCGACTTCCGCGCGCCGCTGCTGGTCGTCCAGCACATCGCCGAGGGCTTCGCGGAAGGGCTCGCGAAGTGGCTCGGCGAGGCGTCGCCGCTCCGCGTGAAGGTCGGCGAGGACGGCGAGCCGCTCGCGCCGGGGACCGTGTACCTCGCCCCCGACCGCCGCCACCTCGGGGTGAAGGGCGACCAGGTGGAGGTCTCCGACGCCGCGCCGATCGACGGCTTCAAGCCGTCGGGGACCTACCTGTTCGAGTCGGTCGCGCGCTCCTTCGGCCCCGCCGCGCTCGGCCTCATCCTGACCGGGATGGGCCGCGACGGCGTCCAGGGGCTCGCGGCCCTGCGCGCCGCGGGCGGCACGGTGGTCGCGCAGGACAAGGACTCCTCCGTCATCTTCGGCATGAACGGCGAGGCGGTGCTCGGCGGCCTCACCGACGAGGTCCTGCCGCTCGACGCGATCGCGTACCTGCTCATGCAGGCGGTGTGATCGCGTGCACTTTCCGTGAGACAGTCCCAGGCGACCGCAGGAGGTTCCCGTGAGACTGGACGGCAGCGTCACGCGCGTCGCCGCGGCCGCGATCGTCGCGATGCTCCTCGCCTGCACCGGCGAGGACGATCCTGCGGGCACGTGCGACGTGTTCGCCTCCGCGGTGTGCCTCGACGGCGGGCGGATGATGTCCGACGTCGAGACGCTCGCCGGGGCACAGTACGCGGGGCGCCGGGCCGGGACGCCGGACGCCGACGGCGCCGCGGCGCTCGTCGAGTCGCGCTTCCGCGCCGCCGGGCTGGCGCCGGCGGTCGGCTCCGGGTACCTGCAGCCGTTCTCATTCGTGGACTGGATGCCCACCGCGACGGCCCTGTCGCTCGGGGGCGTGCCCGCGCCGATCGGCGCGGCGTACGAGGTCGTGTACGGCTCCGTGTCTGGGACGGTGCCGCCCACCGAGCTCGTGTTCGTCGGGTACGGGATCCGCGAGGGTGATCGCACGACCACCGCTCACCGCCTCTGACCACGCGTGCTTTCGGGAGCGCGGTATCCCCGCGTTCCTCGCCTCGACCCCCGTGATCCTCGAGCACCCGACGTATCACACGGTGGACGACGTCGCGGGGGGCGTCTCCCGGGACAACCTGGAGGCCTCCGCGCGGCTGCTCTGGGCGGGCGTGCGGGAGCTCGCGATGGGCCGGGCACCGGTCGCGACCTCCGCGAACGCGCACGCGGCGGCCATCGCGGGCCCCGCCCCGGCGACCGTCGCGCAGCCCGAGCCCCTCCCCGGCTACGTCGCGTGCCCGCGCTCCGGGTTCGAGGAGTGACGAAAGGCGAAGCGGCGCGCCCCGGAGGACGCGCCGCTCGAGAGCTCCGTCGGAGCGCGACTACTTCCTGCGGTTGAACTTCTCCATGAGGTCCCCCAGCCGCGCGCGGCCGTCGCCCTGACGGCGCAGGTACTCGCGGTAGTCCTCCTCGCCGCCGTCGCGGTTGAGCTGCTTGATCGACAGCGCGATCTTGCGCTCGTGGAGGTCCATGTCGATGACCTTGACCTCGACCTCCTGGCCCTCGGTCACGACGTCGCGGGGGTTCTCGACGCGCTCGTCCTTCATCTCGGAGACGTGGACGAGGCCCTCGATGCCCGGCTCGATCTCGACGAACGCGCCGAAGTCGGTGACCTTCGTCACCTTGCCCTTCACGCGCGCGCCCACCGGGTGGCGCTCGGAGAGCGTCGTCCAGGGATCGACGTGGGCCTGCTTGATGCCGAGGCTGAAGCGCTCGTTCTCGACGTCGATGTTGAGCACCACCGCCTCGACCACGTCACCCTTCTTGAACTTGTCGCCCGGGTGCTTGATGCGCTCGGTCCAGGAGATGTCGGACACGTGCACGAGGCCGTCGATGCCCTCCTCGACGCCGACGAACACGCCGAAGTCGGTGACGTTCCGGACCTCGCCGCGGATGGTCGTGCCGATGGGATACTTGTCCTCGAGCAGCGTCCACGGGTTCGCCTCGATCTGCTTCATGCCGAGGCTGATCCGCTTCGCCTTCGGATCGATGTCGAGCACGACCGCCTCGACCTGATCGCCCTGGTTGACGAGCTTCGACGGGTGCTTCACCCGCTTCGTCCAGCTCATCTCGCTGACGTGGACGAGGCCCTCGACGCCCTGCTCGAGCTCGATGAACGCGCCGTAGTCGGTGAGCGAGACGACCTTGCCCCTGACGCGCGTGCCGACCGGATACTTCTCGTCGGCGCGGTGCCACGGGTCCTCCTGGATCTGCTTGAGGCCGAGGCTGACGCGCTCGGAGGCCGGGTCGAACTTGAGGACGACGACGCGGACCTCCTGGCCGACCTCGAACATCTCCGACGGGTGGCCGATGCGGCCCCAGCTCATGTCGGTGACGTGGAGCAGGCCGTCGATGCCGCCGAGGTCGATGAAGGCGCCGTAGTCGGTCAGGTTCTTCACCTGGCCCTTGAGGATCGCGCCCTCCTTCAAGTTCTTCAGGGTCTCCTTCTTGAGCTCCTCGCGCTCCTTCTCGAGGAGGACCCGGCGCGACAGGACGATGTTGCCGCGCTTCTTGTTGAACTTGATGACCTTGAACTTGAACTTCTCGCCGATCAGCTTGTCGAGGTTCCGCACCGGCCGGATGTCGACCTGCGAGCCGGGGAGGAACGCCTTCACGCCGATGTCGACGGAGAGGCCGCCCTTCACGCGGCCGACGATCACGCCCTCGACGAGCTCGTCGCGCTCGCACGCGGCGGAGATCTCGTCCCAGATGCGCATCTTGTCGGCCTTCTCCTTGGAGAGGACGACCATCCCGGTGTCGTTCTCCCGGGACTCGACGAGCACCTCGACCTTGTCGCCGACCTTGACGGCGGGCTCGCCGCCGGGCGCCGAGATGAACTCGGAGATCGGCACCTGGCCCTCGGACTTGTAGCCGATGTCGATGACGGCGTAGTCCTTGGAGAGCGCGATGACGGTGCCAGGGACGACCTTGCCCTCCTCGATGGGACCGGCCTGCGCCTCGCTCTGCGCGAAGAGCGTCGCGAAGTCCTCGGTCTCGATTTCGGGCGTACGGGGAGTCTGGTTCTCCATTCGGTAAAGACCAACCTTTGTCGGGATCACGCCGGCCCCGTCACGACGGGTGAGCGGCTCAGGACCGCGTCGGCGTCAACCACAGCAAGCCCCCTGGTTCGTGTCGCGTCGCCGCCCCGGGGATCGAAGGCGCCGCCGCGCGCCGGGCATACCCCGGCGTACATCGGGATTCTTGGAAGGCGCACGCTACACGCCCGAGATCAGGCGGTCAAGGCGTGCCCGGCCGGTGGAGACCCCTCAGCCAGCCCGCCACTCCTTCGACCACCCAGTCGGGCGTCGACGCCCCGGCGGAAAGGCCGACCACCTGACAGCCGGTGAACCACTCCGGGCGGAGCTCCGCCTCGGTCTCGACGTGCCAGGTCCGCGGCTGGATCTCCCGGCAGATCTCCGCCAGGTGCCGGGTGTTCGCGCTGTTCTTGCCGCCCACCACCACCACCGCGTCGACCTCCCGGGCGAGCGAGCGGGCGTCCGCCTGCCGCTCCTCCGTGTCGTTGCAGATGGTGTTCACGGCCCGGACCTCCTTGTGCCGGAGGGCGAGCGCGCCCACGACCGCCTCGAAGTCCGCGCCGATGCACGTGGTCTGGGCGATGACCGCGACCTTCTTCGCGGGGATCTCCGGGATGGGTCCGCCCGGCTTCACGACCGTGCAGGGGCCCTCGGAGTAGGAGATGACGCCCTTGATCTCGGCGTGGTTGGCGTCGCCCACGATGACGACGTGGTAGCCCTCGGCGCTGAGCCGCTGGGCGATGGCCTGCGGGTACTTCACGTAGGGGCAGGTGCCGTCCACCACCTCGAGCCCCCTGCCCTCGGCGCGATCCAGCTCCTCCTTCACCGCGCCGTGCGTGCGGACGACCACCGTCGTCCCGTCCCCCACCTCGCCGACGGCGTCGACGGTCCCGACGCCCTTCTCGCGGAAGCGGGCCACCGCCTGCGGGTTGTGGATGATGGGGCCGAGCGTCACGACGGGACCAGAGGCGTGATCGGCGACCTCCATCACCTTGTCGACGGTGCGGCGGACGCCCCAGCAGAAACCGGCGGTCTTCGCGATTTTGACTTCCACGGGCGCTCTATATAACGCCCCCCTCCGTCGTGGCCAGCCGACCTGGCGCTCCCGCCGGAGCGCCCTAATCGACGTCGTGGACGTGGAAATGGGCGTGCGCGGCGGTCCCGTGACGGTGCGCGTGGCGATGCGCGAGACCGCTCCGGACGAGCAGCGCCTCGTCGCGGAGGAGCTCGGCCGGGGCGCCGTCGAAGAGGACCCCGCCGCCGGCGCGGTCGAGCAGGATGGCCCGCTCACCGAGCTCCTCGACGACCGAGAGGTTGTGGGTGGACGCGAGGGTCGTGACGTCGAGCGCCCCGAGCAGCTCGACCACCCGCGCGGCCGTGGCGGGATCGAGGTTGGCCGTCGCCTCGTCGAGGAGGAGCACCCTGGGCTCGAGCGCGAGGATGGCGGCGAGCGCGACGCGCTTCTTCTCGCCCCCGGAGAGCTCGAACGGCGCCCGGCCGAGGAGCGGGACGAGCTCGAGCGCCTCCGCCCAGCGCCGCACCCGCGCGTCCACGTCGGCGACGCCGAGCTGGCGCGGGCCGAACGCGATCTCGTCCGCGACGGTCGGGTTGAAGAGCATCGCGTCGACGTTCTGGAAGAGCAGCCCCACCTCGCTGCGGAAGCGGCGCCGGAACGCCGCGTCCTCGAGCGCGCGCTCGGTGAGCGCCGCGCCGGCGTAGCGGATCTCCCCGGCGACCGGGGAGAGCAAGCCATCGAGCGCCCTGAGGAGCGTGGTCTTCCCGCAGCCGTTCACGCCGAGGAGGACCGCCCGCTCGCCGGGGGCGACGGTGAGCGAGACGTCGCGGAGGACCGCGCGCCCGCCCAGCTCCAGCGTGACGTGGCTGAGCTCGAACGGCACTAGAACCCCCGGGAGCGCATGGCGTCGGAGACGTCGCGCGCGTTCTTCATGGAGAGCGTGAGCAGGGCCCCGGTGATCCCGCCCGCCCCGCGGGCGACGTCGACCGGCCCGGGGCGGCGGAGCATGCGGCTGCGCAGGCCGAGGAGCGAGTCGGTCGCGAGCAGCCGCAGGGCGTGCACCTGCGCGAGCGTCAGGACGAGGAGGCGGCTCGCGGTCGGGAACGGCGCGAGGGCTCGGAACAGGTCGATGCGCGCGAGCGCCGCGAACGTCACGAAGGAGATGACCGCGGCGCGGAGCGCGAGCGCCGCGAAGGGCGTCGCGTCCGGCCAGCGACCGGAGACGAGCCGCAGCCACCCCGCCGAGGCGAGCGAGAGCGCCACGGTGAGCGGCAGCACCGAGCGGAGCACGCGCCGGGCCGCGGCGAGGGCGCCGCGCCACAGCAGCGCGCCCGCGAGCAGGGCCGCCAGCCCGAGCGCGGGGAGCGTCGTGAGGGCCGAGACGCCGAACACGGCGATCGCCCAGAGCGCCAGCAGGAGCTGGCTGCGGCGCGGCTCAGGAAGCCTCACGGACGTCGGCCCTCCGCAGGATCGCGAGCGCGAACAGCGTGTAGAGCCCCTCCGCCGGTCCGGTGACGGCGAGGCTCGGGACCATCATCGCCGCGAGCGTCACCGGCAGCGGGGCCGGGAAGTAGGTCGCCGACAGCCGGTGCTGCAGCCCGAGCACGAGCGCCACCGCGAGCGTCGAGACCTGCACGGCGACCCAGGCGGCCAGGAAGGCCGCGGCGCGGCGGGAGAGCCGGCGCAGGGCCAGGTGCACGAGCCATCCGGCGAGCGGGCCGAGGAGCCCCATGGCGAGCGCGTTCACCCCGAGCACGGTGAACCCGCCCGCCCCGAAGAACAGCGCCTGGACGGCCAGGACGAGCGACTCGCAGACGAATGCGACCAGCGGGCCCCTCAGCAGCGCGAGCAGGGTGACGCCGAGCAGGTGCGTGGAGGTGCCGCCGGGCAGCGGGACCATGATGGTCTGCACGACGAAGGCGAGCGCGGTGAGCGCGCCGACGACCGGCAGGGACTCCGCGGCGGAGTGCCCGAAGTGTCGCCGCGCGGCCCACGCCCAGAGCGGCGCCGACACCGCCCAGGCCGGGACCGTGAGCTGCGGCGAGACGAAGCCGTCGGGCACGTGCATCGCTACCGCTGCCTTGCCTTGCGCCGCGCGAGGACGAACAGCGCGCCGAAGATCGTCGCGATGAGGACGACGCCCAGGATCGGTCGGAGGGCCACCGCCGCACCACCGGGCGCCGGGGCCGAGCGCGGCGAGGGGGCACCATCGGGGGCGACGTCGACCGTCGTGTCGAGGCCGTGCCCCGAGCCCTCGACGACGCGGACGCGCCAGGCGCCGGGCACGTCCGGGACGAAGGCGAGCCAGCCGTGCCGATCCGTCCTCCCTTGCAGGTACGGCTCGACCGACGCAGGGGAGAAGACCTCGTACTGCGCGTCGGCGAGCGCCGTCCCGTCGGACTCGTAAGCCCTCACCGCGACGGCCTTTCCACGCTCGACCTCGTGCAGCACCTCGTGCGCCCGGCCGAGCGTGGGCGCCAGCGTCGCGACGAGCGCGAAGGCGAGCAGCCTCCCCTGCATGTCCTCGTACCCTCCCCCGTGCGCCCGTACCGTTCGCACGAAATCGTAACTCGTATTACCGAGGCACCCGACCGGGCGTCAAGGGCGCGGTCCGTCGCAGGCGGCGGGCGCTCTCCACCGTCCGCCCGCCCGCCCGGCCAGAGCCTCGATCCACCCTGCGTCACGAACGCGAGCGCGCCTCCTCCCCGGGTTGCCGGCGGCGCGCCGCCGGGATTGCCATCTTGTCGATCCGTTCCCGACGGAGCCCTCGATGAAGCTCGCCGCCGCGCTGCTGGTCGTCGTCGCCGCCCCCGCGCTCGCGCAGGATCTCTCGGTGCGGGTGGTCACGCTCAAGTCGCCTGCCCTCGGCGAGGAGCGCACCGTCTACGTGCTCACGCCGCCAGGGTACGAGCGAGGCGAGCGCAAGTACCCCGTCCTCTACTTCACCGACGGCGAGCGGCACCTGCCGCTCCTCGCCACCACGGCGCGGTTCCTCGCGGACGTTGGACGGATGCCCGAGGTGATCCTGGTCGGCCTCTCGCACCCGGATCGCACGCGCGATCTCACCCCGACGCGCGGGAAGATCGTCCAGGACCGCGGGCCCGCGGTGCCCTACGAGACGAGCGGCGGTGCGGATCGGTTCCTCGCCTTCGTCGCCCAGGAGCTCGTTCCGTGGGTGGACCGGAGCTACCGCGCGGAGCGGTTCCGGATCCTCGCCGGCCACTCCTTCGGCGGCCTGTTCGCGCTCCATGCTGCGGCTGCTCGGCCGGGCGTCTTCCAGGCCGTCATCGCCGCCAGCCCGACGCTCACCTGGGACGGGAACCTCGCCGTGCGCCGCGTCCGCGACGCGGTGGCGACCCTCGGCGGGACGATCGTGTTCTCCATGGGCGAGGAGGGACGGCTCTCGGACGACCGCTTCGAGGAGCTGAAGCGCGTGCTCGCGAGCGGCGGGGGCGCGCTCCGCTCGCGAGGGCTCCGCCTCGCGGGCGAGGACCACCTGACCACCCCGTACCCGACCTACTACGCCGGGCTGAGGGAGGTGTTCGACGGTTGGTCGATGCCGGTGAACCCGGAGGCGATCGGCCCTCGGGGCGGGGTGGCCGCGGTGGAGGCCCACTACCGGGCGCTGTCGCAGCGGCTCGGCTTCGCCGTGCCGCCACCCGAGCGCGCCCTCGCGCTCGCCGGCCTGCAGGAGCTCCTCGAGGCCGACACGGCCGGCGCGTTGCGAACGCTCGGCAGGGCGGTCGAGCTCTACCCCAGCTCCGCCCGCGCCCTGCACGCCCTCGGCGCCGCGCACGAGCACGCCGGCGACCACGGCCGCGCGGTCGACGCCTACCGCCGGGCGTGGGCGGCCGCGAAGGCGATGAACGACCGGGACACCCGCTCCTACGAGGCGAGCTACACGCGCGCGGCGGCGGCGCGCGCCGGCGAGCGCCGCGAGCTGCCGCGGCCCGGCGACCCGAGCATCCTCCGCGAGTCGTGCGACCACTTCGGCCGCTACGAGCCCGACTCGCGGGCCGGGCGGGACTAGCTCTTCTCGCCGACGAACCTGTCGCGCTCGTCGCGGAACAGCACGTTGAAGGTGGTGAGCGACCCGTAGCAGCGGGTCACGTACTGCTGCAGCTCGACCTTCTCCGCGTCCGAGAGCTTGTCGTGCCCGTTGAGCCGCTGCTCGAGGACGCGCAGGCGGTCCCGGATCATCACGATCTTGTGGAACAGGCTGTCGAGGGGGATCTCCTTCGCCTGCGTCTGCGCGTCCCCCGGCTTGAGGACGACGGTGCCGCCCTCCCAGCGCGGGGCGAGGCGCACCTCGACGGCGTCCTCGCGCAGCACCTCGCGGATGGCCTCGGCGAACTCCTCGCGGGTCATGTCGGTGAGCTCCTCGGGTAGCGGGGGCAAGGGCGTCGCGACGGCCCTCGGGGGCGGCACCACCGGCCTCGCGAGCGGCGCGGGAGCGGACGGCTCGGCGCCTCGATGCACGAGCGGGGCGGCGGGGCGCGAGGCGCGGTGACGGATGGCGACGGGCGGCGGGGCGGACGGGATGGCCGCGTCGCGGGAGAGGTACCGCTCGCAGGCGGGCGCCGTGCCAGGGAAGTCGCCGGTGCGGACGCCGAGGCGGCAGGGTCCGATGGGCCCGCGCGCGTCCTCGAGGATGGGCCGCCAGAGCCGGCAGCTCCCGCACTCCTTCGACCCGTACCGGCGCTCCTGAGTCATCATCACGCCTCGCTCCGTCCGTCGCCCGAGAGCCGCGCCTCGAGCTCGCGCACCAGCGCGTCCACCACCGCGTCGAGCGGCAGGCCGCTCGTGTCGACGAGCTGGGCGTCCGCGGCCGGCCGCAGCGGAGCGATGGCCCGCTCCGAGTCGTCCTTGTCGCGCCTCAGCTGATCGGCGAGCACCTCGTCGTACGTCGAGGCGTCCCCGCGCGCGCCGAGCTCGGCGTGCCGGCGCCGGGCGCGCTCCTCCGCGGAGGCGGTGAGGAAGAACTTGGCGTCCGCGTCCGGGAACACCACGGTGCCGATGTCGCGACCCTCCAGCACCGCGCCACGGTTCTCGGGCGCGCAGGCGAGCCGGCGCTGCAGGTCGAGCAGCCCGGCGCGCACGACCGGCCTCGCCGACACCTTGCTCGCCCCGAGGGAGATGGGGGGCGTGCGGATCTCGACCGAGACGTCGTCCTCGCCGAGGAGCACGCGCTGGCCGCCGCCGGGCGAGGGCGAGAAGCGGATCTCCAGCTCGGGCAGGAGCACGGCGAGCGCCGCGTCGTCGTCGAGCGCGATCCCGCGCCGCGTCGCAGCGAGCGCGACGGTACGGTAGATCGCGCCCGTGTCCACCATGGCGAAGCCGAGGCGCGAGGCGACCCTGCGCGAGACGGTGGACTTGCCGGCGCCGGCGGGGCCGTCGATCGCGACGATGAACGGCCGCCCGGCGGTCACGCGCCGAGGATCCTCCCGAGCGCCGCGAGGCACCGCTCGTTCTCACGCCGGAGCCCCACGGTGATCCTGAGCGCGCTCGGGAACCCGTAGCCCGCCACGGGACGGGCGATGACGCCCTCGCGCAGCAGCGCCTCGAAGAGATCCTTCCCGGTCCGGCCGGGGAAGTCGGCCAGGACGAAGTTCCCCTGTGACGGGACGACGATCGCGCCGAGCGCGGCGAGCCCCTTCGCGAGGAACGGCCGCTCCTCGAGGACGAGCGCGCGGCTCTTCGCGACGTGGGCGGAGTCCCCGAGCGCGGCGGCGCCGGCCGCCTGGGCGACGAGGTTCGTGTTGAAGGGCGGGCGCACCCGGTCGACGTACTCCACCACCTCCGGCCGCGCCAGCCCGTAGCCGAGGCGCATGCCGGCGAGGCCGTAGATCTTGGAGAAGGTCCGGAGCACCACGACGTTCGGGTACTTCCGGCGCAGCGCGAGCCCGTCCTGGAACCCCGGCGCGTCCACGTACTCGACGTAGGCCTCGTCGAGCACGACGAGCGTGTCCTTCGGCACCGCGTCGAGGAATGGGGTGAGCTCCGCCTCGGTGAACCAGGTGCCCGTCGGGTTGTCCGGGTTCGCGAGGAACACGAGCTTGGTGCGGCGCGAGAGCAGCTTGCGGAGCGCGTCGAGGTCGTAGTGGAAGCGCCCCTTCATCGGCGCCTCGACGAGCGTGCGGCCGTGCTCGTGCGCGGCGAGCTTGTAGGCGACGAAGCTCTGCGCGCTCGTCAGGACCTCCTCGCCGTCGAGCACGAACGTCCGGACGAGCAGCTCGATGAGCTCGTTCGAGCCGTTCCCGACCATCACCTCCTCGGGCGGGACGCCGAGCTTCGCGGCGATCGCGTTCCGGAGGAGGTAGGCCGAGCCGTCGGGGTAGAGGTGGACCTTGGCGCAGGCCTCTCGCGCCGCGGCCAGCGCGAGGGGCGAGGGACCGAGCGCGTTCTCGTTCGAGGCGAGCTTCGCGACGTTCGAGACGCCGTACTCCCGCTCCACCTCCTCGATGGGCTTGCCGGGGACGTACGGAGTCAGCGAGGCGACGTGGGGCGGGACGAGAGGCATGGGGCGACGGTTATACCCGAGGCCCCCGGCGCTCGCGAAGGCCCCGCGCTACTCCTCGGACGTGAACACGCCCATCGCCCGGAACTTCCTGTACCGGTCGACGACGAGCTGCTCGGGAGAGAGCTTCTTCAGCTCGGCCAGGTGACGGCGGATCGCGGCCCGGACGTTCTCCGCCGCGAGGCCGTGGTCCCGGTGCGCGCCGCCCTCGGGCTCGGGGATGATCTCGTCGGTGATGCCGAAGCCGGCGAGGTCCTTGGCCGTGAGCTTCAGCGCCTCCGCGGACTTCTTCCCCTGGGCCGGATCGCGGTAGAGGATCGAGCTGCAGCTCTCGGGCGAGATGACGTTGTACCAGGCGTACTGGAGCATCAGGATCCGGCTGGTCACGCCGAGGCCGAGCGCGCCGCCCGACGCCCCCTCCCCGATGACCACCGAGATCGACGGCACGCCCAGCGAGGACATGACCTCGAGGTTCGTCGCGATCGCCTCGGCCTGGCCGCGCTCCTCCGCGCCGATGCCTGGGTACGCGCCGGGCGTGTCGATGAAGATGATGACGGGGCGCTGGAAGCGCTCGGCGAGATCGAAGAGCCGGCGCGCCTTGCGGTAGCCCTCGGGGCGCGGCATCCCGAAGTTCCGCAGCATGTTTTCCTTCGTGCCGCGGCCCTTCTGGTGGCCCATGACGAGCACGGGCTCGTCGTCGAAGCGAGCGAACCCGGCCACGATGGCGCGATCCGCCGCGAAGCGCCGGTCCCCCTCGAGCTCGAAGAAGTCGGTGAACAGCCTGCCGACGTAGTCGAGCGTGTAGGGCCGGTTCGGATGGCGCGCGAGCTGGACGGTCTGCCAGGGAGAGAGGTCGCTGAAGATCTCGGCCTGGAGCCGCTTCGCCTTCTTCTCGAGCTTCTGGATCTCGTCGCTGAAGTCGACGCGGGCGCCGCCGGACAGCTCCTTCAGCTCGGCGATCTTGGACTCGAGCGCGATGAGGGGGCGCTCGAAGTCGAGGGCATGGGCTGGCTTCGTCACGACGCGCCTTATAGCACGAGGTGGCCGAAGCGCACGGTCGAGGCATTTGGATTCTCAGCCGTTTTCGACGCGGCGCGCCAAGTCGTCCGCGTCGAAGGGCGGCGCGATCCACTCGACGCCGCGCTCGCGCCGCAGCCAGATGACCTGCCGCCGCGCGTACCGGCGGTGCGCCACCTGCACGCGGCGGACGGCCTCCGCCAGCTGGAGCTCGCCGCGCACGCAGCCGATCGCCTCCGCGTAGCCGATGGGCAGCTTCGGCGGGAGGGCGTCGCCGAAGCGGGCGGCGAGCGCGCGCGCCTCCTCGAGGAGCCCGCCCGCGAACATCTCGGCGACGCGGGCGTCGATGCGCGCGTGGAGGGAGGCGCGCGGCGGATCGAGGGCGAGCAGCCGCGCCGCGTAGCGATCCTCCCGGAAGGCGTGCCGGGCGTACAGCTCGGACGGCCGGGTCCCGCCGGCGGCGATCTCCAGCGCGCGGACGATCCGGACGAGGTCGTTGGGGCGGATCCTCGCGGCGGCGTCCGGGTCGAGCGCCGCGAGCCGCGCGTGCAGCGCGGGCCTCCCCAGCCGCGCCGCCTCCTCCTCGAGCCGCGCGCGCAGCGCGGCGTCGCGGCCGGGCGCGGCCACGACGCCGTGGAGGAGCGCGCGCAGGTAGAGCCCGGTGCCGCCAGCCACGATCGGCAGCCGGCCGCGCGCGGCGACGTCGGCGATGGCGGCGTCCGCGAGGGCGGCGAAGCGCGCCGCGTCCATACCCTCCCCCGCCTCCGCCACGTCGAGCAGGTGGTGAGGGACGGCGGCGCGCTCGGCCGCGGTCGGCTTGGCGGTGCCCACGTCGAGCCCGCGGTAGACCTGCTGCGAGTCGGCGTTGACGATCTCGCCGCCGAGGCGCCGCGCGAGCGCCACGGCGAGCGCGGTCTTGCCGGACGCGGTCGGCCCGGCGATGACGAGGAGGCGGTTCACCTCACCCGCGCGACGAGGTCCGCGAGCGCGATCGGCGTCTCCTCGCGGGTCTGCAGGTCCTTCAGCTTCGCCTGGCCGGTCTGGACCTCGTTGCCGCCCAGGACGAGCGCGTAGCGCGCGCCGACGCGCTCCGCCTGCTTGAACTGCGCCTTCAGCTTGCCGCCGCGGGCGTCGAGCTCGCAGGCGATCCCCGCCCGGCGAAGCTCCGCCGCGCGCCGGAGCGCCTCGCGCGCACCCTCGGCGTCGGCGCTGACGAAGAAGACGACCGGCCGGCGCTCGGGCGCGGCGCGGCCCGCCTTCTCGAGGATCATCGCGAGCCGCTCCTGGCCGAGCGCGAAGCCGATCCCCGGGGTGGGCGGCCCGCCCAGGGTCTCGACGAGCCCGTCGTAGCGCCCGCCTCCGGCCACCGCGGACTGCGAGCCGAGCGCGTCGGAGGTGAACTCGTAGGCGGTGCGGACGTAGTAGTCGAGGCCGCGCACGAGCCGGGTGTCCACGGTGTAGCGGACGCCGAGCGCGTCGAGCCCGCCCTTAACGGCGTCGAAGTGCGAGGCGCACTCGGGGCAGAGCCGCTCGAGGAGCCGCGGCGCCTGCGCGAGCACGGGCTGGCAGCTCTCCACCTTGCAGTCGAGCACGCGCAGCGGGTTCCGCTCCATCCGCTCGTTGCAGTCGGCGCAGAGCTCGCCCTTGCGCGAGGCGAGGAAGTCGCGGAGGTCCTGGAGGTAGGCCGGGCGGCAAGCGCGATCGCCGACCGAGTTGAGCTTCAGCTCGGCGCGCACCCCGAGGCGCGCGAGGTAGTCGTCGAGGAGCGCGATCTGCTCGGCGTCGAGGTACGGCTCGGCGATCCCGAACGCCTCGCAGCCGATCTGGTGGAATTGGCGGTAACGGCCCTTCTGCGGCCGCTCGCGCCGGAACATCGGGCCCACGTAGAACCACTTCTGCGGGCCCTCCACGAACGCGCCGTGCTCGATGAAGGCGCGCACCGTGCCGGCGGTGCCCTCGGGGCGCAGGGCGAGCAGCTCCTCGCCCTTGTCCTCGAAGACGTACATCTCCTTCTTCACGATGTCGGTCGCCTCGCCGACCCCGCGCGCGAAGAGCTGCGCGGGCTCCACGACCGGCGTCCGCACCTCTCGGTAACCGTACAGCGCGAACACCTCGCGCGCGACCGCCTCCATCTCCTGCCAGCGAGACGCCTGGCCGGGCAGCAGGTCGTTCATTCCCTTGACGCCGTTGATCTTCGTCGCCATCGCCGCGTCCTTCTAGCAGAAACGGGTCACGCCGGCCCACCGATCGGCTCCCCGACGCGCAGCCGCGCGCCGGGGACGAGCCGGGCGTCGAGGCGCACGCGCCCCGGCTCGAACAGCAGGATGACGGTCGAGCCCATCTCGAACGCGCCCAGCTCGCCGCCCTTCTCGATCGGCAGCGGCGACTCGTAGTCGCGCGCGGCCGCCGTGGCCGCGGGCAGGTTCGTCACCGGGACCGTCGGGTCGTAGAAGGCCCGCACCCGGCCCACCACCGTCGCGCCGACGGCGACCACCGCGCACGCGCCGAGCGGGGTCTCCAGGACGGTGACGAGCCGCTCGTTCACGGTGAACAGGCCCGGCACGGTGCGGACCGAGGCCGGGTTCACCGGCCAGAGCTGGCCCGGGACGTAGCGCCAGCCTGTGATCTTCCCGCCGAGCGGGAAGTGGATGCGGTGGTAGTCGCGGGGCGACAGGTAGATCGTCGCGTAAGCGCCGCCGCGCAGCCGGGCGGCGAGCGCCTCGTCGGCGACGAGCGCGCTCGTCGGGTAGTCGAGGCCCTTCGCCTGGACGAGCCGCCCGTCCAGCGCGACCCCGGTCTCCGAGACGGCGCCGTCCACCGGCGACACGATCACGGCCTCGCCGGGCGCGATGGGCCGGAGCCCGGGCCGGAGCGGCCGGGCGAAGAACTCGCCGAAGGTGCGGTAGACCTCGAGGTCCGGGCACTCCGAGAGGTCGATGCCGTAGCGCGCGGCGAAGGCCTTCATGACCCCGAGGCGGACCGGGGCGGGCGCGTTCCAGCGCGTGAGCGCGCCGGCGAGGCGGGAGACGGCGTTCTTCGGCAGGAGCTTCAGGGCCGAGATGAAGAGCTGATCGTTCATGGGAGCGGGCGCGGAGTGTAAACCAACGCTCGCTCGGCGGCACCGGCCGCGGCGCCCCGTTTTTGGCGGTGCGGCCGGGCGGTCGCCGGGTGAGGCTTGGGGCCCGGAGGTGCTCGATGGAGGAGATCCGCGCGCCGCGGGGCACGGGACGCTCGTGCAAGGGCTGGGTGCAGGAGGCCGCCCTGCGCATGCTCATGAACAACCTCGACCCCGAGGTGGCCGAGCGGCCCGAGGACCTGGTCGTCTACGGCGGCACCGGCAAGGCCGCGCGCGACTGGGAGAGCTACCGGCGGATCGTCGCCGCGCTCAGGGCCCTCGGCGACGACGAGACCCTGCTCGTGCAGAGCGGGAAGCCCGTCGGCGTCCTCGGCACCCACCCCGACGCGCCGCGCGTGCTCATCGCCAACTCGAACCTGGTGCCGCGCTTCGCCACCTGGGAGCACTTCTGGGACCTCGAGCGGCGCGGGCTCATCATGTTCGGCCAGATGACCGCGGGGTCCTGGATCTACATCGGGACGCAGGGGATCCTGCAGGGCACCTACGAGACGTTCGCGCAGGCGGGGCGGACGCACTTCGGGACCGACGACCTCGCCGGCCGGCTCGTCCTCTCCGGCGGCCTCGGCGGGATGGGCGGCGCCCAGCCGCTCGCGGCGACCATGCTGGGCGCGGCGTTCCTGGGCGTCGACGTCGACCCCGCCCGCATCGAGAAGCGGCTCCAGGGCGGCTATCTCGACGAGCGCTCGGACGAGCTCGACGACGCGCTCCGCCGGCTCGAGGAGGCGCGCCGTGCCCGACGCCCGCTCTCGATCGGGCTCGTCGGCAACGCCGCCACGGTCTACGCGGAGCTGGCGCGCCGCGGGCTCGCGCCGGACCTCGTCACGGATCAGACCTCCGCCCATGATCCGCTGAACGGCTACGTGCCCGCCGACGTGCCGCTCGTGGACGCGCCCACGCTGCGCCGGCGCGATCCGGAGGGCTACGTCCGGCGCGCGAAGCAGTCCATGGCGCGGCAGGTGGAGGCGATGCTCGCCATGCGCGCCGCCGGGAGCCACGTCTTCGACTACGGCAACAACCTGCGCGCCGGCGCCCGCGAGGCCGGGGTCGCCGACGCCTTCGCCTACCCCGGCTTCGTCCCGGCCTACATCCGGCCGATGTTCTGCGAGGGGAAGGGCCCGTTCCGCTGGGTGGCGCTGTCCGGCGATCCCGCGGACATCGCCCGGACCGACGCGGCGGTCGCGGCGCTGTTCCCCGAGGACGCCGGGCTGCGCCGCTGGCTCGACCTCGCGGCCCGAAAGGTGAGGTTCCAGGGGCTGCCGGCGCGCATCTGCTGGCTCGGGTACGGGGAGCGGGATCGCGCGGGGGTCGCCTTCAACGAGCTCGTCCGGCGCGGCGAGGTGAAGGCGCCCATCGTCATCGGCCGGGACCACCTCGACTGCGGCTCCGTCGCCTCGCCGAACCGCGAGACGGAGGCGATGAAGGACGGCTCGGACGCGATCGCCGACTGGCCCATCCTGAACGCGCTCGTGAACGCGGTGAACGGCGCGTCGTGGGTCAGCTTCCACCACGGCGGCGGGGTCGGCATGGGCTGGTCCCTGCACGCCGGCCAGGTGGTGGTCGCGGACGGCACGGAGGCGGCGGGACGCCGGGTCGAGCGGGTGCTGCGGAGCGACCCGGCGATGGGCGTGCTCCGGCACGCCGATGCGGGATATGAGGAGGCGCGGGAGGTGGCGAGGGTGCGCGGAATAAGGATTCCCTGACCGACCTCGGCTCTTCTGGGGCCGGTCACCCTGAGCGTCGCTCCGCGGCAGCGGCGGAGCGAAGTCGAAAGGGCCTCGACCTCGACCCCGACCTCGACCCCGACCTCGACCCCGACCTCGACCCCGACCTCGACCCCGACCTCGACCCCGACCTCGACCCCGACCTCGACCCCGACCTCGACCCCGACCTCGACCCCGACCTCGACCCCGACCTCGACCCCGACCTCGACCCCGACCTCGACCCCGACCTCGACCCCGACCTCGACCCCGACCTCGACCCCGACCTCGACCCCGACCTCGACCCCGACCCCGACCCCGACCTCGACCTCGACCCCGACCTCGACCTCGACCGTGCCCGCCCGCAAGCCACTCCGCCCCACGGCCACCCTCGTGCTCCGCAACGCGGTGGTGGCGACCTGCGACGCGGGGACCTCCGATCCCGGGCTCATCCCGTCGGCCGCCGTCGCGGTGGACGACCGCCGCATCGCCTACGCCGGGCCGGAGCGCGGGCTCGAGGAGGTGGTGGACGCCGCGGATGCCCAAGTGATCGACGCCGGCGGCGGGCTCGTGACGCCGGGGCTGGTGGACGCGCACACGCACCTCGTGTTCGCTGGCGAGCGGGCGGGCGAGTTCGCGCTGCGCTGCGCGGGCAAGAGCTACCTGTCGGTCGCGCTCTCCGGGGGTGGCATCGCGGTCACCACGCGCGCGACGCGCGCCGCGTCCGACGCGACGCTCCTCGAGGCGGCGATCGCCCGGGCGCGGCGGCTGCTCGCGCAGGGCGTCACGACCATCGAGGTGAAGAGCGGCTATGGCCTCTCGACCGCCGACGAGCTGCGCCTGCTGCGCGTCATCCACGACCTGGCGCACGCGCTCTGGGCGGAGGTGACGATCGTCCCCACCCTCCTCGCCCACGCCGTCCCGCCCGAGCGCGGCGGCGACCGCGACGCGTTCGTGCGCGAGCTGTGCGAGGTGCTCATCCCGCAGGCGGCGCGCGAGCGGCTCGCCGATCACGTGGACGCGTTCGCCGAGGAGGGCGCGTTCACGATCGACGAGGCGCGCCGGATCCTGGCCGCGGGGGAGCGCCACGGCCTCGTGCCGCACCTGCACGCGGACCAGCTCACCGCCTCCGGCGGGGCGCAGCTCGCCGCCGCGCTCTCCTGCGCGAGCGCGGACCACCTCGAGGAGATCGACGACGAGGGGATCGCCGCGCTCGCCCGCGCGGACGTGGTGGCCGGGCTCCTCCCCCTCTCCACCCTCTTCCTCGGCTCGAACCGCTACGCCCCCGCGCGCAAGCTGCTCTCCGCGGGCGCCCGCATCGCGCTCGCCACGAACCTGAACCCCGGCAGCGCCATGAGCGAGAACGTCGGACTGGCCCTCTCGCTCGCCTGCCTGAAGCTGCGGCTCAGCCCCGCCGAGGCGCTCGTGGCCTTCACCGCGGGGGGAGCCCGGGCGCTCCGGCGCGCCGACGCGGGGCGCCTGCGGCCAGGCGCCGACGCGGACCTCGTGCTCTGGGGCTGCAGCTCGCCCGAGCACCTCGCCTGGCACATGGCCGTGAACCACGCCCTCGTCGTCGTGAAGCGGGGGCGGGTCGTGCACACGGCCGCGCCGGGAGCCGCGGTGGACTGCCGGTGAGGGCCATGCGCGTCGGGCTCGTCTCGGACACGCACGGCCTCGTCGATCCCCGGCTGCCGGAGGTCCTCGAGGGCGCCGACCTCGTGCTGCACGCCGGCGACATCGTGAAGCCCGAGATCCTCGCCGTGCTGCGCGAGATCGCGCCGGTGAAGGCCGTGCGCGGGAACAACGACGAGGGGCTGCCCGCCCTCGCGCGCCTGCCGGAGACCGCGGTCGTCGAGGTGGGAGCGCTCACGCTGCTGCTCGTCCACGACCTCGGCGCGCGAGAGCGGCCCAAGCTCCCGGCGCGCCCGCTCCTCGCGCGGCACCGTCCCGAGCTCGTGGTCCACGGCCACTCCCATCGGCCGGGCGCCGCGCGCGTGGGCGGCACCCTGTTCGTGAACCCGGGGAGCGCGGGTCCTCGCCGCTTCTCGCTGCCGCGCACGGCGGCGATTCTGGAGGTGCGAGGCCGCGCCGTCCGCGTCACGTTCTTCGACCTCTCCCGCGAGGCGCCGGCGCCGTTCGGCGATCCCATCGAGGCGGCCCTGTGACGCGGTTCCCTCCGCCGGGCCGCGCGCTCCGCGCGATCGGCTTCGACGACGCGCCGTTCGAGCGGAGGAGGCGCGGGGACGTCGGCCTCGCCGGCGTGGTCTGCGCCGGGACGCGCTTCGAGGGGCTCGTCTGGGGCCGCGTGCGCCAGGACGGCTGGAACGCGACGGAGGCGATCCTGGCGCTGCTCCTCGGCGGGAAGTTCCTGCCCCAGCTCCACCTCGTCCTGCTCGACGGGCTCGGCTTCGGCGGCTTCAACCTGGTGGATCTCGAGGGCCTGGCCGCGCGGCTCGGCCGCCCGTGCGTGGCGGTGATGCGCCGGATGCCGGACCTCGCCGGGGTGGAGCGCGCGGTCCGCAGGCTCCCCCGGCCGGAGCGGCGGCTCGCGCTGCTCGCGCGTGCGGGTCCCATCCATCGCCTCGACGGGTTCGTGTTCCAGGTGCAGGGCGCCGAGCCCGCCGCGACGGCCCAGGCGCTGGCGCGCGTCACCGACCGGGGCCACGTCCCCGAGCCGCTCCGCCTCGCGCACCTCGTCGGCGCCGCGTTCCGGGAGGGCGAGAGCGGGAAGCGCGCCTAAGAGGCCGTGAGACAATCCCGGCGCCTGCTGCGACGCACGCTGCTGCCTTCGACGGCATCGCGTCTCGCGACGGCTCGGGATCATTTCCCGACCTCCGGAGCGGCCGCGCGAGGTGCCGCGCGAGGCTTCCGCCGTGCACGGCTTCACGCCGCCAGGCGGAGGCTCGCCGGCCGGGCGGGAAGGGGCGGACCGAGCACTCATTGGCGCGCGCCCTCGGGCGCTGCTACGTTTCCCATTCGCGATGTGCCGCCTCTTCGGCCAGCACGCCCACCCAGGCTTCGACGTCTGCGAGCCGCTCTGCAGCGCGGCGAACGCGCTCCGCTTCCAGTCGCATCGCCACCCGCACGGCTGGGGGATCGGCTGGTACGTGGACGGGTCCCCTCACGTCCGGCGCGGCATCCTGCCCGCCCACGCCGACGACTCCTTCGTCGCCGCCGGCCAGGAGGTCCGCTCGGCGGTGGTGCTCGCCCACGTCCGCGAGGCGAGCGTCGGGCCGGTGCTCCCCGAGAACACGCACCCGTTCCTGTTCGATCGCTGGCTGTTCGCCCACAACGGCACGGTGGCGCGCTTCCGGGACGTTCCCGCCGTCCGCGAGGCGATCGAGCGCGAGATCGATCCCGATCTCCGCCGCGAGATCCGCGGGGACACGGACAGCGAGCGGGTGTTCTACCTGTTCCTCACCCGGCTCCGCGCCGGCGGCGCGCCGAGGGACGCGGACCTCCCCGCGGTGCGCCGCGCCCTCGCCGACACCACCGAGACCGTGCTCCGCATCGCGGAGGCCGAGCCCTCTCCCAAGCCGACCTCGCTGAACCTCGTCGTCTCCGACGGGAGGCTCCTCGCCGCCTGCCGCCACGGGCGGACGCTGCACGTCGCGTCCGCCGCGGGACCGCGCCCCGTCTTCGCCGTCGCGAGCGAACCCATCGGCCCGGGTCCGTGGGAGGAGCTCCCGGAGGGCGGATTCGTCGGCACCGAGGACGGGGCGCGCGTCGAGCGCGGGCGGCTGTAGCGTCACTCCAGCCCGGCGATCGCGAGGCCGCGCGGGTAGCGGACCTCGTAGCGGAGCTCGACCACCTTCGCCTCGTTCGCCGCCAGCGCGAGCTCGTGGATGCGGACGCCGGGGCGCTCGGGGTCCTCCTTCGTCGCGGCCGTCGTGCCGTCGAGCACGGCCACCTTGATCTTCTCGTCTCGGCTGACCGGGACGAGGTCGACGAGCTTCACCGCGGCCTGGGTGGCGTAGCGGTTCTTCACCTCGATGCGGACGCGGTAGCGATACACGTCGTCCTTGGAGACGAGCCCCGCCGTCAGGCGCTTCCGCTCGAGCACCCTGCGCTCCACCTCGATCCGATCGTCCACGCCGAACGCGAGCTCGAGCTCGCCGCCCGGCGGCGTCAGCGCGACCGGCGCCCGCCCGACGAACTCGTCGCCCACGTACACCCCGGCGACGCCGGGCAGGAGCGGGAAGCCCGTGTCGTTCACCGCCTTGGCGGTGAGGAACGTCGCAGCCTCGCGGCGCGGCGCGGCAACGCGCACGAGCTCGGCCTTGAGCGGGAAGCGCTGCAGCGCGATCCGCCTCGCCTGCCCGGCCCCGTCCACCGCCTCCCGTCGCGGCGCGGTGAACGTGGCGGAGAGCAGGCCGTGCTCGACCGTGGCGGCCGCGAGCTGCACGTCGTGGAGCTCCTCGGCGGCGACCTCGTCGCGCTCCTGCACCAGCGCTCCCAGCGCCGCGGCCGGGGCGCTCGCCATCGACTTGCGCGCGTCCTCGTAATGCCGCACCCCGCGCTGCTCGGTCAGGTAGACCGGCTCCAGCTCCGGCACGTACAGGCCGCGCCCGGGCTGCGCCGTGGAGACGGCGAGCGTCACGTCCGCCCAGTCCTCGCCGGTGCGCTGCCAGACGGACCCGAGGAAGATGAGCTCCATCGTCGCGCGCTCCGGCGCGAGCCGCGCGTCCCAGAGCGGCGACCAGCCCGCGGACGCGACCGCGTACGAGACGGCCAGCTCGAGCGCGCCGCCCCGCTCCGCCTCCACCTCGACCGAGATCGCCTTGGTGGTCCGGCCCCGCTTCGCCTGGACCTTCTCGAGGTCCGCGCGGGCCTGCGCGATCCTACGCGCGAGCTCGCGCCGTCCCACCTCCGCCTTCCGCACCGCCGCCGCCGCGTCCGCGAGCTCTCGCTCCACGTGGCCGGCCAGCTCGGCCCACTCGCGCACGGAGACGCCGCGGACGGCGAGGTTCTTCGCCCGTTCCTCGGAGTACGTCGAGCGGAGCGACTCCACGAACTTGGCGCGCGCCTGGGCGGCGCGGGCCGCGTCCTCGAGCGCGCGGTCCTCGTCCTGGAGCCGCTCGATGCGCTCCTCGACCGCGCGCGCCTCCGCCGTGACCGCCTCCTTCGCCGTCATGCGCTCGACGCCCACGCCGAACACGCGCGCCTTCGCGGCGCCCTTCCCTTCCACGCGGATGGAGTCGTCGTCGAGCTCGTCGGGGAGCCCCTCCAGCACCACCCGGGTCGGGCCGTCCGGCAGCTCCACCTTGGCGACGCGCGTCACGCGCGCGGACTGCCGGTAGACCGTGACCGCGTCGATGCGGGACGGGGGTCTCAGGGCGGGTGCCGCGGCGGCGAGGGCGGGGATGGAAAGGATGACGAGGGCAAGCGTGCGCATGCGTGAGGCCTCCTCCTGCCTGGAACGCACGCGTCCGGAAAAGGATCTCCTCGCCTCGACCGAACCCAGAGTAATTCTCGTCGACCGTTCGACAGGGCCCCCTCGGCGACTTCGATCGACCAGACGGATCGTTTCACGCGGCCGCCGCAAGTGCGTCCCGACCATGAATGACGGTGCCGGGCGTGAGATCCAGAGCGGCTCAGCACCCCGCGAGGCGCGACGCCACCTCTCAAGGCATACCTGTGGAAGCTGCCGCTCTGGAGCCCAACGCAGGCCTCGGCTTTACCCGATGTAGGCTGCTGCCACGCAGCTCGTCAACGCAGGTTGCAGCGCGCTCCATGGGCCACGCGCAACCAGTAGGTTCCGGGCGGGAAGAGCACGTCGCGAACGCCTGCTCGAAACAGCCTCCACGCCGCGCGGTAGGCACGCAAGAACTCGACGAGCCGCCCGAGGGCCTCGATCCGCTTCCACTTGTCGCGCGCAGCGATGCGGGGATTGAGCTTGCGCCGCGGCTCGCCCGGCGCCGGGCGGCCGGAGGGATTCTGCGCCAGCACGCGCCTCACCCCGAGCGGCGCAAGGCCTCGCGTCCGCAACGCGTTCGCGGCCTGTTCCTCGCGCTCTGCGACTGCGGCAGCGAGCCGTTCCCTGAAATCCGCCGCCGAGGCGAACCCGGGCGGCGCGGACAGCTCGAGCTCAAGCTTCTCCGGCATGCGGCCCGTGGGCCTGAAGAAGATCGAGGGCCGCTTCGCCACGAGCGCCGGACCGCCGATCCCGGCGGGATCCGACCAGAGCCCCGGCCACTCCCGCCCCCGTCGCACGAGCCCGGCCGCGACGGGATTCACGAGCACGTACGCCGCCTTGTCGAGCACGTCCTCCGGGCTGACGAGCGCGACCGCGCTGTAGCTGCTCGGCGCCCAGAACGCCTCCCACCGTCCCAACGAGGCGTTCAGCGCGCGGGCGACGAGAGAGTCGAGGTACTGCTCGAAGGCGGGCAGCTGCGCGTCGGGATCCGTGACCACGAGATGAAAATGGTTGGAGAGCACGCAGAATGCGTGGACCAGCACGCCGAAGCGCTCGGCGGCCACCGCCAGGACGTAGAGGAAGACCTCGTTCACGACCGCCGACGGCCGGAGCAGGAACTGCCTCTGCGCGCAGCGACGCGTGACGAGATAGGTGGTTCCCGGAAGAACCTGACGAGGCGCGGTCACTCCTGCCCGCCTCGCAGGAGGCGTGCCACCGAGATTCACCGTGCTTCCGCGCCCGCCACTCGGCGAGAGGTCCGCGGACCAGACGGCCGTCCGCGGAAATTACTCTGGGTCGGGGCCTTGAAATTACTCTGGGTCGGGGCCTTCCGCCCGCCACTCGGCGAGAGGTCCGCGGACCAGACGGCCGTCCGCGGAAATTACTCTGGGTCGGGGCCTTTGGGGCCTAGGGTCGGGGCCTTCCGGAAATTACTCTGGGTCGGGGCCTTGGCCTTGGGCCTTCAGATCGCGCGAAGCAGCGAACGGGCGCTCGCGCCCACCAGTCCGAGACCTGAAGTAGTACACCCAGGGCGAACACCGGATGACTCGCTGCACAAACCGCCCGTCGGTCGCAACCCGGTATTGCGCGCTCTCAAGCACATCACCCCTCTTCGAACGCGCCGCTTTCAAAATGGCTGAGTACGAGACCGCATCGGGCGACAGCATCATCTCGGAGGGAGGCAAGCCTTCCCTCCCCTCGTCTCCCTCGACTTCAAGGAAGAGAGCTCTTCGCGCGGCGCTCACGTCCGGCGCCCACATCAAAGCCGAGGCCAGTCGCGCGCCAGCAACCTGCGCAGACTTGCTGCGAACCGCGATTATGAAACCGTCGGCTCGGCACTGGAAGAGCGTCAGCGCGACATGATGCGGCGCGAACCGTAAGTCATCGACGGCGGTGCCGGCGGGAATCCCGACCAACTCGTCCCATCCTACTTCGGCGGCCACTTGAAGATCTCCCCCGTCACTCGGTTGTTCTCCAATGCATCTTTGGCGGCGGCCCGCAGAGCCTCATCTGGAAGCGCCTCGACGGCCTTCCTAACCTCCGGCATCCATGCCTTCAGCTTCTTGGGCGGCAACGACTTCGGGTATCCCTTTCCGCTCGAACGATACTTCGCATCCCAGACAACGATGGACTCCGACTTCGGGTCATACGTGATGAAGTCCGGGCCCTTCTCGGAAACCTTGCCCGGTCCCTGGATGGGCTCATGGCCGCCCTTGAGCGCGGCATTCCAGCCCTTCTCTTCCGCTATCGCGCCGTTCACATGGCGCGGGTTGCCACCAGAGATCCTCGTGGGTCCCCCAGCCCTCGCCTCCATGTTCTTGGGGAATCGCTCGGCCGCAGACAACCCCTCCGCTCCGGCCGCAACCGTCCTGCCGTCCGCGGTCACACCCGCCAGCGCCGGCTTCGGCATCGGGCGAATGTTCTTCAGCCCGCGCCACACGCCAACGCCGGCCTCGCCGAGCGTCATGACCGTGGTGGCTGCGCCGACACCGAACTCGCACGCTCCCGCCGTGCTCTGCATGCTCGCGGGCAGGCCGCTCACGTCGCCGACCGGCAGGACTCCGTTCCCACCGCCCAGGGCGCAACCCATCACGTGAGCGCGCGCCGGTGTCGCCGTCCAGAACTCCCTCGTGTTCTTGGCAACGTCGCTGTTGTAGACGGCGTCGGAAACCGGCCGGGCGTTGCACTTCACGTAACCGGCGAGCCACTGGGGTGAGTGGCTGGAGGCGTTGAACGCTGCGCCGTCGATGTTCCTCCAGTCATCGACTTCACCAGCGGCGCAACCCTGCAGCCAGTTGCCCGCGTCCGCGTTCTGATCGTTGAGCACCGCTTGATACTTCATGTCCTGCTGTGCTCTCGCCGATGTCGATTCTGGTTGCCCAACATCCAACCCGAGCGGGTCCACATACAGCAGCGGGTTCCCCGCCGCGTAGACGAACGTCGCGAGACGTCCGGGTTGCATGAGCCGCTCGTCGCTCGCCTCGAGCGGATCCTCCGACAGGAACCTCCCGACGCTCGGGTCGTACCACCGCTGCTGCGCGTAGCTCAGTCCGACGTCCGCGTCCCAGTGCTGCCCCGCATACGCGAGGCTCGCCTCGGCGGCGCCAGGCGCACCCAGGCCGCGGAACCCGCCCCACGCGTCGTAACGGTACAGCGAGGACGACCCGTCGCTCCGCACCCGCCCGACGATGGTGTCGAGCCCGTCGTGCATGAGCCGCTCGCTGCCGGCCGGCGTCCCGCCCGCTCCGTAAGCGCTCACCCCGACGACGAGCCCGCCCATCCGCTCGTACACGAGGCGCGTGCCGCTCGGCGCCACCTCCTCCACGAGGTCGTCCGCGCCCCACAGGTAACGGCTGTCACCGGTCGGACCGCTCTTCTCGATCCGGCGTCCGGCGAAGTCGTAACGGTACGTGAACGTGTCGACCGTGCCGCCTCCGCCAGCCACGGCCGGGCCGAGCTTGGCCTCGGCGAGCCTCCCGGCGGCGTCCCAGGTGAGCTCCTTCTTGCTCGTGCCACGCGTCTCGACCTTCACGCGTCCGGCGAGGTCCACCGTGTACGCGACCACCGCGACGCCCTGCTCGTCCGTGATGGACTCGAGCCCGCCCCGAGCGTCGTACCCGTACGTCTGCACCGCGCCCGTCGCCACGCCCCACCCGTCCGGGCCCAGGTCGCCCGAGAACGGCGTGACGTGCTTCTCCGCCAGGCGGCTGCCGTCCCCGCCCAGCTGGTACAGCTTCGCCGTGCCGTCCGCGTAGGCGACGCCGGTCAGCCGGTCCGCCCGGTCGTACCCGTACGACGTCAGCTCCGGCACCGTGACCGTCTCGCCCGTGTACTCCTCGCTCGTGCGGTTCCCGCGCTCGTCGTAGCCGTAGCGATACCGCACCAGCGGGGACTCGGAGAGCTCGCAGCTCTCTCCGGCGGCGACGTTCGACACCAGCGTCACGCGTCCGCGATCGTCGTAGCGGCGGCACTCGTGCAGCACGCCGTCCGCGACGTCCAGGAGGCGATCGCCTCCGGCCTCCCAGGTGAGCGTCGTCGACCTCGCGCCGGAGGCGATCGTCTGGAGACGGTCGAACGCCGGGTCGTAGCCGTAGTCGATCGTCCCGGCGGGCGACGTCATGGAGTCGAGCTGGCCGCTCGCGGTCCGCGCGTAAGAGAGTCGAGCACGTCCTCCGGGCTGACGAGCGCGACCGCGCTGTAGCTGCTCGGCGCCCAGAACGCCTCCCACCGTCCCAACGAGGCGTTCAGCGCGCGGGCGACGAGAGAGTCGAGGTACTGCTCGAAGGCGGGCAGCTGCGCGTCGGGATCCGTGACCACGAGATGAAAATGGTTGGAGAGCACGCAGAACGCGTGGACCAGCACGCCGAAGCGCTCGGCGGCGACTGCCAGGACGTAGAGGAAGACCTCGTTCACGACCGCCGACGGCCGGAGCAGGAACTGCCTCTGCGCGCAGCGACGCGTGACGAGATAGGTGGTTCCCGGAAGAACCTGACGAGGCGCGGTCACTCCTGCCCACCTCGCAGGAGGCGTGCCACCGAGATTCACCGTGCTTCCGCGCCCGCCACTCGGCGAGAGGTCCGCGGACCAGACGGCCGTCCGCGGAAATTACTCTGGGTCGGGGCCTCGGAAATTACTCTGGGTCGGGGCCTCGGCCTTTGCGTTGAAGGTCGTAAGCGGCAGGAGCCTTCACGCTGCGCGTGAGCCGCCAACCTCTATCGAGCAACCCACCTGCTTCACGTCCCACGAAGCACGACTTCACTCGTGCGCAGTTTGCGCGGACTGCACGCTCTAGAGAACGGTAGAGGTTCACGGACTGGGCCTCCGCCGAGATGGTCGAAGCCTCCCCGGAGATCATCACGCCTTCCGAATGAATACCGCCCGGCCTCAGCAGAATAGAGCCGGGGTTTGCCATTTGGTCAACCGCATACCTGACCTCCCCGGAGTATTGCGGTATGGCGCGCACCACGATCTCGGTTCCGGCGGGCGCGACGAGATACGCGCGCTCGCGTTGCGCGTCGCCATGAACCGCGACACCCGCCCCTGGGTCTTCGGCCAGACTGTGGACGTCCTCTATCATTGGTTGTTTGTGCGACCCAGCCACGACGTAGTGAACCCGCTGCCTTGACTCAAACTCCTTTAACACATGCAGTAGGTCCTGCCGCGTTAGGAAGAAGAGGATCTGAGTTGCCATCTCATTCCTCCGCAGGTGGCGCGACTCGCTTCAGGGAAACGGGCGCCGGCGCCGATTTCGCCTTCGGAATAAGGAGCAGGTGATCTCCAGGCGTTTGTGCACGTATGCGAGCAGCATTTGCGGACTCACGCTTATCGGGCGTAACGCCATCCGCAAGAGTGTCAACAGTGTTGATCCGCAATGTCCGGCCGTTCTTCTGCGCTGTCACGTCCACCCAGGAGGAGCCCTTTCTCGAAAAGCCCGGACCGGGGAGGTATTCCTCCTTCCCACGCCCGCCACCGCCTGTCACGTCCCAGCCTCGCATTTCGAGTTCAGTGGCGATGTCCGCGTTCTGCTGTCGAGTTCTAGCGGAGCCGAGCCGCCCCGCGCCACCGGTGGTCGACCTGCCTCCCGCCAGGTTGATACGCGGTGACGGAACGGGCAGGTTCGGCGGCTTGATCAAACCGGTGGAACCACTTCCCGGCCTCAAGGCTGCCGCGGCGTACGCCGTGCTCTCGACGTGCCCGACCGTCGCCGTCACGTTGTACTTCGTCTCTTCGCTCACGCCCACCGCGTCCGAGATCGCGTAGGCAGTTGAAGCCGCCGGACCCGCAGTGACGGCGGCCAGAATCTGACCGTTCCTCGCACGCTGTGCTTGGACAGCGTCGACCCTGCTTGCCGGCACGACGAGCGGACCGCGGCTCATGTCCTGCGCGCCGGACGGAAGACTGATCGAGACGGGCCCCTCGCCATACTCAGCAGCGACGTCGATCGCGATGACGTCCTCACCGTCCGCAGCCTGGTCGATACCCCGTCGGTACGCGTTGATGTTCCGAGCGAGGACCTTGGCACCCTGACTGTTACCATCGGAGTCGAACACGTCCCCGACCTTCTGGTACCAGGGCAGCTTGTCCCACGCGGCCTTGCGCCTGAGGTACTCCGCGTACCACTCGGCGTCTCGCGCCTTCTCTGCCTCCGTCATCGCGCGCTCGCCGAGCGGATCGATGAACGCGAGCGGGTTCCCATTCGCGTACGCCCAGGCATGCAGCGAAACCGGGTTCGTCGGATCCCCGAACACCGGATCCTCCGACAGGAACCTCCCGACGCTCGGGTCGTACCACCGCTGCTGCGCGTAGCTCAGTCCGACGTCAGCGTCCCAGTGCTGCCCCGCGTATGCGAGGCTGGCCTCGGCGGCGCCAGGCGCACCCAGGCCGCGGAACCCGCCCCACGCGTCGTAACGGTACAGCGAGGACGACCCGTCGCTCCGCACCCGCCCGACGATGGTGTCGAGCCCGTCGTGCATGAGCCGCTCGCTGCCGGCCGGCGTCCCGCCCGCTCCGTAAGCGCTCACCCCGACGACGAGCCCGCCCATCCGCTCGTACACGAGGCGCGTGCCGCTCGGCGCCACCTCCTCCACGAGGTCGTCCGCGCCCCACAGGTAACGGCTGTCACCGCCCGGACCGCTCTTCTCGATCCGGCGTCCGGCGAAGTCGTAACGGTACGTGAACGTGTCGACCGTGCCGCCTCCGCCAGCCACGGCCGGGCCGAGCTTGGCCTCGGCGAGCCTGCCGGCGGCGTCCCAGGTGAGCTCCTTCCTGCTCGTGCCACGCGTCTCGACCTTCACGCGTCCGGCGAGGTCCACCGTGTACGAGACCACCGCGACGCCCTGCTCGTCCGTGATGGACTCGAGCCCGCCCCGAGCGTCGTACGCGTACGTCTGCACCGCGCCCGTCGCCACCCCCCACCCGTCCGGGCCCAGATCGCCCGAGAACGGCGTGACGTGCTTCTCCGCCAGGCGGCTGCCGTCCCCGCCCAGCTGGTACAGCTTCGCCGTGCCGTCCGCGTAGGCGACGCCGGTCAGCCGGTCCGCCCGGTCGTACCCGTACGACGTCAGCTCCGGCACCGTGACCGTCTCGCCCGTGTACTCCTCGCTCGTGCGGTTCCCGCGCTCGTCGTAGCCGTACCGGTACCGCGCGAGCGGCGACTCGGAGAGCTCGCAGCTCTCTCCGGCGGCCACGTTCGAGACCAGCGTCACGCGTCCGCGATCGTCGTAGCGGCGGCACTCGTGCAGCACACCGTCCGCGACGTCCAGGAGGCGATCGCCTCCGGCCTCCCAGGTGAGCGTCGTCGACCTCGAGCCGGAGGCGATCGTCTGGAGACGGTCGAACGCCGGGTCGTAGCCGTAGTCGATCGTCCCGGCGGGCGACGTCACGGAGTCGAGCTGGCCGCTCGCGGTCCGCGCGTAAGAGAGTCGAGCACGTCCTCCGGGCTGACGAGCGCGACCGCGCTGTAGCTGCTCGGCGCCCAGAACGCCTCCCACCGTCCCAACGAGGCGTTCAGCGCGCGGGCGACGAGAGAGTCGAGGTACTGCTCGAAGGCGGGCAGCTGCGCGTCGGGATCCGTGACCACGAGATGAAAATGGTTGGAGAGCACGCAGAACGCGTGGACCAGCACGCCGAAGCGCTCGGCGGCCACCGCCAGGACGTAGAGGAAGACCTCGTTCACGACCGCCGACGGCCGGAGCAGGAACTGCCGCTGCGCGCAGCGACGCGTGACGAGATAGGTGGTTCCCGGAAGAACCTGACGAGGCGCGGTCACTCCTGCCCGCCTCGCAGGAGGCGTGCCACCAATATTCACCACGCTTCCGCGCGCGCCACCCGGCGAGAGGTCCGCGGACCAGACGACCGTCCGCGGAAACTACTCTGGGTTGGGCCCCCGGGCCCCCGGCCTCCGGGTTTGGGGCCTCGAATTACTCTGGGTCGGGGCCTCGCGAATTACTCTGGGTCGGCGCCTTCCGGGGTTGAGGCCTCGAATTACGCTGGGTCGGGGCCTTGGAAATTACTCTGGGTCGGGGCTTGGGAAATTACTCTGGGCCGGGGCCTTTGCGGTCGGGGCTTGGCTACTTCACGGAATGCAGGAGGATCACCCCAGCCGCGTCTACGATCCTAGGCGACCCGAGACGGAGGTCGCCTCCGTCAAGATCATATGGGGTCAAGATCAGCTTGTTCATCCCCGAGCCCTGCAGGTGCACAGACACGACGCGTTGATTGCCACCAGTCCCACCGCCGGGAGTAGTGCCCATCGAGAACAGGGCAGCGACCGGCACGTCACCTCCCAGCTCTCGATTGCGCAGTTCGGATCGAAGAGCTTCGATCGTGCCGTCCTCCGAGAGGACGCAGGTAGGCTTGCCGCCGGGCGACTCGAGGACCACGAGAAATGGTGGAAAGCTACCCTCCGTGCGGAGCAACGAGTAGGCAAGTTCGTAGCCGGGTCCGAGAAAGCTCTCTGGCGTCATGTCACACTGATGTAATGGCGGCCGCGATGCCCGCACGAGCGTCCGCCGCCGTAATCCGGGGACGCTACTCGGCCTTCTTCGGTCTCGTGATACGCCCCTGCTGGCTTGCGGTTCCAGTCACATTGATGATGCCTGCCTCCTGCTGACGAGCTTCACACTGAGGGCACGCGAAGTGCGAACTCGCCTGCCGCGCGCCTTGCGCTTCCTCGCCGACGAAGTGGATTCCGCGCGCTTCGGCATGTTGCCCCGCCTCGCCGGGAGCGTTGCTCGACGTCGTGCCGCGCACGAAACGGACCTGCGGACCGAAGATCTCGGTCGCCTTCGCGCGCGCTGCAGGCCCGGGCACCTGCCCCACCTGTGACACAACCACCGTGGCCGCCGGCGTCACGGTGACCGCCATCGGGATGCCCTGGCCGCCGTTTCCGAACTGAGCCCGATGGATGGCGTCGATGCCCGACTGCAGCTGTTCGTCGCTCCACGGCAGGACGGTGGCAGGCTGCCGCTGCGGGGCGGCAGCAGCACCCATTTGCGAGAAGTCGACGGCACGCGCCGCCATCTGCTGCTGAGCCGCATCAGAAGTAGAGCCTCTCCGCATCCCGCCGAAGCCCGTGCCGGCAGCCACGACGTCCGACGCCGCCCCAACCGCGACAGTCACCCTGTGCTGCATCTCTTCGCTCGCTCCAGCGAGACGAGCCGCCTCGTGCGCAACCGATGCCGTCACGCCGCCCCTCATCGCCGCGAGCGTTTCCGCGTTTCGCGCCCGTTGTGCCTGCACCTCCTCGACCTTGCTCGCAGGCACGACGAGCGGCCCGGCGCTCATCTCCTGCGTGCCCGACGGAAGCGTGATCGAGACGGGGCCTTGCCCGTGCTCAGCAGCGACGTCGATCGCGACGACGTCCTCACCGTCCGCAGCCTGGTCGATACCCCGTCGGTACGCGTTGATGTTCCGAGCGAGGACCTTGGCACCCTGACTGTTACCATCGGAGTCGAACACGTCCCCGACCTTCTGGTACCAGGGCAGCTTGTCCCACGCGGCCTTGCGCCTGAGGTACTCCGCGTACCACTCGGCGTCTCGCGCCTTCTCTGCCTCCGTCATCGCGCGCTCGCCGAGCGGATCGATGAACGCGAGCGGGTTCCCATTCGCGTACGCCCAGGCATGCAGCGAAACCGGGTTCGTCGGATCCCCGAACACCGGATCCTCCGACAGGAACCTCCCGACGCTCGGGTCGTACCACCGCTGCTGCGCGTAGCTCAGTCCGACGTCCGCGTCCCAGTGCTGCCCCGCATACGCGAGGCTCGCCTCGGCGGCGCCAGGCGCACCCAGGCCGCGGAACCCGCCCCACGCGTCGTAACGGTACAGCGAGGACGACCCGTCGCTCCGCACCCGCCCGACGATGGTGTCGAGCCCGTCGTGCATGAGCCGCTCGCTGCCGGCCGGCGTCCCGCCCGCTCCGTAAGCGCTCACCCCGACGACGAGCCCGCCCATCCGCTCGTACACGAGGCGCGTGCCGCTCGGCGCCACCTCCTCCACGAGGTCGTCCGCGCCCCACAGGTAACGGCTGTCACCGGTCGGACCGCTCTTCTCGATCCGGCGTCCGGCGAAGTCGTAACGGTACGTGAACGTGTCGACCGTGCCGCCTCCGCCAGCCACGGCCGGGCCGAGCTTGGCCTCGGCGAGCCTCCCGGCGGCGTCCCAGGTGAGCTCCTTCTTGCTCGTGCCACGCGTCTCGACCTTCACGCGTCCGGCGAGGTCCACCGTGTACGCGACCACCGCGACGCCCTGCTCGTCCGTGATGGACTCGAGCCCGCCCCGAGCGTCGTACCCGTACGTCTGCACCGCGCCCGTCGCCACGCCCCACCCGTCCGGGCCCAGGTCGCCCGAGAACGGCGTGACGTGCTTCTCCGCCAGGCGGCTGCCGTCCCCGCCCAGCTGGTACAGCTTCGCCGTGCCGTCCGCGTAGGCGACGCCGGTCAGCCGGTCCGCCCGGTCATAACCGTACGACGTCAGCTCCGGCACCGTGACCGTCTCGCCCGTGTACTCCTCGCTCGTGCGGTTCCCGCGCTCGTCGTAGCCGTACCGGTACCGCGCGAGCGGCGACTCCGAGAGCTCGCAGCTCTCTCCGGCGGCGACGTTCGAGACCAGCATCACCCGTCCCCGCTCGTCGTAGCGGCGGCACTCGTGCAGCACGCCGTCCGCGACGTCCAGGAGGCGATCGCCCCCGGCCTCCCAGGTGAGCGTCGTCGACCTCGAGCCCGAGGCGATCGTCTGGAGACGGTCGAACGTCGGGTCGTAGTCGTAGTCGATCGTCTCGGCCGGCGACGACACGGAGTCGCGCGACGTCACGGAGTCGAGCTGGCCGCTCGCGGTCCGCGCGTACGAGACGGTCTGCGCGCCGCGGGTGATGCCCGTGAGTAGCCGGCGGTCGTCGCCGTAGGCGAACGAGATCGTGGTCGTGCCAGCCGAGCGCGTCTCGACGACGCGCACCAGCTGGTCGAGCGGATCGTAGTCCGCCTGGACCGCCGTCAGATCGCTCCCGGCGACCCCGCTGTACCCCGTGACCAGCGCGCGGCCGCGCCCGTCGAGCGCGCGGTGCGTGCCGACTCCCGTGGGATCGACGACGTCCGCGGCGCCGTTCGCCCACGTCGTCGTCCACGTCGCCCCGCCGCGCCTGCGGAAGATCTGGCGGCCCAGGTAGTCGTAGTCGAACCCCTGCCCCGCGCTGCCGCCGGAGGCAGGCGTGATCGCGGTGAGCTCCCCGCGGGCGTCGTACGCGTACTGGAACTTGCCGATCCCCCGCGGCTGCGTGACCGAGACGAGCTCGGCTCGAGGACCGTAATCGTACATCCAGCGATCCTGCTCGTCGCCGGGGCCGTGCTTCATGGACGCCAGGTTGCCGGCGGCGTCGTAGGTGAACTCCTTGAGGTCGAAGCTCGACCCGCGGCCGAACCGCTCGGTCGCGAGGAGCCCTCGAGCATCCCAGGTCAGCCGCCGCTCGCGCAGGTCGGGCGTGAGCTCGACGAGGAGCCTCCCGCTCGCGAAGTGGCCGTACCGCGTCTCCTCCTGGCTCGCGGTGGGTCCGTATTGCACGGACACGAGCAGGCCTTCCTGGTACCCGTACCTCCGCTCGGGAGCGGCGTGGCGGTTCTCGCGCAGGAGCCTCCCCGCCGCGTCCCAGGTCCACGCGTCCGCGAAGCCGCCCCAGGCCTGCTTGGTCACGTTCCCGAGGGCGTCGACGATCCGCTCGCCGGCCCTGGCGCCGGCGCCGGCGCCGGTGGTCCAGCTCTGGCTGATGGGGGCCACGCGTCCCGACCACGAGAGGCTCGTCTCGTACGTGTAGGCCGTCGCGTCCGGACCGGTGAACTCCTCGCTCTCGTGCAGCGTCCGGCCGCGATGATCGTAGCTGCGCTGCATGACGAGGCGCCAGCTCCCCTCCTCGGTGATCTCCTCGGTGGCCCACGGACCGTCATACGCGTAGGTGACGGTCCTCGTCTGGCTCGTGGACGTACGGCCGGGCGCGCTGTCGGTTCGCTCGTCCTTGAGGAGCAGGTGGCGGGCGTTGTGCCACCGCTTCGTGACGTAGCCGAGCGGATCCGTCTCCTGGATCGTGAAGTCGGTCCCGCCGCCGTAGGCGTACTTCCACGTCGCACCCTTCCATCCGGGCGACGAGCCCGCCGGCGGATCGGACAGCTTCTTCTCGAGGAGCTGCCGGAAGACGTCGTACGTGTAGCTCCACTCCTCCTGCGGGTGCGGTCCGCTCTTCCCCCGCACGAGGCCGGATGCGTCGACGACATACGCGGTGACCGTTCCCGCAGCGTCGGTCTCGCGGATGAGGTTGCCGGCCGCGTCGTACGCCCGCGTCGAGACCGCCGTGTACTCGCTCGTCACCGGCGCGTCCGGCTCCGTCTCAACGTCGCCGATGGGCTCGCGGATCGTGACGAGGTTTCCGCGGGAGTCGTACTCGAAGTAACGATGGCTCTCGAGGGTCGCCCCGTCGCGGACGACGTAGTCGAGCGTGTGCAGCGTCCGACCCGTCGCGTCGAGCCAGAGCTTGCGGCGCTTCGTCAGCTGCCCGCCGACCTTCTCCTCGATGGCGACCGTGTGCTCGGCGGCGCCATCGGCGTAGGAGCGGGTCTCCTCGAAGAGCTCCGTGTACGGGGCGACGCTGCGCTTGTAGTAGGTCTGCCGTCCGAGGACGTCGTCGTACTTCCACTCCTCGACCAGCCCGAGGACCTCGTCGTTGGAGCCGAGCTTCCTGCCGAGGCGATCGTACGTCGTGATCGTCCGGAGCTGACCGCTCACCTGCGCCTCGACGTGCTTGACGCGCCCGAGGGCGTCGACGGGCGACAGCCACTTGAAGTTCCCGTGCGTCCGCTCGACGACGGCGCCGCTCGGATCGCGCTTCACGGTCTCGACGTCCCGCTTCGACCCGTCCGCGCTGGCGGCCCCGTAGTCCCAGCTCGCCGGGCGGCCGAGCAGGTCGTAATCGATCGAGGTGACGAGACCGTTCTGATCCGTCTGCTCCTCGACCTTGCCTTCGCCGTCGAGCTTGTAGGCCACCTCCGTCGCGGTGATGTTCGTCCCTGGATCCGTGGCCGTGACCGAGATGAGCCGTCCGGAGTCGTCGTAGACGTAATCGCGCTGGATCGCGCGCTCGTCGGTGGCGAGCTCGAGGCGGCCGCCCTCGTACGTGAAGGTCCGCTTGGCCTCCGCGACCGGCTCGCCGTAAAGCCAGGTCTCCTGGACGAGGAGCCCGTCGCGGTAGAGCTTCACGCGCTTGTGCGAGGGAGCGCCCGTCAAGGTCTCGGTGACCTGGAGCTCCAGGTCGCCGGTCTCCGCGTACAGGTAGTGCCAGTCCTGATCCGGCATCCCCTTCATGAAGTGGCGCTGGAGGTTGCCTTCCGCGTCCCGAGTCCAGATCTCCTGGTCCGGTGTCCCCTTGACCAGGTGGCGCTCGAGGCGGCCCGCGGCGTCGTAGGTCCACTGCTCGTCGTGGCCCGCGTCGTCGTACACGCGCTTCAGGCGCCCGAGCCAGTCGTACTCACGGGTGCGCTTGACGCTCGGCCGTCCCCCCGTCGCGACCGACTGGAGCGCGGTCGTCGCGTCGGAGCCGAGGCCCCAAGGATCGTCCGCCGGGTAGGTGTAGCTCGTCACCCGCCCGACTGCGTCCACCGCGGTGAGGAGCCGCCCGTCGGCGTCGTAGGCGTCGAGCGAGGAGGACGTGAGGACCGTGCCCGCCTCGTCCCTGACGGTCAGGCTTCGGAGATCGCCGGTCCCGTCATCGACGGGCGTCTCCCAGGTGGCTTGCCCGCTCGCGGTCGCGCGGGTCGTCTCCTCGGGTACGCCGAAGGTCGGATCGTACGAGCCGGGCGCGTGCGCGCGGAGCACGGTGTCCTTCGCCGCTCCGGCGACGTCGAGTGAGTCCGCCTGGTTCAGGTCCGCGAGCTTCAGGGTGGTCGGGAGGAGCCGCTCGTTCGTGTCGAACGCGAGCTTGCGGCCACCCGGCGCGGTGCGGGAGCTGGGCGACACTCGCTCGCTCTCGCTCGCGTCGTTGAACCACGTGGTCGTCCGCGCCGTCACTCCGATCGTCTCTTCGGTCACGCTGCCGAAGGCGTTCGTGCCGATCGCGACGCTGACCCCATCCGGGCGGACGACGTTGCGCCCGGTGGCGCTCACCCAGTCGATCTTGGTCTCGACCTCTGCGATGGCGGCCGTGTCTGCCGACACGGTGCTCGTCCCCGGCAGCACGACCCGGTCGACGATCTCGAAGAGCTTCGTGTGGGGGAAGGGCTGGCTTGCGGCGAGGCTGCGGCCCCAGCGCGTCCGCCACTGGACGACGCCACGGAGCCTGAGCTCGGCCTTCACGAGCTCGTTCGTCGCCTCCCACAGGTCCTGCGCGGAGAGCGGCTTCCCGGCGGACGCGAGCGACTGGAGGTCCTCGACGTACGCGTACTCCCACGCCTGGTCGATCGTGACCTTGTCCTCCGACGCGATGCGCTGGACCTTCCAGAGGTTCCTCCGCCCGTCCGCCGTCGGGGCGAACGAGAGCCGGACGATGAAGTCCTCCGCAGCGCCCGACGGCGTCCCGTCTCCCGCCTGGAACCTCGCCACGACGGTCTTCAGGAAGCCGAAGCTCTCCGCGACCGCAGCCGCCTTGAACCGCGGCGACACGCTGGAGGCGAGGTCGACGGGCTCGTACGCGAAGTACAGCCCGAGCTTGCCGCCCTTGCGGTAGACGCGGCGGATCATGTCGGAGTCCGCGAAGTACTCGACGACCGTCCAGCCGGGGCCGAGCTTCGTCGCGTCCACGGCGTCTTGGCGGGCGTGACCGTCGCCGACGGCCGTGAGCACCCACCGCCGGCGGCCCGCCTCGCGGATCTTCTTGCGCGGCGGCGTCGCCTGGATCGGGGTGGAGTCGCCCACCTTCGCCTGGTACTCGGCGAGCTCCTGCACCGAGCGGGCGGTGACGTACGCGTCGGTCGTGCCGACGACCTGGAGCGCGCGCTGAGAGTAGCGGTCGAACCGGTAGCGCTCCCCGTTCGGCGCCGTGAAGAGGACGTCGGGGATGTGCTTGGGCGCTTGCGGATCGGTCTCGGGGCGCTCGGCGACGGTGAGCGTTCCTCCGTGCGCGTTGTCCGTCCTGCACTCGACGGCCGACCGCCGCCCGTCCGGCTCCTCACGCACGGTGCAGGCCGGGAAGTCGTACGACTGCCCCTCCAGGACCATCGTGTAGCGCCCGAGCGACTCCTCGACGACGTACGCCTCGAAGTTGTGGCGCCACCCGATGCCCAGGGTGCCGATCTCGTTGTCCTGGTTGTTGTACGTGCGCGCGAACCGCACGGTGCCGGCCAGCTCCGGCAGCGAGAAGTCCTCGTGCCGGAAGGACAGGTGCCCGTCGGCGACGTTCACGCCGCCGATGCCCGCCTGGCCCGGAGCGCGGGCGTTCGCGCCCTGGTAGGCGCCGACCGCCTTGCCGAGGTTCACGTCGTGCGCCTGCGCGTACGGGTCGGCCTTGTCGATCCACTGGACGAACACGTCCGGCGGCGCCTCGGCGCGGCCCGGCATGCTGACGAGGTGCGGCGGGATCGGGACCCGGAACAGCGCTGCGCCATCGACGCCGGCGCGCGGCACCTGCTCGATCGCGCCGGCGCCTGCGAGCTCCTCCACGTCGAAGGAGCCGGTGTCGGCCCACGACAGGTCGAAGGACCGGATGAGCCCATCGCCGAAGCACGTCCCGGCGCAGACGTTCACGGTGCCCTGCTTGAACTGCGCCGGCCCGAGGAACACGTTCGCGAGCGCCGGCTCCGAGATGGAGCGGAGCACCGCGGGGACGCCGCCCGCGTCGGCGGTGATCGACTTGCTCAGCGTCGACTGGTGCCCGGCCGTCACGAGGTCGCGCCGCGGGGAGAGCCCCTGGAGGTTGTACTTGTAGAGGATGTTCTCGGCGTTCCCCGCCATGGAGAGGCCGATGTAGACGACGTCGCGCCCGCTCAGCACGTCGTAGAGCCAGCCCCCGTCGCAGGTGGCGGTGAGCGTGCCGGCCTCCACCCGCACCGAGCACTCGATCCCGTACGCGTCGCTGCCGAGGCGGACCCCATAGCTCCCAGGCAGCGTGCCGGCCCGGCCGGCGTCCGGGGCGACGAGGTTCATCAGGAGCTGATACGAGAGGTCTCCGTCGAGCGCGGCGTGGGCGGTCGTCCCATCCGCCGGATCGTCGACGCTGCGGCTCGTGCCGTCCGCCTGCTTGGCGGTCACCGAGGTGAGCGTCAGGTCGAGCACGCGGAACTCGTGCTCCCGGTCCCGATCGAACCGCTCCAGCGCCGAGCCGTCGGGCTCGAGGCTCCGGTAGACGTTCTTGAGCGCGATCGCCCGCTCGGGCATGCCGGTCTTCCACGACTCGTCGGCGTTCGCGGGCTCGCTGAAGGCCGGCGGCGACACCGCGATCTCCGTCGCGGGATCGATGCGGCCGTCGCCGTTGCGGTCGTTGAACAGCGTGAGGTTTCCGACGACGTGGACGTAGTAGCTGGCCTTCTGGAGGTTCGTGGTGATCCTCTGGGAGGCGCTCGTCCCGGAGGTCCCGTCCGTGGGCGCTGCGGTGTTCTCGACCCGCAGCGCCGCCTGGATGTTGCTCGTCCCCTTCCCCGGGTGGATCGGGAACACCGCCACAGCGGGTCTCTCGACGGAGGTCCCCGTCACGCGGACGAGCTGCCCCGCGAGCGGCGGGACGCCGGCGGGCACGTCCATGAGGCGCGCCTCGAGCTTCGTGCAGATCTTGATCTGATCCGGGGTCGGGTTGACGAGCTCCGAGCAGTACCGCTCGAGCATCTTGCCCGGACCGCCGGCGATCCTGGGCGGCGCAGGCGGCGGCGTCCACTCCGGGTGCGCAGGATCGGGGCAGCCGTGGTTCGCGCCGGGACCCGGGCTCCAGATGCAGGCGTCGTCCGGGTCCGCGGTGCCGTCATCGTCCGTGTCGAACCGGCTCACGAGCGACGGGCAGCCGGCCGGCGTGCTGCCGACCGCGACCGAGGGGCCCGGGTACAGGGGGCAGAGATCCTGGATGTCGGCGACCCCGTCGCCATCGGCGTCGCCTTCCCCCGAAGCCGGCGGAGTCCAGTACGGGTCGTTCGGGTCGGGGCAACCGGCGTTCGTCGTCGGCCCCGGCTGCAGCACGCAACCCGCCTGCTCCGAGGCGTCGGGCGTTCCGTCGTGATCGCTGTCGGTCCCGGCCGGGCAGCCCGAGCTCGCCGCATCGCCCGCCAGCAGCGGGCAACGGTCGGCGACATCGGACGTGCCGTCGCCGTCGCGATCGTAGGTGATGTCGGGGATGCCGTCGCCGTCGGCGTCGAACGGGTCGACGGCGGGACCGGGTTGCACGCCCGAGTACTGATACGGCCAGGGCGTGCCGCCGGTGCTTGGGATGCCGTCGACCGGGAGCGCGGGCGGCGCAACCGGCGTCTCCGGAGGCACGGGCGGCGGCTCCCACATCGGCTGGTTCGGGTCCGGGCACCCGAACGTATTCGGGGGTCCGAGCTGTGTCGGGCAGCGGTCGGTCAGGTTGGCCGTACCGTCGCTGTCCAGGTCCTCGGGCGGGAGCCGGACGCGCCAGTGCGTGGAGACGTGCACGAACTCGTCGCGGACGGTCGCCGAGCCGCCGTGGCGGACGAGGTGCTCGGAGGCGGTCGTCGCGGCGTCCTCGGCGCGGACCTGCCTCGCGACGCGCACGTCGATCTCCGGCGGGTAGAGGCGCACGTTCCCGAAGACGCGGAGGTCCTGCCTGGCGCAACGAGAGATCGTGAGCGTCTCGCCGAAGTCGGGGAACTCGATCGGCCCGCCCGCGGCGTCGTCCGCCGCACAGTGCTGGTTCTGGTCGAGCCCCTCGAGCGTGGTGATCGGCGGGACCACGACGGTCGTCGCCCCGGCGTAGCCGGTCGCGTGGTTCACGGCGAAGACGACGATGCGGTCGCCCTGCGAGAGGCGCAGCGTGAGGATCCGCTCCTGCCCCTCACACCGGAACTTGAAGTACTCCGTCGCCGTGGCGCCGGCGGCCCTGAGCTGATCGCACTCCTCGCGGTCTCGCCGCGTCCAGCGCTCCGACGGCCCGAAGCGGAGCCGCTTGTACTCGCCGTGCGCGCTCGTGGCCGTGCACTGGCCCGCATCCGGCGGCGTCGCGAGCGTGTACCGCGCGATGGGCGTCTCGAGGTCGTCCTCGCGGAAGAAGTAGACCTCCGTCTGTCCGACGTCCTCCCGCGCGATGCGCGTCAGCTCGTTGCGGGCGGGATCCCACTCGGACCCCTCGTCCTCGCCGCAGGCGAGCTCGACCCGCGTGTCGTCGCGGTTGTAGAAGTTGATGCTGCCGAGCAGGAGCCGCATGTCGACGAGCAGGCTCACCGGCGAGAAGGAGCCGGGCGAGACGCCGTACGCGTTCGAGCAGACCGGGAACCCATCCGTGATCGGGTAGCGCACGATCTTCGGGCTCTCCGCGTCGGAGCGGTCGGCCTGCGCGATCCAGCGGAGCCCCGTCTGCACCTCGGTGCAGACGAGCGCGCCTTGCTGCGACCCGTAGGAGAACACCGGGATCGAGAACTGGCCGCGGGTTCCGGAGACCCCGCGAACGCTCGTCGCGCTCGTGACCTCCACCGGCCAGTTGGAGAAGAAGCTGATGCCGGACGATGCGGCCGAGTCGTCCGTCTCGACGAGCTGTCGAACGACGAGCGTGCCGCGGCGCTCGGGCTTGCCCGTCACCGGGTCGACGATGGAGGGATCCGGAGGCAGCTCCGTGACGACGGCCTCGAGGCGCGTCGTGCGAGAGTCTCGTCCCGCCTGGGCCTCGGCGGTGATGAGCGTCGTCCCGGGCTCGAGCTGCACGTGGCCTCGAACGGTCACGTCGCCGCCCTCGCCCTGGATGGGCGTCTCCTGCCCCCAGTTCTCCAGCACGGGCGGCGCGATGACCGTCTGGCCGCGCTGCGCGCGCATCGAGAGCTGGATGGAAGCGGACGACCCTGCCTCGGGCCTGGCGACGAAGACCACCTCGTGCAGGTGCGGGAGACCGACGATGCCTCCCTCCGTGCCCGCGGTAACGTCGATCCTGAACTCCAGCTCCTGCGGCGAGCGGATCTTCCCGGAGATGAAGGCGGTCCCGACGTTCGGCTCCGGCAGCCCGCCGAGGCCCATCTGGTCCCAGAACGCCTGAGCGCGGCCGCCACCGAGTGGAAGCATGAGCAGCTTCGCGAGGAGCGGCAGGTCGTCGCGCGCCGCAGCGGGCTTCATGCGGAAGCCGGTCGTTTCCTCGGGGGGCGGCGTCGCGGTCCCCTCCGGCGCCGGGCTCAGCGTCGCCTCGAGCCACGCCTGCTGCTCGTCGGAGACGTGGCCGTACCCGAAGAAGTCGAGCGCGCTCACGCCGGTGGGCTCGAGCGTCGTCAGCGTAGCGCCGTCCGCTGCCACCCTTGCGACGCCGACGCGCGCGAGCATGTGCCGGTCGGGGTCGTACCCATAGACGAGCGCGTATCGTCCGGCCGGAAGGGCCGTGACGTTCGGGAACGTCAGGTCCACCGGTTGCGCGATCCGGATCCCGACGGGCCCGACCTGCCAGAGGGCCGCGAGGTCGGCGCGACCGTCGTCGATCGGGACCGGCAGCGCGTACCTGGGGATGCGGGTGGCCGTGACGAAGCCGGCGGTCTTGCCGTCCTCGAAGTAGAGGCCGTCGGCGGGGACGTCGATCGCGAGCCCTTCATGCCGGCCAGAGAACGTGAGGTGCATCGCCGTCCGCGCGTCGACGTGATCGACCGCGCCACGATCGACCGGCACCATCACGAGGTGCGCGTCCTTCGTGTCCTCCGTGGCGCTCACGAAGAGGCGCCGCCGGATCACCGGGAGCGCGGCCCCGTCGCCGAGGACGCCGCCCTCGAACCGAACCACGACTGCGCCGGGCTTCACGCCGAAGAGGTGCCAGCTTCCCTCCGGACCGGTGCGCGTCGAGAGGCTCGTGCCCTCCACGGACACGAGCACGTCCTCGAGCGGCTCCAGCTGCGCGTCCAGCACGTGCCCCTCGAGCTGGAACCGCCGCGGGCGAACGCCGAACTGGCTCGTGAAGACGCCGCTCATGTCGGGCCCGGCCTCCGCCTCCACTCCGTCGACGCGGACGTCCAGCCGCTTGCCCTCCGGCAGAGGGCCGCGCGCGACGAAGCTCACGGTCTGCGCTCCCGGCGCGACGTAGTAGCCCCCCTCGAGCGGCGTTCCCTCCACCGACACGGTGAAGTGGCCCGCGAGGCTGTCGCGAACGATCGGCTTGTTGAACGCGACCGACACGAGGGCGCTCGGCTCGATCTCGCTCGCCCCGGGGATGGGATCGACGCCGGTGACGGCGAGCGGCTCCTTGGTGGCGTCGCTGAACCGGACCTTGACCGACGCGGACCCGGTGAGGCCGCTGGCGTCCGTCGCGACGACCGAGATGACGTTCTCGCCGTAGGCGAGGGCGAAGTCCGCCACCCACTCACCGCCCTCGAGCTGCGCGGGGCCCGTCCCGATCGACACCGACTGCAGTGACGCCGTCGCGTCCACCCGCGCGCGAACCTTCACGATGGGCGTGGCCGACTCGCTCCCGTCGATCGGCGCGAGGATGGTGACGGCCGGCGGGAGCGCAGCCACCGTCAGCGTCAATGTGCGGGTGGTCACGTTGCCGGCGAAGTCGCGCGCAGCCACCTCGATCTCGTTGGCGCCGACCTGGAGCGGCACCGCCGCGGAGAAGTCGCCGCCCAGCAGGGTCGCCGGGGTGCCGCCGACCGTGACGGACGCCAGGTGAACGTCGCCCACCGTGCCCCGCACGAGGTACGGGGACTCGGTGGCCTCCTCGGCGCTCGAGGCCGGTCGGGTCACGGCGAGATACGGCGCCGTGTGATCGACGCTCACCTGCCGCTGCGCGGTCGCCACCTGCCCGGCGGCGTCGGTCGCCTTGATGACCAGGGTGTGGTCGCCCTCCACGAGCGCGGGGGCGGCGTTGAAGTAGCCCGACGTCACGGACGCAGCCACCCCCGCGACGGTCACCTGCACCGGAGCCGTGCCACCCTCCACGCGGCCGGTCACCGGCACCGTTCCGCCGCCGAGGATCGCGCCGTCGGCAGGGGCATCCACCATGAGCTGGAGCGCGCCCTCGGCGGGCGGCTCCTCGGGAGGCGGCGGCGGCTCTTCTGGAGCCTCCTGCCCGTTGTGACCCGTGATCGTCGTCGCCGTGGTGCGCCCGGCGATGTCGGTCGCGATCACGTTCAGGGTCACGGGGCCGGGCGCGACGTCGACGGACGTGGAGAAGCTCCCGTCTCCTCCGACCGCCACCGCTGCGCCATTCACCGTGACCATCACGGGACCGCTGGCGGAGGTGGCGGTGCCGCGGACGGCGACGGGGGACATCGTGGTCACGAAGTTCGCCCCCGGCTCGGCAATCACCAGCCTGGGCGGCTCCTGGCGAACCGCGAACCGAACGGTGCGCGTGGAGGCGTTGCCGATGGAGTCCTCCGCGTGCACCACCAGCTCGTGGTCGCCCTCCAGGTAGACGGAAGTGCAGCCCGAGAAGGCGGCGCCGCCGTCGAGGGAGGCCTCGACCGAGGCGACGCCGCTCGGATCGTTCGCCTCCACGCACACGAGCAGCGGGAGCTCGCCGCTGACCTGCCCGTCCTCGACGCCCGAAACGAGGATGCTCGGTCCTTGCGAATCCACGCCCACGTCGAACTCGACGCTCGCCCGGGCGTTGTTCGACTCGTTCGACTCGTTGACCTGGTTCGAGGAGTCGGCGATCGCGCCGAAGTAGTACTTCCCGGGGGACGTGGCGGAGGGGATCGTGACGGAGGTATCCGCGACGCTCGTGGCTCCGGCGGCCAGTCCGGGTACGCTCCGCGATCCCAGGTACACGTCGGACTTGGTGATGTTCGCGTCGCGGGAGAGGTAGAGCGCCACGCTGAAGCCGGTCGTGGGGCCGATCGCGGCGGTGACGGCGTTCCGGACCGTCACTGCCTTCCCCGAGGCCGCGAGAGCGGGGCCGCTCACCTCCGAGACGACGAGGTCGGGGAGCGTGATCTCGATCTCGGCGCTCGCCCTGGCGTTGTTCGACTCGTCGGACTCCTTGACGGCGTCCTGGACGTAGTAGCCGTCCCATTCATCGCCGATCCAGACCGGGAAGTTGTCGGCGATGACGCCGAGGAAGTACTTGCCCAGCGCGAGGTTGGCAGGGAGCGTGACCGTGGTCGCCTCGGCGCTCGTCGCGCCGGGGACGAGACCGTCGACCCACCGCTGCGCGAGGAGCGTGTCCGAGCCGTCGATGATCGCGTCCTTGGACAGGAAGACGCCGACGTAGAACCCCGGTGCGCTTCCGCCCGCCGCGCTGGCCGTGATCGTGTCGTTCACCACGATGCTGCTGCCCGCGACCGCGGTTGCCGGCGCGCTCACGTGGGACGCCATGAGATCGGATCCGATTATCGTGATGGCGTTGCCGGCGCGGGCGTTGTTCGACTCGTCCGACTCTCCCAGCTTGCCCTGTGAGTCGGCGATCGCGCCGAGGTGATAGCCTCCGCCGGGCAGATCCACGGGGATGGTGACCGCCGTCGACGCGGCGTCGGAGGCGCCCGGCGAGAGGCCGTTCACGGAACGCGTCGCCAGGAGGCGATCCGAGGTGGTGATGATCGTATCGGACGAGAGGTACAGGCCGACCGAGAACGCCGGCGCGTCCGTGCCATCGGGCGCCGCCGTGACCGTGTTCGCGACGTTGATCGCCTCGCCCGTGCGTGCCGCCGCGGGACCGGCGACCGCGCTGATGGTCAGGTCCGGCGCCGCGACTGTGAGCTCGTTACCGGCGAGGGAGTTGTTCGTCTCGCTCGACTCGGCGACCTGGTTCCAGCAGTCGACGATCGCCCCGAGGTACCACCTGCCAGGCGCGAGGTTGGCGGGGATCGTCACCGGGGTCGTCGCGGCGCTGCTCGCGCCGGCGGCGAGGCCGCTGAGGTTCCGCGTCGCGAGTCGAACGTCGCTGGTCGTGATGGTCGGGTCGCTGGACAGGTAGATGCCCACGGTGAACCCGGGCGCGTCTCCGCCTTCCGGGGCCGCCGAAACGGTGGTCTCGACGTTCACCGTCGACGCGATGGCCGCCGCCATGGGCCCGCTGACTGCGGAGACGACCAGGTCGGAGCCCGAGATCGTCACGTCGTTCCCGGTCCTCGCGTTGTTCGACTCGTCCTCCTCCAGCACCTGGTTGGCGGAGTCCGCGATCGCGCCGAGATGGTACACGCCAGGCGGGAGCCATGCCGGGACCGTCACGGGGGTCTCCGCCGTGCTCGAGCCGCCGGGAGTCAGGCCCGGGACCGCCCGGTAGCCAAGGTAGCGATCCGCGCTCGTGATCGTGGCATCCGTCGACAGGTAGAAGGCGACCTTGAACGGGCCCGTGCCCGCCCCCACGGTCGCGACCGTGTTTCTCACCACGAGCGGCTTGCCGGTCGAAGCCGTCGAAGGCGCGCTCAGCTCGGCGACGACGAGGTCCGCGCCCCCGATCCCGATGGTCCCGCCGGCGAGCGCGTTGTTCGCCTCGTCGGACTCCTTCGCCAGGTCCTCGACGATGTAACCTTCCCATTCGTCCCCCATGTAGACGGGGAAGTCGTCGGCGACGGCGCCGACGAAGTACGTTCCGAAGGGGAGATTCACCGGCAGCGTCACGGCGGTCGCGTCGAACGACGAGGCCCCCGGCGCCAGCCCGCCCACCCAGCGGTACCCCAGCAGCCTGTCCGAAGCGGTGATCACCGCGTCGGAAGAGAGAAAGATCCCGACGTAGAACCCGGGCGCCGCGCCGCCCGACACGTCCGCCTCGACCGTGTTCTCCACCACGATCGTCTCTCCAGCCAGCGCAGACGTGGGCGCGACGACCGTCGCCACGAAGAGGTCCGGCGCGGTCACCAGGAGCGAGCCCGCGAGGCGCGCGTTGTTCCCCTCGTCCGCCTCCACGACCGAACTCGACCAGTCGACGATGGCGCCGAGGTAGTACGTGCCGCCGGCCAGCTCGGCCGGCACCACCATCGCCGTGTTGCCCGAGCTCGACGAACCCGCGGCGAGCCCGTTCACCACGCGCTCGCCGATGCGCAGGTCGGACGTCGTGATGACCGCGTCCGTGGACAGGTAGAACCCCACCCGGAACGGGCCGGAGTTCGCTGCCCCGGCCTGCGCGGTCACCGTATCCGCCACCGAGATGGTCTCGCCGGTGAGCGCTCCCGCGGGCCCGGACACGCTGGTCACGAGGAGATCCGGACCGGTCACGGTGATCACGCCGCCGGCGAGCGCGTTGTTCCGCTCCTCCGACTCGCCGAGGTAGTTCGCGTAGTCCGCGATCGCGCCCAGCCGCCACGATCCCGGCGCGACGCTCGCCGGGATCGTCACGTTCGTCGAGGCGCTGCTCGTCGCTCCCGCGGCGAGCGACGACACGCTCCGGCTACCGAGGAACACGTCGGACGTCGTGACGACGTCGTCCTTCGAGAGGTAGATCCCGACGGAGAAGCCCCCCGCGTCCCCACCCGCGCTGCTCGCAGTGACGGACGTGTCGACCGCGATCGTCGCGCCAGAGAACGCGCCAGCAGGCCCGCTGACCGCGGAGATCGTCAGATCCGAGCCTGTGACGGCGATCACGGTCCCCGCGAGCGCGTTGTTCGTGTCATCCTCTTCCACGACATAGTTCGAGCCGTCGGCGATCGCGCCGAGGAAGTAGCTTCCGTGTGCCGTCGCGGCCGGGATCGTCACCGTCGTGTCTGCGGTGCTCGAGCCGCCGGGCGCGAGCCCGGGGACGGCCCGATTCCCGAGGAATCGGTCCGACGCGGTGATCGTCGCGTCGGGCGACAGATAGAGGGCGACGTTGAACGAGCCCGCCCCTCCGCCGAGGGACGTCACCGTATTTCGAACGACGACGGGCCGCCCCGTCAGCGCATCGGCCGGGCCGCTCACCTCCGCCACGACGAGGTCCGCCCCGCCGAGGACGAGCGCGCCGCCGGCGAGCGCGTTGTTCGTCTCGTCCGACTCCTTCGCCTCGTCCGCGATCCAGTAGCCGTCCCACTCGTCGCCGATGTAGACCCCGAAGTCGTCGGCGATCACGCCCAGGTAATAGGTCCCAGACGCGAGGTTCACCGGCAGCGTCACGGGGGTCGGATCGTACGACGTCTCGCCGGGCTCGAGCCCGTCCACCCAGCGGTAGCCGAGCAGCCTGTCGGACGCCGTGATCACCGCGTCCGAGGAGAGGAAGACCCCGACGAAGAACCCGGGGGCCGCGCCGCCCGACACGCTCGCCTCGACCGTGTTCTCCACCACGATCGTCTCACCCGCGAGCCCTGCAGCGGGCCCGATCACCGAAGCCACGAACAGGTCAGGCGCAGTCACGAGCACCGTGTTCGCCTCGAGCGCGTTGTTCCCCTCCTCCTCTTCCACCACCTGGTTCGCCCAGTCGACGATCGCGCCGAGGTGGTACGTGCCGCCACCCAGCCCGGCGGGCACCGCGATCGACGTGGTGCCCGAGCTCGACGACCCCGCGGCGAGGCCGTTCACCACGCGCTCGCCGATGCGCAGGTCGGACGTCGTGATGACCGCATCCTCGGACAGGTAGAACCCCACGCGGAACGCCCCCGCGTCCGCGCCGCCGGCCTGCGCCGTGACCGTATCCGTCACCGTGATCGTCTCGCCGGTGAGCGCGCCCGCTGGACCGGACATGCTGCTCACGACGAGGTCCGGGCCGGTCACGGCGATGACGCTGCCCGCCAGCGCGTTGTTCGTCTCATCCGGCTCGGCGAAGTAGTTCGCATGGTCCGCGATCGCGCCCAGGCGCCAGGTCCCCGGCGCGATGGTCGCCGGGACCTTCACGGAGGTCGTCGCGGTGCTCGTCGCTCCTGCCGCGAGCGAAGACACGCTCCGGCTCCCGAGGAACACGTCGGACGTCGTGATCACGTCGTCCTTCGAGAGGTAGAGCCCGACGGAGAAGCTGCCCGCGTTGCCCGCGGCGCTGGTCGCGGCGACCGTCGTCTCGACCGCGATCGTCATGCCGGAGAACGCGGTCGCCGGGCCGCTCACGCCCGAGATGGTCAGATCGGGCCCGATCACCGAGAGCGCGCTCCCGAGGCGCGCGTTGTTCGTCTCGTCTCCCTCGACGACGTAGTCGTTGCGATCGGCGATCGCGCCGAGATAGTACGAGCCGGAGGCCGTCACCGGGATCGTCAGCGTCGTGTCCACGGTGCTCGAGGTCCCCCCCGCGAGCCCCGGCACGCTCCGCGTCCCGAGCAGGACGTCGGATGTCGTGATCGTGGCATCGCGGGAGAGATAGAGACCGACTATGAAACCGCCGGTACCTCCTCCGACGGCGGAGACCGTGTTCCGGACGACGATCGTCGACCCGCTCGAGCCGGTCGCCGGGCCGCTCACCTCCGCGATGACGAGGTCTGCGCCCTGGATCGCGATCGGTCCGGCGAGCGCCGCGTTGTTCGACTCGTCGGACTCGTGCGCCTGGTCCTGGACGTAGTAGCCGTCCAGCTCGTCGCCGATGTAGACGGGGAAGTTGTCCACGATCGCGCCGACGTAGTACGTCCCTGTGGCGAGATTCGCGGGCAGCGTCACGACGGTGGCGTCGTGAGACGACGCGCCAGCAGCGAGCGCGGCCACGGACCTGTAACCGAGCAGCGTGTCCGACGCGGTGATCACCGCATCCGTCGAGAGGAAGACCCCGACGTAGAACTCCGGTGCGGCGCCCCCCGAGGCGCTCGCCGCGACCGTGTTCTCGACGACGATCGTTCCGGCCGTCTGCCCGCTGGCCGGGGCGCTCACCGAGGTGAGCGTCAGATCGGGCGCGACGGCCTGGAGCGTCGCGAGCAGCGAGGCGAAGAGGAGTCCGCTCGTCATTTCTTCTCCCCCTGCTCCAGGGACCGTCGCTTCACGCGATCCGGATAAACCCTCACCGAGACGTCCTCGCGCAGTCGCTCGAGCAGCTTCACCTGGGTTTCCCGCCGCGCCTCGGCGGCGAGCGCGCTCCGCACGTCGTCGAAGCTCGGCGTGACCGTCTCGACGCGCTCGAGCGCCTTCACGACGTGGAACCCGTAGGGCGTCTCGATGGGCTTCGAGAACTCACCGGCGGTGAGTGCGGCAGCCGCCTCGAAGAACCCCTGGTCGACCTCGCCCTCGAGGAGCGGCCCGAGGTCCCCTCCCTTCGCGCCGGTGACGGGATCTTCGGACATCTCCTTCGCCACGGCCTCGAACGCGTCGCCGCCGGCGAGCCGGGCGTAGGCGCGGGATGCCTTCGACTGCGCCGCCGCCTTGGCGCGCGGCTCGCCGTCGCGGGCGAGGAAGGCCACATGGGCCACGTGGATTCGCCGACGCGCGAGCTGGTCCTTCCGGGCCGCGTAGCGCTCGCGAAGGAGGTCCTCGCGATCCGCCTGCGCGAGCTCGCGATCGAGGTACTCCGCCGCGAGGATCTCGCGGCGCGCGGCGGCGAGCCTCGCCTTCACGGTCGGATCGTCGTCGACGTCTGCCTTCCGCGCCGCCTCCGCGAGCAACGCCCGCTCCGCCAGCTCGCCGAGCGCGGCGTCGACGTCGGAGTCGCCCGAGGTCGCGCGCCGCGAGAGGTAAGCGGCCGCCTCCTCCGGCGAGACGCGAGTTCGTCCGGAGATCACCACAGACTGACGGTCGCACCCCGCGAGGGACGCCAGAAGCGCGAGGGCGGCGAGCCCGGCCAGCGGCCGGTGCGAGACGAATGCGGTTACGGTCATGGCGATTCCTTCGAGTCGGACCCGTCGAACCGGAACGTCACGGGCGCCTCCGGATCAGGAGGCGCCGCCGTTGACGCCTGCGTCGGCGTGGGGCTCGCGGCTGAGAGGAGAAGCAGCCGGGCCTCCACGCGCAGTCGGGGTCGTTGCAGTCCACGAGACCGTCCGAGTCGTCGTCATTGCCGTCATCGCAGCGCTCGGGAGGGCTCGCGCGGACGTTCAGGATCAGCTCACCGGTCTCGCCGCTGTAGCTGTCGGCGACGATCGCCACCCGCTGGCCGGCCTGTAGCATATACGACAGCGCCGACCTGTAGTTTCCGCCTCGGTCGTCGTCGCACGCCAGGACCGAGCCGTCGCACTGCCCGCTACGGATCGTGAGGGTCGAGTCGAACGTCGAGCCCATCGTATCGAACCAGTAGGTACCGGTGCTGGGCGCGACCCACTCGTACACGAGCTCCGGGCCCGCGCTGCTTCCGCAGGTCGAGCTGGAGATCCGCGAGGCGGCAGGGAGTCTCGCGGCGATCCGGACGGGGACGCCCACGAGGAGCGGAGCGTCCGGCACGGCGGAACAGAAGCTCTCGCTTCCGCCGCTCGCACCCCCGCAAGCGAGATCGGGCGAGTGCGTCGCGTCGCCGTGCTGATCGACGTAGCCGTCGCGATCGTCGTCGAGGCCGTTCGAGCAGACCGGCGCCGTCGAGGGATCCGCCTCGAGGTCGTCGGCGGGCGACTCGCACCCCGGATCATCAGGCCAATCCGTCCAGCCGTCCCCGTCGTCGTCCGCGCCGTTGGCGCACGCCGCGACCGCGCACCGATATGCGCCTGCATCATCCGGGAGGCACGTGGACCCGAGGCAATCGACGCTGCCGGAGGAAGGATCGCACGACGCGCCTATCCCGAGCCGCAAGGTGGATGGCAGGATGTGGAGCACGAACGGCCCGTAGTCGCCGTACTCCCCATCCACGATGACGGCGACCGTCTGCCCGGCCTCGAGCGCCGCGTGGGTGATCGAGGTGAAGCCCTCGTCGGGACCGCCCGCGTTCGCGTCGCACGCGAGCTCGCGCCCTCCGCAGGTGAGCTCGCGGACCGACACGATCGTGTCCATCTGCGATCCGAGGGTGTCGAACTGGTAGACGCCCGCCGCCGGTGCGGTCCACTGGTAGACCCTGTCCGGCGCAGCAGATCCGCGGGCTCCGCACGTCGCGGTGAACGCGTCGGTTCCGCCGGAGAGCGTCGCTCCGGCGACGGTAATCGGCAGCGCCAAGCTGCCGAGAGCACCGGAGATGGGGCTCGAGCAGAACGCCTCGCTGTCGCCGCTGGCTGCGCCGCACTGCGGATCGGCCGGGTAGTCGATCAGCCCGTCCCCGTCGTCGTCCCGTCCGTCCGAGCAGGCGGTGACGACGGCCGAGTCCTCGCTGTTGTCGTCCGCGTGGGCGCAGCCGGGATCGTTCGGCCAGTCCGTCTTGCCGTCGCCGTCGTCGTCCGAGCCGTTGCTGCACTGCGGGTACCCGCAGCGGTGCGCTCCGCTCGTGGTCTCGACGCACTTCATCCCGGTGCCGCACGTGACCGAGAACGCGCCCGGCTCGCACAGCGCGCCCTGAGGTAGCGTCGCCGAGGTGAGGGTCAGGTTGAGCTGATAGGCGCCTGCGGCAGTCGGCCTCAGGCCGTCCACGATGATCGCGAGCAGGCGTCCCGCCTGGAGGGACAGGTACGTCTGGCTCGTGTAGTTCGTGCCGTTCCAGCCGTTGTAGGCGGAGCACGAGACGAACGATCCCGTGCAGCTCGCGTCCCGGACGCGCAGCAGGGTGTCGAACGAGGAGCCGGCCGTGTCGATCCGCCACTGGCCGGTGTACGGGACCCGCCACTCGAACACGCGGTCCGGACCGTCTGCGCTGTACCCGCAGCTCGCATCCGCGGAGAACGCATTCCCCCCGCCGATCGTAGTTCCGCGGATGGTGACGGCGAGCGTCTCGTCCGCCAGGACGCCGGCGACGATCGAGCCGCAGAACTCCTCGCTCGTCCCGGAGGCCGCGCTGCACTGAGCGTCGGTCGTGTAGTCCGGGTTCCCGTCGCCGTCGTTGTCCGCGAGATCCGAGCAGACAGGCGCCGTCGTCGGGTCCGTCTCGTCGTCGTCACCGGGCTGGGTGCAGCCCGGCTCTTCGGGCCAGTCCTTCAGGCCGTCGGCGTCGTCGTCGAGTCCGTTCGCGCACTGGGCGAGCCGGCACCGGTACGCGGCGTCCGCACCGGCCTCGCAGAAGCCCGCTTCGCAACTGAACGCGGTCGAAGCCGGATCGCACGGCTCCTCCGGACCGAGCCTGCCCGCGACCTGCAGCACGTCGAGCACGAACGTGCCCTGCCGGACGGATGCCGAGTCGCTGCCGTCGACGACGATGGCGACGGTCTGGTTGGCGAGGAGCGGGACATCCACTCGCGGCTGGGCGCCGGTGCTGCCACCACCGCACGCCAGCTCGCTCCCGGTGCACGCGCCGTCGCGCACGGACACGACCGAGGTGAACGCCGAGCCGCTCGTGTCGATCCGGTACGTCCCGGTGCGCGGGGCGGTGAACTCGAAGATGCGCTCGGGCGAGGAGGCGCCGGTCCCGCATGCGGACATCGCGTTGTCGCCGCCGACCGTGGTGCCGATCACCCTGAACGGCGCCTCCGCGAGCGCTCCTGCGACCGGGCTCGAGCAGAACGCCTCGCTGTGACCGGCGGCCCCCGCGCACTCCCCATCGGCGGGGAAGTCCGTCGCGAGATCGACGTCATCGTCCACGGCGTTCGCGCACGCGGGGGGCTCCGCCGGATCGGTCTCGTCGTCGTCGCCCGGGTAGCTGCACCCCGGATCGTTGGGCCAGTCGGCGAGGGCGTCCTCGTCGCCGTTCGAGACTCCGTCCGCGCAGGCGGCCGCGCGGCACCGGTACGAGCCTCCCCCGTCCGCCTCGCAGATCCCGTTCTCACACATGACCGTCGGGGCGGCCGGGTCGCACGTCTCCCCTGCGCCGAGCGTGCCGGAGATCTGGCGGACGTCCAGGACGAAGTTTCCTTGCGACGGCGAGTAGTAGCCGTACCCGTCGATCACGACGGCGATCGTCTGCCCTGCCTCGAGCCACGCGTCGGCTCGCGCCGGCGACTCGAGGCTCGAGCTCGAGCTGCACACCACGAGCCCTCCCTCACACCCACCGTCGAAGATCGCGAGGCTCGTGTAGAAGCGGCTCCCGCTCAGATCGAACCGATATGCGCCGGTTCGGGGAGCCCTGAACTCGACGATCCGCTCGGGGGCAGATCCACCGCCGCAGGCTGCGAACGCCCTCGAGCCGCCGATCGTGGTGCCGAAGACGCGCGCCGGAGCGGACGCGACCGCGGCGAACGCCGGCGCGGCCTCGCAGAAGTGCTCGCTCGCGCCGGCTGCGCCTGCGCACGCCGTGTCTACGGGATGGTCCGTCAGCCCGTCGGCGTCGTCATCCTGCCCGTTCGAGCAGATCGCAGCCGCGAGTCCGGTCTCGTCGTCATCGCCCGCGAAGCTGCACCCGGGATCCTCAGGCCAGTCGGTCAGGCCGTCTCCGTCGCGATCCACGCCATCGGCGCAGGCCGCCGCGCGACAGACGAGGTCGCCCGAGGCGCTCGCCTCGCAGACCCCGTTCTCACACGCAAAGCCGATCGAGGCAGGATCGCACGCCTCGCCCGCGAGGAGGACCCCCGCGACCTGCTCGATGTCGAGGACGTAGTTGCCCTCGCGGACGGCGGACGAGTCGTTGCCGTCGACCACGACGGCGACGGTCTGGTGCTGGACGAGCGACACCTCGATGGCGGCCCGCGAATACCCCTCGGGCGAGTAGCTGCCGCTCGTCGCGCAGCCGAGCTCGGCGCCGTTGCACGTTCCGTCCAGCACGGCGAGCACCGCGCCGAAGCCGGACGACGCGGTGTCGAACCGGTAGCGTCCGGTGCGCGGCGCGGTGAACTCCACGACGTGCTCGGCTGAGAGGGTTCCAGTCCCGCACGTCGTCCGCTCGCGGGAGGCGCCCTCCGTGGTTCCGAACACGCGCGCGGGCACCTCCGCGACCGCAGCGGCGGCGCCGCGGCAGAACTGCTCGCTCTGGCCGCTGGCGGCGGCGCAGCCGAGGTCCGCGGGGTAGTCGGCGGAGCCGTCCTGGTCGTCGTCGGTGTCGTTCGAGCAGATCGGCGCGATTGCCGGATCGGTCTCGTCGTCGTCCCCGGGGAAGCTGCAGCCCGGGTCCTCGGGCCAGTCGGCGAGCGCGTCCTCGTCGCCGTTGCTGACGCCGTCCGCGCACGCGGCCACGCGACACGCGTACCCGACGAGGAGGTCCTGCTCGCAGAATCCGTTCTCACACCTGACGCCGGTCGAGTCCGGATCGCACGCGGCGCCTGCCGGCAGGAGCCCGGCGATCTGCTCCACGTCGAGGACGAAGTTGCCCTGGTAGTCCGAGTACCAGTTTCCGCTTCCGTCGACTACGACCGCGATCGTCTGCTGCGCCGCGAGGCGTACGTCGAGCGCGGCCCGCGTGTAACCTGCCGGCGAGTAGCTCCCCGAGTTGGTGCACGCGAGCTCCGGTCCGGTGCAGCTCGCTTCCCGGATCGAGAGCAGCGTGTAGAACGACGACGCGCTCGTGTCGAACCGGTAGGTCCCGGCGCGCGGCGCGGTGAACTCCACGATGCGCTCGGGCGTCGCATTTCCCCCGCACGAGCTCACCGTGCTGTTGGGACCGCCGATGGTCGTCCCGGCCACGCGGGCGGGCACCTCACCCACGGCCCCGATCACGTCTGCGGCGCAGAAGCTCTCGCTCCTGCCGGCGGCCGAGGCGCATTCGGGATCGAGCGGATGGTCGATGATCATGTCTCCGTCATCGTCCCGCAGGTTCGAGCACGCCGGGGTCGTGCCCGGGTCGGTCTCGTCGTCGTCGCCGCGCGAGCTGCAGCCAGGGTCGTCGGGCCAGCCGTACTTGCCGTCGCCGTCGGCGTCGACCGCGTCGGCGCAAGCCGCGGCGCGACAGCGGTACGAGCCGCTCCCGCTGCTCTCGCAGAAGCCGTCCTCACAGGCGAGCGTGGTCGAGAACGGATCGCACACGGAGCCGGCTGCCTGGAGGCCCGTCAGCTGCGTCACGTCGAGCGCGTAGTTGCCCTGGCTGTTCGAGTCGAAACCATCCACGACGACCGCGACCGTTTGGCGGGCGCCGAGCGTGAGGTCGAGCCGCGCACGCGAGGTGCCGTCGGACCCGCTACCTCCAGACGCCGTGCAAGCGAGCTCGGGCCCGTCGCAGGTACCGTTCCGCACCGACAGCGCCGTCGGGAACGCAGACCGCGAGGTGTCGAACCGGAACGTTCCCGCGGCCGGCGCGGTGAACTCGATCACGCGCTCCGGAGCGCCCGTGCCGTAGCCGCAGGTCCCCCTGGCGCTCGGCCCGCCCGTCGTCGTTCCCCATACCACCCCCGGGACGTCCGCGAGCACGCCCGCGACCTCGGTCGTGCAGAACGCCTCGCTCTGCCCGCTGGCCGCGGAGCACCCCGAGTCCTCGGCGAAGTCGATGAACGTGTCGCCGTCGTCGTCGTCCGTGTTCGCGCAGATGGGCGCGCTCTCCGGATCGCGCTCGTCGTCGTCGCCCGGGAAGCTGCAGCCAGGATCCTCCGGCCAGTCCACGAGCGTGTCGCCGTCGTCGTTGCTGACGCCATCGGCGCAGGCGGCGGCACGGCAGCGGTAGGCGCCGTCGACGCCGAGCTCGCACGCTCCGTTCTCGCACATCAGGGTCGTCGAGCCGGGGTCGCAGGCCTCGCCGGCGGGCAGCAGTCCGCTGGCCCGCGTGACGTCGAGCGTAAAGTTGCCCTGAGCCGGGCCGTAGTAGTCGACCCCATCCACGATGACCGCGACCGTCTGATGCGCGTCGAGCGGGACGGCGAGGAGCGCGCGGTAATCCCACTCGGGCGAGTAAGTGCCCGACGTGGTGCAGGCGAGCGGCGCACCATCGCAGGTCGCGTCGCGCACCGCGAGCAGCGTCCTGAACGTCGACTCGCGGGTGTCGAACCGGTAGACCCCCTTCGTCGGCGCGGTGAACTCGATGACGCGCTCCGGCGAGGCCGTGCCCGTGTTGCACGCCGCCTGTGTCTTCGGGCCGCCGAGCGTCGTCCCGATGACCCGCGCCGGCACCGCGGAGAGGGTCCCGGCGACGTCCGTGGCACAGAAGGTCTCGCTCTGCCCGCTCGCCCCCGCGCACTCGAGATCGACCGGATGGTCGACCCGCGTGTCGCCGTCGTCGTCGTGGCCGTTCGAGCACACGGGCACCGTGGAAGGATCCGCCTCGGCGTCGTCTCCGGCATACGCGCAGCCGGGGTCGTCCGGCCAGTCCACCTTGCCGTCTCCATCGTCATCGAGGCGGTTCCCGCACGCCGCGGAGCGGCAGCGATTCACGCCGTCCGCGTCCGCCTCGCAGAAGCCCTCCTCGCACGCGAGGAACCTCGAGGTCGGCTCGCAGGCCTCGCCAGGCCCGACGAGCCCGGACGTACGACTCAGCTCGAGCGTGTACGTGCCGCCGGCGCCCGACGCGCCGTCGATCACGATCGCGATGCGCTCGCCCCGCGTCAACGTGAGCGACGTGGAAGTGTTCCCGCTCGCGCACGCGCCCGCCGCGTCGCACGCCTCTTTCCGGACCGACCAGTACGGGAGGAAGCTCTTGCCGGTCACCTTGACGACGTACGTCGCGGTGCTCGGAACGGTCCATTCGTAGACGTGGTCCCCCGAGCTCGTCGCGTAGGTGCACTGCGTCGCGAAGCTGCTCGGCGCGCCGCGCGTGTTGCCCCAGACGGTCAGCGGCAGGGGGCGTCCGCTGAGCACGCCCTCGAGCGGCGTCGAGCAGAACGACTCGCTCCCGCTCGCGGCAGCACCGCAGCCCGAGTCCACGCCGTAGTCCGCGAGGCCGTCACCGTCGTCGTCCACGCCGTTCGCGCAGGCGGGCGCCGCGTCCGGGCCGTCCTCCGAGTCGTCGGACCGGTCGCTGCAACCGGCGTCCGCGCGCCAGTCGATCGCGCCGTCGCCGTCGTTGTCGACGCCATCCGAGCACGCGGCCTTCGCGCAGCGGTATTCGCCCGTGGTGCCGTCGAGCCGGCAGACGCCGCCGCTCGCACACATGATGGTGCTCGACCCGGGCTGACACGTCGTCCCGAGTCCGAGTCGGGCCCAGGCGATGGACATGGTCGGCTCGTTGTTGCAGGGCGGGGTCGCGCAGGAGGGACCGACGAACATGCGGGCGCCAGCGGACAGGTTCTCCATGGCGCCGGAGCTCGCGCACGCGAGCGCGGTACCGCACGACGGGCTGTACGAGAGGTAGTCGTAGTATCTGAGCCCTGCCAGCTGGACGCTCTCGACGTCACCATCGAACGGCAGCGAGAGCCAGGTCCCCACCTTGAACGGACCGTAATAGCTGGTGCACGGGTTCGAGAGCTGCGGCGAGAGGGTGCCGTACAGCGGCCGGAGATCGCCGGTCGGCTTGAGCTGCACGGGCGCCGCGCAGCTCAAGCCGGTCCCCGCAGGACGCACGGGGATGTCGCGCGCGACCTGGCCGGTGAGGCCGGGCTTGTCCGTCACACGGAAGCCCAGGTGCACCGTGCCTTCGGCGGCCGGCGTGAACGTCAGGTCGCTCGGCCAGCTCGTCACGTCGACCGCGGAATAGGCGAGCGCCCCGTCTGCCAGGAGCTCGAGCTTGAACGGTCGCTCGTCCCAAGCGCTTCCGGCGAGTCGGGTCGTGGTGCCTGCGACCAGATAGTCGCGCCGCTCCGACATCGACACCGATGGCGGCTGGTTCGCGTACGGATAGTAGCTGTACGACGACGTCCCGCTGGCGCCGAAGACGTCGAGCGCCTCGGCCGACACGAGCACGTTCCCGGACGCCGGGACGACGTACTCCGCGCAGAAGCTCTGACAGTCATCGTTCGAGTACGAGGTGCGACAGCTCGTCATCGCGCCGGCGAACGGGATCCCGTCGATCGTCACCACGATCGACGACACCTGGTTGTCGTCCCTCGCGGTCGCGCAGAAGGTCTCAGGGTATCCGCGGATGACGCTCCCGTTGGGAGTGTTGAGGGACAGCGTCGGCGCAACGTTCGGCTTGAGGCGCAACGTGAGCGTCCGCTTCGACGAGTGTCCGCGGACGTCGATGGCCTCCGCCTCGATGAGGCGAATCCCATCGGCCTGCTCCACCAGCGAGGGGACGCGGTACGAGCCGGACGCCGAGAACGACGAGTAGTTGGAGGCGCCATCGAACCGCGCCACCTCGGTGCCGCCGTCGCGGATGACCAGGATCCGTCCGTCGTAGTCGGGGGCGGGGTCCGAGGCGCTCGCGTACAGCCCCACGAGCGCGCCCTCCGCGACGGCGAACGACCCGTCCGCCGAAGCGTACGCGTTCTGCACGTACAGGTTGGTGATGTTCGGGGGGAGCCCGTCGGACTGGACCGTGTAGGTCCTCTCGACGGGAGCCGACGTGGCGCCCGTCGAATCGACGGCGATCGCCTTCACCCGAACCGTGGTGCCGACCGCGCTCGCGGGCAGCACGAGCGTGTAGGCGGCGCTGGCGGACGTCCGCCCCTCGCCCGACGTCGCCACGAGCCGGTCATCCACGTACAGGAGGACGCGCAGGATCGCCTGGCCCGTGACGCTGGCCGAGAGCGCGTTGTTCCAGGGCGCCCTCAGGTCCGTCGCGTTCGCGGGCGAGAGCGTCGGCGAGGGCACCGCTGCGAGGGTCGGCTTGAGCGTGATGGCCGCGGTGGACTTGGACGCGGTCCGTCCGAGCGCGTCCGTCACCTCGGCGGTGATCGGCTGGAGCTCCTGGACGGCGACGACCGGCATCCGGACGTCACCCGCGAGGCACAGCCCCGAGCTCGGCGTGAGCGTGCCGAGGATCCGGGTGCCGAACCGGGCGAGCGCAGTGAAGGGGCCCACGCCCGACGCGGTGCTCGTGCGGCAGACCTCGACCCTCACCGCCTCGCCCGGATAGACGGTCAGGCTGTTCGGCGCGAGCGTGATGGAGCTCAGCGTGAACGCCGCCGGCGACGGCGCGACGACTCGCAGCTCCGTGGCCGCCGAGAGCGCCGTCGCGCCGGTGGAGGACCGGCCCCGGACCTGAACGCGGACGACCGCGCCGGCCGGCGTCCGCACCGGAACGAACCAACGTGAGCGCGGCGCGACGTCCGCGCTCCCTGGCGGCCTCACCGGGAACACCTCGTCCATCCTGCCGACCACGCGCCCGTCGACGAGGAGCTCGAGGTCGTAGCGCACGCCCGAGGAGGCGATCGCGATCTCGAACGACTTGCCGGCCGCGATCTCGCTGCCGTTCGCAGGCCCGAGCAGCGTCACGGTGGGCGCCGCGGCCGCTGCGCTGGGCGCCAGCGAGTGGAAGACGAGGTCCGTCCCATCCGCGACGGCGACCAGTCCGCCCGGGATCACCGCTGCGTCTCGCGCGGCGGTGGCCTGCAGCGAGGCGACGCGCAGAGGGGTCGTGGGATCCGTGAGATCCCACAGCTCGACCGCTGTCAGCTCGCTCACCACGGCGAGCCGCCCGACGAGCCGGATGCGCTGCACGGGGCCGGCCGTCGAGAAGGCCACGAGTGGAGCCGGCTCCGCAGGATCGGCGACGTCGAGCGTGACGAGCTGGTTTCCTCGCCCGGCGACGGCGAGCGTACCGGAGAGCCCGACCGCGTCGGCGGGCACCGACGAGAAGCCGACCTGCGCCAGCGCGCCGGCCGCGTCGACCGCGACCATCGCGAGCCCCGCGGACCCGAGCCCCACGATGGCGTGCTCACCGTCCCCGCTGACGTCGACCAGCGGCTGCCCGAGGCCGAGCTTCGCGCTCGCGCTCACGTCCGGGAGGACCGCCGTCTTCACGTCGGAGCCGACGATCGCCCAGAGCCGTCGCGGGGACGCGTGGAACCGGATCACGCTCCCGAAGGAGCTCAAGGCCGTGTTCTCGGTCGTCTTCGCCGTGAACGTCCCGTCGGCCTTCTCGGCAGACGCCCAGAGCCGTCCGGCGTCGAGGTAGTAGACGTCCCTGCCGACGATCTCGACCTGCTGCACGGTCGGTGCGGTCCCGCCGATGACCTTGTTCGTCGCCGCCGGCGCCGTCGGATCCGCCACGCCGACCCGCGTCACGCCGTATTGACCGTTGGCGACGAGCGCCCCTCGCCGGAACGCCGCGACGCCGAGCGCCCTCTCGGAGAGCGTGACCCGCCCGAGCTCGGCAGGAGGCGAGGTCGGGCCAGCCGACAGCGACCTGAGCTCGATGCCCGCGGGCGTCGCTGCGAGCAGCACTCCGGCGCTCGCGACGACGTCACTGGCGTCGATCGCCTGCGTCGCGACGACCCTCCCATTCAAGGGATCGCGAACGTCGACCACGCGCAGCGTCCCGTCCTGACAGGCGACGTATGCGTGGCCATCGTCGACGGCGAGCGCGCGGGTTCCCGAAGGCAGCGCCACGGTCGACAGGCTCGAGTAGCTGTTGCTGCCCTGGACGATCCCGCCGAGCTGGACCCCGGTGTCGCTGCCCACGACGAGGAGATCGCCCGCGAGGTCGGCGTCGCGGCCAGCGGCGCTCGTGGAGAGGGTGACCTGAGCGAGGCCGCCGTCGTTCGCGCCGACGACGTACAGCGTGCTACCCGCCACGAAGACGCCGGGGCCGGAGGACCCGACGACCGGTGAGGAGTACGAATAGCTCGTGCTCGCGACGGGAGCCGTAGGGTCGGTGAGGTCGACGCGGTAGGACCAGCCGCCGCGCGTGGCCAGAATGACCCCGCCGCCTGCGCCGATGCGGGTCCAGTCGTTGCCGTCGGCGAGCGCGCCGACCTTCCTCGGATCCGAGGGATCCGAGACGTCGACCACGTCGATGCCGGTGGACCGCGCCACGAGGAGCAGGTCACCGAGGACGGCGATGTCCCGCGCCGATGTCGTGGCGTACGTGCCGACGTGCTGCAGGGACGGCGCCGGGACACGCTGCAGGAGCGCGATCTGGACGCCCTGCCCCGTCAGCGCGAACACGTGCTCGCCGCGCAGCTCGAGGCGGAACGCGCCCGCGAAGGTGCCCGTCGCCGTCGCCGTCGGTGCCCCAGCGACCGCTGGCGTGCCGACGAGGAGGGTCCTCGTCCTCGGGACGGCCGTGTTGCCCGAACGATCGGAGGCGGTCGCCTCGAGCGTGTACCGTGCGCCCGCGAGCGCGTCCGCCGGGACGTCGAAGACCAGCGTCGCGCCACCCTCCGCGAGGGTCACGCCGCCATCCGCCCTCGGCTTGTCCAGCAGCTGCACGGACACGCGCTCGAGGCCGACCGCGTCGCTCGCGACGGCCGTCGCCGTCACACGCGTCCCTGGCGACACCGTGATGGAGGTAGTGCCGGTGCCTGCGGGATCACCCGGGTCGACCTCGAGGGCCGAGATGGTGGGCGGGGCGGTGTCGTCCGAGCTGGCGAAGGACGTCGTGCCCTCCCCTGAACGTCCGTCGAGATCGTTGGCGACCGCCTTCACCTCGACGGTCTTCCCGCCAATCCCCATCGGCACGAACACGCTGCCGAGATACGGCGGGAGAGGGAGCAGCTGCTGCAGGGTCCATTCGGCCTGGTCGGTCGGCTTCGCGTAGATCCGGACCTCGCGGATGCCGAACCCTGACGTGACCGTCACCTCGACCGGAACGAACGTCCCCTCGAACCGCGTCACGGGGCCGAGCACGGCCACCGTCACGGCCGGGCCTCCCGGCGTCAGGTCGTCGCGCACCGTGACGGTGCGGGTCGACGCGGGGCCGCGCCTGCCCTGTTCGTCGATCGCGACCGCCTGGAGCGTGAACGTCGTGTCGGACCCGACGGCAGGAGCCGTCAGCTCCGCCGCGATCGCCGGCGCGTCCGCGACCACCTGCGTCGCGCTCTCGATCAACGTGTACTCCACCCTCGCCACGCGACCCGGCTCGGCCGGGATGGCGGCGATGGAGAGCGGCGTCCCCTCCAGCACCGTGTCGGCGCTGCGGAGCTCCGCGAGGGCGGGGCCCTCCGTCGAGGAGACGAGCGCGACGCTCGCCTGCGCCGTGGCGACGTGCCCGGCGAGGTCGCGGACGCGGAGGACGACCTCGGCGCTCGTCCCAGCCGCAGGCAGGTCCGCGTAGGACGGCAGGCGCGACTCGAGCGTCTCGACGATCCGGCCATCGACCAGCAGCTCGGCGGTGTAGGCGTCACGCGGATCCGGATCGACGACGGACGCGGACAGCGCCACCCGCCCGCCCGCCGGGGCGGACGCCGGAGCGGAGAGGCTGACGGACGGCGCAGCCGTCCCGAACGCGAGCCGCAGGTGCGCGTAGCCGTCGTCCTGCGAGACGAGCACGTCCGAGGCCCCAGCCACGGGAGCGCCGGACAGCGCGGGGAAGAAGCCAGTGACGCCCGGCACCTCGCCCGCCCCGGCGCGCACGACCGAAAGGCCGTCCGTACGCGCGGACATCAGCCATCCGCCGCGCGCGACGGCGCGCGCAGGATCCGCGCCGAACGTCGAGCCGCCGTCGATCCGGAAGTCGTCGAACGTCGCGTACGCGGTCTGGTTGGCCGTGTACGAGCTCGTCGCGAGGCCGACGTACAGCGGGTCCCCCAGCGCGATGGTCTGCGTCGTGCCCTGCTGCGTCCAGGTGACGCCGTCGTTCGACCAGTAGCCGGCCAGCGAGTTGCCCGAGCGGGTGACGCGCAGCCACTTCGCGCCGCCCATCCCCACGCTGTTGCTGCTGCCGGTGCTCTGGTTCAGCCCCGTCCGGTACAGCAGCTCGGTCGTGCCCGTCGGACGGACGAGCATCGAGAGGTGCGGGCTTCCAGCCCCGAGGTCCTTGCGGACCATGAGGCCCGCCTTCGTGGAGGCGTGGACGCTCGTCAGCGAATCGACGCGCACGTCGACCGTGAAGTCGCCGCGGACCCTCTGCCACAGGTACGCGAGCTTGTCGGACGTGTTGTAGATGTCACCGCCGTTCGCCTCCAGTCGCACCGCAGGGCTCGTCAGCGTCGGAGCCGGGGCGACGTCGCCGCCGACGTCGGTCTTCGTCCACGTCGAGGCGAGATCGAGCGGCGCATCGAGCGGATCGCTCCGGCCGCCGCTACCAGCCCCGTTGAACCGGAACGAGCGGAACACCCCAGTGGTCGGCGTCCCCGCGACGTAGGAGGCGACTGCGAGCCCCACCTGAACCGGTCCGGTCATGGGGACGACCTGATCCGAGCCGACCTGGGTCCAGCTCACGCCGTCCGCGGAGTGGAAGCCGCGGAAGACGTTCCCGAACCGCGTGATGCGGAGCCAGCGCGGCGGGCGCCCCGAGACGTTGGAGTACTGCTTGGCGGCCCCGGCGGACGGTCTCCACCCCCAGTGCGCATTTCCCTGCGCCTCGACGAGCATGGCGGCGTTGGCGCTGCCAGCCGTGAGGTCCTGCCGGACCATCAGGCCTGCCTTCGCATACTGGCTCGTGTATCCAAGCGACTCCACCTCCACGTCCATCGTGAAGTCACCCGTCACGCCGCCCTGGTGGACGAACGTGAACTCGTCGCTGGTCCCCGCGATACCCGCCGCGCCAGCGCCCTGAACCGCGATCGCGACGGGCACCGCGTACGGCCCCGGGAGCGACGTCTGGCCGATGTCGGTCTTGGTCCACCTGCGCGCGACATCGACGCCGCGCTCGAAATCATCGCTGCCGCTCACGAGCACGCCGACGGCGTCCGCGACGAGAGCGCCCGCGACGTCGACGGCGAAGCACTGGATGGAGGGACCGACGGTGCAGACCCGACCTCCGCCCGCGGCGGCGACGGACGTCGCATCGGCGGCAGCCACCCGCCCGATCGTCAGCGGCGCATACGCGGCGGCGACGTCCACGCTCAGGAGCTCTCCAGCGGCGAGGACGAACAGCCGATCCCCATCGGCCGCGATCGACGTGATGGGGCCGAGCGGGAGCGATGCGAGCACCCGCGCCTCGCCGTCGAGGAGCAGCACGCCCTCGTCGGACGCGACGGCGACGCCGCCGCGGAACCCGGCCAGCGCCACGACCTCACGGCGAAGCTCGAGCGAGGCATGCACGACCGCCGGCTCAGCGAGGTCGCGCACCTCCAAGCGCCCGCGCCCGTCGTGCCGAAGCGCGACCGCGACGCCATCCTGCGCGAAGGCGAGCGCGACGGGCGTGTCGCCCAGCAGCGCGCTCGCGAGCACGCGATCGTCGTCGCGCGCGCGCACCTGCAGCACCCCATTGCCGTTCCAGTCCCGCGCGGCGAGCAGCAGCGTGTCGCCCTGCACCGCCAGCGCGGCGAGCTCGGGGAAGCCGGCTGGCAGATCGCGCACGATCTTCGGGGGGCCCGCCGCGAACCGGGTGAGGGTGCCGTCCAGCGAGGCGAGCGGATCCACGTAGCCCGGTACGCTCACCGTGACCTGGACCGGCGCGCCGTCCGGACCCTCGGGGAGCTCGAACGCCGCCGGGGAAGCGAGCTTCGGCTGCGTCCCCACGAGCGAGCCGCCGACGTAGACCGAGGCGGCGCCCGAGGAGACGGGGGCCGTCGCCGCGGCGAGCACGGTCGAGCCGCCAAGGAACTCGGGACCTGCCGGGTACGCGGCCACGCCGCCGTCGGGGACGGCGAGGAGCCGCCCCCCGATGGTCAACGCCTTCACGGCCGGCTTGCTCTCGACGCCGTTCCCGTCGACGGCCACGGCGCGCAGGATGGAGACGTTGCCCGCCGCGCCGGCCGGGACCGTGAACCGGGTGGTCCACGGCGCGCTGCCGAGCACGACCTCGTCGCCGTCGAGCGCGATGCGCACGCTGGCGATCCCGGCGGGAGAGGCCGCGGAGACGGCGACGTCGATGGAGGCGCCCTCGACGAAGGTCGAGGACGTCGGCTGGGTGATGCTCACGATCGGCTCGACCAGCGTCGGCTCCGCCGTCACCTCGACGCTCGCGCTGGCGGCGTTGCCCCGAGGATCGGCCGCGCGCGCCTCGAGCGTGAACGACGTCGCGGCGGACACGAGCGGCGCCGTCCACGACACCGTCCAAGGCGCGGCCGTCACGATCTTCTTGATGGTCGTGCCGTCGCCCTTCGGGAGCGTGAACTCCACCGACGCGACACCGTTCAGATCGCTCGCGCTCGCCGCGACCGACACCGTAGACCCCGCGGGCACACGACTCCCCTCGGCGGGGGCGACGATGCTGACGGTGGGCGCGGTGGCGTCGCGGCGGACGGTGACCGCGAGCGGCGCCGCCTGCCCCATGGCGCTCTTCGAGTCCAGCGCGAAGGCCGTGAACGTGTGCTGCACCTCCGCGACGTCGCCCGTGAGCGCCGCGGCGCGGAGCGGCGGGAGCCCGGACGCGTCCGGCACCGTGAACGAGACGTCGTACTGGCTCGCGCCGTAGTTGACGCGCTTCAGCGGCGCGCCGTTCAGCCGCAGGTCCATCGACGCGACGCCGTTGTCGTCGTGACCGGTGACGGTCACCTTGAGCGGGGTCCCCTCCTCGACCACGCTGGTGCCGCTGACGAGCTGGATCGCGCAGGTGGGCGGCATGTTGTCGACGAGGTTCACGAGCACGATCTGCTCGCTCGCGTTCACGCCGTCGGACATGCGCGCCACGACCGTGGAGGTCCGCCCGAGGTCCGTGTTCGGCCAGGAGAAGCGGAACTTCCCGTCCGCGCCCCGGGGCTGGGAGACGCCGTCCACGAGCAGGGACGGGGTCGGGGTCTGCCCGCTGTCGGGATCGCTGCCGGACACCACGAACGTCCAGGTCACGCCCACGGCCAGGTCCACCGGCTGCGGGCTCGCGGGGAGCGACGTCGTGCTGCCGTCCAGCGCGACCGACACGGACGGCGCCACGACGTCGACGGCGCGGAACTGGTGACGGGACTGAGGCGAGTAGACGATGGGGTTCTGCACCAGGTCGCGAACGCCCTCGACCCGCATCTCGTACAGCGAGGCGGAGCGGAGCGGCGCGCCGGGCGTGAACTCGACGCCGATCGCGGCGCCGCTCGTGTCGGCGAGCACAGCGCGGGCGCCCTCGACCGGCGACCAGACGCCGCCGAGGTAGACGTACACGAGCACGCTGCCGGCGCTGGCGGGATCGATCGGCTCGCTGAAGGTGACCTTCAGCTTCGAGTCGATGGGGATCCGGGGCTCCGTCGGCGCCCACGCGACCGGGATGGGCGGCTCGTGATCGCGCCGGAGGATGGCGTTCGCCAGCACGAGCGGACTGGTCCCGGCCTGCTCCAGCTTCAGCGTGAGCGCCTTCGCGGCGCCGCCCGGGACGGCGAGCGCGAACGAGGAGGTGATCGCGCCCGACGTGAAGCTGCTGGTCGCCACCACGGCCTCGTCCAGGTACGCGGTGAGACCGCGCGTGAAGCCGGTCCCCGTGACCGTGACGGTGCCTCCGACGAGGCCGACCTCGGCGGGGGTGATCGCGCTCACCGCGAGCGGCGAGACGTAGACGAAGCCGCCGTCGAGGGCGGCGGAGCCGCCGCTGCCGGCGATGACCTCGACGCGCGCGGGTCCGGCGGCGACGCCCGGGGGTGTCCTCACGAAGAGAGCACCGTCGGTCGGCGCTCCCTCCGGGACGACGGTCACGCCGCCGATCCGGACCTGCGTCACGGACGCGAGTCCGGCACCCGCGATCTCGACGAGCGTCCCGCCTGCGACCGGGCCGGAGCTGGGCGTCACGGACGCGATCGTCACGCCGCTGGGCGCGCCTCCACCGCGGACGTGGAACGTCCAGGGTCCGGAGACGTCACCGCCGAGGTAGGGCGTGGAGCCGAGCGTCACGCGCTCCGCGTAGACCCTCCCCTCCACGAGCGGCTGCGCCGGCGTGAACGTCACGGTGGTGCCCGCGATGCCCTGCGTGCCCGCGAGCGGGCTCCCGTTGTCCAGCAGCTCGAGCGACGTGCCGGCGACGACGGAGGGCGGGAGGCGGCCCGCGATCGTCACGTTCGCGGAGGCCCCCGCGGCGATGGCCTCGCCCGGCGCCGGAGAGAGCCCCGAGGCGACGGGGTACGGCAACGCGTAGGTGCGCGTCCACGACCAGCCGCCGAGGATCGCGACGCCGGCTCCGATGGCCGCGTGCGAGCCGGAGCCGACGGGAGTGAACGTACGCTCGGTGAAGCTGGTCGCGTCGACCCAGTGAGCCCGCTCGCGGCTGGTGGCGAGGAGCCAGGGGCCAGCGAGCGCCGCCGCCACGGGCTTCTGGTTGCCCGAGGCGTTCGCAGGCACGCTCCAGGATCCGACCTCGAACGGCGCGGTCGGATCGACCGCGTCCACCACGTGGACGGCGCGATCGACCGCGACCGCGATCCGGCTTCCTTCCGACGAGATCGCTGCCGGAGACGCCGTGCTGTAGTTGCGCGCCCACCGCTCGCTCGCGCCGAGGAGCGAGAGCTGTCCATCGGCGAGGCTGCGCAGCTCGACGCGAGCGGTCGTCGCGTCCTCCAGCAGCACCGCGAGGTTTCCCTGGACGACCTGCAACGCGCGGATGGTCGCGCCCGGCACGTACGTATCGGCGACCACCCGGAGCTGCCCGTCCACCATGCCCAGGAGCGAGAGCTCGTCCCCTCCGCCGAGGGCGACGAACGCGGCGCCGTCCCGCGCGGCGATCGCGTTCACCGACTCGCCGTACGGATTGAGCGACACCCGGCCGGTCTCGACGAGGGCGCACGCGGAGAGCGGCCCGGAGCCGCAGCCGTCGACCGCGTATTCGACGATCTCGCTGGGGCCGTAGCTCCCGCCGTCGACCGCGACGTACGCCTTTCGCCCGGACATCGCGAACGCGCGGACCTGGGCGCCCGTCGGTACGCGAGCCTGCTGGAACGGCGAATCCGACGAGAGATCGTAGGCGGTCAGGTGATGGTCGCTGGCGACGACGAGCGCGGTCCCGATCGTGGCGAGGCCCGTGGGGCGCTCCGCGATGGCGGTCCCGAGCGGCGCCAGCGTGAACGTGAAGCCGCCCTCGCTGGTGTCGACCAGCGCACCGGCCGGCGTCCGCGTGGCGACCGCGAGGTCCACCGGGCCGGTGATGCCGTCGGGAGTCTCCGCGACGAGAGCGCCGTCCGCCTCGAGCGTCACGCTGCGGGCGTCCACACCACCGAACGTGACGACGGTCCCGCCGTACAGGCCCTCGCCCGTGATGCGCACGGCGACGCGACCATCGAACGGCGCGAATGCCGGGGTGTACCCCGTGATCCGCGGAGGAACGAGGTACCGGTACGCGCCGAGCCTCAGGTCTCCGAGCCCGCTCACGTTGCGGACCTCGACGCCGGCGGCACCCGCGGCGCCGGGAGGCACCTGGACGCGCACCCACGTCCCGTCGCTCGCGAGCTCGAGCACCGTCGCCTGGACGCCGCCGAGCTCGACGGAGCATCCGGGGAGGAACCCGGTGCCGTGGACCTCGATCGTGTCGCCGCCCTCACGTAGGCCGCTGGGCGGCGACGCCCCCGCCACCATCGGTACGACCGCCGAGGACGTCTTCGCCGTCCGGAACCGGACGTGCGCTTCCGCCCCGAGCGTCGCGCCCTGCAGATCCGCGAGCCCTGCGCCGACCTCGAGCAGGTACTCCGCGTCGAGCGCGAGCGGCGACGAAGGCGTGAGCGACAGGTTCGCGCCGCCCGCGTCGAGGGACACGTGGCGGGTGACGGCCACGGGTCCACCCTCGAGCCCGACACGCTCGAGGGTCACGGCGTCCGCCGTCGCCGGGTCGACGAGCTCCGTGAGGAGCACGTCGATAGGAGCGGAGATCGGCGCCACGCCGTCGTCCTGCGGGCGGGTGCCGCGGAGCTCCACGTGCGGGAGCGGCACCGTCGCGAGCGCCCCCGCGAGCGGCAGCCCGGCGAGCGTCGGGTCCTGGAGCGGGAGCTCGATCGCGGTCCCCTGCTGGTCGAGCACGAGCGTTCCGACGAGGAGGCTCTTGCCGAGGAACGCGAGGCTGCGGGCGTCGCCCGTCACGACCGCGCGCTCGAGGGGGGCGAGCGGCGGAGGCAGCCCCGCCGGGATGGCGAAGCGCTGGACCTTACCGCCCCCTGCCGCGACCCACGCGATCCCGCCCGCGATGGTGGTCTCCTCCGCCGAGACCCAGTCGCTTCCGAGCGGATCCGAGAGGACGAGCGTCCCGCCGTCGACCGGTGCGGCCGGGTTCGTGAGATCGATGACCGCGACCTGCTTCGCGCGACCGAGCGACAGGAACGCGCGCTTCCCCTCGGCGGTGATGTGGCGAGCCGGCGCCGTGATCGGCCTCTCGGCCAGCTCCGCGAGATCCCCGGTCCGGGCGTCGAACACGTGGAGCGTCGGCGCCGTCGCGCTCGCGCTCGTCGCGAGGAGCAGCTTCCCGTGGACCGCGAGGGCGCTCGCCCCGCCCGTGATCGTGCGCCGCGCGACGAGGAGCGGACGATCGGCCTCTCCCATCCGGAACACCGCGATCCCCTGCCCGTCGGCGACGAACAGGAGATCGCCCGCTGCCGCGACGTCGACGGCGGCGCCGGACGTCCCGAGCGGATCGGGCAGCAGATGCGCCTCCGCAGGCAGAGACACATCGATGCGCTGGACGCCGGCAGGGCCGGCGGCGAGGTACACCACGCCCCCGACCTTCGCCAGGCGCCGTGCGCCGCCCACGGAAGGCAGGGTGAGCTGCTTCACCACCGTCACGCGGTTTGGATCGGCCACGTCGGCGACGAGGAGGCCTGCTTCGCTCGTCGTGCGGCCCTCGGCGAGCACGGCCCCCGAGGCGGCCGGGACGTCGACCGTGGCTCCGAGCGCGGCGTACGCGACGCCGCCATCGACGATCACGTGCGCCACCGGCCTCGTGTCGAGGTGCGCCACCGCGCCGGTGCCGTACAGGAACGCGTTCGAGAGGGTGAAGACCTCCCAGTCCCCCGGAACCGTCGACCCGTCGAGGCCGGGCCTCGCGATCCGGGCCTGGACGTCGACCGTGCCGGCGGCGTGCGCAGGCGCGACGGCGAGGGCGGTGTCCAAGGCCGTCACGACGACGTCGAAGGAGTCGGTGCCCCCGAAGTTCACGGCCATCCCGGGCCGGAAGCCATATCCGCGCAGCGTCACCTTGACGCCGCCCGCCTGCGGCGCGCGGTCGGGTGTCACCGACGTGACCCTCACGTGATCGCGGTAGAGGAACGCGCCGATCCGGAGCGCCGTGAGTCCACTCGGGTCCGTGACCTCGATCGCCGCGAGCCCGGGAGCGAGCAGCGGCGCCGGCGGCACGTCGATCTTGATCCAGTTCCCCGTCGCGGAGACGGCGACGACGGTCGCCTCCTGGCCTCCCACCTTCACCACGTCGCCGAGGCGGAATCCGCTACCCGAGATGACGACATCCGGGGTCCACGCGTCGACGTACCCGTTCGCGGGCGCGATCCCGGTGATGGCGGGTTGCAGGCCGTCGCTCGTGACCTCGAACGTCGTATGGACGGGGACGGCGAGCGGGAGGGTGTCGAACCCCTTCACCCCGACGACGTCCACGTAGACCGTCGCGCCGGGCGGCAGCGGCTGGGTCGGGCGGAACAGGATCGAGGAGCCCCGCACGGCGAACTCGACGTCGCGCGAACCGTCGACCGGCTGCGGCCCGAGCCCGTCCTGCCGGTCCGCCATCACCGAGAACGTCGTCGAGTCGACCGAGGTGGGCGCCACCGGCATCGTGAAGGTCACGCGGACGAGCGCGTCAGGAGCCGCGAGCGCTCCGTTCGACGGAGTCACTTCCACCGCCAGCAGCTTCGCGGCGGGGACCGCGACGAGGGTGCTCGTGCCTTCCGTGGCGACGTAGAGGGTGCCCCCCGACCACGTGAGCCCGCTCGCGGGCGCGCCGAGATCCGTGCCCTGGAGCGCGACTGGCGCGGCCTCCTGGGTCACGTCGAACACGAACAGCTTCCGGCCCACCGTCACGTACGCCCGCCCGAACCGCACGGTCAGCCGGCTCGAGACGAGGCTCTCCCAGGACGTGAGGCTCTCGTCCACGGGGACCTTGCCGAGCAGGACGCCGTCGCGGCGATAGATCGACAGCCATAGCCCGTTGCCGGAGGCGCCCGACACGTCCGAGGTGAGCACGTAGAAGCGGTCGGGGCCGAGGTCGAGCGCCAGGGCATCCGACTCGAGCCCGACGGATTCGAGCAGGGGCAGCGTCGGGCTGGCCACGTCCACCTTCTGGATCCGCCCGGGCCCGGCGCCCGGGTCGGTCGTAGAGACGAACGCGGTCGCCCCCTCGAGCCGCACCCCCGTCGCCCTGTCGCCGATCATGAGCTGCGCGACGCGGAACGGGTGGTTCGCGTCGCTCACGTCCGCGAGGACGAGCCCCATCCCCTCGGCGGCGAGGAGCGCGAGGCCCCCTGAAACCTCGAGCCCACGGACCGGGGTCTCGGTCCGGAGGGATCCGAGCCAGATGGGATGCTCCTCGATGGTGACGTCGAAGAGCTCGAGGCCGTAGTAGCTCGGATTTCGAACTCCGACGTAGAGCGTCTCGCCGATGAGCTTCGTCTCGGACGCGAGCCGCGGCGGGAACCCGGGCAGATCCAGCTGCGTGCCGACGGGCAGGTCGTACGAGTAGGTGCCGGCGACCTCCACCTGACCGTCTGGCCGGACGAGCTCGACCGCGACGAGCCCCGCCTCGTCGACGGCAGGGGCGGTGAACCGCAGGCGCGACAGGTCGACGACGTCGACGTCGACGCCGGAGCGCACCACGCCGCTCGCGTGGCGGATGACGACCTGCGTGCCGGGGGCGATCGGCTTGCCCGTCGGAGCCGACACGACGATGCGGGTGCCACCCTCGATCGGCCCGTGCGTGGGTGCGACGGTGAGGCGGGAGCCCACGAGGTCGTCGAGGACCAGCACGGCCATCGGCAGCCGATCCGACGGGCCTCCGGCGTTCTCGACCACGAGATCCACGGGGCCCGCCGGCAGGAGCGGCGCGGTGACCTCGAGCTGCTCGTCGGAGACGACGTCGAAGGCCACCGCCTCCACGCCGCCGACGAGCACGCGCGAGGTGCCCGTCAGGCCGGTGCCCGTCACGGTGAGCGTGGAGGGCGTCGCGGTGCCCTGGAGCGGCTGCGCGCGGGCGGTTCGAGGCGTGACGTCCGCGATGCGGGGCGCCCGGCTGCCCGCCGCTCCGGTGCTGAACGGGAACCGGAACGGGATGAGGAGCCCGCCACCGCGCTGATCCGTGACGCTCGCGTCGACCTGGAGCTCGTAGGAGGTGGCCGGCGCGAGGGGCGACGTCGGCGTGGCGACGATCGCGTACGTCAGGGTCTGGTGATCCTCGCGGACGCTCAGCTGGAGCGGGATCGTCGCCCCCGCGGCGGAGACGAGGCGGACCGACGTCTCGTCCACGCTAGGCTCGGCGAGCGCGCGGTTGAAGCGGACCTCGAGCTGCGCGAGGTCGGGCGGCACGAGCGCGCCGCGCTCGGGCGTGGTCCCGGTGACGTACGTGAACGGCAGCGAGAGCTCCGTCACGGCGGTTCCGCCGGCGAGCAGCAGCCGGTCCGATACGGGCAGCGCGTCGAGGGCGGTCTCGGTGTTGCCGCCGCTGACGAGTCGCGGGTTTCTCGGATCGGACACGTCGATCAGCACCGGACCGCCCGCCTCGCACGCGACGAAGAGAAGATCACCGGCGACTCGCAGCCTGAGCGGTGTGCCGGGCGTGTTGGAGAGGGTCTGGTCGAACGGGATCGCACGGGCGAGCGTCGGGGCCGCCGGGTTCGACACGTCGACGAAGAGGACGCCCTCCCCTGCGGTCGACAGGATGGCCACTTCCTGCACGACGGCGACGTCGGTCACCGGCGCACCGACCGGGAACGTGCCCACCACGCTGGAGCCCGGGCCGTAGCCGTCGTAGATGGTGAGGCGGTTCGAAGGGGGACCCGCCGGCAGGACCTTGGAGACCGAGTTGACCGGCGGCGGCTCCCACATCGTGGGCTCCTCCGGAGGACAGTGCTCGATGCCTCCGAACGAGCCGCTCGTCACGTACAGGCGCCCACCCGAGATGAGCGACGAGTACGGCCGCTCGGGGCCGAAGGTCGCCAGGAGCACCGGATCGCGCGGGTCGCGCGCGTCGAAGAGCTCGACGCGGCCGTCCGTGCTGACGGCGTCGGCCTTCTGGCCGGGGGCCCTGCACTCCGCCGCGAAACCCGAGGCCTTCACCACCAGCGCACCGGTCGGTGTCGACCGCACGCGAACGGCCGCCACGCCTTCCTGGCGCGGCTCGTGACTCATGACCGGCAGGTCTTCCTGCGTGGAGGCCGTCGGATCCGCGTGGCGGCTCGCGTCGAGGATGGTGAGGCCGCTCGTCCCGTTGGCGATGTAGAGGTTCGGCCCCCCGACCGCGACGTCGAGCGCGTCCGGCTCGATCTCGAGGTCATCCGGCAGCTGCACGGCGCCCACCGGCGCCGGTGCGTCGGGGTCGGGCATGTCGTCGCCGAACATCGACATCGGCGGCATGCCCGGGAGGATCCCGAGGTTGAACGCGCCCCAGACGTCGGCGGACGCGTCGACCGCGTCCACGATCTGCGCCAGCGACGCGCGCGGACGACCCGCCAGCGTGACGTCGTAGGCGACGACCCGGAACGACTCCGGGATGGTGGCCGCCCCGAGGTTCGCGCCGATGAACGGCTGCGGGAACGAGTTGCCGGAGAAGTGCGCACCGGGCGCCGCGTACACGAACAGGGGCGTCTGGAGATCCTGCGCGAGCGCTCGGGGCCGGACCGCGACCGCCTTCTCCTCACCGGAGTAGGGCAGCCCGTATCCCACGTCGCTCGGCGACACGCTCCGCTGCAGGCCGTCCGCCGAGACGACCGTGACCTCCGCCGGACCGAACGAGCCGGGAGGCGCGACTGCGGTCAGCTCCACCGTGGAGGTCACATTCACGCTGAGTGCTGGCAGCCCGCGGATCAGGACCCGAGTGGACCCGAGCGGCCCCGACCACGAGGGCAGGAACCCCTGCCCGGTCACGCGCACCACGCTCCCGCCGCGCGGGTTCAGGAAGCGCGGGATCGCGACGTCGGCGTACAGCGGGGCGGAGTAGAAGTACCCGCCCGGCCGCCGGTCGCGGACGCCACTCGGGTTCACCACCTCGACGTCGGCGAGCCCTGGCGCGCCCGGAGGCGTCTCGATCGTGAGGCGGGTCGCCGAGGCCGCGAGCACGCGGGCCGGCTTCCCTCCGACGTTCACGGACGCGAGGAGCTCGAAGCCTTCGCCGAGGACCTCGATGACCTCGCCGCCCTCGGCCGGCCCGACGCGTGGCACCACCTGCGCGATCCGAGGCCACGGCCCGGGCGCGGACGCCGCCACGAAGCGGACCTCGAAGGGCGCAGCGAGGGCCTGGCCCTGGTGGCTCGTGAGCGTCGTGTCGATGCGCAGGCGGAGCTCGGCTCCGAGCGGGAGCTCGGCCGCTGGCCGGAACACGAGCGTGCTCACGAGCTCGGCAGGGCTGCCAGCCTCGAGCACGCCTGGGACCTCGACGCCATCGGCCGTGAGGGAGAACGCGGCCGGCGCCGTCGCTGGGTCGACGGTGGTCGAGAGGATGACGCTGATCGAAGGCAGATCGACGGGCACGATCTGGCCCGGCGTGACGCTGATCGACTCGACGGCGAAGTCGACGGGATAGCCGAAGTCGACGGACCAGCCGAGCGATCCCCGATCCCGGATCGTCAGGAGCTGGCCGTACGCCATGGTGACCGACCGCGCCTGACCGCCCTTCGCGCCGGACACGTAGTACTTCAGCGCGGGGTGCAGCACGTCGGACACGTCCACGACGGCGACCCCTGCGTCCCCGGCGGCCACGTACGCGAGGTCGCCGGAGAGCGCGAGATCCCAGGCGAACCCGCCGACGGACAGCGCCGCCCGCTCGACCGGGTTCGCTGGGTCGCGGACGTCCAGGATGACGAGCCCGCGGCTCCCCGCGGCGACGAACGCGAACCCGCCTCTGAGCTTCACCTCCTGCACGTCGAGCGAGCCCACCGAGGAGAGCGGCCGGGCGGCGCCGGAGACGTCGATGAGCTCGAGCGAACCAAACGCGATCTGGTCGGTGGCGAGGCTGGGCGAGGTCTCGCCTCGGAGCCCCACCCCGAGCGCAGCCAGGCCCTCCTCGACGGCGAGCACCTGCGCGGCAGGCGGAGCCTCGTGGGTCCCGACCGGGAACGGCGCGTGCTGGGGAGGTGACGAGATGTCCCACGTGCGGAGCCCGTCCGTGCCGGCCGCCGCGAGGAGCCGGTCTCCCCGGGCATCCAGGCCGAAGACGCTGCCCTGGGTCGAGCCGCCCCCGATCTGAACGGGCGCGGACGGGTTCGAGACGTTCACCTCGGCGAACGCCCCCTCCGCGATCCAGTGCGTATTGTCGACCGCGCGCCAGGTCCGTAGACCGACGTAGATGCGGTCCCCTCCCTCGGGCGGGTAGCTGATCGAGACCGCCTCGCCGCCGAGCGCGAGCCGGCCGATGACGCGGTCGTCGACCCGGTCGCCGTCGACGTCCACCAGCTCGTCTCGGAGGTCCGGCGGGATGTAGAGCCCCTCGAGCGGGGTCCCATCCTTCGCGTCGCGTGTGTACGTGCCGCTGAGATCGATCACCTGGAGGCCGCTCGCGCCCGCCGCCAGATAGGCGACGTTGTCGATGACGATCGCGTCGTAGATGCGTCCGTCGTAGGCCACGGCGGACATGGTGGGCCGATCGAACGTGAAGGCGCCCTCGAGCGTGTCGGTCTCTCCGTCGGGGTTCCGGACGGTGACGTCGGCCTGGCCGACAACTCCATTGGGCGTCGTCGCCTCGATGGTGTCGACGCCTAGGACGCGCACCTCGTCCGCGAGCACCCCCTGGAACCAGACCTGCACCGCCCCGACGGGCGAGAAGCCGGTGCCCTGGATCCGCACCCGCGTCGTTCCGGACGCGGGGCCGCGGTCCGGGGTGACGGAGAGCACCCTCAGCTCGTCCCGGTACACGAACGCGCCGACGCGGTCGAGCGACGTCCCCTCGACCGTCTCGAGCTGCAGCGTGACAGCGCCGGCCGGGTTCGCGGGCGCCTCGACGACCATCCTCGTCCCCGTCGGGTCGAGTTGCACGATCGCCGCAGGCTGGCCGCTGAACCGGACGGCGACGTTGCCCGGAGCGGTGCCGAAGCCGGTCCCCTCGATCGTGACGAGCGCGCCGGCGCGCCCCTGGCGCGGCGACACGCTCGAGACGCTCAGCGGCACCGCGCTCGTGCTGCGCGCCGTCGAGAATTCGGCCGTGTAGGCCGCGGGCATCGGGGACCCCGGGCCGCCGTCCCGCGCCTCGTGGATGCCGTCGACGACGAGGCGGTAGCGCGCCGAGGTGGCGAGGGGCTGCGAGGGCGTGAGCGTGATGACGTCGCCGGCCGTCGTGACGGTCGCGTCGACCTGAGCGCCGTTGGCGGAGCCGTCCATGCGGAGGAGGCGGACGGTCGCGATGTCGGCGTCGAAGATCGGGCGGTTCGTCTCCACGCGAACCGCCGCCGAGACGAGCACGCCCGAGGCCCCGTCGGGCGGATCGCTCGCCACCACGAGCGGGAACTGCAGCGGGACCACGACGAGGCCGTCGTTCGCCGCCACACCGGCGCTCAACGCCACGTTGGTCGGGCTGACGTTGATCGTCTTGGCGACGCTCACGACCGCGACGTCGCGCTCCAGCGCCGCGCCCGCGAGATCCATCGCGGGGAAGAGGTCGACCGCGTCGATGGAGCGGTGGTTCCCGGGGTCGGCGAGCGCCGTCACCTGCAGGAATCCGCCCCCCCCCGACCAGGCGCCGACACCGAACTGAGCGCCGGCGGACGCGAAGTAGAAGCCTCCGGCGCCGGTGGCGATCACCGGCGTCAGATCCGCGACGTACTTGGGCTCGGCCGGCGTCGCGAGCGACAGGCTCCGCAGCCAGCCATTCGCGGCCAGCCCGCGTCCCGCCGCGCCCGACAAGTCGGCGAAGCTGGCGGGGAGCGACGCGATCGAGCGGAGGCCGGGCTGAGCGAGATCCACCACCAGCCCCGTGCCCCCCGCCTTCAGCGTGGTCGAGAGCAGCGCGTAGCGCCCCAGGGTGGCCACGCGGCGAATGGGGAGCGCCTGATGCGCGCCGTTCACGAGGTAGTCGCTCTGGTACCCGAGGAGCACCGGGTGCACCGGATCGGCGATCGAGAAGATCGCGACCCCCTTCGAGCCGGAGGCGACGAGGAGCAGGTCGTCTGCCACGGCCACCGAGGTGGCCTCGCCCTCGAACGGGACCGTCGCCAGGATCTCCGGCCCAGCCTTGTCCGAGCCGTCGACGACCAGGACGGCCGGCGCGCCCTCCCCGGCCATGTCCATGTTGGGCAGGACCTTGGCATTCGCCACGACGTAGGCGAGGTCTCCTCGGACGACGAGGTCCGAAGGGACGAGCGGAGGCGGCACGCTGAGGACACCCATGACCGAGGCGTTCCGCGGATCGCGGACGTCGACGAACGACAGCGCTCCCCAGAGGCTCTTCTCGCGCAGCTCGACGACGTTGCGGGCGGACTCGTCGATGAGGGCGTCGGAAAGCACCCACGCGACGCCGTCGCGCAGCGCCACGCGCCCCGGCGGCATGCGCGGCAGGCGGAAGGCGGGACGCTCCTCGGTGCCGTCGAGCTTGGGATCGTGCCGCCCGACGATCGAGGTGACCTGCAGCTCGGAGTAGAAGAACGCGCCCGGCGCCACGGCCCGGCGGCCATCGGAGTTCTCGACGACCACGTCGGCGGGGCCGAACGAGCCGGGCGGCGTGTAGAACTGGATGTGACCCGGGGTGAGGACGCGCACGTCCACTGCGGGCACGCCCGCGAGCGTGACCGCCGCGCCGCGCTCGAACCCCGCGCCCGACAGCACGACCAGATCGCCGCCCGCGAGCTTGCCCGTCGCGGGCGAGCAGAAGTTGGCCTGCAGGAGGTCGAGGTAGGTGAAGCCGCCGAGCAACGAGCCTTGCAAGCCATCGGGGTTCACGATCGACACGAGGGCGGGGCCCAAGACGCCCATGGGCGTCTTCGCCGAGACCCGCCCATCGGCGAGGACCTGGACCTCGGTCGCCTCACGATCCGAGAAGAAGACGCGCGCGCCCTCCTGGACGTTCAGCGCGGAGATGCTCACGGTCGTCCCGCCGTCGGCCGGTCCGGCGCTCGGAACGACGTCGCTCACGATGGGGAGAGGCGCGTCCACCGCACGCGTCCGGAACGAGGAGACCACGCGCCGCTCGAGGGGGAGCTGCGCGTCCGTCTCGAGCCCGGTCCCGACGGTCAGGAAATAGGCCCTCGCAGGGCGGAGCTCCTCCACGGGCCTCACGTAGATCCGCCGATCACCGACCTCGATCGTCGCCTCGACGACGGGCCCGATGGCGGGGTCCTGCTCGCGGAGTACGACGTTGGCCTGCGCCGACGCCAGCGTCACCGGGGCGGAGAGCTCGACCTCGATCGCGAGGTCGGGCGTCGAGAGCGCGACGTCGAGCGCGCCGTCGGGCGGCGTCATGCCGGTGACGAGGAGCCGCGGCAGGACGTAGCCAGCGACGCTCGCGGGTCCGGCTCCGCTCTTCGGGTGAAGGGCCACCGCGCCCCCCGCCGCGATGCCCACGTCCGCAGCGGCGGAGAGGTTGGCGCGCACGACGGGCTTCGCGTCCGTCATCGCGTCGGACAGCGCCGACACGGTCATCAAACCCTTCACCGGGTGGGCGTCCTGATCCACGAGCGCCGTGGACGTGACGACGGTGCGGCCGGCCACCGCGACGTCGACCATCCCGGACGCGCGGAGGTCGCGGCGCGCCGGGGCGTGCGACAGGAGTGAGCGGACGACCGGCTGCGCCGGGCGGGAGATGTCGATCACGGCGAGCTGCGATCCGCCGCCCGAGCACCCGACGAACGCGCGGTCGCCCTGGGCGGCGACGGTCACGGCTCCGGATGGCACGGCGACGAACCCGAGCTCCTTCAGCTCGGGGTCCCGAAGGTCCAGGATCCGCAGCCCTCCCGTATCGGCCGCGACGAGCAGCCGGTCACCGGCGACCGCGACGTCTCGCGCCACGCCGACGACGGGGATGTTGGTCAGCCGCACCGGCTGGGTCGGATCGGAGAGATCGACGACCGCCACGCCTGGCTCGCCGTTGGCGACGAACGCGAGGCGATCGCGCGCCGCGACGCCCCCGACCTCGGGCCCCACCAGCTCGATGGCGCCGCGCCGCTTCGGGACGACGGGATCGGCGACGTCGAACACCGCGAGCAGAGGACCGGAGAGCCGCCGGTCGATGCGGGAGGCGCGGGTCGTGACCAGGGCGAGACTGCCGTGGAACGTCGCGCTCGCTCCCGGGCCGTCGAGATCCAGCGCGCTGAACCCTTCGACTCCGCCCTCCAGGGCCCGCCCGATCCGGAGCCGGGACCACGGCTGGAACGGCGGCGCCTCGGGCTCGCGCACGGCGGCAAGGAGTAGGCCGTCGGGCCGAACGGCCATCGGCCCCACGTCCCTGTCAGCCGAGGGCGACCACCGCTGATCCTTCGGCCGCATGCCGAGCTCGACGCTGACGAGCTGCGACAGCTTCGTGTTGTTGGACCGGTCGTAGGCCTGGGCCTGGAACGTCTGGAGCTCGCCGGCGATGCGGGCGGGGAGCTCGCCCTGAGCGGCGCCCGCGACCCAAGGGTACTGGTGCAGCGGGCGGTTCGCGGGACCGATCGTCGTGGCCGCGGTGGAGCCGATGGTCACCCCGTCCACGAGGAAGTCGACCTTCGCAAGAGGGGGCGCGTTGTCCTCCGCCGCCGCCGCGAGCGTGAGCTGCTCGCCCAGCGTCACGACGTCCCGATCGACGGGATCCACGAGCTCGACGGCGGGATCGACCGTGTCCTTCACCGTACCGATGACGACCGGCTCGGACACGGTCTCCTGATCGGCCGTGTCCGTGGCGATCGCGGTGAGCGTGAACATCCGGTTCGTCGCGCCCACCGGCGCGTAGAAGCTCCCGCGGAACACGTTCGGCGCGCCCGGGACGCCCGCCGAGGTGAACGCCGCATCCACCTTCTTGCCGTCCACGAGGAACGCGACCGATTTGACCCCGCCGTCCTCGTCGACCGCCTCGGCCTCGATGCGGACGACCTGGCCGTCGAACACGAGCGTGTCCTGGAGCGGCTTGACGATGTGGATGCTCGGCGGCTGATCGGGCACCACCGTTCGCACGGCCGGGGCGGACGCGGTCCGCTGACCAGCGACGTCCACGGCGTCGGCCCGGAGGACGACCTCCTTCCCGACCCACTCCTTGGGCGGCGTCCACATCACGCGGTACGGCAGCATGAGCCGCTGGTCGATCTGGGCGGGATCGTCGGCGTCGATCCCTGCGAAGAACTCGACGCGTGCGACCGCGATGTCGTCCCATCCCTCCGCGTCGATCCGCGAGGGGATCCCAGCCACGAGCTTCGCGGGCGGGAAGAGCGTCACGCCCGGCGCCTCGTCGGGGATGGCGGTCACCGAGACGCTCGCGTGCCCCGTGAGGCCGGAGAGATCGGTCGCGCGAGCGGTGATGGCGATGACCTTCCCCGCGTCGCCGCGCGCGACGGGGTACGTGAACCGGAACGGCGGCGACGGCATCGTCGCGACGGTCGTCCCGTTGACCTCGAACACCACCGACGCGACGCCTACGTCGTCGTCGGCCCTCGCCTCGATCTCGAGCTTCAGCCCCTCCGGGATCTGCGACGCGTTCCTGGGCGACAGGAAGCTGACGGTCGGCGGGGTGGTGTCCGCCTTCGCCAGCACGGTCACGGACGGCGCCGTCGAGACGTGACCGGCCGCGTCCCGGGCCTTCGCGTTCAGCACGAGCGTGCGCCCCGCGGAGCCGTGAGGCAGAGGAACCCGGAACCCGTACGGCCGGGTCGTGGAGAAGAAGCGCATCGTCCCGTTGAGGCCCCCGTCGACGGTGGCCTCCACCGAGGTCACCGCTGCGTCGTCCTGGGCCGCGACGACGAACGCGAAGTCGCGTCCCTCGGTGACCGTCTCGCCGTTGCGGGGCTCCGCGATCGCGACGGTGGGCGCCGCGTCGGACACGATGGGGAGCTGGACCACGTTGCTCCACACCTCGTGTCCGTACGTGTCCCTCGCCCGCGCGCGCAGGTGGAGCATCCTGCCCGGCTCTGCCGCGGGGACGGCGACGAGGAAGTTGAACGGCGGAGCGCGCATGGTGACGTCCGCCGGCACCCCGTCGACCCACAGCTCGACGCTCGAGATGCCGACGTCGTCCTCGGCCGCGATCGCCACCGGCAGCTGGGTCAGCTCGACCGCCCGCCCGTACTCCGACGGGGAGATGATCGCGACCCCCGGCTCGCGGTCGCGCACGATGTCCACGTAGTGGACGACGCGCGGCGTCGTGCGGTTGCCGGAGACGTCCCGGGCCTCCGCGGCCACGAAGTACGGCATCGTGGCGACGCCGTCGGGCAGCGTGGGCAGGCTCAGGTCGTACTGCACGACGGGCGCGTAGATGCCGCCGGGCGAGCCCGGCAGCATGTTCTTGGGCGGGAACCCGCCTGCGACGTACGCGAGCGCCAGCGCCGCCTCGCTCTGGCCGCCGTAGAGCTCGACCCGGTCCACGAGCACGTTGTCGGAGGCCTGGACCTGCACGCGCACCGGCGTACCCTCGACGACGTCGCGACCGAGCACCGGCCTGAGGAACTCGACGACCGGGGGGGCCTCGTCCGCCACGACCTCGACGTCACGACCCACGACGGTCTGGTTGCCCTCGAGGTCGGTGGCGACGGCTCGGACCGAGAGGCGCGACGAGCCGTGGGTGGGGTCGGGATCGAGCGCGACGAAGCCGGGAGGGAGGCTGACCTCGGCCCGGAACTGCCGGAGCCGGGTCACGTCGTCGAAGGGGGCGGTGACGGTGGGCGGGCTCGTGGCCGCCGCGGCTTCCACCGCGATCCGGATCGCGGCGTCCGCCGCCACCGGCAGGCCCGTCTCCGTATCGATCGAGATGACCGGGACGTCCTGCGAGTCCTTCGCGAGGATCCCCAGGGCGCGCTGGCCGTTCACGTACAGCTCCACCTGCGACACGCCGGTGTCATCGCCCGCCACCGCGAGGAAGGTGAGCTGGATGCTCCCCTCCGCGAGCGTGGCGCCGTTCGCCGGCGCGGCCACCGCGAGCGCGGGCGCCTGCGGGTGACGCGTCTCCAGGATGAGCCGCGAGCTCACCTCGTGGCCGCGGGTGTCCCACGCGGTCACCACGAACACGGTCGGGGTTCCGTCGGCGCGCACCGGGGGCACGACGCTCGCGCTGAGGGTCGCCGAAGCACGGGGCGCCGCGGAGTAGTCCGCGTCGAGCACCGTCGCGCCGTCGTACACCACGCGCACCCGCGTGGCGCCGACGTCGTCGCCGACCCTGAACGAGACCGCGGCGGGCGTCGCCTGCAGGACGCGGGCGATGCCCGACTCCAGCTCCTTCGCGCCGATCCGCTCGACGACGGCCGGAGAGCCGCTCGCGATGCCTGTGAACGCGATCGATGGCGGCGCGTCGGGGACCACCGTCACGTAGAGGGGGTCCGTCAGCGACGCGTTTCCGGCCCGATCCTGCGCGAGCGCGCTCAGGGGGACCGGCGCAGGGCCGGAGAGCGGCAGCGTCAGCGTGAGCCGCGACTGAGAGCTGCCGAGCGGCGGGACGACCTCCGCCTTTCGAGCGCCGTCGGCGAGGAGCTCGAGCCGCTCGACGACGACGTCGTCGCGATGCGTGACGATCACGTCGAAGGGCGCGCCGTCCACCGCGGGACCGGGCCGGCCGAGCGCGAGCGAGACCTCCGGCGGCTTGCGGTCCGGCACGGAGGGGTGGAGCGTCGTGTACATCCCGACGGCGCCGGCCGTGTCGACCGCGATCGCCGTGAGGCGCGCCTCCGAGAAGCCCAGCCCCCCCGGCACCCGGACGCGCTGGGTCTCGGTTACGGCGCCAGGGCGAACGCTTGGCTCGAACGCCTGGACGCCGATCGCCTGACCGAACGCGCGCGCACGGAGCTGAGGCGCGATCGTCCCCTTCGTGTCCAGCAGCGCGAGCGCCGCGGTCTCGATCCCGGAGCCCGAGGGCAGCGTGAGGAGGACCTGCTCGACCTGGATCACCGCGTCCGGGAAGGACAGGTCCGCGGAGTGCGCCGGCGCAGCGAGCGCGACGGTGCCACGCCCGCCGGGGAACCTCCGCAGGAAGTCCAGCAGCCGGGCATCGCTCTCGAAGCCACTGCGTACGCGGTAGGCATACTGAACGCCTACCGTGCCCTCCACCCCGGGGGCGGCGAACGTGAGCTTTCCTGCGTCGCCGCTCTCGGGGGCTCGCCTGAGCGCCGCCGGGGCGCGCACGGTCAGCGCCCCTTCACCCGATGCCACCTCGAATCCTTGGTCGCCCCAGAAGGTCAGCACCGCGCGTGCGCCCGCGACCGCGCCCGGCGCCGCGATGGTCACGTCGGCCGCGCTCGCGGAGGTCACGTCCGAGGTCGAGAGCACGACGAAGCCGGCCCCGACACCGGCGTCGTCCGACAGCGTCAGCGGGACGATCTCCGGCTTCTCCTCGACGAGCTGGCTGCCCGTGATCGGGGCGATGAACGAGACGGTGGGTGGCGAGTCCTTCACGAGCTCTCGCGTGAGGCTCGTCTCGCCCACCCGCCCCTTGGCGTCCACGGCGCGGGCGGTGATCGTGATCGACCGCACGTCGTCCAGCGCGACGACCGCGGGCGCCGCCCACGTGACCGTTTCCCGCACGCTCGCGGCGGGATCGAACGGGGAGAGCGCGAGCGGCTCGCCGTCGACGTCGAGCGAGAGCGCGCTCACGACGCCGTCGTCGTACGCGCCGACGTGGATCTGGATGGTCGAGCCGCCGACGATCCGCGCCGCGTCCGGCACGCCCTGCAGGGTGATCGAGACTCGCGGAGGCGTCTGATCCTCGAACGCCGTGATCTCGACCTCGACCTCGCTCGTCGAGGTCCCGTTCCCGGCGGGATCGTAGGCTCGCGCGGAGAGCCGGTATCGCCCGGGCTCGACGCCGGCGAAGCGGACCGTGCCCTGGAACGATCCGACGTACCGGCGACTCACGAGGATCTCGCCGGGGCCGAGCGGATTCTCGGTCCGGATCTCCTCGAACCGCTCGGACTTCGGCGCCAGGAAGTCCTTGCCGTCGCCGGTCTTCAGCTCCCGCAGCTCGGTTCCCTGGAGCTGCACCGCGACGCGGCTCACGCGGACGTCGTCCATGACCTCGACGCGCATGCCGAGCGAGCCGCCCTCGCGCACCTTGATCGGTCCCGTCGCGGGCGGACGCGGAGGGAGCGGCGCCGAGAGCGACGCCGAGGGGGCCTCCGTATCGCGCCCGACGCTGAGCCGGACCGTCCCGGCGCCGTCCTGCAGCGCGGTGTCACGCGCGATGACCCCGACCTCGGGCTCCTCACCCTTGGAGACGATGGGGGCCCAGACGGTGAGCACCTTCTCGCCGCTCGCGTCGATGGGACTCCCCTTCGTCGGGAGCGTTCCCCAGAGCTTCCCGCCCGACACACCGGAGACCCCGAGGACCCCGTCGTCGTCCGCGAGGGTGTACGCGATGCGCACGTCCTCGCCTTCCTTGAACGGCGCGCCCGGCGGCGGGACGAGGATCGAGACGGTAGGGGGAAGGTCCTTCACCGCCCGGAGCGTGAGATCGCGGCTCGCCGAGAGGTTCGCGGAGTCCTTCGCCACGGCCGTGAGCTCGAGCTCCTGACCCTGGGCCTCCGCGGGGATGGCGACCTTCCATTCGTACACGTGGTAAAGCTCGTCGGTGTAGCTCCGCTGTAGGACCGGCGAGACGCCGGCTCCCTGCAGCGTGACGCTCTGGAGCGCGACGTTGTCCGACGCCACCCCGACGACGATCACGTCCCGCCCCGCGAACACCCGCTCTCCCTCGGCGGGCGAGCGGAACGCGACGAGCGGTGGCTTCGTGTCCGGGACGACGGTCACCGCCAGCGTCGCCTCCGCCGACTGCGGCTCGGGGGCGGTGGGAGACGGTGACTCGACGGCCACCGCTCGCAAGGTCAGGGCGGGGCGCGCGGCGCCCGTGTTCGAGAGGGTGAACCGGTACGGCGGGACGAGCTTCGTGCCGACGGCGACGCCGTCGGCGTAGAGCTCGACGCGTCCCACCGCCACGTCGTCCTCGGCCTCGACGAGGACCTCGAGCTTCGTGTGGGCGGTGACCTGCGCGCCGGGGACCGGGCTCACGATGCGGACGGTCGGAGGCGCGTCGGCGCGCGCGTGGACCAGCACCTCCGGCGCCCGGCCCACGTTGCCGCTCGCGTCCGTCGCGCGGGCCGAGATCCGGTGATCGGCGCCGGTCGCGAGCTGCGCCGCGCTCACCACGGCGTGGCTGATGAACGAGCCGCGCACGCCGGCGTGCTCGTCAGGCGAGTCATCCGTGTAGACGACGTTCCCATCGAAGAGGACCTCGACCTTCGCGACGCGGACGTCGTCGAGGCCTGCCACGCTGACGAGCAGGTCCTGGGTCTGGGTCACGTCGGCGAGCTCGCGCGGCGTGACGATCGCGAGCGTGGGCGGGTTGCGGTCGGTGGTGCCGTAGACCGTGAGCTCGTCACGGCTCTCGTTGCCGGCCGCGTCCCGGGCGACGGCGGCGACGAGGAGCGTCTGATCCTGCTCGGCGACGGGGATCTTGTACGTGACGTCGAACGCTCCCGCCGACGAGGCCCCGACGATCTGGCCGTTGACGGACCAGGTGACCATGCAGCTCGTGCCGCCGTCGTCGAGCACGCGCGCGGTGAGCAGCGCCAGCGAGCCCATCGGCAGGGACGCGTTCGCCTGCGGGGTCAGGATCTTGATCTGCGGAGGCTGGTCCTTCCGGACGGTCGCGTCGAAGGCGACCCGTCGCTCGTTCCCTCCGACGTCGATCGCCTGCACCTCGAGCCGGAACATCCTGCCGACCTGATCCGCCGGCGGCGCCCACGTGAAGCTGAACGGCAGGTCGCCTACCAGCGTCCCGGCGACCGTCCCGCCCACGAGGCGCTTCCTCGCGACGGCGGTGCCGTCGACGAGGAGCGCGGCGTCCACGCCGATCCCCATCGCGTCGTCGCCGATGTGGCCGGCGACCTCGAACGGAACGCCGGCGGTCGCGTCCACGATGGAGCCCACCGGCTTCTGCAGCGTGACGAGCGGCGGAGCGTCCGCCACGATGCGGACGAGGAGCGTTTCCGAGACGACGACGGCGCCCGCCCGGTCCACCGCCTCGGCCCGGAGGGACATCCCCGTGCCCGCCGCGTCCGGCTTCGGGATGTAGGTGATCTCCCAGACCGGCACGGCGACGCTCTCGGGCTTGAGACCCCGCGCCTGCTCCTCGTCCGTCTGCGGTTTCTGCCGCATCTCCAGGCGTGCGCTGGAGGAGGATCCGACCGGGACGTCGTCGACCGTGAAGCGAACCACCTGGTAGTCGTCCATGCTGCCAGAGAGGCCGTCACGGCTCGTGACCCGGAGCATGACCGGGAGGCCCTGGATCAGCATGGCGCCGGCGGAGGGCGCCTCCCACCTCGGCCCCTTCCCCGGGACCGGCGCGTCGGTGACCGGGACCGACACCTCGGGCGCCGTCGTGGAGGCGCCGGCGGTGTCGATCACCTTCGCGGCGATCTTCATCACCGTTCCGCCGTACGGCGGCGCTCTGAGCTGCAGCACGTAGGGCGGCTCGGCGTCCTCGGCGGTGGGGACGCCGTTCAGCACGAAGACCACCTTCGCGATCCCGACGTCGTCCTTGGCCTCGGCCCGGACCTCGAGCGAGCCGCCGGCCTGAACCGAGGAAGGGACGCGGAGCTTGAGCTCCGGCGGCCCGTCGAGCGCGTCGACCCGGAGGCGAGCCTCGTAGCCCGCGTGGCGGGCGGTGACGATCGCGGACCCGGGCTTTCGGGAGGTGACCCGACCGTCGGGGGAGACGATCAGCACGGAGGGATCGCTCGACGCATACGTGGTCCCGAGGGACCCCGGCGTCAGATCCACGCGGCGCCCCGTGCTGAGGACGCCCTCGAGCTTCAGCTGCGTGGAGCCGCCCACGCGAGGCACGGAGGCGCCCGCGGGTCCGAGCTCGACCGCGTCGAGCTGCGCGGTCGAGTCGACCACCACCTCCGCCTCGTGATCGGTGCCCGCGTACGAGACCCGGACGCGCGTGATCCCGTTGGCGCGAGCCATGACCTGACCGTCGCGCGTCACCGCTGCGATCGACTCGTCGAGGCTCGCGTACTCGACCCCCTTGCCCGCGCCGCTGAGGTCCACGTCACCGGCCGCGGCGAAGCGGGCGATCACCTTCAGCTGCTCGCGCTGGCCGAACCCTTCCGCGAGCAGCACCGGCGCGGGCATGACGGTGAGGCCGAGCAGGACGTCGAACCGCTCGGAGTCGGTGAACTCCACCGCGGAGGTATGGACGGCGCGCCCGAACGGATCTCGCAGCGCGACGTCCGCGATGACGACGCCGTCGAGCGGTGGGTCGAAGCGCGTCGGGAGCGCGAACGTGATCTTCCCGGGCGCGTCCGCTCGCGGGTACGCGAACACCTGCCGCTCGTGGACGAACATCGCGTCCGCCGCGACCTGGGCGAGGTTGCCGTTGACGGAGCGGAGCACCTGCGCCGAGACGCCGGTGACCGAGGCCTCGGCCTGCGCCACCTGACCCGAGTACGCCACCTCGACGAGCAGCGCGCCGGACGCGTCCCGTCGCACCTTGACCGGCTCCTGCCTCGCGAAGGCCGGCGCGCTCGCGCCCGCCACGATGCGCCCGTTGAAGGCCGCGCCGCGCGCGCCATCCGGCCCGATCGCCTGGGCCTGCACGTCGACGACGCCGTCCGCCGGAAATGCCGTCCCGAGCGGCACGTGGACGTGGAACGCGACGGCGCTCGCGTAGTCCCGATCGACGATCGCCTCGCGGAGGGACGCGAACCCACCGGACGTCGGCGACGTTCCCTGCACCGTGACGTCCAGCTGCGCCGCCTGTCCGTCCACCTGGAACGCGAGATCGAGTCCCGTCGAACCGACCTGGATGGGCGCGAGGGGGCGGACCGACACCACGGCGGGCGGTCCCGCCCAGGCGACCGCGGGCAGCAGCAGGCCGAGCGTGCATGCGGCGACAAAGGCCAAGGGTCTCGAGGCGCGACGCTTCACCGTACCCCCTCGCCCGCGCGCTAGCGCGGTCCCGCCAGCGACGGGAACTCGACGTCCGCGTCCCTGCGCAGACGAGAGAGAAGCTCATCGAAGGCCTTGCGCTTCAGCTGCGGCACGAGGCGGTTCGAGACCTCCCCGCGCGCCTCCTCGAACGACGGGACCCGGCCCGGCCGCCGCTCTATGAGCTCCAGCACGGCGAAGCCGTCGGTCAGCTCGATGACCGGCGAGCGCGCCCCCACCGCGGGGAGCTCGAACGCAGCGGACTCCAAGCGCGCGTCCTTGCCGTCCCCTCGTCCGATCAGCCCGAGATCTCCCCCCCGCGCGCGCTCGGGACCGTCGCCGGACACCGCGACCGCCTCGAAGCGCTCACCGGCGCGCAGCCGCCCCGCGAACCGTTCCGCGCGCTCCCTCGCGCGCTCGCGATCGGAGCGCGACGCCCCCGGGTCGACCTTCGCGAGCACGCGCCGGACGCGGAGGCGCTCGGGCTGCGCGAGCTCGGCCCCGTGCGAGTCGTACCAGGCGCGGAGCTCGGCGTCGCTCGCGGATCCCCTCGCCTTCTCTTCCGCGGCGAGCAGCGCCTGGATCGCGAGCCGCTCCTCGAGCTCCTCCAACTCGCGACGGATCTCCGGGTCTTCGTGCAGCTTGCGCCGGCGCGCCTCTCGCGCGAGGAGGCGCTTGTCCACGATCGCCCCGACCATGTCGCGCCTGCCGGCCTCGGTCTCGAAGCGAGCCCGCAGCAGCGGCGGGAGCCGGCTCGCCTCCCGGTGCAGGTCCTCCGCCGTGACCACTCCGCCGTCGAAGCGTCCGACGACGTCGGCCGGATCGGAGCTGCTACATCCGAGGACGAGCGCTGCGAGCAGCACTGCTCGCTTCACGCGGGAAGGTGCGCCGGCTGCGTCGACCCAACTCGTGTCGTTCACGCTCACTCCAGGAGGCCCGGGGTGAGTCGTCACTACACTACGCGCCAGATTCGTCGCAACGGGTGATTTCTCCATCAGTGATGAACGCGGTTGAGCCGCCGCGCGGGCGTCGGGTCGCCGACGATTCACGCCGGGTCGTCTCCACCCCTTGATCGATCGGGTCCAGTGTGCTCTCTTCACGCTTCGTCATTTTTCCCCGCGGGCCCTCCAGGCGACCCCGAGGGATTTCCGCGCCCTGGTCTACGGAGTCAGCACACGATGCGTCGCATCGCACTCGTCCTTGCAGTCACGGCCGCCGCCGCCTGCTCCAAGGGAGACAAGAACGGCGGCCCCATCGTCGCGAAGGGCGACGGGATCTCCGTGACGGCGGACGCGTTCAAGAAGAAGCTGGACGAGCAGTCGCCGTTCATCCGCGCGCGCTACTCCGCGCTCGAGCGGAAGAAGGAGTTCCTGGAGAACCTGATCCGGTTCGAGCTGCTCGCCAGGGAGGCGCAGGCGAAGGGGCTGGACAAGGATCCCGAGGTCCAGGAGACCCTCAAGAAGATCATGGTCCAGAAGCTCGTGCGCCAGGCCTTCGACAGCGAGGCCGGCAAGCCCGCGGACGACGAGGCTCGCAAGTACTACGACGAGCACCTGGACGAGTTCGTCAAGCCCGAGCGCGCCCGCGTCTCAGCGGTGATCTTCGCCGCGCCGGCTGGCTCACCGGACCGCGCGGCGAAGGCCGGCCAGGCGAAGAACGCGCTGGCGCGCCTGAAGGTGGAAGGTCCGAAGAACCCCCTCGCGTTCTCGAATCTCGCCCGGGAGCTCTCGGACGATCCGGTCACCAAGGCTGCGGGCGGAGACCTGGGTTACCGCACGAAGGAGGAGCTCTCGGCGCAGCACTCGCCCGAGCTCGCCAACGCCGCGTTCGCGCTGAGGGAGGTCGGGCAAGAGTCGGGCGTCGTCGAGACGCCGCGCGGGTTCGCGATCCTGAAGCTCGGCGCGCGCCAGGCGCCGATCGACCGTCCGTTCGACGAGGTCAAGGCGCAGATCGCCGCGCGCATCGGGCGGGAGAGCCGGACGAAGGAGTTCGACAGCTACGTGAAGGGCCTCCGCGAGAAGGCGTCCATCGAGATCTTCGACGCCGAGCTCGAGAAGATCGCCATCACCGGAGCGCCGCCGCCCGGGGCGAGCGACGCGATGGCGGTGCCGGCCGCCGCCCTGGCGCCCGCGCGGCACTAGCGGAGCTCTTCAGCGGAGACGGGGCCGCGCGGCGCAGGCTGCGCGGCCCTGCCATTCCTGGCGGTGCAGGGTCATCCAGGCTCGGCGCCGCCGACGCGAGCGCGGCTCCCGCGCCCACCCCCGGGTCCCGGCCCTCTTCCAGCGAGCGCCCTCGCCAGCGCTGCGTGCCGGTCGCCGACGCCCACGAGCCCGACGTGGCGCACGGACGGCGCGCGGTCGTCGTGGGTGAGGGTGAGCGTGAGCCGCTCGGCCGGCAGCGCCGAGGGGATGCGGTCCGCCCACTCCACGAGCAGGGCGCCCTCCCCGCCCACGAGGTCGCCGAAGCCAGTCCCGTACAGCTCGTCCTCGTCGCCGATCCGGTACAGGTCGGCGTGGTGCACCGGGATGCGCCCGCGGTAGGTCGCCACGATGGCGAAGCTCGGCGAGGAGACCTCCTCGGCGGGCACCGCCGCGCCCTCGCAGGCGCCGCGGACGAGCTGGGTCTTCCCGGCGCCCAGCTCGCCCACGAGCGCGACCACGTCGCCGGGCTGGAGCAGCGCTCCGAGCTTCTTCCCCAGCGCGAACGTGGCGCGCGCGGAGCGCGTCCTGCGCCGCGCCTCGAACCGCTGCTCCGCCGTCATCGCCGCCACTCCGCCCACACCTCGCCGATGGCCTCGCCCAGATCACCGGCGAGGAGCCCACGCTCGCCGAGCCGGGCCGCGACGCGGTCCCCTGCCCGGCCGTGAACCCACGCGCCGACGCGCGCCGCCGCCCCGGGCGGAAGGCCGCCGGCGAGGAGCGCGCCGATGAGCCCCGCGAGCACGTCGCCGGTGCCGCCCGTCGCCATCCCGGCGTTGCCGGTCGGGATCACCGCCGCGGGCCCGTGCGGATCGGCGACCACCGTGCGCGCCCCCTTCAGCACCACCGTCACGCCCCACTCTCGCGCCTTCGCGCGCGCGACCTCGATGCGGTCCGCCTGCACCTCGTCGATCGGGGTCCCGCACAGGCGCGCCATCTCGCCGGGGTGCGGCGTGAGCACGAGCGGTTCGCCCAGCGCGGCGAGCCGGCCGGGCTCGTCGGCGAGCGCGTTCAGCGCGTCCGCGTCGAGCACCGCCGGCAGCCGCGCCCGCTCGAGCAGCGCCCGCAGCAGCTCACCCGTCTCCTCGCCGCGCGGGATGCCCGGGCCGATGGCCAGCGCGTCCACGCCCTTCGCCGCCGCGAGGAGCGCCTGGAGATCTGCCCGGCCGAGCGGACCCGCGCCGGGAAGCGCCACGCTCATCGCCTCCGGGCGGCCGAACAGCGCGAGCGGCAGCGCCTCGGCGCGGGCGGCGAGCGTGACGAGGCCGGCGCCGCCGCGCAGCGCGCCGGTGAGCGCGAGGTGGGCCGCGCCCGTCTTGCCGGGCGACCCGGCCACCACGAGCAGCCGGCCGGCGTCGCCCTTGTGGGCGTCGGGCGAGCGCGCCGGGAGGAGCGCCTGCGCCTGAGCCGCCTCGAGCAGCTCGCAGGTGAGCGGCACCCGCGCGGCGGCCTCGAGCGGGATGCCGATGTCGGCGACGATCACCTCGCCGGCGACGGACGGCCCCGGGTGGAGGACGAGCCCGCGCTTCTGGAAGGCGAAGGTGACGGTCCGGTCCGCCCGGACGCAGGCCGCGCCGAGCGGGCGGCCGGTGTCCGCCGACAGGCCGGACGGGACGTCCACCGCCACGACGCGCGCCCCCGCCGCGCGGGCGGCGTCGATCCGCTCGATGGCTCGCGCGAACGCGCCCTCCGGCGCGCGGGTGAGGCCGGTGCCGAACACGCCGTCCACCACCACGTCCCCGGGCCCGGCGTCCACGGTGAGCAGCTCGCCCGCCTCGTCGATCGGCACGCCCGCGCGCTCCGCCTCCTCGCGCGTCACGCGCGCATCGCCGGAAAGCCGCGCCGCCGGCACGATCGAGACGACGCGCGCGTCCCAGCCCTCCGCCCGCAGGACCCGCGCCGCCACGTAGCCGTCGCCGCCGTTGTTACCGCCGCCGCAGACGACGACGATCCGCCCGCCAGGCGCGCAGAGCGATCGGACGGCCTCCGCGACGGCGCGCCCCGCCCGATCCATGAGGGCGAGCGAGGGCACGCCGAAGGCGTCGATGGCGGCGCGATCGATGGCGCGCATCTCAGCCGAGCCGACGAGCCTCATCGCGCCTCCTCCCCGTCGAGCACGACGGTCGCCGCGGCGACGCCGCCGTCGTGCGTGAGCGTCACGAGCACCCGCCGCACCCCGAGGCGCGCCGCCGCCGTCGCGGCGACGCCGGCCAGCTCGAGGACAGGCGCGCCCGCCCCGCGCACCACCTCGACGTCGGTGAATCGGATCCCCGCTGGCGCGCCGAGCGCCTTCGACGCGGCCTCCTTCGCCGCGAAGCGCGCCGCGTAGCGCGTGGCGCGGTCGCGCGCCGCGTCGCAGTACGCCCGCTCGCGCGCCGTGAAGCAGCGCTCGAGGAAGCGGTCCACGCGCGCGGGCGGACCGGCGAGGATGCGCTCGATGCGCGCCACCTCCACCACGTCCATGCCGAGCCCGAGGATCACGTTCCGCCCTCTCCCGCCCGCCGCCGCCCCTTACGACAGGGGCGAGCGGCGGGAGTCCTCACGGCCGCGCCTTCGCGATGAGCTCGCGCATCTCGCGGACGGCCCGCTCCATCCCGACCAGCACCGCCCGGCCCACGATGGAGTGCCCGATGTTCAGCTCCTCGATCTCGGGGATGGCCGCCACCGGCACCACGTTCTGGTAGTTGAGGCCGTGGCCGGCCGCCACCTCGAGCCCCAGCTTCGCCGCCGCCTTGCACGCGTCGACGAGGCGCGACAGCTCCTTGCGCCGGTCGGAGGCGAGCCGCGCGTCGCAGTAGCGCCCGGTGTGGAACTCGACCGTGGCCGCCTCGGCACGGTGCGCGGCCTTCACCTGGTCGAGGTCGGGGTCGATGAAGAGCGACACCTTGATGTCCGCGTCGCGCAGGGTCTTCACCACCTTGCGCACGTTCTCGCGCCCGCCGAAGACGTCGAGGCCGCCTTCGGTGGTGAGCTCCTCGCGCCGCTCCGGCACGAGCGTCACCACGTCCGGCTTCACCTCGTAGGCGATCTTCACCATCTCCTGGGTCGCCGCCATCTCGAGGTTCAGCTTGGTCGCCACCGTTCTGCGCAGGATCTGGAGGTCTCGCTCCTGGATGTGGCGGCGGTCCTCGCGGAGGTGGATGGTGATCTGGTCCGCGCCGGCCAGCTCGGCGAGCACGACGGCGGCGACGGGGTCCGGGTAGGTGGTGCGGCGAGACTGGCGGAGCGTCGCGACGTGGTCGACGTTGACGCCGAGGCGGGCGGGCATGGCGGGAATTTAACCCATCTTCTCGCCGGGGGGACGCAGACGGCGCGTCCCCCCGGGCCCCCCGGCGCCGGCGCAGCCTCATCCGGCTGCGTCTGCGCTGCTGGGGGGACGCACGCGGCGCGTCCCCGGACCCGGCTCGCGCGCCCTCGCTACCCGAGCGCCTTGCGAAGCTCGTCGGCGATCTCGTCCGCCTGGGCGCGGATCCGCTTCCCGTCGGTGCCCTCGACGAGCACGCGCACCTTGTTCTCCGTCCCCGAGAACCGCACCAGGACCCGGCCGTCCTTCCCGAGTGCCTTCTCCACGGAGCCGATGACGCGCGCCACCTCGGGCAGGTCCGAGAGCGGGCGCCTCTCCTTCACCGCCACGTTCACGAGCGCCTGCGGCACCGGCTCGAAGCAGCGGGCGAGCTCCGAGAGCGGGCGCCCCTCGCGCTGCATCACGGCGAGCACGTTCAGGGCCGCCGCCACGCCGTCCCCGGTCGTCACGTGGTCGAGGAAGATGAGGTGTCCCGACTGCTCGCCGCCGAAGTTGTAGCCGCTCCGGCGCATCTCCTCGACGACGTAGCGGTCGCCCACCGCCGTCCGCACCACGCGGCCCCCGGCGCCCGCGAGGGCGCGCTCCAGGCCCAGGTTGGACATCACCGTCGCGACGACCGTCCGCTTGGCGAGCGTCTTCTGGCGGATGAGGTCCCGCCCCACGAGCGCCATGATCGCGTCGCCGTCCACGATCCGGCCCTGCTCGTCCGCGAGGATCACGCGGTCGGCGTCGCCGTCGAGCGCGAGGCCGAGGTGCGCCCGGTGCTTCTGGATGGCCTTCGCCATGCTCTCCGGGTGAACCGCGCCGCACCCGTCGTTGATGTTCTTGCCGTCCGGCTTCACGTTGAGCGCGATGACCTTCGCGCCCAGCTCCTCGAACACCGCCGGCGCGACGTGGTAGGCGGCTCCGTGGGCGCAGTCCACCACGATGGTGAGCCCGTCCAGCGTGAGGTCCTTCGGGAAGATGGACTTGAGGAACACGACGTAGCGCCCGATGGCGTCGTCGATGCGCTTCGCCTTGCCGATCCGCGTCGCGGTGGGGCGGAGCGCGTGGAACTCCTCGAGGCCGGACTCGCCGAGCACCAGCTGCTCGATCTGCAGCTCCACCGCGTCCGGCAGCTTGAACCCGTCGCGCGAGAAGAACTTGATCCCGTTGTCCTGGTACGGATTGTGGCTCGCGCTGATGACGACGCCGGCGTCGGCGCGCATCGACTCGGTGAGGAAGGCGATGCCCGGCGTCGGGAGCGGTCCGGAGAGCATGACGTCCACCCCCATGGAGCTGATCCCGGAGGCGATCGCCTGCTCGAGCATGTACCCCGACAGGCGGGTGTCCTTGCCGATCACGATGCGGTGGCGGTGCGAGCCGTTCCGGACGACGTAGGCGAGCGCCCGCCCGAGCTGGAGCGCCATCTCGGCGGTCATGGGGTGCACGTTCGCGACGCCGCGGACCCCGTCGGTGCCGAAGAGCCGCCGAGCGATCGGCGCGTGCCCGGTGGTGCCGTTGGCGCTGGTGCCGTTGCGCATGGTGTTCCGTGCCTCGTTGCGGGAGGGGCGAGCGCGGGCGGCGCCGTTCACCTGCGCACGGGAGGTCGAGCTGGGTTCACGAGTCGGCATCGCACGCAACCTAGGGTTCATGGGGGTGGGCTTCAATGGACGTCCCGCCGGAGGTCGATCGTCCCCTGCGCGGGCGTGATGGACTCGACGCGCAGGCCGAGCGGAAGGTGGAGCGCCTCGGCGCGGGCGTGCCACGCGACCGCCGCGGCGCCTCCGCGCGTCACGTCGATCCGGACCGGGCCGAGGCTGGCCGGGTCGAGCACGCGCAGCCGCGCCCACTGGCCGTTCACGGCGACGGTGACCTCGGTCGGGAGCCCCTCGACCTTCGGGACCCTGGGCGCGAGCACCGCCTCGACCGGGACCGTGTAGACGGCGGTCACGCGCCGCTCACCGCGCACGACGACGAACAGCGCGGCGGCGATGGCGACCGCGAGGAAGCCCAGGGCGAGATCAGAGCGCCGCACGCGGCCCCTCCCTTCCCGCCGCGCCGCGCACCCTCGCTCGGACGAGCGCGCCCAGGCCGCCGCCCCCGCCCCGCTCGGCGCCGACGAAGGCGCCGTAGAGGACCGCGCGCAGCGCCTTCTCGTCGAGGGCGCGCTGCAGCGCGCCGTCCAGCGCCACCGAGATCTCGCCACGCTCCTCCGACACGACCACCACCGCCGCGTCGGCCTCCTCGACGAGCCCCATGGCGGCGCGGTGGCGGGTGCCCAGCTCGGGGGCGGCGGGGGCGGCCGAGAGCGGCAGCAGGCACGCCGCCGCGGCGACGCGCGCGCCCTGCACCACCGCGGCCCCGTCGTGGATGGGGCTGGAGCGCTGGAAGATCGCGACGAGCAGCTCGGGGGTGACCGCCGCGTCCACCCGCAATCCCGAACCCGCCAGATCGGACAGGTCCGCGCTGCGCTCCACCACGACGAGCGCCCCGACTCGCCGGCGGGCGAGCTCCAGCGCCGCCTTCACGATGGCCTCGAGCGCGCCGAGCTGCGCGGCGCGGTCGTCCTTCCCCAGCCGCGCGACGAGCCGCGACAGACGCGACGAGCGGCCGAGCTCGGCGAGCGCCCGCCGCAGGTCCGCCTGGAACAGCACGATGACGCCGAAGATGAAGGAGTAGCTGAGGAAGTGGCCGAGCAGCCAGGACAGCGTGGCGAGCCCGGAGGCTTGTGCGCCGGCGTAGACCAAGGCGAGCAGCGACAGGCCGACGAGGATCGCGGTCGCGCGCGTGCCCCGGATGAACCGGAGCACGTGGTAGCAGACGAACGCGACGAGCGCGACGTCGACGAGCGCAAGCAGCGCGTCGCGCGCGGTGGCGTCAGGCCCGATGAGGAACGTGAGGAGGGAATGCAACGGAGGACCCCGGCGCGCAGCAGTCTACACCGATGGCGGACCTCGCGCCGAGCGCTCGTCACGACGTCCGCGGCGCGTCCCGGATGGCCGCCGCCACCTGAGCCGCCTGGCGGGCGGCCGCCACGTCGTGGACGCGGATCAGCTCGACGCCCGCCAGGACGGCGGCCGTGACGGCCGCCAGCGTGCCGGGGAGCCGCTCCCCCACCGGCGCACCCGTGACCTTGCCGATGAAGCTCTTGCGCGACGGGCCCACGAGCAGGGGCCTCCCGAGCGCCCGCAGCTCGCCCAGGCGGGCGAGGAGCTCGAAGCCGTGCTCGGCGGTCTTCGCGAACCCGATCCCCGGATCGAGGATCACCCGCTCCGGCGCGACGCCAGCCGCCGCGACCCGGAGGAGCGCCTCGGCCAGCTCCGCGCGAACCTCCGCGACGAGGTCTCCGTAGCTCGCGCGCGACTGCATGTCCGCCGGGGTGCCGCGCGAGTGCATGAGGACGACCGGAGCTCCCGCCTCCGCCACCACGCGGGCGAGGGCGGGGTCGGCGAGGCCGGCGACGTCGTTCACGAGGTCGGCGCCGGCGGCGAGGGCGGCCCTCGCGACCGCGGCCTTGGTCGTGTCGATGGAGATGGGCAGCGCGAAGGCGCGGGCTCGCAGCGCCTCCACGACCGGCACCACTCGCCGGATCTCCTCGTCCTCCGCGACCGGCGGCGCGCCTGGCCGGGTGGACTCGCCGCCGAGGTCGACGAGATCCGCGCCTTCCTCGGCGAGACGGAGCGCGTGGGCCACCGCCGCGGCGGGGTCGAGGTAGCGCCCGCCGTCGGAGAACGAGTCCGGGGTCGCGTTGACGATCCCCATGATGAACGGGCCAGGCCCGTCGAAGAGCCTGGCCCCGATCCGCATGCGCATCCGGTCCGTCCCTGCTCGCCCGCGTCGCGCGGGCACGAACGCGGCAGCCCGGCCGCGGCCGGGCCTGCCTGCGCTAGGCCTTGCTCGCGGCGGGCACGGCCGCGGCGGCCGCGTCGAGGAGCCCGCCCTTCTTCTTCTCCGCCGCTGCCGCGGCGAGCGGCTTGGGCGGAGGCGGCCGACTGATCGCCCCGCCCGAGACGATGACGTCGATGTCGGAGGCGTCGAGCGTCTCGTACTCGATGAGCGCGTCGGCGATCTTGTTCAGCACCGCGCCGTTCTCGAGGAGCAGGCGCTTCGCGCGATCGTACTGCTCGAAGACGATGCGGTGCACCTCCGCGTCGATCTCGCGCGCCGTCTGCTCGGAGAAGGTCTGGACCGTGTTCATCTCGCGGCCGAGGAACACCTCGCCCTCCTTCTTGCCGAAGGCGAGCGGGCCCATCTTCTCGCTCATGCCCCACTCGCACACCATGGAGCGAGCGAGGTTCGTGGCGACCTCGATGTCGTTGCCGGCGCCGGTGGTCTTCTGGCCGAAGGTGATCTCCTCGGCGAGCCGCCCGCCCATCAGGATCGCGATCTGGTTCAGCGCGTACTCCTGCGAGATGTTGAGCCGGTCCTCCTGCGGGAGCTGCTGGGTGAGGCCCAGCGCGCGGCCGCGGGGGATGATCGTGACCTTGTGGACGGGGTCGGTGCCCGGGATGATCTTCGCCACGAGCGCGTGGCCGGCCTCGTGGATGGCCGTCGTCCGCTTCTCCTTCTCGGAGATGATCATCGAGCGCCGCTCGGTGCCCATGATGACCTTGTCCTTCGCGAACTCGAAGTCCTCGATGGCGAGCTTCTCCTTGTTGCGCCGGGCCGCGTAGAGCGCGGCCTCGTTCACCAGGTTCTCGATGTCGGCGCCGGAGAAGCCGGGCGTGCCGCGCGCGATCTGGGTGAGGTCCACCGCGGTGTCGAGCGGGGTCTTCTTCGTGTGCACCTTGAGGATGCCGAGCCGGCCGTTCAGGTCGGGCCGCGGCACCACGATGCGGCGATCGAAGCGGCCGGGACGGAGCAGCGCCGGGTCGAGCACGTCGGGCCGGTTGGTGGCGGCGATGAGGATCACGCCCTCGTTCGACTCGAAGCCGTCCATCTCGACGAGCAGCTGGTTGAGCGTCTGCTCGCGCTCGTCGTGCCCGCCGCCGAGGCCCGCGCCGCGGTGGCGGCCGACCGCGTCGATCTCGTCGATGAAGATGATGCAGGGGGCGTTCTTCTTGCCCTGCTCGAAGAGATCGCGGACGCGGGAGGCGCCCACGCCCACGAACATCTCGACGAAGTCGGAGCCGGAGATGGAGAAGAACGGCACCCCCGCCTCGCCCGCCACGGCGCGCGCGAGGAGCGTCTTGCCGGTGCCGGGCGGCCCCATGAGCAGCACGCCCTTCGGGATGCGCCCGCCGAGCCGGGTGAACTTCTTCGGATCCTTCAGGAAGGAGATGATCTCCTCGAGCTCGTCCTTGGACTCGTCGATCCCGGCGACGTCGGAGAAGGTGATCTTGTTGTGGTGCTCGGTCATGAGCTTCGCCTTCGACTTCCCGAAGCTCATCGCCTTCCCGCCGCCCGACTGCAGCTGGCGCATGAAGAAGAAGAACAGGAGGAAGAGGAAGACGAGGGGGAGGTACTGGAGCAGCACCGTCACCCACAGCGAGCTCTGCTCCGGCTTCTCGAACGAGAGGTTCACGCCCTGCTGGCGGAGCTTCTCGGCGATGGTGGCGGAGGCGTCGATGGGACCGGTCGTGACGAACTCGGACCCGTCGCGCAGGTGGCCGAGGTAGTCGAGGTCCTTGATGCGGACCTCCTTCACCTCCCCCGCCTCGACCTTCTGCATGAACTGCGACCAGTTGTAGGTCTTCGCCTGCGTGCCGCGCTGCTGGAACAGCTGCCAGAGCGCGAGGAACATCACGATAAGGAAGACCCAGAGCAGGGCGGTCTTGTAGGACTGTCGCAAGGCTCGCTTTCCCCTTCGGTGGAGCGTCAGAACATCGGAACCGACGGGAATCGCCGCGTCTTCCGCGCGGGTCCCCGCCGGTCGGGCTCCGGAACGAGCGCCCTTTATAACAGCCCCTCACCCCTTTTGCAGGGCTGCCGTCGGTCCTAGGGGGCGCTCTCCAGGCGAACGGAGAGACCCGCGCCTCCCGGCCCCAGCCCGGCCGCCACCACGGAGAGCTCGGGGATCGCCAGGACGTCGCTCTCCCGGGCGAGCAGGACCAGCCCATCCCGCCGCTCGCGCGGCACCTTCCGATCGATGAGCCAGCGCTTCAGCGTCTTCGAGCCGCGACCGCCGTCCGGCCGCCAGCGATCCCCCGGACGCCTCGTTCGGAGCGAGAGCGGCCAGGGAACCGCGCCGACGTGCGCGGCGGCGATCTCGACCGCCCCGCCTCGCCCCGGGAGCGTGTACCTGCCCGGCGCCGCGACCTCCATCGGCGGGAGCGGGGTCGACCGCTCGCCGGGCAAGGCGATCTGGAGGCGACCGTAGCGACACCGCGCCACGAGCCCCTCGGGCAGCGTCGCCGTGCCAGGCCTGTCTCGCCGGACGAGCGCCAGGATCGCGTCCACGTGGTGGAGCTCGAGACCGTCGCGGCGCCCCGACGCTCGGGCCCACAGGCGGCGAACGACGCGGCGCCTTGCCGCGACCGGCAGCGCCCGCAGGGGCTCGAGCGCCGCGCTCGCCGCCTCACCGGCGAGCGGCCGGGCAATACGCGCGAGCGCGCGCTCGTCCTCCCGGGCGAGATCGGCCGCCCGTGCGATGGCGCGCTCAGCCGCGGGCGCGAGCGCGGTGATCGCGGGCCAGACCTCGAGCCGGAGGCGGTTTCGCGCGAAACGCGGCGTCGCGTTCGTCGGGTCGGTTCGCCACGGGACCCCGCGCTCGGCGAGGTAGACCAATCCCTCGGCTCGCGAGCGATCGATGAGCGGGCGCACGATCGCGCCCCGCCGCGGCGGGATCCCGGCGAGGCCGCGGGCCCCCGCCCCTCGCAGCAGGCGCAGGAGGACCGTCTCCGCCTGGTCGGTACGGGTATGGCCGGTGGCGATCCGCGTCGCGCCCGCCCGGAGCGCCGCCGTCCGGAGCGCCGCATAGCGGGCTCGCCTCGCCTCGGCCTGGACGTTTCCTGGTCCGATACGCACCCGGACCGACTCGAACGTGACCCCCAGCCGCTCACAGACCGACTTGGCGCTTCCCGCCTCATCGGCCCCGCCCGGCCGGAGACCGTGATCCACATACAGCGCGGCGAGTGCCATGCCCGGGAGACAGCCGGCGTCGCGGAGCTCCGCCAGGGAGGCGAGGAGGGCCGTCGAGTCGGGGCCCGCCGACAGGGCGACGAGGACCCGGTCTCCGGCAGCCAGGAGCCGACGACGGCGGATCGTCTCGAGGACGGCGGCCGGGTAAGGATGGAGTTTCTTGCGCACTGGCCGAGCGGGCTCCGGAGTGGACTTTTATAGTAGCGGCAGCCGGGCTCCGAAGAGATGCGAACGCAGCCGGGAATGAATGGCCGGACCAGCAGGTTTCAGAGGGCGAAACGACGCGAGGGAGGAACGCCGACGGACCTGCGCCCGAGTTGCCTTTTCCAAGCGGGAATGAGATCTTGGGTGCCTGAGTTGACGACGGCGAGGCGTGAGACAAGTTACAGGCGCTGGGCCTAGGGGTCCCCCCCCTCCCCCTCTGGGCCCACGGAGAGCCGGCAGCGATGCCGGCTCTCCTCTTTTCTGATCCAGCTCCGTCCACTGAGCGCGACCGGCTGCTCCGCGCACCCTCTGCGCCACGCGGCGCTCATGAAGTCCCGTCAGCGTTAAGGGCCGCGCGCTGCGGTGACGTGGAGCACTTCGCTCGACGCATCCACGGTCCGTGCGACCCACTTCCCCTTCCGAGGTGGACAAGCGCTTGACCCCAGGAGCGTGGCAGCGTACAAGGTCGCGGTTGTCCCACAGCATGGAGCAGCGATGCCCGGCACTGACAAGCGCAAGCAGTCTCTGTACTTCCCCGAGGACATGCTGAACGAGATTCAGGCCGAAGCGAACCGGCAGGACCGGTCGCTCTCGTGGATCGTTCAGCAGGCCTGGCGCATCGCGCGGGGCGAGATCATGCGGTTCCCCTCGGTGAACGACGTGCTCTCCGGCGTCGCCCGCGAGGACGAGCGCGAGGAAAAGGGCGGGTAACCGCAACCCTTTTCGGTTCCTTTTCGCTTCTCACGACGCGCCCGCGCCGGGGTCCGGCACGGGCGCGATCCGTTTTTTGGCACTGGCGCGCTGAGGGAGATACCCTGGACGGGTAGTTCTCCCCCGCCCCCGCGCCGATGCCCAGACCTCCTCCGCTCGCCGACCCGTCCGTCTCGTCCGACGAACCGCTCACCGACGACCTTCACGGCCTGCCTCCCGAGCTGGATGACGAGGAGTTCGACGTCATCGACGGACCCGGCGGCGAGCTACCCACCGGAGACGAGCCGCTGCGCGGCCGTATGCCGCGGCGCACGGTCCTGCTGGCCGTCCTCGCCGCGGCGGCGGTGACGCTGGTCGCGGGCTCGCTCGTGGGCTACCGCCTCCATCACCGGCGCGCCGTGTTGCGCGAGGGCCTCGCGCGCGCAGGGGACCTGCTCGTCCTGGACACCTCCGCCGGCTACCGCGACGCCGCCTCGCTGCTCGAGCCGCTCGCGGAGCTCGACCCGCTCGAGGCGGGCGGAACGCGCGCCTTCGCGCTGGCGATGCTCGCGACCGACTACCGCGACGACGGCGCCGCCCGCGCGGCAGCCGCCCAGCTCGTCGAGCCGATGCGCGCCCCCGAGGCGCCGCCCCTCGCCCACGCCGCGACGGCAGCGCTCGCGCTCGGCCGCCGCGAGGCAGGCAACGCCATGACCGCCGCGACGCGGGCCGGCGCCAACCTCGAGGCGTCCGTCCTCGCGGCCAGGGTCGCGCTCCAGGCGGGCAACCTCGCCGCAGCGGAGGAGCCTCTCGCCGCGGCCGCCGCGGCCGGCCGACCCGCCGCGCTGGCGCTGCGTGGCGACGTGCTGCGCCGCACGCGCCGCGATCTCGGCCAGGCGCGGGCCTCGTACGCGGCCGCGCTTTCCGCCTCGCCGCTGCACCCGCGCGCGTCCTACGGCCTGGCGAAGCTCGCGCTGTCCGGGCACGCCACGCCGGCGGAAGCGGAGAGCGCGCTGCGCCGCCTGCTCGCCGATCGCGAGCGGACCCCCGCGCCCGAGCGGGGACGTGCGGCGCTGCACCTCGCGGCGCTGCACCTTCGCGCCGGGGATCGCGCGGGTGCTCACAAGGCGCTCGACGGCGCCGGCCTCGACCGGGCAGCGCGTACCTGGGCCGAGCGTGCCGCAGCGGTCTCGGCCGCGCAGCGCGGCAGCTACCGCGCCGTCGAGGGCGCGCCGGCAGGAATCCGGAGCGCCTCCGACGACGACCCGCCGCTGCTCGCCGCGATCGCGCCCGCTCCACCTCGGCCGGCCCCAGCGGCCGCGCCGAGACCTGTCGTGAAGAAGCAGGCGAAGGTCGCTGCGAGCCGCACGAAGGCGAAGGCGTCCGCGAAGCGACCTTCGGTGAAGCCCAGCGGCTCCCGCTCCACCCAGAAGCAGCCCGCCGCCGCGCCCTCCAGGCGCAAGGCGACGGCGGCGAAGCGTCCCTCGACCGGCGCGTCCTCGACGCGGCGCTAGGAGCGCTCGACCCGAGCGATCGCGAGCAGCGCCTCGAGGCGAGCGTTCGCGTCGCCGCCGATAGGCGCGCCCGACGGGGCAGCAGCGACAGCCCGCCGGGGAAGCCATCCGCCAGCGTTCGGAGCGCGTCGCTCGGCGCGCGTGCAGCCCGATGGCGCGGCAGGTGCCCTCCCGGCGAGCCGACGACCGGCGCCCGGCCCGGATTGCTCGGGCGCCTGGCACGTCCCTGCCTCCCCAGCGGGCACGGCGCCGCTCCACCTCACTGGAATGCGCGTGTCTCGGGCACTCCGCGCGCGGCATGCGGGCTGCAACCGGGGACCCCAAACGTGCTCGGGCCACTGGTGGCCACCGGAGGACTCCTTTGAGAAAGCTGCTCTTCGCCCTCGCCGCCGCGCTCCCCTCGGCGGCGCTCGCGGCCGACGGGATCGACACCGGCGACACCGCCCTCCTGCTCGTCAGCGCGGGGCTCGTGATGCTCATGACGCCCGGGCTCGCGTTCTTCTACGGGGGGCTCGTCCGGGCGAAGAACGTCGTCCACACCATGAACCTCTCCATCGTCGTGATGGGGATCGCGGGCGTGCTGTGGGCGCTCGTCGGCTACAGCATCGCGTTCTCCCCCGGAGGCGCGCTCGACGCGGTGGTGGGCGGGCTCGGGTGGATCGGGCTGCGCGGCGTCGGCGGCGTCCCGGAGGCCTCGCTCGCCGCGACCGTCCCGCACTCCGCGTTCATGCTGTTCCAGGGGATGTTCGCCGTCATCACGCCGGCGCTCATCTCCGGGGCGATCGTCGAGCGCGTCCGCATGAAGCCCTACGTCCTGTTCGTCGCCTTGTGGAGCCTCGTCGTGTACGCGCCGGTCGCTCACTGGGTCTGGGCCCCCGGCGGCTGGCTGCGGGGGATGGGCGTGCTGGACTTCGCGGGCGGGACGGTGGTCCACATCAACGCCGCCGCGGCCGCGCTCGTGGCGGCGTTCCTGCTCGGCAAGCGCCGCGGGCTAAGGACGCCCACGGTGTTGCCGCACAACGTCCCCTTCGCCACCCTGGGCATGGGCCTGCTCTGGTTCGGCTGGCTGGGCTTCAACGGGGGGAGCGCGCTCGGCGCGAACGGCCTCGCGTCGTCGGCGTTCGTGAACACCTTCTTCGCGCCCGCCGCCGCGGCGCTGACGTGGGGACTCGTCGAGCTCTTCCGGCACGGCAAGATGTCCGGCGTCGGGCTCGCCTCCGGCGCCGTGGCGGGCATGGTCGCCATCACGCCGGCCGCCGGCTTCGTCCCTGCGATCTCCAGCCTCGCCATCGGCGCGCTCGCCGCGCTCGCCTCCTTCGGCGCGGTGCGCCTGCGCCCGAAGCTCGGGCTCGACGACTCGCTCGACGTGTTCGCGGTGCACGGCGTCGCGGCCACCCTCGGCGCGCTCCTCACCGGCGCGTTCGCGTCCACCGCCGTGAACCCGGCCGGCGCGGACGGGAGCCTCGCGCTGATCGGGAAGCAGGCCGTGGGCGTGGTCGTCACGATGATCTACTCGGGTGGCCTCTCGTTCGCGCTCCTCAAGCTCGTGTCCGTCGTGTCGCCGCTGCGCGCCGACGAGCAGGACGAGTGGACCGGCCTCGACCAGACCGAGGCCGGCGAGCGCGGGTACATCACCGCCGACCTCGAGTCGTCGCCCGGCACCGCGTTCGCTCCGCACCACGCCGCGCCGGTCGCGCGGCCTCATCCGGCGGGGCCCACGGCGGCGTAGCCCCCCCTCCGCCGCCGCCGGCTCGACGGCCCGTCCGCTCCGCGCGGACGGGCCGTTTTTCGCTGGGTGAACGTCGGCCCGCGGAGCCGCTCCGCGGCGCCCGTTTGCGCACCCCTCGCGCAGCAGCTTGCCCGACCGCCGCGCACGCGCGCGCCTGCGCGCGCCGAAACGGCCGGAAGGGCGCTCCCCCGGGTCGGCATGCACGGTGCAGTGGGAGCGATCGTCGGTTCACCCAACCTATTCCCGGAGGACATCTCGATGAAGACCGCTGTCAGGGCGCTCCTCGCCGCCGCGCTCGTCGCCGCCGCGCAGGGCGCCCGCGCGACGCCGTCCACCGTCGTCTGGACGCCCGCGACCACGTACACCCAGCCGTATCTCGTCCCGCACCTCACCTACGACACGTACGTCTCCGAGAGGAGCGGGCTGGCCAACACGTACGGCCTCACGCTGGGCGTGCTTCCTTCCTCCGCCGTGCTCCAGGGCGAGGTCGGCTTCGACCTCTTCTACCCTGGCCTGACCACCGCGGACGGGCTGCAGCTGAACGGGAAGCTGACGCTGCCCGAGGGCCTCGCGGGCGCGTGGCAGCCGGCGCTGTCCGTCGGCATCGCCAACGCGGGGTTCCAGGAGGACGTGTCGGACTACCACCTGCTGCACGCGACCCTGAGCAAGGCGACGCCCGTCGGGACCCTCGGCGTGGGCGGCTACTACGGCGCGGGCAGCGAGGCGCTCTGGTCCGGCTCCGGCGGCGTCGAGCGGGCCGGGTTCATGGCGAGCTACGTGAGCCCGGACATCAAGGTCGGCCTCCCCGGCATCGACAAGCTGTCCGTCCTCGCCGACGTCGCCACCGGTGAGAACTGGATGGGCGCCGTGAGCGGGGCGGTCGCCGTCTACTTCACGCCGAACGTCTCGCTCCTCACCGGCCCGGTCTTCTTCCTGGACACGGACCTCTACGACTCGACCCTGGGGCAGGACTGGATGTGGACGGCGCAGATCGACGTCGACATCCCGTTCATGAAGTAGCCCGGCGCGCCGTCCGGCGCTCGCCACGCGGGGCGCCTCCGGCGACGGGGCGCCCCGCGCTCGCCTCCGGAGCGCTCAAGGCGTGAGCTGCGCGAGCAGCGTGTCGAACACGAAGAGCTCGACCCGCTCCTTCTCCTCGGGGGAGAGCCCGATCGACTGGAAGGAGACGCGCACGTTCCCGCCGTTGGGCTTCGCGTCCGTCACCCGGGCGCTGCCCGCGAGCGCCTCCGCGCCGGGGATGCGCAGCGAGAAGCGCACCTCCTCGCCGAGCGGCGGCGCCTTGGCGAGCAGGCAGGAGAAGCCGCCCGACGAGACGTCGAGCGTGATGGCGCGCTCGCGTGAGGTGTGGAGGTCGAGGTCGAGCTGCAGCGCGCGCGCGACCCGGATCGCCTGGCGCGGCGGGAGTCCCTGGGCGACCGTGAGCCGCTGCGCCGCGAGCAGCGCGCGGGCGAGCTCGTCGCGGCCGGCCCGGTACTCGTCGAGCTCTACCGCGGCCAGCGCGCCCTTGCGGGCCTTCTCGTGAAGGGTGCGGAAGGCTGCGAGCCAGGCGGCGAGGGTGGTCAAGGGCGTCGCTCCAGGTGGCGCCGCGAGGCGCGTGCGAGAAGCGTCGGACGCTAGCGCCGCGCCGGCCGGATCGTCAAGCGCCGCGCAGGTCCGCCGGGCGCGCGCGCGGGCCCGGCCCGCTCAGGCGATCCCGAGGAGCCGGCGCGCCTCCGCGGGCGCGGCCGGCTCTCGCCCGGCGCGCTGCGCGAGCTTCACTGCGAGTGACACGAGCTCGTCCGAACCCTTCGCGAGCACCCCCTTCGCGGCGAACAGGTTGTCCTCGAGACCCACGCGCACGTGGCCGCCCAGCGCGAGCGCGAGCTCCGCCATGGGCAGCTGGAAGCGTCCCACGCCGGCGATGCTCCAGTGCGTCGGCTCGGGGAGCCCCTCGAGCAGGAACCTCACGTTCCGCTCGCTCGCCGACATGCCGCCGGGGACGCCCAGCACGAGCTGCACGTGGTAGGGGGCCGTGAGGTGCTTCTTCTCGAGGAGCCAGCGCAGCGTGTCGAGCATCCCCGCGTCGTAGACCTCGCACTCGGGGACGAGCCGCCGCTCGCGCAGGCGGCCTGCGATGCGGACGATGTCGGGCCGCGTGTTCTGGAACACCTCGTCCCCGAAGTTCATGGTGCCGAGGTTCAAGGTGCCCATCTCCGCGCCGTCCACGAGCGAGCCGAGCCGCTCGTCCACCGGCATCCCCACCGCCCCGCCGGTGGAGCACTGGATCACCACGTCGCTGCCCGCCTGGCGGATCCGGTCGATGATCTCGCGGAAGTGCTCGGGGCGCTGGGAGGGCCGGCCGTCGGGCCAGCGCGCGTGGAGGTGGACCGCCGCGGCCCCGGCGCGCCACGCGTCCACCGCCGCCTGGGCGATCTCCGCGGGCGTGTACGGCACGGCGGGGTTCTGCTCCCGGGTCACCTCGGCGCCGACGACGGCGGCGGTGACGATCACCTTCTCGGCCATGTGGCCTCCCCTCGCGGCCCGCCGGCGCCGCTAGCGCGCGGTCCGCTGCTTGTCCTTGGGCACGACGCAGGTGCCGCTCGCCCGGCAGACCACCACCGGCGCCGCGAGCACCTCCGCGGCGCTGTCCGAGAGGTCCCGCCGCGGCGCGATGACCTTGCGCGCCTCGAACCTCATGGCGCGCGAGGTGGCCCCCGCCCTCACGATCTCGCCCTCCGCCTCGACGTAGTCCCCGGCGTACACGGGGGCGAGGAACTCCACCGCGTCGTAGGCGCGGAAGAGGCCCTCGTCGCCGTCGTGGCGCACGAGGAGCTCGGTCGCGACGTCGCCGAACAGGGCGAGCATGCGCGCCCCGTCCACCAGGTCGCCGCCGTAGTGCGCGTCGGCCTGCGACATGCGCAGCCGGAGGGTGACCTTCTCGTTGAGCGGCATCAGTGCATCTCCTTGCCCATGCGCTTCAGGACCGCCCCGACGACGAAGTTCGCCACCTCCGACGGCCGCGTCCCCGGCCCGAAGCCGGCGTCGTAGCCGAGCTCGACGGCCAGGCGGTGGTCGATGCGGGGCCCGCCCAGGATGGCGGTCACCTGGCCCCGGATCCCGAGCCGCTCGAGCTCGACGATGAGCTGGCGCGCGTTCTCCTTGTGGACGTCGCGCTGCGTGACGACCTGGGAGACGAGCACGGCGTCCGCGTGGCGGTCCCTGCAGACGCGCGCGAGCTGCGCGTTCTCCACCTGGGCGCCGAGGTTCGCCGCCTCGAAGCAGGCGTAGCGCTCGAGGCCGTAGTCACCCGCGAACCCCTTCATGTTCATGATCGCGTCGATCCCGACCGCGTGCGCGTCGGAGCCGGTGCAGGCGCCGATCACCACGATGCGCCGGCCGACCTCGCGCGCGGCGTACTCGTTCAGCTCGTCGAAGCCCTTCTTGCGGACCACGACCTCGGGGACGGTGAGCGCGCCGTAGTCCACCGACACCGAGGTGCGGCCGTACACGACGAAGAAGGTGTAGCGCTCCGCCGCCGCCTCCATCGCCGCGACGTGCACCTGCTCCATGCCCATCTTGCGGGCGACCTCGGCCGCCGCCTCCCGCGCGCGCTCGCCCGGCGGGACGGGGAGGACGAACGAGAGCTGCACGACGCCGTCGTCGCGCCGGTCGCCGTAGGGGCGGACGATCTGCCCGGGCTCCCAGTCGTGCGGCCTCATGCTCACGCGCGCCCTCCGATCTTGGCGCTCTGCACGAGCGCCCGGTAGGCCTCCACGGCCTCCGCGCTCGCCGGCGTGCGGGCGGTGAAGAAGAGCTGGTACTGCGTGCCGCCGTCGCAGGCGGCGTACGCCCAGACGTGCCAGCCGCCGGAGTCGCCCTCCAGCGTGACGGCCGGCACGCCGGCGAGCCGCGTCGGGTGGCGGCGGACGCGCTCCAGCGCGGCGCCCCGCTTCAGGAACTCCTCCGCGCCCGCGAGGCAGGCCTGCTCGTCGGCGTAGGCCGTCGTCGCGGTGGAGATCTCCATGCGGGCCGAGTCGTCGGGCGCCTCCAGCGTCATGTGCTGGTCGCCCCCCGACGCGCGCCAGGCCGCGGGCGCCTCGAAGTGGAGGGCGCGCACGGAGTAGACGAGCCATCCGTCGCGACCGCTCGGCGCGCCCTTCGGCGCGCCCGAGAGCGCCTGGCGGACGCCGGCGCAGCCGGAGAGCATCGCGACCGCGGCGCAGAGCAGCACCGCGGCGGCGCGCGGGGAAGACGCAGGGCGGCTCATCTCGCCTCCATGATCTCGAGGAACGGGTTGAAGTAACGGGGGCCGCGCTCGACGACGCCGGAGAGGCCCTTGCCGCCGTCCTCGGCGCGCGCGACGTCTCCGAAGCGCGCCTTCCCGATGGAGGCCATGAGGCCGTCGCGGGCGACCTCCTCGAGGAGCGCGAGCGCCCTCCCGAGCGTCTCCTGCGCGCGGCGCTGCACCACGCCGCCGGGGCGGAAGGAGATCTCGGCGCCCATCGACCGCCAGGCCCGATAGACGTAGTCGGCGCTCTTCAGCGCGACGTAGCGATCCATGAGGAAGGGGTTGTGCATCGCCTCGGTCATCATGCCCAGGAGCTGGATCCCCTGCCCCGTCACCCAGCCCACCACGTCCGCCATGACGTCGTAGGCGTGGCTGAAGAAGATGTCGCCCTGCTTGTGCTTGGTGGGCGGCATGTACTTGATGGGCGCCGCCGGGAAGAGCGTGCGGACGAGGAGCGCCTGCGCGAGCTCTCGCGCGACGGTGTCCTCGCGCGACGGATCGATCTCGAACGAGTGGCCGAGGCCGATGAGCCGGTCGGGGAGGCCCGCGCGGTGGGCGAAGCTCTCGTTCACGAACTGCGAGGCGATGACGGTGTGGGCCGCCTCGTCGGCGTCGGCGGTGGTGATGTAGTTGTCCTCGCCGGTGTTGATCACCACGTCCGCGAGGGCGCAGATGCGGCGGGAGAAGTGCTGATCGCACAGGGTCCGCTTCATGTTGATGTCGCGGAACAGGATCCCGTACATCGCGTCGTTGAGCAGCATGTCGAGCCGCTCCCAGGCCGCCGCGAACGCGATCTCCGGCATGCACAGGCCGGAGGAGTAGTTGGTGAGGTGCACGTAGCGGCGGAGGCGGCGGGACTCCTCGTCCAGCGCCTCGCGCATGATGCGGAAGTTCTCCTGCGTCGCGTACGTGCCGCCGTACCCCTCGGTGGTCGCGCCGTGCGGCACGTAGTCGAGCAGCGACTGCGCGGTCGAGCGGATCACCGCGATGACGTCCGCGCCGGCCTGCGCCGCGGCGACCGCCTGCTCCACGTCGTCGTGGATGTTGCCCGTCGCGACGATGAGGTACTTGTGCGGCCGCGGGCCGGCGCCGAGCTCCTTCTTGAGGGCGTTCCGGCGCCGCACGCGCGCCTCGAGCTCCTGCACGTCGGCCCGAGCCTCCCGCCGCAGCTCCTCGAGCATGGCGCGCTCCTCGGCCTCGGGGAGCGGCTCGGGGTTCGCGGGCAGCGCGACGAGCCGCTCGACGACGCCCATGGGATCCGTCGCGCCCCGCCGCAGCGCGTAGCCCATCCAGTAGGCCGCGCCGCGGCCGAGCAGCTGCTTCTCGTGGAGCGCGTCCACCGCGAGGTTCACGAGCGGCACGCCCCGGGGGCCGGCGTCGTGCAGGCCGAACAGGCGCAGCACCGTGCGCTCGATGGAGACCGTCGTGTGGCGCTCCACCAGCTCGAGGACCTGCGCGGTGACGCGATCCGCGAGCGTGCGGCAGCGGTCGACGGCGGCGCGATCGAGCGGCAGGTCCGGGACGTGGCGACCGTCGGGAAGCAGCATGGCGCATGGATTAGGCCGGACGGCCCTCCAGGGCAAGGTTCCGACCGGGCCTCTGGAGGGCCGTCACCCGGCGTGCGGCGTGGGTCGTCCGGCGCGGACGCCCTCGCACGCGTCGCCGTCGTGGCCGGTCACGCGCACGCGCGCGAGGGCCCCTCGCACGTCGCCCGCCGCCGGGTCGGCGCGCCACCGGACGGTGGCGTACTCGCGCGCGGTGCCGCGAGCGCGCCCGCCTTCCACGCGCTCGACCACGACCTCGAGCTCCTTGCCCAGGAGCCCGTCGAGGAATGCCCGCCAGCGCCGCTCGGAGAGCGCGACCAGCTCGGCCGCGCGCGCGCGCGCCACGGCGCCGGGCACGGCCGAGGGGAGCGCCGCGGCCTCGGTGCCCGGGCGCGGCGAGAACCGGAAGACGTGGAGGTACGCGAGCGGCAGCGCCTCGATGAGCGAGAGCGTCGCGCGGTGGTCGTCGTCCGTCTCGCCGGGGAAGCCGGTGACCACGTCCGCGCCGAGGCAGAGGCCGGGCAGCCGCGCCGCGCCCTCGAGCGCCGCGCGGCGGTAGCCATCCGCGCGGTACGGCCGGCGCATCGCCGCCAGGATCCGATCCGAGCCGCTCTGGAGCGGCAGGTGGAGGTGCGGGCAGAGCGCGGGCGCCACCGCAGGGTCGTCGAGGAGGTCGAGCGGGACCTCCAGGGGCTCGAGGGACGAGAGGCGCAGCCGGGCGCGCAGGCCGCCACCGACCGCGGCGCGGATGAGGTCCGCGAGCGTGCGGCGCGGCGAGAGATCGCGCCCGTACGCGCCGAGGTGCACGCCCGCGACGACGATCTCCGCGTGGCGCGCCCCGAGCAGCGAGAGGCGACCCAGCGCCTCGTCGAACGCCAGCGACCGCGCGGGGCCGCGGGCGAGCGGCACGACGCAGTAGCTACAGCGCGCGTCGCAGCCGTCCTGGATCTTCAGGAAGGGGCGCGTGTGCCGGGCGAGCACGAGCGGCGGCGGGCCCCACCCCGCCCCGCGGCTCGCCCCGGCGGCGCTCCCGGGGTCCGCGGCCGGCAGGCCGGCGAGCCGCAGGACCGTCCCGGCCACCTCCGCGTGCTCGCGCGCGCCGAGCACGGCGGCGACGCCCGGCAGCGCGCCGAGCACCTCGGGACGGAGCTCCGCGTAGCAGCCGGCGGCGACGATCCTCGCCCCCGGGTTCGCCCGTGCGGCGCGACGGATCGCTCGCCGCGCGGCCGCGTCGGCGTCGCCGGTGATCGTGCAGCCGCTCACCACGACGACGTCGGCGGGCTCCTCGTCGCGCGCCAGCTCGACCCGATCCCCGAGCGCGCTCGCCACCGCGTCGACGTCGGCGCGGCTCACGCGGCAGCCGAGCGCGACGAGCGCCACGCGCGGTCGCCTGGGAGCGCCGTCAGACGATGCGGCCACCGCCGAGCACCTCGTCGCCGTCGTAGAAGACCGCCGCCTGGCCCGGCGCGACGCCGCGCACCGGCCGCGCGAGCCTCACCTGGCCGCCGCCGCCGTCGGGCGTCACGGTCCCCTCCTCGCCCTCGTGGCGGTGGCGCACCTTCACCCGCGCGGCCACGGGCCTCGGCGGCGGCGCGCCCGCGATCCAGCGCACCTCGGTCACCGCGAAGCGATCGCGCGAGGCTTCGCCCGCGCTGCCGACCACCACGCGGGCCGTCCCCGGCTCCAGCCGCACGACGTAACGCGGAGCCGGCCCGGCGAGGCCGAGCCCGCGCCGCTGGCCCACCGTGAAGCGGTGCACCCCGTCGTGACGCCCGAGCACCTCGCCCGCGGTGGACACGATCTCACCGGCCCGTACGCTCCCGGGCGCGCGCAGCGCGACGAAGTCCCCGGCGTCGCCCTGCGTGACGAAGCAGATCTCCTGCGACTCGGCCTTCTCCGCGTTCGGCAGCCCCGCCTGCGCGGCGACGGCGCGCACGTCGCGCTTGGCCAGGTCGCCGACGGGGAACAGCACGTCCCGGAGGGCTTCCTGGCCGAGGCCGTACAGGAAGTAGGTCTGGTCCTTCGCCGGATCTCCGGCCCTGCACAGCGCGAACCGGCCGCCGCGCCGCTCCACCCGCGCGTAGTGACCCGTCGCGAGCTTGGCGCCGAGCGCCCGCGCGCGGGCGAGCAGCCAGTCGAACTTCACGTCCGAGTTGCACGCCACGCAGGGGTTCGGCGTTCGGCCCTCGACGTAGTCGCGCACGAACGGCTCGATGACCCGCTCGCGGAAGCGCGCCTCGACGTTCGCGACGTAGAACGGGATGTCGAGCCGGCGCGCCGCCGCGCGCGCGTCCTCGAGGTCGTCCGGCGCGCAGCACGAGCGGCCGCGCCGCGCGTCCGAGTAGTCGGCGACGCGCATCGACACGCCGATCACGTCGTGCCCCTCGGCGACGAGGAGCGCGGCGGCGGTGGAGGAGTCGACTCCGCCGGAGAGGGCGACGAGGACGCGCATCGGGGGCGGTGTACCCGCGCCGGGGCCCGGGATCAAGCGAGGGAGGCTGCGGACGGCGCCTTCCCGGCCGTCGGCTGGTCCGCCGGCCGGACCGGGATCTCCAGCACGAACTTTGAGCCGGTGAACTGACGGGCGAGCGAGCCGGGCTGGGTGCGCGGGGGGCTCTCCACCCAGACGCGGCCGCCGTGCGCCTCGGCGATCCGGCGTGCGACCGGGAGCCCCAGCCCCGAGCCCGGCAGGCGCGCCTCGTCGGTTCCGCGCGCGCGCGCGTGGTGGAGCGGCTCGAAGATCCGCTCCTGCTCGAGGCTCCGGATGCCCGGCCCCTGGTCGTAGACCGTGTAGCGCAGCTTCCCGGGCTGCCGCGTGACCTCGACGAGCACCTCGCCCCCGTGCGGCGAGAACTTCACCGCGTTCGAGACGATGTTCGCGATCGCCTGGCGCAGCTTGCGCGGGTCGGCGATCACGGGCTCGCCGCCGGCGTGCGCCACCACCACGTGCAGGCGCGCGTCGCGGATCATCGGGCGCTGCTCGGCGACCACCTCGTCGGCGAGCTGGTCCGGGTTCACCGCGCCCTCCATGATCGGCGACTCGCCCGCCTGCAGGCTCGCGAAGTCGGAGAGGTTGTCCACCACGCGGGCGAGGCGGGTCACGGAGTGGATCATCGAGTCCACGATCCGCTTCTGCTGGGGCGACATCGGGCCGAGCTTCTCCGAGGAGAGGATGCGGAGGTAGCCGGCGAGCGGGGTGAGCGGCGTCGAGAGCTCGTGCGCGAGGTTGTGCATGAACGCGCTCTTCAGCTCGTCGAGCTCGAGGAGCCGGGCGTTCGCGCGCCGCGCCCCGGTGAGCGCCGCCTCGAGGTGCGCCGCCATCGTGCCGGAGAGGGTGCGCAACCGCTCCCGCTCGCCCTGCTCGGTGAGCCGCTCGCGCTTGCCGTCCATGTACTCGAGCAGCTCGGCCCCGAGCTGCCCGTCGTCGGCGGCGCGATCCACGAAGCCGTCGGCGCCCGCCGCGATGGCGTCGTCGTGCTCGTCCCGCGACTCCCCCACCGCCACGATGGGGACGTGCTCGAGCGCCTTCTCCCGCTTGAGCCGCGCGGTGAGCTCGAACCCCTCCAGATCGGGCAGGTGCACGTCCGCCACGATGAGATCGGGCCGGGACGTGAGGGCACGCTCGATCCCCTCGAGCCCCGAGGCCGACGTGTCGACCGTGAACCCTTCACGCTCCAGGCGGGTCTTCACCCGCGCCCGGACCTCGGCGTCTCCCTCGATGCAAAGCACGCGGCGCGGCATGGATGGCCTCGCCCTTGATTATAAGCGTCGCCCCCGCGCATCCCACCAATGCACCAGCGCCTCGGTGAGCCGCGCCTCGTCGTTCTCCCGGGGCTCCGCGAGCACCCGCTCGAGCAGGTGACGGAGAGCCTCGCCGACGTGGGGGCCGGGACCGGCGCCCAGGATTCGCATCACCGCCCTTCCGTCGAGCGCGAGGTCCTGGGGCGTGAGCGGGTCGCGCTCGCGCCGGATGCGCGCGATCGCCTCGGAGAGCGCGTGGACCGCGCGCTGATCGCCGCCGACCTGCGCGCCCATCGCGGCGGCCTCGGCGCGCGCGAGCTCCAGCAGCAGCGGCGCTCGGGCCGGGCCGGCCGCGGAGAGCCACCGGCGGACGTCGGCGGGCGACGCGGGGAGCGCCCGGCTGCCGTCGAGCCGGCACACGTGCGCACGCACGAGCGCTGCCGTCTCGTCGGAGATCCGTCGCGACAGCCGGAGATCGAGGAGCGTCCGTCCGACGTCCTCCGCGGGCAGCGCGTGGAGGAGCGCGGCGAGCCGGAGCGCCGGCTCGCCGGGGGTCGCCGCCAGGACCGCCACCGCGTGGTCGAGCTCCCGCTCGGGCCGGCCGGCGAGCGCGGGGAGGACCGTGGCGAGGAGCCCGGTGGTACGCATGAGGTCGACGGCGCGGGGGGCGTCGGGCGCCACGACGAGGCGGGTCAGCTCGTCCGCGATCCGCTCGCGCGAGACCTTGCGCACGATCGGCAGCGCGCCGCGGATCGCCTCCTCCGTGGCGGGGTCGAGCGAATAGCCGAGCTGGGCCGCGAAGCGGACGGCGCGCATCGGCCGCAGCCCGTCCTCGCCGAAGCGGGCGACCGGGTCGCCGACGGCGCGGATCAGGCGGCGCCTCAGGTCGGCCTCGCCGCCGAACGGATCCCGGAGCTCGCCGGCCAGCGGATCGAGCGCGAGCGCGTTGATGGTGAAGTCGCGCCGGGCGAGGTCCGCCTCGAGGTCCTCGTGGAAGGTCACCGACTCCGGCCGCCGGCCGTCCTTGTACTCGCCCTCCCCCCGGAACGTCGTCACCTCGATCGGCTCGCCGCCCACGAGGACCGTCACGGTCCCGTGCTCGATGCCGGTCGGGATGACCTTGGGGAAGAGCGCCGCCACCTGCTCCGGCAGCGCGGGCGTCGCGACGTCGAAGTCGTTCGCGTCCCGGGCGCGGTGGAGGAGCAGATCGCGGACGGCGCCGCCGACGAGCCAGGAGCGATACCCGGCGTCGCCGAGCCGGCGCAGGACGTGGAGGACCGGGGCCGGGAACGTGGCGCGCGCGAGGGCGTCCGGGAGGGGCATTCGCTCAGTGCGTGAGGCCGCGCTCCTGCTCCGCGCGATCCAGGAGGCGGAAGTAGAGCCGGATGAGGGCGAGGCGTGCGTCGGGCGCGAGCCCGTCGACCGCGACGCGCGCCACCTCGAGGGAGTCCCGGCAGATGGAGAGCAGGACCTGGCCGATCTCGTCCGCGTCCTCGCGCTGCACGGCGCGGTCCGGGACCGCGAACGCCTCGCGGATCTGGTCCGCGTCGAACAGCAGGTGGTGGCCGCGCAGGCCCTCCTGGATCCGCTGGGACAGGTGCCCCGGCGCGTTCGACGCGAGCTTGTCCATCCTCGAGGCCCCTCCCGGCTGGCGCCACCATGCCCCCCGGCGTGGCCTCGCGCAAGCGCAGAAAGCGCGGGCTGGGTCGCTGGTATCGGGCGGTTTCGACCCGCCGGCGCGCGCCTGATGGTGGCCCTCGCGACCGCGGCGCACCGGGTCGCCGCGGTCGGGCCGTCGCTCGAGAGCCCCCGCAGGAAAGACCGGTCGCGTCGTCGCGGGATCGCCTCCCGCGGCGCCCGAGTCTAGGACGCGTGCGGCTGCGAGATCTCGCGCGCCGCGACGTCGCGCAGCGTGCGCCCGGCGATCTCCTCGTCCTCCTCGTCCGCGATGTCCGAGAGGCTGATGACGCCCTGCAGCTTCCCCTCGGTGTCGCAGACCATGATGCGCGACTTGCGGTGCTCGCGCATGAGCCGCTCCGCGTCGCGCAGGTCGTCTCCGAGCCTGCAGCTCACGACCTCGCGCGTCATGACGCCGTCCAGCTTCGCGTCCGATGGGCGACCGTCCGCGAGGATGCGCAGCGCGAGGTCCCGATCCGTGATCGTGCCCACCGGCTCGTCCGACTCGTTGCAGATCGGCACGAAGCCGATGTTCTCCTCCTTCATCAGGCGCGCGCAGTCGCGCGCCGTGTCGTCCGGACGGCAGCACATCGCCGACTTCATCACCGAGTCCACCGTGGCCATCTGCCCCTCCTCCCCCGCGCCCGCGGGTGCGTACTTCCATACCCTGCGCCGACGTTGATACCCCCGCGCGACGGGTGCAACGCACGTTCGCGCGAGCGTGCGGCGGACAGCGCCTCGGCGGCAAGCCGGCTCGCGGCGTCCGCCCGAGGGCTCCTCGGGCGCGCGGGCTGACGGGGCGGATCGCCGCGCGGCCGGGCGGCGCTCGCGAAGGGTATGAGGGGAGCACGCTCCGGGGGCGAGGCGCCCCTACGACCGTTCCTCGATCGAGCGCCACAGCTCCTCGAGATCGGGCGGCTTCGGGAGGTGGCCGTCGAATCCCGCCTCCCGCGCGCGCTGCCGATCCTCCGGCTGCGCGTACCCGGTGAGCGCGATGAGCCGCGTCGAGCGGAGCGTGGCGTCGGATCGGAGCGCGCGAGCGACGTCGTGGCCGCTCATGTCGGGCAGGCCGATGTCGCAGAGCACGACGTCCGGCTTCAGCTCGCGGGCCAGCGCGATCCCCTCCCGGCCGTCGCTGGCGACGTGGGCTCGGTGACCCTCGAGCTCCAGGAGGTCCGCCAGCGTCTGCCCGGCGTCGAGGTTGTCCTCGATGACGAGGATCCGCCGGGGGGCGGTCTCCGCACGGCCCCGGCGCCGGAGGGTGGTCGCGCCCGCGGCCGCGAGCGGCAGCCGCACGGTCAGCTCGCTGCCGCGCCCCGGCCCCTTGCTCCTCGCCCGCACCGACCCGCCGTGGAGCTCGACGAGCCCCTTCACGAGCGCCAGCCCGAGGCCGAGCCCTCCCTCGGTGCGCGCGAGGCCCTGCTCGCCCTGCGCGAACGGCTGGAAGATGCGCTCGAGGTCCTCGGGGATCATGCCGGCGCCGGTGTCGCGCACGGCGATCAGCCCATTCTCCTCGCGGCTCGCGACCTCCACCTCCACGCGTCCGCCCGCCGCCGTGAACTTCGCCGCGTTGTGGAGCAAGTTGCCGACGACCTGCGAGATTCGCGTCGCGTCCCCCTCGACCCACACCGGTCCGAACGGGAGGTCGAGGCGCATCTCGACGCCGCCCTGCTCGAGCACCGAGCGGTGATCGTCGCACGTCTTGCGGACCACGTCCCGCAGGTCGAGCCGCGTCCGGGAGAGCTGGACCTTGCCCCTCGCGATGCGCTCCACGTCGAGCAGGTCGTCGACGAGCCGGGAGAGGTGCTCCGTCTGGCGCTGGATGACCTCCCTGGCACGCACCGCCGCCGGGCTCCCGGCGGGCGCGCGCTCGAGGATGAGGGTGCTGTTGCGAATGGGCGCGAGCGGGTTGCGGAGCTCGTGCGAGAGCACCCCGAGGAACTCGCTCTTGCGTCGATCGGCCTCGCGCAGCTTCTCCTCGACGCGCTTCCGCTCCGAGATGTCGCTGAACAGGATGGCCACCCGTCGTCCCTCGGGAGGCCCCACGCGGAAGGCGTACACGTCGTAGACCCGGCCCAGCGCCTCGGCTCGGTTCTCGAACCTGATCGGCTCGCCGGTCAGGGCGACCCTGCCGTAGATCTGGAACCAGTGCTCCTCGTGCGCGGGCGCGAGCTCGCGCATGCGCTTGCCCGCCGCGTCGACGAGCCCGGTCTGCTTCTCGAACGCGCGATTGACCTCGACGAACCGGTAGTCCGCGGGGGCGCCCGCGGCGTCGAACAGCACCTCGATGATGCAGAAGCCCTCGTCGATGGAGTCGAACAGCAGCCTGTACCGCGCCTCCGACTCCCGAAGCGCCGCCTCGACCCGCCTGCGCTCCTCCTCGCCGCGCACGCGCTCGGTGACGTCGACCGCCGCGCTGCCGACGGTGTCCGCGTCCACCGGGAAGATCGTGATGAGCAGGGCTCTGTCCCGGAACGTCGCTTCGTAGCGTTCCCGGACCCCGGTCTCCAGCACGCGCACCATGCGCTCGTGCACGCCGGCGGCCCGCGCTCCGAGGACCTCCCGGACGGTCCGCCCGATCAGGCCGTCGCGCGTCTTGGCGAGCAGCTCCAGCGCGCCCTCGTTCGCGTCGACGTAGCGCCAGTCCTCGATCTCGCACGTAGGTCCGCGCACCGCCTCGAGCAGCACGAGGTGATCGCGCATGTTCCTCGACACCGCGGCGGCGCGCGCATCGCTCCTGCACAGCGCCTCCTCGACGGCCGCCTCGCTCGCGGTCGCGTCGGCCGTGACGTCTCGCAGCGTGACGAGCAGCCCACACCCCGCCTCCATCGGAACCGGCGACAGGGTCCCCTCCCACCAGGTCTCGCGCCCGGCGACCCACCGCGCGTGCCGGGGCAGGTCGGTACGCTGTCCGGCCGGCGCGAGCGTTCGCGCCGCGATCGCGGCTTCGCGCGCTTGCGGGAGCAGCTCGAGGACGTCTCGGCCGATGGCCTCGTCCAGGGTGAGTCCCGTGGCGCGGAGCCACTCGGGGTTCGCGCGGAGGACGGTGCCGTCCGGCGCGACGAGGCACCGCCCGCTTCCTGCCTCGTCGAACAGCAGCTCCGCCAGCGCGTTCGCTCCGACCGCGGTGACGGGCGCGGGGCCTCTGGGAGGGGTCAGGTGCAAACGTGAAATCCTATACACCGCCGCGGGGAGAGGCGAACGGCCCGCGACGACACCCAAAGGCGGCGCGGCGAGCGGGTGCGTCTCCGGAGTCGCGCGGCTCCGGCGTTCACCCGGCGCGTGAAGCAGAAGGGCCGGTCGGCTCCCGGGCCGTCCAGCCCCCCGTCACATCGATGTCGGGCGTGCCGCGGGCGACTCGAACGCCGGGCTACGTGCGGGCGGCCGACGCGCGACGACGCAGCGAGCCGCCGTGACCCGCTCGTGACGGCCGCAGCACACATCCAGCTGGACGACCGCGGCGGCGCCGCGAGAAAGGAAGCGCGTATGACCCCGTCGGCGCAATCGCGGTCCCTGCGTGCGGAGCTCGACTCCCTCCGGCAGGAGTTCGCGGCGAAGATCGGCCCCCGGGACGCCGAGTACATCCGGACCGTGAGGGCGGTCGCCCGCGTCTCCCGCGTCACGGGACGCCTCCTCATCCACTTCAGCCTCGAGCCCGTCACGTGGGCTGCAGGCGTGTGCGCGCTCGCCACGTACAAGGTGCTCGAGAACATGGAGATCGGCCACAACGTTCTGCACGGGCAATACGACTTCATGCGCGATCCGACGCTCAGCTCGGCGACGTACGAATGGGACATGGTGGGCACCGCGAAGAGCTGGAAGCGGGCGCACAACGCGACGCACCACGTCTTCACGAACGTCATCGGGCGAGACCGCGACTTCGGCTACAACGCCTTCCGCTTCTCGGCGGAGGTGCCCTGGAAGCCGATCCACCTGCTCCAGCCGCTGGTGAGCCCGCTCAGCGGCCTCTTCTTCGAGTACTCCATCGGCGCCTACGATCTCGGTCTCCTCGACGGGCTGGGCCCCCGGCCCAGCGGAGCGGCTGGCGGAAAGCGCCGGCCGCGGCGCGAGATCGCCCGCGAGCTCTGGGCCTTCGCGCGGAAGGCCGCGCGAAAGGGATTCGTCGAGTACGTGTTCTACCCCGCCCTCGCAGGCCCGCTGGCGGCGAAGGTGCTCTGCGGGAACCTGCTCGCGAACACGATCCGGAACGGCTGGGCGTATGCCGTCATCTACTGCGGTCACCTCACCGAGCAGACCGCCACCTTCCGCGAGGAGGGCCTTGAGGACGAGGACCGGGGCGGATGGTACGTCCGGCAAGTCACGGGCAGCAGCAACTTCGAGGCGGGACGGCTCGTGCACGTGCTGAGCGGCCACCTCGGGTTCCAGATCGAGCACCACCTCTTCCCGAACGTCCCGGCGTGGCGCTATCCGGAGATGGCCCCTCGCGTGCGAGCCATCTGCGAACGCCATGGCATCCCCTACTCGACGGGCTCGCTCGCCTCGCAGTTCGCGAGCGCGATGCGCCGGCTGGTTCGGTTCGCCGTCCCGGGTGCGGAGCGTCGCGGCGGCGCCGACGGCGCCCGCGCCCACGCGGCTTGATTTGCCCGTCGCGGAAGGACCCGGGATGGCGTCACGACCCATCCGTTCCCACCGTGGCGCCCGGAGCGCCGCCGCCGCACCGTAGACTCGCGCACCTGGTCGGCGCCGCGAGCCCGGCCCTCTCCGTTCAGAGAACGGCGTTCAGCGGAGCGAGTGCGGGATTTGGTGTGGCCCCGGGGCGACTCGAACGCCCGGCCTACGGTTTAGGAAACCGCCGCTCTGTCCAGCTGAGCTACGGGGCCAAAAGGACTTCCGGGTCGCGGGATATAGCACAGGCGCGGCCCGAGCGCGCCCTTCGAGGAGGCCCCGCGTCGGGGCCGCGTAGCTCCCCCGCGCCGCCATGAGGCGAGCGTCCAACCGGAACGGCTCCGGCTCGCCGGAGACGATGCGCGCGGCGTCCGGGTGGCCGCGATTCGGGAGCACGTTCTGCTCCCCGCCCGCTCGACACGGCCGACGTGCCGCCCGGAGCGGGCGCGAATCTCCTCGCTTCCCCGCGGCTCTCGCACGGGTGAGACTCCCGACATGTCCCGCCCCCGCGCCGCTCCCCCGGACCTCGGCCACGCCCTCGCGGCGCGCTACTCGCCGCTCGCCTCCACCGCCGGATCGCTGTCGTGCGGCGACGTCCTGGAGCACGGGGCCCCACGCCCCGGCGAGACGGTGATCGATCTCGGCTGCGGCCGCGGGCGCGATCTCCTGCGCGCCGCGGAGGCGGTGGGCCCGGACGGGCGCGCCATCGGGGTGGACGGCAACGAGGCGATGCTCGCGGCGGCCCGCGCGCTCGCCGCCGGCGCGCCCCGGGTATCGCTCGTGCGCGGCGACGTCGCCGCGGTGCCGCTGCCCGACGGGGACGCCGATCTCGTCATCTCGAACTGCGCCATCAACCACGCGCCGGACAAGGCAGCCGTGTACCGAGAGGTGCACCGTCTGCTCCGCCCGGGCGGGCGTTTCGTCGTCTCCGACGTGGTGTCGGAGACCACCCTCCCCGCCTCCGTCCGCGACGATCCCGAAGCGTGGGCAGCCTGCTACGGTGGGGCGATCCCCGAGGCCGAGTACCTCGCCGACGTCGCCAGCGCTGGCTTCTCGGACGTGCGCGTCCTGCGGCGAAGCGCTCCCTACGTGAAGGGCGGCGTGCGCGTCCTCTCCCTCACCGTGACGGCGCGCCGGCCGTCCTGAAGGACTCCATGCGGCTCTCCCGCTCCACCATCGTGGCGCCCGTTCCAGGCGGCGACCAGGTGCTCCTCGTGCAGCCGCTCACCGGGCAGGCGGCGCTCCTGGGCGCCCCCGAGGTGAACGCGCTGCGCGCCCTAGAGGGCGGCGCAGGGCTCCCGGGCGCGCTCCAGGAGGCGACCCTGCGCGAGGCCGCGTTCGTCGTCGACACGGACGAGGAAGACCGCGCCCTGCTCGAGCGGGCGCGCGCCGAGTGGGCCGCCGAGGCGGTCCACTCGCCGACCCAGCTCGTCGTGGTCCCGAGCTTCGGCTGCAACCTCGCCTGCACCTACTGCTACCAGGAGGTGTTCGATCCCTCCGCGTCCGCGCTGATGCCGCCCGAGGTGGTCGAGGCGTTCTTCGCCTACGTGGACGCGCACCACGCGGGCGAGACCCCGAGGCCGTACGTGACGCTGTTCGGCGGAGAGCCGCTGCGCGACACGCCCGCCCACCACGACCGGATCGGACGCTTCCTGCGCGGCGCGGCGGCGCGCGGCCTCGAGCTGGCGGTCGTGACGAACGGGCACGACCTCGAGGCGTTCCTGCCCGCGCTCGCGGCCGGTCCCGTGAAGGAGGTCCAGGTCACGCTCGACGGCCCGCGGTCGGTCCACGACGCGCGCAGGCCGCATTCGAGCGGGCGGGGCAGCTTCGACCGGATCGTGGCGGGAGTCGACGCGCTCGTCGCGGCCGCGATCCCAGTGAACCTTCGGGTGGTCGCCGACCGCCGCAACCTGGCCGCGCTCCCCGAGCTCGCCGAGCTGGCCGCCGCGAAGGGCTGGCTCGACCTGCCCGCCTCGCGCTTCCGGACGCAGGTGGGGCGGAACTACGAGCTGTTCGGCTGCGCCTCGCGACAGCGCCGCGAGGATCTCTTCGACCGCGTGGAGCTATGGGCAGGCTACCTCGAGCTCGCCGAAGCGCACCCGATCCTGCGGCGCTTCCACGCGCCGCGCTTCCACGGCATCGGCCACCTCGCCGAGACCGGCGAGCTGCCGGCACCGAACTTCGACGCCTGCCCGGCCACCAAGAAGGAGTGGGCCTTCGGACCGGACGGACGGCTGTACGGGTGCACCGCCACGGTGGGCCACCCCGCCCACGTGCTGGGCAGGTTCCATCCCGGGATCGAGCGGGACGACGAGGCCGTCGCCGCGTGGCGACGGCGCAGCACGCTCACGATCGCGCGGTGCGAGGGGTGCTCGGCCGCGGCGGTATGCGGCGGCGGCTGCGGGGCCATCGCCTGGGACCGGGACGGGACTCCGCTCGCGCCGGACTGCCGCCCGGTCGCGGAGCTGTACGGGCTCGGGGCGCGCTACTACGGGCTCGGCGCCTGAAGGCGTGGATGTGGACCGGCTCGCTCCACATCCGGGGACCGGTCGACGGCTTGCGACCCCGTGTCGCGAACCCCAAGAGCCACGAACGGCTCGTACCGTTCGGCGCGACGATCCGGGGACTTCCTGGAGGCGAACATGGTCCCGGTGGCGAAGCAGGTGACCCTGGAGCTCTCTCCGAGAGACCTCAGGATCATGGTCCAGTCGCTCGTGAACTGTCTCGCGACGTGCCAGACGCACGCGGTGAAGCCGGACGCACCGTGCGAGGACTGCGACGCCGCCCGTGCGCTGAAGGAGAAGATCGAGTCCCACCTCGAGAGCTGAAGGAACGCGCCATGAAGCTGCTCACCAAGCTCAAGAAGCCCGCCTGCTGCGCCCCCGAGAAGGCCGCGCAGTGCTGCGCCAAGGCGTCCCGGCTCGTGTCGGGCTGCCACGACTGAACCCGCGGCGGGATCCGTCCCGCCTTCCCCCACTCCTCCCCCGCGACCGGCATCGGCCGGCACGGGAGGGGCTTGCCCGGAGATCCGATGTCCGCGTCCGTCGAGGAGATCAGCGCAGAGAGATACGACGAGCAGGTGCTCGGGGCCGAGACCCCGGTGGTGCTCGACTTCTACTCCACCGAGTGCCCGCCGTGCGAGGCGCTCGCGCCCAAGCTCGAGGCCGTCGCGGAGCAGTTCGCGGGCAAGGTGCGGTTCCTCAAGATCTTCCGGCAAGCCAACCGCGAGCTCGCGACGCGGCTCGGCGTCACCGGCAGCCCCACCCTGCTGTTCTTAAAGCGTGGCCGCGAGGCCGCGGGGCGCATGACGGGTGAGGAGATCAAGCGCTCCGCCCTGAAGGCGGCCGTCGAGCAGCTCCTCGCCTAGCGGACGGACCGACGCCATGAACGAGTGCTACGACATCGTGGTGATCGGCGCGGGGCCCGCGGGGCTCACCGCCGCCATCTACGCCGCGCGTGCCCGGCTCCGGACGCTGGTGCTGGACGAGAGCATCCCGGGCGGCCAGGTGAAGACGACGCACAAGGTGTCGAACTACCCCGGCTTCCCCGAGGACATCCACGGCGCGGAGCTCGCGACGGCGTTCTCGCTGCAGGCCGGGCGGTTCGGGGCCAAGATCCGGCGCTCCGTCGAGATCACGGACCACGAGCTCTCCGGGTTCGTGAAGACGCTCGAGCTCGACGAGTCCGAGACGATCGAGGCGCGCGCCGTCATCGTCGCCACCGGGGCGAAGCCGCGTCCCCTCGGACTCCCCGGCGAGGACACGTTCAAGGGGCGAGGGATCTCGTACTGCGCGACGTGCGACGGCGCCTACTTCGAGGGCAAGGACATCCACGTCATCGGCGGCGGCAACTCCGCCGTGGAGGAGGCGCTGTTCCTCACGCAGTTCGCGCGCAGCGTCACGATCGTCCACCAGTTCGAGCAGTTCCAGGCCGAGCCGGCCTCCGCGCACGAGGCGCTCGGCAACCCGAAGATCCGCGTCCTGTTCGGCCACGAGCCGCGGGCGTTCCACGGCGAGACCGCGCTCGAACGGCTGGAGGTCGAGGCGCTGCGGACGAAGGAGCGGAAGGTGCTCCGCACCGACGGCGTGTTCGTCTTCGTCGGGATGGTGCCGCGGACGGATCTGCTCGCGAAGTACGTCGAGCTCGCGCCCGGCGGCTACGTGAAGACGACCGACGACATGGAGACCGAGGTCTCGGGCCTCTACGCGGCGGGAGACATCCGCGTGAAGAAGTTCCGGCAGATCACGACGGCCGTGTCCGACGGCACGATCGCCGCGCTGGCCGCCCAGAAGTACCTCCGCTGACGCCCGGCGCAGGCGGCGCGGACGCCCGCGCGGCCCGGCGCCGGTCAGAGCTCGACCCGCACCCCGAGCGCGACGCTCAGCACCTCCGACGCCCGGACGGTGCCGAGGTTCGAGACGAGATACGCGAGCGGGAGATCCACCGCCACCACCTCCGCGTACGCCCCGAGGTGCTCGAGCCTCCCGACCGGCCGCCCGAGCGCCGCGCCGAGGGCGAGGCCCGCGCGGAGCGCCGTCGGCAGCGGGTAGTACTCGGGCCCGTAGCGGTCCGGCAGGAACACGAAGAAGCGATCGCCGAAGGTGTACGTCAGCTGGACCGCGGCGTAGAGCGGCCGCGCCGTCCACCCCCGGCCGAGGCCGACGCGCCACGGGAGCCAGGACGCCTTCCCGGTGACGCTCCAGAGGTCCACTCCGGCGAGCGACTCCGGCGCGTAGCCGAGGAAGAGGTCCAGCTCGACGCGGCGGCCCAGGAGCGCGTACCCGACCCCCGGCGAGAGGAACCCGATCGCCCCCGCGAGCTGCAGCTTGGCGTGGTCCGGCGCGAACCAGGCGCGCCGATCCTCGTCCTCCGCGGCCCGCCCCTGCCCGAAGGGCGCGAGCAGGGCCGACGCGACGACGAGCGCGCGCGCGGCCACCCTCATCAGAACCCCACCCGCTCGTGGACGAACCCGCCGCCCTCGGCGGCCGTCACGACGAGATAGCTCCGCCCCGCCACGTCGTCGGCGGTGACCACCTCCACGCCGCCGTCCCGCGCCGCCTGGTAGACGTGCGAGTGGCCGTGCAGCGACAGCGTCGCGCCGCCCTCGCGCAGCACGCGGAAGTAGTCGGCGCGGAGGTCGGGATCGAAGTCCGGGTTGTCCGGCGGGGCGTGCGAGATCACCACGGCCCGATCGTGCTCGGGGGACGGCGCGAGCTGCTCGGCGAGCCAGGCGAGGTCCGGCACGGTGCCGTCGAAGTCGTACTCGCGCGAGTTGCTGTCCAGCAGGGCGAACCGGACGCCGCCGTGGGTGAACGCGAAGTTCAAGGGGCCGAACATCTCCTCGTACACGAGCCGCCCGGTACCGAGCAGGTCGTGGATCCCGACCACGACGAAGTACGGCACCGGCAGCTCCCGGAAGATCCGGTTCATGATCCGGAACTCGTCGGCGAGGCCCCAGTGGGTGAAGTCGCCGACCTGGACCACGAACGCGAGATCGTCCCGGGCCTTCAGCGCGCGCACCGCGTCCTCGGCGTCCTCGAACTGCATCTGCGTGTCGCCGACCACCGCGAAGCGGAGCGGCTGCACCGGCGGGGCCGCGCGCAGCGTGGCGAGGGCCCTCTCGTGGAGGTCCCGCTCGTGGGAGTCGAGGCGGACCTCGTGCGGGCTGTACTGCAGGCAGGCTGCGCCGGCGACGAGGACCGCGACGAAGGCCGCGGGCCGCATGCCTCGGCTCATGGCGCGCGCCGCGGCGCCGCGCGACACCATTGTGGGCACCGCCCGGCCTGCCTCGCGGACGCCCGCCGGGCGAGGGCCTTCGCGCACCGCGCGCGTCGCGCGCGTCCGTGTTAAGCGAGAGCCGCCGCGCGCCGTCGCGGCGAGGAGACGACTTGCGCATCCTGCACACCATGATCCGCGTGGGCGACCTCGAGCGGTCGATCGCGTTCTACACCGAGGTCCTCGGGATGAAGCTCCTGCGCCGCCAGGACTACCCGGACGGCCGCTTCACGCTCGCGTTCGTCGGCTTCGGGCCCGAGTCCGAGCACGCGGCGCTCGAGCTGACGCACAACTGGGACACGCCGGCGTACGATCTCGGCAACGGCTTCGGCCACGTCGCGGTGGAGGTGGCGGACGCGCGGGCCGCCTGCGACGAGATCCGGCGCCGCGGCGGCGTGGTCACCCGCGAGGCGGGGCCGATGAAGCACGGCACCACGGTCATCGCCTTCGTGCAGGACCCGGACGGCTACAAGATCGAGCTCATCCAGCGCGGGACCTGACGGCCCTCACCCTCCTCCGGCCCGCGCCGGCAAGCTCACGCTGAAGGTCGTGCCGCTCCCGGCGTCCGAGGCGACCGCCACGCTCCCGCCGTGAGCGCGCACGATCTCCCGCACGATGAAGAGCCCGAGCCCGGTGCCGCCGCTCGCGGCGGTGCGCCCGCGCTCGAATGGCTCGAACAGGTTCGCGAGGAGCGCCTGGTCGATGGGCGGCCCCTCGTTGTGCACCGAGATCACCCGCCGGTCGTCGAGGGCATGCCACGCGACCGACACCGCCGCGTCCTCGGGGCTGTAGCGCACCGCGTTGGTGAGCAGGTTCGAGAGGACCTGTCCGATGCGATCGGGGTCCCACTCCCCCGCTCCGTCGACGCCGGGCTGGTACGCGATCCTCCGGCCGCCGTGCGCGCTGCTCACCTCCTCGATGATGTCGCGGCAGATCGCGTCGAGGTCGCTCGGCCGCGGCGCGATCGGGATCCCCTTCCCGAGCCGGGCCCGCGAGTAGTCGAGCAGGTCGTTGACGAGCCGGGACATCCGCGCCGCCGCCCCCGCGGCGCGCGACAGCACCCGCCGGTTCCGCTCGGACAGCTGCGCGTCGCGCAGCGCCACGTCGACGGAGACGCGCACCACCGAGATCGGCGTGCGCAGATCGTGGCCGGTGATGCCGAGCAGGTGCGCCTGCACCTCCTGCGTGCGGCGGCGCTCGGTCACGTCGCGCAGGTAGGCCGTGAGGCCGTCCCGGTGCGGGAAGGCGCGCACCTCGATCCAGCGGTCGCCCGGCCCGCGCGCCTCGAACGTCACCGGCACCTGGCTGTCGATCGCGCGCTCCAGCTCGGCCCGCGCCCCGCCGCCGCGCGCCAGGAACGGGCACTGATCCCAGAGGGTCGTGCCGGCGATCGCGTCGCGCTCCGCGCGCACCATGCTCTCCAGCGCGTGGTTCACGTAGACGAAGCGCCAGTCGCGATCGACCGCGAAGAACGCGTCCGAGATCGTCTCCAGGATCGCGGCGCTCCGCACGTATCCCTCTCGCGTGCGGTTCTCGTCCTCGAACTGGCTGCGGCGCAGCTGCGCGTTCACCCGCGCTCGCGCCACGAGCGGCCCGCTCGCCACCGGCACGTAGTCGTCCGCCCCGCCGGCGAGCGCCTCCACGGTCGCCTCGGGCTCGGCGCGCGCGCCGAGGACGAGCACCGGCAGGTGCCGCCACCGGCCGTCGCCGCGGATGCGCAGGCACGCCGCGGCGCCCTCCTCTCCGGCGCGGGTCGACTCCACCAGGATCGCGTCGACGCGATCGACGGCGAGCAGCGCGAGGGCCTCCTCGGGAGAGGTGGCCGACACGACGTCGTGCCCCTCCTGGCGGAGCGCCTCCGCCACGTCGGAGAGCAACGTCGAGGCTCCGGCGGAGACGACGAGGATCCGCCGCGGCGCGGGCAGGGCTCCGGGGGCGGCCACCGAGGTCGCCGAGGTCGCGGACCGGAGGAGCGCCTGCAGGCGCGCGAGCACGAGCTCGTTCCCGTCCTCGTCCTTCCGGACGTAGGCGTCGGCGCCCGCGTCGAGCGCGCGGAGCTCCCCCACGGATCCGGAGGCGGTGAGCAGGATGCAGGGCGTCGTGCGGAGGGCGGCGTCGGCGCGGATCGCCTGGACGAACGCGGCCCCGTCCATCCCGGGCATCACCCCGTCGACGACGATCGCGCGCGGCCGCAGCTCCGCCGCGAGGAGGAGCCCCTCCTCCGCGCTGCCGGCGGTGACGACCTCGAGCCCCGCGTGCTCCAGCGCGGCGCGCAGCTCCTCGCGCGCGGTGACGCTGTCGTCCACGACGAGCACGGGCCGGGAGGCGCCCCCCGCGGCGTCGCCCCGGCGGCGGACCAGCTCGCGGGCGCGCGCCACGACCTGCGCCGAGTCGTACGGCTTTCCGACGTACTCGTCGGCGCCGGTCTGCAGGCCGCGGACGCGGTGCTGGACCTCCGCCTCGGTGGAGAGCAGCACCACGGGGACGGCGCCGTGCTCCGGGGACCGCTTGATCTCGGCGAGCAGCTCGAGGCCGTCGCCGTCCGGGAGGAGCACGTCCAGCACCGCGAGCCCGAAGCGGCGGGCCGCCAGCGCGCGGCGGGCGCTCGCGACGTCGGCGGCGAGCACCGTCTCGAACCCCGCCGAGGAGAACGCCTCCTCGAGGTCCATCCGCACGGTGAGGCTGTCGTCCACCACGAGGACGGCGGTCATGGCGGCCTCCCCGCCGAGCCGGCGCGCGCGGCGATCGCCGCCCCGATCTCATGGACCGGGAGGACCCGCTCCGCCGCGCCCAGGAGGATCGCCTCGCGGGGCATGCCGAACACCACCGACGTCGCCTCGTCCTGGGCGATCGTGGCGCCGCCCGCCTGCCGGATCGCGAGGAGCCCCTGCGCGCCGTCCCGCCCCATCCCGGTGAGCAGGCAGGCGAGCGCGTCGGCCCCGCAGTCGCGGGCCACCGACTCGAACAGCACGTCCACGGATGGCTTGCAGCTGTGCCGCTCGGGCCCGTCGGACAGGCGGAGCGCGCCGCGCTCCACGGTGAGGTGACGGCCCGGCGGCGCCATGAGCACCGTCCCGCGGCCGCGCTCGGAGAGCCGCTCGCCGTCGCGAGCGTACCGGACGCGGACCGGGGAGAGCCCGTCCAGCCACTCCGCGAACGCGGTGCCGAACGGCTCGTTGATGTGGACGACGAGCAGGATGGGGTGCGGGTAATCCGCCGGCACGCGCCGCAGGATCTCGACGACCGCCGCGGGCGAGCCGGTGGAGCCGCCGATGGCGACGAGGCTCGTGCGGGCCGCCGCCTCGCGCCCGGGCAGCGGCAACGGTCGCATGGCGCCGAGCCTGCCGCGGGGGTGGGTGATGACCTTGATGTGCGAGATGAGCTTCAGCGTGCTGCGGAGGCGCTCCTCCCAGACGCCGTCGGGCTCGGAGCCGAACGGCTTGTCGAGCACGTCGATGGCGCCCGCGGCGAGGGCGTCGTAGGTCCGGAAGAGCTCGCCGCGGTTCGTCGAGGCCGACACGACCAGGATGGGCGTCGGGCAGTACGCCATGATGTACTCGGCGGCGGCCACCCCGGTCATCACCGGCATCATCATGTCGAGGGTCACGACGTCCGGCCGCAGGCGCTGGCACAGCTCGATGCCTCGCCGCCCGTCCTCCGCCTCGCCCACCACCCGGAGCTCGGGATCCGCGGAGATCACCTCCACGAGGCGCTTCCGCACCGTCAGCGAGTCCTCCACCACCAGCACGCGGATCGGTCCGGTCACCTCAGCAGCTCCTCGATGGTCGCCAGCAGGCGCCCCTGGTCGAACTCGCCCTTCACGACGTACGCGCTCGCCCCGGCGGCGAGGCCGCGCTCGCGATCCTCCTGGGCGCTCCGCGACGTCACGAGGATGGCCGGCACGCCCGCGAGCCGCGGCTCCGCGCGCGTGACGCGCACGAACTCGAAGCCGTCCATGCCCGGCATCTCCACGTCCACCAGGAAGAGCCCGAACCGGCGCGCCCGGGCCTTGTCGAGCGCCTCCTCCGCCGAGACGGCCACCTCCACCTCGTAGCCCGCGGACTCGAGGATGCTCTGCTCGAGCATGCGCGTCGTCAGCGAGTCGTCCACGACGAGGATGGGCGCGCGCGGCGCGGGGGCCTCCTCCTCGTCGTACGACCCGCGGCGACGCGCGCCCGCCACGAGCCCCGCTGGATCCAGCACCAGGCGGGGGTTCCCCTCGCCGTCGAGCGCCGCCCCCGCCACCGCCGGGTCGAGGCCCAGGTACGCCGGCAGCGGGCGCACCACGACCTCGGCCGTGCCCACCAGCCGGTCGGCCCCTACCACCACGCGCCCCGCCCCCGCCTCCACCACGACGGCGGACCAGGCGCGCCGCGGTCCCGGCGCGCGGGGCCGTCCCAGCACGTCCGCGAGCGGGACGAACGGGACGAGAGCGCCGCGGTGGGCGACGGCGGCGCCTTCCGCCGTGCGCACCACCCGGGTCCCCTCGAGGAACGCGGCGCTCCGGACGGCGTCGAGGGGGAGCGCCGCCACCGCGCCGGAGGCCTCGACGTGGAGCGCCGTGAGCGCCGTGAGCGACACCGGCACGACCACCTCCACCTCGGTGCCGCGTCCGCGCTCGGTGCGGACCGCGACCTCCGCGTGCAGCCGGGCGGCGACGTCGCGCACGACGTCGAGCCCGACCCCCCGCCCGGAGACGTCGGTCACGGTCGTGCTCGTCGAGATCCCGCCGCGGAGCAGCAGCGCGGTCAGCGCCGCGTCGTCGAGGCCGGCGGCCGCACCGGCGGGCACGAGCCCCCTGCGCGCCGCGGCCGCCCGCACCGCCTCGAGGTCCACGCCGCGGCCGTCGTCGCGGCAGCGGAACACGACCCGGGTCCCGCGCCGCTCCACCTCCACGCGCACCCGGCCCGACGCCGGCTTCCCGCGCGCGGCGCGCTCCGCCGCCGGCTCGACCCCGTGCGCCACCGCGTTCCGGACCGCGTGCAGCAGCGCCTCCCGCATGGACGTGAGCACGTTCGCGTCCACGCGCACGCCGCCGCCCTCGAGCTCGAACGTCACCGCCCGGTCGAGGGCGCGCGCCGCGTCGCGGGTCGCGCGCTCGAGCGGCCCCGCGATGGCGCGCGCCGGGAGGAGCCGCAGCCGGTCGGCGACCCGCCGGACCTCGCCGATCTCCCGCTCCGCCTGGTCCGCCCGGGCGTCGAGCGCCCGCTGCGCCCCGTCGAGCGCGCGGGAGAGCTCGTCCACGAGCGGGCGGAGCCGCGCCGGGGACGGCGGCGGCGCCCCGTCGCGCCGCGCCGAGAGCTGATCGGCGAGGGCCCGCGCGATCTCCTTCGCATGATCGAGCCGGCCGAGCTGCCGGCGCAGCGACGCGACGTGCACCCCCGCCTCGAGCGTCGTCTCCACCACCGCGTCCACCTCGTGGAGGTCGACGCGCACCGTCCGGATGGGCTCCTCGCTCCTCGCCGCGGGAGGGCTCTCGCCGGCCGGCGCGGGCGCCGCCGCGGTCGGGGGCGGCGCGTCGAGCGCGGCGACCGCGGCGGCCATCTCGTCCACCAGGCGCAGCAGCTCGTCGATCCGCTCGCGCGGCACGGGCGGGGCGCCCTGGTCGCGGTGCGGCTCGAGCGCGTCCTCCGCGGCGTGCGCACGATCGCCGATGCCCTGCTGCTGCACCACGCGCGCCGCCCCCTTCAACGTGTGGGCGACCCGCAGCAGCCGAGCCACGACGGCGCGGTCCCCGGGAGACCGGTCGAGCTCGAGCAGCCCGCGCGAGAGCCCCTCGAGCAGCTCGCGGGCCTCGATGCGGAAGTACTTGTAGCGATCCCGGGCCATCGCGCTCACGCGGCTTCGCGCGTCTGGACCAGGCGGGCGAGGTCGCGCGACATGGTGGCGAGCTCGGAGGCCGTCTGGAGCGACTGGCCGGAGCTCGCCTCCGCCTCGCGCGTCGCCTGCGCCACGTTCGCGATCGCCTCGTTCACCTGCTCGACGGCGGTCGCCTGCTGCTTGGTGGAGAGCTCGATCTCGCGCGCGGAGTCGGTGGTCATCCCGACGAGGCGCGCGATCTGCGAGAACGCCGCCGCGAGCTCGGCGAACTGACGCGCGCCTGACTCGGCGGCCTTGGAGCCGCTCTCGGTCGCCATCACCGTGGTGTTCACCGAGGCGCGGATCTCGTCGACCAGCACCCGGACGTCCTTCGTGGACCCGGCCACCCGATCGGCGAGCTTGCGGATCTCCTCCGCCACCATCTGGAACCGGCGGCCCGCCTCGCCCGCGCCCGCCGCCTCGATGGTGGCGTTGATGGCGAGGATGTTGGTCTGCTCCGCCAGCTCGTTGATGATCTCGACGACGCCGCCGATCTGCTGCGACCGGCGCCCGAGGTCGAGCATGTGGTTCACGATCAGCTCGACCTGCCGGCGGATGCCGCCCACCGCCTCCTGGCTGCGCTGCACCGCGTGGTCCCCGGTCCGCGCGGCGGCGGCGGTGTCGGAGGCGATCGAGGCGACGCGCTGCGCGCTCTCCGAGATCTGCCGCGAGGTGGCGAGCAGCTCGTTGATGGTGGTCGTGATCTCGGCCATCGCGCTCGCCTGCTGCTTGGCGCCGGTGGCCTGCTGGCCGGCGGCGGCCTTGAGCTCCGCGGAGGAGGTCTCCACGTGCCGCACCGCGCCGGCGATCTGCCGCGCCAGGGTCCTCCCCAGCAACCAGGCCAGGGCGCCCGCGAGCGCCACGCCCGCGAGCGAGAGCGCCATCACCAGCCGGATGGCGTCGGAGACGGCCTCGGTGGAGGCCCGGCGCCGCGCGTCCAGCAGCTCGCGCTGCTGGGCGATGTAGCTCTCCACGGCCGCGTTGAGCCGCTCGCGGAGCGGCCGCACCTCCTGCTCGAGCCGCGCCGCGGAGAAGTCCAGCTTCGTCCTGGGCGCCTCGGCGAGGATCCGGTCCACGGCGCCGCCGTGCTGCTCCTCGATGCGTCCCACGTCCTCGAGCAAGCGCCGCAGCCGCTCGTCGTCCTCCTGGGCGAGCAGCCCGTCGAGGACGCGGCGCATCTCGGTGCGCGCCGCCTGCATCGCCTCGAGGTACCGCGCGTCGCTCGACATGAGGTAGGCGCGGGCCTCCGCCGCCTTCCGGAAGCTCATGGCGTTCAACCGCTCGGCGTTGACCAGGTGCTGGACCGCGAGGTCGATGACCTCGTCCTTGCGCGCCACCGCCTCGCGCAGCGCGAACACCGCGACGCCCGCGATGGCCAGGGCGACGGCGACGACGAGCGCGAACGCCAGCGTGAGCTTCTGCGAGAACGTGAACCTCGAGTTCATGTCACTCTCCGCGTGTGTAACCCGTCACGGCGCGCAGGACCGATGGGACGCTCACCACCGGGCGGCCGGCGCCCTCGATCTCCACGACCTCGGCGAGGTGGCCCACGGCCTCCCCCGCGTTCCGCTGGAGCGCCGAAGGGGGCACGAGCAGGTGCCCGTCCAGCGCGCCGAACGCCAGCGCGACCCGCTCCTCCCGGCCGGCGAGCAGCATCCAGCGCGGGGCCTCGCCCTCCTCGGCGAGCCCGAGCAGCCGGGCGAGGCTGAAGACGGGGAGCACCGCGCCCCGATGGCCGCACACCCCGAGCACCTCCGGACGGCGGCTCGGCGCGGGCACGATCGCCTTCGCCGGGAGGAGGCCCGCGGTCTCGAGCAGGCGCACCGCGACGGCCTCGCCGCCCGCGCGGATCGCGAGCAGCGGGACGAGGTCGCGCCGCGCCCCGCGCGCCGGGGCGGCGAAGGTCGCGTCGAAGGCGGCGCGCAGGGCCGCCGCCGTCCGCTCGAGGCTCGCGTCGTCGCTCACGGGATCCCTCCGCAGGCGTTCAGCTCGGCGCGGCAGACGTCGAGGAGCGCGTCGCGCGTGAAGCCCCCGCCGAGCATCAGGATCCGCGAGCCCTCCTCGCCGGCGAGCAGCACGAGGGCGCGGGAGAGCTCCCGCCGCGCGGCCTCGAGGTCGCCGCCGCGCTTCGCGAGCAGGCCGAGGTGCAGGCGCGGCATGGCGAACGTCGGGTCGAGGTAGAGCGCGTAGCGATCGTGGTCCGCCGCCGCGGCGAGGTCCCCGGCGTGCTCGCGGCAGAGCGCGCGCAGGTAGTGCGCCTCCGCGTTGAGCTCGTCGCGCTCGAGGATGCGCGCGCACACGCCCTCCGCGCCCTCGAGGTCGCCGCTGCTGGTGAGGAGGACGGCGCGGAGCAGCAGCGCGTCCACGTCCTCCCCGCCGGCCGGCGCCCGCCCGCCGAGCGCGGCGAGCGCGTCGGCGAACCGCTCGCGCCTGAGGAGCTCGAGCGCGAGCGCCACCCGGGCGCCGTCCTCGCGCGGGGCGGCGCCGCTCCGCGGAAGGGCCTCCTCGCGGAGGGACGGCTGCGCGGCGGCCGCGTGCGCCGCCGCGCTGACCTTCGCGACCCGCTCCGACGCGTCCTGGATCGCCTGCACCCAGGCGGTCCGGGCGTCGGGGGGCGGCGTGGGCGCGGGCCCCTCGCGCTCGGGGACGGCGGCGGCCTCCCCGGCCTCCTCCTCGCCCCTCGACTGGTAGTAGAACGTCCCGTGGGACTGGCGCAGGTGGAACTCGGTCGACACGCCGCGCAGGGTCTCGGCGTGGCCCAGGAACAGGTAGCCGCCCGGCACGAGCGCACCGGCGATCCGCGCCACCACGCGGCGGAACACCTCCGGCGCGAAGTACATGACGACGTTCCGGCAGAACACGACGTCGAAGCTGCCCGGCGCCCACAGCTCCGGGTCCTCCTCGACCAGGTTGCGCTCCTCGAAGGAGACCAGGGCGCGCACGTCGTCCACCACGCGCGCGTCTCGGCCCTCCGAGCGGAAGAAGCGGGCCCGCAGCGCGGGCGTGGTCTGGCGGAGCGACCACGGCGAGTAGCGGCCCTCCCGAGCGCGGGCGATGGCGGCCGGGTTCACGTCGATCCCGAGGACGCGCACGTCCCACCCGGCGAGCTGCGGCGCCGAGCGGACGAGCATCGCGAGCGTGTAGGGCTCCTCGCCCGAGGCGCACCCCGCCGACAGGATGCGCAGCCGGCGGTCGGCGCCGCGGCGCCGCACGCGCTCGGGGAGCACGAGGCCCGAGAAGGCCTCCATGTCGTTCGCGTTCCGGAAGAAGTAGGTCTCGCCGACGGTGAGCCGCGCCGCCAGCGGCCGGATCTCGTCGCGCCCCGCCTCCCCGGAGAGCCGCGCGACGTACGCGTCGAGCGACCGCGCGCCGGTCGCCTCGACGCGCTCCGCGGCGACCTCCGCGAGGAGCTCGAGCTTGTCGTCCTCGAAGCGCAGCCCGAGCCTCGCGCCCACCGCGCGGCGGAAGCGCTCGAGCTGCTCGGTGCGGTCGCGCGCCGTCACGCGAGGTCCTCCCGGCCCGCCGCCGCGCGCCACGCGTCGTCGGGGACGATCCGCGCGGCGCGGAGCACGACGAGCAGCTCGCCGTCGAGCGCGCCGAGCGCCTCCGCCGCAGCGCCTTCCGCCACGCCGAGCAGCGGCCTCGCCGCCCGATCCACCCGCTCGAGCGGCACGACCCCCGAGACCTCCTCCACCGCCAGGACCGCGGCGCGCGCGCCGCACCGGACGAGCACGAAGCGCTCGGCAGCCGCCGCCTCGGCGGTGCCGAGGAAGGCGGAGAGCTTCACGACGGGTACCGCGGCGCCGCGCACCACCGAGGCGCCCAGCACGAACGGAGGGAGACCTGCGACCGGAGTGGTCGGCAGCGGACGCATGATCTCCATCACGTCCGCCAGCGGGAGCGCGCAGACGCGCCCGCCCGCGCGGACGAGCAGGACGGGAGCACGCGTTTCCTCGCTCAACGACGCCTCCGGATGGGGACCAACCTTGTTAGGCGACCTGGGGCCCTGATCGCAAGCTTCCGGCGGCGCTCGCCCGGGCTGGCCCTGAACCTGCGCGAGGCTGGCCGCTCGCCGTGCCGGCGTACGGGCAACTCCCCGCCGCGAGCGCGCCGGGGGAGGTCCGGCCATCCGACACGGAGCGTGCAAGGGCCTAAGCGGTGCGCGCGAGGGCGCCTCGTTGGTGAGCCGTCACGCCGCGGCAGTTGCTGCCGGGCGCAGCCACCCGCAGCGTCCCAACGGAAACCCGCTCGTCCGTCCACAGGGCGAGCGCCGGGATGGGTGAGAAAGGGGCAGCGGCGTGATCGGAAGGTTCGGCAAGAAGGCTTGCTTCGTGGCGGCGGTGCTGTTGGCAGCGTGCGGGGGAGGCGGCGGCTCGACGACCGCGCCGGTGGATCAGCCACCGCCGGTGCAGCCGCCCCCGGTGCAGCCGCCGCCGGAGGACCCGCCCATCGTCGTGCCGCCGCCGGAGGAGCAGCCCGCGGTGACGCTCGGCGCGCCGGCGACGATCGGGAGCTGGACGTTCTACGCGGCGGAGGGCCAGGCGGTCGGCGTGTACGACGCATCCGCCGACGAGGACGGCAACGTGTACGTCGCCGCGGGCGCGGCGGTGTTCGCGAAGGCCCGCGGGGACGCAGAGTTCAAGGCCTTCGACGCGAAGAGCGCCGGACTCACGACGAACTGCGACGAGGCGCAGACCCTCATGTGCCCGGTCATCTCCGTCGCCGGCGCCCAGCCCGGGCGCGCGGTGATCGGCTTCATGGGCATGGGGACCGACGGCGACCTGGATCCGGAGTGGTGGATGTCCTCCGGCGGCGCGGACGTGGTCGCGTTCGACCCGGCGGCGGGGACGCTCGCGCGGGAGCGGCACGTGTTCATCGCGGCGCCGCCCGAGCGCGTCGATCCGCTCCAGGAGAGCGGCGCCTACGACTTCTGGAACCTCGGCCGGAAGAAGGTCCGGCAGGTCCACCGCATCGCCGTCGAGCACGACCAGGGCCGCGGCCTGCACTACGGCGACGTCTGGTTCGCGGGCTCGCACGGGACGTTCTCGCTGCTCCTCGCCAACGCGACGGAGCGAGGCTGGGGCGTCGACGCCACGCGCTTCCCGGGGTTCGAGGCGGCGCAGGACGTGTGGGAGCACGACCACCCGGATCTGTACGGCGTCCTCCGCGGCGACCGCGCCGAGATGATCACCGGCACCTCGACGGCCCTGGCCATCGATCCCACGACGGGCGATCCCTGGGGCGCCAACTCCATCCGCCTCGCCGTGAAGAAGGGCGCGGGCGCGCGCCCGGACTCCTGGCGCGCCGCGATGTTCCCGCCGAAGACGAGCAGCTGGACGGGCTTCTACGACCTGTGGCCCGACCCCATCGTCGCCTCGGCGTCGGAGTTCATGGCGCTCGACCACACCTACCAGGACGCGGTGAACTCGCTGTCGTTCTGCACGGACGGGACGCTCTGGGTCGGCTCGGGCATCCACGGGCTCGCGCGGCGCGCGCCCGGGGAGCCGCTGCCGGAGGACGTGTTCGAGAAGGTCGCCATCCCGGCCGAGTACTGCTGGGCCGACGAGCTCGACAACCCCATCTGCCCCGTCTACTCGGTCGCGTGCGATCCGCTCGACGGATCGGTCTGGGCCGGGCTCGGCTACGGCGTCATCGGCCGGTACAAGGGGGGCGCGTGGACGTTCCCCGTCCCGGGCGCGTCACCGCTCTTTGCCCGGCAGAACCCGGTGAGCTCCATCCAGATCGACGCCTTCGCGGGGGCGGACCAGCGCATCGTGTACTTCAGCCACATGCCGACGTGGAAGGGCGCGAACGGCGGGCTGACGGTGTACCGCGGGCCGTAGCGGGCCGGGGCCCCGGGCCGGCGACTAACGGGATCGCCGGCTCGCGGGCCCGCCCCCGTGGGCGAGGATCTCGGCGCTGCCGACCAGCGCCATGTGGCTGAACGCCTGCGGGAAGTTCCCGACGAACCGCCGGGCGCGAGGGTCGTACTCCTCGGAGAGCAGGCCCACGTCGTTCGCGAGGCCCGCCACGCGCCTGAAGAGGCGCACCGCCTCCTCGTGCCTCCCGGCGAGCGCGAGGGCGTCCACCATCCAGAACGAGCAGGCGAGGAAGATCCCCTCCCCGGCCGGCAGCCCGTCCGGAGTCTTCGCGGAGTCGTAGCGGCGCACCAGGCCCCCGTCGTCCACCAGCTCTCGCGCGATGGCGTCGATGGTCCCGAGCACGCGCGGGTCGCGCGGCGGGAGGAACCCCACCGCCGGGATGAGGAGCAGGCTCGCGTCGAGCTCCTTCGCGCCGTAACGCTGCACGAAGGCGCCTCGCTCGGCGTCGTAGCCGCGGCGGCACACGTCCTCGTGGATCTCGTGGCGCAGCGCCCGCCAGCGGTCCACTGGGCCCTCCAGGCCGAAGCGGCGCACGGTGCGGATGGCGCGATCGAAGGCGACCCACGCCATCACCTTCGAGTGGGTGAACTGCTGCCGCTCGGCGCGCACCTCCCAGATCCCCTCGTCGGGCTCGTGCCAGCAGCCCTCGAGGAAGTCGAGCAGCGCCCGCTGCAGCCGCCAGCCCTCCGGCACCGGCGCGAGGCCCGCCTCCTCCGCCTGGAAGAGGCAGTCCATCACCTCCCCGTACACGTCGAGCTGGAGCTGCTGATACGCGGCGTTCCCCACGCGCACCGGCCGCGAGCGCTCGTAGCCGTCGAGCCACGGCAGCTCGCGCTCCTCGAGGTGCCGCTCGCCCGCGAGGCCGTACATGATCTGCATCTCCGCGGGATCCCCCGCGACGGCGCGCAGGAGCCAGTCGCGCCACGCAGCCGCCTCCTCGCCATACCCGGCGTCGACGAGGGCCGTGAGCACGAGCGTCGCGTCGCGCAGCCAGCAGAACCGGTAATCCCAGTTGCGGACACCCCCGACGTGCTCGGGCAGCGAGGTGGTCGCCGCCGCGACGACGCCCCCGGTCGGCGCGTAGGTGAGCGCCTTCAGCGTCACGAGGGACCGCACGACCTCGTCGTGCCACGGCCCGGTGTGCGTGCAGCGCGACGACCACTTTGCCCAGAACCGCTCGGTGTGCTCGACCTCGACGAATGGGTCGATCGGCTCCGGCGGCGCCCGGTGCGATGGGAACCAGGTGAGCGTGAACGGGACGCGCTGCCCCGCCTCGATCTCGAAGGCGTGGCGGGCACAGTCCGGCTCGACCTCGCAGGGCGTAGGCGAGCGAAGGAGCACCGCGTCCGGCCCCGCCAGCGCGGCCATCCCGCCGTCGAGCCGCCGCAGCCAAGGTCGCCGGGTGCCGTACTCCATCCGGAGCCGCAGGTCGAAGTCCATCCCGACGCGGCCTTCGACCCCCTCCACCACGCGCACGAGATCCGGGACGTCGTGGCGCGGTGGCATGAAGTCGACGAGCCGGACGCGCCCGCCCTCCACCTCGAACTCCGTCTCGAGGACGAGGGTGCCGGGCCGGTACCGGCGGGTCACGCTCCGCGGCTCGAGCCGTGGCGCGATGCGCCAGCGCCCGTTCTCCGGACTTCCGAGCAGCGCCGCGAAGCAGGCGTCCGAGTCGAAGCGTGGCCAGCACAGCCAGTCGATGGAGCCGTCGCGCCCGACGAGCGCGGCGCTCTGCATGTCGCCGACGAGCGCGTAGTCCTCGATGCGGAGCGCCATCGTCTCCTAGCTAACCGGGAGGTCCCCGGCGCGCCGGGCCGCCCTCAGGGACCGCCGGCGCAGCGAACGTCGCGCTGGCGCTCGCGGCCGTCAGGCGCGATAAGGGCGGCGAATGGATCCCGACGCCACCGCGCAGCTCCGGACCGTCTTCACCGTCCCGAGGATGGACTGCCCCTCCGAGGAGCGGCTCGTTCGCATGGCCCTCGAGGGCGCCGAGCTCGCCGAGCTCCGGTTCGACCTCGTCGCGCGGCAGGTGACGGTGGTGCACCGCGGCCCAGCCTCGACGCTCCTCTCGCGGCTCGAGCCGCTCGGCCTCGGCGCGGCCGTGCTCGAGAGCGCGGCCGTCCCGGTGGGTGCGCCCACCCGGGGGGCGCCGGTCTCGGCCGCCGCCGAGCGCACCACGCTCCGGGTGGTGCTCGCGGTGAACGCCCTGATGTTCGCCGTGGAGCTGTCCGCGGGCTGGATGGCCGAGTCGACGGGGCTCGTGGCCGACTCGCTCGACATGCTCGCGGACGCGGGCGTGTACGGGCTCTCACTCTACGCCGTGGGCCGGAGCCGCGCGCTCGAGCTGCGCGCCGCTCACCTCTCCGGTTGGCTACAGGCCGCGCTCGCCCTCGGCGCGCTCGCCGACGTGACCCGGCGGCTGCTCCTCGGAAGCGCGCCCGAGGCGCCCGCGATGGTGGGCGTCTCGCTCCTGGCCCTCGCCGCGAACGTCCTGACGCTCGTGCTGGTGTCGCGCCACCGGGACGGCGGCGCTCACATGCGGGCGAGCGTCATCTTCTCCACGAACGACGTGCTCGCGAACGTGGGGGTCCTGCTCGCGGGCTCCCTCGTCGCGATCACCGGCTCGCGCCTCCCCGACCTGGCCATCGGCGCCGCGGTGGCGTCGATGGTGCTGGCCGGCGCCCTCCGCATCCTGCGCCTCCGGTGAGGACGAAGCGCCGGTCCGCGGGATGCCGGCGCCTCGTCCTCGGGCACGGCTCAGAGCGCCGTCGGCGCGGCGGCGGCCGTCGATCCGCTGCCGTCGCAGCCGTAGGGGCAGTCACCCGCGCTGCCGCCGCAGGTCCCCTGGCAGGCCCCGGGCTCCTGTCCGAGCGGACAGGTGCCATCGCCCGTCCCGGAGCACGTCCCATTCATGCAGCCCATCCAGTCCTCCTCGCCGCAGTGCATCCCGTACGTGCCGTCGTCGTTGGCGTGGCAGGCCCACTGGGCGGCGCCGTCGCCATCCATCGCCTGGCAGCGCTGCCGCTGCTGCTCGAGCCAGCCGCCCATCTGACCGGTGTGATGCTCCGCCTCGGCGCGGTTCTGGATGGCATCGCCGGCGCACGCGATGCCCTGGTGCCGCGCCAGCTCGCCCGCCATCGCCTCGACGCCGCAGGCGAGATCGGCCCCTGCCATCATCCGCATGCGGTGACCGCCGCCCGACAGCTCTCCGCTCAGCTGCCGCATCCGCTCGAGCGCCGGGCCCGCGGCCGCGCCGTACCGGCCCTCCGCGGCGCGGCAGTCCTCGGTCGCCTGCGCCGCGCCAGCCTCCGCCTGGTATGCCGTCACGGCGTCGGCGAGCTCGGCCCGGGCGGCCTGGTACGCCTGGACCTCGGCCCCCAGCGCGCTCTCCTCGGTCCCGCCACACGCGGTCGCCAGCGTGGCGGCCACCACCCACACCAAGTTCCTCGTCGTCAAAGCTCTTCTCCTGCGAGCGCTGGGCTGCGCGGGCCTCGCTCGCCTCCGGCTCCGCGCCGCGGCGCGCTCCGGCACGCCGCACCCTCCCGCCTCGCAGTCCGCGTGCCAGCGCGCGATCCCGCCGGATTCCGGCGTTTCGGCGGGAGCAACCGACCTCGGCGCCGCGAGGCTCCCCCGAACCGACGTACCAGCCGGTACGGTCGTGCGTACGGTCCGGGACGTCTCCGAGCGGCCCGCCGCCTGTCGGCACGGGTTTCACCGCGGCACGGAAGATGCTCCGTCTCCATTGCGCCTTCCGCGGCTCTCAGGAGAATGCAGCCATGCGCCACGTCCCCCTCGTAGCCCTCGCAGCGTCGCTCGCGCTCGGGCCCTGCACGGCCGCGCCCAGCGACCACTCCAGGCGTGAGGCCCACGAGGCCGTGCGGGCGGCGCTGATGGAGCGCGCGACCCTGCCGGCCAGCTCCCCTTCTCTTCCCGAAGCGGGCGAGGCGATGGACGCGGCCACCCGCGCCGACCGCGCGCGCCGCGCCGAGGCCGAGCAGCGCGCCGCTCACGAGCGCGCCGTGCGGCGGGGCGAGCAGCACCGGGCACGCCATGGAGCCCGTGATCACGCCGGAGAGGACCCGCGGCGCGCGGGGATGCACGACGGAGACGCGTCGGGGGAGTGCCGGGACGCGGCGGGGACCATGCGCACGCGGGAGATGCGCGGGGACATGGACGGCGGACACACGGGCGGCTCGGATCACGGGCCGCACCAGGGCGGGAGATGATCGGAGGCGCGATCGCGCTGCGTGGCGCCGGGATCGCCCTGGCCCTCGCCCTCGCGGCGGCGGGGAGCGGGGCCGACGCGCACCTGCTCGCGGGCGCGGCCCACTTCCGCGAGGCCCGCTACGCGGACGCCCTGATCGAGTTCCGGGTGGCGGAGCGGCTCGGCGAGCCGGAGGCCGCCGCGTACGCCGGCGCCGCCCTCGTCAAGCTGGAGCGGTGGGAGGAGGCGGTCGAGACGTTCGAGGCGGCGGCGCCGGGCGAACACCCGCTCCACGACTACTACCGGGCGCTCGCCTGCTACGGCGCCCGGCTCTACGGATGCGCCGACCGGCTCCTCGCCGGGATCGGGGAGCGGTCGGGCCCGCGCATCGCCGAGCAGGCCCGTGCGCTGCGCGCCGAGCTCGCTCGCGCGCTCGCCGCACCCGCTTCGGAGGCGAACCTCGCGTGGTATCGCGCACGGTGCGAGGCGCGTCGCGCGGAGGGGCGTGCGGCGCTCGCCGCGGCGTACTGCCGGGAGGCGGAGGCGCTCGCGGCGCGGCGCGGCGCCGCCACGCGCGCGGCCGGCGCCGATGACTCCGCGCTTGCGCCGGGGAACGGAGGGTGACGTCCATGGCGCCGCTGCTCGCGCTCGTCCTGGCCGCGGTCGATCCGTGCGCTCCGGTGGAGGCGGTCGCGCTCGATCCGCTGGCGGCGCGGGCGTACCGGGAGGTCGGCGACGCCGAGCTCGCCGCCGGCGCCCGCGACAGCGCGGTGGCGGCGTATCGCGAGGCGCTGGCGCGCGATCCCGGCGACGCGGCGTCGCGCGACGCGCTCCAGCGGCTCTGCAGCGACGGGCGCGCGCCCGATCCCTTCCAGGAAGGCCTGCGCCGCATGGACGCGGAGGACCTCGGCGGCGCGGCCCGCGCGTTCGAGGCCGCGCACGCCTCCGAGGGGAGCCCCTCGGCGGCGCTCCTCGCGGGCATCGCGCGCTACGAGCTCGGCGACGACGCCGCGGCCGAGCGGCTCCTGCGCGCGGCCGAGCGCGACCCGGTGCACCGCGAGGAGGCCCGCTTCTACCTCGGCCTGCTCGCGCTCCGCGCCGGTGACGGCGGGCGCGCGGCCTCGCTCCTCGAGAGCGCCGCCGCGAACCCGGCGCTCGCGAGCCCCGCGAGCGATCTCGCGCGGCTCGCGCGGCGCGACGGGCGGGTGATCCTCTCGCTCCTGGCCGAATCGGGCTGGGACTCGAACGTGAACCTGGGCCCCGGCGGACCGCAGGGCGCGGCCGAGTCGGACGGGACCGCGGGGCTGTCGGCCGCGGCCCTGTGGCGGCCGAGGGGCTCGCGAGGCCCCTACCTCCGCGCGGCCGGGCTCCTGCACCAGCTCGCGCAGATGGACGAATACGACGTGGCCGGCGTCGAGGCGGCCGCCGGCTGGCAGCTCCGCGCCGGGCGCACCGGCGCGGCCGCCGAGTACGAGTACGCGCACCGTGCGCTGGGGGGCGACGACTACCTGGGCGCCCATCGCCTGCTCGCCACGGGCTGGACGCGACGCGGCCGCGCGGCCGCGAGCGCCTCCTACGCGGTGCGCTTCGAGTCCTACGCCGGCGACTGGTCGCCGTTCTCGGGCGTGCTGCACCGGGCCGAGGCGCGCGCAGCGGTCGACGCCACGCCGCGGCTACGCCTCAGCCTCGCCTACGCCGGCGCTCGCGACGTCACCGACGAGCCCCTCCTCTCGTACTGGGAGCACGGCCCGCGCGGGGAGGCCCGGGTCCTGCTGGGGCGCGCTCGCCTGGGCGTCGATCTCGGCCTCACGTGGCGCGCGTACGACCACTTCGACGAGGACCTCGGGGCGCAGCGGAGCGACACCTACCTCGACGGGGCCGCCTTCGTGGAGCTGGACGTCGCCGACCGCTGGACGGCGCGGGTGGGGGTCGTCGGCCGGTACGCTGCGTCCAACGTGGACGCCCTCGCCTACGACAAGCTCGCGCCCTCCGTGGCGATCGGCTACACGCTGGGGCTGTAGTGTCGCTCGCGCGGATCCCGCTCGCGGCCGCCGCCCTCGGCCTCGCCGTCGCCCTCACCGCGACGTTCTCGCTCCACCGCTCCGCGACCGGCGCGCTGGACCGCGTGCTCGAGGAGCGGCTGAGGGGCGCGGGGACCGCCGCCGCCCAGCTCCTCACCGACCTGGAGCCCACGCCAGCGCGGCTGCGCGGGATCATGGCGGCCAACGCGCTGGAGGGCGCCTACGTGCTCTCACCCGAGCTCGTGGTGCTCGCCGACGCGACGGGCCCCTCGGGCGGTCGCGCGGACCTCCTGCGCGTGGACGCGGCCCGGGTGGAGCGGGCGCTCCGCGGACAGGCCTCCGTGGCCTTCGGGTACGCCGTCGGCGAGGTCCCGGTCGCGAGCGGCTACTTCCCAATCCCGGGCTCGGCCGGCGCGCCGCGCGCGGTGCTCGCCCTCGAGGCGGGAGAGTCCTTCGCCGAGGCCCGGGCGGGCGTGCGGCGCGCGCTCCTCGTCGCGGTGCTCGTGTCGGCGCTCGGGGCGGCGAGCCTCGCCGGGCTCGGGATCCACTGGGGGCGCGCGGAGGCGGCGCGGCGATCGGACGCGGAGCGCGCCGCCCGCGGCGACGCGCTGGCGCGGATGGGGGCGATGGTCGCGCACGAGATCCGCAACCCGCTGGGCGTCATCCGGGGCGCGGTCGAGCTCGTGCGCGAGCGCTCTGCGGGCGCGCTCGTCCCGCGCGACCGTGAGGCCCTCGAGGACGTGCTCGGCGAGGTCGAGCGGCTCCGGCGGCTGACCGACGACTTCCTCGACCTCGCGCGCGAGCCCTCGATCGCGCCGGCCGAGGTGGACGCGGCGGCGATCGCGGAGGAGGCGGCCCGCGCGCTGGCGCGCTCCCACCCGCGGGTGGACGTCCGCCTCGCCCTGCCGGCGCTGCCGGTCCACGCCGACCCCGCGCGGCTGCGGCAGGTGCTGTCGAACCTGCTGCAGAACGCGGCCGAGGCCGGAGCCGGCTGCGTCGAGATCCGCGGCGCCGCCCGCGACGGGAACGTGCTCCTCGAGGTGCGAGACGACGGCCGCGGGATCGATCCCGCCGTCCGGGCGCGCCTCTTCGAGCCCTTCGCGACGGGCCGCAAGGACGGCGCCGGACTCGGCCTCGCCATCGCGCGCCGCATCGTGGAGCGGCACGGCGGCGAGCTGCGCCTGGTCGCGCGCCCGGGGCCGGGCGCGGCGTTCGAGGTGCGGCTGCCGCGGCCTCGTGGACGGGAGCTCGCATGACGCGCATCCTGGTGGTGGACGACGAGCCCAAGCTCGGCAAGGTGGTCGCCCAGATGCTGGAGCTCGATGGGCACGAGGTCGAGCGCGCCGCCGGTGGGCGCGACGCGCTCGTCCGTCTCGCCGCCTCCCGCTTCGACGTGGTGGTCACCGACCTGCGCATGCCCGACGTGGACGGGCTCGCCGTCCTCCGCGCCGCGCGCGCCGTGCCCCAGCCGCCCGAGGTGGTGGTGATGACCGCCTACGCGACGGCCGAGTCGGCCGTCGAGGCGATGAAGGCGGGCGCGGTCGACTACGTGACGAAGCCGTTCTCGATGGACGAGCTGCGGCTCCGCGTCCGGCGCCTCGCCGCGCAGCGCGGCGCCGAGGTCCGGGAGGCGCGGCTCGTCGCGCGGCTGACCCCGGAGCTCGTGGCCGAGAGCCCGGCCATGCGCGCGGCGCTCCAGGCGGCGCGGCAGGTCGCAGCGACCGACGCGACCGTGCTCCTCCTCGGCGAGAGCGGCACCGGGAAGTCGCAGCTCGCGCGGTTCATCCATTACCAGGGACGCCGGGCGGCGGGGCCGCTCGTGGAGGTCCACTGCGCGGCGCTCCCCGAGACGCTCCTCGAGGGCGAGCTGTTCGGCCACGAGAAGGGAGCGTTCACGGGCGCGACCCAGCGGAAGGCGGGCCACCTCGCCGCCGCGGATCGCGGCACCCTCTTCCTCGACGAGATCGGCGAGATCACGCCGGCCACGCAGGTGAAGCTCCTGCGCTTCCTCCAGGATCGCCGCTTCGTGCCGCTCGGCGCGACCGAGGAGCGCTCGGTGGACGTGCGCGTCGTCTCCGCGACCAACCGCGACCTCGCGGCGGCGGTGGCGGAGGGCACCTTCCGGGAGGACTTCTACTACCGCCTGAACGTGTTCGCGATCCCGGTGCCGCCGCTGCGCGAGCGCCCGGAGGACGTGCTCCCGCTCGCGGAGCGCTTCCTGGCCGCACGCGGGCTGCCGCCCTCGAAGCTCGGCGCCTCGGCGCGCGAGCGGCTCCTCGCGCACCGGTGGCCCGGCAACGTGCGCGAGCTCGAGAACGCGCTCGAGCGAGCGCTGATCCTCGCTGGGGAGGAGGAGATCCGCGCCGACCAGCTGGCCAGCGGGGGCGCGCAGCGGGGTCGCCGGGCGACCGACCTCCTCGTGGAGGGCTTCAGCCTCGACGCGTTCGAGCGCGAGCTGCTCCACGCCGCCCTCGAGCGCGCCGGCGGGAACAAGACGCACGCCGCCCGCATGCTGGGGATCACGCGCCGGCGCCTCTACTCGCTCCTCGCGAGCCACGAGGGCGGCGGGGACCTGGCGCCCGACGACGCCTGACCGCGCCGGGCGCGAGCGACCGCGCCCCCGCGCGGCGCTGCGCCCACCGAGCCTCGAACTGCGCGTGCCAGCGGGCGCCGGCTCTGCTAAGCAGCGGTGATGCGCATCGTCGTCGTCGGAGCGGGAGGGGTCGGCGGTCTCCTGGCGGGGCTCCTCGCCCGCGCGGGAGTCCAGGTCGGGGTCGTCGCGAGGGGCGCACACCTCGAGGCGATCCGGAGCGAGGGGATCGCCGTCGAGTCCCCGCTCGGCACCTTCACCGCGCGCGTCGCCGCGGAGCCCGCGCCGGGCGCGCTCGGGCCCGCCGATGCGGTGCTCGTCGCGGTGAAGTCCTGGCAGGTGCCCGAGGTCGCGCCGTCCCTCACGCCGCTCCTCGCCGGCGGTGGCGTCGCCGTCCCGCTGCAGAACGGGGTGGAGGCGGCCGGCCAGCTCGCCCAGGTGCTCGGGCCGGAGCGCGTCGCCGGGGGGACGATCGCCGTGCTGGCGTGGATCGCGGGCGCAGGGCGCGTGCAGCACGTGGGGTCGACGCCGCGCCTGGCGCTCGGCGAGCGGGGCGACCTCGCGCGCGCGCCCTCCCCCCGCCTGGAGGCGCTCGCCGCCGCGCTCCGGGCCGCCGGGGCGGAGGCCGCGGTGACGCCCGACATCGAGGCGGCCGTCTGGGAGAAGTTCCTCTTCGTGGAGCCGCTCGGGGCGATCGGCGCCGTGTCGCGCGCGCCGATCGGGGTCGTCCGCAGCGTCCCGGAGACACGCCAGCTCCTCGCCCTCGCGCAGGAGGAGGTCGCCGCGCTGGCGCGCGCCCGCGGGGTCGCGCTCCCTCCCGACGCCGCGGCCCGCGCGCTCGCCCGCGTCGACACGGTGCAGGCGGACGGGACCATCTCGATGCAGCGCGACCTCGGCGCGGGGCGCGCGTCCGAGCTCGCGGACCAGACCGGCGCGGTGGTCCGCCTCGCGCGCGCCGCCGGGGTGGCGGCGCCGGTCCACGAGACGCTGCTCGCGGCGCTGCTCCCGCAGGAGCTGGCGGCGCGGGGGCGGATCGAGCCGTTCGCGCGGACGTGAGGCGGATCCGACCGACCGTCAGCGCCCCGGCTGCTCCCCCGTCACCCTCCCCAGCTCCGCCTCGGCGCGCGCGAGCCGCTCGACGGCGTCGATCCGATCGCGCCGCGCGTCGAGGAGCTGGCCCCGCAGGAGCGCGACCTCGACGAAGCCGAGGCGCCCCTCCGCGTGGGCGCGCTCGACGAGCGCGGCGTTCTCCTCGACGGCCGCGATCGCGCCGTCCCCGAGCGCCTCGACGGCAGCGCGCGCGCTACGGACGCGTCCGGCCGCGAGCCGCACCTCCTGCCGAACGCGGCGCACGAGGCCGGCGAGGTGGGCCTCCGCGGTGGACGCCCGCGCGGACGCCTCCGCCCGCGCCACCTCGTTGCGCCGGAAGAGGGGCAGCTCGACGGCGAGCGTCCCCTGCACGATGTCCTCGCCCTCCTCGCGCGCCCAGGCCACGCCGAGCGCGGGCGAGGGGATGGCCTCGCGCCCGGCGAGGCGCGAGCCGGCGCGGGCGGCCTCCGCGTCCGCGCGGGCGGCGGCGACGTCGGCGCGTCGCTCCAGCGCCTGGTCCGCGAGCGCCGCCTCGTCCGCGGGCGTGATCGCCGCGCGCGGCGTGCCAGGCGCGAGGGCGAGCTCACGCAGCGCGCCCGGCTCGAGCCCCAGGGCGAGCTCCAGCGCCGCCTCCGCGGCGGCGCGGTCCTCCTCGGCGACGAGCCGTCCGCGACCCGCGCGGCCGCTCGCCACCCGCGCGGCGATCACCTCGAGCCGGGACACGTCCCCCGCCCGCTCCCGCGCCACGGACGCCCGCTCGGCGTCGACGGCGATCCGCGCCGCCTCCGCCTCGACCGCGGCCCGCTCCCGCGCGGCGCGCACCCCGGCGAAGAGCGTCCTCACCTCCGCGAGCACCTCTCCGCGCCGCACCGCGCGCCGGGCCTCCGCCGCGCGGAGCGCCGCCTCCGCCGCGTCTGCCCGGGCGCCGCGCTGCCCCCACGGCTCGAGCCGCTGCGAAAGGGCCGCCTCGTACTCGGCCGTCCCGTCGCGCCGCCCGGCCGCGGCCTCGACCATGGGGTTGTCCGCGAGCAGCCGGCCCGCGACGCGACGCGTCTCCGCCGCCGCGCGCACCTCGGCCTCGGCCGCCCGCACCTCGGCGCTCGCCGCGAGCGCGCGCTGCACGGCGTCGGCGAGCGCGAGCTCCTCCGCGCCCCGCGCCTCCGAGGCGAGCGCCGCGATCGACGCCGCCGCGAGCGCGCGGCACCAGGCCCCGGGATCACGGAGAGACACGCGCCACCTCCTCCTCGCGCTCGTCCGCCGCGAGGACCTCGGCGTCGCGGCCGCGGCCCATCGAGGCGTACAGCACCGGCAGCACCACCAGGGTGAGGAGCGTCGACGACAGCACGCCCCCGATGACCACCGTCGCGAGCGGCCGCTGCACCTCCGCGCCCACGCCGGTGTTCACCGCCATGGGCACGAAGCCGATGGCGGCGACGGCCGCCGTCATGAGCACCGGCCGCAGGCGCGTGATCGCCGCCTCCCGCACCGCCTCCGCGAGCGGGCGGCCGCGCGCGAGGAGCTGCCGCACGCGCGAGACGAGCACCATGTCCCCGAGCACCGACACGCCCGAGAGCGCGATGAAGCCGACGGCCGCCGAGATCGAGAACGGCATCCCGCGCGCGAGGAGCGCCACGACCCCGCCGATCATCGCGAACGGCACCCCCGCGAAGATGCGCAGCGCGTCGAGGGCGCGCCGGTAGGTGAGGTAGAGCAGCCCGAAGATCAGCAGCAGCGCCGCAGGGACCACGACGAGCAGCCGCGAGCGCGCCCGCTCCAGGTTCTCGAACTGGCCGCCGTAGCGGAGCCAGTAGCCCTCCGGGAGCTCCAGCTCGGCGTCGAGCCGCCGGCGCACCTCGGACACGAAGCCGCCCAGATCCCGCCCCCGGACGTTGGCCTGCACCACCACCCGGCGCTTCCCCCACTCGCGCTGGATGGTGGTCGGCCCGCTCACCTCCCGGATCGTGGCGAGGCGGCCGAGCGGGACCCGGTCTCCGCTCGGCGTGCGCACCGGCACGGTGGCGAGCTTCTCCGGATCTTCGCGGTAGGGCGCGCGCAGCCGGACGGCGAGCGGGAAGCGGCGCTCCCCCTCGCGCACCTCGCCGGCCACCCGCGTGCCGACCGCCTCGACGACGTCGAGCACGTCGCGGGCGGCGACGCCGTGCCGCGCGACGGCGGCGCGGTCCACGCGGACCTCGAGCACCGGCTGGCCGGTGATCTGCTCGACCGACACGTCCGCCGCGCCGGGCACCTCCCGGACGATGCGCTCCACCTCCCGGGCGGTCGCCTTCAGCACGTCGAGATCGTCGCCGAACACCTTCACGCCGAGATCCCCGCGGACGCCGGCGATCATCTCGTTCACCCGCATCTCGATGGGCTGCAGGAACGAGAGCCGCATCCCCGGCAGCGACGCGAGCGCCTCCTGCATGCGCGCCGCGAGCTCCTCCTGCGTCTCCGCCCGCGTCCAGCGCTCCCGCGGCTGGAGCGTGACGAACACGTCGGTCAGCTCGACCCCCATCGGATCGGTGGCGACCTCGGCGGTGCCGGTGCGCGACCAGACCCGCTTCACCTCGTCCGGGAACCGCGCCCGCAGCACCTGCTCGATGCGCGTGCCGTAGCGGAGCGACTCCTCCAGGGACACGTCCGCGAGCCGGACCGTGTTCACCACGATCGTCCCCTCGGACAGGCGCGGGATGAACTCGCTGCCGAGCCGCGTGGCGAGGAGCCCCGCCGCCGCCACCGCGGCGACGGCGCCGGCGAGCACGGCGCGCCGGTGCGCGAGCGCCCAGTCGAGGAGCGGACGGTAAGCGGCCGCGAGCTTCCGCGCCAGCCACGGCTCACGGCGCGGGACGTCGTGACCGCCCCGGCGCAGCACGTACGAGGCCAGCACCGGCATCACCGTCAGCGACACGAGCGCCGAGCCCAGCAGCGCGAGCACCACGGTCAGCGCCATGGGGCGGAAGAGCTTCCCCTCCACGCCCTCGAGCGCGAGGATCGGGAGGTACACGACGAGGATCACGAGCTCGCCGAAGAGGGTGGGACGCCGCACCTCGAGCGTCGCGTCGCGCACCACGTCGAGCACGCTCCGCCGCCCGCCCGCCTCCGACAGCCGCCGCTCGGCGTTCTCGACCAGGATGACCGAGCTGTCCACCACGAGCCCGAAGTCGATCGCCCCGAGCGACATGAGGGACGCGGCGATCCCGAGCCGCAGCATGCCGTGGAAGGCGAACAGCATGGAGAGCGGGATGGCCGCCGCGACCACGAGCCCCGCCCGCCAGCTCCCCAGCAGCGCGAACAGCACCGCCACGACCAGCAGCGCGCCCTCCACCAGGTTCGTGCGCACCGTGCGCAGCACGAGGTCCACCAGCTCGGTGCGCTCGTAGACGGGCTCCACCTCGACGCCCGCCGGGAGGCGTGCCTTCACCTCCTCGAGCCGCAGCGCGAGCGCGTCGGTGACCTGGTGGGCGTTCTCGCCGACCAGCATGAAGCCGAGCCCGAGGATCGCCTCCCCCTCCCCGTCCGCGGTGGTCGCGCCGCGGCGGATCTCGTGGCCCGCCTCCACGCGGGCGAGATCGCGCAAGCGCACGGGGACGCCGCCGCGCGCCGCCACCACCACGTCCGCCACCGCTCGGGGCCCGTCCAGCGCGCCGACGCCCAGCACGAGGCTGGCCGCTCCACCCCGCGAGATCACCCCGCCGCCCACGTTCGCGTTGTTCGCCTCGAGGGCCGTGTACACGTCCGCGAGGGCGAGATCGAACTGCTGCAGCCGCAGCGGATCCACCACCACGTGCCACTGCTTCTCGAGCCCTCCCCAGGCGTTCACCTCCGCGACGCCGGGGACGGTCCGGAGCTGGGGGGCGATGACCCAGTCGTGGAGCGTGCGCAGCTCCTCGAGCGGCACGGTCCGGCTCTTCACGACGTAGTGGAAGATCTCGCCGAGCCCGGTCGCGACCGGCCCGAGCGTGGGGCGCTCCACGCCCGGCGGGAGCTCCACGGTCCCGAGCCGCTCCGCCACCTGCTGCCGTGCAAACCAGAGATCGGTGCCGTCGGCGAAGCGGACCGTCACCTGCGAGAGGCCGAACTTCGAGATGGACCGCACCTCCCCCACGCGCGGCAGCCCGGAGAGCGCGGCCTCGACGGGCACGGTGAGCTGGCGCTCGACCTCCTCCGGGGTGAGCGCGGGCGCGGTCCCGTTCACCTGCACCTGGACGTCCGTCGTATCGGGGAAGGCGTCCACCGGGAGCGCGCGGAACGCGAGCGCGCCCGAGACGGCGAGCGCCGCCGTCGCGACGAGCACCGCGCCGCGGTGCGCCAGGGACCAGCCGACGATGTGGGCGAGCATCAGCGCTCCTCGAGATCGCAGCAGCCCGCGCCGATGGACTCCTTCGAGATCTCGGTCTTGAGCAAGAAGGCGCCGGTGGTGACGACCTCGGCGCCCGCGGGGAGGCCGCCCCGGATCTCGACCGCGCCGCCCTCCGCCTCACCCAGCTCCACCGCCACCGGCTCGAACACGCGCGGCTCGCGGCGCGCGAACACGACCGCGCGCCCCTCGACGTGCTGCACGGCCTCGCGCGGGACGAGCAGCGCCGAGTGCGGCTCGGAGACCCGGATCTCCGCGCGGAGGAAGGTTCCCGCCTTCAAGGCGCGCCTCGGGTTGGGGAGCTCGACGCGCGCGCGCACCGTGCGCGAGGCCGGATCGACCCGCGGCGAGACCCGCGCGATCTTCCCCTCCAGCGGGCCGCCCGGGACCCCCTCGAGCGTGACCCGCACCGGCTGTCCGGGCTGGACCCGTCCTGCGGTCGCCTCGGGCACCTCGAGCTCCGCCCACATCCGCGAGAGGTCCGCGATCTCCATGAGCACCTGCCCGGCCGAGACGGAGCGGCCGGCGACCGCGTCGCGCGACACGACCGTGCCGTCCAGCGGCGCGCGCAGCACGTGCCGGCCCGCGGCCGCACCGGGGGCGGCCCCCGCGGCCACCAGCGAGCCGCGGGCGGCGTCGTGCTCCGCCTGCGCAGCCGCGAGCTCCCGGCGCGCCTCCTCCGCCTCCTTGCGCGGCGCGAGCCCGTCCTGCACCAGCGCGTCCGCGCGTGACGCCGCGGCGCGGGCGGCGGCGAGGCGCGCCTGCGCCGCCGCGAGGCGCGCCTGCTCCTCGCCCACCGAGGCCGAGGCGAGCACCACGAGGGGATCGCCCGCCCGGACGTCGTCGCCCAGGTCGGCCTTCACCTCGAGCACCCGCGCCTCCGCGCGCGGGGAGAGCTGGGCCAGACGGTTCCCGTCGAACGCGAGCTGGCCTACCACCTCCAGCGTCCGCGCGAGCTCGCGCGGCTCGACGCGCGCGGTCTCGATGCCCGCCTCGTCGGCGACCCGCGCGGAGGCGAGCACCACGCGGGTGCCCGGCTCCGGAAACGGGGGCGGCGCGGCGCCGGCCGCCGCGAGGCGCTCGGGGTGACAGCGCGGGCAGTCGGACTCGGGGAAGCCGTGCTCGCGGCAGTAGTCGTTCGCCGCCACGAACTTCGCGACGAGGCGCGGGTCGCACTTCGTGCACCTCGACTCGGGCACGCCGTGCTCCCTGCACCAGTCGGCGGGCGCAGGCGCGGCCGCGAACGTGAGCTTCGGGTTGCACTCCAGGCACTGCGACTCCGGCACGCCGTGCTCCGCGCACCAGTCGCCCTGCGCCTGGAACACGGGCGCGAGATCGGGGTTGCAGCGCGTGCAGAGCTCGGCGGGCACGCGGTGCGCGCAGCGCGCCGGGGCGGGGGCCTCACCCCCGTGGCCGTGCCCGTCGTCCGGCCCGTGACCGCGCTGCGCGCCCGTCGCGTCGGAGCCACGCTCGGCGCTGACGCCCTCGGCCTTCGGCCCGGACGGGGTGGCGCTCGACGCCCCGCCGCAGCCCACGGCGAGCGCCGCCGCGAGCGCGATGGCGCGGCGGCTCACTTCACGCCCTTTCGCGCCAGCTCCGGGTGGCAGAGTGCGCACTGCGACTCCGGCCGGTCGTGCTCGGCGCACCAGTCGCCCTTCGCCTTGAACACCGGCGCGAGCTTCGGGTTGCAGCGGGTGCAGAGCGGCTTCGCGACGCCGTGCGCGCACGCCTCCGCCTTCTGCTGGACGGAGGGGGCCTCGGCGGCCTTCGGCGCGGACGTGTCGGCGGCGAGGGCGGGCGTGGCGAAGAGGGTGGAGAGGGCGAGCAGCGACGGGGCGAGCTTCGAGATCATGGGGTCCTCCGCGCGTCCGCATCGCGGACGCCGGATCAGGGACGACAGGTGGCGATGGATCGGGTGCCCGCGGCGTCGCGTGGACGCACCTCGGGCGCGAGCGGCGCTCGCTAGCGTCGCGGAGGATGGAAGATGTCGGCGGGCGCCGTGCGCCCGGCGAGCGCGGCGTCCACGAACGCCACGTCGACCCCGGCCGTCGAGACCGGAGCGAGCGCGGCGGTGCCCGCCGGCTCGATGCCGCGCACGGCGCAGCAGCCGCAGGCGAGGCCCGGCGGGCAGTCCGGGCACGGCACGTCGTCGCGCTCCGGCGCCCTCTCCTCCGAGCAGCACGCGTCGTCGCCCCCGGCGAGCGGGAGCGCCGGGGCGGCGGTCGTCGCGAGCGCGAGGGCGGCGCAGAGGGCGCGGAACCAGGCGGGCATGCGGACCAGCCGATTACCGCGGTACGCGCCGACCCGTCAACCTGCGCAGTGTCCTACCTGCCCCCCTGCTGGAGCAGGGACCGTGGGGACGGACGCGCGACGGACCGCTCGTGTCGTTGTAGAAGGGGACGCCCAACCCCGAGATCTGGAGGCTCCGTGATCTGCAGAACCCAGCGCTTCACCCCGCTCGTCCTCGCCGCTGCCCTCGCGACCGGCGGGTGCGGCTCGGACGACGACAAGTCCTGCGACGTGGCGAGGCAGACCGGCTGCGGCACCGGGCTCGTGTGCGAGCCGGTCGAGGGCGGCCGCAGCGTCTGCGCGCAGCCGGTCGTCATCAGCGGCAACGTGTTCGACCTCGCGACCGCGATGGGCATCGAGAAGGCGCGCGTGGTCGCCCTCGACGCCAACCGCTCGCCCATCAGCACGGTCGCGATCACCGACGCCGCCGGCGACTTCAGCATCCAGGTGTCGAACCCGCGCACGAGGGACGGCGCGCCCGTCGCCCGCGACGTCTTCCTCCGCGCGGACGCGCAGGGCTACGCGACCTTCCCCTCCGGCATCCGCCAGGCGCTGCCCGTCAACACGGCGGGGGGCGTCAGCCTCGACGGCAAGCTCGTGGTCGCGGATCCGCAGACCACCGACGTCGGCCTCATCGAGATCCCCTCCGCCGGCACCGGCACCATCTCCGGCACCGCCGCGGTGCCCGCGAACCAGCCGGGGGTGCTCGTGGTGGCAGAGACGGCCGACGGCCAGGCCTTCAGCGCCCTCGCGGACCGGAACGGCGACTACGCGATCTTCAACCTCGCGCCCGGTGATTACTCCGTGCGGGCCTACGCGCGCGGCGCGGTTCACCCGGCCGCGAGCGCGGCCGTGATCGCGGACCAGGTGACGGACGTGGATCTCGCCATGGGCGGCAACGCCACCGGGACGGTCAGCGGCCAGGTCCAGGTCGTCAACCCCGGCACGGGCAAGGAGACCTCGGTCATCCTCGTCGTCGAGTCCACGTTCGACGAGGCCCTCGCGCGCGGCGAGACGCCCCCCGGCCTGCGCGCGCCGGAGGCCGGCGCCCCCTCGATCACGGGCGCGTGGCAGATCACCGGCGTGCCGCCCGGCCGCTACGTCGCGCTCGCCGCGTTCGAGAACGACCTGCTCGTGAGGGATCCCGACGTCTGCATCTCCGGCACGGACATCCAGCACCTCGAGGTCGTCGCGGGCGTCCCGACGGGCGCCGTCGACTTCAAGGTCACCGGCGCCCTGGACGTGATCTCGCCGGGCGCCAACGGCCCGGAGCTGCTGACGACGGCGACCCCGAAGCTCGTCTGGGAGGACGACAGCTCGGAGGATGCGTACGAGATCACGATCGTCGACGCGTTCGGCGTCCCGGTCTTTCCCGAGCCGGTGATCATCGCCGGAGCGAGCGGCGGGAACCCGGAGTACCAGGTCGTCGATCCCCTTCCTCCGGGGTATTACCAGTTCAAGGTCAAGTCGGCGAAGGCCGGCTGCTATCTGTCCCAGACCGAGGATCTGAAGGGCGTCTTCATCGTCCCGTAGCGCCGCTCCCGCAGTCCGCCGGCCGCGCTCGCCGCCTCCACAGGGCCGTTCAGAATTCCCCCGAGAGGGGAGCTCTGGACCGCCCTCACGGCGCGGGCGCGGCCGGCGTGCTCTCCGGCACGAGCTGCGGTGCGTCGTGCGCGAGCGGCAGCCGGACCGTGAAGATCGTCCCCACCCCCTCCATGCTCGCGACGCTGATGCTGCCCGCGTGCGCCTCGACGAGCCGCCTGACCACGTACAGGCCCAGCCCGGCCCCCGCGACCGCCGAGCGCAGGTTGCCGGTGCGCCGGAACGGTTCGAAGATCGCGGTCCGATCGCGCTCGGCGATGCCGATGCCGTGGTCGGCCACCTGGATCACGGCCTCCCCCTTCGAGGTGCGGAGCGAGGCCCGCACCTCGCCGCCGGCGGGCGAGTACTTGATGGCGTTCGAGAGCAGGTTGGCGAGCACCTGCTCGATGCGCAGCGGGTCGCAGTACACCGGCACCGCGTGATCCGGGACCTCCGAGACGAGGCGGTGGCGCGACGAGGTGCCCTCGAAGAGCTCGAGCGCGCTCCGGACGAGGTCCCGCAGGTCCACCCGCTCGACGCGCATCTCGACCTCGCCGGCCTCGATCCGTGCGGTGTCGAGCAGGTCGTTCAGCATCCGCTCGAGCTTCGCCGCCTGGCGTCGCACCACGTCCACCGCCCGGCGAAGCCGGGGCTCGGGTGGGAGGGGTGTGCCCGGCGGGATCGCCGCGGCCGTGAGCTTGAGCGCGGAGACCGGGTTGCGGAGGTCGTGCGCGACGCTCGCGAGGAACGCTGCTTGCCCCTGCCGCTGCCGCGCCAGCGCGTCGGCCATGCGGTTGAAGTCCCGCGCCATGCGCGCGACCTCCTCGGGCCCCTCCTCGTTCGCGCGGACGTTGGGATCTCCGCCGCCGAAGCGCGCGAGGGCGTTCGACAGCTCGAGCACGGGCCGTAGCGCCCTGGCCCGGAGCCACCAGACCAGCACCGAGGACGCCGCGACGATCGCGAGCGCGACGGCGATGCCGGCGGCGTCCGCGACCGTCTGCCAGCGGACCGCGCGGGCACGAGCGGCGCGCGCGTGCGCGATGTTCACGTTCACCAGCTCGCCGACCGAGGCGTAGGCCTGCTCGAGGGCGGCCTCCTCGCCGGGCTGGCCCAGCCGGCTGGCGATCAGGTACTGCCCGACCGCGTCGACGGCCTCCCGCGCCGCCTCGTGCTCCTCCGGCGACGAGAGGCCCCGGTCGGCGTCCACGAGGTGAGACGCGAGACGCCGCTCGTGATCCATCCGCACGACCGGGTCGCTGCTGCGCGCGTGCACGAGCAGATCGATCGCCGCCTCCTCGGCCAGCCGGACGCTCTCGGCGGACGCGAGGATCCCGGCGTTCGCGCGTTGCAGCGCCGAGGTGATGACGGCGAGCGCGACGGCCGCGAGGATCCCGATGCCGGCGAATCCCGCCAGGACGGCTATGAGGCTCGCCTGCAGGCTCGTTTTCGTGGGGAAGCTCCTCGTCCACCAACGGATAGGGATCTCCCATCCGCTGCGTGAAGCGACCCCGGCCGTTTTGGTGGGGGCCGGGCGCCCTGCCGCACGTTTGCTCGGGTACCCCCTTCACGATGCGACCGATCGCCGCAGCTGCGAGCTCCAGCTCCGCGGTCCTTCGAGCGTCACCGTAGCTCCTCGAGTAGGCCGCGAGGGATCGCGCGGGGCTCGCGCCTGCGTGACGCTTCCCGGGTGGCGAGCCCGTCCCACGCGGCGACCGGGACGATCGTTGGAATGCCAACCGTCTCGGAGCGCCCCCGCGCTCGCTCGTCACGGTCCTGCCGGTGCGCGCTGGACGCACCCGCTGCGCCGGGTATCCTGCGCCCGTGACCGAGCCCTCCGGCGACCCTTCCCCGTGGCGGGCCCTGCGCGGAGCGCTCTCGCGCTGGATGGACGCGGCCGGCACGACGGGCCGGGCGCTACAGGGCGGGCTCGCGCTGCTCGTCCCGGAGGCCCCGCTCGAGCTGCGCATCGCGGGGCGCGTGCTCCTCCACGCCGCCGTCGTCGGCCTCCTCGCCGGCGCCGTCGGGGCCGCGTTCTTCGCGGCCCTCGAGCTCGGACAGCACCTGCTGCTCCACGGCCTCGCGGGGTTCGAGCCCGCGCGCGCGCGAGGCGAGGCAGTCGTCGCCGGCGGGGGCGAGGCGGCGTTCCGGCCCTGGCTCCTCGCGCTCCTCCCCGCAGTCGGCGGGCTCGTGAGCGGCCTCATCACCACCCGGCTCGCGCCGGAGGCGGCGGGCGGCGGCGGGGACGCCACCATCGAGGCCTACCACCGCGGCGGGCTGTTCCGCTGGCGGGTCGCGCCGGTGAAGTTCGCGGCCGCCTTCGCGGCGCTGTCGTCGGGCGGCTCGGGCGGCAGGGAGGGCCCGACGATGCAGATCGGCGCCGCCATCGGCTCCCTCGCGGCCCGGCTCCTCCCCACGACCCGCCGGGAGCGGCGGGTGCTCTTCGTCGCGGGCGTCGCCGCCGGGATCTCGGCGGTCTTCCGCACGCCGCTCGGCGCCGCCCTGCTCGCGACGGAGATGCTCTACCGCGACGACTTCGAGGCCGACGCCCTCGTCCCCTCGATCCTCGCGAGCGTCGTCGCCTACTCGGTCGTGATCGCCGCCTTCGGCGAGACGACGCTCCTCGGCTTCAGGGCGCGCTTCCCCTTCGACCCGCGCCAGCTCCCGCTCTTCGCGGGGCTCGCGCTGCTGGTCTCGCTCGCCGCGGTCGCGTTCGTCCGCCTGCTGAGGGCGGTGCAGGCGGCGGCCCGCAAGCTGCCCGGGCCCACCTGGCTGCGCCCCGCGCTGGGGGGCCTCGCCGCCGGCCTCCTCGGCGCCGGGATGGCGATCGCGCTCGGCTCCTGGCGCGGTCCCGAGGCGCGCGGGTTCACCGTCCTCGGAGGGGGCTACGGCACCGCGCAGGTCGCGATGGACGGCGCGCCCTGGTTTCCCGGCGGCTGGCAGCTCGTCGCCCTCCTGCTCGCGGTGGCGGCGGCGAAGGCGCTCGCCTCCGCCCTCACCATCGGCTGCGGCGCGGCGGTGGGGGACTTCGCGCCGTCGCTGGTCATCGGGGGCCTCGTGGGCACCGCCTTCGGGCACGCCGCGCGCGCCGCGCTCGGAGATCCCGCGATCGAGCCCGCCGCCTTCGCGCTCGTCGGGATGGGCGCGTTCTACGGCGGGGTCGCGCACGTGCCCCTCTCCGCGCTCGTGCTCGTCGCGGAGCTGGCGGGGAGCTACGACCTGCTCGTCCCGATGATGCTCACCGTGGGGATCTCCTACGTCGTGCTCCGTCGCTGGTCGCTGTACCCGACGCAGCCGACGAGCCGGGCCGAGGCGTCCGGCGCCCCGGGCGAGGCGCTGCGTGCCGCGCTCGCGCGCCCCGTGGCGGAGCTCCTCGTGGCGCCCGAGCTGCCGGACTTCCGCGAGGACGCGCCGCTCGCGGCCGTCGCGGCGGCGAGCGCCGGGGCCGCGCAGCGCGTCGCGCTGGTCCGCGGCGCCGACGGCCGTCCGCGCGGGCTCGTGGATCTCGGCCTGCTCGGCGCGCTCGCCCCCGCCGAGCTCGGCTGGACGCGCGCGGCCGACGCGATGGTCCCCTTCGTGACGCTGGTTCCCTCCGCCACCTGGCGGGAGGCGATCGCGGCGCTCCATCGCCGCGGGTTGCCGCAGCTCCCGGTCGTCCAGGCCGGCACGACCACCGTGCTCGGCTGGGTGGGGGAGCGAGAGCTGGCGCGCGCGGCGCTGGCGCTCGAGCTGGGGGGCGAAGGCCAGGGCGCGGCCGTCCAGCCCGACCGCGGCTAGGCCTCGCGCGAGGACCTCACGGCGCGAGCGAGCGACTCCGCGCGGGCGCGCTGCCCGTCGAGCCGGCTGCGCTCCTCGACGAGCAGGCGCAGGAGCTCGTCGATCCCCTCCTGCGACGCGAGCCGGTAAGCGGCGGCGCTCCCGGCACCCTCCCCGATCCGGACGCCCATCACGCCGGGCGCGCGGAACGCGTCCTCGTCGGTGGTGTCGTCCCCCACGTAGAGCGCGGTCCGGCAGCCGCTCCGCTCGAGCAGCTCCGCGATGGCGTCCCCCTTGGTCGGGGCGTCGCCCGGGACGGCGTTCACCACGCAGTGCCCGCCGAACACGCGCGCGCCGGGGAGCTCCAGGGTGGCCGCGCGGATGTCGCGCTCGGCCGCGACCGGGTCGGGGGCGCGGCGGTAGTGGACGGCGAGCGAGAGCCCCTTGTCCTCGACCTCGACGCCGGGCATGGCGCCGAGTCGCGCCGCGAGCGCGCCGCGCCAGGCGAGCACGGCGGAGCGCGGCGAGCGATCCACCGGACCGAAGCCCGCCTCGGCGCCGTGGTTGCCGACCCAGGCGACGAGCGGGATGCCTTCGAGGCGCGGCGCGAGATCCGCCCGCGAGCGCCCGGAGACGACGACGCACGGGTAGAGCAGCGCCGCGACGCGCAGGAGCGCGCGGGTGTCCGGGCGCATCGCCGCGCGCGCGGGATCCTCGACGATGGGCGCGAGCGTGCCGTCGAAGTCGAAGGCGAGGAGCGCGCGGTCGTGGGCGAAGGCGGCGACGGCGGCGCGCGAGGCGGGGGCGAGCAGGTCGGGGATCATGGCTTCACCTCGTGGACGCTGCGGAGGCCCAGGTTGAGCCGGGTGGAGAGGCGGTCCCGCTGGCGGAGGCGCGCCGCGTCCACGAGCATGCGCCCCGCCCACCGGTACACGTTGAAGTCGGCGACGAACGCGCGCATCGCGCGCATCCGCGCCGCCTGCTCGTCGGGCGGCATGGCGAGCGCCGTCGCGAGGGCCGCGCTCGCCTCCTCGAGATCGTACGGGTTGACGAGGAGCGCCTCGGTGAGCTCGCGGGCCGCGCCGGTGAAGCGCGACAGCACGAGCACGCCGCGCTCGTCGTCCCGCGCGGCCACGAACTCCTTGGCCACGAGGTTCATGCCGTCGTGCAGCGAGGAGACGTAGCAGACGTCGGCGGCGCGGAGATACCGGAAGATGGCGGGCGGCTCGTGGTGCGCGCGCAGCAGCACGATGGGCCGCCACGTCCCCTCCGCGAAGCGGGCGTTCACCCGCGCGGCGATGGCGTCCACGCGCTCGGAGAGCTCCCGGTAGCGGTCGATGATCGTCCGGCTCGGAGCGGAGAGCTGCACGAAGGTGAACCGGCCGCGCTGGTGCGGGAAGCGCTCGAGGAGCCGCTCCACCGCGAGCAGCCGCTCCTCGATCCCCTTCGTGTAGTCGAGCCGGTCCACCCCGACGCCGATCTTCGCGTCGGGCGGCAACCCCAGCTCGGCGAGCACCTTCGCCCGGCACTCCACCGCCGGCGGGGTCTCGGTCGCCCAGCGGTTCGGCCAGTCGATGGAGATGGGGTACGGGCGCACGAGCGACTCGCGCCCGCCGAGCACGATGGACTGCCGCTCGCGGTCGATCCTCGCCTCGAGGAAGCGGTCCACGCCGTCGAGGAAGTTGTTGCAGTGGAGCTGCGTGTGGAAGCCCACCACGCTCGAGCCCAGCATCCCTTCCAGCAGCTCGTTCGCCCACGGGCAGATCCCGAACCGCTCCGCGTTGGGCCACGGGACGTGCCAGAAGCTGATGATGGTCGCGCGGGGCAGCCGCTCGCGGATCATCCGGGGCGCGAGCGCGAAGTGGTAGTCCTGCACGAGGACGATGGGATCCGGTCCGTCGACCTCCTCGCAGACCGCGTCCGCGAAGCGCCGGTTCACGCGCTGGTACTCGCGCCAGTCCTGGGCGCGGAACACGGGGCGCGTGTGCGCGACGTGGCAGAGCGGCCAGAGCCCCTCGTTCGAGAAGCCGTAGTAGTAGCCGCGCTCCTCCTCGGGGGTGAGCCACACGCGGCGCATCGCGTACGACTCCTCGCCGGGGGGGACGCGCACGCGGTCGTTCCTGTCCACCGCCTCCCGATCGGCGGTCCCGCTGCCGTGCGCGACCCACACGCCGGAGCAGGCCCGCATCACGGGCTCGAGGGCCGTGACGAGGCCGCTCGCCGGGTGGAGCACGCGGACCCCGCCGTCGGGAGCGCGATCGTGGATGTAGGGCTCCCGGTTCGCCACGATGACGATCCCCTCGCCCTGGAGCGTCTCGGTGAGGGTGCGGTGGAGCCGCTCCGCCGACCAGCGCCCGCCCATCGCGCCCTGCCCCTGCTCCACCGCGAGCTCCGAGACGAGCTGCCGCACGTCGGAGAGCAGCGGCTGGAACTCCTTGCGCGGGGAGCGCCCGTCCGCGGGCGAAGCGCGCCCGAGCGTCAGGACCCGCCGCAGCTCGTCGTTCCAGCTGCGCCAGGAGAGGCGGCGCACCAGCACGGTCAGGATCGAGGCGAGGATCGCGACCACGGCGAACGCGCCCGCCGTGTAGCGCCTCAGGGCCGCCTCGCGGCGGGCCACGAAGCTGAGATCGTGGACGACGACGACGTGGGCGAGCAGCCCGCCCTCCTCGGTGAGGAGCGGCTGCACGGTCAGGTGGATGAGCCCGCCCTCCGCGTCCTCGATGCGGTCGATCTCCACCCGCTCTTCCGCGTCGGTCGGGTCCAGGCGCTCCGCCAGCGCCTCGCACTCGTACGCGCGCGGCCCCACACCCGTCCGGGCGACGGTCCGCATCCCGCGGCCGCACACCGACGCGGCCATGATGCGGTCGTCGCGGGCGATGTCGGCGAGCACCGCCGCCGCCCGCCGCCGGTCTCCACCCGACAGGTGCGTGACGAGCGCCTCGCGTGCTCCGGCGACGACGAGGTGCCCCCTGAGGCTGACGTCCTTCTCGTACCAGGCGCGCGCCGTCCCGTTCAACAGGGCGGCGGCCGCCCAGGCGAGCCCTGCCAGGACGGCGACCAGCGGGAGAAGGACCCTGACGAAGGCTCTCACCCGGGCATGGTGCGATCGATCCGTTTGTGTTGCAACCGTCCCCCCGCGCCCTCGGCTCGCCCGCGGCCGCTCGCGCCGGCTCGCGGGGGGTCGCCCGGGCGGCGCGCCCCAGGCGGCGCGGCGGGCTCACCACACGGGGGGTGCGACCCCCGGCGCCGACCCCCTTCCGCGGGGAGCCGCCTCGGAGGAGCGGCAGTGCGGCAGGACCACCTCCCGGAGCCGCTCGAAAGCGAACGGCTTCTCGAGGTGGCCGTCGGCGCCGGGCGGCGTCTCCTTCACCGCGGCGCTCATCGTCACGACGGAGAGGGAGCGGAAGCGCGCGTCCGCGCGCAGCCGCCCCAGCAGCGCGAGGCCGTCGAGCCGGGGCAGGAAGAGATCGAGCAGCACCAGCCCGGGACGTAGCCCTTCGTCCGCGAGCAACCCCCACGCGGCCTCTCCGTCGGCGGCGAGCTCGACGCGCGCGCCCAGGTGCACGAGCAGCTCGGCGAGAGCGTCGCGGATCGCCGGTTCGTCCTCGACGAGCAGGATCGGTTTGCGCTCGACGTCCATCTGCGCCAAATCTTCGCTCCCATCCCGGTAAGGGCTACCCCGGCGCAGGGATTTTTCCGCCGGCACCCTGCGAGCCCTCGTCTCCTGGTTCGCCCGGGCCACGCGGGGGTCCCGCGCGCCTGCCCGCCTCGGCCGTCGACGCACGTCGCGTGCATCGACACGACCCCACAAGCATGGTCTTCTCCGCGCATGTTCCAGGTGAGGCACGACTCTCCGTACCCAGCCCTCCTCGCGGCCTGGCGCACCCCCGGCGCGCCCGATCCGCAGCTGCTCGACTCCACCCGCGAGTCGCTCTCCTCGGTCCGACCCGACGACCTGCCCACCGTCCGCCCGCTCGTCGAGCACCTCCTCGCCCACCTGGGCGACGCGCAGTCGGGTCGCGCCGCACGGCGCTCACTCCACGCGCTGCTCGACGGAGCCCGGCGCCGCTTCTTCACGAGCTCGCTCCCCCCGGCGGACGCGGACGCGTGGCTCGCCGTGCTCATGCCGGTCCTCACCGCGACCGACTACACGCTCGGCGAGCTGCTGCGCTCCCGCGAGGAGACCGATCCGAAGACGGTCGCGTTCCGGGTGCTCGGGGAGGACGCGGCGGACGTGACGGTGGCGGAGGTCGCCCGCCGCACGCGCGCCATCGCGCGCGGCATCCTCGCGCTCGTCGAGGGCGACGCCGGCGCGAAGGTGGCCATCCTCGCGGAGAACTCGCTCGAGGCCGCCCTCTGCGATCTCGCCTGCCTGACGAACGGCATCGTGGACTTCCCGCTCCCGGCCAACGCGGTCGCCGAGCAGATCGTCTTCATGCTGAAGCACTCGGGGGCGACCGTGCTGCTCGTCTCGGACGAGGAGCAGGTGGCGAAGGTGCTGCCCTCCCTGCCCGCCCTCCCCGAGCTGCGCGAGATCGTCGTCTTCTCGAAGACGGCCGCCGAGCGGAACGGGCTGCTCACGCTCGAGCAGATGGTCGGACAGGGGGCCGAGTTCGACGACGGCGACCGGGCCGCGCGCGCCGGGGCCGTGCGCGCGCGCGACGTCGCGACGGTGATGTACACCTCCGGCACCACCGGCAAGCCGAAGGGCATCGTCTTCACGCACGAGAACCTGGTCTCGAAGCGCTTCTGCCGGGCGTTCGCGCTGCGCGAGGTGAACGAGGGCGACGTCTTCCTGTGCTACCTGCCGCTCTACCACACGTTCGGGCGCTGGCTGGAGATGACGGGGACGCTGTTCTGGGGCGCCACGTACGTCTTCGCGCGCTCGACCGCGCAGGCGCAGCTGCTCGAGGACTTCCGCCGCGTGAAGCCCACCGTGTTCATCTCGGTGCCGAAGAAGTGGATGGAGGTCCACGAGGCGGCGGTCTGGGAGGCCGCCTCCGACGACCCCGACGACGTCGCGGCGCACCTGCGCGGCATCACCGGCGGCCGCCTGCGCTTCGGCCTCTCCGCCGCCGGCTACCTCGATCCGGGCGTCTTCCGCGCCTTCCATCGCGCCGGCACCGAGCTCTGCTCCGGCTACGGGATGACGGAAGCGACGGGCGGCATCACCATGACGCCGCCGGGGCAGTACCTGGACGACTCCATCGGCCTGCCGCTGCCGGGCGTCGAGTGCCGCCGCGCCGACGACGGAGAGCTCCTCATCCGCGGTCCCTACGTGTCCCCCGGCTACTACCAGCCGGGCCCCGAGGACCAGGCCGCGCACGAGGAGGGCTGGTTCCACACCGGCGATCTCGTCTCGATCGACCCGGCGGGCCACTTCCGCATCACCGGCCGCAAGAAGGAGATCTACAAGAACCGCCAGGGGCAGACCATCGCGCCCCAGCGCGTCGAGAACCTGTTCCGCGACTTCGAGGCGGTGGCCCAGGCCTTCCTCGTCGGCGATCACCGCGAGTACAACACGCTGCTGGTCTGGCCGAACCACGCCTCGCCCGCCGTGCAGGACCGCTCGCCGGAGGAGCTGCGCGAGCTGCTGTCGTCGCTCGTGGCGAGCGCGAACCGCTTCCTCGCGCCCTTCGAGCGCGTCGTGGCGTTCCAGGTGCTGCCGCGGGCGCTCGACCTCGAGCACGGCGAGCTCACCCACAAGCACACCTTCAAGCGCGAGGTCGTCGAGCAGAGCTGGAGGGAGCTCATCGACAAGATGTACGAGCAGAAGCACCTCGCGCTCGCGCTGGACGGCAGCTTCCTGCGCATCCCGAACTGGGTGCTCCGCGAGATCGGCGTCCTGCAGCACGAGGTCGCGCTGACGGGCGGGAGCCTGCGCGCGCGCGATCGCTCGCTGCCGGTGGGCCCGGCCGCCGACGCCCCGGGGGCCACCCTCATCGGCGACCTCGCCTACGCGACGGAGGGCGCAGTGATCGACCTCGGCGCCCTCCTCTCCCGGCCCGCCCTGTGGCTCGGAAACGAGTCGCTGCGGCGCTTCCTCGGTGACGAGGCGTTCGTCTCGCTCGTGTCGCGCCGCCGCAGGGGCGCCGCCGACCTCCGCCTGGACGCGCGCCTGTGGCCACCGCCCGAGCCGGAGCGGCTGAAGCCGCTGCTCGACGTCGTCGACCGCGGCGAGGTGAGCTTCTGGTCGATCCACGTGGCCGGCGAGCTCTTGCGGGCCGAGCGCCCCGAGGCGCGGCGCGCCATCAGCCACCTGCACATCGGCCTCGCCGTGGCGGAGAGCGAGCACGCCGCCCTCTGCCGCGCGCTGCTCCGGCGCGCCGCCGAGGCGCCGGACGAGGACGTGCGCCGCCGCGCGTTCCGCGTCCTGCTCCCGAACGAGGAGCCCGACGAGACGCTCCGCACGCTGCAGCTCTTCCTCGATCGGATGGGGGCGCTCGCGCTCCGCGACGAGGACCTCGCCGATCTCGGCGAGCGCGGCCTCACGGACGCGCAGGTGCAGGTCCTCCTCGCGCACCTGTCCTCGGACAAGGTCCGCTTCGAGCTCTCGGATCCCTCCGACCGGCGGCTGCTCGTCGGCGCGATGCGCCTCCTCACCGCCACCGCCGTCGCCCACCCGCACTACTTCGCCCGCGTGCGCATCCCGCTCGCGCGCCTGACCCTCCACGAGGACCCCGAGATCTCGGCGCGCGCGGGCGAGGAGCTCGACCGGCTCCGCCGCGGCTTCTCGAATTGGGTGGGGCCGAACCTCCGCCTGGCCATCGATCCGCTCACCGGCGCCGAGTACGGGTGGAAGGACGTCCTCGTCTTCGACGAGAGCGTGCCGGCCGAGGGGCGCACCCACCTGCTGCAGGCCCTCGCCGACGCCACCATCGTGCGCGCCTCGGTGTTCGTGCTCGGCAGAGGGGTGCTGCTCTCCCTGGCGGACATCCCGCCCGGAGGCGCCACGGTGTCGCTCCTCGGGCGGCAGCACGGCAAGAGCGTCTACCGGCTCTCCATCCACACCCGCGCGAAGGAGATCTTCGACGTCGCCATCAACGTCGCCGAGGAGATGAACTTCTACGAGCTGAGGCAGGAGGTCTCGTGGCTGCTCGCGGCGGGAGCCCCGCCGCCGCTCGTGGAGCAGTTCGGCGGGTACTTCGCCGAGTGGGGGATCTTCACCGAGGAGTTCATCCCAGGCTCGGACGTCGAGCGCCAGGCGGCGCGGCTGCTGCGCCAGGGCGAGGCGCAGCGGCTGAAGCTGCTCTGGCCGTTCCTCGTCTGGACGGCGCTCGAGCTGCACGTGCGCTTCTGGGGCCGCACCGGCCGGCGCCTGGCGCTGCGGGAGCCCTCCCCCGCCGCGTTCATCGTGCCGTCCCACGACTACCACGCGGGCGCGCGCCTCGTGTCCATCTCGGACCGGTCGCAGTGCCTGACCTTCGACGAGCTCATCGAGCGGTTCGAGCGCTCGTTCATCCAGCGCATCGAGGCGCAGCGGCCGGACCTGCGGGGCGAGATCGACGACCACCTCCTGCTCTCGGCGGTCGTCGAGGCGCTCGGGTACGAACGCGGGGTGGCGCTGCTCGAGGACGCCGCGCAGAGCTCGCGCCGCGCGGTCGCCATCGAGACCTTCCTGGAGCGGCTGCGGGAGCGCGGCTTCACGCCCCAGCGCGTCTCGTTCGCGGCCCGCCGCTATCGGCGCTGGCTCGAGGCGACGCCCGGCGCGACGGTGGAGGCGAAGGGCAAGATGCTCGGGGAGCTGTGGGGCACGTACCGGCTGTCGGAGGTGGAGCAGTCCTGGCCCGACACCCGCCTCCGCTTCTTCCGCCGCACCGTGTTCGCGGACGGGCGGGCGGAGCTCGGCGCCGCCCTCGACCGCCTCATGAACCGCGCGCGCGCCCTCCCCCCCGGCGGCCTCGATCTGGAGGAGCAGGTCGCGGCGGTGCGCGCCGCGGTGCGCCCCTCCGCCGAGGAGGACTACTTCCTCGCGCGCATGACCTACCGGTACCTCGCGCCCACCGACGAGGTCGCGCTCATCTCGATGCCCTCCGGCGGCCACTACGTCACCGAGGTCGTGGTGGCGCTCACCGACGAGGAAGGGAACCGCTTCGCGGTGCGCGGGCCCATCTCGCCGCGCGAGGTGGCGCGCCTCCTGCACATGTTCCACGAGGCGAACCTGCAGGTGACCTTCACGACCGAGCACGAGTTCCTCATCGCGCTCGACGCGAAGGACACGCCCATCGCCGGCCTCTTCTACAGGCAGGTGAGCCCGGATCGCGTGCACATGGAGAAGATCGTGGTGGCCCGGCGTCACCGGGCGAAGGGGGTGTCGGAGGGGCTCATGCGCGAGTTCTACCGGCGCCTGCGGGCCCGCGGGGTGAAGCGGCTCGAGACCGGCTACTTCCAGCCCGAGTACCTCCGCCGCTACGGCTTCCGCACCGACCCCACCTCCGGCGGCCTCGTCTGCGACCTCGACCACGACGGCAGCTTCTAGAGCGACACCATGGCCAAGACCACCTGGAAGCTCATCGACACGACGCTGCGCGAGGGTGAGCAGTTCGCGAAGTCGTCCTTCCGCACCGAGGACAAGCTCGAGATCGCCCGCGCGCTCGACACGTTCGGCGTGGACTACATCGAGGTCACGACGCCCGCGGCCTCGCCGCAGTCGCAGCGCGACCTCGCCCAGATCGTGAAGCTGGGCCTCGCCGCCCGGATCATCACCCATACCCGCTGCATCCTCGACGACGTCAAGGCGGCGCTGGACGCCGGCGTGCGCGGGATCGGCATCTTCTTCGCGACGAGCCGCATCCTGCGCGAGGCCTCCCACGCGAAGTCGCTGCAGCAGATCGTGGACGCGATGGGGCCGCCCATCGAGGCGGCGCTCGCGGCCGGGCTCGAGGTCCGCTTCTCCGCCGAGGACGCCTTCCGCTCCGACGTGCACGACCTGCTCGCCGTCTACCGCGCGGCGGAGAAGCTCGGGGTGCACCGCGTGGGGGTGGCCGACACGGTGGGGATCGCCACGCCGCGCCAGGTCTACGCGCTCTTCCGCGAGGTGCGGAGCGCGGTGAAGTGCGATCTCGGCTTCCACGGCCACAACGACACGGGCTGCGCGATCGCCAACGCCTACGAGGCGATCTCCGCGGGCGCGACGCACGTGGACGTCTCGGTGCTCGGGATCGGCGAACGGAACGGGATCACCCCGCTCGGCGGGATCGTGGCCCGGATGTTCGCGCTCGAGCCGCAGGCGGTCGCCGAGCGCTACCGGCTCGGGCAGCTCCGCGAGCTCGAGCGGCTCGTGGCGCGGGTGACCGGGGTCGAGATCCCCTTCAACAACTTCGTCACCGGCGAGACCGCCTACTCCCACAAGGCGGGCATGCACCTCAAGGCGATGATGACGAACCCGGGCGCCTACGAGATCATCCCCCCCGAGGCGTTCGGGCTCAGCCGGCGGCTCATCGTGGGCAGCCGCCTCACCGGCCGGCACGCCATCGCCTACCGGGCCCGCGAGATGGGGATCACCTTCGGCGAGTCGGAGCTGAAGGCGATCACCCGCCGCATCAAGGAGCTGGCGGACGCGGGCGAGCTGTCCGAGGAGCAGATCGACGCGGTCCTGCGCGACTGGGTGACCGCGTGATGCCCGCCGCGCCCGCGTGATAAAAGGCACGGCCGCTCGGCCCGAGCGTGGCGCCTCGCCACGCTCGGCGCGAGTCGAGGGACCCGTGCTCGGAAGCCGCCTCCTCATCCTCGCCGCCGCGGTCCTCTGGTCGACCGCGGGGGCCGCCATCAAGAGCTCCGGGCTCGACGCCTGGCAGATCGCCGGCGGCCGCTCCCTCGTCGCCGGCCTGTTCCTGCTCGCCGTCGTCCGAGAGACCCGGCGCCTCCCGACCCTGCGCGTGCTGCTCGTCTCGGTCGCCTACGCCTTCACGGTGGTGATGTTCGTCGTCGCGACCAAGCTCACCACCGCGGCGAACGCCATCTTCATCCAGGACGCGGCGCCGCTCTTCGTGCTCGTCCTCTCGCCGCTGCTCCTCCGCGAGCTCCCCACGCGCGGCGAGCTCCTCGCCGTGCCGGTCTACGCCCTCGGCCTCGGCCTGTTCTTCCTCGACGAGCTCTCGGCCGGCCAGGTGACGGGGAACCTCGTGGCGCTGGGCTCCGGCGTCGCCTTCGCGTTCTCGATCATCGGGCTGCGGCTGCTGCGCCACGACGGCCCCGCCGCGCTGGTGTACGGGAACCTGATCGCGGCGGCGGCGACCCTCCCGCTGGCCCTCGCCGGTCCGGCGCCGACGCCGCTCGACGTGGGGCTCGTCGTCTACCTCGGCGTCTTCCAGCTCGGCCTCGCGTACCTCTGCTTCTCGCGGGGCCTCCTGCACACGCCGGCGGTCGAGGCGTCGCTGCTCATGCTGCTCGAGCCGGTGCTGAATCCGATCTGGACCTTCCTCGTCGCCGGCGAGCGGCCCGGCCCGTGGGCGCTCGCGGGGGGCGCGGTGGTGCTCGCCGCCACCGCCTGGCGCACGCTCGCCCCGGTCGTCGCCGCGCGCGCGGCGGCGTGGGGGTCGCGGGGGTAGCTCTCGCGGCTACCCCCGCGCCCGCTCGCGCTGCGGCTGCGGCGCGCCGAGGAAGAACTCCTCGATCTCGTCGCGGCGCGCGAGCGTGTCGGCGTAGCCGAGGTCCATCACGCGCTTCAGGTAGATCGGCTCGAAGGCGAGGTACGAGAGCAGGTCCTCGCCGGCGTGGCCGCTCGCGCCGACGCCCTTCAGGAGATAGCGGAGCATCGCGGGGAACCGCTCGTACTCGTCGGCGGCGAGCTTGCCGAGGTCCTGGGACGGGCGCAGGACGAGCGCGGGCACCTGCCGCATCTCGACGTCGCCCGAGTTCAGCCTCTCCCGCGGGATGAGCGCGAGGGTCTTGTTGATCCGCTCCAGCCGCTCCAGGTCCGCGTCGAGCGAGTCGAGGAACACGGCGTTGAGCAGCACCCCGGCGATCTCGGAGAGCGGCAGGGTGTCGTCCTTCTCCTTCGCCTGCTTCCGGAGCGTGTCGCCGGGAGGGCGCAGGTAGCGAACGCTCACCGCCAGGATCCGCTCCGCCCCGAGGTGGATCGCGGGGCTCATGGGGTGGTTCATCCGCACGCAGCCGTCGCCGTAGAAGGTGCCGTCGATGCGGATGGGCGGGAAGAAGACCGGGATCGCCGCGGACGCCATCACGTGGTCGAGCGTGATGCGCGAGCGGATGCCGAGACGCGTCGAGCGGAGCCACGGCTGGATGTCCGCGGCGCCCTCGTAGAAGGTGACCCCGGCGCCCGTGTGGTAATTCGTGGCGGAGACGGCGACGCCGCGGAGCCGCCCGGAGCGGAGGTGCCGCCGCATCCGGCCGACCGGCACCTCGCTCTCCAGGAGCCGCCGCAGGGGCGCCGGGTCGAGCAGGTAGTTGATGCCGGACTTGCCGATGAGGCCGCCCGCGGAGAGGTCGCGGATCCACCGTCCTCCGATCGTCGCCAGCCGCAGGGTGCCCGTCCGGAACACCCGATCGGGCGCGAGCGACTCCCATGTGGCACGGAGCCGCTGCGTGACACGGATGAAGTCCTCGGCCCCGGTCGCGACGACGAGCGAGTTGATCGCCCCCGCGCTGATCCCCGCGATGATGTCGAACGGCATCGGGCCCGGGCCGAGCACGTCGGCCAGGGCGCGGAGTGCCCCGACCTGGTACGCGGCACGGGCGCCTCCGCCCGTCAGCACGAGGCCCGTGTGGCCCACACACCCATGGTAGCGCGGCCTACGCGGCGCGGCATCCTGCCCGCCCTGTATGCCGCACCAGGACGGCGCGCCCGGTCACGGGCCACGGCGGCTTGCTCGCTTCATCGCAGCGCCTTCAGCGCGGCCTTCACGTCCGGGACGGCCAGGTAGAGGTTCATCGTCCGCGCGCTGCCGGCCGACCCTACGTAGGCGTACTGGACGTTGATGCCGGCCTCCCCGAGGCGATCGGCCACCTTGCCCACCGCGCCGGGCTTGTCGGGGACCGTCACCTCGACCACCTCGTCCACGGTGGTCTCCCAGCCGTGAGCCGTGAGCACCCGCTTCGCCGCGCCCGGACGGTCCACCACGAGCCGGACGAAGCCGCGCCCGTCCATCGACGCCGCCATGAACGCCCGGATCGTGACGCCCTTCTCCCCGAGCGCGTCCGCGAGCTTCCCGAGGGTTCCTGGCCGATCCTCCACCCACGCCGAGATCTGCTTCGCCCTGGGCATGGCTCGCCTCCTGGCCGCGACGCCTCCGCGATCCGTGAAGAGCTATAACCAGCGGCGCCGGGGCGACCAGCCTCCGTTCGCCGGGCGGCGCACTCCGTCACGGACCGGCGAGCCGCTGCGCGAAGGGGAACAGGCCGAAGGCGCCGCCGGTGTGCAGGAAGACGACGCGGGACGAGGGCAGCCCGCCCGGCTCGGACGCGCGGCGCGCGAGGCCCAGCATCGCCTTGCCGGTATAGACCGGATCCAGGAGCACGCCGTCGAGCCGCGCGGCGCGGCGGATGAGCGCGAGGCCGTCGTCGGTCGCGAGCGCATACCCCGGACCGATCGAGCCGTCGTCCAGGGAGATCTCCTCCGCCGGCACGGCGGGGAGCTCGGGCCAGCGCCGGTGGGCGTCCGCGCAGATCCGGGCGATCGTCTCCCGGAAGTAGTGCGCGTCGTTGCAGACCGCGAATCCGAGCGGCCGCGCCCCTTCCCACCCGGTGGCGCGGACCCCGAGCTCGATCCCCGCGCCCGTCCCGCCCGACCCGGCCGCGTAGGCGATGGTCACGGGTCCGCTGCGCCAGGCGTCCGGCAGCTGCGCGCGGAGCTCGGCCACGGCGGCCACGTACCCCAGGCTACCGAGCTCGCTCGACCCTCCCTCCGGGATGACGTAGGGGCGCCGGCCGGCCGCGCGCAGCTCGTCGGCGGCCGACCGCATGAGCTCGCCGCGCCGGCGGTACTCGTCGTGGGACACCCAGCGGATCTGCGCGCCCGCGAGCCGATCGAGGAGGGCGTTCGCCTCGAGCGGCGGCGGCCGCGAGGGATCCGTCACCCGCAGCAGCACCACCGCCGAGAGGCCGCGCTTCGCCGCCGCGAACGCGGTCGCGCGGCAGTGGTTCGACTGCACGCCACCACAGGTGACGAGCGTGTCGGCCTGCGTCTCCTCCGCTTCCGCCAGCAGGTACTCGAGCTTGCGCGCCTTGTTGCCGGACAGCTCGAGGCCGGTGAGGTCGTCCCGCTTGTACAGGAGCTCGAGGCCGAGCTCGCGGCCGAGGCGGGGCGATCGCTCGAGCGGCGTCGGCAGGCAGGCGAGCGCGACGCGTGGAACGCGGTTCACGGAGAGCGGGGCCATGGCGTGAGCCTAGCACCGCCGCCCCCGTCCTCCGGCAGGTCCGGCCCGCCGCGGGCGAGGCCGCCCGAACCAGGCGCGTGCGGGCGAGCGCGCCGTCCCCCGCCCGGTGGGGCGGCGGGTCGTCCTCGCGATGGCACCTCGAGTGGAATCCACCTTCCACGAAGGCGCACGCGCTTGCCGCGCGAGGGCCGGGATCCGCCGGGATTCGTGGTGGCCCATGGCTCGCAACTCTCCGCAGTGGCACACGTGCGCCCGCCGGGGATCTGGGTGGGCACGGGAGAACGGATGACGAGACACGGGGTGATGGGGCTCGGCGCGCTGACGGCCGTCCTGCTCGTGGCGTGCGGGGGAGGATCGGGGAGCGGCGAGCCGGCCCCGTCGGGCGGACCCGGGAGCGACGGCGGCGGGGCGGGGACTCCTCCGCCTCAGGAGCCGCCGCAGCAGCCCCCGCCGCAGCAGCCGCCGGGCTTCCAGTTCGGGACGCAGGGCCCGTGGCCGGTCGCGAACGTGATCTACGGGCCGGCCGACGGGATCCAGGAGTCGCCGGTCGTGGCGATGACCACCGACGAGGCGCAGAACCGCTGGATCGCGACGCCGCGGGCGCTGTACCTCCTCCGCCCCGGCGAGACGGCGCCGAAACGCTTCGACGAGACGGACGGCCTGCACCTCGGCGCCGCCACGGGGCGGAGCCCGCCGGGACCGGTGGGCTGGGCGAAGTACTGCGACATGGCGCCGATCCCGGACGACCGCCCCTGCAACGGCGAGGTCGTGTGGGGTGGCGCAGCGTCGGGAGGAATCCTGGCCATCGTCGGCGGCGGCCCGAACGAGGTGTTCATCGGGTACGACGGCGATCGGACCGTCGGCGCCGACGGCGAGCCGATCCCCTGCATCGACGCCGACGACCCGGTGGGCTGGAAGGGCTTCGACTACTGCGACCCGCTTCGCCACAGCGGGAAGGTCGACTGGGTGCGGCTCGAGGCGGACGGAACGCTCACGGTCGTGCGCTTCGACCTCCTCTCGAACCAGTACGGCGGCAAGTACTGGCACGACCGCACCATCCACCGGCTCGCGTACGACCACTTCGTCCACCCCGGCACGCTCTACACGGGCGCGAATCACGGAGTGTCGGTGCTGTTCCCCGGCAAGTACCGCGAGCCGCGCCCGGGCGAGTGGTTCGACCTCGCCTACTCCGAGTACATGGGCGATCACCACCACGCGCGCGTCTGCTACCACGAGGTCTGCGGCCCGGACGGCGAGAGCGCGAGCATGCGCGTCGGGGACTGGCTCGGGCTCACCGTGGACGACGAGGGGCGGCTCTGGCACGCCGGCAAGTGGACGGCCGGGCGGATCACCTGGGTGGACGACGCGCTCCAGTGGCACAAGCGCTACGGCGCGGCGTTCGACGCGTCGTTCGGAGATCCGTGGATGGACGGCGCGCGGACCAGCCCGCCGGTCTTCGACGTCACGGAGTCGGGAGATCCGGTCTACCTCACCGCCGTCACGGTCTGCCCCGACGGACGCGTCTGGTTCGGCAGCCGGGGCCCGACGAGCGGGGACGCGGCCGCGCGGCGGGACGCGGTCGCCGTCTGGGACGAGGCGACGGAGCGGTTCACCTACTTCACGGCGGCGCAGGTCGGCCTCTCCGGCGCCGGGGTCGGCGGGCTGGCGTGCCTGCCCGATGGCCGTCTCGCCGTCGCGGGGTACACGACGGGCCTCACGCTCTTCGACCCGGCGACCGGGACGTCGACGCCGATCCGGGCCGCCTCGGGGCTCATCCCGAGCGACCGGGTGAGCCGGCTCGAGGTGGATCGCATGGTGGTTCCACCCGCGCTCCACGTCGCGACGCCGGCGGGCGCCGCGGTGCTGCGCGACCTCCCGTGAAGCGGGCACGCCCCGCCCTCCCGTGCCCGGAAGCGCCGGACGCGGGGGGCGCCGCGGGGGGCCGCACACCCGGACGCACAGCCGCCACCGATTGGCCGACCCGCGGGGATCCGGGGTAGAACGGCGCAACGCTCTCGAGCGGGAGGCTCTCGGTGCGCCTTTCCATGCGGCTCAAGATCGCGGGGCTGGTCGGAGTCGCGACCGGCCTGACCGCGACGCTCAACACCATCGTGTTCCACCTGCTCCACGAGGACGCACCGGCCGGGGAGCTGGCGCGCGGCCTCGGCGCCGCCTTCCTCATCGGCGCCGTGGCCGCGGGCGTCGCCTACCTCGTGGCGCGCCGGCTCACGCAGCCGCTCGAGCGGCTCCGCGACGCCGCCGTGGCGATCGCCGCGGGCGACCTGACCCGCCACATCGACGTGGACGCCACCGCCGAGACCGCCGATCTCGCCGCGAGCTTCGGCGCCATGATCGAGGGGCTCCAGGCGACCATCGGCGAGCTGCGCGGGGCGGCGCTCACGCTGGACGGGCGCTCGGGGGACATCCTCGGCTCCGTCACGCGACAGGCCGCCATGGCGGCGCAGCAGGCCGCCGCGATCAACGAGACGTCCACGACCGCCTCCGAGATCGCGCAGACCTCGAAGCAGGCGACGCAGCACGCCGACTCCGTCATCGAGATGACGCGCCGCTCGGACGACCTCTCTCAGGAGGGGCTCCAGACGGTGGAGGAGGCGGTGAGGTCGAGCGCCAGCCTCGGCGAGCAGGTCAACGCGATCGCGGCCACCATGACCGGCCTCAGCGAGCGCACGCTCCAGATCGGCGAGATCATCGCGTCGGTGAAGGACCTCGCGGAGCAGTCGAACCTGCTCGCGCTGAACGCGTCGATCGAGGCCTCGAAGGCGGGCGAGCACGGGCGCGGCTTCGCGGTCGTCGCGATGGAGATGCGCAACCTCGCCGAGCAGTCGCGGCAGGCCGCGGTGCAGATCCGCGGCATCCTCCAGGAGATCCAGCGGAGCGCCCGGGACGCCGCCGCCGCCACCGACGAGGGCGCAAAGCGCGCCGCCGCGGCCATGGGGCTCGCGCGCAGCGCGGGCGAGGCCATCGAGGGGCTCGCGATGGTCATCCGGGAGTCGGCCGTGGCGGCCCGGCAGATCGCCAACAACACCCGCCAGCAGACGATCGGCGTGGATCAGATGGTCGCCGCGATCTCGGAGCTCTCCCAGGCCATCAACGAGAGCGCCGAGGGCACGCGCTCCATCGAGAAGGGCACCGCCGCGCTCTCGGAGATCTCCAGGCAGCTCTCCGCGGCCGTGCAGCGCTACCGCGTGTAGCCGAGCGCTCGGGATCGCGGGCGTCTATCGCTCGTCCCGCCGGCGCGCGCCGGCCCTGCGCGCCGCGTCGGAGAGCACCTCGTAGGGCTGGCAGCCCACGACGCGCGTCACCGGCCGCGCCCCTGCCGCCGGGGCGAAGTCGAAGGTGGGCACCCCCGTGACCCCCGCCTCGCGCGCCGCGCGCCGCGCCGCGTCCACCCGGGAGAGCGCCCCGGGATCGTCCGCCGCCGCGAGCGCCGCGCCCGGCTCGAGCCCCACCGCCCGGGCCACCTGCGCGAGGTCCTCGTCGCGGGACAGATCGCGCCCCTCCCGCCAGTAGGCGTCGAAGGCCGCGGCCCGGAATCGATCGAGCTTCCCGGCGTCCCGGGCGTGCTGCGCGACGGCGAGCGCCCGGCGCGTGCTGGCGAGCCGCTCCGGGTTGCGCAGGTCGCGGATGCCGAAGCGGGCGGCGAAGCTCTTCACGTAGCCCAGCATGGCCTCGGGATCGGGCAGGTAGGACGCGAGCGGGACGCCGGCGCGCGGCGTCTCGGGGTGCAGCTCGTAGCCGACCCAGTCGATCTCGATGTCGTACTCCGCCTGCAGCCTGACCAGGCTGCTCCGCTCCGCGACGAAGCAGAACGGTCAGACGAAGTCGGAGAAGAGCCGCACGATCGCGCCCATGGTTCGGGCGTGTAACGGGGACGGGCGGCGGACTCCACTCCCGGCGCGGGTACGGCGGGGCGCGGCGCGCGGGCGCGCGCCGTGATAGATCGGGCAGCCCGTGCCCGCCCACCCCGCGCGCTGCCCGCGCTGCCGCTTCCCGCCCGAGTTCTGCCTCTGCCCCGCCATCCCCCGGCTCGCGGCGCCCTTCCGGCTCGTGGTGGTGCGCCACGCGAGCGAGCGCGAGCGCATGTCGAACACGGCGCGCTGGGCCGCCCTGGCGCTGGAGGGGGCGGAGATCCTCGAGCACGCGCTGCCCGGCGTCCCGCTCGACGAGACGCTGCTGCGGGCGCCCGGCGCGGTGGTGCTCTTCCCCTCCCCGCGCGCCGAGGACGCGGCGGTCCCCGCGTCGACGCCCCCTGTCCTCGTCGTCCCGGACGGCACGTGGACCCAGGCGCGTCGCATGATGCAGCGCCTCCCCGCGCTCCAGCGGCTCCCGCGCCTGTCGCTCCCGGGCCCGCCCGCCGGGCTGAGGCTCCGCCGCCCGCCGCGGCCCGAGGGCATGTCCACCCTCGAGGCCGTCGCCGGCGCCCTCGCGGCGTTCGGCGCGGGCGCCGCGGCGGAGCGCCTGCTCGGGCTGCACGACGAGGGCGTGGAGCGCGTGCTGCGCCTCAAGGGGATGTGGGACGACGAGTCGGCCGCGGCCGTGGCCCGGCGCCGGGCGCTCGCGGCGCCCTAGAGAGGAACGCCGATGCCGTTCGCCTACCACCCTGGCCCGAAGGACGGCGCGACGCGCGCTCGCCGCGGCGCCATCACCACGCCGCGCGGTCGCATCGAGACGCCCGCCTTCATGCCGGTCGGCACGCGCGCGAGCGTGACCGGGATGACTCCGGACGACCTGCACGCCCTCGGCGCCGAGATCATCCTCGGCAACACCTACCACCTGCTGCTCCGCCCCGGCCCCGGGCTCGTGCGCGAGATGGGCGGGCTGCACCGGTTCATGCGCTGGCCCGGCCCGATCCTCACGGATTCGGGCGGATTCCAGATCTTCTCGCTCTCCCACGATCGCGTCGTCTCGGAGGAGGGCGCCCGCTTCCGCAGCTACGTGGACTGCAGCCGGCAGCTCCTCTCGCCCGAGCGCTCCATCGAGGTCCAGACCGCGCTCGGCTCGGACGTCATGATGGTGCTCGACGTCTGCCTCCCGTCCACCGCCGAGCCGGCGGCGATCCGCGAGGCGATGGACCGGACGCACCGCTGGGCCCTGCGCAGCCTCGCCGCGCGGACCGACCCCGAGCAGGCCCTGTTCGCCATCGTGCAGGGCGGCCTCGTGCCCGGGCTGCGCGCGGACTCGGCCCGCTTCCTCACCCAGCACGCCTTCGACGGCTTCGCCATCGGCGGGCTCGCGGTGGGCGACACGCGCACCGAGCGGTTCGACGTGGTGGGCCGCACCGCGGAGCTGCTCCCGGAGGACCGGCCGCGCTACCTCATGGGCGTGGGGACGCCGCCCGACCTCCTCGAGGCCATCGGTCACGGCGTGGACATGTTCGACTGCGTGCTGCCGACCACCATGGCCTGGCAGGGCACCGCCTTCACGTCCACGGGACGCGTGCGCCTCACCCGCGGCGAGCACCGCGCCAGCCAGGCGCCGCTCGACTCCCGCTGCGGCTGCGCGACGTGCCGGACCTACACGCGCGGCTATCTCCACCACCTCGTGAAGTGCAAGGAGCCCCTCGGGCCGCGGCTCCTGTCGATCCACAACCTGCACCACTACCTCGAGCTCATGCGCGAGGCCCGCGCCGCCATCGAGGCCGGGACGTACGGGGCGTTCGCGCGCGCGAAGCTCGGGGAGCTCGACCGGCACGAGCACGACGCCTCGCGACGGCCACCGGGGAGGAGGGCGAGCTCGACGTCGACCGCGACCCCGACCCTCGCCGGATCTCTCGAGGCCGGCCACCCTGAGCCCTTCGACTCCGCGGCCTCCGGCCGCTACGCTCAGGACGGGCTGCGCGACGCGGCTTCAGCCGCGGCGCGAAGTCGAAGGGCCTCGACCGCGACCTCGACCGCGACTCTGACCCCCACCCCGATCCCGACCTCGACCGACACCCCAACCGATCCCCCCGCCCGCCCCCGCTTCGAGATCGTCACCACCTCCCTCGGCGCGGCGGCCGTGCGCGACGGGGAAGCGGGCGAGGTGATGCACCCCGTCATCGGCCCGGACGTGGAGTCGGAGCGGCTCTACGTGGCGCAGTCGCGCCTGCGCGAGCGGCTCGCCCCCCCGGGACCGCGCCTGGTGCTCCTCGACGTCGGGCTCGGCGCCGCCGCGAACGCGCTCGCGGCCCTGCGCGCGGCGGAGGCGCTGCCCGCCGCGGGCCGCGCGCTGGAGATCGTCAGCTTCGAGCGGGAGCTCGGCGCGCTCGCGCTGGCGGTGTCGGCCGAGGGCGCGGCGCGGCTCTCGCTCGACCCGGCCTCGCTCGCGGCCGCTCGCGCGCTCCTCGCGCACGGCCGTCACGAGTCGCCCCGCGTCCTCTGGCGGCTCGTCCAGGGGGACCTGCTCGAGACGCTGCCCCGCGAGCAGGTGCGCGCGGACGTCGTGTTCTGGGATCCCTTCTCGCCGAGGGCGAACCCCGCCCTCTGGACGTGGGCCGCCTTCGCCGCCGCGCGCGCCCGCTGCGGCGACGCCGCCACCCTGTACACGTACAGCACGGCGACGGCGACCCGCGCCGCGCTCCTCCTCGCCGGCTTCTTCGTGGGCCAGGGAGATCCCAGCGGTCCGAAGGAGCAGACGACCGCCGCCGCCACGGACCCGGCCCTCCTCGCGCGTCCGCTGGACGCCCGCTGGCTCGCGCGGCTCTCGCGATCGAGCGCGCCGTTCCCGGACGACGCGCCGCCAGATGCCCTGGACCGCATCCGGAAGCACCCGCAGTTCCGATGACGAGCGTACGCCCGAGCCGCTCCGCTCCCGAGCGCGTGTCCGCGACGGCGGACGCGCGAGGTCGAGGGAGGCCCGTCTCCCCTTACTCCCCCGCCCCGTGGCTCCGCGGCGCGCACGCGATGACGGTCTTCGCGAGCCTCGCCCGCGTGTACCCGCGCCCGGCCGCGCGCCGCGAGCGCTGGGAGCTCCCCGACGGCGACTTCGTGGACGTGGATCGCCACGCGCCGCCCGCGCCGGACGGCGCGCGGGGAGAGCGGCCGGTGCTCGTCGTGTGCCACGGCCTGGAGGGCTCCTCCCGCGCGCCCTACGTCCGCGGCCTCGTCGCCCTCGCGCTGGCCCGCGGCCTCGACGCGCTCGCGCTCAACTTCCGCGGCTGCTCCGGGGAGCCGAACCGGCTGGCGCGCTTCTACCACTCGGGCGACACCGGCGATCTCCACGAGGTCGTGACCCGCCTCGCCGCGGAGCGGCCCGGCCGGCCCATCGTCCTCGCCGGGTTCTCGCTCGGCGGGAACGTGGTCGTGAAGTACGTCGGGGAGCGTGGCGACGCGCTCGCCCCGGAGGTCCGCGGCGCCGTCGGCGTGTCGGTCCCCTTCGACCTGCAGCGCTCGGCCCGGGCGCTCGACGCGCCCGGGTTCTGGAACCGCGTCTACCGCGAGCGCTTCCTGCGACGGCTGCGGGAGAAGGCCCTCGCGAAGGCCCGCCGCTTCCCCGGCGCGTTCGACGTCGCGCGCGTCCGCCGCGCGCGCTCGTTCGCGGAGTACGACGCCGCCGTCACCGCCCCGCTGCACGGCTTCGCCTCGGCGGAGGACTACTGGACGCGCTCGTCGTCCGGCCTCTACCTCGCGGGAGTGCGCCGCCCGCTCCTCGCCATCGCGGCGATGGACGATCCCATGGTCCCCGGCGACGCGCTCCCCGTCGCCGAGGCGCGGGCGAACTCGCTCGTCACCCTCGAGGCGACGCCCTCGGGAGGCCACGTGGCGTTCGTGGCCGGCTCGCCCTTCTGGCCGGACTTCTGGGCCGAGCGGCGCGCGGTGGCGTTCGTCGCCGCCGTCGCGGCCGGCGGCTGATGAGGCCCTACTGCCCCTCGGGCTCCACGCCGCCCGCGCCTCGAACGGCGGCGAGCTGGCCCCACGCCGCGCGGGCGGCCGCGACCGCGTGCCGCCGCGCGAGCTGGAAGACCACGTGGAGCGCGAAGCTCACCGCGAGCACCGCGGTCGCGACGAGGAGCGCCCGGCCGATCCCGAGCTGGGGCCCGATGCGGTTGATGAGCCCGACGTGCGTGGACCAGCCGTAGACGATCGGCACGTGGATGGCGTAGACGCCCAGCGACGCCCGCCCGACGGGCGCGAGCTTGGCCGCGGCGACGGCGGGCACCGCGGACAGCGCCGCCAGGACGAGCAGCACGACGCCGCTGCGGAAGGTGAACAGGAGCGGGTGTCCCATCGGCATCTCGCCGACGCCGGTCCCGAAGGTCGCCGCCACCAGGACGGCGCCGGCGAGCGCCATGGCGAGGGCGCTCCGCCCTCCGCCGGCGCCCGCCACGAGGCCGACCAGCCCGCCGAGGAAGAAGTAGGCCGCCCAGGGGAACACCGGGAACGGCGAGGTGCCGCCCAGCGCCTGCGTGAGGGCGAGCGCCGGACCGGATCGCGGCAGCTCGGCGACCGACGCCGGGAGCGGCGCGGGCGCGAGCATGCCGAGCGCCACGCACAGGACCACGAGGGCGCCGAAGGCCCCGGCCTGCTCGCGACGGCTCCAGGGCAGCGCCAGCACGAGCGAGGCGACGAGCAGCGCGACGGCGATGGTGTGCAACGCGTCGAACGAGAGGAGGTGCGCCCACACCTCCGCGTCCCCGGCGGCGAGCCGGTCGAGGCCCCACCCCGGCCAGCGGAGGGTGTACCCGATGGCGAGGAGCAGGAGGACCCGCCCCAGCCTGCCGCGCGGGATGTCGAGCCCGCGGAGCCTTCCGCGCGAGATGGCCACGCTGACGGCCCAGCCGGACACCATGAGGAACAGCGGCGCGGTGAAGCCGCGCGCTTTCCAGTAGAGGTCGACCGCCGCGGTGGCGCGGATCTCGGTGGAGAGCAGGGCGTCGAGCGTGTGGCCGAACACCATCGCGAGCACGCCGAGCGCGCGCGCGGCGTCCAGGGCTCCGATGCGGGAGCGCGGTGCGGGCGTACCGGCGCCGGGGACGGCGCGCAGCGAGGGCACGGCTGGATGGGGCGGCGGGCAGGCGGTCGGCTGGGAGGTCGCTTGCAAATCGATCGGCTCGCGGGCGGGTGCGCGCTCGCCCGGTACACCGGCGTCGGCGCGCGGCCAAAATCTATAGCACGGCGCTCCCCCCTGCGCTCCCCGTCCGAGCCGTCTCGCTCGGCGCGGGACGGCCCGGGCGGTCGGATGCCTACTTCAGGCCACCCTTCACGAACTTGGCGACCGACTTGATCTCCTCGTCGGTCATCTTGCCCTTGAAGGAGGTCATCTTGCCCTTGCCGTTGGCGATCACCTCGGCGATCTCGGCCTCGCTCGCCTTCAGCGCGCTGATGTCCTTCGCGCCGAGCTTCTGGGCCATGGGCGTGTCGCCCTTCCCTTCCTTGCCGTGGCAGGCGGCGCAGCGCTTCGCGAAGATCTCAGCGGGCGCCGCGGCCTCCGCGGACGCGGCGGTTGCGGCGAAGAGGACGGCGAGGGCGACGACGATGCGCTTCATGGTGCTTCCTCCCTTGGGTCAGTGCGCCGGCAGCCCGGCGGTGCTCGAGCCCGGCGCGGCCATCCGCTCCGGGGCTCGGAAGGTTCCGACGAGGATCGGCACCGCGATCTTCACGAGCACCGTGAACACCAGGAAGCCGATCCCGAAGACGCCCGCGGCGATGGCCCATTCCGTCGCCGTCGGCGTGTACTCGTAGATCTCGCCCAGGGTGTCGGGGGTGAAGCCCGGAATGATGAGGCCCATCCCCTTCTCGATGTAGACGCCCGCCCAGATGAGGAGGCAGCCGAGGTTCAGCGTGACGTAGTTCCTGCGCGTGCGCGGGATGAGGAACAGCACGAACGCGGCGACGCTGCACGTCAGCGAGATCCACGCGTACGGCACCAGCGCCCGGTGGCCCCCCAGCCCCTGCCAGAAGTACTGCGTGTACAGGAGGTGCTCGGTGGCCGAGTAGTACTCCTTGAACAGCTCGGCGCCGAGGAGGAACAGGTTGAGGAACATCGCGTAGCTCATGAGCTCCGCGATCTTCCAGATCGCCTCGTCCTTGATCGGGAACCGGTTCGTGCGGCGCAGGATCTGGAACAGGATGATCATCACCGCCGGGCCCGAGCAGAACGCGGAGGCGATGAAGCGCGGCGCGAGGATGGAGGCGTTCCAGTACGGGCGCGCCGCCATGCCGTTGTAGAGGAACGCCGTCACCGTGTGGGTCGAGATGGCCACCGGGATGGAGAGCAGCACGAGCGGGAGGAAGATCCGCTTGTCGTAGCGCTCGCCGCGATAGGTCTTCACGAGCAGGTAGAGGACGAGCGCGAGGTTCAGGAGCAGGTAGGCGTTGAGGACGAGCGCGTCCCAGGCGAGCAGCGAGCGCGGCCAGTTGGGCGTGCCGAGCAGCGGCACGATGTGGAGGAACCGGTCCGGTCGCCCCATGTCCACGAGGATGAACAGGAGGCACATGGTGAGGGCGCTGATGGCGAGGAGCTCGCCCAGCACCGCCACCTCCTTGATGGGCTTCCACTGGTACACGTAGGCGGGGATGACGAGCAGCACCGCCGCCGCCGCGACGCCCACCAGGAAGGTGAAGTTCCCGATGTAGAAGGCCCACGAGACCTGATCGCGCATGTTCGTGGCGATGAGGCCCGCGCGCATCTGGTGGGCGTACGCCGTCGCGCCGATCGCGACGAGCGCGAGGAGCGCGGCCATCCACGCCTTGTAGGCGCGTCCCCCGGTGAGGACGAGGCGCGCGCAGCCCTTCACGAACTCGACGACTCCGCTCATCGGCGCCTCGCTAGGTCGCGTAGAAGTAGTAGAACTGCGGGTGCGTGGCGAGCTCCTCCTTGAAGACGAACACCCGCTTCGTCTCCATCACCCTGCGGATCTCGCTCTCCGGGTCGAGGAGGTTACCGAACTTGCGGGCGCCGACCGGGCAGACCTCCACGCAGGCCGGGTAGCGGCCCGCGCGCGTGCGCTGGATGCAGAAGGTGCACTTCTCCACCACGCCCTTGGGCCGCGGCCGGTTGCCGAGGTAGTGCTGGTTCGGGTTCAGCTCGCCGGCGGGCAGGTTCGGCGTGGCCCAGTTGAAGTGGCGCGCGCCGTAGGGGCAGGCGGACATGCAGCAGCGGCAGCCGATGCACCAGTCGTAGTCGATGACGACGATGCCGTCCGGCTCCTTCCACGTCGCCTGCGTCGGGCACGCCTTCACGCAGGGTGGGTTGCGGCACTGCTGGCACTGCACCGGCATGTAGAACTTGCCCGGCCGCGGCACCGCGTCCGCCTCGTAGTAGTGGTTCGCGTGGGCGAGGTCGACGCCCCGCTCCTTCTCCATCTCGAGCACCCGGATCCAGTGGATCTGCGGGCTCTGCCGCGACTGGTTGTTCTCCTCCACGCAGGCGTACACGCAGCGGCGGCAACCGACGCAGCGCGACAGGTCGAGGCCGTAGCCGAACTCGACGCCCGGGCGCGGCCCGGTGGCCGCGACCGTGGTCTTCTTGCCGAAGCGCTCGAGGTTCTTCTTCTCCACCTTGGCGAGCACGCCCCGGAGCTCGTCCGGCGAGAGCTCCTTGAAGTGGCCGCGGAGGAAGTCCTCCATCTCCACGCCGCAGGAGGACAGCGCCGCCACGGCGGCGCCGGCGGCGGCCGTCCGCATGAAGGCGCGGCGCGAGGGATCCGCGGGCTCGTCCGCGACCACGGGCAGGCTCTTCCGATCGGTCATGGCTACTTCCCCCCGGCGCCGGCGGTGGCGGTCGCGCGCTTCGCGGCTCCGGGAGGTGGCCCGCGCATCTCCTCGGGGCGGAGCGGGCGGGGCTCGGGCCGGAGCAGCTGCAGCGTGGGGGCGGTGGTCCTCTTCCCGTCCACCTCGATCTCCTTCACGCCCTTGAAGCTCGGCGTGTGCGGGTTGTGGCAGTTCACGCACAGGAAATAGGTCTTCTCGGCGTCCCACTGACCGACCCGCTTGCCGTGCACGCCGGCCCGCCAGTCGCGGTACTTGTCGCCGTGGCACTGCCCGCACAGCCGGTACGACTCGGTGAACGGCACGGTGTCGCCGCTCGCGAGCTTCAGGACGTCGCGGTTGGCGGCGTCGTGGCAGTCGAGGCACCAGCGGTGGTCGGAGTCGTGGTCGAAGACCTCCTGGATCTCCTCGTGGAAGCCGAGCTGGCGCCGCGTCCGGTCGCCCGGATCCGAGTGGCAGCCGCTGCAGGGGAAGATCCCCTCGGAGAACGGCGGCGGCTGGGCCTGCACGAGCGGCGCCTCGGCCTTCGCTCGGGCCGGCTCCGGCGCGTGGCTGGCTTTGGCCTCGGGCGCCGAGAGGCTCTGCTCCGCGGCGCGCACGGCGAGCGCCGCGAGGCTGAGTGCGACCGCGACGATCGGGACGGCGTGGGTGGCAAGGCGCATGGTGTCTCCCGCTCTCGGGGGAAACTACTCCGCGCCTTGATCTGTCGTTTGACGCCGGTCAATTTCGCGCTCGCTCGCTTGGGGCGTGAGCGCCCACTGACCTCGGCGCTACGCACCCTTGCGCGTCATGCCGAGCGGGCCCCGCTCCTGCCTCCGCCATTGACCGTGGGCCGCTCCCGAGGCCGCCAGGCGGCCCAGCAGCGCCCTCGTCGTCCCGTCGATCCGCCCGGGGGCCGCGCCGCCCCAGGGCGTGCCGGGCAGTGGCATGAAGGCGTGCGCGTGGACCCGCGCTCCCATCGCCGCGAGCCCCTGCATCTGCCCCCGCGTGGCGATTCGGTCGTCCTCCGTCTCGCCCGGGAGGCCGAAGATGAAGTCCACGGACGGCGTGAACCCCGCCTCGAGCGCCAGGCGCGCGGCCCGCGTGACGCTCTCCGCGTCGTGGCCCCGCCGCATCGAGACGAGCAGCCGGTCGGAGCCGGACTGACCTCCGATGACGAGCGTGCGGTTGTCGCAGTAGCGGCGGAGGAGCGCGAGCGCCTCGGCAGACACGTGCTCCGGCCGGAGCTCCGACGGAAAGGACCCCACGAAGAGCCGACGATCGGGTCCGATGGCCTCCCGCAACGTCGCGAGCAGCGCCTCGATCGCGGCGAGATCGCAGCCCCCGTCCGGCGAGCCCCACGAGAGCGCGGAGGGCGTCAGGACGCGCAGGTCGCGCGTCTCGAGGGCGGCGAGGTGGCGCGCCCAGCGGCGGATCGATTCGAGCGATCGGTGCCGGAATCGGGCGCGGAAGAGGAACGGCGTCTGGCAGAAGCGGCAGGCCCACGCGCAGCCGCGCGTGACCTCCAGCGGCCCGATGCGCGCCGCGCGCGGCGCGAAGGGCGGGAGCGCGTCGAGGTCCACCGGAGCGGCGCGTCCGCTCGTGCGCACTCCGCCGCCGTCGAGCCAGGCGAGGCCAGGGCCGGCGCGGGGATCGTCGCCGACGGAGAGCCGCGCGAGCAACGCGGGCAGCGTCTCCTCCCCTTCTCCTACCGCCACGAGGTCGAAGCCGGCCCCGAGCGTGGCCGCCGGCTCCGCGCTCGCGTGCGGCCCGCCCGCGACGTGCAGCACGCGCCCGTCCGGCAGCGCCGCGCGGACGCGGGCGAGCTCGGCGGCCACCTCGTCGAAGCTCGCGGTGTAGAAGGACCACGCCACCACCGGGCACCGCCCGCTCGCCAGCGCCGCAGCGGCGGCGTCGATCACCGCCTCGGGCGAGGTCGCGACGACCGCCGGGATCTCCGCGGTGGCGGGGTGTGCCTCGACCGCGCCGAGCAGCACGTTGAGCGCGTGCCGCGCCGTCCGGCGGTAATGGAGGACGAGGGTCGTCACGGCGAGGCCGAGGTTCCCCCGGGGCCGCCCCGGCGGCAAGGGGCGACCGGGCGGGCTTGGTGGACGGGGGAGGTCGGGGTCGGGGTCGTGGCGAGGTCGGGGTCGAGGTCGCGGTCGGGGTCGGGGTCGAGGTCGAGGTCGCGGTCGGGGTCGAGGTCGCGGTCGCGGTCGCGGTCGCGGTCGCGGTCGAGGTCGAGGTCGAGGTCGGGGTCGAGGTCGGGGTCTCTTCATTCGTCACATCCCACGGCGACAGCACGCGCATTCGGGCAGGTCGTGTGCCGTCGCCCGTACGCAGACGGGGCTCGGGCATCGAGGGGAGAAGCGCTCAGTTCTCGGCGCGCCTCGCGCATCGCACGGGCGGGTCTTCGTCGCCGTCGACGCGAGGACTGGGGAGCGGGCGGAGCAGGTCCGAGGAAGGTCGCGCAACCGTCTAGCGGCATTCACTCATAGTCCCTGCTATCTCCAGCGACAGCGCTTACGGGCCACTCGAGTCCCAGTTGCGGTGGGTGAACGTTGCCCTCTTGACGAGGTTCGAGGCGAAACGCGCTTCGACGTCCGCGGTACGTCGAGAGCACGTACCTCGCGAGCGCAGGCAGGCCGCGCCGTGCGCGTCCGGCGCGCCGCGTGGACGGCGAAGGGGCGGGGCCGGAAAACGGCGCAGGCGCGATCCTGGTGCGTTTCCGAAGGGGCCGACATCGCGTGTTACGAAGGGTGCACAGGAGGTGCACCATGCCCGCGATCGCCCCTTCCGCCCTCGACTCGACCCTCCTCGCCCAGCGCCTGCGCGAGCTCGCCGGCCAGGAGCGCGACGTCCAGGTCGAGTTCCTCCTCCACCTCGAGGTGTTCGATCGCCGCCGCGCGTACGTGGACGCCGGGTACCCCTCGCTCTGGGCGTATTGCCTGGAGGTGCTCCACCTGCGCGAGGGCGCTGCCGGGCGACGCATCCAGGCGATGCGGGTGCTGCGCCGGTTCCCCAGCCTCGAGGACGCCCTGCGAGATGGCCGCCTTTGCATCTCCACCGTCCAGCTGCTCGGCCAGGTGCTGACCGAGGAGAACCTGCCCGACCTCGTCGCCCGGGCCGCCTACCGCACCAAGGCCGAGGTGGATCACCTCGTCGCCTCGCTCCAGGCGCGCACCGCTCCGCGGGCGGGCCTGCGCAAGCTGCCCGACCGCGCCTCAGCCGCGAGCGCCCTGGCGCTGCCGCTGGCGGCAGTGGATGCCGGACCTGCCGAGCCGCAGCAGGCCCTGTGGGGACCGTGACCGCGGACCTACGGAACGGGAGCAAAGCCGACCGCAGCACCTTTCCGGCGACGCGGCGGATGCGCGGCGACGCCGCTCCTCCGGCCCCCTCGTAGCCCGCTTTCCCTCGCTCGTGCTGCTCCCTCGCTCGTGCTGCTCCCTCGCGCGTGCCCACCACGGTCGCGCGGGGTCGGGGTCGGGGTCGGGGTCGGGGTCGCGGTCGCGGTCGGGGTCGACGTCGGGGTCGACGTCGGGGTCGACGTCGGGGGCGACGTCGGGGTCGAGGTCGAGGTCGAGGTCGAGGTCGGGGTCGGGGTCGACGTCGGGGTCGGGGTCGGGGTCGAGGTCGGGGTCGGGGTCGAGGTCGAGGTCGACCGGGAAGCAGGAGCGAGGCTCCGGCCGCCAGCACGGGCGCGATCCGCGGCCCCGACGTGCGCGGTAAGGGATACACTCTTCGTCCATCGCGGCTCGGGATGCCTCCTCCCCCTTCCGACCTCTCCCGGCGGCGCGCCGGCCTGGGGCCTCGCCTCGCTGGCTTCGTCGCCGCCTTCCTCGCCGCGACGCTGGCTGCGCGGGGCGTGCGGCTTCTGCTGACCGGCCGGGCGCGGCTCGCTCCCGGACCCGCTGCGAGCGCGGAGCCCTACTTCCTGCTGTATCGCCTGACGGGGGTGGCCGCGGTGCTCCTCGCGTCGTGGCTCGCGTTGCGGTTCCTCGAGTCGCGCCGCCTCGCCGACCTCGGGCTCGGAGGCGGCGTCCGGAAGGCTGCGTACGACGGCGCCCGTGGCGCCACCCTCGCGAGCGGCATCTTCGTCGCCGGGTTCGCCGCGCTCCTCGTCACGGGGCACGCCCGCATCGTGGGCACGACGCTCGACTGGCGCGCCCTGGCGCTTCAGGCGGCCCCGGCAACGCTCCTCGTCGGCCTGTACGAGGAGCTCCTGTTCCGCGGATACCTCTTCCAGGCCATCGTGGAGCGGCTCCGCCCCTGGCCCGCGATCCTGCTCGTCTCCGGCGTGTTCGGCGCGATCCACTATCCGAACCCCGGGGTCACCGCACTCGGCGCGGCCGCGACGGCGCTCTACGGAGTCCTCCTCGGCGCTCTCCTGGTCCGAACCCGCAGCCTCTGGACCTGCATCGGCTTCCACTTCGCGGGCAACCTGGTTCAGGCTGCGCTGCTCGGCTCGCGCGCGAGCGGGATGAGCTTCGGGGCGAGCATTCTCAGCGTCGATTACCGGCCGACGCTCTTCGCCGGCGCGCCGAGCGGCCTCGAGGCCGCGGCGCCGACCCTGCTCGTCGCCCTCCTCGCGCTGGCGTGGGTGCTGCGATGCGGCGCGTGGAGCGCGCGGGACGGCGCGCGGGTGCTGTGGTCCGGCGCGGGTCCGCCTCCGCCTACTGCCACTCGCAGCGGAACTCGCAGCACTCCGCCTTCCTAGACCGGCAGCGGGTCTCGACCACGCTCACGCCCCGGCCGCCGCAGAGCTCGATCGCGTGCTGGAGCCAGCCGACCGTCGTCAGGCAGTCCTCTGCGACGATCTCCTCGTCGCCGAACGTGCGGACCAGCGCGGCGCGCTCTCCGGTCGCCTCGTGGACCCGGCGCCCGGAGGAGTGCTGCGACGAGTACATGCGAGGGACGTCCGCGAGGAACCGCTGTGGGTCTCCCTCGCGCACGAACGCGCGCTGGACTCCGGCGGGCCCGAGGTTCGTCGCTGCGCTGAAGCGGCCCATGTCCAGGAAGAGCCGGATGCGATCGCCGTTGGACAGGATCGCCGCCGCGGTCATCTCGAGACGGAGCAAGAGGTCCGCGGGGTACCAGCCGCTCTGGAGCACGATCCCCCGGAGCGCCTCCTGATCGGCCTTCGAGAGGTGGCGCACCACCCGCCCCGCCCGCTCGGGCCCCTGGGCCTCCAGATACTTGAGGCGCGCGAGGAGAAGCGTTCCCTTCACCTTTCCCGTGGCGCGCGTTCCACTCGGGGTCGAGGCGCTCGAGCTGTCGGGCATGGATGGCCTCCGCGCGGCAAAGGACCGCAGGCGGTCACTTCGCCGGCCCGCGCAGCAGGTGTCAACCCCAACCTGGCGCGACCACCGCTCCCACATTCACGCACCGAGTACCCGGGCGGGTAGCGGCCGTCCGCCTAGAACGTCCCGCGCGCGAGCACGTGGCGCATGGCCACCGTCCCGACCAGCCGCCGCCGATCGTCGACCACCGGCAGCCGCTCGAGGTCCGTCTCGGCGAAGCGCTGGGCGACCTCGGCGAGCGACATCGTCGTGGTGATCGGCAGCACGTCGCGGTTCACCACGTCCGCCGCCACGATCATGCCGAGGTGCGCGTGGTCGGAGATGGTCCCCTTGAGCGCGTCGAGCTGGATGACGCCGAGGAGCTCGTTGTCGGTCGTGGTCACGTAGAGATCGTGGCCGGGCGGGAGCGAGAGGAGCTTCTTCAGCATCTGGTCGAAGGGCATGGTCGGCTCGACGCGCTCGGCGTCGGGCACCACCAGCGCGGCGACGGGCGTCCGGCGCAACCAGTCGGGGCGCGGGAACTCGGGCAGGCGCACGCCGCGGCGGCGCAGCGGCGCCGTGTAGAGCGAGTCGGGCTCGATCGCGCGGCTCGTCGCCGCGGCGATGGCGGCGGAGAGCATGAGGGGGAGGATGACCCCGTAGTCGCCGGTCATCTCGAAGATGATGAGCACCGAGGAGACCGCGGCGTGGGTCGTGCCGGCGAGCACGCCGGCCATCCCGACGAGGGCGAGCGCGCCGGGCGGCGCCAGCCCCGGGAACGCCAGCGCGAGCAGCTCGCCCGCCGCCCCGCCGATGGCCGCGCCGTAGAACAGCGACGGCGTGAAGAGGCCGCCCGGGACGCCCGAGGCGGTGCAGAGCGCGCTCGCCAGCAGCTTCAGGACGGGGAAGAGCAGCAATGCCTTCAGCTGCACGGTCCCGAGCAGCATGGCGTGCACGGTGTCGAAGCCGTTGCCCAGCACCGGCGCCCAGCGCAGCGACATGAGCCCGACGATGAAGAGCCCGAGCACCGGCAGGAGCGGCCTCATCCAGCGCGGGAACCGCTCGAAGGTGACCTCCACCCAGCCCATGACGCGGACGTAGATGACCGACGCGAGCCCGAGGAACGGCGCGAGGACGAGGGCGGGGATGAGCTCCCGCGGGTGGAGCAGCTCGTACTCCGGGATGATGTACGTCATGTGCGCGCCCGGAAGGATGCGCGACACGGCGGTGGCCACCACGCACGACACGACGATGGGCCCGAGGAGCTCGAGCGCGAACGAGCCGAGCAGCACCTCGAGGCCGAAGAGCGCGCCGCCGATGGGGGTGTCGTACGCGGCGGCGATCCCCGACGCGGCCCCGCACGCGACCAGGACGCGCGCCTGGCGCTCGTCGAGACGGAGCCGCGTGGCGAGCCACGAGCCCGAAGCCGCCCCCGCCTGGACGAGCGCGCCCTCGCGGCCGAGCGACGCGCCCATGCCCACGCCCACGATGGAGAGCAGCCCGCGCACCATGGTGGGCCCGAGCGCGAGCTGCCGGTCGCGGTGCCAGATCGCCTCGATGATGCGCGCCGTGCCGTGACCACCCATGGGGCGACGCCACAGCAGGAACACCAACGTCACGAGCGCGCCCGCGGCGGTCGGCACGAGCACGCGGTGGAGCGGCCCCGCCGCCTCGACGGCGGCGATGAACCGGTCCGCGTCCGGCCAGGCGAGCCCCTGGACGAGCCGCAGCACGTAGAGGAGCGCCCCGGCGCCCAGGCCCGACAGCAGCCCCGTCGCGATGACCAGCACCCAGAAGCGCTGCGCGGCCGCCGGGAGGATGCGGAGGAAGTCTCGCAGGGAGCGGAAGAACAGCGGCGGCGCGCCGCCGGGAGGCACCTGCGCGCCGTTGGGCGTCCCCCCGGGAGTGGCGCTCGTCCCGCGACCTGTTCCCGTCGTCGAAGCCACGCGTTGGTGGGCCGCCCGTGTCCCCCAAGTTCGGCACGGGGCAGGCGCGCCGGCAACCCGTCCCGCCGCGACCGACCACGACGCTCGGTCGCGGGCGCGCGGGCGTTGGGGTGACGCCTGTCGCCGCGAGGGCTCTACCGCCTGCCGGGTCGGGACGCAAGCTTCCCTGGAGTGGATCCGGCGAAGGAAGTCGTGGCGGAGCCCGGCGCACACACCGTGCGGGATTTCACCCGCCGTGCCCGCCGGCTCGCCGCGCTCCACGTCGCCCTCGCCATGGGGGCCGTCGCCGGCGAGGTGCTCCTCGCGGTCCGGGGCAAGGTGCTCGTCACCCTCACGCAGCGCTCCAACGTCGAGACGCTCACCCTCGCCTTCTTCGCGGTGTTCTTCGCCTACGTCGGGGTCCTCGGCGCGCGCGGCTTCCCCGGAGCGCTCCAGGTCCTCCGCTTCGCGCTCCTCGCGCGGGTGCGCGGCGGCGACGCAGCCGAGCGCGCCAAGCACGAGGCCCTCGGGCCGCCCCGGGCCGAGCCGCCCCTCGCCGCCGTGAACGTGGTCCTCGAGCGGGCGGACGCCCCCGGCCGACCCTTCGAGCTGCGGGTCGAGGACGCGGCGGGATCGATGGGGCGGCTGCACGTGGACGGCGCGCGCGTCCAGCACCGCCCCCACCGCCGGGACGGCTCGAACAACCTCCTCGCCTACTTCGCGCACCAGGTGGACGACGTCGCGGGCCGCCGGCAAGGACGGACGGTGGACGTCGTCGAGTGGGGGACGCTCGACGACGAGGGCACGCACGAGTTCCTCGCGCTGGCCGAGTTCGGGCGCAACCTCGGCAACGCGCTCGGGAAGCACGGCCTCTGGCCGCGCGTCGTCCTCACCGCCGAGGACTGCGCCGAGCTCGAGCGGCGCCTCTCGGCGATCTGCCCGGCCCTGCGCGACGAGGGGTTCCTGCCGCACTGGGAGTACCAGGGGGAGCACAAGCTCCCCATCGTGCCGGAGCCGCTCGGGCTCGCGAGCCTCGGGCGGACCGAGCGGCGCGCCGATCCGCTCCCATCGCTCACCGCGCTGACCGTCGTCGTCGCGGCGGCGACCGCGATCCTCGCCGCCGTGATCTTCTTCCCGCCGTGGGTGCCGGGGAAGTGACGTGAAGCGCGCCCTCACGATCCTCCTCGTCGCCGCAGCGTTCGCCCTCGCCGTGAGGGCGTGCGCGGGGCCCCGACCACGGATCGCGGCGTCGTGGCTGGAGCAGGCGCCGGGGGGCTGGGTCGCCGCCGCGCGCGTCCGCAACGAGGGCGGCGCGGGAGAGATCCAGGTGACGTTCCGCCTGCGCGACCGCGCGACGGGGCGATCGATCCCGGCGGAGGCCACCGCGCACGCCCAGGACGGCGAGGAGATCGAGGTGCGGGTGTGGGTGCCGGCGCCGCCGGGGAGCTGGTCGCTCGAGGCGGAGTCGGAGTACCCGCCCCGCTGAGCGAGGGCCGTCAGCCTCCGACGTCCGCCGCGGACGCTGCGGGCGAAGGCCCCGCGCGCCGCCGCACCACCGCCACCATCACCAGCAGGGCGGCGATCCCGGCGAGCGTCAGCATGACGTCCATGGCGAGCGAGCCGCGCGACCCGCGGAGCTCCGCCGGGAAGAGCCACCCGCCCGCCGCCCACCCGTCGAGCCACGTGACGTAGCTGATGGCGAGGTTCGAGGAGGCGTTGAACAGCGCGTACTTCGTGGTGGTCGCGGCCGTGTGGCCGATGAGCTCGAGCACCATGCCGGCCCAGGTGGCGAAGGCGATCCCGTTCGCGAAGGAGTAGGCGAGCGTGCCCCACGCGTAGGTCGTCTGCGTGAGCGGCGCGAGCAGCATGGCGAGCGCCGAGAGCGCGGTGAGCCCGCCCGCGGCCGCGTAGGCGAGGCGCCGGCTCATGCGGTCGGCGAGGTAGCCCCCCACGAGCGCGCCCGCCGCCGCCGTCAGCCCGCCGCCGATGCCGTTCACGATCCCGACCACGCGCCCCGTCGCGCCGAAGTCCGGCGCCATCCCGGCGAACAGGTTCGTGAGCGCCCCGCAGCCCACCGGTACGAGGCAGATCACGAGCCCGGTGAAGCCGTCGCGGCTGCGGACCGTGCGGCCCAGGTCCTTCAGCATCTCCCACAGGTGCCGCCCGAGCGCCCGCGCCAGGCTCCCCGCCTGCGCGACGGCCAGATCGACGCGGCGCGGCTCGACGATGCGCAGCGCGAGCGCCGCGCTCGCGACGATCACCACGGCGAGGACGAGGCCGCCGGCGCGCGGCGAGACGTGCTCCGAGACCCACAGCGCGAGGGCGCCGAGCAGGCCCGTCCCGCCCACGTTCGAGGCCATCGAGAACCCGCCCGCCTTGCCCTTGTCCTCGAGCCGGGTGGTGATCGCCATGAGCGCGTTGTTCGCGGCGTGCGCGGTCGTGGCGGTCGCCTGGGCCAGCATCACGAGGGTCGTGTACAGGCCCAGGTTCCGCAGCGGGTCCGGGACGAGCGAGGCCGCGACGAGGAGCCCCGCCGTCGCCGCGGTCATGGCGAGGTACCAGGCGCGCTTCAGCGAACCGATGTCGAGCACCGGGATCCAGAGGATCTTGAAGGCGTGCGGGGCGAACACCGCGGCGCTGATCGCGCCCACCCGATCGAGCGGCACGCCACCCTGCCGCAGCCAGAACGGCATGGCGATCATGGCGTAGCCGACCGCCGCCCCGAACGGCAGATCGAGGAAGAGGAACAGGAAGGGGGGCGTCGGGCGCGCGGGGTCGGAGGCGAGCGTCGTCGTCACGCGGCGCACTCTACCGCGCCTCCAGCCACCGCCCGATCCCCGCCTGCGTCCGCTCGCGGAGGGCCACGTCCTGGCGGAGCCGCTCGAGCGTCTGCGCGATGGCCTGGCGCGCCTCGTCGAGCGGGTGCGCCGCCAGGAACGCCTCGGCCTCCTCCAGCTCCCGCCGCTCGACGAGCGCGCCCATCGCCTCCACGATGCGGCGCAGCAGCATGGGGGCGCCCTTCACGCGCGCGTGCAGCCGCTCCCAATCCGCCCGCAGCCGCTCCCAGAACGGCCGGCGCGCGGTGCGGTTCGCGAGGAGCGCGGCCACGAACGAGGCGACGTCCTGCAGCGGGACCTCGTCGGTGAAGGCCAGCTCCACGCCGCGCGCGGCCAGGTTCGGGTCCTCGAAGGAGGCGAGGGCGAGCAGCCAGCGGCGGCGGAAGGCCGGATCGGTCTCCTTCGCGAAGAGCGCGCGGAACCGCTCGAAGCGGGACGCGTCCCCCGCGCGCGCCGCCATCGCCACGGAGGCGTCGTGCAGGTTCGGCTCCAGCGCCTTGCGGTCGCCGGCGATCCACCGGTCGAGGCGGGCCGCGGCCTCGCCGACCACCCCCGCGCTCCGCGCCACGACGCCGAGCGCGCGCACCGCCGCCGCCCGGCGCAGCCGGACCGCATCCGCCTCGCCCGGCGCGGCGTCCCAGCCGAGCGCGGCGAGGTGCGGGCCGAACAGCGTGACGACGAGCGCCGCGAAGCGGAGCCGGTCGCCGTCCGCGAGCAGCCGGTGGTCGATCGCGGAGAGCCGCGCCACCAGCTCGTCCAGGACGGCGTGGTCCGCCTCGGCGCCGAAGCGCGTGACGAGGTCGAGGAACGCGTCGATCTCCCGCTCGCCGCAGCGCACCAGGGCCCACTCGTCGGAGAGCAGCTGGATCCGCTCCGCCGGGGCGAGCCGGCCGACGGCGCGCCCGATGGCGTCGAGCCCCGCGGCGTCGTACGCCACGCGGTAGAAGCCGGTCGCGGCCGCGTTCGCGCACACGTAGGCGGGCTCGGCGCCGCCGGCGAGCTCCACCTCGGCGCGCCGCTCGCGCAGCAGGACCCGCTGCTCGGTCACGCGCTCTCCGTCGCCGTGGCGAACCACCAGCGGCACCGGCCAGAGCGAGTCGTCGCCCTCCCCGGCCCCGGGCTCCGAGAAGAAGCGGCGCTGCTCGAGCACGAGCCTGCGCCCCTCCCTCGCGACGCGCACGAGCGGGAACCCGGGCTTGCCGATCCAGGCGTTCGCGAGCTCGACCACCGGCTCTCCGGACGCCTCCCCCAGCGCGGACCACAGGTCGTCGGCGACCGCGTTCCCCTGCGCGTGCCGCCGCATGTAGAGGCGGATGCCGTCCCGGAACCGCTCCTCGCCCAGGTAGCCCTCGATCATGCGGAGCACCGCCCCGCCCTTCTCGTAGGTGATGAGATCGAACGCCTCGCCGGCCGCGTTCACGTCGCGGATCTCGGCGCGGATGGGGTGCGTCGAGCGCAGGGCGTCGAGGTGCATCGCCGCCGCCTTGCCCTGGTCGAACTCCAGCCACACGCGCCAGGCGGGGTTCCACCGGTCGACGATCTTGAAGGCCATCCAGGTGGCGAACGCCTCGTTGAGCCAGAGGTCGTCCCACCACGTCATGGTGACCCAGTTGCCGAACCACTGGTGCGCGAGCTCGTGGGTCACGACCTCCGCGACCCGCTTCTTCTGCGCGAGGGAGGCCGTCTGCGGATCGAGGAGGAGCGCCACCTCGCGGAAGGTGATGAGCCCCGCGTTCTCCATCGCTCCGGCCTCGAACTCGGGGAGCCCGACCTGATCGACCTTGCCGAACGCATAGGGGACGCCGAAGTAGTCCTCGAGGCGCGGCAGCACCGCGACGGCGACGTCCTGACCGAACCCGGTGAGCGGGAGCTTCTCCGGGGAGGCCCACGTGCGAACCGGCACGCCGCGGACGCTCGTGGCGGGGGACCCGTCGATGGGGCCGACCACCAGCGCGACGAGGTAGGTCGGGAGCGGCGGCGTCTCCGCGAAGCCGACCCGCTTGCGGCCCGGGCCGAGCGCCTCCTCGCGCTCCGGCGCGCCGTTCGAGAGCACGACCGCCGCCGCGGGCGCCTCGACGACCAGCCGCCAGCGGGCCTTGAACCCTGGCTCGTCGAAGCAGGGGAAGACGCGCCGCGCGTCCGCCGCCTCGAACTGCGTGGCGGCGAGGCCGCTCCCGGCGAGGTAGAGGCCGCGCAGCCCTCCGGTCATGCGGCCGGTCCACGCGAGCTCGAGCGTCCCCGCTCCGGCCGGCACCGGCTCGGCGAAGCGCAGGACGACCGTCTCGCTCGCGGCCACGGGCGTGATCGAGGCGGGCTCCAGGACCCGATCCGCCACGCGCAGCGTCGCCCGCGTCACGTCCAGCTCGGCGGCGTGCAGGACGAGCTCGTCGGCCGGCTGCGCCGCGGCGAGCTCGACCCGCTCCGTCCCGGAGAAGCGCTTGCCCTCGAGATCCACGGAGAGGGTCGCGTCGTAGCGCGTGGGGCGCAGGTGGGTCGGGAGCCGGAACGTACGCTCGTCGGTGGGGTGGGGCATGGCTCGGTGGTCTCCGCTGGGCCTCGCAGAGGTAACCGAGGAGCGCCGTCGCCAACCAGGACTTTCCGCGTCAGCCGCCGCTCCCGGACCCCGCCGGGTCGGCCGCGGCGCGCGCTGCGAGGCCAGCTCGAGCGCGCCCGCGTCGCCGGCGCGCGCTAGGCGACCTTCCCGCGCTTCCCGTATTCCTTGTCGAGATAGAGCGCGGCCCCCGGGCGGTCGCCGACCATGCGCAGCTTCTGGATGATCTCGTCCGCGGCCGCCTCCTCCTCGACCTGCTCGGTGACGAACCCGTCGAGGAACACCCGCGCCGCGGTGTCTCGCTCTTCCACCGCGACGGCGTGGAGCTCGTGCACGAGGGACGTCACCTTGCGCTCGTGCTCCAGGACCTTCTCGAACACGTCGTTCACGCTGGCCCACGCGGCAGGAGGCGCTTCGACCGGGCCGAAGCGCGCCTCACCCCCGCGCGCGAGGAGGAAGTCGAGGCTCCTCCGCGCGTGCTCGAGCTCCTCGGCGTGCTGCGCCCGGAGCCAGCGCGCGAACCCCTTCCACACGTGCGCCTCGCACCACGCCGACATCCCCAGGTACAGGTGCGCCGAGTACAGCTCCGCCTGGACGTGGCGGTTCAGGGCCTCGCTCATCTTCGGTCCGATCATTTCCCCTCCTCCTTCGCGGCTGCTCCGGTGGTCATCTGCACTGGCAGGCGTTCGACGAGCCGGCCCCTCACGGGTGTGGCAGTTGGCAAGGCGCGTTGCGTTAATTTGATTAGGGAATCAGCGGAGGTGCGCAATGGCCGTGATCCAGGGCAACGACGAGATGATGCGCTCCCGAGAGGTCGCGGAGGCTGCGCGGGAGGCCGAGTGGCAGGGTGCCGGGTTCCTCCGCGAGCTCTTCCTCGGCAAGCTCAGGCTCGACCTCATCCACCCCTACCCGCTCGAAGGCCCGGAGCGCCCCGAGTTCCGCCGCTTCTATGCCGCGTTCGAGCAGTTCCTGCGCGAGAAGGTGGATCCCGTCCAGATCGACGAGACGGGCGAGTATCCCCCCGAGGTGATCGACGGGCTGAAGCGGCTCGGCGCTTTCGGCATGAAGGTGCCGGTCGAGTACGGCGGCCTCGGGCTGAACCAGGTCGAGTACGGAAAGGCGATGCAGCTCGTCGGGGGCTACGACGCGAACATCACGGCTCTGCTCTCCGCCCACCAGTCCATCGGCGTGCCGCAGCCGCTCAAGCTGTTCGGCTCGCCCGAGCTGAAGCAGAAGTACCTCCCGCGCATCGCCAAGGGCGCCATCAGCGCGTTCGCGCTGACCGAGGTGCACGTCGGCTCGGATCCGGCCCGCCTCTCCACGAGCTACGAGCCGTCGCCCGACGGCAAGCACTACGTCATCAACGGGTCCAAGCTCTGGTGCACGAACGGCACGATCGCCGAGCTGCTCGTGGTCATGGCGCGGAACCCCAAGACCAACGCCATCAGCGCGTTCGTGGTCGAGGCGGACTCGGAGGGCGTGGAGGTCACGCACCGCTGCCGGTTCATGGGGCTGCGCGCGCTCGCCAACGCGGCGATCCGCTTCACGAACGTGAAGGTCCCGGCGGAGAACCTCATCGGGAAGGAGGGGCGCGGCCTCAAGATCGCGCTCACCACGCTCAACACGGGCCGGCTGTCCCTGCCCGCCGCGGTGGTCGGCGGGGGCAAGCGGTTCCTCGAGCTCTCGCGCAAGTGGTCCGCGGCGCGGGTGCAGTGGGGCCAGGAGATCGGGAAGCACGAGGCGATCACGCACAAGCTCGCGGAGATGGCCGCGACGACCTACGCGATGGAGTCGGTCTCCGACCTCGCTCAGTCGCTCGCCGACAAGAAGGGCTACGACATCCGCCTGGAGGCGGCGGCCGCGAAGGAGTGGAACACCGTCAAGGCCTGGCGGCTCGTCGACGAGACGATGCAGATCCGCGGCGGCCGCGGGTACGAGAAGGCGAGCTCGCTCGCCGCGCGCGGCGAGGCGGACCCGGACGTCGAGCGCGCGATGCGCGACCTGCGCATCAACCTCATCTTCGAGGGCTCCTCGGAGGTCATGCACCTCTTCATGGCCCGGGAGGCGGTGGACAAGCACCTGCAGGTCGCCGGCGCGCTCATCGACCCCAAGGTCCCGGTCGGCAAGAAGCTCGGCCAGCTCCCGAAGCTCGCCGCGTTCTACGTGCCCTGGTACCTCGGGCTGTGGGCGCGCGGGCTGTTCGCCCCGCGCTACGGCGAGTTCGGCAGGAACGCGAAGCACCTCCGCTTCATCGAGCGCTCGAGCCGCAAGCTCGCGCGCGAGATCTTCCACTCGATGGTGGTGTTCCAGGCGGCCGCCGAGCGGAAGCAGGCGTTCCTGTTCCGCCTGGTGGACATCGCGAACGAGCTGTTCGCCATGGCGGCGAGCGTGACCCGGGCGCAGGCGCTGAAGGAAGCCGGACGTCCCGAGGCCGAGGACGCGGCCAGGCTCGCCGACCACTTCTGCCTCACCACGCGGCGCAAGGTGCGGGCGCTCTTCGGCGCCCTCTGGAGCAACGACGACGCGAAGGCGTACGCGATGGGCCGCGCGGTGCTCGACGGCAAGTACGAGTGGCTGGAGAAGGGCGGCATCGGCCTCGACGTCACCGTCGAGGAGCTCCGGCCGAGGCTCCCCGGGGCGACGCCCGCGAGGCCCGCCGCCGTGGGCGAGGGATCGCGGCCGCCCGTGTTCGCCGAGCCGCAGCCGGTGTCGTGAGCCGGCGCCGAGCTCGTCGCCCGACAGGGCAAGGTGCGGACGCCCGCTCCGGTCGAACCGGGGCGGGCGTCCTCGCGTGGCGCGTCAGCGCCGACGCCGCGGCGCCAATACGCTCCCGCTTGCTTCACGTGAAGTGCTACTCTTCTCGCTCCCTCGTGCATTCGGGAGGCCCGTGTCGACCAGCGCGCTCACGCTCGCCCTCGTGATGGCGACGACCGCGCAGGCGACCCCTTGTGGCGGCGCACCCGGCGAGCCGGTCGACGTGGCACAGGCGGAGCGCATGCTCGCGCTCCTGGGCGACGTCGCCGCGGGACGGAGCGGGCTCGCGCACGTCGAGGTAGTGCTCGCCGACCCGCGGACGGACCTCGTCATCGCGCAGATGAACGTCGGCCGGACGGTCACGAAGGTTCGGTACGCGCAGCTTCTGCGCGACTTCGTGGCGGGCCGGGAGCCACGGCTCGAGCCCGACGCGGACCTGCGTGCCCAGCGAGGCGCGAAGGCCCTCCGCGACGTGCTTCGCATCCTGCGCTGGGGTGCGGGGCACACGGACCTGCTCGCCGAGCGGCTCTCCGCGCTGCGACGGAGCGACCCGGCTGCGGAGGCGTATCGACGTGCAGGCGCCGCGCTCCCGGTCCCGCTCGACCGGGGCACCCGGCTGCACATCGTCATGGGCGGCCGCGCCGGCGGCGCCGCGATCGGGGACGACGTGTACTTCGATCTGCTCGCCTACAGCGCCTTCGAGTCCACGGGAGAGGTGCCGGCGTTCACCCCGGACGCGGCGGTCGCGACGTTCGCGCACGAGCTGCACCACCTCGGGCTCACGGCCGCGCTCGAGAGCTTCCCACCGGCACTGCACCTCGATCCGCGTTCCGCGCGCGCCTTCGGCCTCGTGAAGCTGCTCGTCCTGGAGGGAAGCGCCACCTGGCTCGTGGACGCGGAGCGCGACCCCGCGCGCCTCCGCCGCGACGCGTCCGTGGCGCGAGAGCTCGAGCGCGGCGACGCGCTGCTCGCCGACGTCGAGCGGCTGCTCCAGGGGGCGCTCTCCGGCGAGCTCGACGGTCCTGCGTGCGAGGCGGCGCGCGCGCCACTCCTCGCGGGCGGATTCCACGCCGCCGGCGCGCTGCTGCTCCAGGCGATCGATCGCACGGGAGGCAGGGACGCGGTGCTGACCGTCCTGCGCGATCCGCGCAGGCTGCTCGTCTCCTATGACGAGGCCGTCCGAGACGGAGCCGAAGGTCGCACGTTCGACGCCGGCCTCGCGCAGGCGATCGGGCATCTAGGGGAGGATCGCGGCAAGGAAGCGCCAGGTCATCCGCAGCCGCTCGATCGCATTCACGGTCCGTGACTTGAGTCGGCGGACGTTGCCCGACCCCGACCCCGACCCCCATCGACGTTCCCGGCCTCGACGTCGCCTACGGCGGGGGCGGCGCCAGCGCCCGGATCCCCTCCGCGATCGCCCGGCACACGTTGTCGACGAGGTCCTCGCGCGCGTTCACGACGTACACGTGCGGCCCGACCGCCCACGTCTCGCGGAACAGGCGCCGGAGCGGACCCGCGCCGCCACCCCGGGCGAGCGCGAGCTCGAACATCGGAACGATCTTGTCTCCGAGGCGCAGCGCGGTGTCGACGACGAAGAGCGCCACGTCGGGCCGGACCGCCGCGACGCGACGGAGGAATGAGCCGACCTCCGCCTGGGTGACGTGCTTGGGCGGGGACGACTTCACCTCGAGGTACAGGAGCTTCCCCTCCCCGGCCGCGACGACGTCGAGATCGCCGCCCACCCCCGGCGCGCCGGAGCGGATGCCGGTCGCCACCTCCAGCGCGAGCCGGGTGCGCAGCTCCTCCGCGAGCCACCACTCCAGCGTCCCACCGAACGTGCGCGGGCGGTGGAGCAGCCGGTAGCGGCCGCGGGCGAGCGGGGCGGCCATCCCGAGCGCGACGAGGGCCTCCGCCATGGCGCGCGCCTTCTCCGCCGGGACGTAGCGGGTCGCCTGGCCCGGCGTGAAGCCGTCGCCGCGCAGGATCGCGCCGCGCAGGAACAGCCGGAAGGCGTAATGGCGCAGCCGCTCGACGAGCGACGCGACCGCGACGGGATCGTGCTCCGGCGCGAACGGCAGATCCGGGCGCGAGGGCCGGGGATCGAGGCCGCGCCGCCGCAGCATGGCCAGCGGCTCCGAGATCGGCGGGCGGACCGCCCCGGGCGGCGTCGCGCGAGCGGCGCGCGCCTCCAGCTCGGCCGCGGTGCGCCGCGCTCGCATGGACGTTCAGGGCCCCCTCCGGGCTCCCTCCTGACGCCGCTCGCCGGGCCTGGACCATGGCGTGATTCGCATCACCGAAGGTGATCGCGAATCACGAACCATGGTCTAGCGAGCGGCCGTGTAGAGCTTCACCGCGAACCAGGCCCGCTCGTCCGTCCAGGTCCGCTCCGGCCGCCAGCCGGCGATGAGGGCCAGGGCGTCGAAGGCGCGCGTCTCCCACTTGTACGCGCTCTCCGTGTGGATGGTCTCCCCCGCGCGGAAGGCGAAGCTCTCCCCGGCCACGTTCACGAGCTGGGGCTCGAGGCTCTCGAGGTGCATCTCGACGCGGGAGAGGCGCGGATCGAAGACGGCGCGGTGGCGGAACGCCGAGAGCCGGAAGTCTCCGCCGAGCTCGCGGTTCATGCGCGCGAGCAGGTTGAGGTCGAACGCGGCGGTCACGCCGCGCGCGTCGTCGTACGCGCGGACGAGCGTCCGCTCGTCCTTGGCCAGGTCCACGCCGATGACGAGCGCCCCGCCCGGACCGGCGTCCCGAGCCATGCGCCGCAGCAGCGAGACCGCCTCGGGAGGATCGAAGTTGCCGATGGTCGAGCCGGGGAAGAACGCCACCCGCCGGCGGGCCGGGAGGTCGCCGAGCGGCAGCGCCACGGGCCCGGTGAAGTCCGCCACGATGGGCCGCACCCCCAGCCGCGGGAACTGTCGGCGCAGGGACTCGGCGCCCTCGAGCAGCGCCTCCCTCGAGATGTCCACCGGCACGTACCCCGCCGGCCGCTCCAGCGCGGAGAGCAGGAGCGCCGTCTTCCTGCCGCTGCCCGCCCCGGGCTCGAACACGAGCGCGCCGGGGCCGATGGCCTCCGCGATCTCCTCGGCGTGGCCCTCGAGGATCCCCAGCTCGGTCCGCGTCGGGTAGTACTCCGCCTGCTCGCAGATCAGCTCGAACAGCGCCGAACCGCGCCGGTCGTAGAGCCACTTCGGCGGAAGGGTCTTGCGCGGCGCCGACAGTCCGCGCACCACGTCCTCGCGGAACCGGGCCGACTCGCTCGACCGCTGCTCCACCCCGATGCTCGCACCCTCGAGTCCGATCACGCCCGCTACCTCGCCAGTCGTACGCCGGTGAACTGCCATCGCGCGTCCGGGTAGAAGAAGTTCCGGTACGTCGGACGCACGTGACCCCGCGGCGTGGCGCACGAGCCGCCGCGCAGGGTGAGCTGGCTGACCATGAACTTGCCGTTGTACTCGCCGAGGGCTCCCGTCAGCGGACGGAAGCCGGGGTACGGCGCGTAGGCGGAGGAGGTCCACTCCCAGACGTCGCCGAGGAGCTGGCGGAGCCCGGGCGCCGCCGAGGCGGGGGCCGGATGGCAGCGCCCGTCGTCGGCGAACGTCCCATCCTCCCGGGCGCCGGCCGCCGCCGACTCCCACTCGGTCTCGGTGGGCAGGCGCGCCCCCGTCCAACGGGCGTAGGCGTCGGCCTCGAAGTAGGAGACGTGCGCCACCGGCTCGGCGGGATCGAGCGGGCGCGACCCGGCGAGCGTGAACACGCGCCACGCGTCGCGGTCGCCCAGCTCCCAGTAGAGCGGCGCCCGCCAGCCGTGGCGCTGCACCGCCGCGAAGCCGTCGGAGAGCCAGAGCTCGGGCCGCCGGTAGCCGCCGTCGTCCATGAACGCGAGCCACTCCCCGTTCGTCACCGGCCGGCTCGCGAGCGCGTACGGCTCGAGCAGGGCGCGGTGGCGCGGCCGCTCGTTGTCGAACGCGAACCCGTGAGCGGGCGCGCCGATCTCGACCGTCCCGCCCGCGCGCTCGACGAAGGCGAGCGGGGGGGCCGCGGTGGCGGGTGGCCGCGCGGGGAGCGCCTCGGGCGCGTAGGCCGGGCGCAGGGGGTTGGAGAAGAACGCGTGCTTCACGTCGGTGAGGAGGAGCTCCTGGTGCTGCTCCTCGTGCGCGATCCCCACCTCGACCACGTCCAGGAGCTCGTCCGCGGGTCGGCCGGCGAGCGCGCCCGCCAGGCGCTCGTCCACGTTCGCGCGGTAGCGGACCACCTCGTCGAGCGGCGGCCGCGACAGCAGCCCGCGCCGCGGGCGCGGCTGCCGGGGCCCCACCGCCTCGTAGTAGGAGTTGAACAGGTAGGCGTACGCTTCGTGAAACGGGCGGAACGCCTGCTCCACCCGGGGTAGCACGAACGCCTCGAAGAACCAGCTGGTGTGCGCGAGGTGCCACTTCGCGGGGCTCGCGTCGGGCATCGACTGGACGAGCGCATCCTCCGGAGAGAGCGGAGCGGCGAGCTCCAGCGTGCGGCGGCGGACGCGAGCGAGCCGCTCGGCGAGCGCCGCCGCGCGTTCCGCACCCCCTGCGCCCCCCGAGCTCGATGCCACCTTCCCTCGCTTCCCCGGCGCCGGACGGTCGGTCCGGCTCGTGCCGCATTGAAGCTTTCCACGCAGGGGGGGCCGGGCAACGCGGCGGACCCTTTCGCACGTCCGGGGTGGAGGTCCGGGTCCCGAGCGGGTCGCATCGGCGTCGCCGCGACCCGATTCGCCTGGATCGATGCGATCGCACCGCTTCCGCGCTACCCTCCCGCGCCGTGCCCAGCCCCCGCGAGGAGATCTCCCGCCGCCTCGACGCGCGTCGCGCCGGCGTCACGCGGCTCGACCGCGCGGATGCCCGGGTAGGCTGGGGCAGGCTCGCGCTGTTCGCCGCCGCCGCCGCGGTCGCCTGGCTCGCGTGGGCGGAGCACCGGCTCTCCGGCTGGTGGCTCCTCGCGCCCGTGGGCGCGTTCGTGGCGCTCGCCGTGCTGCACGACCGCGTGCTCTCGGCGCGCGCCCGGGCGCGGCGCGCGGTGGCGTTCCACGAGGCCGCCCTCGCCCGGATGGACGGGCGCTTCGCGGGCGCCGGCAACCCCGGAGAGCGGTTCGCCGACCCCGCCCACCCGTACGCGCTCGACCTGGACCTCTTCGGGCGCGGCTCGCTCTTCGAGCTCGTGTGCGCCGCGCGCACGCGGCCCGGTGAGGAGCGGCTCGCCGCCTGGCTCCTCCACCCCGCCCCCGCCGCCGAGGCCCGCGCGAGGCAGCGCGCGGTCGGCGCCCTCGCGCCGCGCCTCGATCTGCGCGAGGACCTCGCCGTGCTCGGCGAGGACGTGCGCGCCGGCGTGGAGCCCGCCGGGCTGGCCGCCTGGGGCGAGGCCCCGCCGCTCCTGCCGACCGCGGTGCGCCCGGCGGCGCTCGCGCTCGCGGCGGCCGCGATCGGCACGGCGTGGGCGTGGGCGGCGGGGCTCGGCCCGGTGCCGTTCCTCCTCGTCCTCCTCGCGCAATGGGCGTTCGTTCGGGCGCTGCGCGGTCGGATGGGGCGCGTCCTCGGCGGCGTCGAGCGGCCCGCGGCCGAGCTGAGGGTGCTCTCGCTGCTCCTGGAGCGGCTCGAGGCGGAGCCGCTCGAGGACCCTCGGCTCGCCGCGCTCCAGGGGGCGCTGCGGGGCGGCGGCGCGCCGGCGTCGGGGCGCATCGCCGCGCTGGTGCGGATCGTCGCGCGGATGGAGTGGGGACGGAACCAGTTCTTCGCGCCGATCGCGTTCGCGCTCGGGTGGGCGCCGCTCCACGCCGCCGCGGTGGAGCGCTGGCGCGCCGCGGCGGGGCGCGGCATCCGCCGCTGGCTCGAGGCGCTCGCCGAGCTCGAGGCGCTCACCTCACTCGCGGGCTACGCCTACGAGCACCCGGAGGACGTCTGGCCCGAGGTGCTGGACTTCTCGCCGGGGCGGACCCCGATCCTCGACGGCGACGCGCTCAGGCACCCCCTCCTCGCCAGCGCCGTGCCGAACGACGTGCGGCTCGGCGGCGACGGCCCCCGCGTGCTCCTCGTCTCCGGCTCGAACATGTCGGGGAAGAGCACCTACCTGCGCACGGTGGGGGTGAACGTGGTGCTGGCGCTCGCCGGCGCGCCGGTTCGCGCGGCCCGCCTGCGCCTCACCCCCCTCCAGCCGGGCGCGACCCTGCGCATCCAGGACTCGCTGCAGGCGGGCCGCTCCCGCTTCTACGCGGAGATCACCCGCCTCAAGGAGCTCGTCGACCTCGCGAAGGGCGCCCTCCCGCTCCTGTTCCTGCTCGACGAGATCCTGCACGGGACGAACTCGCACGACCGCCGCATCGGCGCCGAGGCGGTGGTGCGCGGGCTCCTCGCGCGGGGCGCCCTCGGGCTCGTCACGACGCACGATCTCGCGCTCACGGAGCTCGCCGGCGCCGACGGCGCGCTCGCGAACGGGCACTTCGAGGACCAGGTGAGGGACGGCGAGATCGCCTTCGACTACCGGCTCAGGCCCGGCGTCGTCGCGCACTCCAACGCGCTCGCGCTGATGCGCGCGGTGGGGCTGCGGGTCTGATGGAGTCACACGAGGCCACGGGCTCCGGGCCGGAGGCTTCCGCAGGCGCGTCCCGTCCCGTCGCCTGAAGCCCGGAGCCTGAAGCCTCCGAAGGGCGCCATCACCCCTCGCTCGTGAGGATCTCGGCGCCGCCTCCGGTCACGGCGATGGTGTGCTCGAACTGCGCCGAGCGCTTCCCGTCCGCGGTGACCGCGGTCCAGCCGTCGTCCCAGAGCAGATCCTGCCAGGTGCCCTCGGTGATCATCGGCTCGATCGTGAAGGTCATCCCCTCCTCCATGAGCCGGCGCACGGAGGGGTCGTAGTGGTGCGGGATCTGGAGCGAGGTGTGGAACGTCTCGCCGATGCCGTGGCCGCAGTAGGAGCGCACCACGCCGTAGCCGTGGCGCGAGGCGTGCGCCTCGATCGCCCGGCCGATGTCCGAGATCGGCCGGCCCGGCAGCACCGCCGCGACGCCCTTCGCGAGGCACTCGCGCGCGACCTGGACGAGCCGCCGGCCCTCCGGATCCACCTCGCCGACGAGGAAGGTCGCCGAGCAGTCGCCGTGCATGCCGTCGAGGTACACGGTGACGTCGAGGTTCACGATGTCCCCGGCCTCGAGCGGGCGGCTGTCTGGGATGCCGTGGCAGATCACCTCGTTCACCGAGGTGCAGAGCGACTTCGGGAAGCCGCGGTAGTTGAGCGGGCTCGGGTAGCCCCCGAGCCGGATGGTCTCGGCGTGCGCGATCTCGTCGAGGGCGTCGGTGGTGATGCCCGGGCGCACCGCCTCGCCGGAGACGCGCAGCACGCGCGCGGCCGCCCGGCAGGCGCGGCGGAGCCGCTCCAGCTCCTCCGCGGTCTTCACGTCGCGGCCCTGCGCGCGCGGCCGCCCGTTCGACGCGTAGTCCGGCCTGGAGATCGCCGCCGGCACCGGCCGGCGCGGCGACACCACCCCGGGGCGGAGCCGGGCGCGGACGGACCGCGCCGGCGCCGCCGGGGAGGCGCGCGCGTCCTCGTCCAGGTGGCACTTCTTGTACTTCTGCCCGCTCCCGCACCAGCAGGGGTCGTTGCGCCCCGGCCGCGCCCGCGCGAGCAGCTCGGTCTCGTTCACGCAGCCGTTTTAAGGAAGACGGCCGGGGCGGGCAACCCCGCTCGTCAGATCTCCGACGGAGCGTCCGTCTGATCGGGGATCTTCGCGCTCGCGTTCCCCTGGGCCTCGAGCCGCTCGAACATCCGCTGCATGCGAGCGCCGAGGTCCTCGAGCTCCTCCTTCGAGAGCGACTTGCGGACCTTCGGGAAGAGCTCCTTCTCCTCCTCCTCGACGTGGTGCTCGACCTGCTCCTTGAGCACCGACATCTTCGCGTCGAACTGCTCGTCCTCCGCCCCGATCTCGAGGAGGTCGGCCAGGATCCGCTTCATGGACAGGTGCTCCTCCACGGACTCGCGCAGGATCTCCTCCGTGTTCTCCTGCTTCGACTCCGGGTAGAAGAGCTTCTCCTCGATCTCCGCGTGCATCGCGAGCTGATCGGAGAGCTCCCGGCACACCCGCTCCTTCGTCTTCTTGGCCTTCTCCCCTGCGCTCTCGAACTCCTCGAAGAGCTCCTCCACCTCTCGGTGCTGCTGCTCCAGCAGGTCGATTGCGTTCACGGTCTTCCTCCCATGGAGGAGCGTATGCACGCGCCGCCGGAAAGGCGGAGGGGCGAGACCGGCGGACCGGCCTCGCCCCTCACCTGCCGCCGGAGGGTGCGGCCCGCCGGCGCTCGTCCGTCCCCGACGGACGCCTCACGTGAACCCGCCCGTTACGCCGCCCGGCGCACGGTCGACCGCTCCCCGGCCTCGTCGGCGCGCCGGAGCGCGACGTCCTTCACGATGGCGCGCACCACGAAGGTGAGGAGGAGCCCCGCGCCGCAGAGGAACACGACGTCCGGCACGACCCGCGCCCACGTGACGGCGTGGATGAACGCGCTGCCGGTCACCTCGGGGCTGCGCGCGTACCAGAGCCCCTTCTCGATCCCGATGGCGAACTGGTAGATGCCCGCGGGGAGGAGCGAGAAGACGATCATGCCGGCGAGGCCGCCGTTCAGCCCCCAGAACGCGCCCTTGAGGAGCCCGTCGTTCCACGCGTCCTTGCGGACGATGTTGCGCATGGAGAAGAGCATGAGCGCGATGGCGAGGAAGCCGTACACGCCGAAGAGCGCGCCGTGCGAGTGGATGGGCGTCGTGTTGAGCCCCTGCGCGTAGTAGAGGACGATCGGCGGGTTGATGAGGAACCCGAGGACGCCCGCGCCGACCGCGTTCCAGAAGGCCACCGCCACGAAGAAGTAGAGCGGCCACCTCCACGCGCTGGCGTTCTCACCGGAGCGCGCGAGCTTCAGGTTCTCGTAGACCTCGAAGCCGAGCAGCGTGAGCGGGACGATCTCGAGCGCCGAGAACGTCGCGCCGAGCGCCGTGATGAACAGCGGCGAGCCGGTGAAGTACAGGTGGTGGAACGTCCCGATGATGCCGGAGCCGAGGTAGAGCAGGATGGAGAAGTAGGTCGCGCGGAGCGCCGCCTTCGCCCCGACCGCGCCGATGCGGGCGAGGATGAAGGCCAGCGCCACGGTGGCGAACACCTCGAAGAAGTTCTCCACCCAGAGGTGCACCACCCACCAGCGCCAGTAGTCGGCGACCGCGATGTGCGTGCCCGGCGTGTAGAACAGGCCGACCGAGTAGAAGAGCGGGATGGTCACCGAGGCGTAGAGGAGCAGGTGCGTGAGCCCGCCCTTGTCCTTCTCCGCCGCGAGCGCCGGCTTCACCGCGCGGTACACGAGGGCGAGCCAGAGCAGCATCCCGCCGATGAGCGCGACCTGCCAGACGCGCCCGAGCTCGATGTACTCGTAGCCCTGGTGGCCGACGAGCCAGCCGTTCGGGCCGGAGAGCTTGCCGCGCACGCCGAGGTAGGTGCCGGCGAGCGCGCCGACCACGACCACCACGAGCGCGCCGAGGAGCGTGTAGACGAGGGCCTTCTGCCCCTTCGGCTCGTGACCGCTCACCGCCGGGCCGATGAAGAGGCCCGTCGCGAGCCAGCAGGTGGCGATCCAGAACACCGCCAGCTGGAGGTGCCAGCCGCGCGTCGCCGCGTACGGGAGGAGCTGGCCGATCTCGATGCCGAAGAGCTTGTTGCCCTCGACCGCGTAGTGGCCGGTCACCGACCCGAGCAGCGCCTGGACGATGAAGAGGAGGATCGCGACGAGGAAGAACGGCAGGGTGGCGCGCTGGCTCGGGGTGGGCTTCGGCTCGGCGAGCGGGACCACCCGGACCGGCTCCTCGTGGTCCTTCGCGCGGAGGCGCAGGTACGCGTAGATGGCGGCGAACGTGCCGAGGATGAGCAGGACGACGGAGAGGATGGACCAGACGAGCGACGACGGGAGCGGGCGGTTCCCGACGAGGGGATCGAAGGGGAAGTTCGCGGTGTAGCTGAACGTCTCCCCGGGGCGGTTCGTCCCGGCCGACCACGCCGTCCAGAAGAAGAACGACGTCATGGCGCGCGCCGCGGCGGGATCCGCCACGAAGCCCCGAGGGATCGACATCGCGTCGGACCCCTCGGCGAAGAGCTGGGTGTAGTACCGGACGAGCGCGGGGAACGCCGCGGCCTGGCCCGGTGAGAGCGTGAGCGTGCCGGTGGCGGGGTCGTAGCGGTTCTGGCGCAGCTCGGCGGCGACCTCGGCCTCGACCCGGCCGCGCTCGCCGGGCGGGAGGGCCTCGAGCCGCTCCTGCGTGTAGGCCGCCGCGTCCCCCGGCGCGCGGCCGACCGCGAGGCCAGCCGCGGCGAGGCCGATGCGGTGGAGCGCGTCGGCGGACCAGTCTGGCGCGAGGTACGCGCCGTGGCCCCAGATCGAGCCGGTCTGCTGGCCACCTCGCGAGAGGTACTGCAGCTGGCCCTGGCGGATGTCCTCGCCGGTCATCACGACCTCTCCGGACGCGGAGACGACGCGCTCGGGGATGGGCGGCTTGTGCTCGTTGATCTTGGCGCCTCCGAAGATGAGGACCGTGAAGGCGGCGACGATGGTGAACAGCAGGATGGCGCGTCCCTTGTGGCTCATGAACTCTCCGGACTACGGGGGGGGCGGGCGCACGACGGCCTCCCACGGCAGCCGTGCGGATGTCGGGTGAAGGGGTGGTGGTGCGTCGGGCTCGGGCGCCGCTAGCCGCAGCAGCCGTGGCGGTGCGGGGGCGTCGTGTCGGCCGCCGGGTGGCTGGTCGCGGCGTGACGGAGGACCAGCTCGTCGGCGAGCGCGTGGTACCGCTCGTGCACGCCCGCGCCGGTCTGCTCGCGCTCGAAGCGCTCGCAGTCCTCGGCCACGCGCTCCATCGCCTCGGGCGGGAGGCGCTGCTCCGCCATCGGGTAGAGGATCGCGTCCTCCTTGTGGATGTGGGCGTGGAGCAGGTTCGCGTAGGCGGCGGCGTCGTCGGAGATGGTCTGGAGGTCGGCCGGCGTCCACGGACCGTCCTGGGCCGCCTTGGCGGCCAGCGCGCCCACGAGCGCCCTGCCCTGCGCGTGCTCGTGCAGCATGACCGCGACCGGGCCGCCGTTCCGCGGGAACCCGTGCGCGACCATCGCGGCGAACAGGATGTCCTCCTCCTTGCCGTGGTGGCAGCGATCGGCGAACTCGCGGATGAAGGAGACGAACCGGCCGAGCTCGGCCTTGTCGCCGGTGCCCTTGCGCCGGGCCTCCTCGGCGAATCCGACGAGGGCGTCGAGCACGCGCTCGATCACGCGGTGCTCGTTCATGAGGGTCTCGATGGCGTCCATGGCTTCCTCTCGGCTCGGGCGGGCCACCCGCCCCGGCGGTCGTCCGACGGGACGCACCTGGCCGTGAGCTAGAGCAAGGTCGTTGCCAGGCGGACAAGTGTACGTATCGGCTGGCGTTTTCTGCCCTGCGCCGCGATCCTGCACCCGCGGGCGGTTGACTCGCACACCGTCATTTCGTTACTCACCCGTCCATGGTTGGACCGCTCCTGCCCGTCGTCTCGCACGAGGACCCGCACCGCCGCATCGTCGAGGAGGCGATCGAGGCGGTGCTCTCCACGGTCGATCTCGCCTCGGTGCTCGATCGCACCGGCCACCTGCTGCGGCGCCACTTTGGCGAGACGCGCGTCGCCATCAACCGGATCTCCTCCGGCGACCCGACCCGTGCAGAGGTCGTGCTCGTGTCGGATCCGCGCCAGCCCTCGCCGGAGCTCGGGACCTCGTTCCCGCTCGCGGGCTCCGCGGCCGGAAAGGCGCTGGGCGAGCGGACGCCCTGCATCCTCGACCCGCTCCAGCCGAAGACCCCCCGCTATCGCGAGGAGCCGCTCCTCGCCGCCTACGGCTACGGCTCCCTCGTCTCGTTCCCGCTCGTGTTCGAGAACGAGGTCCTCGGCACGCTCGACATCGCCCACCCGCCCGCGGAGGGGCTCCTCGACTGCTGCTACGAGGTCGCGAAGCAGGTGGCGCACCTCGTCGCCATCGCCCTGCACAACAGCCTCATGGTCGAGGAGGTGCAGCGCCTCAACCGGCTCCTCGGCCGCGAGAACGCCCTCCTGAAGGAGGAGATCCGCCAGATCAAGCGCGACGCACGCTACGTGGCGGAGAGCCCGGCCATGAAGGACGTGGTCGAGCGCGTGCGGCTCGTGGCGCCCTCGACCACCACCGTCCTGGTCCGCGGCGAGACCGGCGTCGGCAAGGAGGGGCTCGCGCGGATGGTCCACGAGTTCAGCCCCCGCTTCAACGCGCCCTTCGTCCCGGTGAACCTGGGGGCCATCCCCGAGGGGCTCATCGAGAGCGAGCTGTTCGGGCACGAGAAGGGCGCCTTCACCGGCGCGAGCCGTCGCCGGCCGGGCCGGTTCGAGCAGGCCGACGGCGGGACCGTCTTCCTCGACGAGGTGGGCGACGCGCCCCCGTCCGTGCAGGTGCGGCTGCTGCGGGTGCTGCAGGAGCGCGTCGTGGAGCGCGTCGGCGGCACCGAGCCGGTCAAGGTCGACGTGCGGGTGGTCGCCGCGACGAACCGCAACCTGGAGGAGATGGTCGCCCGCGGCACGTTCCGCGCCGACCTCTACTACCGGCTCGCGGTCTTCCCCATCGAGCTGCCGCCCCTGCGCGAGCGGCGCGACGAGATCCGCCCCCTCGCCATGCACTTCCTCGCGCGCCACGCGACGGCCATGCACCGCCGCCCGCCGCGGGTGGGCGAGGACGCCTGGCGCGCGATCGAGGCGCACGACTGGCCCGGCAACGTCCGCGAGCTCGAGAACTTCCTGCAGCGCGCGCTCATCCTCTCGCCCGGGCCCGAGCTGTCGCTCCCCGAGCTCCCGGCGCGCCTCCGGCCGGACGGCACCCCCTCCGCGCCCGCCGAGGCCGCGGCGCCGGGGAAGTTCGAGGACGAGGTCCGCGCGCTCATCGAGCGCGCCCTCTCGCACGCCGGCGGCCGGGTGTACGGACCGGGCGGAGCGGCCTCCCTGCTCGGCCTGCGTCCGACGACGCTGCAGGGGAAGATGAAGAAGTACGGCGTCCCCGCGCCGCGCGCGCGAGGGTGATCGGGCGAGCGAAGCCGCGGCGCCACCGCCGTTCGCGGCGAAGCCGCCCTGCGGTGGCGCACGCGACCCGGCGAGGGGCGGTGGAGTCCGAGCGGCTCCGCCGCTGGAGCGGGGGCGCAGCCCCCGTGAGATGGGTGAGATCCCTACGCCGCCCCGTCGCCCCGGGCGATGGCGAGGAGCTCGGCGAGCACGCCGCCGGCCGTGCTCGCTCCGCCCACGCCCGCGCCCTGCACGACGAGCGGCCGCTCCGAGTGCCGGGCGCTCGTGAACGCGACGTACGCCTCCACGCCGACGAGGTGCGCGGCCGGATCGGCGAGCTCGACGGCCTCCGGCCCCACCCGCGCGGCCACCCTCCCGTCCGGCAGCGTCTGCACGCGCGCCAGGTGGCGGAGGACCTTCCCCTCCGCGCGGAGCGACTCCACGCGCCGGGAGAGCGCCTCGTCGTGCTCGCGCAGCGCGGCGATGAGGGCCTCCGGGGGACCGGGCACGAGCGCCTCGGGAGGGACGAGGGGCTCCACCTCCACGTCCTCCAGCGCGAGCTGCGCCCCCGTCTCGCGCGCGAGGATGAGGGCCTTGCGGGCGGCGTCGCGCCCGGAGAGGTCGTCCCGGGGGTCCTCCTCCGCGTACCCGAGCCCGATCGCCCAGCGGGTCGCGAGCGACAAGGGCACCCCGCGCGCGAGCTCGGTGCACAGGTAGCCGAGCGTCCCGGAGAGCGAGCCGACGATGGAGCGCACGCGGTCGCCGCTGCGGACGAGCCGGCGCAGCGTGCCGATCACCGGCAGGCTCGCGCCCACGGCGGTGTCGTAGCGGTACTGCCGGCCGTGGTGCCGGCGCGCCTCGCGGAGCTGCTCGCGCCGGCGCGGCGGCGCCGCCAGCGGCCGCTTGTTCGCGGCGACCACGTCGACGCCGCGCCGGAAGGCCTGCTCGTAGACGTCCTCCATCCCCTCCGCGGCGGTGAGGTCGACGAGGATCGGGCGCGGCAGCGCGGCGAGCCGGTCGAGCAGGGCCGGCGCGCTCGCGGCGTCGACGGGCCCCGTCTCCGGCGCGGCGGCGAGCAGCTCGCGCCAGCGGTCCAGGTCGATGCCCGCCTCGTCGAGGAGCGCGCGGCGCCGGTCGGCGATCCCCACCACCCGCACCACCGTCTCGTAGTCGAGCTCGAGCTCGGCGCCCTGCGCGCGGAGCTGCTCCAGCAGCTCCGACCCGACCTTGCCCTTGCCCAGCACGAGCAGCGACACCCCGTGCTCCGCGTACGCGCGGTCGATCGCGTCGCCCCCCTCGTCCGCCGCCTGGCGCCGGCGCCGCTCGCCGCGGAACTCGGCCACCATGTCGGACAGCCGGTCGACGTCGATGAGGAACGCGTCGTGGCCGTGCGGCGAGTCGAGGACGGCGAGCCGCGCGTTCGGCACGAGCGCGGCGACCTCCCGCTGCTCCCACGGCCAGTAGAGGACGTCGGAGTCGATCGAGACGACCAGCGTGGGCTGGCGGATGGACCGGAGCACCTCGTCGTAATCCCCGCGGGCGCGCGAGACGTCGTGCGTGTCCATCGCCTTCGTGAGGGCCACGTAGGTCGCGGGGTCGAAGCGGTCGACGAGCAGCCGGCCCTGGTAGCGCAGGTAGCTCTCGACCGCGTAGACGTCCTCGGTCTGGGGGCGGCGCCCGAAGCGCTGCTCGAACGACGGCTGGCTCCGGTACGAGAGCATCGCCATCATGCGCGCCGCGGCGAGCCCGGCCTCCGGCGGTTCGGCGGGATCGTAGGCGCCCCCGCCCCAGCGCGGGTCGGCGTAGATGGCCTGGCGCTGCGCCTCGGAGAGGCCGATGCACCACGCCGAGTGGCGCGCGGTCGAGGCGATGAACACCACCGACTCCACCAGCGCCGGGTAGAGCAGCGCCCACTCCAGCACCTGCATGCCGCCGAGCGAGCCGCCGATCGCCATCCGCACTCGGCGCACGCCGAGCGCGTCGACGAGCGCCTTCTGCACCCGCACCATGTCGCGCACGGTGATCGCCGGGAAGGCGCCGTAGTACGGCCTGCCGGTCCCAGGATCGATCGACGTGGGACCGGTCGTGCCGTAGCAGCTGCCCAGGATGTTCGAGCAGACGATGAAGTCGCGCGCGGGGTCCAGGGCGCGGCCCGGGCCGAACAGGCGCGTCCACCACTGGTCGGCGTCGGCCGAGCCGGTGAGCGCGTGGCACACGACCACGGCGTTGCCGCCGTCGGGCGCGAGGGTCCCCCACGTCCGGTACGCGATCTGGACGCGCTCCAGCCGGCCGCCCAGCTCGAGGTCGAGGCCGCCGGGCAGCTCCAGCGTCTGCGTCTCGGGCGAGACGAACGCCGCGCGCCCCGCCGCGGAGCGATCCGGACTGTCCGTCTTGGAGGTCATGGAGCGCGGAGGGTAGCGACGGGGGATCCGGGGTGTCAAGGCGAGGCGGCGTCGGACTCGGCTCGTCGAGCGCGCCTCACGGACGCGGGGCGTGCACCGGCGGCGGGGACGCGCGCGCCAGGTGCTCCGCGAGGAACGCGGCGGTCGCCTCCCAGCGGCGCACCACCGCGGTCGGCTCCGGGATCATGTGGGTCGCGCCCGCCACCGGCAACAGCTCGTAGCGGCGGCCGGCGCGGAACAGCGCGTCCCCGAGCTTCAGCGCGTGCGAGAAGAACACGTTGTCGTCGGCGGTCCCGTGGACCACGAGGAGCGGGCGCGCGAGGCCCGGGGCCCAGCCGAGGAGCGAGCTGCGGTCGTACCCGGCGCGGTTCTGCTCCGGCAGACCGAGATAACGCTCCGTGTAGTGCGTGTCGTAGTCGCGCCACTCCGCCACCGGCGCCCCCGCGACCGCCGCGTGGAACACGTCCGGCCGGCGCAGGACCGCGAGCGCGGCGGCGTAGCCGCCGAACGACCACCCGGTGATCCCCACGCGGCCGAGGTCCATGGCGGGGAGCTGCGCCGCGAGCGCCCGGAGCCCCGCGATCTGGTCCTCGAGCACGATCGTCGAGAAGTCGCCCTTCACGGCGCGCGAGAACGCCCGCCCGCGCCGGGTCGTGCCGCGGCCGTCGATCCGCACGACGACGAACCCCTGATCCGCGAGCCACTGCTCGGCGATCATCGGCGCGTGAACGGCGCGCGGCCCGGACGGCCCGCCGTAGACGTCCACGACCACCGGGAACCTCTCTCCGGGCGCCGCAGCGCGCGGACGAAGCACCGCGGCCCAGAGCCCCTGCCCCTCCCCGACGCGCCGCAGCTCGGTGGTGGGCGCGAACGGCGGCTCCTCCGCGACGCTGGGCAGCTCCGCGAGCCGCGCCCCGTCCCGGCCGAGCACCACCGTGCGGGCCGCTCGCGTGAGCGTGGTCCACGTCACCGCCACCGCGCCGCCCTTGCCGGCGGCGACCGCCCTCGCGAGCGTCGGGCGATCCTCTCCGAGCGCGATCGTCTCGGGGGAGCCGCCTCGTCGGGCGCGCTGCACCACCGTGCGCGTCGGATCCGGCGCGGCGGTGAAGACGAGCTCGTCCGCCTCGCCGTCGTAGCCGGCGAGCGCCACGAAGCCGGCCGCCGCGGGGACGACGCTCCGCAGCAGCGCACCGCCGGCGCCGCGCAGCTCGACCTCCGGCGCGCCGTTGCGCTCGGTCGCCCAGTAGAAGCTCCCGTCGACGCGGAAGCGCGGGAAGTCCTGGAAGAGCTCCACCCAGGCGTCGTCGCGCTCCGCGAGCAGCACCCGCGTCGCGCCGCTCGAGGGATCCGCCGCGAGCAGCCGCACCTCGGTCTGCGCGCGGTTCTGCACGACGAGGGCGAGCGGGCCGCCCCGCTCCCAGCGGACGGTCGCGAGGTACGGGAACGCCCTCCTGTCCCAGCGGATCCAGACCGGCCGGCCACCCGCCGCCGGGACGACCGCCAGCCGGACGGCGGCGTTCGCCGTCCCGGCGCGCGGGTACGCGACCTGCGCGCACGGTCGCTCCGGGCGCGCCGGGTCGCACAGCGCCCGCCGCTCCACCGGCGACTCGTCGACCTCGGCGTAGGCGAGGTGGCGCCCGTCCGGGGACCACCAGTACCCCTCGTGACGGTCCATCTCCTCCTGGGCGACGAACTCGGCGAGGCCGTTCGAGATCGACGCGGCCCGGGCGCGCGTGAGCCGCCGCGTCCGCCCCGTCGCGAGGTCGCGGACGTGGAGGTCGCGATCCGCCACGTACGCGAGCGCGCGGCCGTCGGGAGAGAAGCGCGGATCGATCACGCCGGCCGCGCCCGGCACGGGAGCGGAGGCGCCCGACGCGCGGTCGAGGAGCCAGAGCCGGCCGCCGATCGCGAACGCGATCCTGCGTCCGTCCGGGGACGGCGCGTAGTGGGTGACGCCGCGCGCGAGGACGCGCTGCCGCTCGAGCCGGGCGGCCTCCGCGGCGGTCGGCTCGAGCGCCGCGCCCACGAGGGCCGCGGGCGACACCACCTCGCGCGTGGCGCCGCTGCGGAGATCGGTCTCGAACAGGGACTGCACGCCCGCGCGCGGGCCCGAGCGGAGGAAGAGCGCGGTGCGCCCGTCCGGATCGACCTTCACGAGCGTCGGCCGCCCGGCGCGGAACCCGCGCGTCTCGGCGAGCTGGCGGAGGAAGGGGTCCTGCGGGGCGGGCGCGGGAGGCTGCGCCGCCGCCGCGGCGAGGACCAGCGAGCAGAGGAGCGTCACCATGGGGCCCGTGTCTTAGCACGGGCCTCGCCATGGTTCCGCGGGCGGCGCGCCGATCGGACGGGGCCTGCGCTCCCAACCCGCCGACCCGAGCGCGTCGAAGGGGCGGGACCCACGGGCGCTGCGACGGGGCGCGGTTCGGGAACCGCGGCTGCCCGTTCAGCGCATGCGGCTCGTGCGGGACGTGCGCTTCGCCGCGCCGCGGCGCGCCGTCCCGCGCTTCGTGGTCGCGCCGCGCCGGGTGCCGGTGGAGCTCTTCGCGGAGGAGCGACCGCCGCGGCTCTTCTTGCCGCCCTTGCGGCCGATCTCCGAGTAGAACTCCGGACCCCGCGCCCGAAGCGTCGCGTTCCCGCCCTTGCGCCCGGCGTCGCTGCGGGAGGCGCCGCTGCGGCGGCCTCCACGCGTGCGGGCCGTGGCGCTCTTCCGGTTCGTCGTCTTCTTCGGCATGCGTTCCCTTCTCCCGAGCGCCGTCGTGCGCTCGCTTTCCTTCGCGGGAAGGCTGCTCACGGTCGGTGGCACCCGCAAGCGCTGCGCGGGACGGCGGCCGCCGAGCTGGAAGCGCGCGCAGAGCAGATCGGCGAGCGGCTCGACGTCGTCGGCGTCGAGCAGGGGGACCGGCCGGCGCGCCGCGCGCGCGCCCACGACAGCGAAGACGCGCGCGTCCCCGTCGGCGAGGAGCGCCCGCGAGACGCCGGGACGGTACACCTCGATCCGCGGGAGCGGCTCGTGCTTGAAGCCCTCGGCGAGCACGAGATCGACCTCCGGGAGGAGCCGCGCGAGCGCCCGCGCGCCGCCCGCGGGCGGCCCGAAGTAGGCGAGCCCGCGGGGACCTTCGATGGCCGCGGCCAGCGCTCCCGCGCGGCGCAGGACGTCGGTGTCCTTCCCGGGGACGTCGAAGGGATGCGCGTGGCTGGTGTGCTTCAGCACGCCCACGCGCACGCCGCGGCCGACCAGCGCGGGGATGAGCCGCGACAGGAGCCGCGTCTTGCCCGCGCCCGAGGAGCCCGAGACCGCCACGATGGGCGGCCGCCCCGCGCTCACGCGTCGTCGCCGAGCAGCCACGCCGTCACCTCCGCGCCCGCGTGGAGATCCCCCGCGTCCGCGGGGACGAGCAGGATCGCATCCGCGAGCGCCGGTCCCCGGACCTGGGCCGCGTCCTTCCCGAGCGGTCGCGCCCGACCGTCGCCCTCGAGCCGCGCCCACAGCAGCCGCGCGCGACCGGGCTTGCCCGCGGTGGCCTCGGCGAGGCGCACCGGCGCGGAGAGACGAAAGCGGCGCGCGGCTCCGGCGCGGGCGAGCAGCGCCGGGCGAGCGAACACCTCGAACGCCGCGAGGCACGCCGATGGGCTCCCGGGGAGGCCGAGCACGGGCGTCGCGCCGAGCAGGGCGAACAGGAACGGCTTGCCGGGCTTCATCGGGACGCCGTGCACGCGCACGTCCGCGCCGAGGCCGGCGAGCGCCGCGGGGACGTGGTCGCGCTCGCCGATGGACACTCCGCCGATGGTGAGCACCGCGTCGCAGCGGCGCGCGGCGTCGGAGATCGCGGCCGCGACGGCGTCGAGCCGGTCCTCCACGGCGCGCCGCTCGACCTCCGCCCCGAGCGCGCGCACGAGCCCTGCCACCGCCACGCCGTTCGAGTCCGGCGTGCGCCCGGTGACGACCTCGTCGCCGGTGGAGAGCACCGCCACCCTCGCCCGGCGCCGCACGCGCACGGGGTCCGCGCGGACGGCCGCGAGGAGCGCGGCCTGGCGCGCGCCGAGGCGGGCCCCGGCCTCCAGCGCGAGCCCGCCCGCCACCACGTCCTCGCCCGCGAGCCGCACGTTGTCGCCGCGGCGCGCAGCCTCGAGGAACCGCACGCGCTCGCCGTCCGGCCGCGTCGCCTCCTCGCGCACCACGGTGTCCGCCCCCGGGGGCAGCGGGGCCCCGGTGAAGATGCGGACGGCGGCACCCGGCGCGAGCGCCGCGCCCGCCGCATCGCCGGCGTAGCGCGCGCCGGTCACCGCGAGCGTGCACGCTCCGCGAACGTCCTCGGCGCGGATCGCGTAGCCGTCCATCGCGGAGCAGGTGTCCGGCGGCGCGGGGACCCGCGCGAGGGCGGGACCCGCCAGGTACCGGCCGGCGGCGTCGCGGAGCGCGACCTCCTCGTCGTCGAGCGGCGAGACCGCGGCGATCACCGCGTCCCGGATGCGGAAGAGCTTCTCCATGCGCGCGCATCATGCCACGCACACCCCGGCGCGGCGCCGCGCGCGCGCGCGGGAGGTCCTGCCCGGAGGTCGTTTCGCGGCGAGCTCGCGCGCCGCGCCAAGCAGGCGCCTGGCCGTCCCGTGAAGCGGGGATGGAACGAGCCCCCGATCGAGCGGGCGCAGTCGCCCGCGCCGGACGAGGCGTCGGCCGCGCCTCCGCAATCCTTGCGCACAGTGGAGGGGCCCCGAACCGCAAACGCAACGTCTGCACGAACCGCGGTATAAAACCCCGGGCGTACGCGGGCCTAGCTCGTGCAAACAGACGCCGATCAAGAAGCTGACTTCCAGCGGCGGGAGGAACTCGAGGTGCTTTCGAACGCTCCGATCTCGGACTGCAACGCCTGCTCGCTGGGTCTTGCCTCGCAGGGACGCTGTCGCCTCACCCCCACCACGCGCGAGTCGGGCGCCACCATCTGCGCGCAGGGGGAGCGCCCGCGGACCGTGTACTTCGTCAAGGAGGGCTTCGTCGCCCTCTCCGCGGTGAGCCCCCGCGGCTCGGAGCTGCTCCTCTCGCTCCGCGGCCCGACCTCGCTGCTCTGCACCGAGTCGCTGCACGGCGAGCCGTCGCCGTTCGAGGTCCGGGCGCTGTCGCGCGTGAAGATCTGCGGCATCGGCGGCGACGCGATGTCCCAGTGGATCGGGCCCGAGAAGAGCGCAGCCCGCGTGGTGCTCGACCTCCTCCTCACCGAGTCCCGGGCCCAGCGCGACGAGGTGAACTGGCGGCAGGGCGACTGCCTCTCGCGCGTCGCGCGGTTCGCCCTCGCGCACGCGCGGTTCCTCGCCGATCGCCCCAACGCCGTCCGCAAGCAGGTCGTCGCGCGGCTGCTGGGCATGCGCCCGGAGACCCTCTCGCGCTGCCTCACGAAGCTCGAGAAGGACGGCGTCGTCGACGCCTCGCGCGGCGTCCGCGTGCTCGATCACCGCCGGCTGGCGGCCATCGCGATGGAAGACAACGCCGCCTGATCCCTGTTAAGAGAGGGCCGGGCCACAGAGGCGAGAAAGGACTCCCGCATGTTTCCCAAGCTCGGAATGGGCGAGCTCGTCGTCATCCTGCTGATCGTCGTGATCCTGTTCGGCGCGAGCAAGCTCCCACAGCTCGGCGCTGGCCTCGGCCAGGGCATCCGCAGCTTCAAGAAGTCGTTCAGCGGCGAGGACGAGGAGAAGCCGTCCACCCCCGGCGCGACTTCCTCGGACGAGGCGTCGAAGGCCAAGCAGGCGTAGTCGCGCCAGCTCGCCCCGCTGTAACCAGATCTTGTCCACCCTCTGCGGGGGCGAGCGCGTCGCGTTCGCCCCCGTGCCGTTTCCGTCTCCAGAGACCTGAGGCACGTGGCCGCATCCGCCCCTGAGAGCTCGCCGGCTGCGACTGGCAGCGGGCGACCTGGAGACGCCCCGGGCGTGTCGCGGGCCCGGGCGAGGCGGATCGCGTCCCACCTCGCCCTCACGATCGGGTCGCGCCGCGGGCATCCCCCTTGAATGGATGTAGGGCACGTACACGGGGGACAGCGATGAAGCGAATCCTGGTGGCGGTGGACGGTTCCGACTCCTCCCTCAAGGCGGCGCGCATGGCCGCGGACATCGCGCTCCGCTTCGGCGCCAAGCTGACGCTCGTCCACGTGGTACCGAAGCTGCTCCTCCCTCCCGACGTGTACGGGCTCACGATCGCCGAGGTCGAGAAGGAGCACCGCGCGTACGCCGATCGGCTGCTCGAGAAGGCGGTGGAGTCGATCGAGGAGCCCTCGGTCGAGGTCGACACGGCCGTGCTGTACGGCGCGCCCGCGGAGGCGATCGCCGAGACGGCCGCGGCGACCGACGTCGGGATGATCGTGATCGGCAGCCGGGGTCACGGCGCGGTCGCGCGGATGTTCCTCGGCAGCGTCTCGGACCGGCTCGTCCACATCAGCCCGAAGCCGGTGCTCGTGGTGCATTGAGCTCACGGGGCGGCGCCCCGGCGCGCCCGCTTCGCTCGCGGGAGCGGCGCCCTTCGCCGCACCGCCTCCTCGTCGCTGGCGGAGCTCTCGCTCGTGCTCTCCTCGCCCGACGCGTCTGGAGGTCCCCCGACGGTCGTGCCAGAATCGACCCCCATGATCTCGGTCGCCGACTTCATGTCGAAGGATCTCGTCACCGTGGGCGAGTCCGACGACCTCGCGCTCGCGGAGTCCCTGCTCCGCCTGAGCGGCATCCGCCACCTCCCCGTCGTCAAGGACGGCCGCCTCGTCGGGCTCGTCACCCAGCGTGACGTGCTCCGCTCCGGCCAGTCCGGCCGGTCCGGCGCGAGGACGCTGGCGGTGTCGGAGGTCATGACGCGCGACCTCACCACCGTCCGCCCGGCCACGGCGCTCTCCCAGGCGGCGCGCCTCATGCTGGAGCGCAAGTACGGGTGCCTGCCGGTCTGCGACGAGGAGGGGCGCCTCGTGGGCATCGTCACGGAGGCCGACTTCGTCCGCTTCGCCGCCGACGTGGTGCGCGACCTCGACCTCGTCGCAGACGCGGTGCGGGCTCAGGAGCGCGCCGGCCGCGCTTGAGCCGCCCCCCTCCCCCCCCCGACGACGCGCTGCGTCCAGCGACCTGGGGACCGGCGCCGGGCCGTCCGCCCGTTGACCGGCGGGGGGCGCGCGCTTAGATGACCGGCGTGCCCGAGACTGTGTTCGAGGAGCTGAAGCGGTACGTCGGCTGGGGCGATGGGGACGAGCGGGCGCTCCGCAGCCTCCACGGCGCGGCCGCCCCTCACTTCCCGCGGCTCGCCGAGGAGTTCTACGATCGCATCCTCGGACACGAGGGCGCGCGCACTGCCCTCGTCGGCGGCGAGAGCCAGGTCGGCCACCTGAAGGTCACGATGATCGCGTGGCTGGACGAGCTGCTCGGCGGCCCGTGGGACGAGGCGTACTGGGACCGGCGCTACCGCATCGGGCGCGTCCACGTCCGGATCGGGCTGCCTCAGCACTACATGTTCGGCGCGATGAACGTGCACCGCACCGGGCTCGCGCGCCTCGCCTACGAGCGCTTCCACGGGGATCCCCCGGAGCTCGAGCGGGTGCGCAACGCGCTCGGGAAGGTGCTCGACCTCGAGCTGGCGGTCATGCTGCACACCTACCGGGAGGACCTCCTCGCGCAGCAGGCGCGCGTCGAGCGACTCTCGACCTTCGGGCAGCTCGTCGGATCGATCGGCCACGACCTCCGCAACCCGCTCGGCGTCATCGAGACGTCGCTCTACATCCTCCGCACGCGCACCGGCGAGGACGAGCGCGCCCGCAAGCACCTCGACCGCATCGGCGAGCAGCTCGGCGTGGCGAACGGGATCATCACCAACCTGCTCGACATGATCCGTGACCGGCCGCTCGCGCGCGAGCCCGTCGAGCTCGCGGCCGTGGTGGGCGGGGCGGCGGAGTCGGTGAGGCGCCCCACGGGCGTGTCGCTGGCGCTGGAGGGGCTCGACGCCCTGCCGCCGGTGGAGGGCGATCCGGGCCAGCTGCGCCAGGTGTTCGTCAACCTGCTCGAGAACGCCGTGTTCGCGGCGTCGCCAGAGGGCGTGGTCGCCGTGCGCGCCAGCCGCGCGGACGGGCTCGTCGCGCTCGACGTGGAGGACTCCGGGCCCGGGGTCGACCCCGCCACGCGCCGCCGCCTCTTCGAGCCGCTCATCACCACCAAGGACAAGGGCATCGGCCTCGGGCTCGCGCTCGTGAAGCGGATCGCGGAGCGCCATGGGGGCACGGTCGAGTACTCCGACCGGCCCGGCGGCGGCGCCCGCTTCACCGTCCGCCTGCCCGCCTGAGCCTCCGGAGCCGCCACGAATGCGCCGTTACCTGATCGTCGACGACAACCGCGACTTCGCCGAGAACCTCGCCGAGATCCTGCGCGACGGCGGCGACGAGGTCGCCATCGCGGAGAACGGGCAGGAGGCGCTCGCGCTCGCGCGGAAGACGCGCTTCGACGCGCTGCTCACCGACATGCGCATGCCGCTCATGGGCGGGGCGGAGCTCGTGCACGAGCTCCGGCGCATCGACCCGGGCGCCGCCGCCATGGTCATCACCGCCCACGTGGCCGACGACGCGCTCGAGGCCGCCCGGCGCGAGGGGCTCCTCGCGGTCCTGCCCAAGCCGGTCGCGGTGCCCCGGATCCTCGATCTCCTCGCGGCGGCGCGCCGCGACGGGCTGGTCGCGGTGGTCGAGGACGACTCGCGCATGTCCGACAACCTCTGCGAGGCGCTCCGCGGGCGGGGCTTCGCCGCGGTCACGGCGGCGTCGGTGACCGAGACCGAGCGGCTCGGCCCGGTCGAGCCCTTCTGCGCGCTCGTCGACCTGCGCGTCCCCGGCGGCGCGGACGGCGACGCGCTGCGCCGCCTCCGCGAGCGGTTCCCCGGGCTGCCGGTGATCGTCGTCACCGGCACCCACGAGGTCCCGCCGGTCCCGCACCAGGGGTACTTCACGAAGCCGTTCGACACCGCCGAGCTCCTCTCGGCGGTCGAGCGCCTCCATCGCGAGCGCGGGCAGACGGTGGTCCCCGAATGAAGAGCGCCCCGAAGCCGAAGCCCGCGCGCATCCTCGTCGTCGACGACAACGCGGGGCTCGTCGACAACCTCTGCGAGATCCTGGACGGCGCGGGGTACCGCGCGCGCGGCGCGGGATCCTGCCGGGAGGCGCTGGAGAGCGCACGCGACGGGTTCGACGTCGCCCTCGTGGACCTGCGCCTGCCCGACGGCGACGGCACCGCGCTCGCGCCGCAGCTCAAGGATCTGTCGCCCGACGGCGAGGTCGTGCTCCTCACCGGCTTCGCCACGCTCGAGTCCGCCGTGGCGGCGGTCCGCGCCGGCGCCTGCGCCTACCTCGTGAAGCCCTGCGCCACCCAGGAGCTGCTCGTCACGGTCGAGCAGGCGATGCGGCAGGTGCGCCTCCACGTGGAGAAGCGCGACCTCTCGCGGCGGGCCCAGATGGCCGAGAAGCTCGCCGCGGTCGGCACCATGACGGCAGGGCTCTCGCACGAGATCCGCAACCCCCTGAACGCCGCCGCCCTGCAGCTCTCGGTGCTGGAGCGGCGCGTCCAGCGGCTCGAGAAGTCGGCGCAGGGGGCGCTGCTCGAGCCGCTCACGCTCGTGCGCGACGAGATCCGCCGGCTCGATCACATCCTCGAGGACTTCCTCCAGTTCGCCCGGCCGCGCGAGTTCGTGGCGAAGCCGGTCGAGGTGGGAGTGCTCGTGAACCGCGTGCTCGACCTGCTGGGGGCGCAGGCCGAGCGGCGCGCGGTCCGGCTCGAGCGCGACCTCGAGACCGTGGCGGCGGTCGCCGGCGACGAGGAGCGCCTGCGCCAGGTGCTCGTGAACTTCGGCCTGAACGCGCTGGAGGCGGTGAAGGACGGGGGCCTCGTGCGCGTGTCCTGCCGCGAGGCGCCTCCGGCGAGCGGGCGGCCCGACGGCCCGCGCCAGGTGGCCATCGTGATCGACGACGACGGGCCGGGCGTGCCGGCCGAGTCGCGCGACCGCATCTTCGAGCCCTTCTTCACGACCAAGGCGAAGGGCTCGGGCCTCGGCCTCTCCATCGTGCACGCCATCGTGACCCAGCACGGCGGCACGATCACGGTGTCCGAGTCGCCCGAGGGCGGCGCGCGCTTCACGCTCGAGCTGCCCCAGACGCGCTGAGGGGCGCGCGCTCGCCGGCGCTTCGTCGCCCGCGGCGCGCACCCGGCTTTCGCGGCCCGCGGGCGGGAACCGTGATCTAGAGTCCGCGCATGCACCGCTTCCGCGCTCCCTGGGATCGCGCTCTCCGCTTCACGAGCGCGCTCGCGCTGGCCGTCCTCGCTGCGGCGGCCGGAACGACCCTCCTCACGGCCGCCCGCCAGGGCTGGCGCCCGGCCCTCGTCGCCCTCTCGATCCTCGTCGCGCTCGTCCCGCTCGCCGTGTGGGCCCTCGCGCCGCGGGAGTTCGTGATCGGCGCGGGGTTCCTCCGCGTGGAGCGGAACGCCTGGCCGGCCCGCCTCGTGCCGCTGCGCGCGATCACCGCGGCGGAGCCCCTCGCGCCGGCGGCGATGCGGGGCGCGCTGCGGCTCCTCGGCACGAGCGGTCTCTTCGGGCACTACGGGCTGTTCCGCTCGCGCGCGCTCGGGCGGTTCCGGATGTACGCGACGCGCGGCTCGGGGCTCGTCCTCGTGCGCGCCGGGACCGTGCAGTACGTCCTCTCGCCGGACCGCCCCGAGGCCTTCCTCGCCACCCTCGCGGCGTCCACGGCCGCCGCCCCGCGCGGCGGCTAGCGCCGACGCGCCGCGGGCCCGCGCGGCGGGCCCTACTCCGCTCCGCCCGCCTTCTCTGCCGGCTCGAGGTCCTCGCGCTCGCGCGGCTCCCGCGCGCCGGAGGCGTACTCCTTCAGGCGGTACTGGATCTTGCGCACGCTGATGCCGAGGATCTCGGCCGCGCGCGACGTCGAGCCGCCGACCATCTCCAGGGTCCGCAGGATGGCCTCGCGCTCGATCTCGTAGAGGGTGGCCCCGGGGATGAGCGCGCCCGGCGATCGCTCCCGCGGCCGCGGGCCGCGCAGCGTGGGCGGCAGGTCGTCCGCGGTGAGCTCCGAGCCCTTGCAGAGGACGACGGCGCGCTCGACGACGTTCTCGAGCTCGCGCACGTTGCCCGGCCAGTCGTGCGACAGGAGCGCGTTCAGCGTGCCGGGCGCGAGCCCGCGGATCTCCTTGCCGTAGGCCTTCGCGTACTTGTCGATGAAGTGGCTGACGAGCGCGGGGATGTCGCCCTTGCGCTGGCGGAGCGGCGGGAGCGTGACGGCGACGACGTTCAACCGATAGTAGAGGTCCTCGCGGAACTTCGCGGCCTTCACCTCCGCGGCGAGGTCGCGGTTCGTCGCCGCGACGAGCCGCACGTCCACCTTGATGGTCTGCGTCCCGCCGACCCGCTCGAACTCCTTCTGCTGCAGCACGCGCAGCAGCTTGATCTGCAGCGCGGGCGAGATGTCGCCGATCTCGTCGAGGAACAGCGTCCCGCCGTCGGCGAGCTCGAAGCGCCCCTCCTTGCGGCCGATGGCGCCGGTGAAGGCGCCCTTCTCGTGGCCGAACAGCTCGGACTCGAGCAGCGTCTCCGAGAGCGCCGCGCAGTTCACCTTGATGAACGGCTTGTCGGAGCGCGGGGACTCCTCGTGGAGCGCCTGGGCGATGAGCTCCTTGCCGGTGCCCGACTCCCCGAGGATGAGCACGGTGGCGCGGGTGGGCGCCGCGCGCTTCACGACCTCGTAGACCGCCTGCAGCTCGGGCGCGTCGCCGACGATGTTGTGGAACCGGTACCGCTCGCGGACGCGCTCGCGCAGGTTGGCGGTGTCGCGCTGGAGGCGCAGCTTCTCGAGCGCCTTCTCGAGCACCACGATGACCGCGTTCACGTCGAGCGGCTTGACGAGGTAGTTCTCCGCCCCCGCCCGCATCGCCTCGACGGCGGCCTCCACGCTCGCGAACGCGGTCATCATCACGAAGACCGCGTCGGAGCCCTGCTCCCGCGCGCGCTTGAGCAGCGTGATGCCGTCCATGCGCGGCATGCGCACGTCGGCGAGCACCGCCGCGGGCGCGAACCCCGGGAGGAGCGCCAGGGCCTCCTCGCCGTCCGCCGCCTCGGCGATCTCGTACCCCTCCTCGGTGAGGATCGTTCGGAGCGCGACGCGCGCGTTCTGCTCGTCGTCGACGACGAGGATCCGCTCCTTCCCCGAGCGGGCGGCCGTGTTCGGAATGTTCACCGTTCTCCCTCAGCCAAGCGCAAACCGTGCAGGACGCCGCAGGTTATGCATGATTCCGGGCCCGAGATCCACCGTATCTCTCGCCCCAAGTTCCCGGACCGACGGGGTAAAGGCGCTCGACGCCGCTCACGCGCCGTCCGCCGGCAGCGAACCGGCACCCTCGACCCTCCCGAGCCGATCGTAGGGCCTCCAGCGGAACCGCGCGCCGAGCGACTCGGCCACGCGCCGGCAGGCCTCCTCCGACAGGCCCGGAAGCGCGACGGCGCTCGCCGCCACGTCCGGGATGCAGCGCACCGCGCTGCGCATGAAGTCCTTCACGGCCTCGTACGCCGACTCGCCGTAGCGGCTCGGACAGCTCCGCGCGTACGTGGCCGCGTCCGGCGCGTTCAGCGACACCGACACGGCGGTGATCCCGGCCTCCGCGAGCGCCGGCGGAACGTCCAGGCCCTCGCGGAGGCTCGCGAGCCCGTCGGTGTCCAGCCGGACGCGGGCGACGCCCGCCGCGCGGAGCCGGCGCGTGAGCTCGAGGAGCACCTCGAGCCGGCGCGTGGGCTCGCCGAGGCCGGTGAAGACCACCTCGGAGCGACCCTCGAGACCGGCGCGGATCGCGGCGGTCCAGACCTCGTCGGCGCTGGGGTTCCGGGCGAGCCGCAGATCGAATCCGCCGACGATCCAGTCGTCGTCGCGGATCTTCGGGCAGAAGACGCACGCCAGGGTGCAGCCGCTCGTGAGGTTCAGGTAGAGCGCGTCTCCCAGAGGATAGGCGAGCGTCGGTGCGCGCTGCTGTGAGGTGTCCTCGACCACGCGGGCGTGGAATAGCAGGCCCCAGCCGGGGACGCCACAGGCGCGCGACGTCGGAGGGCCTCTTCACCTCAACCGCTGGCAAGGACCCGAGCATTTCACGCGAGTCGCCCTCGCACGCAGCCGTCAGTCGACGAGGTGCGCGTGTCCGCTGCAGGCGAGGCAGTAGCGGGCCTCGGGGATGGCGCGGAGACGCTGCAGGCCCAGAGGCCCGCCGCAGTTCAGGCAGCAGCCGTAGCAGCCCTCCTGGATGCGGAGCAGCGCGTCATCGATGTCGGCGAGCTCCCGGCGTGCGAGCTCGGAGACCGGCTCGGGCATGGCCTCGTAGTCCGCCCAGTGCGCGGCGGGATCCGCAGCGGCCTGGGCCGTTCCGTGGCTGAGCGCGCGGCGGCGCCTGAGGAGGACCTCACGCGCCTCCGCCTCGATCCGACTCATGGGGGTCGGCCTTTTCACGAGGCGTGCCTCGTGAAAACCCGCGTGATCTCGCGCGGAAACCCGCCAGACTTTGCGTTCGGGCGATCCTCGGACGCACGCCTTGCGCAGCAGCCGGGGGCCGAGCGTGCCCCATGACGCCAGCGTGGAGGCCAGTCACCCGAGCTCGAGCTGCGAGGAGCCCCGCAGCGTGACCCCCGCTCGGGCGAAGGCGTCATCGACCCGCGCCCGGCGGTCCGGGAAGACGGCGCGCGTGAGGTCGTCGAGCACGATCACCTCGAAGCCCTCCGCCGCGCCGTCCTGGGCCGACCACAGGACGCAGAAGTCTCGCGCCAGGCCGCACACGAACACCCGCCGCGCGCCGCGCGCGGCGAGCCAGGCCCCGAGCCCGGTGGTCGGGCGGCGCCGGTCCGGCCCGACGTTCTCACGAAAGGCGCTGTAGGAGTCCACGTCGAGGCGCGTGCCCTTGCGCAGGATGAGCGTCGCGGCGGCGTCGGGGAAGGCGGGGTGGAGGGCCGCGCCGCGCGTGCCCTGGACGCAGTGGTCCGGCCAGAGCTCCTGCGGCCCCTGGCTCAGCGCGATGGTCTCGAACGGCTTCGCGCCGGGGTGGGCGGACGCGAAGGAGACGTGTCCGGGCGGATGCCAGTCCTGCGTGGCGACGACCGTGGTGAACGCCGGCGCGAGCCGGGCGATCGGCGCCACGATCTCGTCGCCGCCTGCGACGGCGAGCGCGCCGCCGGGCAGGAAGTCGTGCTGCAGGTCCACGGCGAGGAGCACGTCGTGCTCGCGATCGATCCGCATGGAGCTCATTTAATCCCGCGCGCGCCCGACTCATGAGCCGACCCGGAGGGCGCCGGTGCCCTGCCCGGGGGGAGGAAGCGTGCCGCGCGCGCGGCGCCGGAGCGCTCGGAACCTGCCGGAATCCGTGTTGTCTCGGGCGCGGGCCTGAGCTAGCTTGCGCGCACCATGGACAAGATCTGGGTCAAGGACGTCAAGGAGGGAGAGCGGCTGAAGAGCGTCTTCCTCGTCGCCCGCAAGGCGGTGCCCACCGCGAAGAGCGGCAAGACGTACCTGTCGGTCACCTTCCAGGACAAGACCGGAGAGCTCGAGGCCCGCGCGTTCGAGCGCGTGGAGGAGCTCGCGGCGGCCTTCGAGGAGAAGGACTACGTCGAGGTCGAAGGTCCCATCGGCGCGTTCCAGGGCAAGCCCCAGCTCAAAATCGAGGCGGCGGGCAAGATCGCGGACGCCGCCGCGCTCGACGCCGCGGAGTTCACCTGGGTCCCGCCGCCCGAGCCGAAGAAGCCCGAGAGGCCGGCCGGGGGCGAGGTCGAGGACGCGCTCTGGAACGAGCTCCTCGGCCTCGTCGACGTGATCGTCGACACCCACGTGAAGAGCCTCGTCAAGGCGTTCGTGGAGGACGAGGACGTCGCGAGCCGCATGCGCCGCGCCGCCGCCGCCAAGTCCGTCCACCACGCCTACGCGGGGGGCCTGCTCGAGCACACCGTCTCGTCGCTCAAGCTCGCCCACCGCATCGCCGACCACTATCCGCAGGTGGATCGCGACCTGCTCGTGGCGGGCGCCTTCTTCCACGACCTCGGCAAGATCCGCGAGCTCCAGGGCGAGCGGAACGTCGAGTACACCGACGAGGGCCGCCTCGTCGGTCATCTCGTCATGACCGCGCAGTGGGTGCACGACAAGGCCCGGCGCGTGGGCGTGCCGCGCGATCTCGAGCACCACGTGGTGCACATGATCCTCGCGCACCACGGCCGGCTGGAGTACGGCTCGCCGAAGCCTCCCATGACGCTCGAGGCGCTGCTCACGCACTACATCGACGAGCTCGACAGCCGCGTGAACTCCTGGCTGAACCTGATGGCGAAGGAGGGCGGCTCGAAGCGCTGGACCTCGGCGGACAACGTGTACGAGCAGCCGATCTGGCGCGGCCAGCTCCCGACCGTCCAGGCCGAGAAGAAGGGGCCGCCTCCCGAGCTCATGACGCCCGTGATCTACGTGCCGCGCGAGGGCGCGGGCGGTCAGGGCGGCGGACAGCAGAAGCGCGGCAAGCCGCAGAAGGAGAAGCGGCGCCCCGAGCCCCGCCCCGCGCAGCACGCGCAGAAGGCCGGGGAGCCCAGCGCGCCCGCCGCGCGCGCCGCGGAGGGGAGCGAGCCGCGGGCGGAGGGCGCCGCGCGCGAGGCGCGCCCCGAGCGTCCTCCTCGCGAGCACCGCGGCGGTCCCGGCGAGCACCGCGGCGGTCCCGGCGAGCACCGCGGCCCCGGGGGGTTCGGCGACAAGAAGCGCGGCTACACCGGCCCCCGCCTCCCCGGCGACAAGGGCCCGCACCGCCCGCCCGAGAAGCGCTCGCTGACCCACAACCCGTTCGCCGCGCTCGCCGCCAAGCTCGAGGACGCCGGCAAGACGGAGGCGCCGCAGGAGGCGAGCGGCGAAGTCGAGACCCCGCCGGTTCCCGGCGAGGCCGCCGCCCCGGTCGAGGCGCCCCGCACCGACATCGCCCCCGAGCCGACCTCCGCCCCGACGGAGACCCCCGCGGAGCCCAAGCCCGGCGAGGGGACGTAGCGCCGCGGGGCGTACAGTGATTCATGGTCCCGTTCGACCGCACGGCTGCGATCTTCGACGTCGACGACTCGCTCCTCGACGGAAACGCCGGGACCATCTTCACCTGGTACCTCTACAACCAGAAGGCGATGCGGCCGGAGATGCGCTCGCGCATCCCGCGGATCATCTACGAGTACGCCCGCCACCGGCTGACCGAGCAGGACATGGTGGAGGTCGGCTCCCGCTGCCAGCAGGGGCTCTACGCGGACGACCTCCGCGCCCACGCGCACGCCTGCTTCGAGCGCCACCTGCGCAAGCGCATCACCTCCGGCGCGATGCGGCACATCCGCCGCCACCTGCTGTCCGGCCACTTCGTCCTCATCGCCTCCGGCTCGCCCCAGTACATCGTGGACGAGGTCGGCCGTCACCTGCGCGTGCACGCGGCGATCGGGACGCGCACGCGGATCGTGGACGGGAAGGCCACGGACCAGATCGTCCCGCCCGTCGTCTTCCGCGAGGGCAAGCGGGCCGCGGTGGAGGCGGTGCTCGAGCGCTGGGACCTCGACCCCGCGCGGAGCTGGCTCTACTCCGACTCCGTGGCCGACGTGCCGCTGTTCGAGGCGGTCGGGAACCCGGTGGTGGTGAACCCCAAGGCCCCGTTCCGCGCGCTCGCCGAGCGCCGGGGCTGGGAGGTCCAGGAGTGGCGCGAGCGGAACCGCCCCGGCGATCAGCCGGACATCGCGGACGAGTGGGGATCGTGGGGAGGCTAGCCTCCCCACTGAGCCGTTACCCGAGCCGGAACAGCCGCTTCACGTTGGCCGTCGTCGCCGCCGCGACGTCGTCCAGGGACGCGCCCCAGAGCTCCGCCACCTTCTCGGCGGTCTTCACCACGTACGCCGGCTCGTTGCGCTTGCCGCGGTAGGGGGCCGGCGCGAGGAACGGGCTGTCGGTCTCGACGAGGAGCCGGTCGCGCGGGACGATCCGCACGGCCTCGCGGATCGCCTCGGCGGTCTTGAACGTCACGATCCCGGCGACCGAGATGTGCAGGCCGAGGTCGAGGTAGGCGCGCGCGGCGGGCGCGTCGCCGGTGAAGCAGTGGATGACGCCGCCGGCCGCGGGGATGCCCTCCTCGCGCAGGATGGCGGCGCAGTCCTCGTCGGCCTCGCGCACGTGCACCACGAGCGGCCTCGCCGCGTCGCGGGCGATCCGGATCGAGCGTCGGAACGCGGCCCGCTGGTCGGCGCGCGGGGAGTGGTCGTAGTGGTAGTCGAGCCCGGTCTCTCCGACCGCGACCACCCGCGGGTCCGCGGCGAGGGCCGCCGCGGTCGCCCAGTCCTCCTCCGGCACCCGCGCAGCCTCGTGCGGGTGGACGCCCACCGTCGCGCTGAAGAAGCCCGGGTCCTGCGTCGCGAGCTCGAGCGCGTTTCCAAAGTCGCCCGGCTTGCGCCACAGCCCGACGCACACGATTCGCTCCAGCCCCGCCGCGCGGGCGCGAGAGACGACGCCGTCGAGGTCGTGGACGTAGTCGGCGCAGTCGAGGTGGGCGTGAGAGTCGATGAGGCCCATGAGATCCGTCCCCTCCCCTGATCCGCCCCGACCTCGACCTCGACCTCGACCTCGACCTCGACCCCGACCCCGACCCCGACCCCGACCCCGACCCCGACCCCGACCCCGACCTCGACCCCGACCTCGACCCCGACCTCGACCCCGACCTCGACCCCGACCCCGACCCCGACCTCGACCCCGACCTCGACCCCGACCTCGACCCCGACCTCGACCCCGACCCCGACCCCGACCTCGACCCCGACCTCGACCTCGACCTCGACCCCGACTCAGAAGCCGTGCGCCGAGCGGCGGGAACGGGATCTACTTCACCCGCGTCCCCGGCGCGATGCCGTCCGGGACCGTCACCACCGCCAGGTTCGGCGCCTCCCCCGCGGCGAGCAGCATGCCCTGGGAGGTGATGCCCCGCAGCGGCCGCGGGGCGAGGTTGGCGACCACCACGATCCGCTTGCCGACCAGCGCGCCGGGCTCCGGGTAGGCCTGGGCGATGCCGGCGACGATGATGCGGGGCTCGGGATCGCCCGCCTCGACGGTGAGCTTCAGGAGCTTGTCCGCGCCCTCCACCTTCTCGGCGCTCCGGACCACCGCCACCCGCAGCTCGACCTTGGCGAAGTCGTCGTACTGGATGACGCCGGGCGGTGCGGCCGCCGCGGGCTTCGCGCTCGCCTTGGTCGCGGTCTCCGCCGGGCTCGCCGCCTTCGCCACCTTCGGCGCGGGCGACCTCGCCTCGGGGGGTACGACGATGAGCTTCTCCACCTGCCTGGGGTCGAGCCGGGCGATCTGCGGGGGCTTCGCCGCGACCACGACGGGCCCGCCGGCGAAGGGATCGAAGTCCTCGTCCCAGCGCTCTGGCCGCTCCTGCCCGAACGCGGCGGCGAGGTCGCCGCAGAAGCGCGGCATCACCGGCCACAGGATCGTCGCGATGGCGCGCAGGGACTTGGCGCACGAGAAGAGCAGCGCCCGGCTCGCGGGCGAGGCCGGGTCTTCCCAGGGCTTCGCCTCCTGCATCCGCTTGTTGCAGCGATCCGCCACCTGGTTCGCGGCGCGGACCACCTCGCGGTACTCGAGCGCGCGGTAGGCGAGGCGGGCCGCCGCGAGGGCGGAGCGCGCCACCTCCACGAGCGCCGGCTCGGGCCTCTCGGCGAGCGGCGCGCCCGCGCGGGGCACGAGCGCCGCGACGCGCGAGGCCAGGTTCGCCACGTTGTTGGCGAGATCGGCGTTGACGCGGTTCCGGAACTCGTCGAGCGCGAGGTCGAGGTCCTGGACCGACGGGCCGAGGTTCGCGGCGTAGAAGTAGCGGAGCAGCTCAGGGTCGAGGCCGGCGTCGAGGTAGGTGCGCGCGGTGATGAAGCTCCCGCGCGTCTTCGACATCTTCTCGCCGTTCACCGTCAGGTGCCCGTGCACCGGCATCCGATCCGGCCGCTTGAGCCCGGCCGCCCAGAGCATCGCCGGCCAGAACACCGCGTGGAAGCGCAGGATGTCCTTGCCGATGAAGTGCTCGAGGCGTGCCCCGGCGCCCTCCGCGAGGTAGCGGCGCTCGAACTCCGCGGGGGAGAGCCGCTCGCCCGCGGGCGCCTCCTCCGCGAAGTAGTGCTCCGCCGAGGAGAGGTAGCCGATCGGCGCGTCGACCCACACGTAGAGGAACTTGCCGGGGAAGTCGGGATCCTTCACCGGGAAGCCGAAGTACGGGGCGTCGCGCGTGATGCACCAGTCCTGCAGGTCCGCGAGCCACCCCTTCACCTGCTCGCGCACCGCCGGCTCGAGGTGCCCCTCCGCCTCCACCCAGCCGCGGATGACCTCCTCGGCCTTCTTGAGATCGACGTAGGCGTGGTCGGACGACCGGACGACCGGCGCCGAGCCGCAGATGGCGCACCGCGGGTCCTTCAGATCCCGCGGATCGTAGGTCGTGCCGCAGACCTCGCACACGTCGCCGTACTGATCCCTCGCGCCGCACTTCGGGCAGGTGCCCTTCACGAAGCGATCCGGCAGGAAGCGCCGGTCGTGCTCGCAGTAGAGCTGCTCGATGGAGCGCTTGTAGATGAGCCCCTTCGCCTTCAGCGCGTCGTAGATGCGGTAGGCCCAGCGCGCGTTCTCGGGCGAGTCGGTGGTGTAGTAGGTGGAGAACTCGACGCCGAAGCGCCGGAAGTCGTCGTGCTGCTCGCCCCGGTACTTCTCGACGAACGCCTTCGGCGTCATGCCCGCCTTCGCGGCGTTCACCTCGATGGGCGTGCCGTGCGAGTCGGCGGCGCAGACGTAGGTGACGTGGTCGCCGCAGGCGCGCCGGTACCGCACGTACACGTCGGTCTGGATGTACTCCACGAGGTGGCCGAGGTGGATCGAACCGTTCGCGTAGGGCAGCGCGCTCGTGACGAGGAGACGCTCGCTCAAGGGTGACTCCTTTCCATGTGTCCGCCGGCGAGCAGGCCGAGGAGGACGCGCTCGAGGCGGATCCGGCCGTCCTGGCCGCTCTTCATGGCGACGTCCGCCTCCGCGAGCGCCGCGAGGCCGTCGAGCAGCTCCGCCCGCGAGAAGCGCGTCGACGCCTGGTACTTCATCCAGAACCCGAAGGGCTTCTTCCCCTTCGCCTCGTCCTCGGGCACGAGCGGGAAGACCTCCGCCTCCCACTCGCGCGCCGAGCCGATGCGCCGGTCGCCCACGGCGCGGCGGGCGCGCTCCCGCTCCACGATCATCCGCCGCACGGCGCTCGCGAGCGAGCCGAGGAGCATGAACGGGCTCGCGCCGTCCGCGATGGACCGGTCGAGGACACCGAGCGCCTGCGGGAGGTCGCGGGCCTCGATCGCGTTGCCGAGCGCGAAGAACGGATCCGACGCCACGCGCGTGACGACCGCGTCCACGTCCTCGGCGCCGATCACCTTGCGGTCGCCCACGTAGGCGGCGAGCTTCGCGACCTCGGAGGCGAGCGTGCGGGCGTCCTCGCCGACGAGCGCCGCGAGGCGCGCCTCGCCCCCGCGGTCCACCCGCTTGCCGGTGCCGGCGAGGAGCGACGCCAGCACGGGGCCGAGGACGAGCCGCTGCGCGTCCCACGTCCCCTCCTTCTCGAGCTGGATCGTGACCCGCCGCCCCGCCGCGGCGAGCTTCTTCACGAGCGGCAGCTTCCCGTCCACCTTGCCCGCGGCGACCACGAGCACGTGGCCGCGCGCGAAGCCCTTCTCGAGGGCGGCGTCGAGCGCGGACGCGTCGTCCTTCGCGACCTTGAGGTCGCGCTCCACGGCGAAGCGCGCGGCCCCCTCCACGAAGGCCGCGTCGTACGTGGCCTCGGGGACGCCGAGATCGGCGGCGAGGGCGGCGTGGTCCACCCGCCCCGCCTCGGGCGCGAGGTCCTTCAGGCTCCAGCCCGCCTTGGCGGCGAGCGCGAGCAGCCTGCGCGCCGCGTCCCGCTGGGCCCCCTTCGCCCACTGCTCCCTCGCCCGCCCGTAGGCGGCCTCCGCGTCCTCCTTCGAGGCGAGGAACGCGGGCTCGTGGACCAGCACGACCTTCCCGCCGCCGAACAGGCCGCCGGTGGAGAGCTCGGCGGCGACCTCGGCAGGCGAGGCGGCGGCGTCGAGCTCGACGAGGTTCAGGGCCCGCCGGTCCTCCGGCACGAGCGCGCCGGCGAGCTCGCGCGCGGCGCGCAGGGCGAGGAAGGCGTCGCCGTCGAGCAGGTACACCGGCCGCGGGCTGCCCGCCCGGACGTCGGCGAGGCACGTCTCGAGGGTCGCGCCCGCCGCGGCGCGCGCCGGAGGTCCCCTACCCGCGGCCATGGAACCACGCGATGAGCATGCGCTCGAGGGCGAGCGTCGGGGACGCGTTCTGGCGGAGCGCCGCCGCGGTCGTCTGCACCTCCTCCCGCCGGCGCAGGACCTCCGCGGGCGCGAGCGCGGCGGCGGCTCGGCGCGTCGCGTCGGCGAGGTCGCCGAGCGCGACGTCGGCGGCGCCCGCCTGGGCCGCCAGGACGTCGCGCAGCCACACGGCGAGGAGCGCGCACAGCTCGGCCGCGGCCTCGCGGTCGTCGCCGTGGTCGCGGGCGAAGGCGAGCCAGGCGGCGGCGTCGCCCGGATCGAGCGTGGCGGCAGCCAGCACGGCGTCGCGCTCCGCCGCGAGCGTCTCGGCGTCGAGCGCGAGCGCGCGCGAGAGCGAGCCGCCGGCGAGGGCGGCCGCGAGGCGGGCCTCCGCCGCAGGCCGCCCGCCCGCCTCGAGCCGCGCGGCCACGGCCGCGGCGGGCAGCGGCGCGAACGGTACGCGCAGGCAGCGCGATCGGATCGTGGGCAGGAGCGCGTCGGGGCTCGCCGCGACGAGGACGAGCGTGGTGGCCTCCGGCGGCTCCTCGAGCGTCTTCAGCAGCGCGTTCTGCGCCTGCGGGTTCATGGCGTCGGCGGGATCGAGGATGACGAACCGCCGCCGTCCCTCGAAGCGCTTCATCGCGAGCCGCCGGTCGACCACGTCCCGCACCTGGTCGACGACGATGTCCTTGGACGGCGTCCGCCCGCCCTTCGGATCCCAGCGCCCCGCCTTCGCCATGACGCGCTCCTCCTGGAGGAGGAGCACGTCGGGGTGGACGCCGCGCGCGATCTTGCGGCAAGGCGCGCAGGCGCCGCACGCGTCGTCGCGGAGGCCGCCCGCGGGCGCCGGCACCTCGCAGTTCGCCGCCTGCGCGAGGAGGCGGGCGGCGGTGGCCTTCCCGACGCCCTCGGGGCCGCCGAACAGGTAGGCGTGGTGGAGCGCGCCGCGCCGCAGGGCGGATCGCAGCGAGGACACGGCGCGATCCTGCGCGATGAGCTCGGAGAACGGCATGACGCGGCGCGGAAGATAGCATAAGGGGCGCGGCCGGCGGCCGCCGCGTGCTCGCTCGCCAGCCGGCCGGCAGCGCGCGCCACGCGAGCGAAGCGAGCGCGCCGGGCGCCGCCGCGGCCGCCGCGAAGCCGCCGCGAAGCCGCCGCGGCGCGTGGATCATCAATTCAGCCGGCCCGCGAGCCGCGCCACCGCCGCCGTCAGCTCGGACGGCTCGACCGGCTTCGCGAGGTAGACCTGGAAGCCCGCGAGCAGCGCCTCCGTCCGGTCCTCCGCCTGGGTGTACGCGGTGAGCGCCGCCGCGGGGACGCGCCCGCCGTGCGACGCCTCGAGGCTGCGGACCTTGCGGATGAGCGTGAGGCCGTCCTCGCCCGGCATGCCGAGGTCCGACAGCAGCACGTCGGGAGGGCGCGACGAAAGGGCGGCGAGCGCCTCGCCCGCGGATGCCACGGAGGTGACGAGGGCGCCGGCGGCCTCGAGCACCTGCCGGACGACCTCGAGCGTGTCGGGATCGTCGTCCACCACCAGCACGCGCACGCGCTCGAGCCCCGCCAGCGGGCGCAGCTCGCCACGGGGCGCCTGGCGCGCGATGTCGCCGCGCCGCGGCCGCGCCAGCGTGACCGGCAGCCGCACGGTGAACGCCGCGCCCCGGCCCGGCCCGTCGCTCGTGGCCGAGACCGCGCCGCCGTGCGCCTCGACGAGGTGACGGACCAGCGCGAGCCCCAGGCCGAGCCCGCCGTGGACACGCGTCGACGACGAGTCCGCCTGCCGGAACCGCTCGAAGAGGTGCGGGAGGAAGTCCTCGGCGATCCCCGCGCCCGTGTCGCGCACCCGGATCGTCACCTCGTCTCCCTCGCGCGCGAGCCGGACCTCGACGCGCCCGCCCGGCGGCGTGAACTTGATGGCGTTGGAGAGCAGGTTCCAGACGACCTGCTGCAGGCGGCCGGGATCGCCCGCGACCGGACCTGCGCGCGGGACGAGCACCGCCGCGACGGAGATGCTGCGCGCGGCGGCCGCGGGGCGGACGGCCTCGAGGGCGGCCTCGACGACCGGGACGAGCTCGACGGGCCGGACGTCGAGCCGGAGCTGGCCGCGCACGATGCGCGAGAAGTCGAGCAGGTCGTCCACGATCTGCGCCTGGGCCTGCGCGCTCCGCTCGATGGTCTCGATGCCGCGGGACGCCGCGGCGGCGTCGAGCTTCCCGAGACGGAGGAGCCGGGCCCAGCCCAGCACCGCGTTGAGCGGCGTGCGCAGCTCGTGGGAGACCGTCGCGACGAACTCGTCCTTGGCGCGATCGGCCCGCTCCGCCTCCGCGCGCGCCGCGCGGGCGGCCGCCTCGAGCCGCTCCCGCTCGGAGGCCGCGCGCGCCCGCTCGGCGCCCGCCTCCCGGCGGGAGTCCTCGGCGGCGACGGCCAGGGCGTCTCGCTCGGCCTCGAGCGCGCGCCGCGCGCGCCTCGCGCGCGCGATCGCGACGGCGGTCACGCTCGCTGCGGCCGCGGCGAGCGTCACGACGAGGACGATGTCATCGGCGAGGGGTTCCATCGTGGGAGCCTCGGCGGGCCGATCATAGCCACGGGATCCGGGGGCGCCCCGCCCAACGTGTGGTCCGAGGTGGGCCGGGGCGAAATGGACAGCCGCGGATGGGTCGGTATCATGACCCACCGGAGCGCGCCCGCCATGAAGATCACGCCCCTCGACATCACCCAGAAGCAGTTCACCAAGGCGTTCCGCGGCTCCTCCCCGGAGGAGGTCGAGGCGTTCCTGGCGCTCGTGGCGGTCGAGTTCGAGGCCCTCGTGAAGGAGAACCTCGCCCTGCGCGAGGACAACCAGCGCAAGGCCGAGGACATCGCCGAGTTCAAGAGTCGCGAGCGCGTGCTCCAGGAGACGCTCGTCACCGCGCAGCGTGCCTCGGAGGAGATCCGCGAGTCGGCCCGCAAGGAGGCGGAGATCACGATCTCCGACGCGGAGCTCCAGGCGGAGAAGATCGTCCAGGGCGCGCACCAGCGCTTCCTGCGGATCGTGGACGACATCAACGAGCTGAAGCGCCAGCGGGTTCAGTTCGAGGCCAACGTCCGGACGCTCGCCGAGAGCCACCTCAAGCTCATCGAGGCGTTCCGCGAGCCCTCCCGCGAGGAGGCGGTGCAGTACATGCCCGCGCGGCGGAGGGCGACCGACGAGTAGTCGCCGTCTCGCCCTCGCCGCTCCTTCTACCGCTGCAGCGTCACCGCCCCCGTCGCCAGGTCGTACACCGCCGTCACGATCTCGAGCTTCCCCTCGGCGACCAGCTTCGCCAGGATCGGGCTCTCCTTCGTCAGCGACGCGGCGACCAGGCGCGCGTTCTCGGGGACCGCGGCGGTGGCGCACGCCTCCGCGGAGGCGGCCTTCACCGCCAGGACCGCGGGGCGGATCTCCTCGACGATCGCCGCCACGTGCCCCTCGGCGTGCCCTCCCGCGCACGTCGCGGCGACGGCGCCGCAGCCGGTGTGGCCGAGCACGACGACGACGGGCGTCCCCAGGTGTCCCGCCGCGTACTCGACGCTGCCGAGCGTGTCGTCCGAGGCCACGTTCCCGGCCACGCGCACCACGAACAGGTCGCCGATGCCCTGATCGAACAGGAGCTCGGGCGGCACGCGCGAGTCGGAGCACCCGAGCACCACGGCCTTGGGGTGCTGACCCCGGACGACCTCGGCGCGGCGCGCGGGCGTCGCGGTCACCAGCGTGAGCTTCCCGGCCACGTAGCGCGCGTTGCCGGCGGCGAGCTCCTTCAGGACCGCCTTCGGCGAGGGAGCGCCGCCGCTGGCGTGGGCCGGGGCGTGCGCGTCTGCGGCGTGGGCGGACGAGACGATCAGGACCGCGGCGAGCGCCGCGGCGATACGGGAGTGCATCGGTAGGTTCCTCGTTGGAGCCGCCGGGATGGCGGCTGCCGCGGACTCTACGCTCACCCGGCGAGCGCGAAATTGATCCCGCGCCGGGCGGCGGTCCCCGGGCGCGTTCAGGGATCGCGCGCCGTGGTCAGTGGGCCTCGGCCCAGCTGTGCCCCACCCCTACCTCGACGTCGAGGGGCACCTTGAGCTGGGCCGCGCCGCCCATCTCGCGGCGCACCAGCGCCTCGACCGGCGCGAGCTCGTCCTCGGGCACCTCCAGCACGAGCTCGTCGTGCACCTGGAGGAGCAGCCGCGCCCGGCGCGCGTCGCCGGCGAGCGCGTCGTGCACGCGGATCATCGCGACCTTCACGATGTCCGCCGCGGTCCCCTGGATCGGGGTGTTGATGGCGGTGCGCTCGGCCGCGTTGCGCAGCGCCGGGTTGCGCGCCGCGATCTCCGGCATCGCCCGCGCGCGCCCGAACAGCGTGCGCGACTCGCCCGTCGCGCGGGCGTCCTCCACCGCCTTCTCGACGTAGCGCCGCACCCCCGCGTAGCGGGCGAAGTAGCGATCGATGATCCCCTGCGCCTCGGCGCCCGGCAGGTCGAGCCGCTGCGACAGGCCGAACGCGGAGAGCCCGTAGGCGATGCCGAAGTTCAGCACCTTCGCGATCCGGCGCATGTCGGACGTCACCTCGCCGGTCGCGACGCCGAAGGTCTCGGCCGCCGTGCGCGTGTGCACGTCCTCGCGCAGGCGGAACGCCTCGAGCAGCGCCGGGTCATCCGAGTAGTGCGCGAGGATGCGGAGCTCGATCTGCGAGTAGTCCGCGGAGAGCAGCCGCCACCCCGGGGGCGCCACGAAGGCGGCTCGGATGCGGCGCGACAGCTCGGTGCGGACGGGGATGTTCTGGAGGTTCGGGTCCGAGGACGAGAGCCGCCCGGTGGCGGCCCCGGCCTGGTGGAACGTCGTGTGGATGCGGCCGTCGCGTGGATCGACGAGCTGCGGGAGCGCGTCCACGTAGGTGCCCTTCAGCTTCGCGAGCGCGCGGTGCTCGAGGACCAGCCGCGGCAGCTCGTGCTGCTCCGCGAGCTTCTCGAGGACGTCCTGATCGGTCGACGGGCCGGTCTTGAGCCGCTTCAGCACCGGCAGGGCCAGCTCGGTGAAGAGGACCTGCGCGAGCTCGCGCGTGGACGCGATGTTGAACGGGTGCCCCGCGGCCGCGTGGATCCTCGCCTCGAGGTCCTGCATGGTGCGCCCGAACTCGGCGCTCATGCCCTCCATCGCGGCGCGATCGACGAGGATCCCGGCCCGCTCCATCTCGCAGAGCACCGGCACGAGCGGCCGCTCCACGTCCCGGTAGAGCGGCAGGAGCCCCTCCGACTCGAGCGCCCGCTCGAGGGCCGGGGCGAGGTCGAGCAGCGACGCCGCGCACTGCGCCGCCCACTCTCCGACGCGCTCCACCTCGAGCCCCTCCACCGGGACGCGCTCGCTCTTCCTCGCGGCGTCGCCGCCGCTGGGGTCGCGCGGCAGCTCGCAGCCGATCCGCTCCCGCGCGACGTCGGCCAGGGCGTGCTCGCGCCTCGTGGGCAGCAGCAGGCGGCTCGCGAGGTCGGTGTCGGCGCCCGGCCCGCCCAGCGCGAGCCCGAGCTGCGCGAGGGCGTGCTGGACGCCCTTTCGGTCGTGGGCGTGCTTGGGCAGCTCGCCCGAGAGCAGCGGGCGGAGCGCGCCGGCCGCCTCCTCCGCGGAGAGCTGCGCCGGAGCGCCGAGGTACTGGTGGCGCAGCGGCAGGTAGAAGGCGCGCCCGCCGCCCGCGAGCGCGAGGCCCACCACCGGGTCGGTGCGCGGGGCCGGTCCACCGAGCACGGGGCGGACGCCGACGGCCGGCGCCGCGGAGAGCGCCGCGACCGCCGCGGCGAGCGCCCCCGCGTCCAGGATCAGCTCGGCGCGCTCCGTGCGCGGCGTGGGCGGCGGCGCGGGGAGGTCCTTCAGCAGGCGGGAGAACTCGAGCTCGGAGAAGAGCGCGCGCACGCGCGCCTCGTCCGGCCGCCGCCGCTCGAACTGGCCGGGCGCGAACGGCAGCACCAGGTCCCTGCGCAGCGACACGAGCTGCCGGTTCTTCCGGATGCGCTCCTCGCTCGCGACGATCTTCTCCTTCACCTTCTCGCCGCCGCGCGAGAGCGCCGCCTTGATCTCCTCCGGCCGGCGCAGCATCTCCTCCACCGTGCCGAAGTGGCGCACCAGCGCCGCCGCGGTCACCTCGCCGATGCCGGGGATCCCGGGGACGTTGTCGATCTTGTCCCCCAGGATGGCCATGTACTCGATCACCTGGTCCGGGCGGACGCCCAGCTTCTTCTCCACCTCCCCCGGCCCGGTCCACCCGCCGCGCCCGCTCGCCTCCGCCATCGGGTCGTAGAGGGACAGCCTCTCGTCCACGAGCTGGCCGAAGTCCTTGTCGCCGGTGACCACGACGACCTCCCAGCCCTGCTCGCGGGCGCGGCTGGCCAGCGTCGCGATGACGTCGTCGGCCTCGACGCCGGGCTCCTCGATGCGCGGCACGGCCAGGGCGTCCGCGACCTCGCGCACCAGCGGGAACTGCACCTGCAGGTCGTCGGGAGCCTCGGGGCGGTTCGCCTTGTAGGCGGGGTCGATCTCGTTCCTGAAGCTCTTGCGCCCGGCGTCCATCACGAGCACGACGTGCGTCGGCGCGTGCTCGCGCAGCGCCTTGAGGAGCATCGTGGTGAACCCGTAGACGGCGTTCGTGGGGGTGCCGCGCGTCGTCGAGAGGTGCGGGATCGCGTGGTAGGCGCGGAAGACGAAACCCGAGCCGTCGATGAGCGTCAGGGTGGGCATGCGGCCGGGAACGATAGCCCCGCGCGGCGGCGGCGGCAGCGGGAAAACGCGGCTCGCGAGCGCGCTCGCGCCGCCCGGCCCCGCGTCGGCAGGGGACCCCGACCGGGCGATCGGCGGGGAACGGCCCGAGGCCTCAACGCAGCGTGCAGCGCAGCCGCTCCGCGCACACGAAGTACTCGTCGCCGTCCTCGACGCGGCGCCGGGTGATGCGCTCGCGCTGGAACCACGTGCCGTTCGACGAGCCGAGGTCCTCGATGAGCCAGCCGGCGCCGTCCCGCACGATGGCGGCGTGCTCGCGCGACACCTTGGCGCTGTCGACGACCAGGTCGCAGTGGCGGCCGCGGCCGATGATGAAGCGACCCTTCGCCACCGGGACCTCGGCGCCGTCGTCGCGCAAGAGGACGAGCGCGGCCTCCGCCGCGACGGCGGGCGCCGCCCCGACGGCCGCCGGGACCGGCGGGGGCGCGCGCATCTCGCGCTCGAGCCGCGCCGCCGCGTCGAGCACCTGCTCGGCGACCGCGGCCCGCTCCGCGAGCGGCGGCACCGCGGCCGGCTCCGTGGTCGCGGGGGCCCGGGCGTGCGATCCGACGCTCCCGGGGACGAGGTAGCCGTTCAGCCGCGCGAAGACGTGGAGCGCCTGGTTCGCGAGCGCCTCGCGATCCGAGCCCATCTCCTCGGCCATCCGCTCGAGCGCCTCCCAGAGGTGGTCGGAGATGGCGAGCTGACGGACGGACTTCATACGCGCACCTCCCCGCTCGGGCGGCGCGGCGTCGCGCGCGCCGCCGCGGTCACCGGATCACCTTCGAGACGTTCACGGCCTCGCTGGGGCTGAAGTCGAGCACGAAGTCGTTCGGGTAGGGAACGAGGAAGCGGTATCCGTCCGCCGCCTTCCCGGGGAGCGCGCTCCGATCGAAGGTCGAGACGCCGAGCGGGAGGATCGCGGCCGTCGAGGTGCTCGAGGTGCTCGGCACGCGCGAGCTGGGGGCCAGCCCGCCGCGCGTCGACACGCTGAGCGCCATCCCACGCAGCTGGCTCCAGAGCGACTGGTTCCCGGCGGGGAGCAGGTCGCCCTCCGCCTCCGAGCCGTCGTAGCCCACCTTGAACGCGATGACGGGACCGTTCGCGCGCGGGAAGGGGTAGAGCTCCTCGGGCCAGTTGTCGCGGCAGTCCTGCTCGATGGCCGTCGCGGCGTCGCTGCACTGATCGGAGACGTGGTAGATGCGGCGCGCCTTGCGCGCGAGCACGAGCCGCTCGCAGGTGAGCCGGCAGGCGTCGTCGCAGGCGCGGAACTCGGCGGGCGCGGTCCGCCAGTCGGCGGGCCAGGGCAACAGCGGACACTGCGCCTCCAGCACGTCCTCGTCCTCGTATTGCAGCGCGAAGTCGGCCGCGGTGGCGACCTCCGCCTCCCGCACCGGCTCCGGGCGGCCCGCGTACCCTGCGGACGAGCCGACCAGCACGAGCGCGGAGGCGCGAACGCCCGCCTGGAACCCGGGGCCTCCCGCGGCGAGCGCCTGGACGCACGCGGGCCAGTCGCGCCACGGTCCGGCGGACCCGTCGTCGTTCACCCTCGGCCGTGGATCGTCGAGCGGCTCGAGGGCGAGCGCGCCTCCGGGGTAGGCCTCCTCCGGCGGCAGCACCGCCGCGATGCGGGCCTCCACGTTGCCGTCGGTGGGGCAGCCCGCGACCTGGGGCGCGTAGAGCTCCACGAGATCGCCGGCGCGCACGCCGAACGTCGGATCGTAGACCCGGACCACCTGCGTGAGCGTCGCGCCCGCGGGCACCTGCAGGGCGACCCAGGTCCGCCCATCTGCCATGCGGCCGCTCTGCGCGCGGCTCGCCTCGAGGCCCGGCAGCGGCGGCTGGAAGGACACCATCCAGCTCTCGGTGACGGTGAAGCCGGGCGTCACGCGGACGCCGTCCGCGATGTCCGCCGACGCGAACCCGAGCTCCCACTCCTCCTCGGCGAGGTGCCAGATGCCCAGGATGCGCGGGAGCGTCTCGCCCTCCACCGCCACGCCGAGCCCGAGCCCGCCGGTGACCGCAGTCCGCGAGCTCGAGCGGATGATCGAGGTGTCGCTGGGGATGGCCCAGCGGCCCAGATCGGCGAAGTAGACCCGCCCGTTTCCCGACGGGATCGCCGCCACGGCCGTCGTCGCCCGTTGACCCGTGCCGGGCGCGATCTTCATGAATCCGGCCGTGTAGATGGTCTCCTCGCCCGGCGGGGGCACCGCCGGCGGCTCCGAGACCGCCAGGCCGAGGGCGAGCTCGGGCAGCGCGATCGGGGCGAGGTACGGCATGAGGCCTGCGTAGTCCGGGACGAGCCCGCCCGTCGCGGGATCCAGGACCGCGATGCCGCAGCCGATGCGGTGGTTGTTGCCGCAGCGCGCCGGGTCGAGCACGGCGTAGACCCGGTTCACGGCGGTCGCCTGGAACTCGGAGCGGTCGTCGTACCCGACCCCGATCGACGGCTGCCAGTCCTCGAGCCGCTCGCGCAGACGAGCCGCCGCGACGAAGCGGGTCGGGGCGCGGGCCGAGATGGCGCTCACCGTCCAGGCGGCGGGCGCCCCCGCGACGGTGATGTCGGCGACGCCCTCGACCCCGTTGATGGGGTCCGGGGACGCGGCGTAGAGGTGCAGCGGGTCGTGGGGATTCACCGCCAGCGAGACGGCCTCGAACGGGAAGCCGTCGCTCCCGACGAGGTCCCGGACCGAGATCTCGCCGCGCACGATGGCGGGGCCAGCGGCGGCGCGAGCGTACTCCACGACGGCGAGCCGCGCGCCGGTGAGCGCGACCACGACGCGGACGCGCCCCGCGGCGACTCCGGACGCCGCCGCCGCGTCGGGCACCGGGACCGCCGCGGCCGCGAGGATGGCGGCGCCGGGCGCGAGGGCGCCGAGATCCGCCTCGTCCACCACCCTGCCGGACTGCGCCCAGGTCTCGACGAGCTGCAGCGCGGCCGTGCCCGCCGAGGCGACGACGAGGAGATCGGGCTTCGCCTCCGCCCCGGAGCCGTCCCAGAGCGGCGACGCCACGAGCAGCGTCGGGCGCGGGTCCGGGACCGGCACCGCGAGGGAGCGCACGATGACCGGCGCGAGGACCGGCTCGTCGTCCTCTGCGTCCACGAGCGTGAGGTCGCCGCGCCGGGCGTTGGCGATGGCGAAGTACGGGCGGAGCTCGTTCGGGCGGTCGTAGGTGAAGCCGCGGAACGCCACCACCGCGCTGGGCTGCGCGAGCCCGACCCCGATGGTGGTGGTGCTGCTGCCGCACGCGACGAGGGTCGCCGCGAGCGCGAGAGTTCCCAGCCGCCGCATCACCGCACCACCCCGAACCGCTCGTCCACGCGCGGCTCCGCAGTGCTCCACGGCGCGTCGAGCGGCACGTCCAGCGGCGTGACGAATCCGTCCTCGAACGAGGACACGAACAGCCGGGCGGTCGCCCCGTCGTCGCGGACGGCGAGGCCGAACGGCTTCCTGCCGAGCACGGGGATCCCCGTGCCCGGGTCGTGCCCGAAGACGCGCACGAGCGTCCCCGCGTCGTCGTCGTAGAGCCACAGGAGGCCGTCGTCCGAGGCGGTCACGGCGACGACGTCGCCCATGCCGGGGCGCACGGGCAGCACCTTCACCTCGTTCGCCCCGAGCCCGACCTCGTGGAGGGCGGCGAGCCGCGGCTCGACGCCCGCGCGACCCTCGACGAGGTCGAGCACCATGAGCACTCCCCCCACGTCGAACCCAGGCCGTCCGCCGATCGCGGCGGCGAGGTCCACGTTGTAGAGGCGAGCCGCGACGAAGGCCCGGCGCGTGCGGCCCGGCTGCGGGTTCGAGAGCGCGATCCCGCGGAGCTCCAGGCCTCGCAGGTACTGGGCGAGATCCACGCCGGACACCGTGCAGCCGTCCTCCGCCACGGGCGCGTCGATGCGGCAGTCGCCGGCGAGCTCCGCCCAGCGGAGCGGGGCCGGGGAGCCGGTGTCGATCGAGGTGAAGTAGAGCCGATCGTTCACCTCGTCGTAGGCGAAGCTCCTCACGGGTCCCAGCCCGACGTCGCGGGTGCGTGACGCGCCGGTCCGGAGGTCGAGCTCGACGATCTGGCCGCGGTTCTGCGGGGTGCGCAGGAAGGCCAGGTAGGCGCGCGCGCGCGACTCGTCGGCCGCCGTCGCCGGGTCGTCGCGGCGGCACACCGTCGTGACGCCGTACGGATCCTGGAAGCCGTCCTCCAGCGGGAGCCGGCAACCGCCGGAGCAGGAGAGCGCGCCGCCCGGGCCCACGGCGATGCGGTAGAGCGAGTTCCCCTCTCGCGCCGGCACGAGCGCGAGGGTCTCGGGGAGGCCGCAGGCGGCCGCGTCCGCCAGGGCCAGCTCACCGGCGAAGCTCGCGATGCGGACGCCCTGGCGCAGCGCGGCGGGAGTCGCCCCGACGTCGACGGCGATCACGCTGCCGCCGTCGTCGAGCCCGTAGGCGAGGTCGTAGTTCGAGGAGACGACGAGCATCTCCTGCCCCACGAACCCGAGCGCGATCGGGAACGTGAAGCGATCGAGCGGGGCCGGCTCGGCGGCGGGCGGTTCGCCGCAGGCCGCCAGCGCGACGGCGAGGGCGAGCATCGTGGATCGGAAGTGGACGGGCACGGGTGGTCGCGAACCGTAGCCGCGGGTCAGGAGGCGGTCAAGGCAGCCGTCGCCCCCGCTCACGCTCGCGGCGCCGCCTCCGCCTGGATCTTGCGGAAGTCCGCGACGCCGGAGAACAGCGCCGCGACTCTCCGCATCAGCCCGAGGCGGTTGGCGCGCACCGCTGGTTCCTCCGCCATGACGAGCACGTCGTCGAAGAACCGCGCCACGGCGGGCTCGAGGGTGGCGACGTTCCGCAGGACGCCCGGGTAGTCGCGCGTGCCGCGCAGCGCCGCGGCCTCGGACTCGACCCGCTCGAGCTCGGAGAGCAGGTGGCGCTCCGCCTCCTCGCGCAGGAGCTGCCGGTCGACGACCGCACCCGCCGTCTCCGACTTCTCCTGGATGTTCGCCACGCGCTTGAACGCCACCGCGAGCGGAACGAAGTCGGCGCGCGCCTTCACCTCCGCGAGCGCCTCGAGCCGGCGCCGAGCGTCCACCACGTCGTCGAACCCGGCGCCGAGCACCGCCTCGACGAGGTCGGCGTCGAACTCCTCGCTCCACTGCGCGCGGAGCCGGCCGCGGAGGAAGTCCAGCACCTGCTCGGCGACGACCGCGCGGTCGCTCGCGAGCCTCACGCCGCCGAGCGTGTCGAGCGTCTGCTCGATCGCGGCGGAGAGCGAGAGGTGGTACCCGCGGGCGAGCAGGAGGCGGAGGATGCCGATGGCGGCCCGGCGCAGGCCGAAGGGATCGGCCGCGCCGGTCGCCTTCTCCCCCACCCCGATGATGCCCACGAGCGAGTGGAGCCGGTCGGCGATCGCGACGAGGGCGCCCACGTCTCCGCGGGGCATCTCCTCCGAGGCGCCCACCGGCTTGTAGTGGTCCTCGATCGCCTCCGCGATCTCGGGCTTCAGCCCCTCGAGCCTGGCGTAGTGGCCGCCCATCACGCCCTGGAGCTCGGGGAACTCGCCGACCATCCCGGTGGTGAGGTCCGTCTTCGCCAGCCGGGCCGCCTCGACCACGTCGGAGACGAGCTCCTCGCGCCCGATCGCGCGCGCGAGCGCGCTGCCGATGGCGACGATGCGGTCGGCGCGCGCGAGCTCGCTGCCCAGCCGCGCCTGGAAGGTGCGCCGCCCGAGATCCTCGATGCGATCGCGGAGCGGCCGCCGCTTGTCCTCGTCGAAGAAGAACCGCGCGTCCGCGAGGCGCGCCCGCAGGACGCGCTCGTAGCCGTGCCGCGCGACCCGGGGATCCTTGACGGGCGTCCCAGAGACCGCGACGAAGCGGTTCTTGAGCCGGCCCTTGCCGTCCACCAGCGCGAAGTAGCGCTGGTGGTTGCGCATCTCGGAGACGACCACCTCGGGAGGCAGGTCGAGGTTCGACTTCTCGAACTCGCCCGCCACGCCGGTGGGGTGCTCGACGAGGTAGAGCACCTGCTCGACGAGCGGCTCGTCGGGCCTCAGCTTCCCTCCCGCCGCCTTCGCCGCCTTCGCCAGCTCCTGCTCGAGGGCCGCGCGGCGCTCGACGGGGTCCACCAGGACCTTCGCGCGCCGGAGCTTCGCCACGTAGTCGTCGGGCGTGCCCTTCAGCGCGATCGACCTGGGCGCGGCGAAGCGATGGCCGAACGTCACCGCGCCGGAGACGAGCTCTCCGTGGCGGACCTTGAGCGGCTTCCCGCCGTAGAGCGCGACCATCCAGCGGATCGGGCGGGCGAAGGTCACCTCGTCCCAGCGCGAGCGCATCGCCTTCTTGAACCGCAGCCCGCCCAGGAGCCGCTCGAGGAGCTCGGGCAGCACCTTCTCCGCCTTGCGGCCCTCCTCGATCCGGGTCACCGCCACGCGCTCGCCCTTCGGCGTCTGGGCGCGCTCGAGCTTCGAGACGTCCACGCCCTGGCTCTTCGCGAACCCGAGCGCCGCCTGGGTGGGGTTCCCGGAGGCGTCGAAGGCCTGCGCGACCGGCGGGCCGAGCGCCTCGGTCTTGGCGTCGGTCTGGCGCCTGGCGACGTCGCGCGCCCACACCGCGAGCCGGCGCGGCGTGCCGACCGCCTTCACCTCGCCGTGGGAGAGCCGCGCGGCGTCGAGCGCCCTCGCGAGGTCCTCCTGGAGCTGCTTCAGCGCCGGGGGCACGAAGCCCGCCGGGATCTCCTCCGCGCCGATCTCGAACAGAAGGTCCGCCATGTGGGGTCTCTCGTGGGGAAGGGAAATGCCGGACCGTCAGGCCTGCCGCGCGCGGTCGTCCTGCGCGCGAGGCCGCTCACCCTGAGCCTGTCGAACGACGCGCGCCTCGCGCGCGACCCGCGCCGCCTCGACCGCCTTCTTCCGCTCCGCGGGCGGCAGCAGCGGGAACCCGAGCGCCTCGCGGGAGTCGAGGTAGCCCTTCGCGCACTCGTGGGCGAGCGCGCGGACCCGGCCGATGTACGCCGCACGCTCCGTCACGCTGATGGCGCCGCGCGCGTCGAGGTTGTTGAAGCTGTGCGAGCACTTCAGGCAGTAGTCGTAGGCCGGCAGCGGGAGCCCGGCCGCGAGGAGCCGCTTGCACTCCGCCTCGTAGGTGTCGAACAGCCCGAAGAGCATCTTCGGATCCGAGGCGCGGAACGAGTACTCGCTCATCTCCACCTCGTTCCGGTGGAAGACCTCGCGGTAGCGCACGCCCTTCACCCACTCCACGTCGAACACGTTCTCGACGTCCTGCAGGTACATGGCGATGCGCTCGAGGCCGTAGGTGAGCTCCGCCGCGACCGGCTTCACCTCGAACCCGCCCGCCTGCTGGAAGTAGGTGTACTGGGTGATCTCCATCCCGTCGCACCACACCTCCCAGCCGAGGCCCCAGGCGCCGAGCGTCGGGCTCTCCCAGTCGTCCTCCACGAAGCGGATGTCGTGCTCGAGGGGATCGATCCCGATCGCCTTCAGCGACCCGAGGTAGATCTCCTGCACGTCCGGGGGGTTGGGCTTCAGGATCACCTGGAACTGGTGGTGCTGGTACAGGCGGTTCGGGTTCTCGCCGAACCGGCCGTCCGCGGGGCGCCGCGAGGGCTCGACGTACGCCACGTTCCAGGGCTCGGGGCCGAGCACGCGCAGGAAGGTGGCCGGGTTCATCGTGCCGGCCCCGACCTCCTGATCGTACCCCTGGGCGAGGATGCAGTTGCGGCCCGCCCAGTAGGTCTGGAGCTTCAAGATGAGGTCCTGGAAGTACACGCGCGCGCCTCCTCGACCGGCGCGCGTCCGCGCGGCGGCCCCGTCTCCGGAGCGGGCGACGGTAGGGCCGTAAGGGTGCGGATGTCAAACCGAAACATCGCCGGCTCGGGGGAGCCCGGCGACCGCGCCGAGGCGGGTGCAGACGCGCCCGGCGACGCGGTTCGCGAAGGCCACCGCCCGGTGGAGCTCGGCGCGCGGGATCCCCTCGACGCCCCCGCGGGCGACGATCGCGGCGAGCAGCCCGGCCACGAACGCGTCCCCCGCCCCCGTGGTGTCCACCACCTCCACCGGATCGGCCGGGACGAGGAAGCGCTCGTCGCCGCGCCGCACGAGCGCGCCTCGCTCCGCGAGCGTCACGCAGGCGAGAGGCACCCCCAGCGACGCGAGCCGCGCCGCCGCCCGCTCCGGATCCGCCTCCCCGGTCACCACCTCGGCCTCGTCCGCCGACACCTTCACCAGGGTGCAGAGGGGGAGCACGTCCGCGCAGAGCCGGCGGAGCGCGCCGAGGTCGTCCCAGAGGTGCGCGCGCACGTTCGGGTCGAACGAGACGCACGTCCCCAGGGCGCGCGCGGCGGCGACCGCCTCGCGCAGCGCGGCCTGGGCCTCGGGGAGCACGTGCGCGGAGGAGCCCACGTGAAGCCACGCGGCGCGCGCGAGGAGCGCGCGGTCCACGTCGCCGGGGTGCAGGAGCTTGTCCGCCGAGAAGCGGGCGTTCGGCGAGAAGAAGCTCCGCTCGCCGCGCTCGTCGAGCGCGACGAACCACATGCCAGTCGGCCGCTCGGCCGTGAGCCGGAACGCGCAGCGGACGCCCTCCGCCTCCAGCTTGCGGATGAGGAGCCGCCCGAACGGATCGTCGCCGAGCACGCCGCGGAAGGCGACGCGCGCGCCGAGCCGCGCGAGCCCCGTCGCGACGTTCGCCGGCGCACCGCCCGGGCAGGCCTCGAAGCGGTCGCAGTCCTCCAGGCGGCCGCGCCGGTCCGGCAGCAGGTCCACGAGGGCCTCGCCCAGGCAGACGACGTCCAGCTCCGCGCGCATGGCGTCAGTCCCCGAGCAGCGGCCCGACCTCGTCCAGGAACCGGCGCGCCGCCAGGCGCCGGCCCAGGTGGTGCTCGAGGAACGCCGCGAGGGCGTCGCGCGCCTCGCGCCCGACCGAGGGAGGGAGCGCGGCGGACGCGCCGGCGAGCCCCTCCGCCTGGAGGCGCGCCAGGGCGGAGGCCGCGGCGATCGACACCCACGGCGCGCCGGGCGCGGCGGCGGGCGCGCACGGCGGGCAGAGCACCCCACCCTGCCCCGGATCGAAGCGCACGCGGCCCTCGGGGCCGAGCGCGCCGCCGCAGGCGACGCACGCGTCGACGCGCGGCATGAGCCCGGCGGCGCGCAGCGCCCCGAGCTCGAAGGCACGGAGCCCCTCCGGCCGCGCCGGCCCGGCGTCGAGCGCGCCGAGGTACTCGAGGAGCAGCGCCAGGAGCTCGGCGTGCGGCTCGTGATCGCGCACGAGCTCGCGCGAGAGCTCGGCCGCGTACCCCGCGCACGCGATGCGCGCGAGCTCGCCGCGGATCCCCCCGTGCGCGCGCAGGACGGAGACCGACTCCAGCCCGAGCATGTCCGAGCCGGGGCGCTCGCGGGCCTCCGCGACGAGCAGCGTGAACGGCTCGAGCGCACCGCCGAAGCGCCGTCGCGAGGCGCGCGCGCCGCGCGCGAAGCCCGACACCTTGCCCCGCTCGCGGGTGAGGAGCGTCACGACCCGGTCCGACTCGCCGTAGTCCACGGCGCGCAGGACGAGGCCGGTGAGCTTCAGGCGTTCGGTCACGCCGGGACGGTAGCCGCTCGCCGGGCCAGGCGCCAGGGCAGGCCGCCGGCGGCTCTCAACGCAGCAGCGCGATCGCCGCCGCGAGGGCCGCCGCCAGCGCGGCCGCGATCGCCACCCACGCCGCCGCCGGCACCCCTCGCGCGGCGGCGCCGGCGCCCGGCTCGGAGGTCGCGGCGACCTCCTCGTAGCGGAGCACCACCTCGTTCGCGTCGAGGCCCACCGCGGTGGCGTAGCTGCGGAGATACCCGACGACGTACGCGCGCGGCGGCATCCGGGCCTCCTCGCCCGACTCGAGCGCCTCCACCACGCCCGGCGCGAGCTTCGTCGCGCGGGTCACCTCGTCGCGCGAGAGGCCGCGCAGCTCGCGCTCGCGCGTCAGCCACCGGGCGAACGCGGCGAGCCGCTCCTCGGGAGTGGCGCCCGGCTCGGGGGGCTCGCCGGCGAGCCCGGGGGGCGGGGCGGAAGGGTCGCGGGGCTCGGTCACGGTTCACTCGACGAGCAGGGAGAGGCTGCGGCGGCACTCGTCGCCCTCCCCGCCTTGCGGGGCGAGCTCGGCGCAGCGCTCGAACGACTCGCGCGCGCCCGGGACGTCGCCGGCCCGCATCCGCGCGAGGCCGAGCTGGAGGTGCGCGTCCGGGACCTTCTCGCAGCTCCGCGCGTAGGCGGCGAGCTCGGTGATGCCCTCGGCCATCTTCCCCTCGTCGAGGAGGATGCGCCCGAGCTCGCGGCGCCCCTTGCAGAAGGACGGCGCGAGGGAGAGGCAGGCGCGGAGCTCCGCGTGGCCCTCCTCCCGGCGCCCCATGCGCCACAGCGCCAGCCCCTTGTTGCAGCGGGCGACGTACGGCTCCCGGTACGTCATGTCGCCGAGGGCGAGGTCGAACTCGCGCAGCGCCTCCTCGTGCCGCCCGGTCCTGGCGAGGAGCTGCCCCAGGTCGTTGTGGGCCTCGGGGTACTCCGGCCGCAGCTCGAGCGCGCGGCGGTAGGCGCGCTCCGCCTCGTCGATCCGGGCGAAGGCGAAGTCGAGGACGAGGCCGCGGCCGCGGTGCGCCTCGGCGAGCCGTCCGTCGATGGCGAGCGCGGCGTCGTACTCGCGCAGCGCGTCGGGGGCGCGTCCGGCGCGGAACGCCTCCACGGCGAGGTCGTGGTGGATCTCGGCCGCGCGCCGCTCCTTCGCGCTCGGGCGGTGGGCGCAGCCGAGGGCGGCCGCGGCCACGAGGAGGAGCGTGCGGGCGATCGAGCGGGTCATCAGAAGGAGGCGAGCAGGCGGGCGAGCCGGGCCGCGTCGGGAGCGGCGGCCGCACCCGGCGCGCCGGCCGCGGGGGCGGGGGCGGCGCCGGACGCGCGCGGCGGGGAGAAGAGCGGGACGCGGCGGAGCACCTGCTCCTGGGCCTCCGGCGCGAGGTTCCGGAAGTTCAGGTTGTCGAGCATGAACCCCATCGACTCGAGGAACTGCAGCCCCTCCACCTCGACCGCGCGGTACTCGTCGACGGTGGTGAGCTGTCGCCGGTCGGGCAGGTAGATCACGTTCTCGCCAGAGCGCGGGAGGTGAAGGACCGCGTAGATCGAGAACGAGCCGTTCGGGTTGCGCAGCCCGCAGAGGTGCCCCGAGACCGCCTGCGCGGGCTTGCCCGGGATGGAGACCTGCGGCTGGTTGATGCTCTCGACGATCGCGACGACCTGGTCGCGCGTCGTGTGCAGCCAGGTGAGGCTCGGCTCGGGGGTGAACACGCGGCCTCCGGTTCAGCGCGCCACGAGGACGTGCTCCTCGGCGCGGTCCTCGACGTCCGCCGCGGTGCGCGTCATCTCCACGAGCGGGTTGTCGATCATCACGTGGTCGCCGCCGACGTTCCCCTCGCCGACGACGACCTTCAGCGCGACCTGGGGGGACGTCGAGAGCCGCTCGCCCTGGACCCGCTTCGTCGGGGCGAGGACGAGCTTGTTCTGCCCGGGGCGGAGGTAGCGCGTGATCTCCATCACCACCTGCGGCTCGCTCGCCTTCACCTCCCGGATCCACTGAGCGTTGATGAAGATGGCGAGGTCGTACTGGGTGCCGGGCGCCGCGTGCTCCGTCGCGAGGAAGTAGCGGCGGGTGAGCGCCGCGGGCGCGGCCGCGCCGGTCACCCCGTCGGCGGGCGGCGCGGCGGATCGCTCGCCGGCCGCGTGCACGGCGTAGCCCCGCGCCTCGATGTGGACGTTCCCCTGCGCGTCGATGACGACGGTCGCGTTCTCGATGCGCTGGCTCGTCGCGCCGTCGATCGCGACGCCGTTCAGCGTGATCGACGGGCCGGCGGCAGCGGGCACCGGCGCCGCGAGCGCGGCCGCGACGAGCGCGAGGGCGAGGGGGCGCATCCGTCGACTTGCTTAGCCCCGGCCCGCCTCGGAGGTCAAGAACACGGCCGATTTCGCGGCGGATGGCGCCACCCGCTCGCACGAGCGGCAGGGCGCCGTCACACGCCGCGCGCGTCGGGGCCCCAGATCACCTTGTGGATCTGCAGCGAGAGCCGCGCGTCGAGGCCGTCCCGGAGGATCCAGCGCGCGAGCTCCCGCGGCTCGACCTCGCCCCAGGCGGGCGAGAAGAGGAGGTGCGCCCGCCCCTCCAGCCGGTGGCGGCGCACGACGTCCACGGACCAGCGGTAGTCCGGCTCCGAGCACACGACGAACTTCACCTCGTCCTGCGGCCGCAGGCCGTCGAGGTAGGCGAGGTCCTTCGCCTCCTCGCGGGAGCCGGGCGTCTTCACGTCCACGATGCGGATCGTCTCCGGCGGGAGCGCGTCGAGGGGTCGCTGCCCATGCGTCTCGACGGTCACCTCGTGCCCGCGGGCCACGAGCTCGCGGGCGAGCTCGGGCAGCTCCCGCTGCAGCATCGGCTCGCCTCCGGTGAGGCACACGAGCTTCGCCGGGTGACGCGCGATCTCGGCCAGGATCTCGGCGCGCGTGAGCTCACGGCCGCCGTGGAAGGCGTAGGCGGAGTCGCAGTAGCCGCAGCGCAGGTCGCAGCCGGTGAACCGCACGAACACGCAGGGGCGCCCCGCGCGCGTCCCCTCCCCCTGGAGGCTGAAGAAGATCTCGGTGACCCGCATCGGCGGGTCTTAACCGTTCGGACGCCCCGCTGTCACGGAGCCGGGCCCGAGGGCGCCGCCACCGGCGCGCGCGCGACCGCCAGCGCGGAGGGAGGCGTGCCCGCGCCGCGGCGGAGCTTGCGGTGCACGGCCTGCACGCGGCGGGGGTACGCGTGGAAGCGCTCCGGGATCGCGCCGTCGCGCAGGTAGCCGAGGATGCGGTTCGGGCCGGCGTTGTAGGCCATGAGCGCGACCTCCTCTCGCCCGAACGCGTCGAGCAGGCGCCGGAGGTAGCGGACGCCCGCCACCACGTTGGCGGCGGGATCGTGGAGATCGAGGTGCAGGAGGCCGGCGCGCTCGAGCTCGCGCCTCAGGGTGGGCTCGCGGAGCTGCATGAGGCCGCGCGCCCCGGCGCCGGAGATCGCCTGCGGGTCGAAGGAGGACTCGACCTGGATGAGCGCGAGGACGAGGAGCGGGTCGATGCGCGCGGCCTGGGCCTCCGCGACGATGGTGCGCGCGAGCGCCTGCCGGCGGGCTTCCGCGAGCGCCGGCATCCGGCGCCCGAGCTGCCTCTCGATGCGGGCGACGGCGGGCAGCGCGCCGCCGGCGGCGTCCACCAGGCTCGCCGCCGGTCCGAGCTCGGCCGGCGCCAGCTGGCGCGCCTCCTCCGAGAGCTCGCCCGGGAACGCGACCGCCGACGCCACGAAGGCGACGGCGACGGCGGCTCCGGCGAGCCCGTGGAGGCGCGGCGGCGTCACTGCGCGTTCTTCTCCCTGGCCAGCGCCTCGACGCGCTCCGAGATGGCCTCGAGCCGCTTCTCGAGGGCCTCGAGGTCCTCGCGGGAGGGCACGCGGAAGCGGCTCGTCGCGCGGCGGACCGCCTCGTCGAGGGTCCGCTCGACCTCGCGCCGCTGCGTGGCGAGCCGCTCGCCGAAGTCCCGCGCGTGCCGCCGGACGTCCTCCGGCGAGAACCCGATGCGCGTGAGGACCTTCTCCGCCTCCTGCTCGGCGGCGTTCACGCCGGCGAGCGCGTGCGACCAGGCGTCCCTGAAGATCTCCTGCAGGTCCGCCATGGCTACGCCCCCTCCCCCGGCTTCGCCCGCTTCGGCCGGCGCGCGCCCTTCTCGAACCGCCGCGCGAGCTTCTCGAGCTCGCGCGAGAGCTCCTGGACCTCCTCGCGCGTCGCGACCCCGAGGAACTGGACCGCGCGCGCCTGCAGCTCGAGCATTCGCTCCAGCGCGTCCGACCGGAACGTCTCGGCCCGGTCGCGCCACCCGGCGGCGCGCTCGGCGCCCTGATCGCGCAGCCGCTCGAGGCGCTGCCTCACCTCCGGCAGCGAGAAGTCCTGACGCGACAGGCGGTGAACGATCTCCTCGATGTCCTTCCGGCTCGCACGCCCGCGGTCCACCAGGTCCTTCAGCACCCGCTGTGCCTCCTCCTCGATGAGCTCGAAGCGCGCCTGCGCAGCGACGAGCGGCTCTCGCAGGAACTCCGGGACCTTGAGCTTTCCGTTGTCAGTCTTCTGTGCCTCGGCCATGTCATCCTCCTGGGGGCGGCGGTGTATTCGAAGGGGATCTCGACCCCCGGCGCCGACCACAGGTAACGCGTCGCGTCAGCACACGTCAAACGACCCAGCGGTGCTTCAGGGCGACGGACCCTACATGTGTGGCACCTCTCCGGCCAGGGGAAATTGCCCCCGGCGGGTCGGCACCTCACCTAGGGATGGGTCAGACGCCTGCCCGCTCGGCCGTCTCGACGTCGGCGCCCACCGCCTCGGCGACGGTGCGGAAGCCGTCGCGGGCGAGCAGCCTCGCGAGGCCGTCGTTCAGGCGCCGCACGAACCCCGGCCCGCCGTAGACGAGGCCGGTGTAGACCTGCACGAGCGTCGCGCCAGCGCGGATCTTGGCGTAGGCGCCCTCCGCGTTCATCACGCCGCCGCACCCGACGATGGGCACCCGACCCGCCGCGCGGATGTAGCAGCGCCGCACCACGCTCGTGGCGAGTGCCTCGAGCGGCGCTCCCGAGAGCCCGCCGGCCTCACGGGCGCGTGGGTGACGCTCGACCCCCGCCCGCGAAAGGGTCGTGTTCGTCGCGACGATGCCGGACACCCCGGCGTCGATCGCCACGTCCACCGCCTCGTCGAGCGCGGTCGGGGAGAGGTCGGGGGCGAGCTTCACGAGGAGCGGCTTGCCCGGCGCCCGCTCGCGGAGCCTCCCCGCGCAGGCGCGCAGCAGCGCGTCGAGCTGGTCGCGCTCCTGGAGCTGGCGCAGCCCCGGGGTGTTCGGCGACGAGATGTTCACGACGAGGTAATCGGCGTACGGGTGGAGCCGGTCGATGCAGGCGAGGTAGTCCGCCGCCGCGTCCTCGTTGGGCGTCGTCTTGTTCTTCCCGACGTTGACGCCCACCGGGCCCATCCGCGCCGTGGCGGGGACGCCGGCGAGGCGGCGCGCGCACACCTCGGCCCCGGCGTTGTTGAAGCCCATCCGGTTGACGAGGGCGCGGTGCTCGACGAGGCGGAACAGCCGCGGCGGCTCGTTGCCGGCCTGCGGCCGCGGGGTGATGGTCCCGATCTCCACGTGCGAGAAGCCGAGGGCGAAGAGCCCCGCGATCGAGGCGTCGCCCTTGTCGAAGCCGGCGGCGAGGCCGATGGGGCCGTCGAAGTCGAGCCCGAGGCAGGAGACGCGGAGCTCCGGCGGCACCGCGGGACGGCGCAGCCGCGCCAGCCCCGGCGGCACGCGGTGCAGCGCGCCGTGCGCGAGGCGGTGGGCGCGCTCGGGGTCGAGGTGGAACAGGGTCCAGCGCAGGGCGGGCCAGATCATCGGGGCCCGAGAGATACCGGATGGCGGGCGAGGATGCGAGGGCGTTCGGGCGTCCCTCGGCTTCGCCTGTCCTGAGCGTAGAGGCCGGAGGCCGCGGAGTCGAAGGCTCGGGATGAGCGGCCGCGCCGGTTCACAGCTCCAGCAGCATGACGATCGCGTCCTCTCCCTCCTCTTGATAGTAGTTCGGCCGGATCCCCACCTGGCGGTAGCCCAGGGAGCGGTACAGCTCGAGCGCGGGCAGGTTGGAGCGCCGCACCTCGAGCGTGGCCACCGTCGCGCCGCGCGCCTTCCCGGCGACGTGCGCCTCGACCATGAGCGCGCGCCCGACGCCCGCGCGCCGCGCCTCCAGCGCCGTCGCGATGTTGAGGATGTGCACCTCGTCGTGGACGAGCCAGAACACGACGTACCCGAGGACGCGCTCCTCGACCTCCGCGTCGCGCTGGACCGCGAGGAGGATGTGGGACCACGCGTGCCCGAGCTCGCGGGCGAGCAGGTCGCGCGACCACGGATGGCGGAAGCCGGCGCGCTCGATGTCCTCGACGCGATCGAGGTCCTCCGGCCGCATGCGGCGGAACTCGAGCTCGGCGAGGGGGGGCGCGGGACGGCGCACCGCTACGGCCCTTCCTTCCGGAGCGAGTCGAGGACGCGGACGTCGGCGCGGCCGCGCAGCTCCGCCACCAGCTCGTGGACCTCGGCCCGCGCGCGCTCCTCCTCGAGCTGGGCACGCGCGGCGGCGCGCGCCGGGGCGGGCGCCTCGGCGGCGCCGTTCGCCGCGAGCCAGCGATCGATCTCCTCGTCCCCCACCCGCGCCCCGCGGCCGACGCGGCTCTGCACGTACCGCTCGACCCGCACCATCCGGGCGAGCGTGGCGAGCAGCTCCTCGTCCGTGAGCTCCGACGCCGCCAGGAAGCGCGCGTAGGCCTCCGCCGAGCCGAGCTGCGCGCGGAACCGCGCGGCGGCGGCCTCCACCGCCTCGCGCTCGATCTGGTCGAGCCCCAGGCGCGCGGCGTCGTCGGAGAGGAGCATCTGATCGAGCAGCCAGTCGAGCGCCGCCCGGAGCGCCTCCGCGTCGAGGGGCTGCGTCGCGGCGGCCGCGGCGCCGCGGGAGACGAGCGCGACGCGCGCCTCCTCCTCGAGCTTGGTCAGGGTGATCAGCCGGGGCGGCGCGCCGGGCGGGTTGCGCACCACGGCCACGACCTCCTCCACGACGCGCGGCGCGGTCGCGGGGGGAGCGGCGGCGAGCAGCGTCGCGGCGAGGAGCGAGACCATGGTCCCCATTGTAGTGCGAGCACGCGGGGCGGCGCGACGCCGCGCCCGGTCCGGGAAGGCGCGTTGACGGACCCTCCCGATGCGTTACGTTTCCCTCCGTGCCCCAGCACGACCTCTACGAGATCCTCGGCGTCCCGAGGAGCGCGACAGGCGAGGAGATCAAGAAGGCGTACCGGCGGCTCGCGAAGAAGTACCACCCGGACGTGAACCCCGGGGACAAGGCGGCGGAGGAGAAGTTCAAGGAGGTCACCGCCGCGTTCGAGGTGCTCTCCGACGCCAAGCGGCGGAAGCTGTACGACGAGTTCGGCGCCGACGCGCTCCGCACCGGCTTCGACGAGAAGCGGGCGGAGGAGTACCGCCGCTGGAAGAGCCACGGCTCCCCCTCGGGCGGGATGCCCTTCGACTTCGGCGACTTCCGCACCGTCAACGTCGGCGACTACGGCGCCTTCGACTTCGGCTCGATCTTCGGCGATCTCTTCGGCGGCGCGCCGGGCCCTCGCGGGCGCGTGCGCCGCGGGCCCATCCCTTCGTCCGGCGTGAGCGCGGAGGCGGAGATCGAGGTCTCTCTTCGCGAGGCCGTGCTCGGCGGCGAGCGCGATCTGCGCGTGGACGGGCGCACGCTGCGGGTGAAGATCCCGCCCGGCGTGGCGGACGGCTCGCAGATCCGGCTCGCCGGACAGGGCGGCGCCGGCGCGCACGGCGGGCCGGCGGGAGACCTGTACCTGAAGGTGAGGCTCCGCGAGCACCCGCGGGTGAGGCGGGACGGCAAGGACCTCTACCTCGACCTGCCCGTCACCGTGCCGGAGGCGGTGCGGGGTGCCGAGGTGACGCTCCCCACGTTCGAGGGCGCGGTGCGGCTCCGCGTCCCGGCGGGCGCGCAGAGCGGGACGCAGCTCCGCCTGCGCGGCAAGGGGCTCCCGGACCTCCGCGGCGGGCCGCGTGGCGACCTCTACGCGGTGGTGCAGCTCGTGCTCCCGAAGGGCTCCGAGGCGCTGGGCAAGGCCGTCGAGTCGCTCGAGGCCCTGTACGAGGAGGATCCGCGGGCGGGCATCTCGTTGTAGAACCTCCGGCCACGGAGGCTAGGGATGGGACTTTTCGATCTGTTCGGCTCGAAGGAGGAGCGTGAGCGCGGCGCGCTGAAGAAGCTCGCGAAGCGCGTGACGGAGCGCTACGGGCCGCCCGAGAACCGGCAGAAGGCCATCCAGCAGCTCGGGGAGATGGCCACGCCCGCCGCGCTCTCGACCCTCTGCCTGCGGTTCACGGTCCGCTCCGAGCCCGGGATCACCGACGACGAGGAGAAGGAGACGACGCGCCGGCTCCTCGTCGAGGCGCGGGAGGCGGCGGCCGGGCCGCTCGAGGCGTTCGTCCGCGAGCAGGAGTCCGGGATCGCCTGGGGGCTGCGGGCGCTCGCCGACATCGTGCCGCCGGCGCGCCTCTTCGAGATCGTCGTGCGTGAGCTCGCCCGGCTCGGGCGCGAGTACAGCCGCGATCCCGAGAAGAAGCTCGTCCTGCTCACCTGGCTCGTCGAGCACCACGCGGGCGCGACGAGCGGCGAGCTCGAAGGGGCGCTCCTGCCGCTCCTCGAGGACTTCTCCGACGACGTCCGCATCAGCGCGACCCGGGCCATCGCGCGCCTCGCCCCCGGCGAGGCCGGCCGGGACGGCCTCATCCAGCTCCTGCTGCGCGATCGCGACAACGCCCGGGTGCGCGGCGAGGTGCTGGAGGCGCTCGCGCAGCTCGGCGCCGACGTGAAGGGCCACCGCCCCAGCGTCGAGGCCCTGCTCGTGGAGCCGTTCTTCCTCGACCGCGAAGGGCGCGTGAAGAAGCGCGGCTGAGCCCTCGTCCGAGGCGTTACACTCCCGCCGTGGACGCACAGGAGTCATCTTCCGGCGGGCAGGCCCCCGGCCCCTCGCCCGCCTCGCCTCCACCCGCCGCGCCCGCGCCCGAGCCCCAGCGCTCGCTGCTGTCGCGCTGGTTCGAGCCGGTGCGCGTCCCTCGCGACGCCGCCGCCGAGCTCCAGGCGCTCGCCGCGCGGGGCAGCCTGGTGTTCGTGATGCGCTCGCCGGGCCTGCTCAACTTCCTGTACCTGCGCTGGTTCCTGCGCCGGCTCGGGCTGCCCACCCTCCGCGCGGCGCAGGGGTTCCACGGGTTCTTCGGCTGGGTCGCGCGCGTGCGCCGGACCCGGCGCGCGTTCGAGGACGCCGTCGCGTCGGGCGACGCGAGCCTGGTCTTCCTCGGACGCCGTCCGGAGAAGGACCCGTTCGCCCCGCTCGTGCGGATGCAGCGCGACCTCTTTCAGCCGGTGTTCCTGATCCCGGTGCTGCTCGTCTGGAGCCGGCGCGCGCAGAAGCTGAAGCCGTCCCTGTGGGACGTGCTGTACGGCTCGCCCGAGGCGCCGAGCGCCTTCGCCAACGCGATCGCCTTCCTCCGCAACTTCCGGCGCGCCATCTTCGACGTGGGCCGGCCGATGGACCTGCAGGCCCGCCTGCGTGAGCGCCCGGGCGACCCGGACGCGCTCGCCGCGCGCAAGATCCGCGGCGTCCTCCACCAGCACCTGGCGCGCGAGTTCCGCACCGCGGTCGGGCCGCCGCTCAAGGCGCCCTCCCGAGTGCGCGAGAAGGTCCTGCGGGACCGCACCCTGCGCGGCGCCATCGCGGCGGTCGCCGCGGAGACCGGCCGCCCCGCGGCCGCGCTCGTCGCCGAGGCGGAGAAGGACCTGAAGGAGATCGCGAGCCGCTTCGACCCCGCGTTCGTCGGCTTCCTGCGCGGGGTGCTGGGGTGGATGTTCGGACGGCTGTACCGCAGCGTGGAGGTGGACGAGGCGGGGCTCGCCCGCCTGAAGCGCGCCGCCGCGGAGGCGCCGGTGGTGCTCTGCCCGAGCCACAAGAGCCACGTCGACTACCTCGTGGTGTCGTGGCTCCTGTACGAGCACGGCATGACGCCGCCGCACGTCGCGGCCGGCATCAACCTGGCCTTCTGGCCGTTCGGGCAGCTCGCCCGGCGAGGGGGCGCGTTCTTCATCCGCCGCAAGGTGAAGGGCGACCGGATCTACACGGCCGTGCTGCGCGCCTACGTGAAGCACCTCCTGCGCGATCGCTTCCCGCAGGAGTTCTACGTGGAGGGCGGGCGCAGCCGCACGGGCAAGCTCCTCCCGCCGAAGAGCGGCCTCGTCTCGATGGAGGTGGACGCCTGGCTCGACGGCGCGGCGGACGACGTGCTGTTCGTCCCGGTCGCCATCGACTACGAGAAGCTCATCGAGGCGTCGAGCTACCTGCGCGAGCTCTCCGGCGCCGAGAAGAGGAAGGAGAGCCTGCGCGGGCTGCTCGGCGCCGCGACCGTGCTCTTCCGGCAGTACGAGCGGCTCTACGTGCAGTTCGAGGAGCCGATCTCCCTCCGCCGGATCGCCTCGGAGCGGCTCGGCGAGGGCGCCGCCTCGCTCGCGGTCGACGAGGCGTGGGGCGGCGAGGCCGAGCACCTCGCGGGACCGGCCGCGCCCGGACGGCACGGGTCCCGCGCGGACGGGAAGCGAGCCCTCGTCCAGGCGGTCACGAACCAGATCGCCTACGGCATCAGCCGGGCGGTCACCGTCACGCCCGTCGGCCTGGTGGCGGCGGCCCTCCTCTCGCACGGCCGGCGCGGCATGACGGCCGCGGAGCTGGCGAGCCGCGTCGAGCTGCTCCGCGGCCTCGCGGTGGAGGGTGGCGCGCGGCTCGGGCGGGACCTCGCGAGCTCACCCGCCGACCCGCGCCAGCCGGGGGCGGTCGCCGACGCGGTGCGCGGGCTCGCGCTCGCGGGCACCGTGCGCATCGAGGTCGCCGCTGGGGACACCATCTACCTCGTCCCCGACGAGAAGCGGCCGGTGCTCGACTACCACCGCAACGCCGTCATCCACCGCTTCGTCGCGCCGGCGATCCTGGCGGCCGCGGTCCAGCGGGCCGACGCCGCCGGGGAACCGCTCCTCGTCGTCCGAAGCCGCGCGCTCTGGCTCTCGCGGCTCTTCAAGCTCGAGTTCATGTACCGGGTCGGCGCGGCTCCGGACGAGGTGTTCCAGCAGAACCTCGCCTTCCTCGTCCGGATCGGCGCGGTGGTGCGCGAGGACGACCGCGTCCGCCCGGGGGTCGCCCCGGACCTGCTCCACTTCCTCGCCGAGCTCCTGAGGGCCTACCTGGAGGCCTATCACCTGGCCGCGACCACCGCGCTCGCGGTCCTGAGGCCCTCCGAGGGCGGTCCCGCCGCGGCGGCCGACCGTCGCGCCCTCGTCCGCGAGGCGCTGGAGCGCGGACGCGCGGCCTTCCTCTCCGGGCAGATCCAGCTGCGCGAATCGCTCTCGAAGGCGACGCTCGAGAATGCGTTCGACTGGCTGATGACGCAGGGTGTCATCCTGGAGACCGAAGGCAAAGTTCGCCTGGCGGAGCCGGACGGCGCCTCGCTGCGCGTGATCGTGGACGGAATAACTCGGCATTCTGCCGGGTGATTTGGGCCAGGGTCTCTTCCCTACCCACATCCTCCGCGGTAACCTTCGCCTCCACCGCGCAGCTTTTGCCGCACCCGGAGTCGTACCGAGCCTCGTCCCCGTGAACGGACGATACCCAGGAGGCTGATCGAATGTCGGACCGCATCCAGCACAAGGGCCTGAAGGCGAAGGTGATGTCCGCCGAGGCCGCAGCAGCCATGATCCCGAACGGCGCCGTCGTCGGGGCGAGCGGCTTCACCGGCGCCGGCTACCCCAAGGCCGTCCCGATCGCGCTCGCGAAGCGCGCCGTCGACGAGCGCCTCAAGGGCAAGCCGTTCAAGGTGAACCTGCTCACCGGCGCCTCCACGGGCCCCGAGCTCGACCAGGTGATGGGGCTCACGGAGTCGGTCGCCTTCCGCTTCCCGTACAACGGCGACGCCGTCATGCGCGAGAAGTTCAACGCGGGCGTCATCGAGTACCAGGACATGCACCTCAGCCACGCGGGGTCGCTCGTCCGGTACGGCTACTACGGCCGCCCGGACAACAAGATCGACTTCGCCCTCATCGAGGTCACCAAGATCCGCGAGGACGGCTCGGTCATCTTCTCGTCCTCCGTCGGCGCGAACACCGCGTACCTCGAGGTGGCGGACAAGATCATCCTCGAGGTGTGCGAGTGGCAGGACGAGCGGCTCGAGGGGATGCACGACGTCTTCTCCGTCCCCGGCCAGCACGGTGAGCGCGGCCCCATCCCGGTCCTCAAGGCGGACGACCGCGTCGGCTCGCCGTACTGCAAGATCGACGTCTCGAAGGTCGCCGCGGTGGTGATGTCGAACTACCCGGACCGCAACGCGCCCTTCAAGGCGCCCGAGGCCGATCACAAGCGCATCGCCCAGCACATCCTCGACTTCCTCGACGGCGAGGTGAAGGGCGGCCGGCTCCCGAAGAGCCTCACGCCGCTGCAGTCCGGCGTGGGCAACATCGCGAACGCCGTGCTCGTCGGCCTGAACGAGGGCCACTTCGAGAACATGACGAGCTACACCGAGGTCATCCAGGACGGCATGCTCGACCTGCTCGACTCCGGCAAGCTCCGCATCGCCTCGGCGACGGCGTTCTCGGTCTCCCCGGCCGGCCAGGAGCGCTTCAACAAGAACATCGAGCGCTACCGCAAGCAGATCATCCTGCGCCCGCAGGACGTCTCGAACCACCCGGAGGTCATCCGCCGGCTGGGCTGCATCGCGATGAACGGGTTCGTCGAGGCCGACATCTACGGCCACGTGAACTCGACGCACATCGTGGGCAAGGGCATCGAGAACGGCATCGGCGGCTCGGGTGACTTCGCCCGCAACTCCGCCTACACGATCTTCATGTCGCCCTCGGTCGCGAAGAACGGCGCCATCTCCGCGATCGTGCCGTTCGCCACGCACATCGACCACACCGAGCACGACGTGAGCGGCATCGTCACCGAGTACGGCTTCGCCGACCTGCGCGGGAAGAGCCCGAAGCAGAAGGCGAAGGAGATCATCGAGAAGTGCGCGCACCCGGACTACCGTCCGCTGCTCAACGACTACCTGAAGCGCTCGCTCGCGAACCCGAGCGCCGGGAAGCACTCGCCGCACATGTTCGAGGAGGCCTTCGGCTTCCACAACCGGTACCTCAAGACCGGCGACATGCGTCCCAAGAAGTAGCGCTCCGCTTCCACGCCTGCTGCCGAGCGGCGGTCCCCCGGGGCCGCCGCTCTTTTTTTTCGCCCGCGGCTCGCCCTCCCCCGGCCTAATCTCCCGCCATGCCCGACCTCGACCTGGACCTCGCCCTGGAGACCGCCCGCCGCGCGGTGGAGGCGGCCACCGCCGCGAGCCTCGCCCACTTCCGGCGCGGCGTGCGCGTCGAGGTGAAGCCCGATCGCACCCCCGTCACGGCGGCGGACCGGGAGTCGGAGGCCGCCATCCTGGCGGTGGTCCGCGCCGCCTTCCCCGATCACGGCTTCCTCGGCGAGGAGACCGGGGCCCACGCCGGGGCCGCCGCCACGCGCTGGATCGTCGATCCGCTCGACGGGACCAAGGGGTTCACGCGCGGGCGCGGGTTCTGGGGCCCGCTCGTGGCGCTCGAGCACGAGGGGGCCGTCGTCGCGGGGGCGATGGCGCTGCCGGCGCTCGGGGAGACCTACTGGGCCGCCCGCGGCCGGGGCGCCTGGCTGCGGAGCGGGGAAGGAGCGCCGCTGCGGCTCGCGGTGTCGAGGATCGCCGCCTGGGAGGACGCGACGCTCTCGCTGGGCGAGCCGCACGTGCTCTTCCGGCCGCCGCTGCTCGAGCGCGTGGCGGCGCTCGCCACGAGCGCGCAGTGCGCGCGCTGCTACGGCGACCTCGCCGGCGCCGCGCTGGTCCTGCAGGGGAAGGCGGAGGCGTGGGTCGAGGCGGGCGTGCAGCTCTGGGATCTCGGGCCGCTGCCGGTGCTCGCGGAGGAGGCGGGCGGCAGGTTCACCGACCTCGAGGGGCGCCCGACCCCCGCCTCCGGGAGCTGCGTCCTCTCGAACGGCCTCGTGCACGATCACGTGCTCCGGGCGCTCGCCGGCCGCTGAGCAGGAGCCGCATCACCGGCCGCGTCGGGCTGCGGCGCGCCACCTCCTCGAACCCGAGCGCCGCGAAGGTGGAGGCCGCGCCGGTGTAGAGGAACGCGTCCCCGAGCCGCGCGCTCGAGTCCACGGGGTACGCCTCCAGGGCCGGCGCGCCGCTCGCGCGCGCGTGCGAGGCGGCCGCCTCGACGAGCGCCCGCGTCACGCCGCGACCGCGGTGACCGCGCGCCACGAAGAAGCAGGTGATCGACCAGACGGGGCGATCGTCCACCGGCGCGAGGCTCCTCGAGCGCGCCAGCCGCGGGTACGCGGCGCGCGGCTCCACCGCCACCCAGCCGACGGGGACCTCGCCCTCGTAGGCGACGAGCCCCGGGACTCCTCCGCCGTGCACGTACGCCCTCAGGGCGGCGCGGTTCCCCTCCCCCTTGCCCGCCACGAACTCGGCCCGCGAGAGGCGCCACCACATGCACCAGCACCCGGCGCACGCGCCGCGCGGGCCGAAGAGCCGCTCGAGCTCGGGGAAGCGCTCGGGCGTGAGCGGACGGACGTCGAGCGCGGGGGGAGGAGGCGTGCGCGGAGCGCGGGTGCGCGGCATCCCCGCTCTCTAGCGGACCGGGCGCCCGCTCGCCGCCGGAACCACGGCCGTCGGTCACTGCGCCCGGCGGAAGAGGTCGACCACGGCGCCGGTGCGCCCCGCCACGCGCGCGCGACCGCGCGCCCACTCGCGCAGCCCCTTGATCTGCTCCTCGTAGGTGCGGAACAGGGGCACCAGGTCCTGCGCCACGCGCCGGAGGTCGCCCGACTCCACGTCGCGCCCGAGCGCGTAGGCCCGGTGCAGCGCGCCCACCACCACCTGCTCGAGCTCGGCGCCGGAGTACTCGGAGCACAGCTCGGCGATGGCGTGGACGTCCACCTTCTCGGGGTCGCGCCCGCGCCGCCGGAGGTGCAGCGCGAGGATCTCCCGGCGGGCCTCGAGGTCGGGGAGGTCCACGAAGAACAGCTCGTCGAAGCGGCCGCGCCGCAAGAGCTCCGGGGGGAGCCGCGTGACGTCGTTGGCGGTCGCGACCACGAACACCGGGCCGCGCCGCTCCTGGAGCCAGGTGGAGAACGCGCCGAGCAGCCGGGCCGCGCGCGGGTCGCCCCCGTCGCCGGGCGCGCTGCCCGCGAACCCCTTCTCGATCTCGTCCACCCAGAGCGCCACCGGCGCGAGCGCCTCGGCGGCCTCCAGGGCGAGGGCGAGCCGCTCCTCCGCGGCGGCGCTCGCCCCCAGGACCCGCGGCAGGTCGAGCCGGAGGATGGGGACGCCGAGGCGCGCCGAGGCGGCCTTCGCCGCGAGCGACTTGCCGCAGCCCTGCACCCCCACGAGCAGCACGCCGCGCGGGGGCGGCAGGCCGAAGCGCGAGGCGTCGGGATCGAAGGCCAGCGCCCGCTCCTCCATCCACGCCTTGAAGCCCGGCAACCCGCCGAGATCGGCGGGCCCCTCCGTGCTGTCCACGAGCTCGAGGCCGAGGTCGCGCGAGAGGAGCCGCTTCTTCTCGCCCGCGATGATCGCCTGGCCGGAAGGGCCGAGCGCCGCGTCGCGCCGGAGCGCCCGGGTGAACGCACGCCGCGCCTGCCCCTCCGAGAGGCCGCGCGCCGCGACCAGGGCCCGGTGCCGGACCTCCGGCGCGAGCGCCGCGGCGGGGGCCGGGTGCGCGAGCCCCGCCTGGACCGCCTCCAGGAGCGCGGCGAGCTCGCCGTCGTCCGGCAGCGGGAGACGGAGCACCGCGACGTCGGCGGCGAGGCCGTCCGGGACCACCAGGCGGGGCGCCACGACGGCGAGGCAGCGCCCCTCGGCGGCGAGCCGCGGGAGGAGGTCGCGGACGCGCCGCACCGTCAGCGGATCGCGGAGCGCCTCGTGAAAGTCGAGCGCGACGACCAGCACGGGCGCGGGGGCCCGCGCGAGGGCGTCGAGCAGCGCGGCCGGGTCCTTCGCGCCGGGCGCCAGCCCGTCGAGGCCGCGCGCGCTCGACCAGACCGCGGCCCGCGCGCCGAAGCCCGCCGCCGCGGCCTCGCAGACCGCCACCGCCCGCTCCTCCTCGGCCGTGACGACGTAGAGGAGCGGCGTCCCGGCCGACCACAGCTCCGCGATCTCCTGGGCGATGGCGCTCACGCGCTGGCCTCCGCGTCGGCGGTGGCGCGGAACGCCTCCTCGAAGGAGGTCACTCCGGAGGCGATCTTGCGCACCGCGTGATCGCGGAGCGAGCGGAGCCCGTCCTGCCGCGCCGTGCGCGCGAGCACCTCGGGCGTGGCGCCCTCGGCGACGAGGTGGCGGAGCCGGGCGTTCACCGGCAGCACCTCGAAGATGCCGGTGCGTCCGTAGAAGCCGGTGAACCGGCACTTCGCGCAGCCCTGCCCCCGGCGCCCGAGGAGCTGGCCCGCGTGGTCCTCCGGGTGCGGCACGGAGAGCGCGTGGATCTCGTCCGCCGTCAGCGGCACGTCGGCTGCGCAGGACGGGCACACCTGGCGGACGAGCCGCTGCGCGACGACGCCGGTCAGGGTCGCCGCGACGAGGAAGCTCGGCACGCCGAGGTCGCGCAGCCGGGCGACCGCGCTCACCGTGTCGTTCGTGTGCAGGGTGGTGAGCACCATGTGTCCGGTCAGCGCCGCCTGGACCGCCTGGGCGGCCGTCTCGCCGTCGCGGATCTCGCCGACCATGATCACGTCCGGGTCCTGCCGCAGCACGTGGCGGAGGGCCTCCGCGAAGCCGGTGCCCGTCCTCGCGTTCGCCGCGATCTGGTTGAACTCCTCGTGCACCATCTCGATGGGGTCCTCGATGGTCACGACGTTCACCTCGGGCGAGGCGAGCGCCTGGAGCGCGGAGTAGAGGGTGGTCGTCTTGCCGCTGCCGGTCGGCCCCGTCACCACCACGAGCCCGTGCGGCCGCACCAGCCAGCGCTCGAGCGCGTCGCGCTCGTCCGGGAGGAAGCCCAGCTCGGAGAGGTCGCGCACGAGGACGGTCGGGTCGAGCACGCGGACCACGACCTTGTCGCCGAAGGTGGTCGGCATCGTGGAGACGCGCAGCTCCATCTCCGCGTCCCCGCGCGCGGTGCGGATGCGCCCGTCCTGCGGGCGCCTCATCGCGATGTCGAGCCGGCTCATGATCTTGAACCGGTTGGCGATCGCGCCGTGGACGGCCTTGGGGATGCGGTGGACCGGGTGGAGGACGCCGTCGATCCGCATGCGGATGATCGACTCCTCCCGCCGGGGCTCGAGGTGGATGTCGCTCGCCCGCTGCTCGAACGCGTAGTGGAGGAGGTACTCCACGGCCGCGATCACCGGCTCGGAGGACGCCTCGAGCGCCTCGATCCCGGAGAGGTTCACGAACTGCTCGAGGTTCGCGACGTCCGGGGCGGCGTCGCTCTGCTCGAGCTGGGTGCGCGCCTCGGAGATCTGCTGGCGGAACCCGTAGACCTCGGCGATGGCGCGGTGGATGTCGGCGGGCGACGAGAGGACCGGCTCGATCTCCGCGCCGGTGAGGCCGCGCAGGTTCTCGAACAGCTCGCGGTCGAAGGGGTTCGCCGCGGCGACGACCAGCGCCCCGTTGCGCCGCTCGAGCGGGAGCACCCCGTGACGCCGCGCGAACGGACGCGACAGCGTGCGCGTGATGAGCTGCGCGTCGAGCTTGAGGGGATCGATCTTGCGGTAGGGGACCCCTACCGCCTGCGCCACCGCCTGCGTCGCCTTGTCCTCGTCGACGACCTCGGACTCCTGGCGGGCGTCGGTGAAGCCGAACGAGGCGAGCACCTCGATGGGCGAGAGCTCCGCCCGGCGTAACCCTCGGCCTCCCGCGCGCGAGGCGTGGTCGCGCAGCAGCCGGGCGCGCTGCACGTTCTCGCGGGCGAAGGCGGTGCGCTTGGCGTCGTCGGTGAGGATCCCCTGGCGCGCGAGGAGATCCGCCACGAATTCGAGGGTGTAGTCGGTCGCGTGATAGGTCCTGGGCACGGCGCGCGCGAGTGTACCGCGGCGTCCCTGCGCTCAGAAGTTCGCGGAATCCGGGACGTATGTAGGTGCGGGTCGCCCGACCGGGCGACGAGGCTCAGATGCCTCAACCCACGGGGCCGCACGCGGGCGGTGCGCCGCCTCCGCTCGCCCCGCCTCGCGTCGCCGCCGGCCGCGACATCCGCCGGGACACCTCGGCGCCTCCGCAGGCCGGGCACTTCACGTCGGCCTCGTCCGAGCGGCGGACGATGAGCTCCTCGAACTGCTTCTCGCACCTCGTGCAGGCGTACTCGTAGATCGGCATCGCGCGGTGGGAGACGCGCCGCGCGAAAAGGATTCGCCCTCGCCGACACCCCGACAGCGACGCGGGGGAGGCCCCTCTTCCAGGGCTACTGCGACCACCCGCCGCGGTATCCCGCTCACCCGCGACGCTTCGCCGCGTCGCGCACGCCTGGCCGGCTGGCGACTGCGACGCCACGCCGCAATCCGTCCGGCATTTCTCACCTCCAATTACAGGCGTCAATTTGTCGCGCCGCACGCATTTCGCGGGGTTAACGCCGAACGCGGCGAAACGCCATATTCGTCTTTGATTTCGGACGGTTCCGAATGTGCGGTTCGCGAAGTTGACTTAACGCCGCACGGCGGAGCTATGGTCGCGTTCGAGCATCGTTCATTGCTCTTCGTGGCCAATTCTTCGGCATACCCAGGGAGCCCAATCGTGAAGAAGGAACTCACCCGCAGAAACCTGCTCGGCCGCGCGGGCCTCGCCCTCGGCGGCGCCGTTGCGATCGGATCGCTCGCGTGCGGCAGCGACGACTCGGATCCTCAGCCCCAGCCGCAGCCGCAGGAAGGGCCGCAGGTCGCGGACTTCCCGTACAAGAAGCATCTCGCCGCGGACTTCCGGCTGGACGTCGCCGCCGTCAAGGAGGCCGCCTACCACGCCTACTACAACGGCGGCTGCTGCCACGCAGCGTACAGCGCGCTGCTCGGAGACCTCCAGCGCGCGGGCGCGCCGTTCACCCTCCTGCCGCTCGGGTTCGGCAAGTTCGGGGCCGGCGGGATCGCGAGCTACGGCTCGATCTGCGGTGCGGCCCTCGGCGGCGCGCTGATCATCAACATGGTCGTCGAGGATCCCGCGGCGCCGGCGCCGGCGGCCCGGAACCCGCTCATCGTCGAGCTCATGCGCTGGTACGAGCGCTATGCGTTTCCCGAGTTCGTCCCGAACGCGATCGACGCCGCCGAGCAGGGCAAGACGACCATCGCCTTCGACGACACGAACCCGACCCTGAAGGTCGTCCCCGGGTCGCACCTCTGCCACGCGTCCGTGACCACCTGGTGCGCCGCGAACGGGGTGGCCGCGACGAGCCCGGACAAGCTCGCCCGCTGCGCCCGCCTGAGCGCCGACGTCGCGGGCAAGACCGCCGAGCTCCTGAACGCGTACCTCGCCGGCGAGACGTTCACCGCGACCCCGCTCGACGACGCGTCGAAGGGGTGCGGGGGCTGCCACTCGAAGGACTCGGCCGCGGTCGGCCCGAGCGTCGCTTCCGGGATGTCCTGCAACAGCTGCCACCCCGGCCACACGACGTACCCGCACCCGTAGCGAGCGAGCACCGGCTCGTCGGCACCAGGAGGGCGGCGCCAGGAGCGCCGCCCTCTTCACGTCCAGGTCTCAGCGCGCGCCGGCCCGCGCCGGATCAGGGGGAGACGCCACCCTCCCCTCCGGACGCCGCCCGAGGATGTCCGCCGCCTCCGCGCGGACCGTCCGGCGCGCCTGGGCGATGGAGGCCATCACGTAGAGCGCCATGCCGGCCATCAGCACCACGCCGAGGCCGAAGGTGGCCATGGGCGCCGCGGGGCCGATCGCCACGTACGCCTGCCCGAGCCAGAGCAACGAGGTGAGCACGAACGAGAACAGCGCGCCGTAGTTCAGCAGGATCGCGCGCGAGTAGAGCCGGTGGCGGAGCTCCAGCACGCGGACCTGCCTGGCGACCACCGACCGGCGCGCCGGCGCGTCGTCGTCTCGGAACTCGCGCGCGAGCTCGCGCAGCCGGCCGGACATGCGGGCGATCTGGTTGTCGAGGCCGAGGGCGATGAGCCCGCACGCGGAGACCATCACCGCGGGGGTGACCGCGGCGGCGAGGTGTTCGAGGGCGTGTTCCATGGGGCGGTACACATAACCGCGGCGGGGCGCGGCTGCCTGTCGCGGCGGCCGGGCCGGCGCCCGCCCAGCCCGTCCATCAGCGGCGGCGCGCCTTGGCGGGCGTGCTCTTGCGCGACCCGCGCTTCGCCCGGCTCGCGCGGGGCGGCGGCTGCTGCGGCGCGGTGGCGGACACGTGCGGCGCCCCGATCAGCCGCACCTTCTCCTGATCGTAGAGCCGGATCGCGTCGCGCAGCACCTGCAGCGCCTCCGAGCGGCCCTGGGGCTCGGAGACGAGCACCTTCTTGTTCTCGAGCGCCTTGTAGTCCTCGAAGAAGCGCTTCAGCTCGCGCAGCTTGTGGCTCGGGATCTCCGACACGTCCGTGTAGTCCGCGTAGGTCGGGTCGTCCGCGTGCACCGCGATGAGCTTGTCGTCCTCGCCCTTGTCGTCGCGCATCTTCATGACGCCGATGATCTTGGCGCGCATGATGGCGAGCGGGACGATCTCCTCCTGGCAGAGCACGAGCACGTCGAGGGGATCGCCGTCGTCGCAGTAGGTGCGCGGCACGAACCCGTAGTTCGCCGGATAGTGAACGGCCGAGAAGAGGATCCGGTCCACGATGAGCAGGCCGGACTTCTTGTCGAGCTCGTACTTCACCTTGGAGCCGGTGGCGATCTCGATGATCGCCGGGATGGGCTCCTCGATGAAGCGGGGGAGCTCGACGTCGTGCCAGGGATGGTAGGCCAAGGGTGCGTCTTCCTTTCGCCGAGACGACCCTCGGCGCCGCGCTCAGATGCCGCCGCCGTGCGAGTACCGCTGCTCCCGGACCTCGGCCTGGGTGATGCGGCTCCCCGGCGGAACGCCCGTGGTGAGCCACACGTTGCCGCCGATGGAGGAGCCCTTGCCGATGACGACGCGGCCGAGGATCGTGGCGCCGGCGTATATCACGACGTCGTCCTCGACGATCGGGTGCCGATCGATCCCCTTGATCGGGTTCCCCTTCTCGTCGAGGGGGAAGCTCTTCGCGCCGAGGGTCACGCCCTGGTACACGCGGACGCGGTCGCCGATCCGCGACGTCTCGCCGATCACCACCCCCGTCCCGTGGTCGATGAAGAAGCGCTCGCCGATGGCCGCGCCGGGGTGGATGTCGATCCCGGTGATCGTGTGCGCGTGCTCGGTGATGATGCGCGGGATGAGCGGGACGCCGAGCACGTGCAGCTCGTGGGCGATGCGCTGGTTCGTGATCGCGAACATCCCCGGGTAGGCGAAGATCGCCTCGTCGCGCGTCTTCAGGGCGGGATCGCCCTCGTACGCCGCCTCCACGTCGGAGGCCACGAGGCGCCGGATCTCCGGGACCCGGCCGAGGAACGCGCGGGTCACCGCGCGCGCCGTGTCGGCGCAGTGATCGCAGGTCTCGACGTCGTGCCGGTCGTTGAAGGCCACGCCACGCCGGACCTGCTCCTCGAGGGCCCGCAGCGCCCGCGCCAGCGTCGCGCCCACGAAGTAGTGCAGGCTCTCGTCGTGCACGTCGCTCGTCCCGAAGTAGCCCGGGAAGAGCACGGCCCGCAGGTCCTCGACGATCCCGATCACCGCCTCGCGCGAGGGGAGCGTCACCTTGCCGCCGGGCGGGAACGCCGCGTTCAGCGTCGCCTCGCGGCAGAGGGAGTCCACCACCGGGGCGAGCGCCACGGTGTCGACCGCCGGCGCCCTCGCTTGTCTCGAATCGCTCACTTCGCCTCCTCGAACAACCACGTGGAGAGGTACCGCTCCCCCGTGTCCGGGAGGACGGTGACGATGAGCTTACCCTCGTTCTCGGGCCGGCGGGCGATCTCGCGGGCCGCCCACACCGCCGCGCCGCACGAGATGCCCGCGAGGATCCCCTCCTCCTTGCAGAGGCGGCGCGCCATCTCGCCCGCGTCCTCGTTCTTCACCGTCACCACCTCGTCGAGGAGCTTGGTGTCGAGCACCTTCGGGACGAAGCCGGGACCCCAGCCCTGGATCTTGTGCGGCCCCGGCTTCCCGCCCGAGATCACGGGCGAGTCCGCGGGCTCGGCGGCGACGATCCGCAGCGACGGCTTGCGGGGCTTCATCACCTGCGCGCAGCCGGTGACGGTCCCCCCGGTCCCCGTGCCGCAGACGAGGATGTCCACCTTGCCGTCCGTGTCCTTCCAGATCTCCTCCGCGGTCGTGCGCCGGTGGATGTCCGGGTTGGCGGGGTTGTCGAACTGCTGGAGGATGAGGTAGCGGGGATCCTTGGCGGCCATCTCCTCGGCGCGCTTGATCGCGCCCTTCATCCCCTCGGATCCCGGCGTGAGCACGAGCTCGGCGCCGAAGACGGCGAGCAGCTTCCGCCGCTCGACGCTCATGGTCTCCGGCATGGTCAGGACGAGCTTGTAGCCCTTGGCCGCCGCGGCGAAGGCGAGGCCGATCCCGGTGTTGCCGCTCGTCGGCTCGAGGAGGATCGTGTCGGGCTTGAGCTTCCCGTCGCGCTCGGCCGCCTCGATCATCGAGACGCCGATCCGGTCCTTCACGCTGCCCGCGGGGTTCCACATCTCGAGCTTGGCCGCGACGGTGGCCTTGGCGCCGTCGAGGACGCGGTTGAGCCGCACGAGCGGCGTGTTGCCGATGAGCTTCGTGATGTCTTCGGCGATGCGCATGAGACCTCCGGGAAACGGGACCGAACCCGCCCTGCATAAGGGGCCCCGGCCCGGCTGGCAACGAGCGCCCGCCCGGGGCGCTGGGGGTCACTCGACGGGCGCCGGTCCTTCCGCGTCCTCGTCCTCCGCTGCCAGCGCGGCGTCGATGTCCTCCTCGCTGACCGCCTCGGCGACCGCAGCGGTCTCGATCGGCGGAGCGGCCGCGGCGGACGGCGGGCCCACGACCGCGGCGCCCTCGGCGCCCTCGCGCCGGGGCGGATGGAAGAACTCGAACACGGCCCGCGCCTGCTTCGGTCCGAAACCGTCCACCTGCGAGATCTCGTCGAGCGTCGCCTCCTTCACGCGCCTCAGCGCTCCGAAGTGGCGCAGCAGCGCCCGCTTCCGCCCCTCGCCGATGCCGGAGATCTCCTCGAGCACGCTCTGGAAGTTGCGCTCGCGGCGGAGCTTGCGGTGGAAGGTGATGGCGAAGCGGTGCGCCTCGTCGCGCAGGCGGGCGAGGAGGAACAGCTCCGCCGAGTTCTGCCGCAGCACCACCGGATCCTTGCGGCCGGGCAGGAACACGCGCTCGGGGCTCCGCGCGAGCTCGGAGACGAACCCGTGCTCCTGAGCCTCCGCCGCGTCCGCCAGCGCCGCCGCGCCGCTCGCGGCTCGCGAGGCGCCGCCACCCCGTCCACGGCGGCCGATGACCCGCGTCGTCCCGAGCGCCGGGGCGTCCACGAGCCGGCTCTTGGCGAGCCCCACCAGCTCCACGAACGGCGCGCCCTCGTTCCCGGGCGACGGCTTCGTGGGGACGCCGAGGTCCTTCGCCGCGGCGAGGGCCGCGTTGAGCTGGCCCTTGCCGCCGTCGATCACGAGCAGGTCCGGGAACGCCCCCTCGCCGAGGGCGCGCCGGAGCCGGCGCGACACGACCTCGTACAGCATGGCGAAGTCGTCCTGCCCCGCCACCCCTTTGACCTTGTACCGGCGGTAGCACGCCTTGTCGGGCTCGCCGTCCCTGAACGACACCCCCGAGCCGACGGCGAGCGCGCCCTGGAACGTCGAGATGTCGTAGCACTCCATCCAGCGGGGCGGCCGGGCGAGGTGCAGCGCGCGCGTGAGCGCCGCGAGGGCCTGCTCGCGCCGCTCGTCCTTCTCGTGCCAGCTCCGGAACCCCTGCTCCGCGTTGCGCGCGGCCACCTCGAGCAGGTCCGCCTTGGCGCCCCGCTGCGGCGTGAGGAGCCGGACGCGGCGGCCGCGCCGCTCGGAGAGGACGTCGGCCAGCGCGTCCACCTCCGCCGGCTCCACCGGGACGAGGATCTCCTCCGGCGCGGCGTTCTGCTCGTAGTAGAGCGACAGGAACGACGAGAGCGTCTCCTCGTCCGGGAACTCCTGCTCGTGGAAGGGGTAGCTGCGCGAGTCCTGCAGCTTGCCGGCGCGCATGGCGAGCACCTGCACGACGAGGTCGGGCCCCTCGCGGTAGAGCCCCACCACGTCGCGGTCGGCCCGATCCGCCATGAGGACGCGCTGCTTCTCGAGGCTCCGCTCCACCGCCTGCAGCTGATCCCGCAGCCGCGCCGCGTCCTCGAAGCGGAGCGCGTCCGCGGCCTCGTCCATGCGGCCGTGGAGCCGCTCCACCAGCTCCGTCTCCCGCCCCTCGAGGAACTCGATCGCGTCCTCGACCGACTGCCGGTACTCCGCCTCCGGCACGTCGTACACGCACGGCGCCGGGCAGCGCTTGATCTGGTAGAGGATGCACGGCCGCTTGCGGTGCTCGAACACGTGGTCGGTGCACGTGCGGAGCTGGAAGTGCCGGTTCACCACCCGCAAGGTCTCGCGGATGGAGCTCGCCGACGAGTAGGGGCCGAAGTAGCGCGCCCCGGCCCGGCGCGGCTCGCGGGCGCGGCGGACCTCGAGCCGCGGGAACGCGTGGCGCTCGTCGAGGCGCAGGACGATGAAGTCCTTGTCGTCGCGCAGCCGGATGTTGAAGCGCGGCCGGTGCCGCTTGATGAGCTCGTTCTCGAGGAGGACGGCCTCCTTCTCCGAGCGCGTCACGATCACCTCGACGTCGCCGAGGAGCTCGTCGAGGAGCGCCACGAAGGCGCGATCGTCGCCGCGCGAGGCGTCGAAGTAGGAGCGGACGCGCGAGCGCAGGCTCGACGCCTTGCCGACGTACACCACCGCCCCCCGGCGGTCCTTCATGAGGTAGCAGCCGGGCTCGGCGGGCAGCTCGTCGAGCGTCTTCCTGAGGTTCGCGTCCATCCGGGAACGAGGAATTACCCGGAAACGGCGCGCGGATCACCTCCCGAGGTCCCCGCGCCGTCGAGCCGCCCCGCCCGCGCCGGGCGCCGCGCTCCCGCGGGGCGCCTCGCCTCAGGGGACGCAGATCTCGTTCGCGGCCCCGCACCCCGCGCCGAGCCCGGTGCAGACGTCGGTGGAGAACGCGCAGAAGGGGACGTCGAACGGCCCGCTCACGCTGCCCCCGTCCGTGAAGGTCACGCTCGCGTTGCCCGTGACGCGCTCCGAGAGCCGGTCGATGGTGATCGAGCCGCCCGTCGGCTCCACCGCGCCGCTCGTGTCGGCGCACGTCGCGTCGGTGCGCGAGACGAGGGCGGTCGCGAAGGTGAGCCGCCCCTGCGCGTCCGGCACCGGCGTCTCGCGGCTGATGGGGTAGGTCCCAGGCTCCACCGCGCCCGCCGCGCCGCCCAGCACGTTGGCCCGGAGGACGAGCACGCTCACCGTGGTCGCGTTCGCCTTCCCGCCGCACGCCTGCGTCTGCCGGGCGACGTCGCAGAGCCCGCCGAACGTGCCGAAGCCGACGAGCAGCGCCGACGCGTTCGCCTCGACGTCGCTCAGCTCCGTCTCGAAGAGGCACGCCTCCTCCGTCAGGCGGAGCGCCGCGCCGTCGCTCGGCTCGAACGGCTGGCCCAGCACGGTCCCCCTCAAACCCGCGGGCCCGCCGCCGCCGCCGTCGTCGCCCCCGCACGCCCCCAGCACACCCACGAGCACCAGCGCCGCCGCGGCCATCCGCATCGTCATTCTCCCGGCGTGAACTCCCGGGATGGTAGCGGCGCGCGAGGCGCGCGGACGGTCTCGCGCGGGGAGGGACCGCCGAGGAGCGCTCGGCGGGAGACGGGGGCTCGCCCGCCCGCCTCACACACGCCGAGCGCCAGGAGGCCGCGACGGCTACGGCTCCGCCCGAGGGACCCGCGCCGCGATCTGCTCGGGCGTGAGCGAGGCGCCGTAGTGGTACACGATCTCCGGTCCTCCGTAGACCGTCCCGCCGCTGGGCAGGTGCTCCGCCTCGACGAACGCCGCGTGCGGCTGCGCGTTCACGAACGCAGCGACGTCGAGCGCGTCCTGGTCCGAGAGCGTCAGCTCCGCTCCGGGGGGCATGTTGAACTGGATCCAGCTGCCCGCCTGGACGTTGTTCGCCATCCCCGCGCCCTTGTTGTAGGCGCGCGCTCCCCAGACCGGCGGCGACCCTGCGACGCCCTCGCCGTCCTCGGAGTGGCACGCGGCGCAGCGGCCGGCATAGACGGCCGCGCCGTTCGACGGGACCGCCTTCCCGGCGAGGGCCATCGCCTTGATGTTGGGGTTGGGGAACGACTGGTTGAGGGTCGAGACGGCACGGTCCGGATTGGGCTGGACCGGGAAGCCCTGCGACAGCCAGTTGATGTAGGAGACGATGGCGAGCAGCGCCTCGGAGTTCTCCGGGAGCCGCACGCCGTTCATGCTCCGCATGAAGCAGCTGTTCACGCGGTCCTGCAGCGTGATGACGCCCCCGTCCCGGTCGTTGAAGGCGGGGAACGACGCGGCGGCCCCGATGAAGGTGGAGGCGATGGCCTTCTTCTTCCCCGCGTCGAGGTGACAGGAGCTGCAGGTCAGGCCGGAGGCGGGCATGTACGGCGCCGTCAGCGGGTGGGTGTTCGTCTCACGGAGCAGCCGCTCGCCCAGCTGGATCATGTACGCGAGCTCCTGGCGCGCGCCCGAGCTCCGCGGCAGGACCGTCGGCGCGTCCGGCATCGCCGCGACCTCCGCCTTGCGCGCGGCGAGGTACTCCGCCTGCGGATCGGCGCTCGGCGGCGGCTCGGCGGAGGGAGGCGGAGGAGGCGGCGAAGGCGGAGGCTCGATCGTGCGCGTCGAGCTCGCGTCGCTGCATGCTGCGAAGAGGAGGACCGCCACGAGCATGGCGGCGGCACGGATTCGAGGGAACATGGGCGCGTCTCTCCTTTGCCGGCGCTCGCCGGGCTGCCCACGCGCTTCTCGCGGGGCGCGAAACGTGCTCTTTCCAGCGGCGTGCCCGGCGAGGTGGCGCGGCAGATCCCCGCGCCCTCGGCGGTTTTCGCGGAGGGCGCCTGCCTCGGGCCCGGGCGGAGGTTGCAGAGTGCAACGGAGCGGCGACGGGACATTGCGGCGACGCGACGGCCGCTGGCGGTCCGGCATCGGCGCACGCACGCTCGCGACGATGCTGCTGGTCGCGATCCCCTCGCTCCTGGCCTTTTCGCTGCTCGTGCGCGGTGCGGCGGGGGACCTGCTGCGCGGCCGCACCGAGGCCCACATCCAGACGGTCGCGCAGAGCTCGGCGCGCGGCGTCGAGGAGCTCGTCCGGCGCGGAGAGCACTCGGCGCTCGCCCTCGCCACCTCCACGTCCATCGTGAGGGCGCTCGGGGAGCTGGAAGACGGGCGAGCGGACACCGCCTCCGTGGCCGCCCTCGGCGAGAGCTTCCTCGCCGCCCAGCGGCTCGATCCCGCGATTCAGGCGGTTCGCCTCGTCGACGTCGAGGGGAACGAGGTCGTGAAGGCGAGGGAGGGCGAGCTGACGCCCGCGCATTCGCCCGTCCATGGACCGCTCGGGCTACCGGCCATCCAGTCGCTCCGCGGCCGCCCCTTCTTCGAGGAGGCGCTCCGCGCGCCGCGAGGGTCCGTCACGATCTCCGATCTGGAGCGCGGCCGGGTCGAGGGCGAGGAGGACTGGTGCCCGGCGATGGTGCGCTTCGCGACGCCGCTGTTCTTCCAGTCGGGCGCCCGCGCAGGCGTGCTCATCGTGAACGTCTGGGGCGCCGAGGTCGGGGCCATGCTGAACCGGCTCGTCCCCGCCGAGCAAGGCGCCGCCTTCCTCGTCGAGCGCAACGCGGCGGCTCCCGACCGATCCGGCGTCTACCTGTTCCACCAGGACGGTCAGTGCGAGTTCGGCAACCAGACCGGCTCGCGCGTGACCGCGTGGCAGCAGTATCCGCGGGAGCTCGTCGACTCATGGATGAAGACCGACGCGGGCATCGCGATGGATCCCCGGACCGGGGATCTGCTCGCCCACGTCTACTACTCCCCCTACGCGCGCCCGGACCGCGGCTGGGTGGTCGTGCTCGCGGCCCGCGAGGCCTACTTCGCGCGTCCGCTCGAGCGGCTCCAGGCGAGCGTCCTCGGGCTCTCGGCGCTCGTCGTGGCAGGCACCGTGGTGGCCGCGCTCCTGCTGTCGCGCACGCTCACGCAGCCGCTGCGCACGCTCGCGGCCGGGGTCCGCGCGATCGGCGACGACCTCTCCGTGCGCGTGCCGGTGCGGGGCGGTCGTGAGGTCGCGATCGTGGCGGAGTCGGTGAACCGGATGGCTGGCGCCCTGCAGGAGCACCTCGAGACCCGCGAGCGATCGGAGCGCCAGCTGCGCGAGACGGAGAAGCTCGCCTCCATCGGCGAGATGGCGGCGGGGCTCGCCCATGAGCTCAACACGCCCCTGTCCAACATCCGCGCGCTCGCCTCCCTCGCGCGCCGCGATCTCGACGCCGGGCGGGTGGAGCTCCAGGCGCTGAAGGCGGATCTCGCCGACGTGGCGGACCAGACCCGCCGCTGCACGACCATCATCGACGGCCTCCTCCGGTTCGCGCGTCGCCAGCCGCCCGCGCTCGCCGCGCACGACGTGAACCGGCTCGTGCACGGATCGCTCGCGCTCGTCCGGCTGCGCGCAGAGAAGAAGGGCGTCACGCTCGCGTTCGAGGCAGGCGCGGCGCAGGCTGCGGTCGTGGACGCCGCGCAGCTCGAGCAGGTGTTCGTGAACCTGCTCCTGAACGCCGTCGACGCGGCGCGCCCCGGCGGCCGCGTGGAGGTGTCGACCGCCACGGCCGGCGGCCGGATCGCCGTCCGCGTCTCCGACGACGGCGCGGGCATCGCGCCCGAGCACCTGCCGCGCATCTTCGATCCCTTCTTCACGACCAAGGCGGTCGGCGAGGGGACCGGGCTGGGCCTCTCCGTGAGCTACGGCATCGTCCGCAACCACGGCGGCGCGCTCTCGGTCGACTCGGCGCCGGGGCGCGGCGCCACGTTCACGGTCAGCCTCCCCCTGGGGACTCCCTGATGGCGCGGATCCTCGTCGTCGACGACGACCCCCTGGCGCAGCGGGTGCTGGTGCGGCTCCTCTGCCCTGCTCACGACGTGCACGCGTACGGCGACCCGGCGGCCGCGCTGCGTCACCTCGCGGATCGGGGGGCGGACGTCATCCTCACGGATCTGCGGATGCCGGGGCTCGACGGGATCGAGCTGCTCTCCCGCGCGCGGGAGCTCGACCCCGAGGTGCTCGTGTTCGTGATCACCGGGCACTCCTCGATCGCGTCGGCCGTCGAGGCGACCAAGCGCGGCGCGGAGGACTACCTGTCGAAGCCGTTCGAGCCCGACGACGTCCTCCTGCGCGTCGAGCGCGCGATCGAGCGGCGGAGACTGCTCGCCCGGGTCCGGCTCCAGGAGGAGGCGGCGGCGCCGGGGGGCGCGCACGGCGTGTTCCTCTCGCCGCACCCTCGCATGGCGGCGCTCGCCGAGTTCGCCCGAAAGGCCGCGCGCACGGACTCGACGGTGCTCGTGCAGGGCGAGACGGGCGTCGGCAAGGAGATCGTCGCCCGGCTCGTCCACCAGTGGAGCCCGCGCGCGGGGCGCGCCTTCGTCTCGATCAACTGCGGCGCGCTGCCCGAGACCCTCCTCGAGAGCGAGCTCTTCGGACACGAGCGGGGCGCGTTCACGGGCGCGATGGCCCGCCGCGCCGGTTACTTCGAGGCGGCGGACGGCGGAACGATCCTGCTCGACGAGATCGGCGCGACGTCGCCCGCCTTCCAGGTGCGCCTCCTGCGCGTCCTGCAGGAGCGCGTGGTCCAGCGCGTCGGCGGCACGACGCCCATCGCGGTGGACGTGCGGGTGATCGCGGCGACCAACGAGGACCTGGAGCGCGCCGCGGGCGAGGGGCGCTTCCGCAAGGACCTGTACTACCGGCTAGGGGTCGTCACGCTGGTCGTGCCTCCGCTGCGTGAGCGGCGAGAGGACGTGGGCCCGCTCGCGGAGCACTTCCTGCGCAAGTACCGGCACGTCAACCCGGCGGTGCGGGGCGTCTCGCCCGAGGGGCTCGCGAAGCTGGTCGCCTACGACTATCCGGGCAACGTCCGCGAGCTCGAGAACGTCGTCGAGCGCGCGATGATCCTGGAGACGGGCGAGGCGCTCTCCCCAGGGTCCCTGCTGGTGGGACCGGGAGCGGCGCTCGCCGGGAGCCGCGCGGAGCGGGCCGACGCGCCGCAGCCGGAGCCGGTCGCGATTGACGACGCGGAGCGCGAGCACATCCGCCGCGTCCTCGAGCGCTGCGGGGGGAGGCGCGGCGAGGCGGCGCGCCTGCTCGGCATCGACAAGTCCACGCTGTGGCGGAAGCTGAAGCGGTACGGGCTCGGCGGCGACTGAGTCCCCGGTCACTCAGCGGCGCCGCCGGCGCTGCTGCGCGCGGCGCGCGCCGCCGAGCTTCCCCAGCGCGGCCGCGCCGGCGAAGGCGCCCGAGCCGAGCAGGCCCTTCACGCCGGAGGCCTTGGCCGGCAGCCCCAGCTCGAGGTCCTTCAGGGCGAGGATGCGATCGCGCAGCTGCGCCGCCTTCTCGAACTCGAGCGCGCGGGCGGCCTCCTTCATCTCCTGCTCGAGGGCGGCCACGATGGCGGGGAGCTGCTCCGGCTTGTACTCGGCGCCGTCCTCGGCGGCCATCGGCACGGTGACGTAGTCCGCCTCCACCACGGCCATGTGCAGGTCGGTGATGTTGCGCTTCACCGTCTGCGGGGTGATGCCGTGCTCGAGGTTGTAGGCGCGCTGGATCTCGCGGCGGCGGTCGGTCTCGTCGAGGGCGCGGCGCATCGACGCCGTCACCGCGTCGGCGTACAGGATCACGCGCCCGTTCACGTTGCGGGCGGCGCGCCCGATGGTCTGGATGAGCGAGACCTCGGAGCGGAGGAACCCCTCCTTGTCGGCGTCGAGCACCGCGACGAGCGACACCTCCGGGATGTCGAGCCCCTCGCGCAGCAGGTTGATGCCGATGAGCACGTCGAACTCCCCGCGGCGGAGGTCGCGGATGAGCGCGCTGCGCTCGAGGGTCTCGATGTCCGAGTGCAGGTAGCGGCAGCGGACCCCCACGTCCGTGAAGTACTCCGTGAGATCCTCCGCCATCCGCTTCGTCAGCGTGGTGACGAGGACGCGCTCGCCGGCCTCGGCGCGCTTCCGCACCTCGCCGAGCAGGTCGTCCACCTGCGAGCCCACGGGCCGGACCTCGACCTCCGGATCCGTGAGCCCGGTGGGGCGGATGATCTGCTCGACGACGACCCCCTGCGCCTTCTGGAGCTCGTACTCGGCGGGCGTGGCCGAGACGTAGATGCCCTGGTGGACGAGCCGCTCGAACTCCTCGAACCTGAGGGGCCGGTTGTCGAGCGCCGACGGGAGGCGGAACCCGAACTCCACCAGCGTCTCCTTGCGCGAGCGATCGCCCCGGTACATCGCGCCGATCTGCGGGATGGTCTGGTGCGACTCGTCCACGACGACGAGGAAGTCCTTCGGGAAGTAGTCGAGCAGGCACGGCGGGGGATCGCCGGCCTTCCGCCCGGAGAGCCAGCGCGAGTAGTTCTCGATGCCGGGGCAGAAGCCCATCTGCTCCAGCATCTCGAGGTCGAACATCGTCCGCTGCTCGAGCCGCTGCGCCTCGACCAGCTTGTTCGCGGCCTTCAGCTCGCCGAGCCGCTCCCGCAGCTCCTCGCGGACCCCGTCGACGGCGCGCTTGCGCGTCTCCGGCGCCGACACGTAGTGGCTGTTGGGGAAGATCGCGACCTTGTCGACCTCGGCGAGCGTCACGCCCCGGAGCGGATCGAACTCGTGGATCGACTCGACCACGTCCCCGAAGAACTCGATGCGGACGGCGCGGTCCTCCTCGTACGGAGGGAACACCTCGATGGTGTCGCCCCGCACGCGGAAGGTGCCGCGGTGGAAGTCCACGTCGTTGCGCTCGTACTGGATGTCGATGAGGGAGCGGATGAAGCGATCGCGCACGAACTCCTGCCCACGCTCGATCTGCTGCAGCAGGCCGAAGTAGGCCTCGGCCGTGCCGAGGCCGTAGATGCAGGAGACCGACGCGACGATGAGCACGTCGTTCCGGGTGAGCAGCGCGTGCGTGGCCGCGTGCCGCATCCGGTCGATCTCGTCGTTGATGGACGAGTCCTTCTCGATGTACGTGTCGGTCGAGGGGACGTACGCCTCGGGCTGGTAGTAGTCGTAGTACGAGACGAAGTAGTGGACGGCCGCCGAGGGGAAGAGCTCCTTGAACTCGCCGTACAGCTGCGCGGCCAGCGTCTTGTTGTGCGCGATGACGAGCGTCGGCCGGCGCAGCTCGGCCACCACGTTCGCGACGGTGAAGGTCTTCCCCGAGCCGGTGACGCCGAGCAGCACCTGGTGACGGTCGCCGCGGCGGAGGCCGGCGGTGAGCTCCCCGATGGCCCGCGGCTGGTCGCCCGTGGGCTGGAACTCGCTCCGGAGGTCGAAGGGCACCGGCGGAGTGTAACGGCCTCCGGCGCCGCGGTCAGCGAGCGCCCGCCCTCCCCCCTCGGTGGGCGGGCGGGTCCGCGAGCCGCTCGACAAGCGCACCCGTTCCAGTTAATTTGCGCGCGTCCCGCCTGTCGAATGGACGGGGCCGTGCGGGAAGTCTCCCGCGCGAATGACGAAAGAAGTGTGTACAGATGGCGAGCGGTTCCGTGAAGTGGTTCAACGACGCGAAGGGCTTCGGCTTCATCCAGCAGGACGGCGGTGGCGAGGACGTCTTCTGCCACCACACCGCGATCCAGTCCCAGGGTTTCCGGACCCTGCAGGAGGGTCAGCGGGTCGAGTTCGAGGTGAAGCAGGGCCCCAAGGGCCTCCAGGCGGCGAACGTCCGCCCGGTGTAGCGCGCGGCGTGAGCCGCTTCTCGGGGGCCCGGCCGCGCAGTGGCCGGGCCCCCACGATTTCGTGATCTCGAGCACGGAGGAGCGATGGCCTTCAACCCCGGAGCGACGAAGAGGCAGAAGGAGGCGGCGCGCCGCGACAAGCAGCGCCGCAAGGACGAGAAGAAGGAGCAGCGCAAGCGCGAGAAGGTGGAGCGCGGGCCCCTCGCGCCGGGAGAGGACCCGGACATCGCCGGGATCGTCCCCGGGCCGCAGCCGCCGCTCGAGGACTGACCGGCCCCGCCGCCGCGATGCGCCGGCGCCGGGCCCACGGGGCTACTCGACCTTCCAGGTCGTGCCCTGCGGGCCGTCCATGAGCGCCACGCCCTGGGCGAGCAGCGCATCCCGGATGGCGTCGCTCCGCGCGAAGTCCCGCGCCCTGCGCGCCTCCGCGCGCTCCACGATCTTCGCCTCCACCGAAGCCGGATCGATGCCGCGCCGCGCCGCCGCCCTGGCGCGGATGGCGCGAAGCGCCTCCGCGGGCCGCCGCTGCACGAGCCCGAGCGTGGTGCCGATCTCGCGCACGTCGCGGGCGAACGCGGCGAGCCGCGCCCGGTCCTCCGGCGTCTTCTTCCCCCGCTTGTCGGCGAGCGCGTTCGCGGCCGTGAACGCCTCGGCGAGCACGGCCAGCACCTGGGGGGCGTTGAAGTCGTCGTCGAGCGCCCGGCGCGCGTCCTCCACCACGCCGCCGCCCTCCCCTGCGGGCGACGTCCCCTCGGCGAGCGCGTCCACCTTCTCGAGCGTCTCGTAGAAGTAGTTCAGGCGCCGCTCGGCCTCCGCGAGGATCGCGTCCGAGTAGTTGATGGGGTTGCGGTAGTGCGTCCCGAGGTAGAAGAGCCGCACGCCCTCCGCGTCGAACTTGGCGAGCACGTCGCGCAGCGTGAAGAAGTTGCCGAGCGACTTCGACATCTTCTCGCTGTCGATCTCGACGAAGCCGTGGTGCATCCAGTGGCGGCAGAAGCTCTCGGCCGTGCGGCCGTCCCCGACCGCCGCGGCGGACTGGGCGATCTCGTTCGTGTGGTGCGGGAAGACGAGGTCCTTGCCGCCACCGTGCAGATCGATCGGCACGCCCAGGTGCGCGAGCGTCATCGCCGAGCACTCGATGTGCCACCCCGGCCGGCCCCCGCCCCACGGCGAGTCCCAGGTCGGCTCGCCCGGCTTGGCCGCCTTCCACAGGGCGAAGTCCAGCGGATCGCGCTTCGCCTCGCCCGGCTCGACGCGCGCGCCGGAGAGGAGATCGTCGAGGTTGCGCTTCGACAGCCGCCCGTAGTCGGGGAAGGCGCGGACCGAGAAGTACACGTCGCCGTTGGCCGCCGCGTAGGCGAACCCCTTCTCGACGAGGCTCGAGATCATGGCCACGATCTGCGGCACGTGCTCCGACACCTTGGGCGCGACGTCCGGGCGGAGGTTCCCGAGCGCGTCCATGTCCTCGTCGAACTCGCGCGCGTAGCGCGCCGCGAGCGCCACGGGATCCTCGCGCCGCTCGGTCGCGCGGCGGATGATCTTGTCGTCCACGTCGGTGAAGTTGCGCACGTAGCGGACCTCGTAGCCGCGCGCGCGCAGGTGGCGGACGACGAGGTCCCACACCACGTAGCTGCGCCCGTGGCCGACGTGGGCGGAGTCGTAGACCGTGGGGCCGCAGGCGTAGAAGCGGATCTTGCCGGGCTCGATCGGCTGGAGCTCGCGCTTCGTCCCGGTGAGCGTGTCGGAGATGACGATGGGCATCGGCGCTTCTCCTACCGCACTCTGACGAGGAGCGCGACGGCGTGCGCGGCGATCCCCTCGCCGCGCCCGACGAACCCCATCCCCTCGCCCGTGGTGGCCTTCACGTTGACCTGCCCCGGCGTGACGCCGAGCGCCTCGGCGAGGCGCGCCCGCATCTCCTCCGCGCGCGGCGCGATCTTCGGCCGGCGCGCGGCGAGCGTCACGTCGCAGTTGCCCACCCGGAAGCCGGCCGCCGCAACCTTCGCGGCGATCTCGCGCAGCAGGGCGAGCGAAGAGACCCCCTTCCAGCGCGGGTCCGTGTCCGGGAAGTGCCGGCCGAGGTCGCCGAGGCCGGCGCCGCCGAGGATGGCGTCGCCGATGGCGTGCGCGCAGACGTCCGCGTCGGAGTGGCCGAGGAGACCGTCGCCCTCGAACTCGACGCCCCCGAGCACCAGCCGGCGCCCCTCCGCGAAGCGGTGGGTGTCGTAGCCGACGCCCATCGCCACCGGGGCCTCGAGGATGGACCGGGCGCGCGCCACGTCGTCGGGCCCCGTGATCTTGAAGTTGCCGGGCTCGCCCGGGACGAGGGTGACGGGCGCGCCGAGCGCCTCGACGAGGGCGCACTCGTCGGTCGCCTCCGCGGCGCGGTCCCCCGCCGCCTCGAAGGCCTCGAGGAGGAGGGCGCGCCGGAAGCCCTGCGGCGTCTGCGCCAGCCACAGCGCGCGCCGATCGAGCGTGGCCTCCACGATCGGCGCACCGTCACGCGGCGCGGCGCGCTTCACCGTGTCCGTCACCGGCAGCGCCGCGAGGGCCGCGCCGTCGCGCGCCGCCGCCTCGGCCACGCGCGCCGCCAGGCCCGGCGTCGCGAACGGGCGGGCCGCGTCGTGCACGAGCACGATCCCGCAGCCCTCCGCCGCGCGCGCGCCGTTCCGCACGGAGTCGGCGCGCGCCGCGCCGCCCGCGATCGCCCGCGCCGGTCGACCGAGCCCCTCCACCTCAGCGAGGCCGCGGCCCTCCTCACCCGACGGGACCACCACCACGAGCTCGTCCACGGCGTCGCAGGCGACGAGCGCGCGCGCCGCCCGCCGCAGGACGCTCTCACCCCCGAGCTCGAGCCACTGCTTCCTCAGGCCGGCGCGCACCCCCGAGCCCCCCGCCGCCAGGATCGCCGCCACCCGCTCATCGCGGATCATCCGGATCTCCTCCGTCGCCCGCGGGACGCGGGCTGGCACCGCTCGTGCTGAGGCCGCCGCTGGTGACGGCGTCCCCCCGACCCAGGCGCGCAGACGCGCCGATACGCGACCGCCGCGCGGACGCGGGTCCGTGCGGCGGTCGCGTGAGCCTCGCCCCGGCGCGAGCGCGCCCGGGCGGGCGATCAACAGTTGAAGATCTTCTTCAGGTCGTCCTCGACGTCGTCCTCGCCGCACTCCTTCGCGATCGCGAGCTCCTTGATGAGGAGCGACCGTGCGGTGTCGAGCATCTTCCGCTCTCCGAAGGACAGGTCCTTGTCCGACCGGAGCAGGTAGAGATCGCGCAGCACCTCGGCGATCTCGAACACGCTGCCGGTCTTGATCTTGTCCATGTACTCCCGGTAGCGGCGGTTCCAGGTGGTCGAGTCGACCGAGACCTCCTTCTCGCGGAGGATCGTGTAGACCCTGCGGACGTCCTTCTCGCCGATGATCTCGCGGAGACCGACGGAGCCCACCTTGTTCATCGGGATCATGATCTTCATCCCGTTCTCGAGGATGCGGAGCACGTAGAAGGACTGCCGCTGGCCGGCGACCTCCTTGTGCTCGATTCCCATGACCTCGCCGACCCCCTGGCCGGGATAAACCGCCTTGTCCCCGACCTTGAAATTCGGGGCCATCTGAGTAGCCTGCGTTGCGGGCATTCCTTCCTCCGCTCCCTGCGGCTCCCCGGCCGACCGGGGCGGTCGAAGCCGGGGCGGGAGCTTGATCGCGGGAGACTATCACAGCCTCCCGTTCTGCTCAATAACACTACGGAAATCCTTTTTGTTCTCCGCTCGGGCCGACCGCATCCGCAGAGGCTCGCGTGAGCGTCCCGCGCCCCTTCGTCGCGCCTGCGCTGGCGCTCGTCGCAGGGATCGCGCTCGGCCTGCACGGCGTCCGCCTCCCGCGCGGGGTGGCCGCCGCGGGCCTGCTGCTGGGCGCATCCCCGCCGCTCGCCCCGGCGGCCTTTGCCGTGACCGGATGGTGGGCCACCGAGCGGTCGCTCGCCGCCGCGAAGGAGCGGCGCCTCCGCGGCGACGTCTCGCCGCCGCTGGCTCGCCCGCCCCTCGAGCCCGCAGGCGCGGCGCTGGCGGGCCGGATCGCCTCGGTGCCCGACCCGCTGGGCGATCGCGTCCGCTTTCGCCTACGGAGCGCGGCTGGCGGCGCGGTGGAGGTGCTCGCGCCGCGCGCCCCGTGGCCGCTCGGCCTCGGCGACGAGGTCCTCCTCCGCGCGACGCTCCGGCAGCCGCCGGGCGCGCGGAACCCCGGCGGACGCGACGTGCGCGCCCGGCTCGCGGCGAGCGGCATCGCGCACCAGGCGCTCGCCACTACCCCAGCCGTCCGGATGCGGCCTGCGCGGGCCCCGAGCTGGCTCGAGCGCGGCCGCGAGCGGCTGGCCGAGGCCGCGCGCGCCCTCCCCGCGCGCGAGGCCGGCGTCGTGCGCGCGATCGGCGCGGGCGACCGCGGCGGCCTGGATCCGGAGACCAGCGCGTCCTTCGCGCGCAGCGGCCTCGCGCACGTCCTCGCCGTCTCCGGGATGCACCTCGTGCTCGTGGCCTTCGGCCTCGAGCGGTTCCTGCGGGCCCTCCTCCTCCGCGTGGACGCGCTGGCCTCCCGGGCCGATCCGCGCCGGGTGGCCGCCGCCGTCGCCGTCCCGGCCACCCTCGTCTACGCCGTCGCGACCGGGGCGGGTCCGCCCGTGCTGCGCGCGGCCGTCGCGGCCGCCGTCGTGCTGGCGGGGACCGCGCTCGATCGCGAGCCCGACGCCGCCAACACGCTCGCCCTGGCCGCGCTGGTCCTGCTCGCCGCGGATCCCGGCGGCGCCCTCGACGTCTCGCTCCAGCTCTCGTTCGCGGCGGTGGGCGGCCTCGTCGCGTGGGCGGGGCCGATCCGCCGCGCCCTTCCGCTCGCCCGGCCTCCGCCCCGCAGCTGGCGCGCGCGCATCCTGGAGCCGCTCGTCGCCGGGGCTTGCGCGAGCGGCGCCGCCTCGCTCGCGGCGGCGCCGGTCCTCGCGTTCCATTTCCGGCAGCTCCCCACGCTCGGCCTGCTCGCCAACGTCGCCGCCGTGCCCATCGGCTCGGCCCTGACGATCGCGGCCACCCTCGCCGCGGTCGCGGCCGCCGCCGCGCCTGCGCTCGGGGCTGCCCTGCTCGTCGCGGCGCGCCCGCTCGCGAGCGCCCTGCTCGCCGTGTCGGACGCGGCGGCGGCGCCCCGCCTGGCGACGATCGGCGTCGGCACGCCCGGCCTCGCCGGCGTGGCCGGCTTCTACGTCGCGGCCGTCCTCGCCACGCGCGCGCGCCGCGGCCTGCGGCGCCTCGCGTGGGCGGCGGCCGCCGCTTGCCTCGTCGCGCCCGCCCACCTCCGCGCGACCGCGGCCTCGGCGCGCGGGGGGCTCGAGATCCTGTTCATCTCCGTGGGCCAGGGCGACGCCGCGCTGCTCCGCCTCCCCGACGGAAGCGCGGTGCTCGTCGACGCCGGCGGCGCCCCAGACGGCGGCGCCGACCCGGGGGCGCGCGACGTCGTTCCGCTCCTCCGCGATCTCGGCGTGCGCCGTCTCGCGGCGGCGTTCCTGTCCCACGCGCACCCCGACCACGTGCTCGGCCTCGCCGCGGTGGCCGAGGCGTTCCCCATCGACGTCGTGTTCTCGAACGGAGCGCCGGGCGAGGGCGAGGCCGCCCGCGTGCTCGCCCCCCTCTCACCGATCGCGCTCGCGCCGGGGGACGGCTGGGCGCGGGCAGGCGTACGCTTCGACGCGCTCGGCGGGGTCCGCGACGGCCTCGGCGAGAACGACGCGTCGCTCGTGCTGCGCGTCTCCTACGGCGACACGGCGCTCCTGTTCACCGGTGACGTCGAGGCGCCCGGCGAGGCGGCGGCGGTCGCTCGCGGCGGGCTCGACGCCGACGTGGTGAAGGTGCCGCATCACGGCAGCCGGACCTCCTCGAGCGAGGCGTTCACCCGCGCGGTGCATCCCGGCCTGGCGATCGTGAGCGTGGGCCGCGACAACCGCTTCGGCTTCCCCCATGCCGAGGCGGTCACGCGATGGCAGTCGGCTGGCGCGACGGTGCTCCGGACCGACGAAGGGGCGATCCGCCTGCTCTCGGATGGACGCCAGGTCCGGCGCGTGCCCGCTTCGGCCACCCTCGACCCCCTGGCGATCCTCCGCGAGCGCCCCTAGGGTTGCTCGTGCGCATCGAGGACCTCGACCTGGCCGAGATCACGGAGAAGATCCGCCGCCATATCCCCCCCACCGAGCCCCCCGTGGGATACCTCCGCGGCCGGAGCTACTTCCGCGACGTGCTGGTCCACGAGCTCGGCATCAGCGAGTTCGAGGCCGAGGCGCTCGTCGATACCCTCGAGCTCAACGGCTACCTCAAGTTCGAGGGCGATCCCTCGGAGCGCTCTCAGGCCGAGAGCCGCTGGCACGTGGGCTCGGACTCCTGACGCGTCGATGGGGCTTGGCCGGGCGGGGGGGGGCGGGCCGCCGCCCCCGGCGGCCGCGCGGCGGACGGCTCGGTCGGCTCTGGCGCCGCAACCTCCCGGAATCAGACGGTTCGCGTCGCGGTCGTCATGGCACGGCTCCTGGATCGCCGCCGCGCGTGCGACACGCGATCCTCCTCGAGCGGGCGGGCGTCGAGACCGAGGAGCGCGAGCTCCTCTCCGCGGTGACGGCGGGGGGCTCGCGGGCCGATCTCCTCCCCCTCCCTGGCGCTCCCGCCGCGGCCGTCCGGCTGCAGCCCTGCGCAGCGGGAGTGATCGCCGAGGCGCGCGCCATCGGCGTCCGGGCCGCGGGGCGCCCGCTGCTCCCGGGCGCGCGGAGGCTCCTGCGCCCCGGGGAGGGAGTCGAGGTCGGCGGGAGCCGTATCCGCCTCGCACCAGCCTCGGTGGCGGAACGCACCTGCCTCGCCGCGGCCGCGCTCCTCCGGGACGCGGCGGCGAGCCCGGAGGCGCCCGTCGCCGGACCGCACCTCCTCGTGCTCACGGGCACGAGCGCTGGGACGCGGTACCCGCTCGTCGCGGACCAGGTCCTCGGCCGAGGACGATCGGCCACCATCCGGCTCGCCGATCCGCTGGCGTCGCGCCGTCACGCGCGGCTCCGCCTCGAGGCGGGCGGGGCCTCGGTGGAGGACCTCGGGTCCAAGAACGGTCTGCGGGTGAACGGGGTCGCGGTCGAGCGCCGCCCCTGGCCGCTCCGCGACGGCGACGAGATCGCCGTCGGCGAGACGATCCTCACCCTCGTGGACGCTTCGGCGCGGGAGCCCGCGCCTTCGCTCGCCGACCCCGGGGACGATCCGTCCACGGCGATCGCCTCGCTCAACCACGCCGCAGCCGCGGCGCTCCTCGGCTTGTGCGCCGCGGCGCTCGCCCTCGCCTCGTGAGCGGTCACAGGGTCGTTCAGAATGCCGGGGACCGAGCCAGGCGAGACGCGAGCAGCGCAAGGCGCGACGACCGAGCATGGCCGTAGGCCATGTAAGGGAGGAGCAACGCAGCGAGGCGACGCGGATCGTTCGCCGCGGCGACGGGACCGGCGTTCTGGACGCCCTCTCTCAGCGCGGGGACCGCTGCGGAGACAGATCGGCGCGCTCCAGCAGCAGCTCGAAGAGCTCGCCGTGCCGAGCGAACAGGCTCGTGAACTGGACCCGCCCGCGGCGCGTGAAGACGGCGTACACCCTGCCACCGAGCCCGTCCTGCACCACGATGTGGCGGATCTCGTCCCACCGCACGGGACGCCGGCTGAAGGGGGTGGCCGCGACGATCCCTTCGTCCGTCACGGTGATCGACGTGCGGCCGTACACGACGGTGAACACGGCGAAGAAGGCGACGAACAGGGACGCGCCGAGCACCGCGCGCGGCTCGGCCCCGGGAGCGCCGAGGAGCACCAGGAGCACGACGAGCCAGAACGCGCCGGCCGTGGCCACCGCGATCCTCAGCGCCAGGCGCGTCTTGTAGATCCGCGCCGCGTCCATGCGCCAAGTCTACGGCCGCGGAGGGAGGCGGGCCAGACGGCCGGCGCGGGACGAAAGGGGCGGACCTCGGGTGGCGTCCCCGCGCTCGGCCGCGCCCGCGCCCCCCCGCCGCACAACCGGTGCGTCGGGGGAACCACGCGAGGCGTGGCACGAACGAGCGGCCGTCTCGCGGGCCGTGCTCAGCGGCGCGAGAGGTCCTCCGCACGATCGCGCGCGATGACCCGGAGATCCTCGCGCACGTCGGAGGCGCGGCTCGCCGCGTACCGTGCGTACAGCTCGGCGGCGAGGGGATCGCCCAGGAGCCTGTAGCACTCGCCGAGGCCGTACAGCGGCGTGGCGAGCGCGGGGTCGAGGCCGAGCGCCGCCTTGTAGTCGTCGGCGGCCTCGCGGAAACGGCCGAGCCCGAACCGGGCGCTCGCGCGCGCCGTGTAGGCGACCGCGAGTCGCGGCTCCAGCGCGATCGCCTCGTTCAGCAGCGCGATCGCCCCGGCGTAATCGCGGCGGGCCACCAGGTCGAGCGCGCTCCGGTATCTCTGGCCGGCGGACGGCAGCGCGCCCGGCGCGCTCGCCGCGGGTGCGGGGGCCCCGGCTCCTTCCGGCGGCAGCCGGTACATGCGCGGCTGAGGGCTCGCGGACGTGGAGGGGGCCGGAGCCGCCGCGGCGCTGGGGAGCGCGAGGGCGGGCGCGGAGCCCGCGGGCATGACCACGACCACCGTCGCGCCGGCCGGGATGGACGGCGCCGCCGCGGCCGCGGCCCCAGCGGGAGCCGCGGCACCTGGAGAGGGCGGCGCGACGCCCGGGGACGGAGCCGAGGGCACGGGCGGAACGGCGGGCCCCGTCGCGACGGACCTCGGCGCCCGCGCGTCGTCGCTCAGGCGGCGCGCCTCCTCGTCGGCAGGATCCGCGGCGAGCACGAGCTCCGCCTGGGCGATGGCCTGCGCGGGGTAGCGGAGCGCGAGGTAGGCGCGACCGAGCTTCACGCGTGCGAACGCGTAGCCGGGCTGGAGGTAGACCGCGTCCTGGTACGCGAAGAGCGCGCCGCGGAAGTCTCCGGCCCCGAAGGCGCGATCCCCTTGCGCGAGCTTCTCCGCGACAGCGGCGGAGGGACCGGCCTCAGGAGATCCGGCCGGGGTCGCGGTCGGGCTCGTCCCTCGACTCCGCGCCTCCGCTGTCGCGGAGTCGCTACGCTCGGGATGAGCGGCCTCAGGAGATCCGGCAGGGGTCGCGGTCGCGGTCGCGGCCCCTCGACTCCGCGTCTCCGCTGTCGCGGAGCCGCTACGCTCGGGGTGAGCGGCCTCGGGAGCTCCGCTCGCGGCCGGGGCCGCCGGCGCGGCAGCGGCATCCGGCTGCGCCGCCTGCGCGAGCGCGGGGGAAGCGTGGAGGGCGACGGCGAGGGCGAGGGCGCGCATCAGGCGCGCATGATACTTCGACGCCGCGCCCCGGCGAAGGCGGCGCGGCTGTCGCACATCCCCGCTGGACGAGCGCTACGCGCGGAACGGGTTCTCGAGCAGGATCGTCTGCCCGCGATCCGCGCCCACCGAGAGCCCGACCACGGGGACGCCCACGAGCTGCTCGACGCGCTTCACATAGGCGCGCGCGCGAGGCGGCAGGTCGTCCCAGCTGCGGAGGTCTTCGAGCTTCTCGGTCCAGCCGGGGAGCTCCTCGTACACCGCCTCGGCGCGCTCGAGCAGCTCGGGATCGGAGGGCATCTCGTCGAGCACCTTGCCGTCGACGCGATAGCCGACCGCGATCTTCACGGTCTCGAACCCGGCGAGCACGTCGAGCTTCGTCATCGCGATGCCGTGCAGGCCGTTGACGCGGGCCGCGTAGCGCAGCGCCAGCGCGTCCAGCCAGCCCGTGCGGCGGGGCCGCCCGGTGGTCGCGCCGAACTCGCCGCCGATCTTGCGGAGCCGTTCGCCGGTCTCGTCCTTGAGCTCGCTGGGGTACGGCCCCCCGCCGACCCGCGTCGAGTACGCCTTCGAGATGCCGAGCACGTAGTCGACGGCGGTGGGGCCGAGGCCGCAGCCGACCACCGCGTTCCCCGCCACGGTGTTGGAGCTCGTGACGAACGGGTACGTGCCGTGGTCGACGTCCAGCATCGTCCCCTGCGCGCCCTCGAACAGCAGCTGCTTGCCGTTCTGGAGGGCGCGGTGGAGCCAGAGGGACACGTCGGCCGCGTAGCGGGCCACGCGGCGTCCCAGCTCCGAGTACCGGGCCACGATGGCCGCCTCGTCGAGCTCGGGCGTCGCGCCCAGGCGGCTCAGCTCCTCGCGCGCGGCCGGGAGGCGCTCCTTCACCTTCCGCTCGAGGCGGGCGGCGTCGAGGAGGTCGCGGATGCGCAGGCCGCGCCGGGCGACCTTGTCCTCGTAGGTCGGCCCGATGCCGCGGCCGGTGGTGCCGATCTTGCCGGCCCCCATCGCCTGCTCGCGCGCGATGTCGATCGCCTTGTGCCACGGCATGATCACGTGCGCGTCGAGCGACACCACGAGCTGGGAGTCGTCGGCGAGGGCGTTGCGGGACTTCAGCCGGTCCACCTCCATGACGAACACCTCGGGATCGAACACGACGCCGTTCCCGATGACGCACGACTTGCCGGGGTGGAGGATCCCGGCGGGGATGAGGTGGAGGACGGTCTTCTCGCCGTTCACCACCAGCGTATGGCCGGCGTTGTTGCCGCCCTGGAAGCGGACCACGACGTCCGCGTGCTCCGTGAGGAGATCGACGATCTTTCCCTTGCCCTCGTCGCCCCATTGGGCTCCGACGACGACCACGTTCGGCATGTGAAGGCTCCCTGGTGGACTTCCGGCGCGCGCACCTCTAGGGCGCCGCGCCACGGCAGGTGCGGCACGATACCAGGGCGGACCGAGATCCGCTAGCGCGGACGCGGAGGGCTGCGGCGCGGGCGCGCGGGGCGCTTCGCCCGACCGTTCGCGCGCTCCAGCGCCTGGGTGGCGAACTCCAGGTCGACCGCGAAGCCGATGGCGGGGCCGGGCCGGCCGAAGCGCGCGAGCAGCTCGTCGTAGCGGCCGCCGGCGGCGACGGCGCTGCCGGCGCCGGGCGCGTAGCCGGCGAAGGTCACGCCGGTGTAGTACCCGAGCCCGCGGGTCTCGCCGAGGTCCACCGACACCGCCTCCACGCCGCGCCGGCGGGCGAGCCTCAGCGCCGCCTCGACCTCGCCGAGGGCCGCGGCGGCGCCAGGCACCTGTCGGGCGAGCGCCCTGGCCCGCGCGAGGGCGCCGTCGCCGTACAGCGTCGCGAGCTCCGGGAGCGCGGCGCGGGCGCCGGCGGAGCCGCGCGCCCTCCGCGCGAGGGCGGCGAGCGCCCCCTCGTCCTTGCGCGAGAGCGCGTCCCAGGCGGCGCCGCGGGCCTTCGGGGCGAGACCCGCCGCGTCGATGACGGCGTGGGCGAACCGCGCGTGCCCGACCTCGACCACCGCCGAGCCCAGCCCGACGCGCTCCAGGGCCCGGGCCAGCACGACGAGCGCCTCGGCGTCCGCCGACGCGCCGCCCGCGCCCAGCAGCTCGACGCCGGCCTGGTAGACCTCGCGCGGCCGGCCGGCCCGGGCCTCGCGGGCGCGCAGCACCGGGCCGTCGTAGCAGAGCCGCGCCGGGGACGGCAGGGCGTCGGGGCGCGCCGCGTAGAGGCGCGCGATCTGCGGGGTGATGTCGGGCCGGATCGCCACGACCTCGCCCGAGCCCGGCTCCACGAACTTCATCACGTCGGCGAGCGCCGCGGCCGACAGGCCGCGCTCCACGACGTCGAGCCGCTCGAGCGTCGGCAGGAACAGCCGCCGGTACCCGAACTGCGAGAACACCTCCTGCAGCTTCGCGGACAGCTCGGCGAGGTGGGCGGAGTGATCCGGGAGGAGATCGCGCAGGCCGGACGGGAGCGAGAGATCGAGCATCGGGCGGCGACTCTATCCGGGCTTCGGGCTCGAGGCTACGGGCTACGGTGAGCCCTCGCGATCACGACGCTCCCTGAGCGTGGAGCCCGAAGCCCGTGGCCTCGCCTCACAGGACGATCGCCCGCGCGGAGCGGACGTGCGGCAGCTTGCGCACCTTCTCCAGGAGCTCGGCCGAGGGCGGCGAGTCGACGTTCAGGAAGGCGAACGCGCCCGAGCGGTCCTCCAGGCGCGAGAGCGAGATCTGCGCGATGTTCACGCCCGCCGCGGCGAGCGTCGTCCCGAGGTTCCCCACCACCCCCGGCGCGTCGTCGTTCTCGCAGAGGAGCACGTTCCCGTCCGGGACGGCCTCGACGCGGAACGCGTTCACGCGCACCACCCGCGCCTCGCGCTTCCCGTACACGGTCCCGGCGACCTCCGCCTGGCCGACCGCGCCGCGCACGGTCACGGTGACGAGGCTCGCGTAGTCGTGGAGCTCGGCGGAGCGGACCTCGCGCACCACCAGGCCTCGCTCGCGGGCGATGGCCGGCGCGCTCACCTCGTTCACCGGAGTGTCGAGGACCGGCCCGAGCATCCCGACGAGCGTGCGCGCCGCGAGCGGGCGGATGGGCACCGCCGCCAGCTCCCCGGCCACCTCGATGGTCACCTCGCTCGGCCCCTGCGGCGCGAGCTGCGCCGCCAGCGCGCCGAGCTTCTGCGCGAGGGGCAGGTACGGCGCGAGCTGCTCCATCACCTCCGGCGGCAGCCCCGGCGCGTTCACCGCGTTGCGCACGACGCCGCGCACGAGGTAGTCGGCGAGCTGCTCGGCGACCGCCACGGCGACGGCCGACTGCGCCTCCTCGGTCGAGGCGCCGATGTGCGGCGTCAGGATGACGTTCTCGAGCCCGTACAGCGGGTGGTCCGCGGGCGGCGGCTCCTGCTCGAACACGTCGAGCCCGGCGCCCCCGAGCTGCCCCGAGCGCAGCGCGTCCGCGAGGGCGCGCTCGTCCACGATCCCGCCCCGGGCGCAGTTCACGAGGAGGGCGCCCTTCTTCATCTTGCCGAGGGCGGTCGCGTCCACGAGGTGGCGGGTCTTGTCCGTGAGCGGCACGTGGATGGAGACGACGTCGGCCTCGCGCCAGAGCGTGTCGAGATCCACGAGGCTCGCGCCGAGCTTCGCGGCGGCCTCCGCGGAGATGAACGGGTCGAAGGCGACGACGCGCATCCCCAGCGCGACGGCGCGCGCGACCAGCACCGAGCCGATGTTCCCGATGCCGACGACCCCCAGCGTCCTGCCGGCGAGCTCGTGTCCCTGGAACCGCTTCTTCTCCCACTTGCCCGCCTTGACGCTCCCCGTCGCCGCGGCGACGTGGCGGGAGAGCGCGAGGATCATGGAGAGCGCGAGCTCCGCCACGGTGATGGACGAGCCGCCGGGCGTGTTCATCACGACGACGCCACGGCGCGTGGCCGCGGCGAGGTCGACGTTGTCGACCCCCACCCCGGCGCGCCCGATCACCTTCAGCCGCGCCGCCTTGTCGAGCAGCTGAGCGGTGACCTTCGTCGCGCTGCGGACGGCGAGGCCGTCGTAGTCGCCGACGATCCGCTCGAGCTGGTCGGGCTTCAGCCCGACCTTCACGTCCACCTCGAGCCCGGCCTCCTGGAGGATCCGCACCGCCTCCGGCGACAGGTCGTCCGACACGAGTACGCGCGCCACCATCGTCACCCTCGCTCCTGCCCCGTGGGGCCGGGGTTGCCGGCGGCTCCGCGCCCCGGTCAGTGTCATGAGCCCACCGCCCGGCCGCCCGGGCAGCGCCCGCCACGCCGCAGCGCGGCACGAGGGGAAGGGATTCTGTTCGGGGCGGCCGCCGGGTCCAAGCTCCGCGCGGGGCGCGCGTCGCCGAACCGCCCGCGGTTCGCAGGGCGCTTCCAGGCGGCTCAGCGGCGCCGCAGCCCGCCGCAGACCAGCTCGACGATCTCGCGGCGCGTCCGGTCGACGGCGGACTCGTCCCCGGCGGGGACGATGCCGATCACCATTCCGGTCATCGCCAGCTCGAGCGCGCCGAGGAGGCCCGCTGCCGCGATCAGCGGGTCCAGATCGGACCGGAACTCGCCACGCTGCTGCCCCTGGCGGACCACGTCGGCGACGAGGTGGACCGCCCGGTCGAACGTCTCGCGGGTGGAGCCCGCGCGCAGCCCCTGCGGCGTCCGCGTCACCTCCAGGATGAGGACGCGCACGGCGGCGGGCGCCGTCTTGTACACGTCGAACACGAACCCGAAGATCGCCGCGACCTTGTCGCTCGCCGTGCCGGGACCCTCGTCGATGGCGCGGATCGCGTTGATGAGGATGGTCCACTGCTCGGCGAACACGCTCTCGAGCAGCTCTTCCTTGTTCCGGAAGTAGTGGTACACGAGGCCGTACGCGACGTCCGCAGACCGTGCGACGTCGGCGATGCGACAGCCGTGATAGCCCTTCTCCGCGAACACGCGGACGGCCGCGTGAAGGATGGCGCGCCGCTTCTCGGGCTCGGTGCCTTCGACGTTCCTCGCAGGTGGCGTGCGGGCCCGGCTCACCGGTCGATTCTCCAGTCGGCGTTCACGTTCGGCAACCCCCGCGAATGCCGGACGAAGTGCTCCGGCAGGGGCGTCGGACTCTACCGGGTCGCACGTGTCAACGTCGAGCCCAACCGGGAGAGATCGAGCGACGCGCGGTACGAAACGTCCCCGCAGTCGTTCACGCTCACGAACGCCGCGGCGCTGAAGCAGCGGCAGAGCGACTCCCAGGCGACCGACGCGACGTGCTGCTGGACGTGCAGCGCACCGACCTCGCGGGGCGCCTCCCCCGGGCACTGGCGGACCTCCGGGCGGCCGGGGAAGAGCACGTCGTAGGTCGCCGTCGCGCCTCCCATCCGCCCCGTGATGCCCGCGTTCCCCTGCGCCACCGCCTCGATCGGGGCCGGGCGCAGATCGAACAGCGGGTCCAGCCCGGCGACGAGCGCGCCGGAGGAGCCCCGACCGATGGACAGCAGCCCGAGCCGCAGAACGTCTCCGCGGCGGTCCGCGACCGAGGCCGTGGCGCGGAGCTCGGTGAGGCGGTCGAGCGGGGAGGACGTTCGGGCCGGCCTTCCAGTGAACGGGACGGGCTCGGTCCGGCCGTCGATGGCCAGGAAGCGCGCGGTCGCGTCGAGGGAGAACGGCCCGGCCCGGACGGTCCCGTTCGCGAAGGTCTCGCCGAAGCGCCCGGCCTCCAGGTCGAAATCCTGGCCGAGCTCCAGCCGGAGGGCGTCCGCGCCGCGTACGGAAAGGCGGGTGTCCACCGCGGCCCGGAGCTGGTGGAAGCGGCCGGGCGGGGCGGCGGAGAGCACCGGCCAGGCGAGCTGGAGGGGGGGGCCGCCGGGGACCGGCCACGTGTAGACCGGGCTCGGGGCGGTCCGATCGTACGCATCGTACGCCGTCGCGAGCCCCGCCTCGCCGAACCGGTCGGTCCCGACCCGCCACTCGATGCGCGGCGACACCCGGTGGTGGACCTCACCGTAGCGCCGGCCCACCGCGGTCTCCAGCCGCGCGCCTGCGATCCCCCACACGTTCGCGGCGGGGTCATCCGCGTCGGGTCCCTCGAACCCGTAGCCCACCGCGGCGCCGCGCGCGAAGGGCTCGAGCGTGGCGGCGGAGCCCAGCATCAACGGCAGGGCGAGCTCGAGCCGCGCGTCCGCCCGAGACGCGGCGGAACGCCAGTAGGCCGCGACGCCGGGGGCATCGCCGGCCCAGCCGAAGCGCGTGAGCCCTGCGCGTCCGTCGACGCGGAGCGGACCGAACATCGCCGGGAGGAGCGTGGCGGACGCCCACGGCAGCCGGTGGAGCGAGCCGAAGTCGCTGCCGAAGAGGCCGTAGTCGTCCGAGGAGACGAGGAGCGGCTGGAGATAGGAGGCGCCGCCCTCGAGCACGAGCGCCTCTCGCGCGTGGGTAGCGATCAGATCCGAGCGCCGGTAACTGGTGCCACGCGCGAGGACGTCGGTGGAGAAGTCGCGCGGCAGGAACGGGTCGCCGTACAGCGCCACGTCGGCGCGGATCGAGGTGCGCTCCGAGAAGCGCTCCGCGTGCGAGAGCGACAGCGCGTAGCGGTTGCCGGACTCGCCCCCCGGCTCGGCGTCGAGGTCGTCGAGCCAGGTCAGCTCCGCTTGCCCGCGCGAACCGGCCGCGGGCGTCCACCGGCCCTCGAGCCGGAGGATCGGGCCGCGCACGGCGGGGTTCCCCTTCGCGACGTCCTCCCGGCCACGCCCGAGGGCGTACGCGGGCCGGAGCGTGAGGTCGGCGCTCCGCCCGAGGGTGACGAAGACGGGCAGCTCGACGGCGAACCCGGTCGCGCTGCTCGACGCGATCTGCGGGAGCAGCAGCCCCGTCTGCCGATCTCCGAGCGGGAGGTACAGCCAGGGGAGCGGGAGCACCGGCACCGGGCGATCGACGAAGAGGAAGCGCGGCGTGACGTACAGGATGGGCCAGGAGAGCGTGGCACGCCTGCCCGGGATGACGTCGGCGCCCCGCGCGCGGAGCTCCCAGGAGGGCGCCCGGCCCGCCCCGCAATCACAGAGCGTGAGGCGGGCACCGGAGAGCCTCAGCCGGCCCGCGGGATCCCCGTGGAGCTTCGTGCCGGAGAAGGACAGCCGGTTGCGTCCGATGTCGCGGGCCGCCTCGATCGACTCGGCCTCTCCGAGCGCCACCGGCCCGTCCTTCAGGAACGCGACGACGTCCTCGGCCTCGAAGGGGCCGCCGAGCACCGCGGTGACGCCGTCCGCGGCGACGGCTCGGGTGGAATCCGTGAGGAGCACGCCACCCGTGGCGACGACCTCGCCGGTGGCCGGGTCGTAGCGTGCGGTCCTCGCGCGCAGGACGACCGAGCCCCGGCGGAGCACCGCGCCATCCTCGACGAGGTAGCCCCCGGTGACCGCGTCGTAGGTCACCGTCCCGGCCTCGACGCGGACGTCGCCGGCGAAGCCGGCATCCGGGCGAGCCCGGGTCTCCGGCGCCTGGGCGGCGGCGAGACGCGCGGCGAGCGCGATGGTGGCGAGCAGGACGGCGCGGCGCACGGAGGGCGGGATTCTACGCGGCGCGCCGCCGGCGTGGCGTCAATTCGCGGCCGGTGCCGCCTCGGGCGCGCCCCCCTCGAGCGCGGCGGGAACCGGCTCGGCGGCGTCCGCGCCGTCGGCCGGGGCGCTCCCCGCGACGGGCAGATCGCCCGCGGCGGCGGGACGCTCGAAGTCGATGGCGAGCATGTCGCCCTCGATCCGCTGCTGGAACGGGACGCGCTCGCGCAGCTTGATGTCCAGGACGTAGCTGGACCCGCGCCGCGCGGGGGTGACCACGGCGACGGCCGACGGGAAGAACGAGGTGTCGAGGTGGCGCAGGTCGTTGCCGCGCGTGGCGCGGGTGTTCTCGAGCTCCACCCGGATGACGTTCTCGCCGACGTCCTGGATGGTGAAGCGGGGCGTCACGGTCGTGCGGATGTAGACGCGCGAGGCGCCGGGGAGCTGGCGGAAGCCGACCTCGCGCAGCCGCGCGCTCGGCGCGCCCACGTCGAGCCGGTCGGCGGACCCGTCCTCGGCGGCAGCCCTCTCAGCGAGCGCGGGAGACGCCTCGGGCGCCGCCTCGGCGCTCGCCGCTGCCCGCTCGAACGCGGCCGCGTCGTCGGATGCGACCGCCTCGCTGCGCCCGTTCGCGGCGGCGAGCTCGTGCTCGGCGGCGGCCCGCGCCTCCGCGGCCGCCCGGGCGTCGGCCTCCTCCCGCGCCTTCCGGTCCGCCTCGGCGCGTGCCTGCGCCGCCGCCTCGCCCGCCTCGGCCTCCGCCCGCGCGCGCTCCTCGGCGGCGGCCCGCTCGCTCGCGACCGCCTCCTGCCGCTCCTCCTCGTAGGCCGCGCGCGCTTCGGCCGCGCTCCTCGCCTCCTCCTCCGCGCGCGCCCGCTCCGTCGCCGCGACCTTCTCGGCTCCCGCAGCCTTCTCGGCCTCCGCAGCTTTCTCGGCCTGCGCAACCTTCTCGGCCTGCGCAACCTTCTCGGCCTGCGCAACCTTCTCGGCCTCCGCAGCCTTCTCCGCCCGCGCAGCCTTCTCGGCCTCCTCGGCGGCCTTCGCCTGCTCGGCTTCGGCCCGCGCCTGCGCCTCCGCGGCGGCGCGGGCGGTGGCCTCCTCCTGTGCCTTTCGCTCCGCCTCGGCCTGCGCCTCGGCGCGCGCCCTCGCCTCCGCTGCCTCGCGCGCGTCCGCGTCGTCGGCGGCCGCCACCGCCGGCGCCGTACCGGCGGGCTTCGCCACGCGGACGACGAGCGTGGTCCCCTCCGCCAGGACCTCGGGGGGATCCACCTCGAGCTGGAAGGCCACCATGATGCGCGCGATGGACGTCGCGTCGGATCCGTAGGACAGGTTCTTCACGAGGTTCACGACCCCGTTCCGGACCAGGATGTCCTCGGGCACGCCCTGGAACTTCGCCTCCGACAGGTCGATCACGAACCGCGGGGGATCGGCCATCGAGAAGGTCGTGAAGTTCGGCGCCTTGGAACCCTTCACCTGCAAGACGACCGCGGCACCCTCGTCCCTCACCTCCACCGCTGAGACGACGTTCAGGCCGCCCGCGGCGCGGGCGCTGCCCGCGAAGGCGAGGACGAGCGCGAGGAGATGACGAGGACGCATGCGTGGGCTCCCCTGGAAGATCGGCCGGCAGGTTAGCATGCGACCGGGCGAGCCCCAAAAAAAGCCTAGGCGTTACAATGCGATATCTACCTACCCCGGCACGAGCAGGTCCCTGGCCTCGCCGACCAGGTAGAGCGACCCGGCCACGCAGACGACGCCGCCGGGGAGCGCCGCGCGCCGGGCGCAGGCGATGGCGTCCGCCACCGAGTCGTGCACGTCGGCTGGCGCGCCGAGGCCGCGCGCAGTCGCCGCGACCTCGTCGGCGGGGCGAGCACGGGTGGAAGCGGGCGTGACGACGTGCAGGGCGCGCGCGGCCCGGACGAGCGCCGCGAGCATCCGGGCGTGGTCCTTGTCGGCCAGCACGCCGAACACCAGCTCCACCGGACGTCCGGGGTACATCGCCCGGAGCGCGGCTGCCAGGGCGGCCGCGCCGTCCGGGTTGTGCGCTCCGTCGAGGAGCACGCCGGCGACCTCCTCGAGCCGCCCCGGCCAGCGCGCCGTCGCGATCCCGCGGGCGATCGCCTCGTCGGAGAGCGCGACCCCGGCCCGGGAGAGCTGGCGCAGCGCGGCGTCCGCGAGCCCGGCGTTGCCGCGCTGGTGCGGGCCCGGCAGCGCGATGGCGCCCGGGTAATCCCGGGCGGCGACCACGAACGGCGCGCCGCGCCGGACGGCCTCCGCGTGGAGCGCCTCCAGCGCCGCGGGGGGCTGCCGCCCGTGGACCACCGCCGGCACGCCGGGCTTGAAGATGCCGGCCTTCTCGACCGCGATCCGCTCGACGGTGTCGCCGAGCAGCTGCGTGTGATCGAGGCCGATGGCGGCGATGGCGGTGACGCGCGGGACGATCGCGTTCGTCGCGTCGAAGCGGCCGCCGAGCCCCACCTCGACCACCGCGGCGCCGACGCCGGCCCGCGCGAAGTGGAGCAGGCCCGCGAGCGTGGCGAACTCGAAGTAGGTGAGCCGGTCGCCCTCCCCGCCCCCGTCGTGCCACGGACAGGCCCGGCGGATCTCCTCCACCACGGCGGCGAGCTCGTCGTCGCCGATGGCGGCGCCGCGCACCTGGATCCGCTCGTTGAAGCGGACGAGGTGGGGGGACGTGTAGAGGCCCACCTCGTGGCCGGCGGCGGCCAGGGCCGCGGCCGCCATCGCGCAGGTGGACCCCTTGCCGTTCGTCCCGCCGACGTGCAGTACGGGGTAGGCGCGCTCGGGACGCCCCAGCGCGTCGAGCGCGCGCTGCATGCGCTCGAGGCCGAAGCGCATCGCGAGCGGCTGCAGCCCGGCGAGGTAGGCGTGGGGATCGGCCATGACTCAAAGCCAGTCGGTCAAGCGCTGCGGCCTCGGTCCTCGGAGCTCTGGCCTCGGCGAAGCGGCGCGGCTGCGCGGGCTTCAGCCTGAAGCCCGACGCGTGAAGCCCGTCCGCCGGGCGTTCACTCAGCCGAGCAGCGACATCAGCTGCCCGAGCCGATCGCGCATGTCGTGTCGGTGCACGATGGCGTCGATCATGCCGTGCTCGAGGAGGAACTCGCTCCGCTGGAAGCCCGGCGGCAGCTTCTCGCGGATGGTCTGCTCGATCACGCGCGGCCCGGCGAAGCCGATGAGCGCCTTCGGCTCGGCGATGACCACGTCGCCCAGCCAGGCGAAGCTCGCCGCCACCCCGCCCGTGGTCGGGTGGAGCATCACGGAGACGTAGGGCTTGCGCACCGAGCGGAAGCGGTGGAGCGCCGCGGACGTCTTCGCCATCTGCATGAGGGAGAAGATGCCCTCCTGCATGCGGGCGCCGCCGGTCGAGGAGAAGACGATGGCCGGGATCCTGCGCTCGTAGGCGCGGTCGAACACGCGCGTCACCTTCTCGCCGACCACCGAGCCCATGGAGCCGCCCATGAACTCGAACGCGAAGGAGCCGATGGAGACCTGCTGGCCGCCGATGGCGCCCACGCCGGAGATGAAGGCGTCTCGCAGCCCGGTGCTCTTGAAGGTCCCCTTGAGCCGATCCCGGTACCTCTTCGAGTCCACGAAGCCGAGCGGGTCCTGGGGAGTGAGCTCGGCGTCGAGCTCCTCGAACGAGCCATCGTCGAGGACCAGCTCCAGGCGCCGCCGGATGGGGAGCGCCTCGTGCTGGCCGCACGACGGGCACACGTTCCACTCGCGCTCCAGCTCGGCGCGCGCGACGACGTTCTCGCACCCCGCGCACTTGTGCCAGATGCCCTCGCCCTTGGCGAGCGGGGGCGGGGGGGAGGCGGGCGTCGACTCCTTCGCCTTCACCTTCTTCTGCTTGGAGAACCAGGCCATTTGCGGTGGGTGACCTCGCGAGGGAGACGTGGGCTTAGCCGACCTTCCGCGCCGGTGTCAACGAACCGCCTGCGACGCGCCGCGGCACGGGCGCGGTCGAAAACTGGCGATGACGGATCGCTCCGCTACGATGCCCGTCAAGCACTCCGAGCGAAGGCTGCTCCCCGATGCGCCTCACCACCGTCCTCCTCGCCGCCCTGCTGCTCCTCGCGGTCGCCCTCTAGCGACCCGCGCAGCCCGCGCCCGCGCCTCAGGGCGCCGCGCCTCCCCACGTGTCACCTGGCTCCTGGCCGCCGGGCCCGTATCGTGCGCCGAGCGGGCTTGCGGCCGTCGCGCGGTCGCGATAAGGGCCCGCCATGTCCCTCACCTATCGCGACGCGGGCGTCGACATCGACGAGGGCGACCGCCTCGTCGAGCTCATCAAGCCCCATGCCCGCCCCACCCTCCGCCCGGAGGTCCTCGCCGGGATCGGCGGCTTCGGGGGGCTGTTCGCGCTCGACGTGAAGAAGTACCGCGAGCCGGTGCTCGTCTCCGGCACGGACGGGGTCGGGACGAAGCTCAAGGTCGCCTTCGCGGCGAACCGGCACGACACCATCGGCATCGACCTCGTGGCGATGTGCGTGAACGACGTGGCGGTCGTGGGCGCCGAGCCGCTCTTCTTCCTCGACTACTTCGGGACCGGCAAGCTCTCGGCCGAGCAGGGCGCCGAGGTGGTGAAGGGCATCGCCGAGGGCTGCCGCCAGGCGGGCTGCGCCCTCATCGGCGGCGAGACCGCGGAGCTCCCGGGCTTCTACGCGCCGGGCGAGTACGACCTCGCCGGCTTCGCGGTGGGCTGCGTGGAGCGGTCTCGGATCGTGGACGGGAAGGGCGTCGCGCCGGGCGACGTCGTCGTCGGGGTGGCGTCCACGGGGCTCCACTCGAACGGCTACTCGCTCGCGCGCAAGGCGCTCATGGACCGCCACCCGCTCGACCGGCGCTTCGACGGCCTCGGCGGTCGGACGCTCGGGGAGGCGCTCCTCGAGCCCACCCGGATCTACGCTAAGGACGTCCTCGCGCTGCTGGACGCGGTGCCGGTCAAGGCGTTCTCCCACATCACCGGGGGAGGCCTGCCCGGCAACGTCCCGCGCACCCTCCCCGACGGCACCCGCGCCGTGCTCGAGGAGAAGCGCTGGCCGCGGCCCGCGATCTTCGATCTCGTCGAGCGCGAAGGGGGGGTCCCGCGCGACGAGATGTACCGGACCTTCAACATGGGGCTGGGGCTCGTGGCGGTGGTCGCCCCGGGGGACGAGGCGGCCGCGCACGCCGCGCTGCGCGCCCGCGGGCTCGACGCCTGGACCGTCGGGCAGATCGAGGTGGGCACCGGCGAGGCGACCTGCGAGGTGGTGCGGTGATCCGGGTCGGCGTCCTCGCCTCGGGCGGCGGCACGAACCTGCAGGCGATCCTGGACGCGTGCGGGGCCGGGGGCGCCGCGCGCCGCATCGACGCCGAGGTCGCGGTGGTGGTGTCGAACGTCCCGACCGCCGGCGCGCTCGATCGGGCGCGTCGCGCGGGGGTCGCGACCGAGGTCCTCCCGTCCAAGGGCGTCGCGGATCGGGAGGCCTACGACCTCGCGCTGGTCGAGGTCCTGCGCGCGCATCGCGTCGAGGTGGTGTGCCTCGCCGGCTACATGCGCCTCGTCACCCCTGCCTTCCTCCGCGCCTTCGGCCCGACCTCCGGGTCGCGCGGCTGCCCGCGCGTGCTGAACGTCCACCCTGGCCTCTTGCCGAGCTTCCCCGGGCTCCACGCGCAGCGGCAGTGCGTCGAGTACGGCGCGCGCTTCGCCGGCTGCACCGTGCACTTCGTGGACGAGGGGACCGACACCGGCCCGGTCATCGCGCAGGCGGTCGTGCCGGTGCTGCCGGACGACGACGACGCGGCGCTCGCCGCGCGCATCCTCCAGCAGGAGCACCGGCTCTATCCGCAGGCCATCCAGTGGCTGTCGGAGGGGCGGCTCTCCGTCGAGGGGCGCCGCGTGCGCGTGGACGGCGCGCGCGCCGCGCCCGCGGCGCCGGTCACGAACCCGGTCGTCGAGCTCGGCTGAGGTCGCGCCGCGCGACGCGCAGGGGCCCACGACGGCAGCGGTGAGCCGTTGCCAGCGGTGGGGCCCCAGCTGCTCCGCTGCCGGGGCGGGGCGCAGCCCCCGTCCAACTGATCCGTTTGGCGTCCGGCCGAACCCGAGTAGACTGCCACGCCCGTGGCGCAGACCTTCCGTCCCCCCGCAACCCAGCGCATCTACGACGTCTGCGTCGTCGGCTCGCAGCTCGGCGGCGTCGTCGCCGGCGCCCTGCTCGCCCGGCGCGGCCTCCGCGTCTTGCACGTCGCGCACGACGACCCGGGCTTCCACTACGCCGATCACGGCTACGTCCTGCCGTTCGGCCCGGCGGTCGTCCCCTCCCCGCGCCAGCTGCCGAGCGCCGAGGCGGTCCTCTCCGAGCTGGGCCTGGCGACGGACTTCTCGCGCGCGCTCGTCCCCTCGGATCCGGACCTCCAGCTCCTCCTGCCGAAGCACCGCGCCGACCTCTCGCGCGACCCCGCGGTGCTGCGCATCGAGCTGCGCCGCGAGTGGCCGCAGGAGGCCGAGGCGCTCGAGGCCTCCTTCGCGAAGCTCGGCACGCTCTTCGACTTCGCCGGGTTCTTCCTGCGCGCGGCGCCGCCGCTCCCGCCCGACGGCTTCATCGAGCGCCGCGAGGTGAAGAAGGCCATCAAGCTCGCCTCGTCGGCGCCCGGCGCGCCGCCGGAGCCGGTCGGGGTGGCGCGGCCGTTCGCGGGGCTCGAGGATCACGAGCTCGCGCAGAGCCTCGCCATCGCGCACCGCTATCTCACCTACCTCGACGGCGAGCCGTCCCCCCTCTCCCTCGTGCGCCTCCTCGGCGGCGCGTTCCGCGGCACGAGCCGGCTGCCCGGCGGCCAGGGGACGCTGCGCGAGATGGTCCGGCGCCGCATCGCGGAGTCGCGCGGGGAGCTCCGCGGCGGCCCGGGCGAGCCGGCGGTCGCGACCGGGTTCGAGATCGAGGGCGGCAAGGTGGAGGCGGTGCGGCTCGCCGACTCTCCGGACGCCCACGTCGCACGCGCGTTCATCGCCGCCACCGACGCGGACCGCCTGCTCGGGCTGCTGCCCGCGGACCTCCGGGAATCGCGCGCGCTCGAGCCGCTCCGCGGGATCCGCCCCCGGCGCCAGCTCGTCTCGGTGAACCTCGTCGTCAAGCAGACGGCCCTGCCCCCGGCGCTCGCCGAGAACGTCGTGGCGCTCCGGAACGCCTCCGGCGGCGACGGGCTCGACAACGCGGTGTTCCTCCAGGTCCTCCCCGCCCGGCGCGAGGGTCGAAAGGGGCCCGGCGACAAGGGAGCGGCCGGGGAGCCCGTGTCGGACGAGCGCGTCGTGTGCGCCTCGGGCTTCATCTCCGCGGACGTGCGAGGCAGCGCCGCGCTCCGCGAGGCGGCCGGCCGCATCCGCGAGGCCGTGGCCGACGCCATCCCGTTCTTCGAGCGCCACCTCATCGCCGAGTCCGCGCCGCTGCTGGCGTCGCCACACGCCGCCGAGCTCCCCCCGGTGCACCCGCTCTACGAGGCGAACCTCGACGAGTTCCTCGGCGTCACCGGCCTGCCCGTGAAAGGCCCGTGGAAGAACCTCTTCTTCGCCGGCCGGGAGGTGCTCCCCGGCCTCGGGATCGAGGGCGAGTTCTACGCGGGCATCCAGGCGGCCGGGCACGTCGCCGCGCTGCTCGGCTCGAAGGCCCGCTGAAGTAGGCGTCGCGCCGCCGGGGTGGCTGGGCGCGATCCAGCCCTTGCATTTCCGCCGCCGTTGCGTAATATCCCGCGCTCTTTCGGTTTTCGGAGCAAGCCATGGCACGCCGCTGCGACATCTGTGGGAAGGGCCCGCTCGTGGGCAACAACGTCTCCCACGCGAACAACAAGTCGAAGACCCGCTCGCTGCCGAACCTGCGCTCTGTCCGCGCGACGGTCGACGGCACGGTGAAGCACGTGCGCGTCTGCACGCGCTGCCTCAAGGCCGGCAAGGTCGTGAAGGTCGCGCACGGCGCCTCGCGCGCCTCGGCGCGCGCCTAGGGCAGTTCGCCCGCCTCTCGGGCGCGCTCTCCGTTCCCCGCGCGGCCTCTCTCGGACCGCAGCCGAGCGCCACCCCCCGACCTGCGTGCAGCCGTCCGCGGACCCGGAGCCGGGTCGCAAGGCGTTGCGCCGGCCGGGGCGGTGCGCCATGGGGGTGCGTGATGGCAAAGGACGACAGGTCGCTCGCCCCCGCGGAGCTCCGGGACGCCCGCACGGCGCTCGCCGCGGCGCGCGGCCGCAAGCGGCTCGACGTGATCCTCGACGCGCGCGATCCGCAGGCGCTCGTGCGCGCGCTGCCCGCGGACGAGCTCTACTTCACGGTGCGCGACATCGGCCTCGCCGACGCCGCCCCCATCGTGCAGCTCGCCTCGGCAGAGCAGTTCAAGATCTTCGTCGATCTCGACGCCTGGTCCCGCGCCGGCTTCGACGCGCGGAAGGCGCTGCCCTGGCTGCGCGCGGCGCGCGCGGGCGCCCAGCTCGAGCCGAAGGCGGCGGCGCGCTGGGAGCGCAAGCTCGCGGCGCTGGATCGCGAGCTCCTCCACCTCGTCCTGCGCACGACGCTGCGCGTGCACGACCTCGAGCAGGATCCGGACCCGGAGCTCACGAGCGACCGCTTCATGCGGGCGCCCGAGGGGAAGTTCGTCATCGAGTTCCTCGTCGACGGCGCCGAGTACATGGCCGTCCGCGGGATCCTCGACGACCTGTACGCGGAGGACCCGTTCGCGGCCACGCGGCTGCTCTCCTCGATCCGCTGGGACCTGCCGAGCGAGCTCGAGGAGACTGCGCTGCGGTGGCGCGCGGGGCGGCTCGCCGATCTCGGCTACCCTTCCCTCGACGAGGCCCTCTCCTGGTTCGCGCGCCCGCCGCGCACGCCCGCCACGGCGCCGGGGCTCGCTGCGCGCCCGCCCGGCTTCTTCCTCGCGACGCTCGCGACGTCGTCGCTGCTCGACCGCGCGTTCGCCGCCCTCGCCCCGTCCGAGCGCGACGCGCTGGAACGGCAGATCGTGTCCGCGGCGAACGCGGTCCTCGTCGCGGACGCCGTGGACCCCGGCGACCTCGAGGCGGTGCGCGCCGCGTTCGGCGCCGCGCGGGCGTACCTCGAGCTCGGCCTCGAGAAGCTCTCCGGGGAGGACGAGGCCCGCGCGGCCGAGGTGCTGGCCGAGACCCCGGTGAAGCGGATCTTCCAGGAGGGGTTCGGGCGCGTGCTCGAGCTGCGCTGGCGGGCGGAGCGGCTCCTCGCCGCCGCCGGCGGGGCCGAGCGGTTCCGCTCGCCGCTCTCGGAGCTGCTCACCGCGCTCGCGCGCCGCAGGCCCCGTTACTTCCCGGGCATCGAGGCGCCGCGGGAGGAGTGGGGTACCCCCATGGCCGCGGCCTTCGAGCCGCGCCACTTCCGATCCTCGGCGGACCTCGCCCGCACCGCGGCCGCGCTCGACGCGGCCGAGGCGGAGGCCGGGGCGGCACCCGCGCCGTAGGACGACGGGGCTGCCGCCGGCGCCCTACCCGGCCTCGACGAACGTCGCCTCGCGGGCCCACTCCTGCGTCTGGTCGAGCTGCTCGTCCGAGAGGATCCCGCCGTCCCGCAGCAGCCGCACCTCGCTGCGCATGTTCGTGTCGAGCAGGTACGGCCCGTCGGTGTTGATGGTGAACTTCACGCCCCGCTGCCAGAAGCGGCGCAGCACCTCGCCGAGCTCGTCCAGCGAGGCCACGGCGCGGGTCGCCAGGTTGGAGCTCGGGCAGATCTCCAGGACCACGCCGCGCTCGCGGAGCAGATCCATGACGCGCTCGTCCTTCGCGGCGCAGATGCCGTGGCCGATCCGCTGCGGCTGCAGCTCCTCGACCACCGCCCGCACGCCCTCCGCGCCGGTCCCGGCGGTCTCGCCCGTGTGGACGGTCGTCTTGAGGCCAGCCGCCCGCGCCCGCGCGAACAGCTCGCGGTAGCGCTTCACCTCTCGACCGTCCAGCTCGATGGCGTTGCGCTCGGTCCCGGCGAGGTCGATCCCCACCACGCCGCGGCGCCGGTAGCGGATCGCCTTCTCGACCAGGATCTCGTTCAGCCGGGCGTCGAACTCGCGGGCGAGGCAGAAGATGATCCCGGCCCGCACGCCGTACTCGAGGACCGCCCGATCCATGCCGCGCAGCGCCGCGTGGATGATGTGATCGAGATCGCGCTCGCCGCCGACGTTGCGCTTCATCGGGTTGAAGCGCAGCTCGATGAGCGAGACGCGCGAGGAGCGGTACTCCTTCCCGATCACCTCGTAGACGCTGCGCTCCATCGCCTGCGGCGAGGACTGGATCCGCTCCGTCCAGGTGTGGAGCACCGCGAGGTACTCGTCGAGCGACCTCACCTTCCCCGGCCGCGCCGAGACGAGCTCCTTGAACTCCCAGTAGTCGGAGACCGGCAGCTTGAAGCCCTGGTCGTGCGCGATCGACCAGAGGATGTGGGGGGCGACCGCGCCGCCGACGTGGATGTGGAGATCCGCGAGCTCCCTGGGCATGTCGCTCCGTCGTGTTCGCTTCGGGTTCGGACCGCTCAGGACTGCGCCTCGTCCGGCGCCGCGTTCGCGGGTGCGCCGAGCCCGAGCCCGCACTCCGGGCACTCCGCCGGCCCGCCCGCGCTCACCGCGAAGGCGTGCCCGCAGGCGGGGCACGTCACCTCGCCGCCCGCGTCGAGATCCACTCCCGTCTGGCCGCGCGCGGCGGCCGCGGCCGCCGCCGGATCCTCGAGCAGCTCTGCCCAGTCCTTGCGCAGGAACTCGCCGGCGCGCGGGACCTCGTCGCGCGGCACGTAGAGGTTCCAGAGCGGGTGCGCGCGCTCCTCGGGCCGCGCCGGCGGCACCTTCTCCATCTCGGGCGCGAGCCCCTGGACCTCCAGGAGCGACATCATCTCGCGGACCGACGCGTAGCCGGATCGCGTGATGAGCGCGAGCCCCTCCCCCTCCGCGTCGCACGTCACGCAGGCGCCGGCGTCGTCGAGCGGCGTCGAGCACTTCTGGCAGAGCTGGGCCATCGGCGTCCTCCCTGGCGCGTCCTCGCGCGCCCGGGATTCTAGCCGGACCGGCTCCCGTGTGCCCGCGTCGTCGGCGCGCCCGGCTCGTCTTTGGCGCGAATCGTCAGCGCGCCGGCTTCGCGTTCGGTGCGCGCCTCGGAGCGTGCTTCGCCGCGACGGCGCGCTCGAGCGCCGCCGGCGGTCGGGCCGCGGGCGCGGCCGCCTCCGTCGCGATCACGCGGGGAGCCTCGGCCTGGACCGGCTGTGCCCGCTCGTGCACGGGCCCGGCCAGCACGGCGACGGCGAGGAGGGCGGGCGCGAAGAGGAAGCGGTACAGGGCCATGGTCGGCCTCCCGGGCGGCTTGCGGGCGGAGCGTGGACGACCATGACGGTGAGGCGGCACCCCCGCGGCGCCAAGCGGCCAGGATGGGGGACGCGAGCCGCGCGTCCTCCGGTATACTGCGCGGCCCTATGATCATCGACGGGAAGCTCATCGCAGCGAAGGTGCGCGGCGAGGTCGCAGAGGCCGTGCGCGCGCTCAAGGCCTCCGGGGTCGCCCCCGGGCTCTCCGTGGTGCGGGTCGGAGACGACCCCGCCTCGGCCATCTACGTCCGCGGCAAGCGCAAGGATTGCGAGGAGGTCGGGATCCGCTCCGACGAGCATCACCTCCCCGCGACGGTCTCGCAGGCCGACCTGCTCGCGCTGGTGGCACGCCTCAACGCCGACCCCACCGTCCACGGCATCCTCGTGCAGCTCCCGCTGCCGAAGCACCTCGACGAGCGGGCCGTGCTCGACGCCATCGACCCGCGCAAGGACTCGGACGGCTTCCACCCGTTCAACGTCGGCGCGCTCTCCATCGGCATCCCTGGCACGCCGCGGCCGTGCACGCCGGCGGGCGTGATGCGGCTGCTGGACGAGGCGAGGGTCGATCCGAAGGGCAAGCGCGCCATCGTCGTCGGCCGCTCGAACATCGTGGGCAAGCCCATGGCCGCGATGCTCCTCGAGCGGCACGCCACCGTCACCATCGCCCACTCGCGCACGCAGGACCTGGCCGGCGAGGTCGCCCGCGCCGACATCGTGGTGGCGGCGATCGGAAAGGCGGAGCTCATCCGCGGCGAGTGGATCCGCGAGGGCGCCGTGGTGATCGACGTCGGGATGAACCGGCTCGACGACGGCCGCCTCGTGGGCGACGTCGAGTACGCGGCCGCGGCGCGGCGCGCCTCGGCGATCACGCCCGTCCCGGGCGGGGTCGGCCCGATGACCCGCGCCATGCTGCTCGTCAACACCATCGAGCTCGCGAGGTCGGGCGCGCGGTGAGGCGGGCGGCGGTCGCGGCCGCGCTGGCCGCCGTGCTCGCCGGCTGCTCGCCGGCGAGCCCGACGTTCACGGTCCGCTCCGCGCGCGCCCGGAACCCGGGCCCGGCGCCCGCCATCGCCGGGCCGTTCGAGCGCGTCCTTCACCTCGCGGACTTCGGCGACCCCACCGATCAGCAGGGCGAGGTCGCGCGCGCCGTCATCCGCGCCCACGAGCGAGCGCCGTTCGCGCTCGGCTTCTTCCCGGGCGACAACGTCTACCCGTGTGGCCCCGACGTGACCGCGCCAGGGGCGGACGCGTGCCGGTTCGGCGACGACGGGAACACCCTCGCACCCGGCTTCTCCCCGCCCGCCGATCCGTCCTTCTCCCGCCACGACGCGCCGCTCGCGCGGCTCGCGGGTCCTCCCGCCGCGGAGGTCTACCTCGCGCTCGGCAACCACGACGTCGCGACCTGGACGGACTGTCGCCGCAGCGGCGATCCGGTGGCGGAGGGCAGGCTCAAGGCCTGCCTCGAGGTGGCGCACCGCTCGCCGGTGTGGCGGATGCCGGGGCGCCACTACGCCGTCGAGCGCGCCGCCGCGCGCTTCCTGGTGGTGGACACGAACCCCGTCGAGGAGCCGTACGGCGGGTTCGCGCTGGAGGACGAGGTCGCCTTCGTGCGCGACCAGGCGGCGGGGTGCCGGGCCGACGCGTGCGAGTCCGAGCCGGGCGGCTGCGAGAGACCGTGGTGCTTCCTCGTCGGCCACCACCCGCCCGTCACGGCCGGCAGCCACCGGGACGACGCGACGCCGGAGCGTCTCGCCCGCATGGACGAGCTCCTCGCCGCCGGCGCCGGCCGCATCCGCGCGTTCCTCGCCGGGCACGACCACGATCTGCAGCACCTGCGCTCGCCCGAGGGGCTCGACGTGCTGGTGTCCGGCAACGGCGCGCGGGGCCGCCCCGGGGAGCGGTTCGACGGGACCTCCGTCCCGGGGACCGAGGTGATCTTCGCGACGGTGCGCTGGGGCTACGGCGTGCTCGAGGTGGCGCGCGACGGCTGGCGCTACCGCTTCGAGGACGACGAGGGCAAGGCCGTCTACTGCTGCGCCGCGGTCGCCGGCGGGCGCTGCGAGCCGGTGCGCTGCCACTGAAGGACCCCTTCGCGCGCAGTGCGTTCGAGGCGGCGACAGCCCCGTTCCGGGGCGCCCGGGCCTCCCCTGCGTTCCCGCCTTGCGGTCGCGCCGCCAGGGAGGTAGTGCAAGGGCGCGTCTCCGCGGGATCTTCCGCGCCCGGCGCGCTTGACCCGAGAGTCGACCCCGATAGAATTCGCCCGCCTTTCCCGGTTGTCCCCGAGGCGCCCATGGCCCAGCGAACGCCCCTCTTCGACACGCACGTCCGCTCCGGCGCGCGGATGGTGGAGTTCGCCGGCTGGGAGATGCCGGTCCAGTACGCCGGCGTCCTCGCGGAGCACGAGGCCGTCCGTACGCGCGCCGGCCTCTTCGACGTCTCGCACATGGGCGAGGTCGTCTTCCGCGGGCCGCGCGCCCTCGAGGCGCTGAGCCGGCTCTTCACGAACGACCTCTCGAAGGTCGCCGACGGGCAGGCCCAGTACGGCTGTCTCTGCCGCGAGAGCGGCGGGATCGTGGACGACGTGGTCGTCTACCGCCGCGCCGCCGACGATCTGCTCGTCTGCGTGAACGCCGCGAATCGCCAGAAGGACCACGAGTGGCTGGCCGGTCACGCCGCCGGCGCCGACGTGAGGAACGAGTCCGACGAATGGGCGCAGCTCGCCCTGCAGGGACCGCTCGCGGCCCGGGTGCTGCAGCGGCTCACGAGCGCGGATCTCCCCGCCATCCGCACCTACCGCTTCGCCCGGGGCGAGGTCGCAGGCGTGCCCTGCCTCATCGCGCGCACCGGCTACACCGGCGAGGACGGCTTCGAGCTGTTCTGCCCGCCGGACGCCGCCGCGCGGCTGTGGGACGCCGTCGTCGACTCCGGCGAGCCCGAGGGGCTCCAGCCGTGCGGCCTCGGCGCGCGCGACTCGCTCCGCCTGGAGATGGCGTACCGCCTGTACGGCTCGGACATGGACGACGGCACGACGCCGCTCGAGGCGGGCCTGGGCTGGGTGGTGAAGCTCGACAAGGGCGAGTTCGTCGGGCGCGACGCGCTCGTCCGCCAGAAGGAGCAGGGCCTCGCGCGGAAGCTCGTCGGCTTCGTGCTCACCGACCCCGGCATCGCGCGGCACGGCTACCCGGTGGTGCAGGACGGGCGGAAGGTCGGCGAGGTGACGAGCGGGACGCGCAGCCCGTCGCTCGGGACCTCCATCGGCCTCGCCTACGTGCCCCCGGCGCTCGCCGCCGAGGGCTCGACCTTCGCCGTCGAGATCCGCGGGCGACCCGCCGCGGCCAAGGTCGTGAAGACGCCGTTCTACACGCGGAAGTGACGAGGAGGCGGACGCCATGGATTTCCCCGAGGACCTCAAGTACACGCGCGAGCACGAGTGGGCCCGGCAGAAGGGCTCGAGGATCGTCATCGGCATCACCGACTTCGCCCAGGACCAGCTCGGCGACGTGGTGTTCGTCGAGCTGCCCGAGATCGGCGACACCGTGAAGAAGGGCGAGTCCTTCGGCGTGGTGGAGTCGACGAAGGCCGTCTCCGAGCTGTTCGCCCCGATCTCCGGCAAGGTCGTCGAGGTGAACGACCCGCTGGCGGACGCCCCCGAGACGATCAACTCGGATCCGTACGAGGAGGGCTGGATGATCGCCGTCGAGCCCTCCGACCCGAAGGAGGTCGAGGCGCTCATGGACGTGCGCGCCTACCGCGCCTTCGTCGAGGAGCAGTAGCAGCGTCCGCCGCCGGCGGTCGCGTCACGATTCAGCCTCGCGGCCGCTCGCCCGAGCCGGCCCCGACGGGCCACAGGAGTCCGCGCCTTGCGCTACCACCCGCACACGCCCGAGGACGTCCGGGCGATGCTCGACGTCATCGGGGCGGAGAGCCTCGACGACCTGTTCCGCTCGATCCCGGAGCGGCTCCGCCTGGCCCGCCCCCTCGACCTGCCTCCCGCGGCCGACGAGATCACGCTGTTCGCCGAGCTCCGCGCCCTCGCGGCGCGCGACGACACCGCCCACCCGCCGTTCGTCGGCGCCGGCTGCTACCCGCACCACGTCCCGCCGGCGGTCGATCAGCTCCTGCTCCGCGGCGAGTTCTTCACGGCCTACACCCCGTACCAGCCGGAGGTGTCGCAGGGCACGCTGCAAGCGCTCTTCGAGTGGCAGACGTTCGTGTGCCTCCTCACCGGCATGGACGTCTCGAACGCGTCCATGTACGACGGCGCGACCGCCATGGCCGAGGCGGCCCTCATGGCCACGCGGGTGACGGGGCGCAGCAAGATCGTGGTCTCGGCCGCCGTTCACCCGGAGTACCGCAAGGTGCTCGCCACCTACCTGCGCTCGACCGGCGACGAGATCGTGACCGTCCCGTTCGGCGCCGACGGCCGGACCGACCTCCGCGCGCTGGAGGCGGCGGTGGACGGCGGGACGGCCGCGGTGATCGTCGGCTACCCGAGCTTCCTCGGCGTGGTCGACGCGCTGCCGCAGGCGGCCGCCATCGCCAAGAAGGCCGGCGCGCTCACCGTCGCGGTGACCGCCGAGGCGGTGGCGCTCGGGCTGCTCCAGGCGCCCGGGGCCCTCGGCGCGGACGTCGCGGTGGGCACCTTCCAGAGCTTCGGGAACCCGATGTCCTTCGGCGGTCCCGCGCCCGGCTTCTTCGCCATCCGCGAGCAGTTCGTGCGCCAGATGCCGGGCCGGGTCTGCGGGGCGACGGTGGACAAGCACGGGCGGCGAGGGTTCGTGCTCACCCTCTCCACCCGCGAGCAGCACATCCGCCGGGAGAAGGCGACGTCCAACATCTGCACCAACTCCGGGCTCGCCGCCCTCGCGGCCACCATCCACCTCGCGCTGCTCGGCAAGCAGGGGCTCGCGGAGCTGGCGCGGCTGAACTTCGCCCGCGCCCGCATGCTGAAGGACGCGCTCGGGCGCGCCGGGATCGCCCCGCTGTTCTCCGCGCCCCCCTTCAACGAGCTGGCCTTCGACGTCGGCGACGCGGAGGCGGTGGTGGCGCGGCTCGCCAAGCGCGGCATCGCCGCCGGCGCCCCGCTCGCGCGCTGGTACCCGGAGCTCCCGAGGGCCAAGGGCGCGCTCCTCAGCGTCGCGACCGAGCTGCACACCCCCGAGCTCATCGAGCTCTTCGCGCAGTCGGTGAAGGGATAGCCATGGGAAACCCCACCGGCTGGAGGCCCAGCATGGAGAAGGACGCGAGGACGACCGCGGGGGACGCGGGCGTCGGGTCCGGCGGCGCCACCCGCGGGCTCGTGCACGAGGAGCAGCTCCTCTTCGAGCGCGGCTCGACCGGGCGCAGCGGGGTGTCGCTCCCGGCGCCCGGCGGCGACTTCGATCCCGCGCGCGAGCTGCCGGCCGAGCTGCTCCGCGGCGGGGTCGACGGGATGCCGGAGGTCTCGGAGCTCGAGGTCGTGCGTCACTTCACGCGGATGTCCGTGTGGAACCACGGGATCGACACGGGCTTCTACCCGCTCGGCTCGTGCACCATGAAGTACAACCCGAAGTCGAGCGAGGCGCTCGCGCGCCTGCCCGGGTTCGCGAACGTCCACCCCCTCGCGCCCGCCGAGCTGGCGCAGGGCGCGCTCGAGCTCATGTACCGGCTGGAGCGGGCGCTCTCCGAGATCGCCGGCTTCGACCAGACGACGCTCGCGCCGGCGGCCGGCGCGCAGGGCGAGCTCTGCGGGCTCATGATCATCCGCGCCTGGCACGAGGCGCACGGCAACCCGCGCAAGAAGGTGCTCATCCCCGACACGGCGCACGGGACGAACCCCGCGTCGTCCGCGCTGAACGGCTACGACGTCGTGCAGCTCGCGTCGGGCCCCGACGGGCGCCTCCACCCGGAGACCGTGAAGGCGGCGATGGACGAGGACGTCGCCGCGATCATGATCACGAACCCCAACACGCTGGGCATCTTCGAGACCCACATCGCCGAGATCGCCGAGATCGTGCACGCGAAGGGCGGGCTCGTGTACGGCGACGGCGCGAACATGAACGCGCTGCTCGGCGTCGCGCGCCCCGGCGACATGGGCTTCGACGTCATGCAGTACAACCTGCACAAGACGTTCGCCACGCCGCACGGCGGCGGCGGGCCGGGCTCCGGCCCGGTCGGCGTGAAGGCGCAGCTCGCGCCCTTCCTCCCGCTCCCGGCCGTGGTGAAGGAGGGCGAGCGCTACCGCCTCGTCGTGGACCCGGCGGAGCGGCCGCAGACCATCGGGAAGCTCCGCGAGTTCTGGGGCAACTTCGGGATGTTCGTCCGCGCCTGGGCGCTCATCCGCGAGTACGGGCCCGACGGCGTGGCGCAGACCGGCAAGCTCGCCGTGCTGAACGCGAACTACGTCCGCAAGCTCCTCGAGGGCACCTACGACCTGCCCTACGAGACCGACTCGTTGCACGAGGTGGTCTTCGACGACAAGCTGCAGAAGGCGAGCGGCGTCACCACGATGGACGTCGCGAAGCGGCTCATCGACCACGGCTTCCACCCGCCCACCGTGTACTTCCCGCTGGTGGTCTCGGGCGCGCTCATGATCGAGCCCACCGAGACGGAGTCGAAGGAGACGCTCGAGCGCTTCGTCGCGGCGATGAAGGACATCGCCGCGGAGGCGCAGGCCGCCCCCGACGCCGTGAAGGCCGCGCCGACGCGGCCGGTCCGCGCCCGCCTCGACGAGACACGCGCGGCGCGGAAGCCGGTGCTCCGCTGGCGCCCCGGGATGAAGGTCGAGTAGCTCTCGGCGAACGATACCGGGTCTGCGCCCTTCGACTTCGGCGCTCCGCGCGCCCTTCGCTCAGGGTGAGCGGGCGGCGTCCTCGCTTCCTTCGCCCGCCGGCTAGTACCCGCGGGCGGCGCGCGCGCGCAGGAACGCCTCGCGCACCGCGGCGTGGTCCTCGACCAGGCGCTGGTACTCTCCGTGGAACAGGTCCGACGCGACGATGAAGTCGGCGGTCGCCCGGTTGCACGCGGTGGGGATGTTGTAGAGCACCGCGATGCGCAGCAGCGCCTTCACGTCGGGATCGTGCGGCTGCGGCTCGAGCGGATCCCAGAAGAAGATGAGCACGTCGAGCTCGCCGTCGGCGATCTTCGCGCCGACCTGCTGATCGCCGCCCAGCGGCCCGCTCTTGAAGCGGGTGACCGGCAGGTCCGCCTCGGCCTGCACGAGGCCGCCCGTGGTGCCGGTGGCGAACAGCCGGTGCTCCTTCAGCACCTGGCGGTTGTACTTCACCCACTCGAGCAGGTCGTCCTTCCGGCTGTCGTGCGCGATGAGCACGACGTTCTTCACGCCTTCCATCTTGACGCGCCGCGTCTTGTCCATCGCAGCCGTATACCGCGTCCACGGGCCCGCGACATCGGCGTGATCGTGACGATCGGGCGCCGGGCGCCCGGGCGGTGGTCCGCCGGGACGCCTAGCGGCCGGGCGCGGCGGGCAGCGCGAAGCGCGGGCGCGTGCCGTCCCAGGACAGCTCGAACCGCCACCGGGCGAGCAGGATCCGCCCGTCCTGCCCCACGAGCGCGCGGGGGGGGTTCGGGAAGGGCGCCGCGGCGCGGATGGCGCGCACCACCTCGCGGTCGTAGAAGTCGAGCCCCGAGCCGCGGACGACGCGGACGTCGCGGAGGCCGCCGCCGGGGTCGAGGACGATGTCGACGAGCGTGCCGCGCGTCCGGCGGCCGTAGCGCTGCGCCGCCGGATCCCGCGCGTCCATCGCGCGGTTGGGATCCCACTCCCGGGCGATGGCGCCCTTCACGCGGAGGAAGAACTCCGCGAACCGGAACCGGCGGGTGCTGAGCGAGGTCGCGTCGCCCTCCTCGACGCCCACGAGCCGCTCGCCGGGGCCGCCGCCGAGCCGCTCGAACGTCGCGGCGGTGGGGAGGAGGCGCGGGTCGTAGCGTCCGGCGCTTCGGGCTCCCCCGTCCCCCGCGGAGAGCTCACCGCCGGGCCGGGCCGCGTGCCCGACGGGTCCGGCGGCCTCGTCGCCCGTCGCGAGGGGAGCCAGCGCCCGCCGCGCGCGCGCGACCGCGTCCTCGCGCGTCGCGGCCTCGCCCTCCCGCCCCGGCGCGGACGCGGCCGCGGTCCCCTCCTCGCCGCGCTCCGGCACGCCCTGCGCCCCGGCGGCGCCGGGGACGGCTCGCGCGAGCGGGTTGTCCCAGCGGCGCTCGCCCGCCTCGCGCGACTGCACGTCGCGGGGCGAGGTGCCGTCGTGGTCGGAGAGGAACCGCCAGCGCTCCGGCGCGCGTCGATCGGGCGACGGCGGCGCGGCCACGACCTCGCCGCGCGGGTCGGGCGATCGGCGAGGAGGGACCGGAGGCGGAGGCGCGACGGTGGGCGGAGTCGGCTCGGGCACGGGCGCGCGCTCCTCCCCGTCGATCGCGCGGTTCGCCTGCCAGCGCGCGCCGGACACCACGGCGAGGCCGACCCGCGCGGCGGAGGCCGCGCGGTGAGCGAGCGTGAACGCCCCAGCGGAGTGCAACGCGGCGACGAGGGCGCCGTTGACCGCCGCGGACACGGCGAGGGCGACGATGGCGCGGACCGACGGCCGCTCGCGGCCCGTACGCGCTTCATTGCCGGAAGGGTTCGGCACGCGGGAGGTGAACAGCGCGCGCGGTCCATTCCTGCCCGCAGGCTACCGCCCACGTGCGCCGAACGCCGCCCGGCGTGACGTGCTGCCCGCCCGCGGGCGGGCGGCGAGCGGTCAAGGCTGCGGCCGCTCCCACATCACGAACGGCCGGCGGTCGGCGGGATAGAGCGTGAAGACGAAGGGGACGCGCGTCGTCTGCTCGGAGCCGAACAGCCCGCCGGGCGGGTTGGGGAACGGCTGCGCCTGGCGCACCGACGTCATCGCCACGCGGTCGAAGAAGTCGACGTTGGACGACTGGAGGACCGAGAGGCCCGTCACGTGGCCCGCGCGGTCGAGCGTGACCCCCACCACCACGGTGCGCTCCTTGTAGAAGAAGTGCTTGAACTCCGGGTCGCGCTCGCGAACGGCGGCGCGCACGCGTGGGTACCAGTCGGCGCCGATCTCCCGCCGGACCTGGTTGAAGAACGTGGCGTACTTGAACTCGCGGGTGTTGAGGGCCGTCACGTCGCCCTCCTCCGCCTCCCCGTAGCCGTCCATGTTCGGACCGCCCGCGAGCCGCGCGAGCGCCTCCCGGCCGACGGACAGGTCCGGCCGGGTCGGCCCCTGCAGTCGCTCGGCGCCGTCGCCCGGGGCGCCGGGGATCGCGGGCGCGACGCCGTCGACCCGCTCCCGGCCCTGCTGCGGCGGGATCTCGCCGCCTGGGCCCGGCGCGAGCGCCAGCTTCTCCTGCTGCTCCTGGCGAGCCGCCCGCGCGCGCTCCGCGCCGGTGCCGCGCTGACCCGAGGTCCCGTCCTTCGCCTCGGTCCGACGCTCCGCGCGCCCCCCCTCCCCCGCCGCCTCGCGGCCGGGAGAGCCCGGCGACGGTCGCGAGAGGAGGTTCGGCGAGTTCCCCGCGTAGCGCGAGACGGTCTCCTGCTCGACGCGCCGGTTCCGGTCGGAGAGGTAGCGGCTGTCCTTCGGCGGCGCGTCCTCGCCGGGCGCGTCGGGAGCGAGCTCCACCACCTTGCCCTTGGGCAGCTCTTCCTTCGGCGGCGCTGGCGGTGAGGCGCGCGGGGGCGTGGGCGGCGGTGGCTGGCGATCCACCGCGCGGTTCGCTTCCCAGTCCGAGCGCGACAGCTGCGCCAGCGAGACGGGCCGGACCGGAGCCGGCGCGCGGAAGGTGAAAGCGCCCGCCGAGAGCAGGCCCCACAGCAGGGCGGCGTTCGCCCCCAGCGACAGCGCGATCGCGAGGAGCGTGCGGACGCCGAGGCGATCACGGCGAACGCGGCGCCGGAGGCGGGGTCGAGTCGGCGTCATGGCTCCCTGGAGAATGTAACAGAGCGCCTCCCCGTTTCCTCCCGTAGCGCTGCTTGCCATGCACGGGCACGGTTGACCTCCCGGGCGCCGGCCGGTAAACAGCGCGCGCGCATGCGTGCCGAGCGAGACATCCGGCCGTCGCCGGCCCGCCCTCCCGTGAGGGTACGCCGCGCCGCCCTTGGGGCGCTCGCGCTGCTCGTGGGCGTCTATGCGTCGGCGCAGGGGCTCACCCACCTGCCCGCCTTCCAGCGGTGGGCCCGGGACCGGATCGCGGCCGAGCTGCGACTCCGGTTCGGCGACGTGACGGTCGCACCCGGCGTCGCGATCGATCCGCTCTTCCGGGCGCGCTTCGGCCCGGTCACCCTCCCGGGCGCGAGCCCGCGCGAGCCGCTGGTCCGGATCGAGCATGTCACCGTCCGCCCGCGCCTCCTGGAGCTCCTGCGCGGCCGCGTCGAGCCCGCCTCGGTTCGGCTGCGGGGGATCCGCATCGCGGCCGGTCCGCGCGGACGAGCGCTCCGCGCGCTCCTCGACCGCCGCACGCGCGCGGCGCCTCCCGTCGACGGACGGCCCGCGGAGTCGCCGCGCCCGCGCCCCGCGGCGCGCGCCCCCTTTCCGTCCATCCACCTCCGCGGCGTGATCGTGGTGCTGCCGCTCGGGCGGCGCTCCGCGGAGCTGGGCCCCTTCGACGCCGACCTCTCCGGCGAGCGCGACGCCGCGGCCACCGCCTTCGCGCTCGCCCTGCGGCTGCCCGGCGGCGGCCGGGGCGAGGTCACCGCGCGCAGCCAGGGCGACCGCTGGCACGCGCGCGTCCGGCTCGATCACCTCGGCCCGGCGCTCCTGTCGCCGGCGCTGCAGGACGCTCCCGCGACGCTCGCGGACGGCGTGCTCTCGGTCGAGCTCGAGGCGGAGGCCGACGACCGGCTCACGCGCGCGGAGGCTCGCCTGCGCGCGTCCGGGGAGCGGCTGTTCGTCTCGGGCGAGCGCGTCGCCGAGACCCCGCTCGGCCCGTTCCGGGCGGGCGCCGAGGGCACGGTCACGTGGGATGCCACGGAGCGCCGCGTGGCCTTCCGGGAGGGTCTCCTCTCGCTGGGGAGCGCGCTCCGGGTCGCCGTCGCGGCGGAGGCCCGGCTCGGCTCGGGGCTGCCGTTCAGCGCCTCCTTCCGCGCCGACCGCGTCGACTGGCCCGCGCTCGTCGCGGCCGTCCCCCCGGCCCTCGCTCCACCGCCGGAGGCGCCGGTCCCCCGCGGCGATCTCGACGCCAGCCTCGACGTCGCCGGCCCGCTGCTCGCCCCCTCCGCCTGGACCCTCCGCGCCTCGCTCGAGCTCGCGCGCATGCGGGAGGCGTCGCGCAAGGGGACGCCGGCCGCGCTCCGCAGGCCCTTCCCGTACCACCCGGTGGACGGCGCGGGCGAGCGGGGCCGGGCGTTCGAGATCGGCCCCCGCACGGCGACCTTCGTCCCGGTCGCGGAGCTGCCGGAGCACGTCATCCGCGCCGTGACCACGAGCGAGGACGCCGGCTTCTTCGGCCACCCGGGCTTCGACTTCGCCGAGCTCCAGGATGCCTTCGTCCGCGGCGCCGAGGAGGGCCGCGTGGTGCGGGGCGGCTCGACCATCACCCAGCAGCTCGCGAAGAACCTCTACCTCTCGCGGGAGAAGACCGTCGCCCGCAAGCTGCGCGAGGCGGCGATCACGATCGCGCTGGAGGCGGCGGTCCCCAAGGCGCGCCTCCTCGAGATCTACCTCAACCTGGTGGAGTGGGGTCCGGGCGTGTTCGGGATCGGCGCGGCGGCCCAGCACTGGTTCGGCAAGGACGCCCGCGAGCTCTCCGCGAAGGAGGCCGCGTTCCTGGCCTCGATCATCCCGAACCCGATCCGCTACCACGGCATGCGCGCCCGCGGCAGCCCGAGCGACGCCTGGGAGCAGCGGGTGGAGGACATCCTGCTGAAGATGACGGAGCAGGGGGCCCTCACCGACGAGGACCTGCTTCGCGCGCTGTCGGAGCCGATCGTCTTCCGCGAGGGCTGACCGCGGCCCCTGGCCGGGATTACGCGGCCGCGCCGCTCACCTTGCCGGCGCCGCCCTCGCCGCGCGGCCCTCCCGCGCGCCGGCGGCCGCGGTACTTCTCCCAGCCGAGCGAGATCGCCCACGTGAGGGCGACCATGGCGACGATCCCGAGGACCGTCGCTGGAAACGAGAGCACGCGCTTCACGGGCGAGGCCAGCGCACCGTAGGTGAGCTCGACCGACGCCACATATCCGACGAGCGACTGCCGCCCGAGCAGCGTGAGCCAGCCCAGGCCGCGCTCCGCCGCGTCGGGCACGAGCTGAAGCGCGCCGGTCATCGCGAGGCACACGGCGAGCCGCATCGCGAACCAGGAGGGCGACGTCCGCCAGAACTGCTGGTACGCGTACACCGCCGGCCAGCGGTCCGCCCACCACCCGAGCGCGAACAGCGCGGCGGCGAGCCCGAGCCACAGGGCGGGCCGCCGCTCTCCTCGCGCGAGGGGCGCGACCGCGCTCCCGGCGAGGAGGAAGGCGGCCCAGTTGAAGAGGTGGAAGTTCGCGCGAGGCCAGCCCGCGTACAGGTATGCGAGGAGGACGTCCACCGCCCGGTTCGGCGCCTGCCGCGCGGCAGCGCCCGCCGCCGCGCCGGCGGCCGGCAGGTCGTAGTGGCGGAGCGCGTCGGCCACGAGCGGCGTGGTGAGGACGATGGCGAGCGCCGCCGCTCCGGCGAGCAGCGCGCCCAGTCGCGCGGAACGGCCGACAGAGAGCAGCGCAGAGAGCACGAGCCCCACGGCGATCACGTTCAGGATGTCCACGCGGAGGACGTCGCCGAGGCCGCCGGGGCGGCGCCAGGCCCCGCCGGCCAGGAACGCGACCGCCCGGAAGGCGTACGCGACTCCGAGGAGCCACAGCGCTCGCCGCAGGGCCGCCGCGCGCCGCGCGCCGGGCGGGAGGCCCTTCCGCTCCGCCGCGGCGTCGGCGAGCGCCTGGGAGAGGCCGGCCATGAACAGGAAGCCGGGCGCGGCGAACCCGCCCAGCATGCGGAGCGCGTGGTACACGGCGCCCGTCCGCGCGTCGGGCGCGAGCCACGCGTCGAGGACGTGCACCTCGATCATGAACAGCACGGCGAGACCGCGCTGCCAGTCGAGCCAGAGCTTGCGGCGGGGGGGCGTCATCGGGCGCCGACGGGCGGCGCGGACGACCTCACTTGTCGCGGTAGGTGATGCGACCGCGGGTCAGGTCGTACGGAGAGAGCTCGAGCTTCACCCGGTCGCCCGGGATGATGCGGATGTGGAACTTCTTCATCTTCCCGGAGGCGTAGGCGAGGACCGTCGGGCCCTGGTCGACCTTGACGCGGTACATGCCGCCGGCGAGGGCCTCCTCGACCGTACCCTGTACCTCGATGCCGGCTTCCTTCTCGCTCATTCAGTTCCTTCTCGGTGTGGGCGCGTCCGTGCCCGGAAGCGCGAGCGGCCCCGGTGACCCGAGGCCGCTCGATCGTCGCCGAAAGCCCCGCTCTTACTACCGCCGGACGTTCGCTGCCTGAAGCCCCTTGGGGCCCTGGGTGACGTCGAACTCGACGCGCTCACCCTCCTTCAGGGTGCGAAACCCGTCCATCTGGATCGCGGTGTGGTGGACGAACACGTCCTCGCCGCCCTCCTGCGAGATGAACCCGAAGCCCTTCGCGTCGTTGAACCACTTCACGGTACCGGTCGCCATCGCTTCGCTTCCTTCTCTGTCACCAGGCCGACCGCCGGCCGGGGCGGCAGGGGGGCACGGACCCCCAGCCTGGGCGCGAAATATCCCCGAAACGGCGGCGGACCGTCAAGCGAACCCCTGGCAAAACGGCCTCTAAAATGTGGACTTCCGAGGGCACCTCGCTCTCCTGGAGATTCACTGCGAGAGCGCCCCCAGCAGCGCCCGCGCCCGCTCCCCCACCTCGGGGTCGCTCGCGACCGCACGGAGCGCCTCGCGCGCCTCGTCCCGGCAGCCTCCAGGCTGCGCGAGCAGGCTCTCGGCGCGGGTCAGCCGGACGAAGGGGTCCTCGGGCGCGAGCTTCAGGGCCACCTCCGCGCAGAAGCGCGCGGCGAGCGGCTGGGCGAGCCGCCGGTGGGCCTGCGAGAGGAGCGCCCAGGCGCCCGCGTCCTGGTGATTCGTGACGACCAGCCCCTCGAGGATCGCCTGCGCCGTCTCCACCCGCCCGGCCTCGAGCTCAGCCTCCGCCAGGCAGGCGATGGCGTCGCCGATCTCGCGCGAGATGCCCTGCACCTCCGCGAGCGTGCTGCCCTGCTCCATGGCCTCGATGACGTTCATGGCGCGCTCCTAGCGGATGTTCGCGATGATCCCGGCGCGGGTCTCGTGCTGCATCCGGAAGATCGCGGAGACCATGCTGAACATCTCCTTCTGCTTCTCCTGCAGCTGCTGGAGCTTCATGAGCTCCAGCTGCTGCTGGCTCGAGGAGAGCTCCGCCTTCCCCGACGCGGAGCCCGAGGCGCCGGAGGACGCGGAGCCGCTCGCAGGGGTGGACTTCAGCTCCGAGTCGATGGCCTTCGCGAGCTCCACCGCGCCGCCCGCCAGCGTGGGCCCCAGCTTGAGCAGGGCGGGAGCGAGCGCCGGCATGCCGAGGGCGGAGGCGCCTGCCGCGAGCACCGGACCGCCCAGCTTCGACAGCGCGGACTGGAAGGTCTTGTCCTTGAGGAGGTCGACGATCCCGCCGGCGCCCGGGATGACCTTCGTCACCACCGACGCGATGGCCCCGAAGATCCCGCCCTTCTTCTTCGCGCTGGACGAGCCGCTCTTCGCCTGGGAGGCCGCCGGCGTCTTGCCCGCGATCGCGTCCATGCGCTGCTGCATCTCCTCCTCGTACTTCGCGTTGAGGTGCGCGAGGAGGCGCATCAGCTTCTCCTCGATGGAGAGCTTCGGGTCCTTCAGGAAGGCGAGCGGATCGCTCGTCGAGGTCTTCCCGGAGGACGAGCTCGAGGTCTTCTTGGCGTAGCCCGCGCCGGAGCTCCTCGAGGCGCTCGAGCGCTTCGCCGTCGCGCTCTTCGAGGCCTTGCTCGACTTCGTCGCCTCCTTCACCGCCGCAGCGGCGGAGTCGATGGCGAGCTCGGCGAGCCCGCGGGCGGCGGCGCCCGCCGCGGCGCGCAACGTCGAGGCGCGGTCCGGCGCGTCCGTGGGCGGCGGGAGCGAAACGGGGGAACGCGCTGCGCCGGACGAGGTGGTGGAGATCATGGGGTCCTTTCCGAGGCCGGCGGAGGATGGGGGGCGCCGGTGTCGTCACGCCGAGCGCGCGCCGTGCCAGCACGTCCGGCGAGTCGTTCCGCGCACTTCCTCGCACCCGCCCGTCCGCGGGACGGGCCCCGCGGCCGCGCTCCGGTCTTTACGCCGCGCCCGATCGCCGCCTAGATTCCGGCGCGATGCGCTACCTCGGCCTGGACCTCGGCCGCGCCCGGATCGGCCTCGCCCTCGCCGACGACGTGCTCCGCACGGCTCGCCCGCTGTCCGTCGTGCGCCACCGCACGCGCGAGGCGGACCTCGCCTCGATCGCGGCCACCCTCCGCGAGTGGGAGGTCGGGACCGCGGTGGTCGGGTTGCCGCTCAACATGGACGGCAGCGAGGGCGCCTCGGCCCGGTACGCGCGGGCGTTCGCGGAGGAGCTGGCGCGCGCGACGGGCGTCCCGGTGGAGCTGTTCGACGAGCGGCTCTCCACCTTCGAGGCGGAGTCGCGGCTGCGCGAGCAGGGGTTCTCCGCGCGAGAGCTCCGCGGGCGCGTCGACGCCGAGGCCGCGGCCGTGATCCTGCAGGGCTGGCTCGATGGGAGGCACGCGTGAAGCGCTTCGTCCTCGCCGTGCTCCTCCTCGCGCTCGTCGCCGCGGGCGGCGCGGCGTTCGTCGCCTGGCGCGATCTCGCCTCGTTCCGCGAGACGCCCTACGGCGACCCGGAGGAGAAGGTGGTGGTGGTCCCGCCCGGCGCGAGCGCGCGGGTCGTGATCCGCACGCTCGCGCGCGGCGGCGTGCTGTCGGACGAGCGCACGGCGTGGCGGTATTTCCGGTACGTGAAGCGCGACCCCCGCGCGTTCCGCTCGGGCGAGTATGCGTTCGCGGGTCCGCTGCGCCCGGACGAGGTGCTCGAGCGCGTGTTCCGCGGGGACGTGAAGCTCTACCGCTTCACCGTCCCGGAGGGGCTGCGCATGGAGGAGATCGCCGCCATCGTCGCGCGGAGCGGGCTCGCCGCGGAGGCGGCCTTCCTGGAGGTCGCGCGGGATCCGGCGGTCGCGCGGGGGCTCGGCCTCCCCTACGCCAACCTCGAAGGGTTCCTCTTCCCCGACACGTACAGCTTCCCGCGGGGGGCCTCCGCCCGCGCGATCGCCGCCGCGATGGTCGCGCGGTTCGACACCGAGTACGCGAAGGCCGAGGCGGTTCGCGCCCCGGGCGTGAGCCTCGATCGGGGCCGGGTGGCGACGCTCGCCTCGATCGTGGAGAAGGAGACCGGGCGCGAGGACGAGCGCCCGCGGATCGCGTGCGTCTTCCACAACCGGCTCCGGCTCGGCATGCCGCTCCAGACCGACCCGACCGTGATGTACGCGACGATGCTCCGGACGGGCCGCTGGTCGCGGAACATCACGCGGACGGATCTCCTCACGCCGCACCCTTACAACACGTACACGACCGCGGGCCTGCCCCCTGGCCCGATCGCCAGCGCGGGGGCCGCGGCGCTCCGCGCGGCGCTCGCGCCGGCGGACTGCAAGGACCTCTACTTCGTCTCCCGCAACGACGGCTCGCACGTCTTCTGCCCGGACCTCGCGTGCCACAACGCGGCCGTCCAGCGCTGGCAGGTGGAGTTCTTCCGCCGCAGCGCGCGCTGAGGCGCCTCTCCTCCGCGAGCCGCGTCCCGCCCGTGGGCGCCCCTCCCCGCCGGGAGGCCTCTCCTTCCCTCCGGGCGTGCGCTTCTGCAGCGCGCCACGCCGGACCTTATGCTCCCTTGAGCCCCCGTACGTCGGGCGGCGCAAGCTCGAGGGAACGCATGCGAGACGTCCGTGATGTGACGCAGACGAACTGGGTGTCGCGGATCGCGGCGCTGCAGGACCGCGAGGGATACTCGGAGCAGCACTGGGAGGGCTCCTTCGAGGAGTACCTCGCGCTCGTGCGGCAGAACCCCAAGGTCACGCGGACCGCCTTCCAGCGCGTCTACGACATGATCCTGTCGCACGGGAAGACCGAGTACATCGACAACAAGAAGAAGCTCATCCGCTACAACTTCTTCACCGATCCGGACTTCGGCGGGAAGGACGCGATCTACGGGCTCGACATCCCGCTCATGAAGCTCGTGAACGTGTTCAAGAGCGCGGCCCAGATGTACGGGACCGAGAAGCGCGTCATCCTCCTGCACGGCCCGGTGGGCTCGTCGAAGTCGACGATCGCGCGCCTCCTGAAGAAGGGGCTCGAGGCCTACTCCAAGACGGCGGAGGGTGCGCTCTACACCTTCGCCTGGGACATCGAGCGCGCGAGCCTCGACGGGCAGCGACGCCGCGAGCTGATGCCCTGCCCGATGCACGAGGAGCCGCTGCACCTCGTGCCGCACGAATGGCGCGCGAAGGTCTACGCGGAGCTCTCGCCGCCGGACTCCGGCTACACGATCCCCGACACGGGCGACCTCTGCCCGGCCTGCCGCTTCGTCTTCAAGGACCTGATGACCGAGTACAAGGGCGACTGGGAGAAGGTGATGACCCACGTCCGCGTGCGGCGCCAGATCCTCTCCGAGAAGGATCGCGTGGGCGTCGGCACGTTCCAGCCGAAGGACGAGAAGAACCAGGACTCGACCGAGCTCACCGGCGACATCAACTACCGGAAGATCGCGGAGTACGGCTCCGACTCCGATCCGCGCGCGTTCAACTTCGACGGCGAGTTCAACATCGCCAACCGCGGCATCATCGAGTTCGTCGAGATCCTGAAGCTCGACGTGGCGTTCCTCTACGACCTACTCGGCGCCACGCAGGAGCACAAGATCAAGCCGAAGAAGTTCCCGCAGACGGACATCGACGAGGTCATCATCGGGCACACGAACGAGCCCGAGTACCGGAAGCTCCAGTCGAACGAGTTCATGGAGGCGCTGCGGGATCGCACCGTCAAGATCGACATCCCCTACATCTCCCGCCTCGACGAGGAGGTGAAGATCTACGAGCGCGACTACAACAGCCACAAGATCCGCGGGAAGCACATCGCGCCGCACACGCTCGAGATGGCCGCGATGTGGGGCGTGCTCACCCGGCTCGAGGAGCCGAAGAAGCACAACCTCACCCTCGTGCAGAAGCTGAAGCTCTACAACGGCAAGACGCTGCCGAACTTCACCGAGGACAACATCAAGGAGCTCCGCAAGGAGGCGCAGCGCGAGGGGATGGAGGGCATCAGCCCGCGCTACGTGCAGGACAAGATCTCGAACGCGCTCGTCTCGGACAAGGGCGACGGCTGCGTGAACCCGTTCATGGTGCTGAACGAGCTCGAGTCGGGCCTCCGCCAGCACTCGCTCATCTCCTCCGAGGAGCAGCGCAAGCGCTTCCGGGACCTGCTCACCGACGTGAAGCGCGAGTACGAGGACGTCGTGAAGAACGAGGTCCAGCGCGCGATCAGCGCCGACGAGGACGCGATCACCAAGCTCTGCGCGAACTACATCGACAACATCAAGGCCTACACCCAGCGCGAGAAGGTCCGCAACAAGTACACGGGCCAGTACGAGGAGCCGGACGAGCGCCTCATGCGGTCGATCGAGGAGAAGATCGACATCGCCGAGAGCCGGAAGGACGACTTCCGCCGCGAGATCATGAACTACATCGGCGCGCTCGCGATCGAAGGGAAGACCTTCAACTACCGGACGAACGAGCGGCTCCACAAGGCGCTCGAGCTGAAGCTCTTCGAGGACCAGAAGGACTCGATCAAGCTCAAGAACCTCGTCGCCTCGGTGGTGGACCGCGACACGCAGGAGAAGATCGACGTCGTGAAGCAGCGGCTCATCAAGAACTACGGCTACTGCGAGGTCTGCTCCACGGACGTGCTGAACTTCGTCGCCTCGATCTTCGCGCGCGGGGACGCGAAGGACTAGCGCCCGCCGGCGATCCACGGGTGAACGGGAGCGAGGTCTGCGCAGTCCATGACCCTCAAGATCAAGCAGGACCACGCCCGGTTCCGCGACATCGTCCGCGGCCGCATCAAGCGGAACCTCAAGAAGTACGTCCAGAAGGGAGAGATGATCGGGAAGAAGGGGAAGGACTTCATCACCATCCCCGTCCCGACCATCGACATCCCGCACTTCCGCTTCGGTGAGCGCTCGCAGGGGGGCGTGGGCCAGGGCGAGGGGGAGCAGGGCGATCCGCTCTCGCCGGGCGACGGGCAGCAGGGCTCGGGGCAGGCCGGCCAGGGCGAGGGGCAGCACATCCTCGAGGTCGACGTCTCGCTCGAGGAGCTCGCCGACATCCTCGGCGAGGAGCTCGCCCTCCCCCGGATCCAGCCGAAGGGCAAGGACCGGATCGTCACCACGAAGCTCAAGTACACCGGCGTCGCGCCGGCGGGGCCCGAGTCCCTGCGCCACTTCAAGCGCACCTACAAGCAGGCGCTGCGGCGGCAGATCGCGAGCGGATCCTACAACTGGCGCAAGCCCGTCATCGTCCCGGTGCGGGAGGACCGGCGCTACCGCACCTGGAAGCAGGTGCCGCTCCCGGAGACGAACGCCGCCGTCATCTACATGATGGACGTGTCCGGATCGATGGGCGACGAGCAGAAGGAGATCGTCCGCATCGAGTCCTTCTGGATCGACACCTGGCTGCGCAAGCACTACAAGGGCCTCGAGACCCGCTACATCATCCACGACGCCGTCGCGCGAGAGGTCGACCGCGACACGTTCTTCCACACCCGCGAGTCGGGCGGGACGATGATCTCGTCCGCCTACAAGCTCGCCCTCGAGATGATCGAGAGCGACTACGCGCCCGGCAGCTGGAACGTGTACCCGTTCCACTTCTCCGACGGCGACAACTGGAGCGCGGACGACACGCGGCTCTGCGTGGACCTGCTCCAGAACCGGATCCTCCCGGTGGTCAACCTGTTCGCGTACGGCCAGGTCGAGAGCCCCTACGGCTCGGGGCAGTTCATCAAGGACCTGAAGGACGCGATCGGCGCGCGCGACAACGTGGCGCTCTCCGAGATCGCCGACAAGGACGGGATCTACGCCTCCATCAAGACGTTCCTCGGGACCGGCAAGTAGGGGAAGGCATGGACCGCAAGACGCAGCTCCCGGCCCACCTGCACGACATCCGCAAGCGGATCGAGGGCTACGCCCGCGAGTACGGGCTCGACTTCTTCGACACGATCTTCGAGGTCCTGAACTTCGACGAGATCAACATGGTCGCCGCCTACGGCGGCTTCCCGAACCGCTACCCGCACTGGCGGTTCGGCATGGACTACGAGCGGCTGTCGAAGGGCTACGAGTACGGGCTCTCCAAGATCTACGAGATGGTCATCAACAACGACCCCTCGTACGCGTACCTGCTCGAGTCCAACATGGACGTGGACCAGAAGCTCGTGATGGCCCACGTCTACGGCCACGTCGACTTCTTCAAGAACAACTTCATGTTCCGGCACACCAACCGGAAGATGATGGACCAGATGGCGAACCACGCCACGCGCGTGCGGCGCTACCAGGACAAGCTCGGCGTGGAGCTCGTGGAGGACTTCATCGATCGCTGCCTCTCGCTCGAGAACCTCATCGACTACCAGTCCCCCTACGTGAAGCGCCGGCCGGACCACCCGGAGGAGGACGAGCGCAAGATCGCGAAGGGGTTCAAGACCGAGCGCGAGTACATGCGCGAGTTCATCAACCCGCCGGCGTTCCTCGAGGCCCAGCAGAAGCGGCTCGACGAGGAGGCCTCCCGCAAGCGCAAGTTCCCGGAGCGCCCCGAGCGCGACGTGCTGCTCTTCCTGCTCGAGCACGCCCCCCTCGAGCGCTGGGAGCACGACGTCCTCTCCATCGTGCGCGAGGAGTCCTACTACTTCGCCCCGCAGGGCCAGACCAAGATCATGAACGAGGGGTGGGCCACCTACTGGCACTCCAAGATCATGACGGAGAAGGCCCTGGAGGCGTCCGAGATCATCGACTACGCGGACCACCACTCCGGCACCCTCGCCACCCACCCCGGCCAGCTCAACCCCTACAAGCTCGGGGTCGAGCTCTGGCGCGACATCGAGGATCGCTGGAACAAGGGGCGCTTCGGGAAGGAGTACGACGACTGCGACTCCTTCGTGGAGCGCAAGAACTGGGACAAGCGGCTCGGGCTCGGCCGCGAGAAGATCTTCGAGGTCCGCAAGCACTACAACGACGTCACCTTCATCGACGAGTTCCTCACGCTCGAGTTCGTCCTCGAGCAGCGCCTCTTCACCTACGGCTACAACGACAAGCACCAGCGCTGGGAGGTGATGGAGCGCGAGTTCAAGAAGGTGAAGGAGAAGCTCCTCCACATGCTGACCAACTTCGGCCAGCCCGCGATCGCGGTGGAGGATGGCAACTACGACAACCGCGGCGAGCTGCTCCTCGTGCACAAGCACGACGGCGTGGACCTGAAGCTGGACTACGCGCGCGACACCCTGAAGCACCTCCAGACGCTGTGGCGGCGCCCGGTGAACCTCGTGTCCCGGATCGAGGGGCGCGGGACGCTGTTCCGCTTCGACGGCAAGGAGCACAGCGACCGCCGCGTGGAGCTCTGACGCGGCCCTCCCGATGGGCGCCGTGACGGCGGAAGAGCACCCGACGTACCCGCGCCCACACGCCCATTCCCGGGATTTCAGATCCGGCGGGGCTGCTGCTACATTGCCGGCCGATGCAGAACCGCGCCGACGATCTGCCCCGCCGCCGCCGCCTCCCCGCCGTCCTCGCCGGGCTCGGCTTCCTCGCCATCCTGGCCGTCGCCCTGGTGGGCGCCGCGGGCCGGATCCGGTCGGTCCCGCCCGAGGCGGCCCCCGTGGTGGCCCAGACCGGTCCCGGGGACGCGCAGCCGGCGGCGTCCGGGCCGGCCGCGCCGGCCCGCTTCACCTCCGTCGCGGTCCGCCTGCAGAAGAACCAGACCCTGAATCAGGCCCTCTTCTCGCTGCGCCTGGCCGCCGCCGAGGTGAACGAGGTCGTCGACGCGCTGCGCGGCCACTTCCCCTTCCGCAAGGCCCGCCCCGGCGATCAGCTCCGCCTCGAGCGGGCGGAGGACGGCGGCCTGCACCGCTTCACGTACCGCCAGGGCGCCGCGGACGAGTGGATCGTCGAGCGGGCCCCGGACGGCACGCTGCAGGGGGCGAAGCGCCCCGTCGAGCTCACCACCGAGGTGGCCCGCGTCGCGGTCACGATCGAGTCGTCCCTCTACGAGTCGCTCGGGCGCGCCGAGGAGGACCCGGGGCTCGCCGTCCTCGCCGCCGACGTGCTCGCCTGGGACGTCGACTTCTACCAGGACGTCCGGACCGGCGACCGCATGCGGATCCTGGTGGAGAAGGTGTACGCGGACGGCAAGCTGCTCCGCTACGGCGAGGTGCTCGCGGCCGAGTACGACGGCGCCGCCACCGGCCTGAAGCGGCTGTTCCGGTACACCGACGCCTCCGGCCACACCAGCTACTTCGACGAGGAGGGCAACAGCGCCCGTCGCGGCTTCCTCAAGTCGCCCCTCAAGTACGCCCACATCACCTCGAGCTTCGGCACGCGCCGCCACCCGGTGCTCGGCTACACCCGAGCCCACGAGGGCGTCGACTACGGCGCGCCCACCGGCACGCCGATCTGGGCGGTCGGGGACGGCTCGGTGCGGGTCGCGGGGTGGCACGGCGGCTGCGGCAAGACGGTGATCCTGAAGCACCGGAACGGGCTCGAGAGCGTCTACTGCCACCTCTCCCGCATCGCGGTCTCCTCCGGGAAGCCGGTCTCGCAGAAGCAGATCATCGGCTACGTCGGCTCGACCGGCCTCTCCACCGGCCCGCACCTGCACTACGCGGTGAAGCGCGGCGGCCGGTACGTCAACCCGATGCAGCTCAAGGTGCCGCGCGAGGCCCCGCTCCCCGCGAGCGCCGTCGCCGACTTCCGGGAGCAGATCGCCCCGCTGCGCGCCCAGCTCGCCGGGCCGGTCGCGCTGAATTGATCTGATCGGACGGGGGCTGCGCCCCATCCCAGCGGCAGAGCCGCTGGGGCCCCACCCCTGCTCGGCGGGGCCCGTGAACGGTCGCGCCTGCTTCGCAGGTTCGCGACCGTTCCCCGCCGGAGGGGCTTCGCCCCAACCGCGCGTTGCGCGGGGCCCTCCCCCGGCGACTCGTCCTCGCGGGCCAGCGGCCCCCGCCCCTGGCTCGGCGGGATACGACGTCCCGCTCACCCCGAGCGTAGCAGTCGCGAAGTCGAGACGTCGGCGACGGTCCCCGCCGTGACGGGCAAAGCCCGGCGCGGCGGCTGATCGAACGGTTCGCGTCCTCGGGATCGGGGTCGGGCTCGAGGTCGAGGTCGGGGTCGAGGTACGTCGAGGTCGAGGTCGAGGTCGAGGTCGAGGTCGAGGTCGAGGTCGAGGTCTCTCGATTCATCACATCCCACGGCGGCAGCACGCGCATGCGGGCAGGTCGTGTGCCGTCGCCGTACGCAGACGGGGGCTCGGGCATCGAGGGGAGAAGCGCTCGGTTCCCGGCGCGCCTCGCCCATCATGCGGTGCGCCTTCACCGGCGTCGGCGGTGACTGGGCAGCCGGCAGATCAGGTCCGAGGAAGTTGCGCGCACGCTCGGCCGACGGCGGTATTCACTCGTAGTCCTTGCTGTCTCCAGCGATAGCTCTTGCGAGCCACGCAAGTCCCAGTTGCGGTGGGTGAACGTTGCCCTCTTGACGAGGTTCGAGGCGAAACGCGCTTCGACGTCCTCGGCACGTCGAGAGCACGCTCCTCGCGAGCGCAGGCAGCGCCGTGCGCGTCCGGCGCGCCGCGTGGACGGCGAAGGGGCGGGCCCGGAAAACGGCGCAGGCGCGATCCTGGTGCGTTTCCGAAGGGGCCGAAATCGCGTGTTACGAAGGGTGCACAGGAGGTGCACCATGGAACCTGTCCGACCTCGTCGCCCGGGCCGCCTACCGCACCAAGGCCGAGGTGGATCACCTCGTCGCCTCGCTCCAGGCGCGCACCGCTCCGCGGGCGGGCGTGCGCAAGCTGCCCGACCGCGGCTCAGCCGCGAGCGCCCCGGCGCTGCCGCTGGCGACAGTCCATGCCCGACCTGCCGAGCCGCAGGAGGCGCTCCCCGTGCCTCGGGCGGCTGCTGGTGGGTCGCCGGCCACGGTTTCCGCCCCACTCGACCCGCCTCGCCCGAAGGCGCGGGCGGAGACCCGCGCGGTGAGCGAGAGCGGCTGGTCGCAGCGGGTCACCATCGACGCGTCCTGCAAGGAGGACCTCGAGACGCTCGCCGCGCTGCTCTCGCACAAGATCCCGGACGGCGATCTCGCGGCGGTGCTCCGCGAGGCCATCCGCTGCGCCGTCGAGAAGCACGGCAAGCGCAAGGGCGCGATCGCGCCGGAGCGGCAGCGGAAAGCGGACGGGGACCCACGGCCCTCTGCCGAGCGCGCCGCGCCCACGGGCACGATCCCGGCGATAGTGCGGCGCGAGGTCTGGAAGCGCGACGGCGGACGCTGCGCCTGGGTCGCTCCGGACGGGCGGCGCTGCAACAGCCGCTGGCAGCTGGCGAGGTCGAGGTCGAGGTCGAGGTCGAGGTCGAGGTCGAGGTCGAGGTCGAGGTCGAGGTCGAGGTCGAGGTCGAGGTCGAGGTCGAGGTCGAGGTCGAGGTCGAGGTCGAGGTCGAGGTCGAGGTCGGGGTCGGGGTCGGGGTCGAGGTCGGGGTCGGGGTCGAGGTCGGGGTCGGGCCCTTCGACCCGACCGATCATCCCCGCGCGCCGATCACGCGGGCGAGCGCGGCGCGTAGCACGTCGATCCGTACGGGCTTCTCCAGGCAGGCGTCCGGAGCGATCTCGGTCGCGCGCCGCGCCTCCTCGGTGAACGCGCCGGCCGTCATGAACAGCACGCGCCTCTCGAGCTCCGGCGCGAGCGTGAGGAGCTGCCGGTGCAGCTCGAGGCCGGTCATGTCCGGCATGACGAGGTCGGTGAGGACCGCGTCGAAGCGCTCGCCCCGCTCCACGAGCCGCAGGGCGCTGCGCGCGGAGGACACCACCGTCACGTCGTGATCTGCGGCGAGGACGCGCCGGAGGGATGCGGCGATCAATCGCTCGTCGTCCACCACGAGGACGCTGCTGCGCGGGACGGCGGGCGCCGGGGCGCGCCCGGGCCCGCGCCCGAAGGAGGCCGCCGGCTGCACGTCGGCCGCCCTCAGGAGGACCCGGAACATGGTGCCGTTCCCCGGCGCGCTCCTCACCTCGATGTGGCCGTCCAGCCCCTGGACGATGCTGCGGCAGATGCTGAGCCCGAGCCCCGTGCCCTGCCCGGCCACCTTGGTCGTGAAGAACGGCTCGAAGATGCGTGGCAGGACCGCCGGGGAGATCCCCGAGCCGGTGTCCGCGACCTCGACGGCGACGCGCCCGCCCGGCTGCTCCCGCGCGGAGATCCGGATGACGTGCGACTGCGCGTCGCCCTCCGGGATCGCCTGGGCGGCGTTGGCGAGCAGGTTGACGAACACCTGCGCGAGCCGCGCCGGGCTGCCGTGGACGGGGGGCACCCGCCGCACGTCCTTCTCGAGCCGGGCGCGGTGCCGGATCTCGTTCCACGTCATCGCCACGGACGAGCGGAGCACCGCCTCCAGGTTGGCCGGGCCGTCGTCGTCGCCCGCCGCGGGGCGCGCGAACGTGCGGAGATCCTGCAGGATGAGGCCCAGCCGCTCCACGCCCTCGACCGACTCCTGGAGCGCCTCGCGGATCTCCGCGCCCGCGCGCTCCACCAGGAGCGGCGGGACCGCACCGGCCAGGTACTCGAGGTTCGCCGCGACGTACGCGAGCGGCGTGTTGAGCTCGTGCGCGACGCCGGCGGCGAGCGCGCCCACCGAGATCAGTCGATCCGCCAGCGCGAGCCGCGTCGCGATCTCCCGCTTCGAGGTGACGTCGCGGAGCATCGCCAGCGCGACGCCCGGCTGGATGTCCGGCACGACGTCCCACTCCACCAGGCGCGTGTCGCTCGCGGTCGTCACGGTGGCCTCGCCCTGGCGCGGGGAGCGCGGGGCGAGATCGAGATCGGTGCGCACCACCTCCGCCGGCCGGTGCCCGCGGAGCGCGTCGAAGGTCGTGCCCAGGATCTGCTCCGCGGCCGCGTTCGCGTCGAGGCAGCGCCCCTCGGCGTCCACGATGGCGAGCCCGTCGCGCGCGTGGTCGAACACGGCGCGCGCCAGCCGCTCGCGCCCGCGCATCGCCTCCTGGGCCGCGCGCCCGTCGACGGAGGTCGCCACCACGTTCGCGACGGTCTCCAGGAAGTGGATCTCGTCCGGCGCGAAGTGCCGGGAGGTGCGACCCGCCACGAGGAGCACCCCGTGGGCGCGCTCCTTGCCGCGCACCGGAACGGCGATGGCCGACGAGGCTCCGGCCGCCGCGAGCAACGAGTCGGCGAGCCGCCCGTCGCGGACGACGTCCGCGCTGTGGACCGGTGCGCCTCCGGCGCGGGCGAGGCCGGCGAGCGTCATCACGACCGGCACGGCATGGCCGCGAGGGACCGGGATGCCGGCGGCCGCCCGGACGACCAGCCCGCCGCCTTCGGGCTCGAGGTACGCGCCCGCCTCGAGCTGCAGCGCGCTCGGGGCGAGCGAGGCCGCCGCGTCGAGCACGTCCTGCACCGAGGGGAGCCCGAGCGCGAGCTGGCTGACGCGCGCCAGGGCCGCTGCGCGGCGGAGCTCGGCGTCGAGCCGTCGCGCGTCGTCCTCCCGGGAGGCGGGCTCGCGCCGCCCCTGCGCGTCACGCCACCGGGCGACGATGTAGACCGGGTTGTCGCGCGGCCAGGGCCGCGCGGAGAACTCGAACCAGCGCAGCCGACCGTCGGCGCAGCGGACGCGGATCTCGATGGGGATGGCGTCGTCGAGCGGCGTGGAGCGGGCGCTGGCGAGGCTCGCGAGGTCCTCCTCGTCCACGAAGGACCAGGCGTTCTTCCCGATCACCTCGTCGGCCCGATAGCCGACGAGCCGCTCGACGGCGTCGTTCACGAACAGCAGGTCGCCGGCAGGCGTGAGGACGCCGAGCAGGTCGTCCGAGAAGGCCGCGAGGGCGGCGTGCAGCCCGGCCCCCAGGTCGTCCACCCGGCGCTGCAGGCCCTCGGGCGCGCCTTCGCCCGGCCTGAGCCCACCCACGCGCTCCAGCTCCGCCACGCGGTGGTACAGGATCGCGAGCTCGCGGAGGAGCTCGGGGGTTGTGGACAGGGCCATCTCGCCTCCCCGCACGGCAGGTGAGGAGGCATCGTACGACACTGGACGTGCGGCCGCTCGTCCCCCGAGGCAGGGGGCCGGGTCGGCGCGGCTCGTCGTCGACCGGAGCGGACGGACGCTAGCGGCGCCTGCGCCGGGCGCGCTCGGCGGTCAGCGTCTTGCCGCCCCACTCCTTGCCGTTCAGCGCCTGGACGGCGTCCTCGATCACCTCGGGGGCGACGTCGAGGAAGGCGTGCGTCCTGCGCACCTCGATGGTGCGCGGCTCGAGCCCCGGAGCGACCGAGGAGAGCAGCTCGCGCACGCGCGCCTCGTCGGCGCCGTCCTGCTCTCCCAGCGAGAGGAAGATCCTGGCGCGCTGCAGCCGCTCCGGCTGCTCGGGGTTCGCGCCCGCGACGTCGGCGACGCCCTCCGGCGAGCAGGGGTTCCCGGGGTCCTCGCCCGGCGCCGGCGCGCCGTTCTCGCCCTGCGGCCCGCCACGGCGGGCGCCGCGCCCACGTCGCGTCCGGCGTCCCTCGCGCGCCTCGGCGGCGCTCGCCGAGACCTCGACCTCGACCTCGGCTCTGGCCTCAGCTCCCGGGGCAGCGGCGAGCGGGGGGGACTCGGGCGCCGCCGCGGCCGGCTCACCGCGCTCGCGGTGCTCGGCCCGGGGGCGCTCTGCGCGCTCTCCCCGCCCGGCTCGGTCGCGGTCGCCGCGGCGCTCGCGGTCGCGATCGCGCCCGCGCGTCTCGCGCCGGCCACCCTCGCGCTTGACCTCGCCCTTCTCGCGGCGCTCGTGCTCCTCGCGCTTGTGCTCCGCCTTCTCGCGGTCCTGGGCGCGCTCCATCCGGTGGTGGGTGAAGAAGTACTTGAGGGCGAAGGCGACGAGGTACTCGCCGTCCGGGCGGTTCCTCAGCTCCTGCGAGAGCGGGATGAACGCCTCGAAGATGGACGCGCTCATCGCGTCCTTCAGCTCCACCACGTGACGATCGGTCCAGAGCCGGCGCGCCTCGTCCGGCGTCGGGAGCTTCTTCTCCTCGAACGCGATCCCGAACTTCTTCTGCAGCGCGGTCAGCGTGTGGATCTCCGCGCCGGACACGATGGAGAGGCTCGTGCCCTTCTTGCCGATGCGGCCGGTGCGGCCCACCCGGTGGAGGAACACCGCCGGGTCCTCGGGCAGCGAGTAGTTGATGACGTGCGTCAGATCGGAGATGTCGATGCCGCGCGCGGCGATGTCGGTCGCGACCATGAAGCGGACCTCTCCCCGCTTCACCTTCGCCATCACCCGCTCGCGCTCCTTCTGCGGCAGGTCGCCGTTCAGGAGCTCGGCGTCGTAGCCGTTCCGGTTCAGCACCGCCGCGACGAGCGAGGTGTCGTTCCGGGTGTTGCAGAAGACGATCGCGGTCTCCGGCTCCTCCATCTCGATCATGTAGAGGAGGTTCCGCGGCTTCGGGTACGCGTCCACCGCGGGGTACATCACGTTGTGGATGTTCTCGACGGAGTACTCGTCGCCCGACAGCAGGATGGTCTCGGGATCCGTGAGGTAGTCGCGGATGATCTGCTCGATGTCCGCGGGGACCGTCGCCGAGAAGAGCAGCTGCTGGCAGTCCTTCGGGAGGTTGTCGAGGATGCGGGTCACCTCCTCGAAGAACCCCATGTTGAGCATCTCGTCGGCCTCGTCGAGACAGCACACCATCGTCTCGTCGAGCTTCAGCGTGCGCCTGCGGATGTGGTCGTAGATGCGGCCCGGCGTGCCGACGATGATCTCGGCGCCCGCCTCGAGCTTCTGGAGCTGCTCGCCCATCGACGCGCCGCCGTAGACCGCCACGACCGAGAGGTCGCGGTGCTTCGCGAGCGCGGTGAACTCCTGGGCCACCTGGATCGCGAGCTCGCGGGTGGGGCACATCACCAGCGCCGACGGCCTGCGCCGGCCATCGGCGATGCGCTCGAGGATGGGGATGGCGAACGCGGCGGTCTTGCCGGTGCCGGTCTTCGACCGGACGATGACGTCCTTGCCGTCGCGCACCGGGCGGAAGGTCGAGACCTGCACCGGCGTGGGCCGCTCGTAGCCGTGCTCGGCGATGGCGCGCCGCACCGGCTCGGACAGCCCGAGCTCGTCGAAAGAGGCCTGTGAAACGTAATCCGAGGGCGCCGCCGCGGGCGCCCCCTCCGAGAAGTTCTCCATGCGTCCTACTCCCGCTCGCGCCTCGACCGTGTCGAGGGCGGCTCTTGAGCGGCGCATGGCGGCATCTCGCAAGGGACCGCGTCGGTCCCGGTCCGAGGACCGGGACCCGCGCCGTTCCGCGAGGACCCGCCATGCGCCGGTGCCGGCGCCGCAGTTCTTGCACGCGGCGCCGCAGGTCATATAACACAACGGCGGGCGCGCGCCGGCATTCCTGGCAGCGCCCTCGAGACCCCATGCCGGACTCCCCGCCCGACGACGAGGCCTCCCCCCGTCCGCTCCCCCGCCTGCCCCCGCGCGCCGACCGCGAGGCCGGATCGGGCGGGCTCGTCCGCTACGACCCGCTCCGCGCGTACATGGCCGAGATCGCGCGCCACCCGCTGCTCTCGCGGGAGGAGGAGCACGAGCTGGCGGTGCGCTACCGGGAGACGGGCGACGTGGACGCGGCCTACCGGCTCGTGGCGTCGAACCTTCGCCTCGTGGTGAAGATCGCGCACGAGTACCGCCGCACCGCCTTCCAGCTCCTGGACCTCGTCCAGGAGGGCAACATGGGGCTCATGCAGGCGGTCAAGAAGTACGATCCGTGGAAGGGCGTGAAGCTGTCGTCCTACGCCGCGTGGTGGATCCGCGCGTACATCATCCGGTTCATCATGGAGAACTGGCGGATGGTGAAGCTCGGCACCACCCAGGCCCAGCGCAAGCTGTTCTTCAACCTCGCCAAGGAGCGCGAGAAGCTGCTCGCCCGCGGGATCGAGCCGACGCCGCGACTGCTCGCGAAGAACCTGGACGTCGAGGAGAAGGACGTCGAGGAGATGACGGCGCGCATGGCGGGCGAGGACCTCTCGCTCGACGCGCCGCTCCGGGGCGACGAGGACGGCTCGCGGCAGACCCGGCTCGACCGCGTGGCCGGCGACGGCGCGGACGCCCCGGACGAGAGGCTCGGCGACGAGCAGCTGCGCCGGCTGTTCCGCGAGAAGCTGGAGACCTTCTCGAAGACGATCCGCGACGAGAAGGAGCGCTACATCTTCGACAAGCGGCTTTTGCCCGCCGGCGGAGAGGCGCCGCTCACGCTCCAGGAGATCGGCGACCGCTTCAAGCTCACGCGAGAGCGCGCCCGGCAGATCGAGGCGAAGCTCACGGCGCGCTTGCGAGACTACCTGCGTGCGGAGATCCCCGACTTCGAGCTGCTGGGACCGCCCGAGGACTAGGCCTCGCGCGGCGGTTCGCGCGGCGCGGGCGCCCGCGCGGCGGTCTCCCCGCGGGCGAGCTGGTAGGCGGCGCCGGCGATCGCGAGCACGAGCGCGAGCGCCACGACGGCGAGCGGGTGCGCCGCGAGGTCGCGCGCCAGCGGCCGATCCCCTGCGAGGCCCACGCCCGCGGCCGCGACGAGGAGGCCGCCCAGCGCGGAGGCGCAGCCGATCGCGAAGGGCCTCGCGAAGAGCAACCCGACGACGCCGGCGGCGAGGGCGCCGACCGCCCCGCCGAGCACGGCGCGGCCGGCGATGGGCACGCGCAGGCCCAGGATCAAGCCGGGCAACGCCCCGGCGGCGACCGGGAACGCGAGCGGCGCGAGCGCGCAGACGGCGCCCGCGAGGACGGCGACGACCGGCGCCGCCACCGCGAGCGAGACGCCGACGTGCAGGGCGAGGGGCGCGCGGAAGGCGTAGGCGGCGAGCGCGCCGAGCGCCGCTCCGCCGGCGGCGGCGAGGCCTCGCGGGAAGCGCCCCGCCATGGTGAGCGCGACGAGCCCCACGCCCGCCGTCACGACGGAGAGCGCGGGCCCGAGGCCACGGAGGAGCTCGACGAGGCGCGTGACGCCTCCGGCCGCGTCGAGCAGCCGCGCGCCGAGCTCGAGGACGCTCTTCACGCCGGACCCGCCTTCACTCCGGAGACCGCGCGGGCGCCCCGGCGAGCTCGCCGGGGCGCCCCGCGCCGGCGCCCGTTCCGGGCGCTCCCGCCCTGCTCGCTCGGCGACATGGGTGCCCGAATGTAGCAGCGGGTGGAGCGCGCGCCAACCCGCCCGCCGAGCCGGATTACGCGGGCGCCTGCGGTGAATTGGGCCTAAGATCCGGCCGCTCGATGCCCCGCCCGACCCGAACCACGCGCCGCTCCTTCCTCGCCGCGGCGGCGGCCGCCGCGGCGCTCGCCGCCCTGCCGCGCCGAGGGCGCGCGCTCCCGGACAGCTCCAAGCTCGTGCTCGCGCAGGTGCAGCACGGCGGCAGCTGGAACCCGCGCCCCTCCGCGCTGCGAAGGCTCGGGTGGGAGCTCGCGCGCCGCACCTCGATCGAGACCGCCAGCGCGCCCGTCCCGGTGCGGCTCGCCGCGCCCGGGCTGCACCGGTGGCCGTGGCTCTACCTCGCCGGCGCCGGCACCCTGCCCCCGTTCACCGACGCTGAGCGCTCCGCGCTCCGCCGCCACCTGCAGTACGGCGGGTTCCTCCTCGTGGACTCCGCGGAGGGCGCCGAGGGCGGACCGTTCGACGCAGCCGTCCGCCGCGAGCTCGCCAAGGTCCTGCCCGCCTCGCCGCTCGCGCCCGTCCCCCGCGAGCACGTGCTCAACAAGAGCTTCTACCTGCTCGATCGCCAGGGCGGCCGCGTCCTCGTGAAGCCCTGGGTCGAGGCGCAGGTCCTCGACGGCCGGCTCGCGGTGGTCTACTCGCAGAACGACCTGGGCGGCGCGTGGGCGCGGACGGAGCTCGGCGACTGGGAGTACCCGTGCACGCCCGGCGGAGAGGCGCAGCGGGAGACGGCGTTCCGCATCGGCGTGAACCTCGCGATGTACGCGCTCTGCACGGACTACAAGGACGACGCCGTGCACCTCCCGTTCATCCTGCGGCGGCGGAGCTAGCGTGGAGGGCGGCTACAACGCCTGGCGGCTCACCGCGCTCACGCCCCTGCCGGCCTGGGCCGTCGCGCTCGCCGCGCTCGCGGCGGCCGGCGCGGTGCTGCTCGCCCTGCGCGGCCTGCGCTCCGAGCCGCGCCGTGGCCGCCGTGTCGTGCTCGTCGCGCTTCGCGCCGTGGCGGCGCTGCTCGCGATCTTCCTCCTGCTCGAGCCGGCGGTCGAGCTCCTCCAGACGGCGCGCGTCCGCAACCGCTTCGCCATCCTGCTCGACGCCTCGCGCTCGATGGGCTTCCCGGTCGAGCGGGAGGGCGAGCCGCGCTCCGCGGCGGCCGGGGCGTTCCTGGCCGAGCACCGCGCCGATCTCGAGCGGCTCGGGGACCGCGTGGATCTGGAGTGGTACACGTTCGGCGGCGACGTCGCGCCCCTCGATCCGGCCGAGGCCGCCCGCGGGGTGCCCGGCCGCGCCGGCCGCACGGACGTCCTGGGCGCGCTCGAGGCGGTCGCCTCGGGGGCGGGCGGCTCGACGCGCCGCCTCGCCGGCGCGCTGGTCGTGTCCGACGGCGCCGACAACGCGGCCCTCGCGGAGGGCCTGGGCCCCGAGGCTCGCGCCAAGGCCCGCGCGCTCGGCGTCCCCGTGAACGCGGTGGCGGTCGGTCGCAGCGCCCCGAGGGACCTCGCCGTGGAGCGCGTGGCGGTGGACGAGTTCGCGTTCGTGCGGAACACCGTCACGGTCGAGGTGACGCTCCGCGCCCGCGGGTTCTCGGACGAGGAGGTCCGGCTCGTGCTGCGCCGCGAGGGGGCGGTCGTCGCCTCCGGCACGGTCCGGCTCGAGCGCGGGCGCGACCGCTACACGGTCCCGCTCGCCTTCGCGCCCGACGAGACCGGCACGTTCGTGTTCACGGTGGCGGCGCCCGTCTTTTCGGGCGAGGCGGTGGTGGAGAACAACGCGCGCTCGTTCGTCCTGCGCGTCATCCGCGACCGCGTCCGCGTGCTCCTCGTCGCCGGCCGGCCGAGCTGGGACGTGCGCTTCCTGCGCGGGCTCCTCAAGCAGGATCCCAACGTCGACCTCGTGAGCTTCTTCATCCTCCGCTCCAACGCGGACGACGCCGGGCCGCAGCAGGACCTCTCGCTCATCCCCTTCCCCGTCGCCGAGATCTTCGGCGAGCAGCTCCGCACCTTCGACGCCGTGGTCTTCGTGAACTTCGCCTACGCGCCCTACCGCGGGCTCGAGATCGAGCGCTTCCTCCCCGCGCTGCGCGAGTACGTCCGGGGCGGGGGTGCCCTCGCGATGGTCGGCGGCGAGCAGAGCTTCGGGGACGGACGGTACGGCGAGACCGCGCTCGCGGAGGTCCTGCCCGTCGCGCCGATGGACGGGGCGTCCATGGCGGAGGGCGAGCTCGCGCTGCGGCTCACCTCCGACGGCAAGCGCCACCCCGTGACGAGCCTCGCCCCGGGAGACGCCGCGAACGAGACCGCCTGGCGCGGCCTGCCGCCGGTGACGGCGGTGAACCTCACGCGGGCGCTCGCGCGCGACTCGGGCGCCTCCGTGCTGCTCGAGGCGCCGGGCGTGCTCGTGGACGGGCGCCCCGCGCCGCTCGTCGCGGTGCGCGAGGTGGGCGAGGGCCGCACGCTCGCGGTCGCGACCGACGCCTCCTGGCGCTGGGGCTTCCTGCGCGCCGAGTCGGGCCAGGGGAACCGCGCCTACCTCCGCTTCTGGAACCAGGCGCTGCGCTGGCTCGTGCGCGATCCGGGGCTCGCGCCGCTGCAGGTGGAGCCGGAGGCGCCGGCGGTGGAGCCCGGCGCGCCGGTCGGGATCGGGATCGCCGCCCGCCGGCCGGACTGGAGCCCCGCGGCCGGCGAGCGGGTCAGCGCCGAGCTCGTCGACGACGACGGACGGAGCGTCGCGCGCGGCGAGGCGGTCGCCGGCGAGGACGGGGTCGCGCGCGTGGAGCTCGTCCCCCCGGGCCCTGGCGCCTACAAGATCGTCGCGCGAGGCCGGGATGGCGAGACCGCCACCGGCGCGGTGGCGGTGCGTGGCGCCGGTCCCGAGGACGCCGACGCCGCGCCTCGACCCGAGCTGCTCTCGGCGCTCGCGGAGGCGACCGGCGGCGGGTTCTCGGCGCTGCCGGGCGGCGACCTTCCCGACCTGAAGCTCGCGGAGGCCGACGTGGTCGAGATCGGCCGGCGCAAGTCCGTGCCGATCTGGGACCGCTGGTGGTACCTCGCCGCGCTGGCCGCCATCCTCGCCGGCGAGTGGATCCTGAGGCGCCGGTGGGGCTACTGGTAGTCCGCTCCGGCCGCAAAGCTTTCGGACGGCCGATCCTCAGCGCAGCCCTTTCGCCCGGGGCGGCGGCCGTCGAGGACTTCCAGCGCGCGAGCGTTCATGGCCTGGCGTGATATCGGCCAGTTGCGCCAACGATCTCCATCACCGATCGCGGCGGGCACGTCGACTGCATGGGTCGAGTTCAGGCACCAGTCGCCTCTCCGGGGACGCAGGCACGGCTGCAGCCCCGGACTGCGCCGGCCGTGCCCGCTCGCCGCGGGTGCGGCCGGCGCGTGCTGTTTCCGGCCCGCGCCGGGTTATGTTCCGATCCATGAAGATCGCGAACGGCACCGTCGTCGGAATCGACTACTCGCTCCACCTCGGCGACGGGAAGGTGATCGACGCCTCCGAGCCGTCTGAGCCGCTCACCTACCTGCACGGCGAGGGGCAGATCGTGCCCGGCCTGGAGTCGGCGCTCGAGGGGCTCTCCGCGGGTGATCGCCGGCAGGTCACCGTCCAGCCGGCGGAAGGCTACGGCGACCACGACGCGCGCGGCGTCCAGGAGGTGGACCGGACCGCCTTCCCGCCGGGCTTCGCGCCCGAGGCCGGGATGGAGCTCACCGCGGAGGGCGAGGACGGCGAGCCCGTCCCCTTCGTCATCCGCGAGGTGCGGGCCGACAAGATCGTCATCGACCTGAACCACCCGCTCGCCGGCAAGACGCTTCACTTCGACGTCACGGTGCGTGAGGTGCGCGAGGCGACCGCCGAGGAGCGGGAGCACGGCCACGCGCACGGGCCGCACGGCCACGACCACTGACGCGGCCTCGGCCCGCAGCCGCCCCGGCGCAGGTCACCCGGCGTCGCGCGCCTAGTTGCTCGTCGGGGTCACGTCGTACGTCCACGTCTCGCCGCGCGAGATCGTGAACTGCTCGGTGACGCTTGCCTCCCCGAGCCGCACCTCCACGCGGTGAGCGCCCACGGCGATCTCGCGCCGGACGTCGCCTCGGCCGAGCCGCTTGCCGTCGAGGAGCACCTCCGCCTCCGCGGGCGCGGTGACCACGAGGAACCCCGTGGGAGAGATCTTCGCCGCGGCGACGCGCCGCGCGGGCGCCTTGCGCTCCTCGGCCCTCGCCTTCTTCGCGGGCCTGGCCGGCGGCGGGACCTCGGCCTCCTCGGCGCGGACGGCGTCGGCAGGGGCGACGTCTCGCGCAGGGCTCGGCATCGCGGAGGCCGCGGCGGCGCGCTCGCCGGGGGTCCCGACCGCCGGGGGCGGTTGCTGCACCGCCGCCGCGTCGTCTCGGCGGAGATCGGGGAGGAGCATGCCCCGCGCCGCGACGAAGCCCACCCCGACGCCGATGAGCACGCACGCGACGGCGATCCAGAGCTGCGCCCGGGAGCGGCGCGGCGCCACCGCGGCGGGCGCGGGGAAGGTCGAGACGGTGTCGGGAGAGGGAGCCCCGGCTCCCGCGGCGGGAGCGGACGGCGCGGGCGCCGGGGCGCGAGCGGGGATGACGACCGGCTCGGGCAGCGTCACTCGCGCGGGGGCCGGCTGGACGGTCTCGGAGGACGGGGCGAGGACCGCGGGCGGGAGCGACGACATGGGCTCCGCGATCGCGATCGGGGCCGCGGTGGTCTCCCGGCTCGGGGTCTGGGCCGCGAGGACCTCGACCTCCGGACGAGCGCCCGTCGCGCTCTGGGCCGGCGCCGCGGCCACGGCCACCGGCTCGTCCTCTTCCACCAGCTCGAGGGCGAGGTCGGCGGCGGGCTCGTCCGTCGCGCGCCCGACGAGGCGCGCCAGCGCGGCGCGCTCCCCCTCCCCCGCCGGCAGGATCGCCTCCGCATAGGCCGCGACCGTCTCGCGCGGCGCGAGCGGCAGCGCGGCGGCGATCGCCTCGCCCAGCACGCCCGCGGAGCGGAGCGGCTGCCCGCCGGTGGCGCCGAGCGCGAGGTCCACCACCGCGCCGAGCGCCGGCGGGACGCCGGGAGCGTCGAGCGGGCGCGGCGGGGACGCCGGAGGCTCACCCACGAGGCACTCGTGCAGGACTGCCGCCAGCGCGCGCACGTCGGCGGCGGTGTCCTCGCCGAGGCCGGCACCGAGACCGGACACGGCCGTGGCCCCGTCCTCCCCGATCACGAGGCGATCCGCCCCGATCGAACCGTGCGCCAGCGGGCGCCCGTCCCCGGGATCGAGGGCGTGGACGCGGGAGAGCCCTGCGCACGCGTCGGCCACCACGCGCGCGGCGACCTCCGGGGGGAGCCGGCCGCCCGCGTCGAGGAGGTCGCGGAGCGACGGACCGAGCCGGTGGAGCTCGACCACCGCCACGCCACCCCCGACGGTCTCGAGCCCCTCGACGGGGACGACGCCCGGGTGCCGCACCCGGGCGGCGGCCTCCGCGTCGCGGGCGAGCGCGGCGAGGCGGATGGGGTCGTCGGCGACGCGCGCCGGCGCGAACGCCAGCACGACGGCGCGCGGGGGTCCGGCGCGGTCCACCGCGAGGGCCCTGCGGAAACCGGCGAAGGACGGCAGCGGCGCGATGATCTCGAAGCGATCGGTCGTGGCCATCGGCGCCGAATCTACACCCTGTCCCCCGCCGTCGCCCGCTCGCTTCGCGGCGCACCCGCGCCCACTTCGGCGCACGGCCGTGGCGAGTGGCGGACCCTCCGGCTACGATGCGCGCGTGCCGAGTCTCAAGGCCGTCGTCACCGATCTCGACAACACGCTCTATCCCTGGGTCGACTACATCGTCCCGAGCCTGGAGGCGATGGTCGCGTCGCTGGAGCAGACCACCGGGCGGCCGCGGATCGAGATCGTCCAGTCCCTGAAGGCGGTCTACACCCGCCACGAGTCGAACGAGTACCCGTTCGCCATCCAGGAGTCGTCGCTGTTCCGGCCGTACAAGGCGGACTTCGACTCGTTCGACGCCCTCGTCGTGCGACCCGCGCGGCGGGCGTTCGCCGAGGCCCGCAGGCGCTACCTGCACCCGTATCCGCACGTGCGCGAGACCCTGGAGGAGATCCGCGGGCGCGGGCTCAAGATCATCGCGCTGTCCGACGCGCCGCGGAACGCGCTCGAGCTGCGCATCCAGATGCTCGAGCTCGACGGGCTGTTCGACGCGGTCTACGCGCTGAAGGGCTACGAGCTGCCCGAGAACGTGGATCCCGAGATCCGCCGCAAGGACGCGGCCGGCGCCTATCGCTCGAAGAAGACCGTGGTGGTGGAGCTGCCGCGGAGCGCGGAGAAGCCGAGCCCGACCGGCCTGCGGCGCGTGCTGCGCGACTTCGGCCTCGAGGGGCGCGAGGTGCTCTACGTGGGCGACAACCCGAAGAAGGACATGCCCGTCGCGCAGGCGTGCGGGGCGATCGGCGTCTGGGCCGAGTACGGCACGTACATCTCGAAGGAGTACCGCGAGCGGCTGGCGGTGATCTCGGCGAAGGCGGTCACGCGGCGCCACGTCGCCGACGTGGACACCCCTCGCTGGCCCCTCGCCATCGCCTCGTTCGTGCAGCTGCTGGACATCCTGGACGGCGCCCGCTGGACCGCCCCGGGCGGCCGGACCGCCCGCGGGCCCAGCACCCGGAGGAGGCGCAGGTGAACGTGAGGGTGAGCTACTCGGATCTCGCCGGCCGGCGCGCGCTCGTGACGGGTGCGTCCTCCGGCATCGGCCTCGGCGTGGCCGAGGCCTTCCTCGAGCAGGGGCTGAAGGTGGCGGTGCACTACCGCTCGAACCGGGCCGCGGCCGAGGCGCTCGCGGCGCGCTTCGCCGGGCGCGCGGTGGCGATCCAGGCGGAGCTCGGGACGGAGGCGGGCTGCGTGGCGTGCGTGGCGGAGGCGGCGAGGGCCCTCGGAGGCCTCGACCAGATCGTCCACTCCGCCGCGATCTGGAACGAGGGGCCGATCGAGCGGATCGCGGCGGCGCAGCTCGAGGAGATCTTCCGCGTCAACGTGTTCAGCGCCTTCTACCTCGTGCGCGAGGCCATGCCCTTCCTCGGGCGGAGCGGGCGCGGCAACGTCGTCTTCATCGGCTCGACCGCCGGCCAGCGCGGCGAGGCGCGCCACGGCCACTATGCGGCGACCAAAGGCGCGCTGCAGTCGCTCGCGATGAGCCTCGCGGTGGAGCTCGCGCCGCGCACGCGCGTGAACGTCGTCTCGCCGGGCTGGGTGCGCACGCCGATGGCCGAGGTGGAGCTGAAGGACGTCGGCGCGGCCATCGCGGGGGCGCTCCCGAACCGGCGGGTCGGCGAGGTCGAGGACGTGGTCCACGCCTGCCTCTATCTCGCGAGCGAGGCCTCCGGCCACCTCGTCGGGGAGGATCTGTGCGTCTCCGGCGGCGCTCTCCTGGTCGTCCCGCGCGGCCAGATCGTCGCGTCGGAGCGGTAGCGACGCCCCACCGGCGCGTGCGGCCGTGCCGCGCCGGCGCTACGAGCTGGTCATGCGCTTCCGGCACCACGTCTTCGTCTGCGAGAACGTGCGCCCCGAGGACGACCCGCGCGGCTCGTGCGGCGGCAAAGGCTCGTCCGCGATCCGCAAGGCGCTGAAGGACGAGCTGAAGCGCCGCGGCCTCGACAAGCAGATCCGCGCGAACGCCGCCGGGTGCCTCGATGCCTGCGCGTTCGGACCGTCGATGGTCGTCTACCCGGAGGGCGTCTGGTACGGGCACGTCTCCGTGGCCGACGTGCCCGAGATCGTCGAGCGGCACCTCGTCGGCGGCGAGCCGGTCGAGCGGCTCCGGCTGCGGCGGCTGGAGGGCGCCCCCGCGACGCGCGCCTCGGCGATCGCGCCCGACGGAGGGGAACGCGGCGAGCGGTGAGGGTCAGCAGACGCGCGGCGGGCCGTGGCGCAGGTCCGCGAGGGCGGCCCGCACCGCGTCCGCGTCGGGCGCCTCGGGGGCGCGCGCCAGGTAGCTCTCGAGATCGCGGGAGGCGGCGGCGGCCGCGCCGAGCCGCGCCGCGGCGAGCCCCCGGTCGCGGAGAGCGGCGAGCTGGCTCGGCGCGGTGAGCAGGATCCGGTCGAGCACCCACCAGGCGCGCACGTCGTCCCGGCGCGCCGCGTAGAGCCGCCGCAGGTTCCCCAGCATTCGCAGCACGATCTGGCGCGGCGTGGCGGGCCCGAGCAGCCGGCGGTCCAGGTCGCGACCGGTGCGCTCGCGGTAGCGGCTCAGGCACTCGTCCGCGGAGAGCATCTCCCCGCCGTGAAAGGCGTCGATGAAGATCTCCGCGCCGGAGCTCGACTGGTACCTCGCGAGGAAGTGGCCCGGCATCCCGACCCCGTCGATGGCGAGCCCGGCGCGGCGGCCCACCTCCATGTAGACGAGCGAGAGGGTGATCGGCAGCCCGACCCGCCGCTCGAGCACCTCGTTCAGGAACGAGCTGCGCGGGTCGTCGTAGTCCGCCGCGCTGCCGTGGAGCCCCTCCTCGCCCGCCAGGATCTCGCGGAGCGCCCGGAGCAGCGAGGCCGCGCGCGGGGGCGCCGGGGCTCGCGACACGACACGCGCGGCCAGGTCGTCGAGCCTGGCCAGGTACCGGGCCTGCTCGAGGCGGGGGTACTCCTCGGCGGCGATCGCCAGCGCGACCTCGTCGAGGCGGATCGGGTCGCGCGATACGACCTCGGCGAACCGGTCGCGCGCCCCGCCGCCGATCGTCATCGCGCTTCCCCGGCGGCAGGTCGGCCCGGGAGGCCGGCGGGCGGGACGGCGGGGCTGCGCGGGGGAGAGGGCGTCCTCACGCCTGGAGTATAGCCGCCGCCCGGCGCAGTTCCCGGCCGTGGCGGGACGGGTGGCGCTCGGCGCCGGCGCTCGAGTGGAAGTCGCCGCGATGTCGGCCCCTCAGTCGGCGTCCAGCGCCCGGTGCACGCCGGGCCGCTACCCTCTTGACGGGCTCACGGTCCTTCTCTAGATTCGCGCCCCTGCCATTCCCCAGTAGCTCAGTTGGCAGAGCAGGTGACTGTTAATCACCGGGTCGCATGTTCGAGTCATGCCTGGGGAGCCACTTCGACGGGCGGTTGGGCCTAGCTCAACCGCCCGTCGTCTATTGAGGCGCGCCGGCTCCTCTTGCGCGCGCCCCGCGCGTGAGGGTCATCAGGCGCTCGGCGAAGCGGCCGCCTCACGCGCTGGCTCCCGAGCGAGCGACGACGTCAGGAGCTCATCGTCAGGACCATTCGAAACCTCGCGTCGCCGGCCATCAGGCGCTTGTAAGCCGCGTCGACCTCTTCGAGCGGACGGACCTCGGTCATCGGCCGGATGCCGGCCAGCGCGGCGAACCGCAGCGTCTCCTCCACGTCGCGCGCCGTGCCGGACGGATGTCCGTGCACCGTTCGACTCGTCGCGATCAGCTGGAATGGGCTCACCTCGATCGGCTCGGGCGTGGCGCCAAGAACGAGCAGCTCGCCGTTGTGGCGGAGCCCGTCGATCGTGGCGCTCATCGCCTTCGCGCTCGAGGCGGTGGCCAGGACCACCTTCGCGCCCCCGAGCTTCTGCAGCTTCGCCGGAACGTCCCCGGCGTCGCCGTCGATGTAATGATGCACTCCGAGCTTCTTCGCCGTCTCCGCGATCTCCGATCCGCGGGCGATGGCCACGGTCTCGAATCCGAGCTTGGCAGCGAATTGAACGCCGAGGTGGCCCAGGCCGCCGACGCCGAGCACGGCGACGAGATCGCCTGGCCGAGCCGCGCTGCGCCGAAGGGCATTGAACGTCGCGACCCCAGCGCATCCCATCGGCGCCGCCTCGACCGCCGAGAACGCGTCCGGCACGTGAGCGAGGGCGGAGGCCGGCACGACCATCGCTTCCGCGTAGCCTCCGGGATAGGCCCAGCCCGGCACCTGAATCATTTCGCAGTGAATCAAGTCGCCCTCGCGACAGGGGACGCACGTGCCGCAGTGGCCGCCGAACCAGCCGACCGCGACGCGCTCGCCGACCCTCCAATGCTCGACGTCCTCGCCGAGCGCATCGATGCGCCCCGCGATCTCGTGGCCCGGCACGAGCGGGAACGGTACGTTCGGGAAGGCGCCGTTGATGAAGGCGGAGTCGGTCCGGCAGACCCCGCACGCTTCTACGGCGATGCGGGCCTGCCCGCGACCGGGCCTGGGAAGGTCGCGCTCGACGAACCTGAAGGTACCGCCGGGCTCGGAGACCTGGACTGAACGGAATTTCGGCATGGCTCTCTCCTCGCTGTGTCTCGGCGCTGTCGCCTCCGGACGTGAAGACGATGGTCCGCGCGCGACGACATCGGAAGGATCGGAACTCTGGGAGTCATGCCCGATCCTATGAACCGGGCGACAACCCGCGAGACGCAGCCTAAGAACGAAGGAGAGGACGGCGCCCATGCCCAGACGATCGCGCTCGGAGAACTCGCTCGCCGCCGGCATCGCCGGTCTCGCGCATCAGGAGGGATGCAGCAGAACGCGTCATCCGGGCGTCGTCGTCTGGCGGATGACCGACGCTCACCCGCCAACACCGACGCTCTACGCGGCAAGCTTGATCCTCGTCGGCTCGGGAGAGAAGCAAGCGACGCTCGGCGAGCAGACGTTCGCCTACAACGCCGACCACCTCCTGGTCGTCACCTCTCCGCTGCCGATGCTCTGCCGGACCATCGCGTCGGAGACGGAGCCCGTGCTCACGCTGGTGGTCGAGATCGAGATGCCGCTCTTGCGCGAGCTCATCCTCGAGGCCCCTGCCTCATCCCCGCCTCGATGGCCAGCGTCCACGCGGACGGTGTTCCGAATGGCCCTCTCTCCCGAGCTCGAGGACGCCGGGGCACGTCTTCTGCGCCATCTCGGCGACGATCGGCGAACGAAGGTCCTCGGGCGGCAGACCATCCGCGAGATGCTGTTTCTCGTCCTCGAGTCGTCCTGTGGCGATTCCCTTCGCGCGGTCGCGGAAGGCACCGTGAGCCGTTTCTCTCACGTCCTCCGGCACATGAACGGGAACTTCGCCGGTCGAATGAAGGTCGAAGAGCTCGCGCGCCTCGCCCACACCAGCGTTCCGACGTTTCATCAACGCTTCAAGGCGATGACCGGGACGTCGCCGCTCCAGTACATGAAGACGCTGCGCCTGACGCGCGCGCGCCAGCTGCTCCGCGAGGGGGCGATGGTGAAGGCCGTGGCGCACGACGTCGGCTACGAGAGCGAATCTCAGTTCAGCCGCGAGTACCGGCGGCTGTTCGGCGGCCCGCCGTCATCGGACTCGTACCTGTCGCCAGCCGAACGCTCGTATTGAAGTGAGGTGAGCGGATGGGCCGCTACGTCTTGGGTTTCGAGGAGATCGACCAGACGCAGGTCGCGGTCGTCGGCGGCAAGGGCGCGCACCTGGGAGAGCTCTCGCGGATCGAGGGGTATCCGCGTGCCGGCTGGCTTTTGCGTGACGACGGACGCCTTCCGGCGGATCTGGGCGGGCCGTGACCTACCGCCTGCGGAACGGCTTCGACCACCGGAAGGTCCACATTCTCGGTGAAGACCGAGGCCCAGCACCGGCTGACGTGCTGGAGGATCGCGGCCGGCCCCACGACGTTCAGGTACGTGTCCTGCTGGCCCACGGAGGAGGCCGTCGGCAGGTCCTCCGACGTAGCGCTGGATCGGACGGCGTAGGCTGACCAGCTCATCCGCGAGCGCAAGGATGCGCTCAGGTCATACGAAACGCTCACGCCGCCGCGGGTGCTCACGTCGGATGGCGAGGTCGTCTCCGACGGCAGCTTCGCCGCCTTCACGTACTTGCGGGCCGTCTTGCGGTCCACCCCAGCCCGCATGGCGGCCAGGCCGACCTTCCCGTGCTTCGACATCTCCTCCATCAGCTTCCTCACCTGCCGTCCGTCGTCCTCACCCCACCACGTTCTGCCGCGTAGGCAGGCGGTCGGGGCTAGGTTCCGGCGGGCCTCAGCGATGGGGAGGTGTAGTTGTCGCCGGTGGGGAGGTGTAATTGTCGTCGAGCAGCTTGCCGGCCGTCGTGGGGGTGGAGAACGCCACCCGGCTGATCAGGGATGGGCAACGGATCCGCGTGCATGGAACCGACGGGTACGTCGAGATCCTGCCCTGAACCACGGTCGTGAATCGGTCGTCTAGGGCCGCGCATGCTCGACCTCGAGCGGGCTGAGCACCAGCGCAGTGCGGTCGGCAAGACCCTCGATCCGCGCGAGATAGTCCTTGTAGTGCGGGGTCTCGCGATGCGCTGCGACGGCGGTGCCTCCAGGTATAGCTCGTCGAGATCACCGCGCGGCCGACGATGTCTCCCGCTCTCAACAGCTCGATATTCTCTTTGCGGGCGGAGGCAACGACCGTCGCACCGCCTCCGCGCGAGCGCTTCACGATCCCTTCCGCAGGACGGGAAGCATCGCCTGCGCGAGCGGCCCCGTCCTCGAGCGATCGGAGAGAGGCGCTCTCGAACTTACCGTGCTCATGGCCGGTCAAGCCGCGAGCCTCGGCACCGGCAACCGCTCGGCGTCCGGACGCGCATGCGCGATCGAGCGGCCGGACGCCGGGCCGGGGCCACAGGGGTGGCGTTGATCGGCACGGCTCGCGACGGCAAGTATGCGCCGATGATCACCGTCCGACGCTCCAACGACCGCGGGCACTTCGACCACGGCTGGCTCGACACCCGCCACACCTTCTCCTTCGCCGACTACCACGATCCCCGCCACATGGGGTTCCGCGCGCTCCGCGTCATCAACGAGGACCGGGTCGCGCCCGGCCAGGGGTTCGGCACCCACGGCCACCGCGACATGGAGATCCTCTCCTACGTGCTGTCCGGGCGGCTCGCCCACCGCGACTCGATGGGCAGCGGCTCGTCCCTCGGGCCGGGCGAGGTGCAGCGGATGACGGCCGGCACCGGCGTCCTTCACAGCGAGTTCAACGGCTCCGACTCCGAGCCCGTCCACTTCCTCCAGATCTGGATCCTGCCCGGGCGCCAGGGGCTCCTCCCTGGCTACGAGCAACGCGCGTTTCCGGAGGAGGAGCGCCGCGGGCGCCTGCGGCTCGTCGCCTCGCCCGACGGGGCAGACGGGAGCGTCACGATCCACCAGGACGCGCGCGTCCACGCCGGCCTGCTCGGCGGCGGCGATCAGGTGGTGCTATCGCTCGAAGCGGACCGCCATGCCTGGGTCCAGGTCGTGCGCGGGAAGCTCCGGGTCGGCGACGAGACGCTCTCTGCGGGCGACGGCGCCGCCCTGAGCGAGGAGCGCGAGGTGCGGCTCGCGGGCGTCGACGCCTCGGAGGTGCTGGTCTTCGACCTCGCCTGATCCGGCGTCGGCGCAATCACGCCGACGCCGGGACGGCGGTGCCGCTGCAGGGGACCGCCTCCGGGCCCGCCAGCGGCACCTCGATCCGGAAGGTCGCGCCCTCGCCGGGCGCGCCCTCGACCGAGATCGTCCCTCCGTGCGCCTCGATCACGCGGCGCGCCACGAAGAGCCCCAGCCCGAGGCCTCCGTAGTGGCGCGGTGAGACCGCCCGCTCGAACCGCTCGAAGATGCGCTCCCGCACGCACGGATCGACGCCGATGCCACGGTCGCGGACGATCACGAGCGCCGCCTCGCCGCGCCGCGCCAGCTCGACGTCGACCGGCTTGCCCGCCCCGTACTTGATGGCGTTCGCGAGCACCATCCCGACCGCGCGCTCCAGGTACTCCGGGTCGAACCGCGCGACGAGCGGCTCGTCCAGCGCCAGCCGCAGCTCCGTGCCGGCCCGCGCGGCGGACTCCGAGAGCCGCTCGACGGCGCGTCGGACCGCCGAGCCGAGGTCGGCCTCTCGCGGCGAGAGCCGCAGCTCGCCGCGGTCGATCCGCGACACGTCGAGCAGCTCGTCCACGAGCCGCGCGAGCCGCGTCTCCTGGCGAAGCGCGCCGTCCACCTTCGCGGCGAGCCGCTCCGGCGTGACGACGCCCCGGGCGCCGGCGAGCTTCAACCCCTCGAGCTGGAGCCGCAGGCTCGTGAGCGGCGTACGCAGCTCGTGCGAGGCGATCTCCAGGAAGTCGTCGCGCGCACGAACCGCCTCGCGCAGCTCCTGCTCGACGCTCTTCCGCTCGTCGATGGGCTCGGCCGAGGAGACGAAGTAGCAGGGCCGTCCCGCTGGGTCCCGGACCAGCGCCGCCGTGAGGTGCACCCACGTGGCGCGCCCATCCCGCCGGACGTAGCGCTTCTCCCTCGCGCAGAGCACGCCCTCGCCCGCCAGGAGCCGCCGGGCGCACCCCTCGTCCTCGGCGACGTGCTCGGGGTGCGTCACGTCCTGGAACCGGAGCGCCCGCAGCTCCTCCTCCTCGTACCCGAGGATCCTGGCGAAGCGCCGGTTCACCCGCAGCCACCGGCCGTCGAGCGCGACCTGGGCGATCCCGATCGCCGCGTTCTCGAAGGTGGCGCGGTAGCGTGCCTCGCTGCGGGCGAGCGCGCGCACGGAGCGGCGCGCCACCGCGTACGCCGCGAACGCGAGCCCGAGGGCCACCCCGGTCGCGGCGAGGAGCGCGTGCGACGCCCCCCGGATGCGGGCCGTGATCCGCGCGCGGGACGCCGCGAGCGCCTCGTCATGCGCGCGGCCCAGCGAAGGGTCGACGGCGCGAAGCTGGTCGTGGATCGGCGCCACCTCGACCGCGAGGACGTCGTGCAGGGTCCCCGCCTCCCGGAGCGCGTGAAACGCCGCGGCCCCCGCCGTGCCGGCCGCGAGCGCGAGCGCCACGAAGACCGCCGGCCCGAGCCGCGCCACGCGCGCCGCGTCCGGCGGCCAGGATCGGTTTGCCGCAGGCATGACCTCGGGCGTGTACCACCTCTCTCGGACGCCGGGGATGTGGCGTTGCGCCCAATCAGGGGATGCCCTAGACCCCACGAGGGAACCCCACGACCGCACGGGCGCTGCCGTGTCGTGCCTTCATGATGATCTTCGCGGCATGGCTCTCCCTGGTGACCACGACCCCTTGCAGGATGCCAACTTCCAGGCGCTCGTGGACGCGCTCGCGCGCGAGGGGCTGCCGCGGCGAGCGGAGGCCGCACGCGCGGTCGAGGCGGTCATGTGTGCGCTCGCGCAGCGCACCACCGGCGCCGAGTTCGACGAGCTGCGCGAGCACCTGCCGGAGCCGTTCGGCAGCCGCCTCACCGCCTGCGAGCGGCACGCGGCGCGCCCGCCGCGCCGGCTCCGCCGGGTGGAGGACTTCCATTCCATCGTGGCGGAGGACCTCGAGCGCGAGCCGCGCGAGGTGGAGGCGACCGTCCGGGCGGTGTTCGCCGCGCTCCGCGCGATGACGCCCGAGGAGGACGCCGAGCTCATCGGCCACGAGCTTCCGCTCGAGCTCGAGCCCTTCTGGCGGCGCCCCTCCTGATCACGGGCGGCGGGCGCTCGCCTCCCTGCGCGGCCGCCGAGCCCGGAACCGCTTGAGCCTCACCACGTCCTCCCGGTCGCGCTCCTCGAGCGCCGCCTCGATCCGTCCGGACTCCGCCGTCAGCGCCGGGAGGACGAGCTGCTCGAGCGCGTTGATGCGGCGGGAGGTGGCCTGGATCTCCTCGCCGAGGCGAGCGAGGTGCAGCTCGCGCGACGCGATCCGGAGCAGCACCTCGAGCGCCTCCTCGTGACGGCGCGCCGCCTCCGTGCCGGCGAGGCCCCAGCTCGTCGGGGAGCTGCCGCGCTCGTCGGCGGCGCGTATCAACGCGGGCGCCGCGACGGACGGCGTCGGCACTCCCCACACGCGCCGCACGCTTACCTGGAGCGGCACCTCGCGTGCGGCCGTGAGGGCGACCGACGCGAGCGCCTCCTCGCCCTCGAGCGCGCGGGCGAGCCCGAGCGCCTTCACCGCCCCGCGGAGCACCTCGTCGAGCCGCGCGCGCCCGGCGAGCACCTCACGCGTGAGCTTCCACAGCTCACCGGCCAGGACCTCGCGCTTGGCGCGGAGCAGCCGCGCGCCCTTCGAGGCGACGTCCGCGCGCCCGCGGACCTCGAGGAGCCCCATGCGCGTGGTCGGGGTGCGCGTCACCGCTGGCCCTCCTTGCGGCGGGCCTCGAGCACCGCCGCCGGGATGCGCGCGAGCGCCTCGGGAGGTAACTGCGCGAGGAGCCGCCACCCGGTCTCCAGCGTGTCCTCGATGGAGCGGAACGCGTCCCCCTGGCCGACGAGCTCCCGCTCGAAGCGGTCCCCGAACTCCAGGAGCCGCCGCTCCTCCTCGCCCAGGTTCGCCGACCCGACGATGGCCGCCATCCGGCGCACGTCCCGCCCGCGGGCGTAGAGCGCGTACAGCTGGTCGGCCAGCGGTCGGTGGTCGGCGCGCGTGCGCCCCGGGCCGGCGCCGAGCCCCATGAGGCGCGAGAGCGAGGGCAGCACGTCGATGGGCGGATACACGCCCCGCCGGTCGAGCTCGCGGGAGAGCACGATCTGACCCTCGGTGATGTAGCCCGACAGATCCGGGATGGGGTGCGTGAGGTCGTCGTCCGGCATCGTCAGCACCGGGACCTGCGTGATCGACCCGGGCCGGCCGGCGATCCGGCCGGCGCGCTCGTAGATCGTCGCCAGGTCCGTGTACATGTAGCCGGGGTAGCCGCGGCGTCCGGGCACCTCGTCGCGCGCGAGCGCCACCTCGCGCAGCGCCTCGCAGTAGCTCGTCATGTCCGTGAGGACGACGAGGACGTGCAGGCCATGGGAGAACGCGAGGTGCTCGGCGCAGGTGAGCGCGCAGCGCGGGGTCATGAGCCGCTCGATGGGCGGATCCTCGGCGCGGTTGAGGAACACCGCCGTCCGATCGAGCACTCCCGCCCTGCGGAACGCCTCGAGGTAGGCGTCGTACTCGCGGAACGGCGCCCCCATCGCGGCGAACACCACGGCGAACCGCTCCCCGCCGCGGACCCTGGCCTGGCAGACGATCTGGCCGGCGAGCCGGCCGGCAGGCAGGCCCGCACAGGAGAAGACGGGGAGCTTCTGCCCCCGCACGAGCGTGTTCAGGCCGTCGATGGCCGAGACGCCGGTCTCGATGAAGTCGGCGGGCTTCTCGCGCCGCGTGACGTTCAGGGCCGCGCCGTGGATGGGGAGCCGCGCCTCCGCGATGGGGGCCGGCAGCCCGTCGGTCGGTCGGCCCAGGCCGTCCAGCACGCGCCCGAGCATCCCGCGCGACACCGCGAGGGTCGCCACCTCGCCCGTGAGCGTCACCTCCGCGCGCGCGGGCGCGAGGCCGCGGGTCTCCTCCAGCACCTGGACCGCCACCCGCGCGCCCGAGAGCTCGATGATCTGGCCGCGACGCTCCTCGCCGCCCGCCATGCGGATGCGCACGAGCTCTCCGAGCCGCGCGCGCGGGACGCCCTCCAGGAAGAGCAGCGGCCCCGCGATCGCGTCCGCCCCGCGCACTCGCCGCGTGACGAGATCCATCGTTCACTCCGCCTCGAGGCGCGCGAGGAGCCCCTCGAGCTCCGCGCGGAGCGCCTCTGCGCCGCGCGCGATCGCCTCCGCCGGCAGCGAGCCGAGGCGGAGGAGGCGGGCGCCGAGGCCCGCCTCGAGGATGGAGTGGAGCGGGACGCCGCCGGCGATGGCGTTCACGGCGCGGCCGTGGAGCTCGAGGTGGAGCCGCAGCATCTCGAGCGCCTTGCGCGGCGGGCAGCTCGCGTCGACGGGATCGTACGCGCTCTGGCGCAGGAAGCCCTCCCGCAAGAGCCTCGCCGACTCCAGCACGAGCCGCTCGGCGTCCTGCAGCGACTCGGTGCCGACGAGCTCGGCCACCTCCACGAGCTCGCGCTCGCGCTGGAGGAGCTTCATCGCCTCGTCGCGGAGGGCGCCGAACCCCTCCCCCGCCTCGCGCTCGAACCAGCCGCGGAGGCGCTCGGCCTCGAGCGAGAACGAGATCGCCCAGTCGACCGCCGGGTAGTGGCGGCGGTGCGCGAGGTCCGCGGACAGCGCCCACAGCGCGCCGGTGGCGCGGAGCGAGCACTGCGTCACCGGCTCGGAGAGATCGCCGCCCGGGGGCGACACCGCGCCCACGATCGTGACGGCCCCCTCGCCGCAGCCGAGCGTCTCGACGCGGCCGGCGCGCTCGTAGAAGCGCGCCAGGCGGGAGGCGAGGTAGGTCGGGTAGCCCTCCTCGCCGGGCATCTCCTCGAGCCGCGCCGAGATCTCGCGCAGGGCCTCCGCCCAGCGGGAGGTGGAGTCGATCATGAGCGCGACGGAGCGGCCCATGTCGCGGAAGTACTCGGCGATGGTGCAGCCCGTGTAGATCGACGCCTCTCGCGCGGCGACCGGCATGTTCGAGGTGTTCACCACGAGCACGGTGCGCCCCAGGAGCGGCCCGCCGCTGCGCGGGTCCTCGAGCTTGGGCAGCTCGTCGAGGACCTCGGCCATCTCGTTGCCGCGCTCACCGCAGCCGACGTAGACGACCACGTCCGCCGCGGCGTGCTTGGCGAGGCTCTGCTCGAGGACGGTCTTGCCCGTCCCGAAGCCCCCGGGGACCATCGCGGTGCCTCCCGCGGACACCGGGAAGAAGCAGTCGAGCACCCGCTGGCCGGTGAGGAAGGGGACGTCCGGCGCGAGCCGCCGGCGGATGGGGCGCGGGCGCCGCACCGGCCAGCGCTGCAGGAGCGCGATCTCGGCGCCGTCGGCGAGGCGCACCACCGGCTCGTCCACCGCGAGCGCCCCGCTGCGCACCTCCGCGATGCGGCCCCGGACGTGGGGCGGCGCCAGCAGCGGCTGGGCCTCCGCGCCGGAGCGCGCCACGCCGAGGCAGGCCCCCGGCACGAGGTCGTCGCCGCGGCGGACGCTCGGCTCGAGCTCCCATCGGCGCGCCCGATCGAGCGCGGGCAGGCGGGCGCCGCGCCCGAGGAAGTCGCCCTGCTGCGCGGCGAGCGCGTCGAGAGGGCGCTGGACGCCGTCGAACACCGAGCCGAGCAGGCCCGGGCCGAGCTCGACCGCGAGCGGCTCGCCGGAGGGCTCCGCCGGCTCCCCGAGCGCGAGGCCCGCGGTCTCCTCGTAGACCTGGATCGTCGCGCGATCCCCCTCGAGGCGGATCACCTCGCCGAGGAGGCGCTCCTCGCCGACCCACACCACCTCGTTCAGCGCCGCGCCGGCGAGGCCGTCGGCGACGACGGTCGGGCCCGCGATGCGCACGAGCCTGGCGGTCATGGCCCCTCCCCCGCCGCCCCCAGCTTCACGCCGTAGCCGACGGCGCGGCGGATCAGCGCCGCGACGTACGCCCGGCCCCGCCCCTCCTCGCCCCAGCGCCGCGGCAGCGTGAACGGGAGGACGACGGGCAGGCCGCGTTCGCGGGCCCGGCGCAGCGGGCGCGGCCCCGCCGCGGCGAGCACCTCATCCTCGACGGCGAGCACGCCGGAGTCCTCCGCCGCGGCGAGGCGCCGGAGCGCCGCCCCCTCCTCTCCCCTCGCCACCTCCTCCACGGTGACTCCGGCGAGGCGAAAACCGAGCGCGTCGCCTTCCCGCACGACGACGACGAGGCGCAGCGGCGAGGTCCGCTGCTGGTCGGCATGTCCGGACCGGGTCACGCGCCCTCCTCCGCGAGGGAGAGGATCTCCTCCGCCGGCAGCCCGAGCGCGGCGCCGCGCAGCACGAGCGCGACGCGCCTCACCTCGGCGCGTCGGGCAGCGAGGTGAGCGAGCGGGACCGCCAGCGACAGCGGCCGGGCGCGCGCCTCCCTGCGGAGGGCCAGGACCAGGCGGCGCTCGAGCGCGCGCTCCGCGCCCCACGGCGTCGCGAGCTCGGCCGCGGACATTCCCAGGGCCGCCGAGACGGCGTCCCGCACGGCATCCCCGTGGCGCAGCGCGGCGACTCGGCGGAGCGTCTCCCCCGCGAGGCTACGCCCTCCCTCGAGCAGCGCGTCGGCGGCGGGCACCGCGCCCGCGAGCGCGAGGAGCGTGGCGGCGTTGCGGGAGTCGACGCGATCGGCGAGGTGGCGCGCGAGGATCGCCGCGTCCTCGCCCCCTCGGCGGCACGCTCGACGGGCGCGGGCGAGCGCGGCGCGCTCGGCGGCGATCTCGAGCGGGAGGAGCCCCCGCTCGGCGCGGAAGCCGCCCGCGAAGGCGCCCGCGGCGGCGCCCACCGCGCTTCCGGCGGCGGCGAGCGCGGCCAGCGCCGCCGGTACGTCCCGCGCCGAGGCCGCGGCACGGAGGGCGTCCGCGGGCAGACCCGGAACCGGCGGCGCGGCGGCGAGGGTGCGATCCACCGGCGCGCCCGCGGCGACGCCGCGCGCGATCGCCGCGACCGCGGCGGCCTCGTCGAGCGCGAGGAAGGCCTCGAGGAGCGCCCGCGCCCGGCCTCCCTCCGTCTCCTCGAGCAGCCGCATCCCCTCCTGGCGCAGCGCCTCGCGGAGCGCTGCCTCGACCCGCAGGAGGGCGTCGGGCCCGCCCGTCCGACCGGCCGGCACCGCCGCCCCGAGGGCGCTCGCGCGGAGCGCCTCGAGCCGCTCGGCCTCGCCTCCGCGCGCGAGCAGCGCGCGCAGCGCGGCGTCGTCGAGGAGGCGCGCGCGCCGCGCGCCGAGCCGGGCGTTCGCGAAGTCGAGGCGTGCCACGTCAGCCCTCCCCGAAGAGCAGCCTCGCGACCTCCGCCTCGAGCACCGTCCAGGCACGGTCGAGCCGCGAGGGGAGCGTGTCGTCCAGGACGCGGCGCCCGGCGACGAGCGCGACGCCCCCGCGCGCCTCCGGCGCCGCGCGGACGGCCGCCCGCGCCGCGACGGCGGGGTCCAGCGAGGCGAGCGCGCGCCCCACCTCGGCCTCGGCGCCGGGATCGACGATCACCTCCAGCGGCCCGTCCCCGGCCTCGGGCAGGAGCTCCGCGAGCAGCGCGGCGTCGAGCGCGGGCCCGCCCGCACCGCGCAGCCGGGCCAGGGCCTCGAGACGGAGCCGCTCGAGCTGCCGGCGGCGCTCCACGAGGAGCGCGCGCTCGCGCTCGAGCGCGATGGCCTCGCGCGAGGCGCGCCGGTGGGCCTCCGACTCCTCGCGCACGCGGGCCAGCACCGCCGCCCTCGCCCCGTCCGCCGCGGCCCGCGCCTCGGAGAGGATCCGCGCGCACTCGCGATCGGCCGCGGCGCGCACCTCACGCGCCTCTCGCGCGGCCTCCTCCCCGAGGACCCGCAGCAGCTCCGGGTATCCCACGCGCCTAGCCTCCGGTGAGGATCAGGACCGCCACGACGAAGCCGAGGATGACGAGCGTCTCCGGGATGGCGAGCATCACGATGATGGCGCCGCGGACCTCCGGCTTCTCGGCGAGCGCCCCGGCGCCCGCCGAGCCGATGCGGGACTGAACCCACGCCGTCGCGAGGGCGGAGATTCCCACCGCGATCGCGGCTGAGACGGCGATCAGCACCTTGTCCATTTGCGACCTCCTCCCTTACCTGCCCAGAGCGAAGGGGCGGTAGGGCGCGCCGCCCTCGTCGTAGAACTTCTCGAAGAACTCGACGTAGTGGAGCCGCAGCGCCGCGACCGTCGGGCTGATGAGCCCGAGCGTGAAGTTTACGAGGTGGAGCAGCACGCCGATGGTCGCCCCCGCCGCGGCCGGCCGGAGCGTCGTCGCCACGAGGTTGGCCACCTCCGCGAGCATCACGGAGGCGAGGCCCAGGGCCATGAGGCGGGTGTAGGACAGGACGTTGCCGAGCCCGAGCACGAGCTCGAGGACCGCCATGGGCCCCTCCGCCCCGATCGCGACGGCGAGCAGCGCGCCCCCAGCCCACAGCGCCGGGCGCAGCGCCGGGGCGGGCAGCAGGCCCGCGGCGACGGCGCCACTGACCGCCGCGGCACAGAGGAGCCCGAGCTTCGCGACGCGCCCCAACGCCTCCCGGCGGTGCCCGGCGCGGAGCGCCCCCGCCACCCCGAGCGCCATGCCGACGCCGACGTGGACCGCGCCGACGCCGAGCGCCACGCCGAGGAACGTCAGGAAGGCCCGGCGACGGTCGAGGACCAACGGGTGGAGGCCGAAGTGCCCGCCGAGCTCGCCGAGCGCCTCGCCGAACAGGACTCCGAACGCCAGCGCCGAGAGCGCGCACGCGAGGGCGACCCAGGTGAGATCGCGCCCCAGCGGACCTCCCACCCGGCGCACGCGCAGGACGAGCGCGACCACCAGGCCGGCCGCGCCGCAGGCGACGTCGCCGAGCACGAGGCCGAAGAAGAGCGGGAAGAAGACCGCGACCCAGGGGGTCGGGTCGGTCGAGCCGTAACGCGGCAGCGGCACGAGGCCCAGCAGACGCTCGAACGGACGCACGAAGGAGCGGTTCCGCAGGACGACCGGCACCTCCGACCACTCGCGCCGCTCGGGCGGCCGCGCCAGCATCGCGACCCGATCGCCCAGCTCGGTTGCGACGGCCTCGCGGAGGGGCGGGACCCGCTCCGCGGGCATGTAGCCCGTCACGACGAAGGCGAAGCGCGTCTCGCCGCAGGCGCTCGCCGCGCCGAGGCGACCCAGGAGCGCGCGCGCCGCCGCGGCGCTCGCCGCGAGCGGCGCGTGGACTCGCTCCGCGAGCCGTTCCCGCTCCGCCTCGACCTGCGCCTGCTCCGCGGGGATGGCCCGGGACCGGGCGATGACGTGGAGGAGCACGTCCACCAGCGGCTTGCCGGCGCAGGCAGCCGGGAGCTTCACCTCGTCCACCCCACGCTCGAACAGGAGCGCGGTGAGCGCGGGGCCGTGCGCGCGCGGCACGACGAGGAGCACGCCGGTGCGCTCCGCGTCGAGCGGGCGCGCGGTCAGCTCGAACACGTCCCCCGTGAGCCGGCGGACCTCGCCGCGCAGGAGCGCGATGGCCTCGGGGTCGCTGCGCAGCTCGAGGCCGTGGATCTCCGGGTCGAGCGCCGGATCGATCCCGTGGCCGAGCGGCGCCAGCGCCACGATCAGCCGCGAGAAGCGGGCGAGGGCTTCGGCCTCCTCGGCCAGCGCCGCGCGCCGCGCCTCCAGCGCGTCGAGCTCCGTCTCCAGCTCGCCGAGCCTGGCGAGCAGCTCCTCCGAGCCGGGCTCCGGGAGCCTCCCCTCCCCTGCGCCCCGGCCGCCCGCCAGGCGCGCGGCGAGCGCCTCGAGCCGTCGCAGCGCCTCCTCCGCGCGCGCGGCGCGCATCGCCGTCGCCGCCGCGGGCGGACGGGGCTGGACGAGGGCGGGCGCTCCGGCAGGCGCCGGCGAGGGCGCGCGCAGCTCCAGGACGCCTTGGGCCTGGAGGAACTCGAGCGCGCGCTCGAGCAGGTCCCGCGGGCCGAGCAGCTGGACGCGGGCCATGGGGAGGATCACGGCGACCTCCCGAGCACCACCGCGAGCACGCGCTCGAGCGCGCGCGGGCCGTTCCGCTCGGCGCTGCGAGCGACCGCCGCGAGCTCCTCCGCGAGCACGGCGCGGCCGCTCTCCGCCTCGCGCTCGATGGCGGCGGCGTCCTCGGTGCGCAGCGCCCCGCGCACCCGCTCGAGCTCGCGCCGCCCGCTCGCGGCGAGGAGCTCCGCCTCCCGGCGCGCGGCCTCGACCGCGGCGGCCGCCTCGGCGCGCGCGGCGGCGACCTGTCGCTCCAGCGCCGCCTCGTCGCCGCGCAGCCGATCCAGCGTCTCGGCATCGCCGCTGCGAGCCGCGTTCCGCACCGCCGGCCTCCCCCGTCACGAGGAGACGCTCCTCGGCCCAGGGTGGCAAGCGCACCGCGCGTTCCCGCTTGGGCCTGCGCTGGAAGGCCGCGGCGTTCCCCCGGTGGGCACGCACCATCCGGCGAGCCCACCCGCGCCGCACCCAGTCGACCGCGATGCGGCGTCGGTCCGCGGCGCGACGTCGAGCGATCACGCCGGCCCGGACCTCGAGGGCGTCTGCACGGACGACCGCCCGCCCGCGCGCGGCGACTCGACATCGGGCGGCACGGCCGTTACCCTCCGTCGCCACGCCACCGCCCCCGGATACCCGCTCTCCCGTGACCGCTCCCTCCACGCCCCGCCGCGCCTTCTCCGTCTCCGTGTTCTGCCGCCACGAGGGCGCCATCCTCCTCGTCCGTCACCGCCGGCTCGGCACCTGGCTCCCCGTCGGCGGCGAGATCGAGGCAGGGGAGACTCCCCTCGAGGCCGCGCGGCGGGAGCTACGCGAGGAGACGGGGCTCACCGGACGGTTTCCAGGCGGCGTCGGCGTGGACGGAACGCCCGCCGGGCTCGTCGGCTACGAGGAGCACGCGGCCGGCTCGAAGGGGCTCCACATGAACTTCGCCTTCGTCGCCGACGTGGAGAGCCGGACGCTCGCCGCTTGCGACGAGTGGGACGCCGCGCGCTGGGTGAGCGAGGTGGACCTCGCCGCGGTGGACTGCCCGGCGAACGTCCGGGCGCTCGCGGCCCTCGCGCTCGCGGCTCCGTCCGCCTCCTGAGCGTATCGCCGGTCCTGCGGTCCTCCTCGCGTGATCGCGGACGCTCGGCGCGGCCCCGCCGCGTCAGCTCCGGAGCAGCGAGAGCTGCGTGGGGGCCCTCCCCGCCGCGCCGGGCTCCGCCCGCCCCGCTGCGCCGCCGCCCAGGCCCGGCTCGGACTCACTCGCTCCAGACGGCGAACCACCCTCCAGTACGCTTCGGCCGCCGTAGGCGCGGCTCGCCCGCCGCTCTCCGTCCAGGAACTCCTCCAGCGTCGGTCCCTCGGCGGCGCCCTCGAGCCGGCGCGCCTCCTCGTCGAGCCGCCGGATGGCGGCGAGGCGGTCCTCCTCGCCGAGCTTCGCGCGATCGACGGCCTGGCGCAGCACGCCGAGCGTCTCGTCGTAGACGCGCAGCGGCACCGGGAACGGGTGCCCGTCCTTGCCCCCGTGGGACAGGGAGAACCGCGCGGGATCGCTGAATCGGCAGGGCGCGCCGTGGATCACCTCGGCGGCCGAGGCGAGGGCGAGCACCGTGCGCGCGCCGAGCCCCGGCGTGAGGAGCAGCTCGGAGAAATCGACCGGGCCGCGCTCGGCCGCGGCCGCGAGGGTGCCGTGCAGGCGGCGCAGGAGCACGTCGGAGGCGGCCACGGCGTGCCGGCCGGGCAGCTGGAGGTGCGGCCCGCTGGCGAGCGCCCCGCGGATCCGGACGAGGGCGCGATCGGGCCCGTCGCGAACGAGCGCGAGCTGCGCCTCGCGCGACGGCGCGGCGCGCCGGTCCGTGAGGTTCACGATGGCGCCGCCCGGACGGCCCTCGATCGCCGCGTGCGGCTCGTCGACGAAGCTCGTGAGGCCCTCGGAGCGCCAGTGATACCGCCGCGCCCGGCGCCGGACCGTGTCCATCCCCTGCTGGACGACGACCCACGCGCCGTCGTCGGCCACGACGAACGCGTGCAGGTAGAGCTCGTGACCGTCCTGCACCGCCGCCCCGTCGACCTTGGCGACGAGCCGGCTCGTCCTGGCCAGCGCGTCGCCGTCGAGCCCGGTGCGCTCACCGAAGGCGACCAGCTCCTCCGGCGTCCGCCGCGAGTGCCGGCCGCGCCCGCCGCAGACCCGGAGCCCGAGCTCGCGCTCCAGCGGCGCGAGCCCGCGCTGCAGGGCGCCCAGGACGCTCGTCGTGATCCCGGACGAGTGCCAGTCCATGCCCATCAGGCACCCGAGCGACTGGAACCAGAACGGGTGGGAGAGCCGGCGCAGGAGCTCCGCGCGCCCGTACTCGAGGACGATCGCCTCGCAGAGCACGCGCCCGAGCCGGGCCATCCGGTGAAACAGCCACGGCGGCACCCGTCCGCCATGGAGCGGCAGGTCCGCGGAGCCGCTGCGCGCGCCCGGCCCGCTCGACGTCATGGCTCGCGCATTCGACCTCACCACGCCTGCGCCCCTCGCTCTGCCCCCGCCCCTGCGGCGCCCGACAGCCGGCGGCGCCGCTGCGGTTCCGCCCCACGCCCTCCCGTGAGTAACCATGACAGGAGTGCCACGCCGCTCCGACAGCCGCCCCCGCTCGCCCTCCGGAAGCGTTCCGCCTGCGCCCGCCCAGCGCATGGCTGAGCGGGCCGGGGGTGCGCCGCGCCCGACAGCAGCCGAGCCCCGGAGCCGTGGGGCGAGCGCCGTGGCGCCCGTCCCCGCCGATGCGAGCCTGGCATCCCTCCGCGAGGCGGCCCGGGGCTGCCGGGCCTGCCCGCTGTGGGAACGAGCGACGCAGACCGTCTTCGGCGAGGGGCCCTCCCGCGCCGAGGTCGTGCTCGTGGGCGAGCAGCCGGGGAACGAGGAGGATCTGGCAGGGCTCCCCTTCGTCGGGCCCGCCGGCCGGCTCCTCGACAAGGCGCTGGCGGCGGCCGGGATCGACCGGCGCCGCGTCTACGTCACGAACGCCGTGAAGCACTTCAAGTGGGAACCGCGAGGAAAGCGCCGCATCCACCAGAAGCCGAACGCGGGCGAGGTGCGCGCCTGCAGGCCGTGGCTCGACGCCGAGCTCCGGCTGGTGCGGCCGCGGGCCGTCGTCTGCCTCGGCGCCACCGCGGCGCAGGCGCTCCTCGGGAAGGGCTTCCGGGTCACGCGGAGCCGCGGCGAGCCTCTGGCCTCGCCGCTCGCGCCCATCGTCCTCGCCACGGTGCATCCGTCCGCGATCCTGCGGGCGCCCGACGACGAGACCCGCGCCGCCGAGCTCTCCAGGTTCGTGGAGGACCTCCGGCGGGTGGCGGAGGCGCTGCGCTCGCCGGGGCGCGAGGCGATGCCTCCGGCCTGAGGGCGCGCGGTCCGCGCTCGCGCGGCAGAAAAGAAAAAGCCCGCCGGCGCGGATTGCGCCAGCGGGCCAAGAAAGATGCGGCAGCGACCTACTCTCCCACACCGCTTCCGGTGCAGTACCATCGGCTCTGGTGGGCTTAACTACCGTGTTCGGGATGGGAACGGGTGTGACCCCACCGACATAGCCACCGCAAAGCTTGAAAAGAGCTCGAGGGGCTCAGGGCCTCTCGAAGGCTGAATACGAAGGGTAAGAAGAGTCTTCCAGCGGGCCTCGCGTGGCCCGAACGTCATTCGATGCCTCGATCTCGACCTCGTCTCCGGTCGCCTACGACCTGAGAAGAGGGAGACCAAGCCGCACGCCCGATTAGTACCGGTCAGCTGAGCGCCTCACGGCGCGTACACCTCCGGCCTATCAACCTCGTCGTCTTCGAGGGGGCTTCAGGGGCTTGCGCCCGGGAGAAGTCGTCTCGAGGTTGGCTTCCCGCTTAGATGCTTTCAGCGGTTATCCGTTCCGCACATAGCTACCCAGCGATGCCCCTGGCGGGACAACTGGTACACCAGCGGTGCGTCCATCCCGGTCCTCTCGTACTAAGGACAGATCCTCTCACTTCTCCTACGCCCACGGCAGATAGGGACCAAACTGTCTCACGACGTTTTGAACCCAGCTCGCGTACCGCTTTAATTGGCGAACAGCCAAACCCTTGGGACCTGCTCCAGCCCCAGGATGCGATGAGCCGACATCGAGGTGCCAAACCGCGTCGTCGATGTGAACTCTTGGACGCGATAAGCCTGTTATCCCCAGAGTACCTTTTATCCGTTGAGCGATGGCCCTTCCATACAGAACCACCGGATCACTATGACCTGCTTTCGCACCTGCTCGACCCGTCGGTCTCGCAGTCAAGCTCCCTTATGCCATTGCACTCGACGCCTGGTTTCCAATCAGGCTGAGGGAACCTTCGCGCGCCTCCGTTACCTTTTGGGAGGCGACCGCCCCAGTCAAACTACCCACCAGCCATTGTTCCCGACCCCGTTCAGGGGCCCAGGTTAGACACCAGAAATCGCCAGGGTGGTATTTCACCGTTGCCTCCCCCCAAGCTAGCGCCCGGGGTTCATAGGCTCCCACCTATCCTACACAAGCAATTCCTAGTGTCAGTGGCAAGTTGTAGTAAAGGTTCATGGGGTCTTTCCGTCTTGCCGCGGGTAAACTGCATCGGCACAGCTATTTCAATTTCGCTGAGTCCCTGGTCGAGACAGCGCGGAAGTCGTTACGCCTTTCGTGCAGGTCGGAACTTACCCGACAAGGAATTTCGCTACCTTAGGACCGTTATAGTTACGGCCGCCGTTTACCGGGGCTTCGGTTCATCGCTTTGGCCTTGCGGCCTGACGAATCACCTTAACCTTCCGGCACCGGGCAGGCGTCAGACCCTATACATCCACTCGCGTGTTTGCAGAGTCCTGTGTTTTTGTTAAACAGTCGCTACCGCCATTTATCTGCGACCCAGCTGCGCTTCGGGAGCAAGTCCCTACACATAGCCGGGCCCCCCTTCTTCCGAAGTTACGGGGGTAGATTGCAGAGTTCCTTGACCAGAGTTCTCTCAAGCGCCTTAGGATTTTCTCCTCGCCCACCTGTGTCGGTTTGCGGTACGGGCGCCTCGTCAGCTCCACGCGGGGATTTTCTAGGAAGCATGGGATCACGCACTTCAGGCCTTACGGCCACGTCATCACCTCTCGGCGTAATGGCCTCACCTTTTCATCGTATGAGGCCCGCCTACGGGCTTGAACCGGGACGACCGTCACCCGGCTGCGCTACCCTTCTCCGTCCCCCCTCGCTTCAACGCCAACGGGGCGGTACAGGAATATTAACCTGTTGTCCATCACCTACGCCTTTCGGCCTCGGCTTAGGGCCCGACTAACCCTGGGCGGATTAACCTTCCCCAGGAAACCTTGGGCTTACGGCGAACGAGTTTCTCACTCGTTTTGTCGCTACTCATATCGGCATCAGCTCTAGAACAGACTCCACCAGTCCTTGCGGTCTGGCTTCGCTGCCGGTTCTACGCTCCCCTACCGATCCCTTGCGGGATCCCGTGGCTTCGGTGCCATGCTTGAGACCCGATACATTTTCGGCGCAGTCTCG